>JBHYDY010000030.1:0-69886 GCA_051860465.1 Mesorhizobium sp.
GAACACCCGGCCGAGATAGGTGCGCAGTTTCTTCAACTCGCGGCGCATCCGGCGGAATTGCCGGGCATGGGCATAGCAACCCGCCCGCACCGCCGCGGCCTTAGCCAGCCGGGTGTGGCTTTGCCGGAGCACGATCCCATGCCGCTTCGCCTGGCGGACGAGGATCTGGATCGCCTTCAGGTAAAGCCGACTGTCGGTTGGATGAGCGATCGCCTTCGGCTGCACCGTAGTGTCGACGGTGATCCTCTCCAGCGAACTGGCCGTGGCGACCCCGGTATCGAGCGCAACGTCAACACTCGCCTTCAGCATCTGCTCGAGCCCCTCCGGCCCGATCCGCTTGCGCCAGCGCGTCATCGTGCTGGCGTCGATCGGCTCCTCGTGCTGGAAGAACTCGAAGCCGCAGAAGAATTGCCAATACGGATTCTCCACCCATCGATCGACCACTTCCTCGTCCGAAAGGTCGTGGACGTGCTTGAGGTAGTGCAGACCCACCATCAGTCGCGTCGGCTTGGCCGGCCTACCGACCGGGCGGTAAAAGCTGCCAAAGGCTTCATCGAACCGTGACCAGGGCATCAATCTCGACAATCGCGCTAGCGGATGGCGGGCATTGATGATCGCGTCGAGACGCTCACGAAAGAGATCATTCTTGCCGGATGACGGGCGGGATGGGCGCATTGCGAAAACACCGGAAATCAATGGGGGTCAGGATCAATTTCCGGCATTCTCCAATGCTTCAGACCCGAGGGGAATCCCTCGAACACAAGGGGTTCACGCGTTTTTCAGGGTGAACTAAGGATGCGACCGTCAGGCGCTACCACTATGACGACCACGACCAGTTCGAACGGCATCTCGCCGACTTCATCGCCGCCTACAACTTCGGGCGTCGGCTGAAGATCTTGCACGGCCTAACGCCCTACGAGTTCATCTGCAAACGCTGGGCCGCCGAGCCTCATCGCTTCAGACTTAACCCGCTCCACCAATGCCGGGACTAAACATCTCTAAGCGAAAGTTGCTATCCGGCGAACTGAGAAACAAGGCATATCTGCGCCGTTCGAACGCAGGTGGACGATCTTGAATCAGAAGCCTTGACGGCGCAGTTCCTTGTCGATGCGCGCACGAGAGTTCGTTTCCCGCGTCGGGAAGGCGGCGAAGTAATGCGCGGATGTAGCGTCGGGCTTGAGCCGGCGGATCGTCTGCCGCCACCGGGCCGCCTGCTCGTGACGCTCGGCCAGCCCGTTCGCGACAAGTGCAATCATGGCGATCAGATAATGGGCTCCAGGCGTGGCGGCCGCACGGTCGGCCCAGCCCGCGGCTGCCTCATGATCCTCCTTCTGGATCAGCACCTGGGCACGGACGCCATGAATGCCGTAGAGTAGCGGGTCGAGTGGACTTAGTTGCAGCGAGGTGTCCAATGCGCCGAATGCGGTGGGCGCATCTCCCGTAAGCATCGCCGTGAATGCGGAGGCATAGAAGCCTTGCGCATAATTCGGGTTCAGCGCCGTTGCCCGCGCCAGCCAGTCGGCGGCGATCTCGGGCTCGTCGGACAGCCAGAATGTTCGCCCCATCGTGAAGTTTGCAAAAGGATCGAGGGGGTCCAGTTCCAGGCCACGTTCGGCATGGAGCCGCGCATTGCGCGCCGCCAAGGCCGGGTCCGGCGTCAGGCGAAGGAAAGCGTCCAGAAAGCTGGTGAATGACAGCCCCGCATGGGCGCGCGCAAATTGCGGGCCCGTCGCGACCGCCCGCTCGAAATAAAGCTTTGCCAATGCATTGTCGGCTGCCGTGAAGCGATAGAGATGACCGAGGCCGATGTGGTAGTTCGCCCAGGCGTCCAGCCCGGTCGGATCGCTCAGTCGCGCAAGGCGCGCCTCGTTGTAGGGTATATGTGTCTCGAGCGCCGATATCAGGTGCGTAACAATCAGCGCCCTTAGGCCGCCGATTTCGTCGACAGGAGCCACCAGCCTGTCGGCCCAGATGACCTCGCGCGAGCTGGCGTCGGTCAGTTCGAGGGTCACGGCGATGGTGCGGCCGGGGCTCTCTATCACTCCGGACAGGACGTAGCGTGCGGCGAGTGCCGTCGACACCAGATCAAGATCAGCGGCGATCTGCCGGAAGCGGAAGGTCGATCCCCGCGCGATCACGGCTAGCCATCGCAGCCGGGACAGCGCTTCGATGATCTCGTGAGGTATGGCGTCGCCAAGGATGGCGAGATCCGGCAACACGCCGAGTTGCTGGAAGGGCAGGACGGCGATCGAGGGGCGCCCACCGGGACGCCCGATCGGCGGATGGGTGAAACTCTCCGAGGCGGCGTGCCCGGGCGAAATGGTCGTCGCCTCGGGGACAAAGCGGAATCCTCGACCATGGACAGTGCGGATCACGGCCTGCCGCGCCCCGTCGTCGCCGACCGCCTGGCGGACGGAGCGGATCCGACTGGAAATGCTGGCGTCAGAGACAGCCTCACCCTGCCAGACCGCGGCAACGATGTCCTCTTTCGTGACCATGTGATCACGGTTTCGGACAAGATGAATGAGCAGGGAAAGCACTTGCGGTTCGAGCCGCACCGGCTCGCCGCGGCAGATGAGCTGAAATCGCTCCGGATCGAGTCGGAAGTCACCGAATGACCACGCCATGCGGCACCATACAACACAAACGGCGGCGTCTACAGGAATTCTTCAGAGTTCCATCAAGCTTCCCCGAAGCGGATGCCTCAGGATTGATGAGTAAGCACTGCCCAGTCGCAGATTCGAGCAGAAACGGAGCAGGATGATGCAAGACAATGCAATAGAGACCAGACGTTTCGAAACGCCGGACCAGCGTCTCGACATGAAGGAGCGTGGTGGCATTTCCATCGTCAAGATGGCCGACGGCAGCGCAGGCATGCACGCGATCTTCGAGCCCGGCTGGACCTGGGAAGCCGATGAGAAACCGCTGCTCGGGTCGCCCGACTCCTGCCCGATGCGGCACACCGGCTACTGCATCTCGGGCAGCCTCGTCGTCCGCATGATCGACACCGGGATTGAGACCCACATCAGCACTGGCGACTTCTTTGAAATCCCGCCGGGGCATGACGCCTACGTCGAAGGTGCCGAGCGGGTCGAACTGATCCTTTTTGCGCCACCTGAACACCAGCACTGACCGGCCGCCCATCACGCGGGTTCGCCTTCTGATGGGGACAAAATGGAGGACATCGATGGACGCGATGACAATGCGCACAACACAGGGGCGTGGCTGGCTTCTCGCCAGCGTGCTCGAAACCGTGGGAGACACGCCCGCAATCCGGGTCAATCACCTCGCCCCGGCCGGCGTCGACATATATGTCAAGGCCGAAGCCTTCAATCCGGGCGGATCGGTCAAGGACCGGCTGGCACTCAACATCATCGAGGCGGCGGAACGCGACGGAACCCTGAGCCCCGGCCAGACCGTGGTCGAGGCGACATCGGGCAATACCGGCATCGGTCTGGCGATGGTCTGCGCGGCGAAGGGCTACCCTCTGGTCGTGACCATGGCCGACAGCTTTTCCATCGAGCGCCGCAAGCTGATGCGCATGCTCGGCGCCAAGGTGGTCCTGACACCGCGCGCACAGAAGGGGTTCGGCATGTACAGGAAGGCCGTCGAGTTGGCCGAGAAGAACGGCTGGTTCCTGGCGCGCCAGTTCGAGACCAGAGCCAATGCCGCCATTCACGAGGCGACGACCGCGCGCGAAATCATCAACGACTTCGCCGGATCGCCGCTCGACTGGTTCGTCACCGGCTACGGCACCGGCGGCACGGTTGCGGGCATCGGCCGCGTGCTGCGCCGAGAGCGTCCGAAGACGCGCATCGTGCTCGCCGAGCCCGCGAACGCGCAACTGATCGGCAGCGGACATGCGCAGGAGCGAGAGCCCGGCGGCGCGCCGACCTCGAGCCATCCCGCCTTCGAACCCCATCCGATCCAGGGCTGGACTCCGGACTTCGTTCCCCAAGTGCTGCAGGAGGCGATCGATTCCAGCCTGTACGATGAAGTGATCCCCATCGCGGGCGCCGAAGGGATCAAATGGGCAAGGGCCCTCGCGCAAAGGGAGGGAATCCTGACGGGGATTTCCGGTGGCGCCAGCTTTGCCGTTGCCCATCAGTTAGCGGAACGCGCTCCAGCCGGTTCCGTCATCCTGTGCATGCTTCCCGACACCGGCGAGCGGTACCTGACGACGCCGCTCTTCGATGGGATCGAGGCCGACATGGACGAGAGCGAACTCGCACTTTCGTTCTCGACCCCCGGCTTCCAGCTCGCTGCCGCGTGAAGACGTCGCGAGGGAGAGACAAGATGGATGCACTGCGCGGCCCCGCGATCCTGGAGGCGGAAGAAACGCTCGATCCCATCGACTGGAGCGATGTCAGCACGCTCGCGCATCGAATGATAGACGATTCGATCAGCTATCTCCGCGAGGTCCGAGAGCGTCCGGTGTGGCAGGAAATGCCGGACGAGGTGAAGGCGGCATTCGAAGGATCGCTGCCGCAGTTTCCGACGCCGCTCGTTGATGTCTACCGCCAGGTAGCCGAGAAGCTGATGCCCTATCCGATGGGTAACATCCATCCGCGGTTCTGGTCCTGGTACATGGGGTCGAGCAATTTCACCGGCGCGCTGGCGGACTTCCTGGCGGCCGTCCAGGGGTCGAACCTCGGCGGCGGCAATCATGCCGCCGCTTCGATGGACGGCCAGGTCGTGAACTGGTGCAAGGAGATGTTGGAGTTTCCTCCGTCTGCAAGCGGAACGCTGGTCAGCGGCGGCTCGATGGCCAACCTGATCGCTCTCACCGTCGCGCGCAACGTCAAAGCGGGAGTGAACATCCGCGAGGATGGCGTCGGCGCAGTCGAAAGGCCGCTGCGCTTCTATGCGTCGGATCAGGTGCACAGCTGCCATCGCAAGGCAGTCGAGGCGCTCGGGCTGGGCAACAAGGCGCTTCGGCGCATCCCTTCGGATGGCGATCTGCGGATCGACGTCGCCGCGCTTCGGGCAGCGATAACGGAGGATCGCGCGGCGGGCTTTCAACCCGCCTGCCTGATCGCCAACGCGGGCACGGTCAACACCGGCGCCATCGATGATCTGGACGCTCTCGCGAACCTGGCGGCGGAAGAGGCTCTTTGGCTCCACGTCGATGGCTGTATCGGCGCCTTGCTTGCGATCGCGCCGGCAAATGCCTACCGGGTCTCCGGCATCGCCCGCGCCAATTCCGTGGCGCTAGACCCGCACAAATGGTTTCACGCCCCTTTCGAAGTCGGCTGCATCCTGATCCGCGACGCAGCCGCGCATCGCGGCGCCTTCGCCGTCACCCAGGAGTACCTTGAGTCGACGCCACGCGGCCTCGCATCGGCTGAATGGCTGTATGAATATGGCCTGCAGACGACGCGCGGCTTTCGGGCGCTGAAGGTCTGGATGGCTCTCAAGGAACATGGCATCAAGAAGTTCGGCCGCCTGATCGACCAGAACATCGCGCAGGCGCGCTACCTCACCGGGTTGATCGAGCAAGAACCCCTGTTCGAACTGATCGCGCCGACCAGCATCAACATCGTCTGCTTCCGCTACAGGCCCCGGGGCATGGACGATGTTTCGCGCAAGGCGCTCAACATAGAGATCATGCTGCGGCTGCAGGAGGAGGGCATCGCCGTCCTTTCCGACACGACCGTCCATGGCGAACATTGTCTGCGGGTGGCGATCAACAATCACAGGACCCAGCGCGAGGATCTGGACATGCTTGTCAAGGAAATGTTGCGTATCGCTGCGCTGCTGACGCCATGACAACCCATTGAGCCAGGGAGGAGCGATCGCGGAGGAGCAGGCCCGCCATTGCGCGCCTCCGGCGATCCGATGGGTAAGGAACTTCAATGCATGCAGTTGCTGCGCACCAGCAACGTCATGGGATCAAGCTCGAACTCCTGTTCCAGCGACGTGTCAAAAAGCTCGAGCCAGCGCGCCTGCGCCTGATAGGCCGGCTTCTCCCGCGCCTCCGCGCATGCATAGGTGAGCCCGGAGACGTTCTGCAGATGATGGACCAGTTCATGCACAAGGATCGAACTTTCTGCGGGGGTAGCGCCGGTCCATCCATGCTCAAGATGTATAGTCTGCGTCTGGTCGTCGTAGACGGCGTGGAGATCGGCATGGTGGCCAGGTGAGGCAGTCACACTGAACTGAATCTCAGCGCTATGCGCAAGCCCGGGCGCGGCGCGATCAAGCCGGAGCGCGACCATCTCGGCACTGCTTGCGCGAACGACCCGCGGATGATCGCCAGCGGCCGGCATGCCCGTGGCGACCGAAATCCAGGTGACGAGGACGGCAAGCAGTTCCTGCATGACATCGACCTCCGCTTGATCGCCGGTTGTTCGGCGAAATCGATGATGTCGAATGCGTGCCGTCGGGTGAATCCTCCGGGAGTACTGATCCAAAAGTCCTTATGAATCGCGACGGTATCCAGAAAATCGGGCCGATCCAAGAGGTTCGCGCTCGATCGACCGGGTAGCATCTGCGTGCTTCAATCCTGACACTGAGGTATGATGCCGCTTTGACTTGGCAGGGCCGAATGAAGTTCCTCGTCGTCGACGACCATGTGCTGATCCGCGACGCGCTGCGCGGAGTGCTCGCGGCCCTGAGCCCGGGCGTGTCCATTCTGGAGGCGTCGAGTTCACGTCAGGCGCTCGGGATCGCTGACGACAACACGGACATCGAACTGGTCATGCTCGATCTCGGGCTTCCGGATGCGAGCGGGTTCGACACGCTTGCAGAACTGCGCCAGCGCCATCCCGAAATGGCGGTGGTGGTCCTCTCGGCAAGCCAGAACAGGGGAGACATCACCCGCGCGCTCCAGCTAGGCGCGCAGGGCTTCATTCCGAAATCGGCGACACGCGAGGTAATGCTGGGCGCCCTGGATTTCATCTTCGCCGGGGGGATCTACATTCCGACCGAAATCCTCGTACCCGATCCGTCGGCGAGCGCGCAGGCAACGGATGCCGAACGCGCATTGCCACCGGCGAGTGACCTCGGCTTGACCGCCCGCCAGCGCGAGGTGCTGGCGCTGATGATGCAGGGCAAGAGCAACAAGGCCATCTGCCGCTCGCTCAAAGTGGCTGAGCCCACCGTGAAGAACCACGTTACGGCAATCCTCAAGGCGCTGAACGCCGCCAACCGCACGGAAGCGGTTGTCGCGGCCGGCTTGCTCCTGGCTCCGGTCGCCCGCGTCCGACGCTGACATTTCAGGTGGGCGGCTCCGCGCCGGAAGCCGCCGCCGTCAACCGGTTAACCATTGCGCGCAGGCGCATGGGAGCGACTGGCTTGTGTAGCAGGTGGAAGCCGCGCGCCCTGACGCTCCGGATGCTGTCCGAGGTGGTGTCCCCGGAAATGAGGAATGCAGGTATCACAGCCCCGGCATCGGCTCGCACGCCATTGATGAACTCCATGCCAGACCGACCTCCTCCGAGATGAAGGTCGGAGATGATGAGGTTCGGAGAAACCGTCGACGCCGTCAGGGCGCGGCGGGCGATATCGGGATCCGAAGCGGAGATAACATGGCAGCCCCAACTGCGCAGGATGCCGACCAAACCGTCAAGCGCCAGCGGATCGTCGTCGATAACAAGCACGCACTTTCCGCGCGTCGTATCGGCAGGGTTCACAGCTGATGCGCCAGCGGTCGCCTGGCCTTGCTCGGAGACCGTTGGAACGATGATCGTAAATCGGGAGCCCTTGCCGACGCGGGAGGTGATCTCAAGACGGTGCCCCATCAAGTCCGCCAGACGGCTGACGATCGAGAGGCCGAGCCCGAGACCGTCCATCCTACCATCGTCGCCGTACCCGAGCCGGACGAATTCGTCGAGAATAGATGACTTGTCGTCCTCCCGGATGCCCACGCCGGTGTCCCAGACCTCGATACGCAGGTCCGGCCCCCGCCCGCGACAGCCCACGACGATCGCGCCGATCGGGGTGTAGCGGACGGCATTGGAAACAAGATTGTTCAGAATCCTTTCGAGCAGGATCGGGTCACTTTGAACCCAGGCGCTACTCTCGACCACGCTCATTTTCAGCCCCTTGCTTTCGGCCTGACCCGAGAACGTCCGGCGCAAACGCGCCAGCAGAGGCCCTACCGCGAAGGACCGCAGTTTTGGCTCCAGCACACCAGCGTCGAGCTTTGCCATATCGAGCAGCGCGTCGAAGAGGTCGTTCATTGAGCCGACCGCCGCATCAACCCGGCCCACAAGACGTTCGCGTTCCTTCAGGTCGCGTTCTTCCCGCAACTGCGCGACGAACAGGTTCAGGGCGTGAAGCGGTTGACGCAGGTCGTGGCTTGCAGATGCCAGGAAATGCGACTTGAATCTGTTCGCTGCCTCCAGCTCCCGACTCTTTTCCTCGACCACTTGCATGGATTGCGAAAGTTCAGTCGTGCGCTGCCGGACTTCATTTTCCAACCGGTCGGCGTTCTGCGCTTTATAGATCAGGAGCGCATTCCGTTCCCGAGTGTTCAGCCGGAACGTCTCGACTGCCTCTGCGAGTGCGGTGATTTCGTCGGCGCCCTCCATGGGTACTGAGGCCTCCAGATCGCCGGCTGCGATGGCGCGCGTGCCCTCGCTAAGGGCGTTCAGTCGCCGCACGACGTTCCCACCGACGTAGCGCCAGGCAGTCAGGGAGGACGCGGCGAATGCCGCGATCGAGACCAGGATCAGGAGCCAGATGCTGCGCTCCTGCAACAGCATCGCGTGCACGATAGCGGACCGGATGTCGGCGGAGGCCGCCGAGCCAATTTCGGCGACGGCGGCGATGAGTTCAGCAGATCGCAGGTCGAGCGCCGCGACTAGCTTCGATCCCTCCTTCAGAAGAGCAAGTTCCTCCCGGCGTTGTTCCGGAACCGAGGCAGGCCCATTTGCCAGTTTGCGAAACGTGCCGACCGCCGGCACCAGCACGGCGCCGAGGCGGGGATCGAATCCTTCCGCCATCGAAGCCAGATCATCCAGCGACCGGTTTACCTGAAATCTCAGGACCGCGAGACGCTCGGGCTGATCGGCAATCGAGGCCTCGCCGAGCATTTCGGCGATGGAGATCGCCCCAGCTTGGCTTGAGCGAAGATTTCGCTCGAGATTGCGATGGGCAGCAAGTTTAAACGGGGTACCCGTGAACTCGGCTCCGGTGGCGATGTCGTCGGAGATCGCGCCGATCTCGCTCTCGACGATCATGATCCACGGTGCAAGCAAGCGCTCGATACCGGCAGCATTGCTCGAGACGGAACCTCTCAACTCAATGAGCACTTCGTTCGCCGAAAGGCGACGGGAAACCAGATCGCCGAGCGACTTCAGATCGGCGGCGAGAAAGGAAACTACTGCTTCCACATCGGACGCCGGAGGGGCGGCGCCGTTCGCAATCAAGGCCGCCAAGGCATCGCGGAGTTTCCGCATCTCTTCGTCAAGAGAAGCGCCTATTTCGGCGCGATGACGCTTGTCGGCCGCGGCGAGCAGCGAAGGGGCCGCCGCGACAATCCGTTCGGCGGATCGCGATATATCGAGCGTAGACAACGTGCGCGGCAGGCGCGCCTCGACGATCTCGAATCGATCGCCCAACTGGTGCAGTGCATAGATCGCCGAACCCGCCGCTGCCGCGCCAAACGCGGCGACAACCAGGAATACGGCAAACATCGTCGCACCCACGCCGGTTCGCCACAGAGAGGCGGACCGTTTCACGTCGCGTTCCGAGGCTTTGCTGTTCACGGCTGATCCTGCGCAGCGATGTGATATAGATTAGCACGTTTCCCTCGATACTGGACTGGAGACTCTCCCATGAGGCGCCGGGATATTCTGACGGGGTTGGCGGCGGGGGCGCCACTTTCGCTTGCGTCGCCAGCGATAGCGCAGGGCAGCCGTCGGCTGACCATGGTGACGGACTGGCCCGATGGGCCCGGCATGCTGGCAAGCGCGCGACGGCTGGCCACCGCGATAGCATCTGTTTCCGAAGGTCGACTCGAAATCGAGGTCTCCGCGTCGGGAGCGGTCGTGCGACCGTTCGAGACTTTCGATGCGGTTCGGGCCGGACTGGCCGACATGTTTCACACCCATATCGGCTACTACGAGAAGAAGTCGCCGGCCTTTCACTTTTATTCGGGCGTTCCCTTCGGCCTGACGACAGGGGAACTCTTCGCATGGGTTCATTCGGGCGGCGGGCAGGCGCTCTACAACGAGCTTGCGGCCGACTTCGGCATCAAGCCGCTGCTATGCTGCAGCCCCGGCGCGCAGATGGGGGGCTGGTTCATCCGCGCGGTGACGAATAGGGAGGACTTTCGCGGTCTGCGCTACCGGATGGCAGGCCTGGGCGCCGAGATATATCGGCGGCTCGGCGCAACGGTCATCCTCCTGCCGGCGGCCGAGATCTTGCCGTCGCTCCAGTCGGGCGCGATCGACGCATGCGAATGGGTCGGCCCATGGCTGGACATGGAAATAGGGCTGCATGAAGCGGCAAGCCACTATTACCATCCTGGCTGGCACGAACCCGGCGCCGCCTTGACGCTCGGCATTAGATCCGAGGTGTGGGAGAGCCTTTCGCCGGCTGATCGCAGCCTGTTCGAAACTGCATGCGCCGCCGAGTTCGCGCTGTCATTGGCGGAGTTCAGCCGCAACAATGCGGTCGCCCTGAAGCGAATGCACGATCAAGGCGTTGTGACGATCGCGCGATTCAGCGACGAGCTTCTGGAGGCCTTTGCCAAGATCGCGACCGAGGTCGTCGCCGAGATCGGATCACATGACGATCTCTCGAAACGAATATTCGAGAGCCAGCAGGGTTTCCAGCAGGTCGCACGCGAGTGGACCCGGATTTCGGATGGCGTGCGGCTATGCGCCTCCACGTCTTCGGAATGACGGCATTCTCCTCCATCGCGTCCCGATGCCAAGCATCGTCGTCTCGGGGCGACGGCTCGGCCCTGCCAGCGAAATTGTCTGACGTGGCGGCCAGACACGTGCTTATAGAGAGCCTTGCGCGCCGACGGGACTTGGACCCGCCGTCAAGTCTTCGAGCATCCGCTGCATTTCCCGGCTTTCGGCGATTAGCCAGTCCCTAACCGGATGACGTCTCTGGGACGCCTGCGTGAAGACAGCGACATACCTGTGCTTCGTCCATGCGCCTTTCGGCGCGTCGAACAACGTTCCCGAAACCAAGATCGTGGTCGACGGCTGAAAAGGCAAAAAGCAGCTATCGCGCACCTTCTTCCTTGCGTCTGCAGTCATCAGCTGGAACAGGGTCAAATCGGCTCGCATTTAGCCGGTTTCGCCCCGCCGCGAAGCCCCCTGCCAATGGGTTGCAGGGACGCCACGGTCGCGTCGCGCCAGGCCCCGCTCCCGCCGACCGGACAGCCCGACTGTCGCCGTCGCGAGCGATTCGCGGCAATCCTGTTGGGCGCGACGGGCTTGACCACAGGGTCTCGCAGCCGGCCTGGCAGCCTTGCGTTCGACCGAGGGCTCTCTGACAGCGGCCCGTCAGGCGTCAACGATCGTCTCGAAAGTGGCATGGATGACCCGCTTTCCGTCCAGCGGCATCCCGGCCATCGCGATCATGTCCCGCGGCATGGTGTATGAGCGCCAACCTTCGGAGAGGTCCGAGGCTGATCAGGCGGCCACGGCGGGCAGCCTGACGGTTGGATTGTCGGTGATGCGAGCGAGCGTTTCAAGCGACATATAGCGCCGAGCCACGGCCCATTCGTCACTGGTCTCCAGCATCAGCGCGCCGACGAGGCGCACGATGGCATCGTCGTTGGGGAAGATGCCGATCACGTCGGCCCGTCGTTTGATCTCGCGATTGACGCGTTCGAGCGGGTTCGTGCTGGCGATCTGGGCCCATTGCTCGCGCGGGAAGGTCATGTAGGCCAGCACGTCGTCCCGGGAGCATCCATCAGGGCGCCGAGCTTGGGCTGCTTGTCCCGCAGCGCGTCGGCCACGACCTCCCACTGGGCCTCGGCGTCGGCTTTGGTTTCCTGGGCGAAGATCGTCTTCAGCATCGCCGCAACCGCCATGCGCTGTTTTGTCGGCGCATGGGCGAGAGCGTTGCGCATCCAGTGAATGCGGCAGCGCTGGTGCGTGGCATTGAACACCCGGCGGGCGGCTGCGCGCAGACCCTTGTGGTCGTCGGCGATGACGAGCTTCACGCCGCGCAGGCCACGATCGGCGAGAGACCGCAGGAAGTCGGTCCAGAACGTCTCGGCTTCGGAGGGGCCGGTGGCCACGCCCAGAACCTCGCGCTTGCCGTCATCGTTCACCGCCACGGCGATTATCACGGCACGGCTGACGGTGAGCCATCGAGGCGCCATCGGTTCAAGCCCGATGGTGAACGCCGCCCTCGCGCACCTTCAGGTAGGTCGCGTCAAGCCACAGATAGGGCTAGGCACCCTCCAGCGGTCGCGTCAGGAAGGCATTCACTCGTTCGTCTATGTCGGCGCACAGCCGGCTCACCTGGCTCTTCGACATGCCGCCCGCACCCATCGCCTTGACCAGATCATAGACCGAGCGCGTCGAGATGCCTTGGACGTAGGCCTCCTGGATCACGGCCACCAAGGCCTTCTCGGCCGTCCGGCGCGGTTCGAGGAAGCTCGGGAAGTAGCTGCCCTTGCGCAGCTTCGGGATCTCCAGCGCGATCCGGCCGGCGCGGGTGTCCCACTCCCGGTCGCGATGGCCATTCCGCTGCACCTCCCGCAGCGGCGAGCGTGCGCCCTTCGCCGCGCCCGTGCGCGCCTCCACCTCCATCTCCATGATGCGATCGGCCGCAAAGGCCAGCATGTCGCGCACGAAGTCGCTGTCGGCCTGCTTCTCAATCAGCTCGATCAGCGCCATTCTCTCGTCGGTCATCGTCGTCTCCGTTTCAGGTTACAAGTGTTGCAACCCGAACCTTCTCGAAGATCGGCGATGACCGCCAGCGTTGCAGTCGGCCGCGCGCTGCGCTACGCCGACGGCTCCGCGCGCGGCCTCCTACACCATCAGCAGGGACACAGCCAAGAGGTCGTTCACTGCCAAGCGAACGGGCCCGATGCCTCCGCCCTGTCATCAGCTTTTCGTAGGGTGGTGGTTGCAGCCCGCGATGGAAACCAGTTCCCGCGAGAGCGCTACAGCCTAAGTGTCTGGAGATGTCTCGAGATCGAAAGCACGGCAGTCGGTGCCGCATGACGGCGCAGGATTGGCGATATCGATGCGGCCCGTTACTTCGTGGTCAGCACCGGGTATGAAGGGCAGGTAACGCTGCAAGGCAGGTGCTCAGCATGGTCCGCAGATCTCCGCGGTCATGCGTCTCACGCGCGTCCTGAGCTCTTCTGTCTTGCCGCGGGTGCCATTGTCGTGGCCCGCGGTTTGAACCGTATTCAAGGGATGCCTTATGAACGACGCGCTGATCTGGTTGGGGATCGCTTTCTGCATCTCGCAATCGGCCCTGTTCTCCGGGTCGAACATCGCCGTCTTCAGCCTCAGTCGCCTCCGCCTCGAGGCGGCGGCCGCAGCGGGCGACAAGACAGCCTCAAGCGCCCTCGAGCTCAGGCGCGATGCGAACTTCACGCTTGTCACGATCCTCATGGGCAATGTCGCCATCAACGTCGCGTTGACCATGCTTGCGGATTCCGTGATGGCAGGGGTGCTTGCCTTTCTCTTTTCCACTGTCGTCATCACCGCGTTGGGTGAAATCGGACCACAGGCCTATTTCTCCCGGAATGCACTTCGGGCGGTCGCGATCTTCGCGCCAGTCCTGCGGTTTTACCGTATCCTGCTCTGGCCGCTCGCAAAACCTACAGCCCTTCTTTTGGACGCATGGGTCGGCACCGAAAGCGTCCCCTGGTTCCGAGAACGTGAACTGCACAACATCCTGCGCTACCACGCGGTGAATACTGGCAGCGAGGTGGGTCGCGTGGAGGCGATCGGGGCGATCAACTTCCTCGCGCTCGATGACCTCGTCGTGCAGGATCAGGGCAAACCCCTCGATACCAACAGCATCGTGCAGCTGCCCTTCGACGAGTATCGCCCTGTCTTCCCCGCCTATGACCGCTCGCAAGACGACCCCTTCATCCGCAAGCTGGCCGCATCGCGCAAGAAGTGGATCGTTCTCACCGATGACGACGCGCAGCCGCGCCTCCTGCTGAACGCGAATGCCTTCCTGCGGGACTTTCTGGTTCTCGGGAGCGATGTCGCGATGAGCGACTACTGCCATCGCCCGGCAGTGGTCACCAGACCGAAGGAAACCCTCGACATGGCCCTCGGCATCCTTGCCACCCTGCGCGCGCAGGACGCTGGCCATGACGAAACGGTCATGCTGCTATGGACGCCGGGGGTGAAGCGGATGATCACCGGATCGGATGTCCTGAGATGCCTGCTGAGCGGCATGGGCGAGCATGAGAAGGTTGCAGCCATGGATGCGCCAAGTACCTGAGTGGCCGACGGCACCATGGGATGACCGTTTGTGTCGCCGCGCGTCACGTCAGAGTCAGGGCCGCCATCAGAAGGACGCTCGCAATGCGTGCCAGATCCGCGTGGAGCGTCGGACCGCAGTAGCGCGCGGCCGACCGCCAGACCTCAACGGTCGCAACGATGTTCTACGGTATCGAGAGACCGTAGCCGACCAGCACGGCGGCCAGCGGCTGGTCCTGCAAGATCAGCACCAGAAGCAGGATGCTGGTCGCGATATTGACAAGCAGACCCACCGTCACCGTCCAGGTCCAGAAGGCATCGTTCAGAGCAAGGTCGCCCGACCGGTGGGCGAGCAGTTTCGTCATGAGGCGGACCTTGCAACGACGGCCCAAGCAGCACAATCGCAATGCAGCATCACGCTGCCGCAAATAGAATGGCACCTAGGCCGGGGCGATACCGCCCTTGAACGGAAGGTGTCCGATCGCGAACGCGCTCAGACTTTCAAGCATTCTTGCCGTTCCGAAAGGAGAGACCCATGAAAGAAGCTCCTGACCCGCAGACCGATGCGCCGGAGGAAGAACGCGAGCGCTGGGAGGTGCTGACGCAGCTCGAGGACTGGCTTGAGCGACCGATGCTGGTCCTGTCCTTCATCTGGCTCAGCCTCGTCATCGTCGAACTCGTCTGGACGACATCGGGCGTGTTCGAACTGCTCGGGACAATCATCTGGATCATCTTCATCATCGAGTTCCTGCTGCGCTTTGCCCTCGCGCCGCGCAAGATCACGTTCCTGCGACGCAACCCGATCACCCTCATCGCGCTCATCGCGCCCGCCTTTCGGTTCCTGCGCGCCTTGCGCCTGCTGCGCCTGAGCCGCGGGCTGCGGCTCGTCCGGATCGTCGGCACCGCCAATCGCGGTTTCAGTGCGCTGCAGAAAAGCTTCGATCGCCGTGGTCTAGGCTATGTTCTGGCCACAACGGCCGTGGTCATCCTGCTTGGCGCGGGCGGGATGCTGGCCTTCGAGCCGGCACGCGACGTGAGCGGCGGCTTCTCCGGCTATGCTGACGCGCTGTGGTGGACGGCGATGCTGGTGACGACGACCGGGTCGGATTTCTGGCCCCTGACGGCCGAGGGCCGGGTGCTCGCGCTGCTGCTGTCGATCTACGGCCTCGCGATCTTCGGCTATATCGCCGCCAGCCTGGCCACCTTCTTCATCGGTCAGGAAGCGGCGGCGCCGGACAGCAATGTCGCCGGTTCCCGCGAAATCTCGGCCCTGCGGGAGGAGATCGCGGCGTTGCGTGAGGAGTTGCGAGGGTCTGCAATAAGGTGAAGGCATCATTGCCGAAATGCAACTGCGCGGCCATAGGCGTGGAAAACTTTGCATTCTAGAAGAACGACTAAAGTGGAGAAGGTTGGATATCAGGCCCACTCTCTCCGCCAGATTGTTGCGGGTACGGCCCGACATGGCTTCAGCCAGACAGCTCCCGGAGCGGAACGACTCTGCGCAACATGTACTCGACGCGATGCGCACCCTCGACCGCATCAAAAATCGCTCCGACTGACGTCGTCGCGTCCGTGCGAGGCAACGATCCACCTTTGCCTCCGGGACACCGAAAGCGGCCCGCCCCCTGTCGTGAAGAAATTCCGGTGACGGCGTGCGTCCGGTTCGAAGTTACCGGGCAATCCTTGCTGGACCCCCGACTTCCTTCCGCGTCCTCTCCAGCCTGTCGAGAAGCGCGGCGCGGCGTTGGTCGGCGCGTTCGGCCGCGGCGTGCTTGACGTGGCCAAAGCCACGAATGTCCTGCGGCAGACGCGCCAGTTCGATTGCGACTGGCAGCGTATCCGGGCCGAGGTCGCACGAGACACGCTCTACGAGATCGAAGTACTCAGCGATCAGCCGCCGCTCCATGCGCCGCTCGGCCGTGCGGCCAAACGGGTCGAACGGTGTGCCGCGCAGACGCTTCATCCGCGCGAGCACCGCGAAGGCAGGCTCGATCCAGCGGCCGAACGCCATCTTGGCCGGCTTGCCGGTGCGCTGGTCGGTGCGCGACAGCAAAGGCGGCGCGAGATGGTATTTCATCCGATAGCCGCCTTCGAACTGGTCGGCCAGTTGCCGGCGGAACGATGCGTCGCGGTGCAGTCTCGCCACCTCGTACTCGTCCTTGTAGGCCATCAGCTTGAAGGCGCCGCGCGCCACGGCCATGGCATAGCCGCCCTCGGCGCCCACCACGCGGGCCTCGGCCGCGCGAGCCGTCTCGACCAGCGCCCGGTAGCGCGCGGCATAGGCGGTGTTCTGGTATGCTGCGAGAAACGCCGATCGTCGACCCACGACCGCGTCCAGCGTCTCGGCCAGAGGTGTCTCGCGCAACAGCCCGGCCGCGCGAGCCACCGCCTCGGCGTCGACCGCCGACATGCGGCCCCAGGCGAAGGCTTTCCGGTTCATATCGACGCCCGCGCCGTTGAGCTGGATCGCCGCCTTTATCGAGTCCAGCCCGATCGGCACCAGCCCCTTCTGCCAGGCATGGCCGAGCAGGAACATGTTGGCGGCGATGGCGTCGCCGAACAGCGCGGTGGCGATGTCGGTGGCGGCGACCATGCCGACCGCGTCGTCGCCCGCCGCCCTGCGCAGTTGTCTCGGCATCGTCGCGGCGCGGAAATCGATCGTCGTGTCCTTCACGAAGGAGGCGGTGGGCGCGAAATGGTCGTCGACCACCGCGCGCGTGCGGCCCTCGCCGATGGTCACCAGCGCGGTCGCCGAGGCGGCCACGACCATGTCGAAGCCGAGCACGAGATCGGCCTCGCCCGGTCCGATGCGCGGCGCGTTCAGCCGGTCGGGATCGCGCGCCAGGCGCAGATGCGATAGCACGGCGCCGTTCTTCTGGGCCAGGCCTGTCTGGTCGAGAGCCACCAGCGCCAACCCATCGAGATGGGCTGCCTGGGCGAGGATCGCGCTGACCGTGATAACGCCGGTGCCGCCGATACCGGCGAGCAGCATGCCGTAGGCCCCCTCGACCGGCGGAAGCGCGGGAAGCTGCAGTTCGGCCGACGGGTCGCGCAGCGTGCGCGCCGCCGGCTTGCGTGGCGCGCCGCCTTCGATGGTCACGAAGCTCGGGCAAAAACCCTTCAGGCAGGACTGGTCGGCGTTGCAGCTCGACTGGTTGATGCGCCGCTTGCGGCCGAATTCGGTCTCCTTCGGCTCCACCGAGATGCAGTTCGACACGGCCGAACAGTCGCCGCAGCCTTCGCAGACCAGCTCGTTGATAAAGACGCGGCTTGGCGCCGTCGGCATCACGCCGCGCTTCCTGCGGCGGCGCTTCTCCGCCGCGCAGACCTGATCGTAGACCAGCACGGTGACGCCCTCGATTTCGCGCAACTCGCGCTGCGTCTCATCGAGCGCGTCGCGGTGGCGCACGTCGACTTCGCGGGGCAGCACGCCCTGCCAGGCCTCGGGCTTTTCCGACACGACCACGACGCGGCGCGCGCCCTCGGCCAGCATCTGCGCGACGATGCCCGGCACCGTTACCTCGCCGTCGTGGCGCTGGCCGCCGGTCATGGCGACCGCGTCGTTGTAGAGGATCTTGTAGGTGGCGTTGACCTTTGCCGCGATCGCCGCGCGGATGGCGAGCAGGCCGGAATGGAAGTAGGTGCCGTCGCCCATGTTGACGAAGATGTGCTTCTCGTCGGTGAAAGGCGAAAGCCCGATCCAGGCGCCGCCTTCTCCGCCCATCTGGGTGAAGGTGGTGGTGGAACGCTCCATGCCGACCACCATCATGTGGCAGCCGATACCGGTCGAGGCGCGGCTGCCTTCGGGCACCACGGTCGACACCGAATGCGGGCAGCCGGAGCAGAAGAAGGGCTCGCGCTTAAGCGCCGCCGGTTCGAGCGCTGGTTCGGCCGCGCCCGCCATGCGACGCGCGGCTGCGCCGAACCCGTCGGCGGCGTCGCCGAGCCGGGACAGGATCGCGCGGGCGACGGCGCGCGCGTCAATCTCGCCTGCCGCCGGCAGCAGCGGACGACCTTCTTCGTCGGTCTTTCCGACGACGCGCGGCGGGCGGCCGTTCGCATCGTTGAACAGCAGCGCCTTGATCTGGTCCTCCAGGATCGGACGCTTCTCCTCTACGACCAGAATCTGTTCCAATCCCTCGGCGAAACGCTTCAGGCCTTGCGGCTCGAGCGGCCAGGTCATGCCGACCTTGTAGAGCCGGATGCCTAGGGCTCGTGCCCGGGTCTCGTCGATGCCGAGCGCGGAGAGCGCGCCCCGAAGGTCGAGCCAAGACTTGCCGGTGGAGACGATCCCGAGCTGCGCTGGCGCGGCGTCCCAAACCGCCCGGTCGAGTTGGTTGGCGCGGGCGAAGGACTGCGCGGCGAGGATCTTGACGTCGAGCCGCCGCTCCATCGCGAGCGGGTTGTCGGGCCAGCGCAGCGACAGCCCGTCGGCCGGCAGGTCGAGGTCCGGTTCGGCAATCGCGAGGCGGTCGGGGTCGATGTCCACTGTCGCCGAGCACTCGACGATCTCGGTCTGGCACTTGAAGCCGACCCAAAGCCCGGCATAGCGGCTCATCGCGAAGCCTAGCAGGCCGTATTCGATGTACTCGCCCACGCCGGCCGGCGAAAGCAGCGGCACCATGGCCGAGATCAGATTGTGCTCGCTCTGGTGCGGCATGGTCGAGGACACCGCGCCATGGTCGTCGCCGACGAGCAGCAGCACGCCGCCATGGCGGCTGGTACCGGCTGCGTTGGCGTGGCGGATCACGTCCATAGAGCGGTCGACGCCCGGACCCTTGCCGTACCACATCGAGAACACGCCGTCGTAGCGCGCGCCTTTGAACAGGCCGGACTGTTGCGTGCCCCACACCGCAGTGGCGGCCATGTCCTCGTTGAGTCCGGGATGGAAAACGACGTGGCTTTCGGCGAGGTGCCGCTTCGCCCTACCCATCTCGCGGTCGAAGCCGGCAAGCGGCGAGCCCCGGTAGCCGGAGACGTAGCCGGCGGTGTTCAGCCCCGCGGCCATGTCGCGCTGGCGCTGGATCATCGGCAGGCGTACCAGCGCCTGGGTGCCGGAGACGAGGATACGCCCGCGCGGCAGCGTGTAGCGCTCGTCGAGCGCGGACGGTTTTTCGGGCGCGTGGGGCGCTTCAAGCGTGGCGGTCGCGGTCATGCGGACACTCCCGGCGCGATGCGCCCGGCGGGGGCCATGTCGAGGACGCGGCCCGGATTGAGGATGTTCTGGGGATCGAAGGCGGTCTTCAGCCGGCGCATCGCGGCGATCTCGTCCTGGCTGCGCACCAGCGGCAGATAGGCTCTCTTGTCGAGACCCACGCCATGTTCGGCGGTGATCGCTCCACCGAGGCCCGAGAGGCAGGCAAACAGGGACTTCGTCATAACCTCGGGTCGCTCGGCGTCGACCATGTAGTGCAGGTTGCCGTCGCCGAGATGGCCGAAGACATAGATCAGGCAGCTCGGTTCGATGTGCCGCGCCGTTGCCTCCGCATGCTCCAGAAAAGCCGCCATGCGAGGCAGCGGTACGCTGATATCGAGCCCGACCATCGGCGGTCGGGAGAAGAGATAGCGGTTGCAGCCGTCGCGCAGGTCCCAAAGCGCCTTGTATTCGCGCGGCGATTGCGACAGCACCACATCGCCCGCCAGCCCACCCTCCAGCGCCTCGCCGAGTGCGGCGGCGAATACCTCCTCGTCGGCGCCCGGCGCCATGCCGTGAATGTCGGCCAACACGTGGACGGGCGAGGCGAGCGGCAGCGGCGGGGGTATGCCGAGCGCGGCGGTCATGTCGCCGACCAGCGGCTCGAACAGGATCTCGAAGCCCGCCAGCAGATTGCCCAGCCGCGCGCGCAGGAGCTTTAGCAAGGAAAGCGCTGCGTTGAGCGAGGGCAGGGCACACCAGGCCGCCGCCTGCGAAACGGGCTTCGGGTGCAGCCGCAGGCAGGCGCGGGTGACGACGCCGAGCGTGCCCTCGCTGCCGATGAAGATCTGGTTAAGGTCGTAGCCGGAATTATCCTTGGCCAGGCCCTTGAGCGAGGTCAGGACGCTGCCGTCGGTCAGCGCGACTTCCAGACCCAGCACCTGGGCGCGAAAGGTGCCGTAGCGCAGGACGCGGATGCCACCGGCGTTGGTGGCGACGTTGCCGCCGATGGTGGCGGTGCCGCGCGCGCCGATGTCGACGCCGAAGCAAAGCCCGGCCGCGTCCGCCGCCTCCTGCACCGATTGCAGTGGCGCGCCCGCCTCGGCGACGATGGTGGCGGCCATCGGCTCGACGGGCTCCAGCTGTGTCATGCGCTCCAGCGACAGCACCGCCTCGTCGGGAAGCGTGCGCGCACCGCCGCAAAGCCCGGTGCGACCGCCCTGGACCACGATCTTCTGCCCCGCCGCGTTGCAGGCCTTCAGCACCTCGGCCACGCCTCGGCTGTCGCGCGGCCGCAGCACGAGTTCGGGATGGACGCCCGGAATGCCGGAAAGATCGTCGCCATAGCGCGCGCCGACCGCGTCACCGATTAGGATCGCCCCTGGATCCAGCCGCTGTCTGAGTTGGGAAAGGACGCTTTCCGTCGATGCTTTCATGTGGCCCGAACGGCCCGGCGGATGGCGGGTCCGGACCTCATCGAGCTAGCATATTTTCCTTGCAATATTTGTCAAACCTATATTTTTAATAATAGCCCGGAACGGCTTCGGGTGCGCTACGATCCGACGCCGCGCGGCGTCGGATCCGGGCTTGCGGAGGATGCATGCCGATCGAATACGAAGACGTCGTGCGCACGGGGGTGGCCCGGCAGGTTGCCGACAAGATTCGCGCCGCCATTATGGAAGGCCGGGTGCAGGTGGATGAGCGCCTGCCGACCGAGGAAGAATTGGCGCGCTCCTTCGGCGTTTCGCGTCCGACCGTCCGCGAGGCGCTGAAGCGTCTCGCGGCGCAGAACCTGATCCGCTCGCAGCGCGGTCCCTCGGGCGGAACCTTCGTGCGCCGTCCCGATCCGGAGGGCCTGTCCTCGGCGATTACCGGAGCCGCGACGCTGCTGGTCGGCATCGGCGCCTTCGACATCGACGAGATCATCGACGCGCGGCTGGAGACAGAGGCAATCTGCTGCCGGCTCGCCTGCCAACGCCATGGCGAGGCCGACCTTGATGCGATGCGCGTCGAGATCGACCGCCAGCGCGTCAAAGGACTGACCGACGAGGAATTCTGCGCCTCCGACGTGCGCTTCCACCGCGCTCTGGTGCAAGCGGCGGGCAACGGTCCGCTGAGCCTGATGATGTACACGGTGGTGGAAGCCTTCATGCCGATCACCAACATGATCGTTTCGCAGGTGCGCGAGCGCCGCGCTGTGGCGGATTTCCACGAGCGGCTGGCCGATGCGATCGCCACGCGCGACGCCGCGTCGGCGATCGGCGTCCTTTCCGAACTCCTCAACTATCTGCGCGACAGCCATGCTACCAGCCTGAAGCGGCGCGCTGATGGCGAGGCCGCCGCCCGGAAGCGCGGCTGACCCTTCCCAATTGCCGGAGACCATGATGAGCGAGGCCTTCAAGGCGCTTTTGATCGAGGACGTGGACGGAAAGCCTAAGGCGGCGTTCCGCGACCTGACCGTCGCCGACCTGCCCGACCATGACGTGCTGGTCGAGATCAGCCATTCGAGCCTGAACTACAAGGATGGCCTGGCCGTCTCGGGCAAGGGTCGTATCGCGCGCCGCCTGCCCATGGTGACCGGCATCGATCTCGCCGGCACGGTTGTGGAATCACGCTCGGCAGAATGGAAAGCAGGCGACCGCGTCATCGTCAACGGCTGGGGCCTCTCCGAGACGGAATGGGGCGGCTATGCGCGTTTCCAGCGGCTGAAGCCGGAATGGCTTTTCCGGCTGCCCGACGCATTCAGCCCCGAGCAGGCAATGGCGATCGGGACGGCCGGCTACACGGCCGCTCTCTGCATCGACGCGCTGGAAGCCTGGGGCGTGATAAAGCCGGGCGTGGGCGAGGTG
Organism: Mesorhizobium sp.; assembly: GCA_051860465.1. GTDB lineage: Bacteria > Pseudomonadota > Alphaproteobacteria > Rhizobiales > Rhizobiaceae > Aquibium. The sequence goes on from JBHYDY010000030.1 coordinate 22,353, forward strand.
TTGGTCACGGGTGCCGCCGGCGGCGTCGGCTCCATGGCGGTCAGCCTGCTCGCCGCCAAGGGCCACACGGTGGTCGCCGCCACGGGGCGGGCCGAGACCCACGACTATCTGCGCAGGCTGGGCGCGACGTTCTTGATGGACCGCGCCGAACTGTCGACCGCCGGTAAGCCCCTGCAGAAGGAGCGCTGGAGCGGCGCGGTCGATTCGGTCGGCTCCACCACCCTCGCCAACGTCCTGGCGCAGACCGTCTATGGCGGCGCGGTGGCGGCCTGTGGGCTGGCTGGCGGCGCCGATCTGCCGACGACGGTGATGCCGCACATCCTGCGCAGCGTGGCGCTGATCGGGGTCGATTCGGTGATGGCCCCGATGGCCCGGCGCCAGCGCGCCTGGGCCACGCTCGCCGCCCATCTCGACCGCGACCGGCTGGCCGCGATGACCCGCGTGGAGCCGATGAGCCGCCTGCCGGAACTCGCGACAGAGATCCTGACCGGCACGGTGCGCGGTCGCGTGGTGATCGAGATCGAATAGGCGACGGAAAGGGATAGGGCGATGAGCGACGATGTGGTGCTGTGGCACAAGGACGGTGAGGACGCGTTCGTGACGCTGACGCTCAACCGGCCCGACAAGATGAATGCGATGAACCAGACGCTGGGCGACGCGCTGGAGGCCGCGGTTTTGCGGGCGGTCAAGGATCCGGACGTGCGCGCCATCATCATCACCGGGGCCGGGCGCGCCTTCACCACTGGCTTCGACCTCGGCGGCGAGGACTTCGAGATGGACGCCGAGCAGTGGCGCGAGGACATCGGCGCCAACATGCGCCGCATGGCCGTGCTGCGCGAGGCGCCGTTGCCGATCATCGCCGCGGTCAACGGCTATGCGCTGGCGGGGGGACTCGAATTGATGATGTGCTGCGACATGACCATCGCCGCCGAGGAAGCGTTGTTCGGCGAGCCGGAAGTGCGCCACGTTTCTGCGCCGCCGACCCTGATGCTGCCGTGGACCGTTCCGATGATCCATGCCCGGCATCTGATGTACACCGGCGATCTGATCGACGGCCGCGAGGCCGAGCGCATCCATCTCGTCAACAAGGCGGTGCCGCTGGCGCGGCTGAAGGAGGAAAGCGAAAAGCTGGCGCGCAAGTGCGCTCGCATGCCCGGCGCTGCGATCAAGTTCGCCAAGGCGGCGCTGAACCACCAGCAGGAGACGGCCGGTCTGGGCAGTTCCTGGTCCTACAACCGCGAGACCACGGCAATCCTGCACGCCTCCGAAGAGGGCCGGCACTGGATGCGGCTGCTCAAGGACCACAGCCTTAAGGAATTCCTCGCCATTCGCGAAAAGCCGTTCCGCGACCTCGACTGACGATCGTCGGAAACAGGTCGTGTCGGCGCGTCATGCCGTCGGCGCGGCGCGCGGTCAGAACCGGTGGATGCGCAGGCCGAGGAATTTTTCCGAGACGATGACTACGACCAGCGTCAGCACGATCGAGACCGTGGAGACGGCGGCGGCCTCCGGCGTGAAGTTGGTGCGCAAATAGTCGAAGAGTTGGATCGGCAGCGTCGACGTACCGATTCCCTTTAGCAGGAAGGAGATCGTGAAGATGTCGAAGGAGATGATGAACGCGAACAGGCATCCGCCGATGACGCCGGGCTTGATCAGCGGCAGCATGATGCGCCGGAAGCGGGTCCAGGTGCCGGCGCCGAGGCTGCGCGCGGCCATGTCCCACGATCGGTCGAAGCTCTCCAGCGAGGCCGAAACGTTGATGAAGACGAAGGGCAGCGTTATCAGCACGTGGCCGACGACCATGCCGAACATGGTGCTTGTGCCGATGCCGATCGCGTAGACGAAGAACAACAGCGAAATCGCGGTGAGCACCTCGGGCAGGAGCAGCGGCGATAGCATGGCGACGCGGATGCCCTCCTTCCAGCGTCCTGCGTGATGGACGTAGTAGATCGCCGCCGCCGTGCCGATCACGCCGGACACGACGGTAGAGACTGCCGCTACCCATAGCGATGTGCGGATGGCGCGCATGAACACCTCGTTATTGAAGAACGTGACGTACCAGCGCAGCGAAAGCCCCTGCGGGGGGAAGGTGAGGAAGTTGCCGGCGTTGAACGAGGCGCCGACGACGATCAGGATCGGGGCCAGGAGGAAGGCGTAGACCAGGATGCAGTAGGCGTTGAGGATCGGGCGGTTCATCGCGTGGCCTGCTTCCATTTCATGCGCGTCATCCGCGCGAAGACGAGCACTATCAGCGCGCCGGTGACCGACAGCGTGATGGCAAGCGCCGATCCCCAGGGCCATTGGAACGTGTCGATCAGCGCGTCGACGATTGTGACGGGCATGGTTTTCACCCGCAACCCGCCGATCAACGCCGGCGTGACATAGGCGCTGAGAGAGAGCACGAAGACCAGTATGCAGCCGGCCTGGATGCCCGGCAGCGCCAGCGGCAGGACGATGCGCCGGAACGCCGTGAAGCGCGACGCACCGAGCGAGCGGGCGGCGGCCTCGAGCGAAGGGTCGACGCCCTGGATCGCTGCCATGATTGGCAGGATCATGAAGGGCAGGAAGACGTGCACTAGCGCGATCACGATGCCGAGCGAGTTGTACATCAGCGGCAGCGGCCCATCGATCAGCCCGACGTTCATTAACGTGCGATTGATCAGCCCGTTGTTGCCGAGCAGGATCGTCCAGCCATAGGAGCGAATGACGATGCCGACCAGGAGCGGCGACAGAACCAGCCCGTAGGCAAGCCCGCGGAAGCGCATGGTGCCGCGCCCGAGTTGCCAGGCGACGGGGAAGCCGATCACCAGGCAGATCGCCGTGCACAGGATGCCGATCCAAAGCGTGTTCGCCACCTGTCCGATGTAGAATGTATCGGAGAAGAAGCGGACATAGTTGCCGATCGAAAAGCCGACGCCATAGGGCGTGCCCTGGCCCGGCACGCGGAAACTCATCAATACGATGTTCAGGTAGGGGATCACGAGGAAGACGACGAGCAGCAGCGCCGCCGGCGCGATCAGCCAGAAGGCTCCGGCGTTGCGCGGGCGCGACAGACTCATGCCGCCGCTCCCATGATCCAGAACCGCTCGGCGCCGGCGCGCAGCATCACCCGCTCGCCATCGGCGAAGCGGGTCGCGGGAAAGGCCTGCACGTGCAGCGTCTCGCCGCTGTCGAGCGCGACCCGGTAGTCGACGAGGCTTCCCGAATAGAACTGCGAGACGACCCGCCCCGGCGCGCTTCCGGCGGCGATCCCGGATCCGTAAACGGCGGACTCGAGGCCGACGGCTTCCGGCCGCAGCACCAGAACCACCTTCTCGCCCGGCGCGTGGGCCGCGCGTGCCTCGAGATCGAGCCCACCGAAAGCGCAGTCGACCGTGACGCGGCCCTCTGCGGCGGACCCGGCCACGATCGCCGGCACGAGGTTCACCTGCCCTACGAACTGGGCGACGTCGAGATTTTCCGGCCGCTGGTAGATGTCGGCCGGCGCGCCGATCTGGGCGATGCGGCCCTTGAACATGACGACCACGCGGTCGGACATGGTCATGGCCTCGGCCTGGTCGTGGGTGACGTAGACCGTGGTGATGCCGACGCGCCGCTGCAGGTCGCGGATGAAGACGCGCATCTCCTCGCGCAGCTTGGCGTCGAGATTGGCGAGCGGCTCGTCGAGCAGCAGGATCTTCGGCTCGATGACGAGTGCGCGGGCGAGCGCGACGCGCTGCTGTTGGCCGCCGGAAAGCTGGCTCGGATAGCGGTCGGAATAGCCCGTGAGCTGGACCATGTCGAGCACGCGCGCGATCCTCTCGCGCATGCGCTCCTTCGGCACCTTGCGCATCTCCAGCCCGAAGGCGAGGTTCTGGTCCACGGTCATGTGGGGAAACAGCGCGTAGTTCTGGAACACCATGCCGATGTCGCGCTTCTCGGCCGGGGTGCCGACGACATCCTGACCGTCGAAGCGGATGGCGCCTTCCGAAGCCTCCTCGAAGCCGGCGATCATCTTGAGCGTCGTGGTCTTGCCGCAGCCCGACGGCCCGAGCAGCGAGATGAACTCGCCGTCGGCGATTCGGATCGATATGCCGTCCACCGCCCGTGCCTGGCCGTAGATCTTGGTCAGCCGCTCGATGCTAACCTCGGTCATGCGGTGCTCCGATCGAAATGCAAAAGATGATCCCGCGGCACGGTCGGGCCGCGCCGGCGGGTCGTTCGTTCAGGTCGAGGCGCGTCCGCGAGGCGGACGCGCCGATAGCGAGACGGGACGGGTCAGCCGATCTCGCGCGACCAGCGATCGGCGAGCGCTGCCTGGTTTTCGTTCACGAAGTCCCAGTCCCAGGTCAGGATGTTCGCCATCGCATCGCCCGACACCGGGATGTCGGCCTTGAGCTCGTCGGGCACGACCACCTTCGAGTTGGTCGGCGAGGTGTAAAACTCGCGCATCATCAGGCCCTGGATCTCGGGCGAGATCAGGAAGTTGAGATACTGGTAGGCGAGTTCCTTCGACGGTCCGTTGGCCAGGATGCAGGCGTTCTGGTCGAACATCAGCATGCCTTCCTCGGGGATCACGCAATCGACGGGCAGGCCCTGCTTGCGCAGGCGGGTGATCTCGCCGAAGTCGAAGGGCGCGACCATGATCTCGCCGGCCGACAGCGCGGTGGAGAGGTTGAAGTCGACCTGGATAACCTGGCCGAGCTTCTTCAGCGCGGCGAAGCCGGCGTCCACGTCGTACTGGTCCTTGCCATAGAGCATGGATGCCAGCAGGAGCTCCATCTTGCCGGCCGAATTGGCGAAGTTGTATAGGCCGATCCTGCCCTTGAACTCCTCGTTGTCCCAGAGATCCTTCCAGCTCTTTGGCGGCGTCTTGACGAGGTCGGTGCGGTAGCCGATGCCGATCGGCGACAGCGCGCCGGTCGCGGCGAAGCCGCCGGCTACCTGGGCGATCGGGTAAAGGTCGGCGTAGTTGGGCACCTTCGACAGGTCGAGCTTCTCAAAATAGCCTTCCTTGCGCAGGCTGGAAGCGAAAACCTCGTTGGTCATGACGATGGAGTAGGGAGGATTGTCCACACCCGCGGCGCGCAGATTAGTGCCGAAGACGCGGCCATTACCGACGTCGAGAGTGACGGTGGCGCCCGACGCCTTCTCGAAGGCGGGCGCGATGGTGCCGCGCCAAAACTGTTCCCACACGCCGCCGAGCGTCGGCACGATCAGCGTGTTGCCCTGCGCGCGCAACGGCAGGCCGAAAAGCGAGGCGGCGCCAAAAGCGCCCATAGCGGCGAGACCCTGTCGTCTGGTCAGATTCATGATGCTCATTCCCCTGTCTGGTTGATCGGCAATTGCGCCCTTGTGGACGGGCGTCTTGTCATTATTCACCGTCCGAAGGCCTGGCGCGTCTTCAGTTCGATGTATTCTCCATAGGTGATCGGCTCGTACTTCGCCGCCCGGCCGCCGGCGCTGAATGGCGGCAGGCACTCGATCATCGTGTCGCGGCCGGGATTGACGAAGAAGGGAATCGACTGGCGGCGCGAGGAGCCCTTGCGCTCAGCCGGCGGATTGGCGACGCGATGCGGCGTCGATACCCACTCGTCGTTGGTCCAGCGCATGAACGCGTCGGCGATGTTGATGACGTAGGCGCCCTCGACCGAGGGCACGTCAAGCCATTCGCCCTCGCGGGTCTGCACCTGCAGGCCGCCGGGCGAGGCTTCCGAGCGCAGGATGGTCATGAATCCGTAATCGGTGTGGACGCCGGCGCGAAGCTGTCCGGGTAGCGGGTCGTCTTCCTGCTCGGGGTAGTTGATGACGCGCAGCGCTGACAGATGCTCGTCGAAGGCCAGTTCGAAATGGTCTGGCTCGAGCCCGATCGCCCGGCAGAAGATGCGCCGCAGATGTCGCGCCAGAGTCTCCATTTCGGCGAAGTAGGCGCGGAACGCCTGTTCCAGCCCCGCCGGCTCATCCGGCCAGGCGTCGCCCGGCAGCCGCAAGCCGAAATTCAGGCTCTCCTTGTAGTCGCCGGGCGTCTTGATCCCCTTAGTGGCGGCCAGCGCCTCGTCTGCGATCGGCGAGAAGGCGACGCCGCCAATCAAGCCGGTTCCCCGGCCATGGGCGCGCTTCTCCCCCTTCGGTCTGTCGAAGAAGGCGCGGGCGAGCGTGTAGAGACGTTGCGTGACCTCGCGCGAGACGCCATGGCCGGTGACGAGGAAGAAGCCGGTGTGCCGGCAGGCGTCATCGATGCGCGCGACGACGTCGGCCGCGCCATGCCCACCGGCGATGAACGCCCCGACATCCACCACGGGGATCGGTCGTTCGGCCGTCGCGGCGGTCATGGCCAGCTTCTGCATCGGGGCCATCCTATTCCTGTGCGCCGCACCGGTGAAGTCGGGCGGCGAGCTGGTCGACGTCGGCGTGGACCGCCGCCCAGAGTACGCGTGGCCGTGGGATGGCCGTATGCATGAGACCCTGCCTTTCGTCGCGCGGCGCGACACGCTAGGCGTGCAACCGCTTGAAGACCTTGATTTCAACTGATGTTGACAAGAACATCTGTTGTTGTCAATGTCGAAAACAACCCCGAACACACTCTTTCACGGACGACGCGATGGACGACCTCGGATCCCAGGAACAGGCGGTTCTCGACCTGATCGGCGCCAATCCGTTCGCCGGCCAGCAGGAGATCGCCAACGCGCTCGGCCTGGCGCGCTCCACCGTGGCGGCGCACATCGTGCAACTTATCAATAAGGGCTACATCCTTGGCCGCGGCTACGTGCTGCCCGCGCCGCAGCGCATGATCTGCATCGGCGGCGCGGTGCTCGACCGCAAGTACCATGCCCGCAAGGAACTGATCTGGGAAACGTCCAACCCGGTCGACGGCTATCGCAGCTTCGGCGGCGTGGCGCGCAACGTGGCGGAAAACCTGGTCAGGCTCGGCGTCGAGCTGTCGTTCATCTCCATCGTCGGCGACGATGCGACCGGCCGCGACCTGGTCCGCCATCTGCGCGATCTCGGCGCCGACGTCAGCCAGGTGATCACCACGACCGAGCGGCCGACGGCCGAGTACGCCGCGATCCTCGATACCAGCAACGACCTCGCCCTCGGCATCGCCGACATGGACGTCTTCGACCTGCTGACCCCGGCCCATCTCGACCGGTTCTGGCCGCATCTTGCGTCGGCGAGCTGGGTGTTCATCGATTGCAACATGCCGGCGGCGACGATCGAGGCGCTGATCGCGCGCAAGCACGGCGCGCGCTTCAAGCTGGCGGTCGACACGGTGTCGACGCCGAAATCGGCCAAGCTGCCGCGCGACCTTTCCGGGATCGACCTGATCTTCTCCAATCACGACGAGGCGAGCGCTATCCTCGGCGCCACCGACCCCTCCACGCGGCCTTCGCTGAAGGAGTCGGCGGTGGCGCTTTGCAGGGCCGGTGCCCGCGAGGCGATCGTCACGCGCGGAGCGCATGGCTACGCAGTTGCTTCGGGCGACGACGTCACCGAGATGCGCTCGGTGCCGGCGCAGCCGATCGACATTACCGGGGCGGGCGACGCGATGATCGCGGGCACGCTCTACCGCATGCTCGGCGGCGCGCCGCTCAGGGTGGCGGCGCAGACCGGCGCGTTGCTGGCCACGCTCACCACCGAAAGCGCGTCGAGCGTCCATCCGGAGCTGTCGCCGCGGTTTCTCTCGTCGGGCGAGTTCAGGATACCGGCATGACCGCGAACGCAACGAAGCTCCCGCTCGTTCTGGGCGACGAAGTCGCCGAGGCTTTGGCCCAGGGCCGTGCGGTGGTGGCGCTGGAGAGCACCATCATCACTCACGGCATGCCATATCCTGAGAATGTCGAGACGGCGCTGGGCGTCGAACGGACGGTGCGCCACAATGGCGCGTTGCCCGCTACGATCGCGGTGATCGACGGCGCGTTGCGCGCCGGGCTGACGGTCGAGGAACTGCAGGCGCTTGGCCAAAGCCGAGACGTGGTCAAGGCTTCTGGTCGCGACCTCGGCGCTGTTATGGCGCGGCGCGGTTCGGCTGGCACCACGGTCTCTGCCACCATGCGCATCGCCGCGCTTGCCGGGATCGATGTCTTCGCCACCGGCGGCGTCGGCGGCGTGCATCGCGGCGCCGAGGAGACATTCGACATCTCCGCCGACCTGACCGAACTCGGCCGTACCGAGACGGCGGTGGTTTGCGCAGGCGTCAAGTCCATCCTCGACATCGCCAAGACGCTGGAGTTCCTGGAGACACAGCGCGTGCCGGTGATCGCCTATGGCAGCGACGACTTTCCCGCCTTCTACACCCGCTCGAGCGGCCACAAGGCCGACCACCGCATCGACACGCCCGAGGGAATGGCCGAGGCGATCCGGCTGCACAAGGCGATCGGCTCCGGCACAGGGCTTCTGATTGCCAATCCGATTCCCGAGGCCGACGCGCTCGATCCCGCTTTCATCGACGGCTCGATCGCCGAGGCGGTGGCGGAGGCGGCACGGCTCGGCATTGCGCGCAAGGAGCTGACGCCCTTTCTCCTGGCGCGGATCAACGAACTGTCCGGCGGGCGCAGCCTCGCCGCCAACATCGCGCTCGTGAAGAACAACGCCGCGCTTGCCGCCCGCATCGCCGTGGCCCTCGCAGATGGCGGACGCTGACAATCCATTCGGTCCACGTCCCGGGCCGCCAACGCCACCGAAGGAGCTTGCCATGGGCGACGAGACCGCGTTCGAGACCATCCTCTACGAGAAGGACACGACCGACAAGTTCGCAACCCTGACGCTCAACCGGCCCGACAAGCTCAACGCCATCGACAAGCGCGTCATTCGCGAGATCGTGCGCGCGGTCGACATGGCGGTGGCCGATCCGGATGTCAACGCGCTGGTGATCGCGGGCGCCGGCCGCGCTTTCTCTTCAGGCTACGATCTGCAGGGCGGTGATTTCGACGTCGATATCGATTTCTGGCGCGAGGACATGGGCGAGAATGCCGCCGCTTGGCTGAAGATCTGGAACGCGCCGATCCCGGTCATCGCTTCGGTGCAGGGCTACGCGTTGGCCGGCGCGATGGAACTCGTCATGTGCTGCGACCTCGCCATCGCCGCTGACAACGCCAGGTTCGGCGAGCCGGAGGTGCGGCACAATTCCGGCCCGCCTACGCTGATGATGCCCTGGCTGCTCGCCACGCGTGACGTGCGCTGGTTGATGTACACCGGCGACACGGTCGACGCGCGGGAGGCCATGCAGATGCGGCTGGTCAACAAGGTGGTGCCCGCCTCCGAACTGAAGGAGTCGACCGAAAAACTCGCACGCAAGCTGGCGCGCATGCCGGTGCCGGCGCTGAAATTCACCAAGGCCTCGATCAACAACCAGCAGGCGTTGGCCGGGCTGATGACCTCGTTCCAGTACAACATCGAGGCGATCTCCGCGCTTCACGTCACCAAGCAGGGGCGCGAGTGGATGAAGAACCTCGCCACCATGTCGCTGAAGGAGTATCTCGACTTCCGTGATGCGCCGTTCAAGGACCTCGATATCGGCTGAGGGGGAAAGCCCCGATGGAGGAAACCCCGCGCAGTGCCATCGCATGCCTGATTGACCCGCGCGCGATAGCGGTCGTAGGCGCGACGGAGCGGCCCGACGCCTCGTCCTTCTTCGTCATGAAGAACCTCCTGGCGAACGGGTTTGCCGGCCCCATTCACCCCGTCAACCCGCGCGGCGGCACGGTGTTCGGCCTGCCGGCCGCAACCGCCCTTTCCGAACTCGATACGCCCCCCGACGTCGCCGTGATAGGCATCGCCGCCGACCGGGTCGAGGCGGCGCTGGAGGAGGCCGGGCACGCGGGCGTGCGAGCCGCCGTCGTGCTCGCCTCCGGCTTCGCCGAACTCGATGCGGCGGGGCGCGAGCGCCAGGAGCGGCTCGCGGCCATCGCGCGCCGGCACGGCATGGCCGTGTGCGGGCCGAACTGTCTCGGCCTCTTCAACCTGTCGAGCGGTGCCGCGCTCTATTCCTCCAGCCTTTCCAGTCGGCTTTCGCGCGGCGGGCTCGCCATCCTGTCGCATTCGGGCGCGTCGGCTATCGCGCTCGCCAACTGCGGCCGCTTCGGCCTTAGCCACATCGTTTCCGCCGGCAATGGCGCGGTCACCGACATTCCCGATTACATGGCCCACTTGGCCGGCGATCCGCAGACGCGCGTGATCGGCCTCGTCGTCGAGGCGATCCGGGACGCCGACGCCTTCGCCGCCGCCGCGCGGCTGACGCACGCGGCTGGCAAGCCGGTCATCGCGCTGCGGGCGGGCCGTTCCACCGATGGCGCACGCGCGACCGCCGCCCATACCGGCGCGGTGGCCGGCGCCAACGAGGCCTGGGAGGCCTTCCTTTGCCGCTGCGAGGTGATCGAGGTGCCGGACATGGACGGCTTCGTCGAAACCGCCGTGCTCGCCCTGTCGCCGCGCCGCGCCGCTTACGCGGGGAACACGACCCGGGGCGTCGCGATCGTCGGCGTCAGCGGCGGCGGGGTGGCGCACGTCGCCGATATCGCGGTGGAGGAGGGGCTGGCGCTCGCCGCGTTCGCGCCCGACACCCTGGCGCGGCTGAAGGCGCTCCTGCCGCCCTTCGCCAGCCCGCAGAACCCGCTCGACACGACCGGCATCGCCTTCGCCCGGCCTGATGTCTACCGCGCCGTGCTTGAGACCGTCGCCGCCGACCGATCGGTCGCCATGATCGTCGCCGCGCAGGACGCGCCCGCGGGGCTCGACGACGACGGGGCGGCTGAATACCACGGCATCGCCGACGCTTTCGCCGCGTTTTTCCGCGAAGACGACATGCCGGCCGTGTTCATGAGCAACCTCTCTTCCGGCCACCACCCGTCGCTCGCGCCTTTGCTGGGCGATGCGCCCGTCCTCAACGGCACCCGCGCTGCGCTCGGCGCGGTGCGCCGTTGGATGGATCGGCCGGTGCAGCGTCTCGTCGCGCCGCAAGCTGCGCCGGCGCCCGACGACGATCCCTGGGCGCGGCGGCTCGCGGGCGGCGCGGCGCTGACCGAGCGCGAGGCCAAGGAACTGCTTTCCGGGTTCGGCCTTTCGGTCACGCGCGAAAGGCTGGCGACGAGCCCGGACGAAGCGGCGGCGATCGCCGTCGAGATCGGCTTCCCCGTCGCCATGAAGATCGAATCCCCCGGGATCGCGCACAAGACCGAGGCTGGCGGCGTCAGGCTCGGCGTCGCCGACACCGAGGGCGCGCGCCAGGCGTTCGCCGCGATCATGGCCAGCGCGGCCGCCTATGATCCCGAAGCCGAGCTTGCCGGCGTCTTGGTCCAGGAAATGGCGGGTAGTGGCATCGAGGCCCTGGTGGGGCTCGTGCGCCACGAACCCTTCGGGCTTGGCGTCGCGGTCGGCGCCGGCGGCATGCTCGTCGAGCTCTTGCGCGACGCCGCGTTCGACCTCTTGCCGCTCGACCAAGCCGTGGTCGAGGCGCTGGTCTCTCGCACGCGTCTCTCCACGATGCTCGACGGTTTCCGCGGCGTGGGCAAGGCCGACCGGGTAGCCCTGGTCGAGACAGTGCTCGCGCTTGCCCGCTTCGCGGCCCGCTACGGCCACCTTGTGGACGCGGTCGACCTGAACCCCGTCGTGGTGCTGCCCGACGGGCGCGGCGTGAAGATCGTCGACGCGCTGATCCTGCCGCGCGCCCGTCGCTGACCGCCGCTGCCCCCGGGCCAGGCGCGCCCGCTCAGAACCGCAGCGAGCGCAGGCCGACGGTGCGGTCGATGACGAGGATTGCCGCGAAGGTCAGGAAGATGCTGAGCGAGGCGATCGCGGCGGCGGTGGGGTCGAAGTTGAAGCGCAGGTAGTCGAACAGCTCAAGCGGCAGCGTGTTGTTGCCTATCGATTTGAGCAGGAGCGAGATGTTGAAGATGTCGAAGGAGATGACGAAGCAGAACAGGCAACCGGTGATGATGCCGGGCTTGATCGCCGGCAGCGTCACCCGCCTGAATGTCATCCACGGCCCCGCGCCGAGACTGCGCGCGGCCTCCTCTTGCGATCTGTCGAAATTGAACAGCGCCGAGGAGACGTTGAGAAAGACATAGGGGAAGGTGACGACGATGTGGCCGAGCTGGATACCGATCGAATAGTCGGTGCCGATGCCGATCTCGTAGAAATAGAACAGCAGCGCGATGGCGGTGAGGATCTCCGGCACCAGAAGCGGGCTGGTCATCAGCACGCGCAGGTGGTCGCGTGTTCCGGTCCTGGCGTGGCGCGCCACGTAGATCGCCGCCAGCGTGCCGATGACGCCGTTGACGATGGTCGAGATCGCCGCGATGCGCACCGAATAGAGCGTCGCGTCGAGAAAGCGCCGGTTGGAGAACAGCGATTCGAACCAGCGCAACGAAAAGCCCTCGAGCGGAAAGGCGAGGAACTCGCCCGAATTGAACGAGAGCAGCATGACGAGCACGATCGGGAACATCAGGAAGGCGTAGATCGCGCCGACGATCACGAGGAAGACGCGGTCCCAGATCGTCCGGTCGGTCATGGTAGCCTCCGCATGGCGCGCGCGGTGAGGCGCAGGTAGAGGCTGACGAAGAGGACGGCGACCGAGGCCATGATGATGGCCAGTGCCGCGCCGGCCGGCCAGCGGAAATTGTCGATGAGATACTGCACCACCAGCACCGACATGGTTCGTCCGCCCGTGCCACCCAGCATGGCGGGCGTCACATAGGCGCTGATTGACAGCACGAAGACGAGGATGGTGCCGGCCTGGATGCCGGGCAGCGACAGCGGCAGGGTCACTTTCAGGAAGGTGCGCAGGCGCGAGGCGCCGAGAGAGCGGGAGGCCATGGCGAGATCGGGGCTGATAGCCTGGAGGTTGCCCAGGAGCGGCAGGATGACGAACGGCAGGAACACATGGGTGAGCGCTATGGTGACGCCCAGCGTGTTGTTCATCAGCTGCAGCGGAAAGTCGACCAGCCCGAGCGCGCGCAGCGCCTGGTTTGCGACGCCATTGTTGGAAAGGATGATCATCCAGGCGAAGGTGCGCACCACGAGCCCGACCAGCAGCGGCGACAGCACGAAGATGTAGAGCAGGCTGGTCCAGCGCGAGCGTGACCTGGCAAGATGGTAGGCCACCGGATAGCCCAGCAACAGCGCCACGACCGTGACGATCGCGCCGATCATCAGCGTGCGGCCGAGGATGCCCCAGATGTAGGTGTCGCCCAGCGCGTTGGTGTAGTGGGCGATGGTGAACCCGTCGCCGTAGACGGCACGCGTCGAGGCCTCGCGCAGGCTCATGGTGAGGATGCTGAGGTATGGCAACGCGAAGAACAGCACCAGCAGCACCAGCGCCGGCAGCACCATCCAGGCGGCGCCGACCCCGCCCGGGCTTTCGACGCGAGGACGCGCTGGCGTGCTCATGACGCCAGAAGCCAGGTGTCGCGCGGCGCAAAGCGTAGCGAGATCGTCTCGCCCGGCTCGATCAGCCTGCGGCCGGAGACGTCGACCGTCACCTCGTCGCCGCTGGCGAGCCGGATGGAAAGTTGGTTGGCGCTACCCTGATAGATCGATTTGGTGACGGTGCCGCCGACGAGATTGTCGCCATCGCGGGCGTCGTCCGCCTCGGCGATACGGATGTTTTCGGGCCGGATCATCACCTGCACCTTCGCGCCGGGCGACAGCCCCGCCGGACCTTCGGCGCCGATCGCGCCGCTTGAGGTAGCGATCCGGTAGCGTTCGCCGCCAAGCGCCTCGGCGATCTCGCCGCCGAGCGTGTTGGAGCGTCCGATGAAGGCGGCGACCCGCGCCGAGGCTGGGCGTTCGTAGATCTCGCGCGGCGCGCCGAACTGGTCGATCCCGCCCGCGTTCATCACCACGATGCGGTCGGACATGACCATCGCCTCGGACTGGTCATGGGTGACGTAGACGCTGGTGATGCCGACGCGCTGCTGCAGATCGCGGATGAAGAAGCGCATCTCGTCACGCAGCGTCGCGTCGAGATTGGCCAGCGGTTCGTCGAGCAGCAGCACGGAGGGCTCGATCACCAGCGCGCGCGCCAGCGCCACGCGCTGCTGCTGCCCGCCGGAAAGCTCGCGCGGGAAGCGCTGTTCGTAGCCTTCGAGGCGCACCATGGACAGAACCTCGCCAATGCGCCGCCGCCGCTCTTCCGGCGCGATCTTCCGCGCCTCGAGCCCGAAGGCGAGGTTCTCGGCCACCGTCATGTGCGGAAACAGCGCGTAGGACTGAAACACCATGCCGATGTCGCGCTTTTCCGGCAGCGCGGCGGTAACGTCGCGAGTGCCGAACAGGATGCGGCCGCTGTCGGGGCGCTCGAAGCCGGCTATGCAGCGCAGCGTCGTGGTCTTGCCGCAACCCGACGGGCCGAGCAACGACACGAACTCGCCTTCGCCGATCGGGATCGAGATGTCCTTGAGGATGTGCAGTTGGCCATACCGCTTATTGATACGGTCGATGGTCAGTGCGGTCATCCGTTGGCCTCGCTTGGGGTAGGACGCCGGGAGGCGCGTTCGGCCCCCCGGCTAAATCGTGGTGGATGCGGCCGGTCAGACCATCTCGCGATTCCAGCGGTCGGCGATTTCCGGCGCCTTGTCGACATAGCTGTCCCAGTTGAACGACTTGATCTCGGTCATGCGCTCACCCACGATCGGCGTGCGCTCGGCCAGCGCCGCGTCAACCTGCGAATCGACATTGCAGGGCGAGGTGTAGAAGGCCTTGGCCATGTTCTCCTGCACCTTGGCGTCGATCATGTAGTTCAGATAGGCGTGCGCGGCGTCCTTTTCCGCGCCGGTCTTCACCAGGTTGAACGACTGCTCGAAGGCGAGCACGCCTTCTTCCGGCGCGACGATGGCGACGGGCGCGCCCTTGTCCTGCAGCACCATGATCTCCGTCCAGTCGACCGGGGCGATGATGGCGTCGCCCCGGATCAGTTGGGTCGCCACCTCGCCGCTCCAGGAGGCCTGGGTGAAGGGCAGTAGTTCCTTGATCTTGGCGAAGGCGGTGTCGAAATCGTCGGGGCCGGAGCCGTAGAGTTCGCCCACCAGGCGCAGGAACAGCACCGCGCCGGTGTTGCCGATCTGGTAAAGGCCGGTCTTGCCCTTGAACTCGGGGTTCTCCCAGAGGTCGGTCCACGAGGTCGGCGGCGTCTTGACCATGTCGGTGCGGTAGGCGAGCCCGATCGGTGAGATGATGGCGCGAATGCCCGTCGCGTTCTCGTTGACGAATTGCGGGTTGACCTTGGCGGCGTTGGGAAGCTTGGCTAGGTCGAAAGGCTCGAAGAAGCCCTCGGCGCGCAGCATGGCGGCGATGTTCTCGTTGCCCATGAAGATCGAGTAAGGCGAACGGTCGCCGCCGGCGCGGATCTTGGCGACGAAGTCGCGGCCGAGGCCGACGTCGAGTTGCGGCTGGATGCCGGTCGCAGCGGTGAGGCCCGGCAGGAGCTGTTCCTCCCAGAACTTGGCCCAGAGCCCGCCATAGGTGGGTATCACGAGCGTCGATTGCGCCGCCGCGAGGCGGGGCATGCCCATGGATGCGAATGCCGCCGACATGCCGACGGCAAATTCACGCCTTGTCAGTTTCATCGAATCTGTCTCCCATGTTCCCGTTGGATTTCTGTTTTTCCCGCCCACGAGGGATGAAGCGCAGGCCGGATTGCATGAAGGCTTGCATTTTTTGATCATGTGGTCAACAAATCCGACATTGTAATATTGAAATACCGATACAAGAAAAATCAGGGAGCGAAAGAGATCCTCATGGAGGACGCCAAGCCGGAAATTCAGGCCACCAAGAGCCTGGCGCGCCAGATCGCGACCGCTTTGCAGCAGGAGATCGTGCAGGGTACGCTGAGCGTCGAGGAGCGGCTGCCCTCGGAAGCCGAGATCGCCCAGCGGTTCGGCGTCTCGCAGCCGACGGTGCGCGAGGCGCTGAAGATTCTCGCAGCCAAGAAGCTGGTCCGCTCCAAACGCGGGCCGAACGGCGGCGTCTTCGTCAACACGCCCTCGCTCACCATGGCCAGCCAGATGCTGCAGGAGATGACCACCTGGTTCGTCGGGCTCGGCGTGTTCGATCTGACCGAAATCGTCGAGGCGCGGCTGTTGCTTGGCCGCACCTGCGTGCAACTCGCTGCCGAGCGGGCTACGCGCGAGGATATCGCGACCATCAAGTCGACGCTATCGGCCTTCGAGCGCGACGACATTTCCGACGAGGAGTTTTGTCGGCTCGACGTCGCCTTCCACCACGCCATTGCCCAAGCCTCTGGCAACAACGAGATCCGCTTCATCATGCTGGTGGTCAACGATTCGCTGATCCCGGCCACCAATATGATTTCCTTCCAGTATCGCGAGCGGAGCCGCGTGGTGGCGCTGCATGCAGACATCCTGCGGGCGCTGCGCGAACGCGATGCCTGTGCTGCGACGGCGGCCTTCGAGGAACTGATCGCCTACCAGTCGAGCGTCTACGAAAAGGCGCTGTCGGCGCGCCAGGTCGAACCGGCGAGGCGGCGCGAAGGCCGGTGACGGCGCTTTTCGCGCCAGGAATGGAACTGGTCGAGACGCGTCTCGACGACGGCGCCATCGCCTACGCCAACTCCGTCCCGCTGCCGGACGATTGGCCCGACGTGCTCGAACGCCTGCGCCACTGGGCGGCCGTGCGGGCCGGCCACCTGCTGCTGAGCGAACCGGATGGAGCCGGCCGCCGGACCGTATCCTACGGCGAGGCGCTGTCGCGGGCGCGGACGCTGCGCGCATATATGGCCCGCCGCTTCGGCCTCGCCGGCGGTGATGCCGTCGCCACGCTTGCCCCGGCCGGCATCGACGCGCTGCTGCTCAAGCTTGCCTGCCTCGTCGGCGGCTTCGTCCATGTCGCGCTGCCGCCCTTCCCGTTTCGCGACGGCGCGGCCAGCGAGGCGACGAAGCCCTTTCTCGACGTGGCTGCGCCCCGGCTCCTCGTCGCGCCGGACGGGCACCCGGCGATCGCCGGGCTTGGCGCGGTGTCGCTCGGCGAACTCGTGCGGGCCAGCGGCGCTGCGCTGGCGGATGTCGGCGACGACGCGCCCGACGAGCCGGACGACTGGGCCGCCATCTTCTTCACCTCCGGCAGCACCGGTGCCGCGAAGGGCGTGCCGATCACGCGCGGCATGATCTCGTCCAACCAGGCGGCGATCGCCGCCATGTGGCCTTTCATGGCCAACGCGCCCGTGCTCATCGACTGGCTGCCTTGGCATCACGTCTTCGGCGGGCTCGACAACATTTTCAAGATGATCTGGAACGGCGGCACGCTGCACGTCGACGCCCCGCCCGGCCCCGCCACGATGGCGGCAACGGTGGCGCTGATGGAAGAGGCCCAGCCGACGCTGCACATCGCCGTGCCGCTTGGGCTGAGGCTGCTGCTCGACCGACTGGAGGGCGACGAGCGCGCGACGGACGCCTTCGTGCGCAGGCTGAGAGCCATCTTCTTCGCCGGCGCCGGCATCGACGCCGGCCTGTGGGAAAGGCTCACCGCCTTTCGCGACCGGCACGGCGGCTTCGAAATCCTGTCGGGCTACGGCGCCACGGAGGTCGCCTCGACGATCTGCCTTTCTCCGGCACCGCTCGAACGGCCGGGCGAACTCGGCATCCCGCTGCCCGGACACCGCATCGTGCTTGCCGACGCGGACGGGCGCACCGAACTCACCGTCGCCGGCCCCAACGTCGCGCCCTGCTATCTCGTCGGTGGCGAACGGCGGCCGTTGCCGCTCGATGTGGGAGACTTCTACCGCAGCGGCGACGCCGCCGTACTGCGCTCGCGCGCCGACGGCATGAAGGTTCTTGCCTTCGACGGGCGGCTGGCGGAGGACTTCAAGCTGTCGAGCGGGGTCAAGGTGCGTACGGGTCCGCTGCGCGCCGGGCTGATCGCCCGCTGCTCGCCTTTCTCCGACGACGTCGTACTGGGCGGCGAGAACCGCGAGCAGCTGGTGGCGCTGGTCTTCGCAGCCGCCGCGCATGCGGAAAGTCCTGACCTTGTCTCTGGCCTCGCGGCGCGGTTCGCTGCCTGGAACGCCGCCCAGGCCGGCGCTTCCACGCGCATCGCCCGCTTTGCAATCGCCGCGACGCCCCCCGATCGCGCCCGCGGCGAACTCTCTGACAAAGGCCAGATCGTGCAGTCGCGCTATCTGCGCAACCATGCCTCTCTGTTCGAAGCCTTGCAGGACGGGACCGCCGGCCACCCGCCTGCCGAAGCCCGATGACTCGGATCGTGGGCGACGACAATCTTGATTGCGCGGATAAATGCCAAGCAGTTGATTTACCAGATCACTAGAAGCGACGAGCGCCCGAGCCGACCTGACCACCGTGCGCTGGGTGGTGGCCGCACCGTGATGGTTTCTTTATAGCGCGGCACACTTTAGCCATGGCAATCTTCGGCGCTTTCGCACCTTTGGAACTGGATTACAGGAGGCTGACCATGATGCCATCCATCCTGAAATACGTCCTTCCCCGGTCCCTGACCTCGTGGGCCGGTACCGCATCGGTCGCCGCGGGTGCCGGCCAGGTCATCGCCCCGGACGTAACGGCGCTCGGGCAGGTCGGAGAGATCATCTCTTTGCTGAACGGGGCAGGCAGCGCTCCCACCCCCACCCCCGCCAAGCTGATCGCGCTTGGCCTCATCGGGTTGTGCAAGAAGCCGGAACTGGGCTGACAGCAGACATCAATGGTGCCCGCCTCGACCGCATCGATATCAAGCTCGACAGAATGGCCGAGGCGCTCATCGTCCATGTGCGCATCGAGGAGCGCACCAGCACATTGTTCAAACGCCTCGACGTCAGTGACGCGCGCATGAACGGCATTTCCACGCGGGTCGCCGATCTCGAGAAGAGCAGCGACCAGCGCGGCGTTCACACCGATCTGGTCGACCGGCTGTTCTGGATTTCCGTCACCGCGGCGGTAGGCATTGGTGCCTGGTGGATTCGGGGCGGGTAAAATGCAACGGCGATGGCAGGTGATCCCGAGTCTCGCAGCGCGGTTTCTGACCCGGGTCAGAACGCTGATATTCCGCTGTCTGTGATAGGCTCCATGATCTACTGTGTGTCGAGCATTTCACTCGACGGGAACCCTGATCCACATGAAGAACCCCCTATTCTACAAGCAGATCGTGCCACTCGACAACGTCAAGCACCGCGAACTTCGTCTGGCCAGAAAAGGAAACTTGTTTCCGTTTGCCCGTGGCGCGAATCTCGTTCCGGCCGTCATCGACGAGTTCGGCGCGGCGATGGCTCATCTTCCAATCGCCTTCCTGCCGGGGGCAAGGCAACCGGCCGCGGTTTTCCTCGTCGGCCTCGAGCCGGGCAGCAACCTGTTCCTCGAGAGTGATGACAGTTGGGCGGGGCGCTACGTGCCCGCCTATCTCAGGCGCTATCCGTTCATCGTCGGCGATGTTCCCGGCGGCGACGCGCTTCTTTGTCTGGACGAGGCCGACGACAGTATCAGCAAGACGGACGGCGAGCGGCTGTTCAATGATGCCGGGGAGGCCGGGCCGGCCGTGGTCCAGGCCCGCGATCTCTGCGCAAACTACAAGCGTTCCGCCGACCGGACCGACGAGTTCTGCGCCACCCTCCAGAAGCTGGGCCTGTTCGAATCAGTGACGTTGAACGCCCAGACTCCGGATCGCGGCAACATGGTCGTGCACGGCCTTTTCACCGTCGATGAGGCGGCGTTCGACCGTCTAGCTCCGGAGGATGTGACCATGCTGCACGAAAAGCGCTTCCTGAAGCCCATCTTCCAGCACATGGCCAGCATGGGCGCTGTGACGAAACTCGCCGATCGCAATGCTGAGCGGCTGAAGTCGTCGGCCGCCTAGGCGAGCCCATTGGCGGGACGAACTTCCAGTTCCCGATTTTAATCCAGCAGTCGTCCTGCCTTTCCTGTTTTCAGAAACCAAATAGTTTCTTTTTGCCGATTTGAATCGGTTAAAGCCGCAAATATCGAAAAATGAGAATGCACATCTTGCTGGTTTATTTTCAGTAACGATGCGTATACGCTCGTCCCAGTAATTCGATAGTGGGGAATATTTTGAGGTATTTGGCATCGATTGCACGTATGACGTGCTTTTATTTAATAGCGTCGGCCGTCGGGCTTGGTTTTCTCGCTCTTTCGTCGGCGCATGCCCAGGATCCCGCCAAGTCGGCCGCGTCCGACATGGAGACTGCGGCGGCAACGACGGTTGTCGATGGTTTCCGTTCGGCGAAGTTCGGCATGACGAAGGATGAGGTCAGAAAGGCGATCGCCGCCGACTTCGATCTCTCTGGGGATGACATCGGCGAAGGAGAGAATGTCGCCGAGCGAACGGGTCTCCTGACCATCCGCGTGGACGATGTCCTTATTGATGGTGGGCCCGCGCAGGTGTCCTACGTCTTCGGCTACGAATCCAAGACACTGATCCAAGTTGGCGTGCTGTGGGATATCCAGTCCAGCAGTGAGGCGAAGCTCTTGGCCAATGCGGAAGTTCTGGCGTCCTATTTCCGGTCAGCCGGATATGATCCGGCGACTATTCGGTCGAGCCTGGCGCTCGACAACGGCCTGCTGATCTTCCGTGGCGAAGATTCGGAAGGTCGTGCCACGGTGCTCCTCCTGCAAGGCACCTTCACGGACGCCGGAGACCAGCGCCGTTCCCTCGCTCCAACGGCGCTCGCGCTGCTTTATGCGGTCGATGCAGACAATCCGGATGTGTTCCGCATCCAGTCAGGGCAGTTCTGATGAAGAAGCGAGCCGCAATATCCAGCACGGAACGGACGGCTCGCAATTCTCCACTCGGATTGCTCCGAAAGGGGTTGCTTGGCCGAGCCAGTCCCTTCGTGATCGGCCTTATGGCCGGCCTCGTTCCGGGAGCGCCGGCCTTTTCGCAGGCAGTCAATCTCGAAGGCGGGGTGACGAACATCCTCGCTGACGGTCGCACACGCACGCGGGTCGAGACGACCGGGAAGCATACAAAGATTCACACCGACACCGTTTCGAACGGCACGGGCTTCAATTCCTTCACCGATTTCAGGCAGGCCGCGGGCAGCCAGGTCGATCTCTACGTACCCGACAGTGCGGGCAATTTGGTCAACATCGTTCGCAACGGCCCGGTCGTCGTCGATGGTGTCCTGAATGCCTACAAGGACGGAAAGATCGGCGGCAACGTCTTCTTCTCCAGTTCCCAGGGCTTCATCGTCGGCGCCAATGGCACGATCAATGTCGGCTCGCTGACCGTCAACACGCCGACCCAGGAATTCCTGGAGTCGGTCATCGGCACGGATGGGACTGTCAACAACGTGGCTGCCAGCCAGTTGATGGGTGGTGTTATTCCGATCTCGCCAGACGGTGTGATCTCGATCGCCGGACAGATCAACGCCGACGGCGGCATCACGCTCCAGGGGCACCGCGTCAGCCTATATGGCGGCGGTGTCCAGCTCGACGGCGTCGAGATGGGTCACCGTGATAAGTTCAACTACAGCGTCAATGTCGGCGGCATGGTCGAAGGCGCGGCGCTCGTTTCGCGAGGCGGCTCGATCGCCATCGTTGCCGAAGGGGACGTTCGCCTCGGCGGCCGGATCGACGCGTCCGCGGCAAAGCCCGGACGCGGTGGGCGGATCAAGGTCGCCGCCGGCCGGAACATCGAACTTGGCGGGGCAGTCGATGTCCGCGCCAGCGCTATGGGCGATGGCGCCGGCGGGACGATCGAGTTCATTGCCCAGGACACGCTGGTCGCGCGGGACGGCGCCCGTTTCACGGCCGTCGGCGCCGGATACGGCGATGGCGGCTTCGTCGAACTAAGCGGCAAGACCGTGCTGATCGGCGGCATCGGGTTCGATCTCTCGTCGGAGTTCGGCCGCAACGGCACGCTCCTGATCGATCCCTACGATCTCTACATCGGTGGGGCCGTGCCAATCGGCACGACCGGCGACTTCAGCCTGATGGGAAGCGTCACCTCGAACGGCGCGAATGTCCTGCTGCAGGCGGACAACTCTATCACCGTCGTCACCGGCGGCTTCATCGACACGACGAGTGCAGCCGGCGATTCCGGCGACATCACGCTCGAAGCGCCCTTCATCACCATCGCCGATGGGGCCTGGCTCACATCGGAAGACGTTGGCGGAGCGGCCGGCGACATCCATCTCGACGCGCGTGCCGGTGGTGGCGGTATTCTGGGCGCGGTCATCGGCGCCAATGCCGAGGCCGGCATCGTCCTGGCGGATGGCTCGTCGCTGAAGGGCGGCAACATCAGTCTTACGGCCACTGCGCATTCCGAGGCGGGGCTGTCTCCCGTCGCGGTCCTCGACGGCACAGCGACGATCGTCATCGGTTCGGCGATCATCGAGGCAAGCGGCAAATTCCTCGCGCATACGGATGCCAGCGTCACGGCGGACGGAGGCGGCCTGCCTCTGCCGTTCGGGGTCATCGTCGCCGATGTCATGTCCTCGGTCACCGTGGGCAGCAACGCACAGATCAGCGCCGCCAGCGCGTCCCTGCTCGCCGACGCAGCCGTGACCGTCGTCATCGCGACGGAGTCGCTGGTGCCGGCCGACACCGCCGCCGACGGCGCTGTCGCCGTATCGACCATCGACAGTACCGCGCTCGTGGACATCGCGGGCAATGCGTCGATGACGATCACCAACGCACTCGAATTGGCTGCGACCAACGCCGTCATCTCCCATGCCAGCGCCGTTCCCATCGCCGCGGCCTTCGGCGCCAGCGTCGGTGTCAGCGTCGTCACTGCGACGACCACGGTGAAGATCGGGGGCAATGCCGACATCGAGGCGGGCAGCGTCGAACTCAGCGCGATGACGTCCACCGACGTCGCCGTGACCGCCGCCGCTGCCGCCGGCGGCGCCACCGAACCGGAGGACGGCAGCCAGGCTGCCGGCTTCCTCGATGAGTATGGCGAGAACGCCAGCACCTCGGAAGGCGGCGTCTCCGTCGTGGGGGCGCTTGCCGTCTCCGATATCACCTCCACCACGCTCGCCCAGCTCGCTTCGTCTGTCGAACTCGTGTCCACCGGCGAGGTTTCGGTTTCGTCGTCATCGACGAACGGAGCAGCCCTCGTCGCGGATGGATCGGCGGTCGAATCGTCCGTCGGCGTCGGTGTTGCCGTCGGCATCAACATCGCGAAGATCTCGAACGACGCCATCGTCGCACAGAGCGTCTCGGCGATTGGCCTGACGGTTTCCGCTGGCATGAACGGCGCGGATGCAGTCAACACTTTCTCGAACTCAGCGACATCCGGCGCCGGCGCGACCGATGTCGGAGTGGCCGGATCGTTCGCGGTCAACATCATCGACACGCAGGCGTCTGCGACGCTGACCGGTGTCGCACAGGTCAACCTCGGTGGCGGCTCGCTGTCGTTGACGGCGGCGAACAACACGGAGGTTTCCGGAGAAGCACTTCCGTCGGGCGACGGTGCGACGGGCGGAACGGTTGGCATTGGCGCATCGGTGTCGATCAACATCGTCGCGAACCGGGCGATTAGCGAAGTCGCGGATGGCGCATCCATCGATGATGTCGAGGACGTGACGCTGGACGCGTCGGGTATCTTCTCGGCTTCTGCGGAAGCGAGCGCCGGCTCGGCGGGCGGCATCTCGATCACGCCGGCGCTGGCGCTGTCGCTGATCAACAACACGACGACGGCGCGTCTCGGCACCGGCGCGACGTTGGTCTCGGGCGGAGCCGTTTCGCTGACGGCGATCCAGCAGTCGAGCATCACCACCAGGGCATCGGGCAAGGCTGCTGGCGCGAACGTCGCGATCGGCGCGGCGCTGGCGATTGCGGTAATCGACGACGTGGTGCTTTCGACGACCGGCCGGTCGGTGAATGCGGGCGGCGACGTCACTTTCGTGGCGATGGGCGCTTCGCTTTCGGAATTGACGGCCGAGGCAAGCGCGGTCGGCGCGGCCGAGGAAGAAGAAGATGGCGGCGCGGGCGGCGAATCCGACGTCAACAGCCAGGTGACGGGCCAGATCGATTCGGCGGCGGACCGCCAGGAAAGTGCCGGCGTCGGCAGCGACGAACAGCGACAGACGACGTCCGACCAGGCGGCAGACGAGGAAGGTCGATCGGCGGAAACGAGCGAGGGGGGCGTGTCGGTTGCGGCCGCGATCGTCGTCAACGTCCAGGGCGCTAAAGTGACCGCGGGCGTTCCGGACACGGTCGCCATCACTTCCGGCGGAACTCTGTCGATCCGTGCAGCGGGGAACACCGAGGGACAACTGACGGCGGACGGCTCTGCGGTCGGCGAGGACGAGGAAGCCCAGAGTTCGGTCGGCATTGGCGCGGCCGTGGCGGTCAACAAGGTCTCGGTGCAGACGGTCGCCCGCCTTGGCGCGGCTAGCCATGACCTGGGTGGCCTCACAGTCGAGGCGACGTCGCTCGACATCGCGGCCTTCGTCGATGACCCGTCCAGCGAAGACGGCCGCAGCGACGTCTATCTCGCCAGCGCCTCGTCGGGCGCGGGCGCTTCCAACGTCGGCGTTGCCGGTTCGCTGGCCCTGAACCTCATCGACACGGAGAAATCGGCGACGGTATCGGGCGGCGCCTCGCTGCAGCTGAACGACGGCGCGATCGTGCTGAAGGCCGACAATCAGACCGAAACGACGGGCAAGGCTCTGCCGGTCGGAGACGGCGCGACGGGTGGTTCGGTGGGCGTCGGCGCGTCGGTAGCGATCAACATCGTCGCCAACCGGTCGAAGGCCATCGCCGAGAACGGCGCGGTCCTCGACGGAACGGGATCGATCGAACTCTCGGCCAGCGCGGTCCATTCGGTGACGACGGAGGCGGAATCCGGCTCGGCGGGCGGCATCGCCGTAACCCCGGTGCTGGCCCTGTCCATGGTGAGCAACACCACGTCCGCCACGATCGGAACGGGTGCGATCCTCGTCACCAGCGACGGCGTGTCTCTGATGGCCTCGCAGGAATCGACCGTCTCGACGTCGGCCACCGCGGCGGCGGCCGGCGGCACGGCCGCCATCGGCGCATCGCTGGCGCTGGCGCTCGTCGACGACGTCGTTTCGGTGACGATGCTCCGCAGCATCGACGCCGGAGGCAACGTCCGCCTGTCGGCTGTCGGCATTTCCACGGGGACGCTGGTCGCCAACGCGAGCGCGACCGGCGCGGACGAGGCCGACGACGAAGGCGAATCCGAGGATGGATCCACCGTCGACGACAATGTCGACCAGCAACTAGAGTTCGGCAGCGGCCGCCAGCAGTCGGCCAACGTCGGCGATGCCGATCAACAGGGTTCCACCACGAACGGGGTCAACGATCAGGACGGCCGTTCGGCCGAATCCGAGGAAGGCAAGGTCTCGGTAGCCGCGGCCGTCGCCGTCAACGTGACCAACGCAACCGTGACGGCTGGGGTTTCCGGCGTCGACATCGCTGCCTCGGGCAGCCTGATGATCGCCAGCGCGGCTTCCGTCTCGGGGGACTTGACCGCCGACGGCTCGGCGGCCGATTCGCAGATCGGCATTGGCGTCGCGGTCGCGGTAAACGCGATCAACAAGACCAATACCGCCCTTCTCGGGAGCGGCACGCACTCCGCGAACGGCGTATCGGTCTCGGCGACCCAGGCGAGCGACACGTCGGGTGTCGTCGCCGATGCCTACATCGTCAAGGCGTCTTCGGGCGCGGGCGGCTCGAAGATTGGTATCGCCGGCGCGCTTGCTCTGAACCTGATCGACGCCAGCGCATCGGCGCGGATCGACGGGACGGCCAGTGTGGACGCCGGCACAGGCGCGTCCGCGATCACCGCAGAGCAGGAGATTTCCACCACCGCCGAGGCCCTTCCGTCGGGAGACGGCACCAGCGGTGGCAAGGTTGGCGTGGGCGCCTCGGTAGCGCTCAACCTGATCACAGCGACGACGCTCGCTGAACTCGCCGACGGCGCGCAGTTCGAGAACGGGCAGGGACTGGCGGTCTCCGCGACGACAAGCCTTTCGACCATCACCAAGGCCGAAGCCGGTTCGGCAGGCGGCATCGCCATAGACGCAGTCGTGGCGCTCGCCATCCTCGAAACGACCACGACGGCGCGCATCGGAACCGGTGCGGGGCTCCACATGACCACCGGCGCCGTAAGCATCACGGCGACGAGCACCGGCGACCAGTCGGCGAGCGCCGACGGCGCGGTCAAGGCCGGAAATGTTGGCGTCGGCGCCGCCGCCGCCGTCATTGTGGGCGGTGGCGACCAGGACGGCGCGCTGAAGAACACGTCCGTCACGTCAGCGACGCTGGCCCGAAACGTGTCGGCCGGATCGGTCGAGGTCGCGGCCGTGTCCGAACGGACCTATGTGGCGGAAGCGACCGCGACCGCAGGCGGAGGCAAGTCGGATTCAGAGGATTCCGACGCCCCTCCGCCGGAACCCGCGACCAGCACGAACACGTTGTCGACGACGGAATCGTACCAGCAGGGGACAGACGAGGCTGAGACCGAGAGCGCCGGCGGCGACGCCGGCAGTGGCGGTTCCGGCGGCTCGGGCTCCGGCAAGAAGGTCCAGGTCGCGGCCGCCGTAGGTGTCGCCGCCGCGCAGGACGTCGTCTCGGCGTCGGTCGCGGGCGGCCTGACGATCAACGCGACCGGTGCGGTCTCCGTAACGGGGTCGAACATCATTGATATCGCAACGCTCGGGAGCGGCCAGGCGGGCAGTTTCGGCGGCACAGACAATGCGCAGGTCGGCGTGGGCATCGGCGTTGGCCTCGGCATCATCACCGGTTCGACCTCGGCCACCATCGGCGATGGGGTGATCATCACGCAGTCGGGCAGCGTAACGGTCTCGACAACGACGCGCGAGAATGTCGGCGACGACTTCATGGACCGCCTCACGGCGCGTGCCATTGCGGGTGCGTCCTCGTCGAAGGTCAGCGTTGCTGGCGCTATCGCTGTCGGCATCACGATGGCCGAGTCGAGCGCGACGATTGGCGACGACGTCGAGATTCACAGCTCCGGCGCCGTCACCGTTTCTACGGACAACCAGAGCCGGCTTGCCGCCAAGGCCATGGCCGCATCTTACACGTCGGGCAGCGCGGCCGTCGGTGCATCGATCGCCACCGTCTATTCGGATCGTGCACAGATCGCTTCGATCGGCGCCGGCAATTCCATCGCGGCGACGGACGTGTCCGTCACGTCGATCAACCGCGAGGTCGACGGCACTTTCGAGTTCGAGATGCCGACCTCGGTGGACGAGGACGGGCTTGGCGGGCTAAAGGACCAGTTGACCGAAAGCGCGTTGCTGGGCGCTAGCAACTACTACGCGGAAGCCATGGGCGGCGCAGCCGCGCCAAGCGGCGTGGCGGTACAAGGCTCCTTCGCCGTCATGGTATTCAGCGACGACGTCAAGGCGACGATCGGCGAGAGCGCAAGCAGCACAGCGGCCACCGACATCACCGCGTCCGGCGCGGTCACATTGACGGCAGAAAGCGCCTTTACTGCGCGCGCCCTGACGGGCGGCATCGCGGTTGGCAGCAGTGTCGGTGTCGGCGTATCCGCCACCGTCATCGTCGGCAGCGGCCAGACCCAGGCGCTGCTTGCGGGCGGGACCGTGGTCGAGGAGTCGGCGTCGTTCCTGGTACGAGCCACGGCGTCGCAGGATTTCGAGGCCTATGGCGTTTCGGCCGCAGGCGCGAGCACGGCTGGTATCGCCGGCGTCGCGGTCGTCGTCACGTCGGAAAATCTCGCAGAGGCACTGGTCGAGCCTGATGCCGAGATCAATTCCGACGGAGCGGTCACGCTCGAGGCGACGAATGATTTCGACAGCTTTGCACTGGCCGGCGGCGCCGCTGCCGGTGGCACGGCGGGTATAGGCGCCGCCGGAGCCGTGGTGGTCGTCGACAATATCACGCGTGCGGCGCTTGCCGATGGGATCGGTTCGTCCAGTGGCGTCGTGGTCATGGCGGGCGGCGCGGTCGGTATCAGCGCCACCGCGACTCAGACTGCCACCACCATCGCCGCCGCCGGTGGCGCGGCCGGCACGGTCGGCGTGGGCGCGGGCGGGGCCGTCTATGTGCTCGAAACCGTGACAGAGGCGCTGGTCGGAAATTACGCCCGGATCGGCGAGACAGGGTCTCCGATCGGTGCGCTGACCATTGCCGCATCCGACGAAAGCGACCTTGCGACCGTGTCCGGCGCCTTCGGCGGCGGCGGCAGTGCCGGCGTCGGCGCGGCGGCGGCCGTCGGTGTGCTCGACAAGACCATCAAGGCCGGGATCGGGGTTGGTGCCAACATTGCCGCAACGGACGTGTCTCTCTCCGCGAGCGACCTCGTCAGCGCCACGACCGTCGGCGTCGGTGTCGGCGTTGGAGGTGCTGCCGGCGTTGCTGGCGCCGTGGGCGTCTTCTCCGTTTCTGACACGACGACGGCACTGATCGCCTCCTTGGCGACGGTTCATTCACTTGGCAATGTCGCGGTCGTCGCGGCCAACGGTGCTTCGCTCGATACGATCAGCGGCGGCGCTGGCATCGGAGGATCGGCGGGTGTAGGCGCATCCGTGAGCGTCAACCTCGTCGATACGTCGACCCACGCCAGTATCGCGGGAGGCGCGCACGTTACGGCGCTCGGACAGGGCGCAGCGCGTACCTATCTTGCCGGATACCAGGGCAACTTCGTCAATTACGGTTCGGACGACGACTTCGAAGGTCCTGATCTCGAAGCCTACGAACTCGACCCCGCCACCGGCTCGGCGACCGCGCCGATGACGGCAGACGATGCCTTCACGGCAGGATTGTCCCTGTTGGCGCAGAAGCGCGTCTCGACAGCGGTGACCGGCAGTGCGCGCGGCGTGATCGTCAATGCCGCAACCGCGACGGAAATCCGTTCGCTGGCCGTCAGCGGCGCGGTTGGCGGCGCCGCGGGCGTCGCCCTTTCCGCCGATGTTCCGATCGTCACGACGGATACGCAGGCCACGATCGGCATCAACGCGCGGATCAACCAGGGTGCCGGAACCGCGAATGCGGCGCAGTCGGTTACGGTGGCCGCCGCGAGCGACTTCTACTATTTCGGGCTCGCGGGCTCGGCGGCAGGCGGCGGCGCAGCCGGTGTCGGCGGCGGCGCCGCGGTCGCCATCATCGACCTGACCACCAATGCGTCCATCGGGGACGATACCTTGACGTCGGCGGCTGGAGACATCGTTGTCACCGCCCGGGCGCGTGAAGACATGATGGCGTCCGCTGCCGCGGGCGCCTTCGGCGGCTATGCGGGCGTGGCCGGCGGCGTTGCGACCATCGTCATCGACACCCAGACGTCAGCCACCCTCGATGGGGTCGCTCATGCCGGCGGCAATGTCGACGTGATCGCCGACGACCAGACGCGGATTTCCATGCTCGCGGGCTCGATCGGCGTTTCGGGCGCGGTCGGCATCGGCGCCTCGATCGGCGTCGTGCAGATGGACAAGACAGTTTCCGCCCTGATCGCCAGCGGCGCGAGCGTCACGGCGCTCGGCGGCACGGCGCGCGGCGTCTATTCCGGCGACGATTTCATGGCCACGCGCCAGGCGAGCGGCCTCAACGTTCTGGCCAATTCCAACCAGTCTGTCTTCACCCTCGCCGTCGCCGGTGGTGGTGGATTGTTCGTCGGGGCGGCGGGCGCGGTGACACTCGAACTCATCGACGTGCTGGCCACCGCCACGATCGGGAGCAATGCCAGGATCAACGAGAATAACTCGGGCGCCGCGTCCGATCAGGATGTCGTCGTCACGGCGCGTGACAGCACGTCGACCCTGGTGATCGACGGAGCAATCGGCCTTGGCCTTGTCGGCGTCGCAGGAGCCGTGGACGTTGCCGTCTTCAGGAACTCTTCGGCCGCGATCATTGGCGACGGCGCGCTGGTCAATACGCAGCGCAACGTGTCGGTCAGCGGCTTGTCGAACAAGGCTACGAACTCAACCACGGTCAGTGCCGCTGGTGGCATCGTCGGCGTCGCGGCGGGAATCTCCATATACAGCTTTGGCGACGGCGTTTCGGCCGACGGCGAAGGCTCGGAAGAGATCGGCAAGGCCACCGAGGACGGCAGCGGCAGCCTCACAGAGATTACCGAGATGGCCGATTCCCAAGGCCGTGACGGATCGACCAACGAAGTGCTCTCCGAATCGAGCGACGACCGCATCCGCTCCATAAGCCAGGAGGCGCAAGACCGTCGCGGCGCACTCGACTTCACCGCTGCAACCGAACTCAGCGTTCCGGGCGGCACGTCGGCGAACATCGGCAATGCGACCATCAACGCGGGCGGCGCGGTCGAGGCATCGAGTTTCGACCAGTTGAATACGCGTTTCAACACGGGCGCTATCGCCGGCGGCATCGTCGGCGTCGGCGCGGGCATCGGCGTCGTCACCGTCGACACGACCAACACCGCGCAGCTTTCGGGCACGTCGACGATCACGGCCGGATCGCTGGCGATCATGGCAATGACCGACCACAAGGTGAACGGGCTGAGCATCGCCGGTTCCGTCGGCTATGCCGCCGCGCTGTCGGCCGACGTCGCCATCCTGCGCGACCGGTCGCGGACATATGCGTCCATCACCGGCAGCAATCTCGTGGTCTCGGGTGGCGTCGCGGTCAACGCGACCAGCATTCGAACGCTCGACTCCAGCGGCTTTGGCGCAGCCGTGGCCGGGGTTGCGGCGGCGGGCGTGTCTATCGTCACGGCGGAGATTTCCGGCGAGGTGGAGGCATTTGTCGAGGACGCCGAGATCGGCAGTCTTGGCAATCGCACCGGCAGCGTTGAGGTCGTCGCGGACGCAACAGAGAAGGCGACAACCTATGCGCTTGCCGCGGCCGGCGGCATCGGCATTGCCCTCCAGGGGTCGGTGGCGGAGTCCAGCGTCTCGACGACGGTTTCGGGATCGATCGAGAACTCGAACATCTACACCAGCGGCGCGATCACGATGGGGAGCCATGTCCAGCTCAAGGCGGACGCGGAGGCGAAAGGCTTCGCGCTCGGTGGCGTGGTCGCGGCCGGCGCGTCGATCGCAACAGCGAATGCTGCCGCGACCAACACCGCCTCGGTTTCCGGGTCGACGCTCGATGGCGGCAGCATTGCTATTACCGCGAACCTGTCGCCCGTGTCCGGTGGCCCGGCAGCCAAGGCGCAGGCGTCCGGCTCTTCGGGTGCGCTGGTGGGCGTGACCGCCACCGAAGCGAACGCAACGACAACCGGCTCCTCCATCGCCCTGGTGCAGACGAGCGCTCTCAAGGCGACCGGGCTGCTCAAGGTGGAGGCGATCGGCAACACCGACCAGTACGCCTTTGCGACCGGCAAGACGGGCGGCCTCGTGGCCATCGGCTCCAACACCGCGCGTGCGCGGTCGACGACGACGACGCTGGCGCGCTTCGTCAATCTCGATGGCCTGGAAGCGGGGTCCGTCGAACTGCATGCGACGGGGTTCGACAACAACTTCGCCGGGGCGCTTGCCGGAACCGGCGGCGTTGTCGCAGGCACGGCCTCCGAAGCCTCAACCTGGTCGACGAGCACCACGCGGGCGGCCGCCGACACGAGCAGCCCGTCCGACAGTTACATGCTGTCGGCCGTGCATGGCCTGATCGACATCAACGCAACGCATACGGCGCTGTTCGGCGGTACGGTCGACAGCACGCAGGCCTCGCTGGCTGGCGCGAGCGGCGCTCGCCTCAACCACACCGTGATCAGCACGGTCGACGCCCATCTCGGCAACGATGCCATCGTCCGGGCGGCAAACCTGGCGATCACCGCGCGCAACCAGACGCACAACTTCTTCGTTGGCGAGGCGGCGTTCGGGCTCTATCCCGGCTCGACGCCGTCCTCGAACTTCAACTCCGACAATGGCGGCTGGAACGTCAATTCCGGTTCGGGTGGGCTGGTCGATGCGCCGGCCGGTTCGATCGCCGTCCAGATCGCGCACACGACGGACGCAACGATCGGTGCGAATGCCGACATCCACCTGCTCGCCCAGAGCTCCGGCATGTCGCTCCTGTCGATGGAGGCCTACAACGAGGTTATCGCGCACCAGAAGGCGAAGCTCGACTCGGGCGGCGCCGTGGCGATCGCCTCGACCGAGATCGCGATCAACGCGACCGTCAATGCCCAGGTTTCGATCGGTGACGACAGCGACGTGGTCGTCGATCTCGGCGACATCGATATCGCCGCCTGGAGCCAGGCCGACGTGGAGGCGCGGTCCGTGTCGACGACCTCCGGTGTCGCGGGCGCGCCCTCTGGCGAGGCCTATGCCATCTACACGTCGAACAACAATGCCGTCGTCGGCGACGACGTCCTGCTCGAGGCCAGCAGCGGTACGTTGCCCACGGACGGCACGCTGCCCACCAACGGAACGATTTCCATCGGGGCTGGCGGCGGGCTGGCCGGTCGGACGGCGAACCTGCGTTTCCGCACCACGGTCGACCTGTTCAACAACACCGCCATCCCGATCGACTCGAGCCCGGACGCTCGGATTCTGGTGACGGCAAACTCCACCCTGACGACAGGTGAAGCCGATGACCCGCGCGGAATCCGATCGGCGGGCGACATTATGCTGAGGGCGGTCCGCGGCGATATCTCGACCAGTGCCGTCGGCATTGGCAAGAACATCTACCTTGAGGCGTTGAGCGAGGTGGCGAGCGCCGTCTCCAACCTCTTCGGCGGGGGCGACGTCACGTTCGAGATCCATGGCGGCTCGGCAACGGTGCTCGGTTCGGGAACCGCCACGATCGACGGGCTCGTGCTCGCCGGCCTGCAGCGGCACCGGTCGCTGACGCTCGACTACACCTCAGAAAACCCAAGTGGTTGTGACATCGCGGTCTCGGCATGTCTGGCAAATCCCGTCGACGGCCAGATCAGCTACGACGTTTCCGAGCCAGAGGAAATCGGGACGACGATACTCGAGCGGTTGGCACAGCTCGAACTGCTTCTGCTCGAGTATGGCAACGATCTGGTCGCCAAGGGCGCCTACCAGAGCGAGATACGTTTCCTGCAGACCAAGCTGGCTGCCTTGGGTCTTGGCTCTTTCAACACGGACGGCGATTTCGTCCCGAACGAGTATGTTGCGCCGAATCCGACCGTCATCCAGTTCCAGATCGATGCAGAGAAAGGCAAGATCGTCACCGTCAATCAGACCTTGGCTGCTTCGGCCGTCATCGTCACCGAAGAAGGCTCCGGCCTCGCCGACAATGTCACGGGCGCCTATTCCGGCATCCAGACGAACAAGGCGACGATAGCGACCACGATCACGAACGTCCTCAACAGCGCGACCAGCGAGAAGCCGGTGCCAGACGGCGCGGCTGCGTCGTTCAACACGCAAAACTCGGCGATCAATACGTTGATCACGACCGGAGACGGGCATGCGACCGAGATCCAGACCCGGATCACCAGCAACGAGACGCAACAGGCGACGATCGACACCAACCTCGCCATCGTGCTGGCTCAGCAGGCGGCGCTGGAGACGGCGCGGATCGACGGCAACGTGACCGCCGAACTGACCGCGCAACTGGCTCTCGACAACGCGATCTTGGCTATCGACACGGCGCTCGGCGTCATCGCCAGCAACAACACGGTCATCGAGACGCGTTCGGCCCAGGCATCGACGAACGCGGCCGCCATTTCGACGGCTGTCGAAAGTCTCGTGACATGGGCGAACACAACTCTGACCACGCTGCCGCAATTCGGCCAGCTGGCGGCCCTGTCCACCAACGTGAACGCCATCAAGGGCACGGGGACGGAAACGGGCCTGGCGCCGAACATCACCGCCCTGGCGACGGCCTTCGACGAATATGGCGACCGGCTTGGCACGCAGATCACGGGGCTTCGCGCGACCCCAACGGAGTCGGGCACGGTCGGCGGCACAAATTCTCTCAGCCAGTATGTCGGTCTGATCGATGGACTGACCGAGAATGTCGCCAGCTACACCGCGCTATTGAGCGCTCCGACGTCGGCGCCGATGGCGCGCAGCATCATCGTGGAAGACACGATGGCGCGCATCGCCAACGTTTCGGTCTATGCCGACCGGCTCGTCGGCTTGGGCTCGCTGCAGGCGCCGGGTGATGCTCGCATCACGATCACCAACAACACGGCGAACTCGCTGAAGCTCGGCAACCTGATCATCCCGACCTATGATGCCGGAAACGTCCGCTTCAATGGCGTGCTCGTGCATGACGCAGCCGGCATCAATTCCCTCAATCCGACGGGAACCACCAGCGTGGGCCTTAGGGTCGTCGACAGGCTGTCCAGCACGCGGGCGCAGGTGACGATCGACTCCAACTACAATCCCGACTCGCTGTTCTACCAGGAGGCGCCGGTAGCGACACCGCAGGTGGCGCCCGATCTCATCTTGACGTCCGGCTCGAAGATCGTGAATCCGTCCGGCGCGGTCAACATCACGAGTGCCGCCGGAAACATCTACATCCAGGGCGAGATTGAGGCAGGCTCGCTGAGCATCGTGGCGAAGAACGGCGACTTCGTGTCGTCCTACGTCAATGGCTTCAGCCATGTCGGCGGCGACCCGGCGAGCTTCAACTCCTTCACGAACGTTGCGGAGGCGGGCCGCGGCATCATCGTCAACGGGTCGATCTCGATTGCCGCGCGCTACCTCAACATCAATTCGACCATCCAGAGCGGCATCGCCGAGTGGACGCTGAACATCGACGCCAATCCGCTGCTGACGACGAACATCGCTTTGCAGATCGGCAAGACGCAGACGGAAGTGAACGACGCGGTCCAGGCCTACCTCAGCTCGATCGCCAATGTCGGCGGATCGGCCACATCGCCGATCATCGATCTCGGTGGCGGCGTCATCCTCAACATGGGTCCGAAAGGTCTTTTGACCAGCGAGGCCGCCGGACTGCAGACCGCGATAAACGAGTACTTGATGGACACGTCCGGTACTCCGGTCTACAACGTCGTCATCGGCGGGCAACTGCAGTCCATCAACATCCGCGACTACATCTCGGGCGGCGTCGAAGGGCGGCTTGAGTTCACGATGGATACGCTGCAGGCGTTCCTCGGTGACACCAGCCCAGCCTATCGCTATGCACTTGTCACCGGTACCAACGTCAGCGCCATCGGCGCGACCTACGACGCTGCCGTCGGTCAGTACGTCGTCGACGGCACCCGCGTTAATGGCGGCTTCATCCAGCTCTACGGCCAGATCATCAACACGGCCTATGTCGGCGCCGGTGAGCCGGTCGGCAAGCTCAACGTGCTCGACGGCTTCGGCACCATCAACATCACGAACTCCAGCGATATCCCGGTTATCCTGCAGGCACTCCATACCGGCGACGACTCCACCGGCACGTTGCGCGGCGTCGAGGGGAAGATCGAGATCACCGACGTGGTCTCCGTCTCG
The DNA here is from genome assembly GCA_051860465.1 of Mesorhizobium sp. GTDB lineage: Bacteria > Pseudomonadota > Alphaproteobacteria > Rhizobiales > Rhizobiaceae > Aquibium. Next base: position 57,607 of record JBHYDY010000030.1, read on the forward strand.
GTCGATTCCGATGGTAAGCCGAACGTGGAGATCCGGCGCACAACCTACACGCGTGAGTACGCGCCCGGCGAAGCCGACGGCGAAGTCCAGATCCTGACGGAACTGGGACAGCTGGACCTGAACGGAAACTTCGTCCTCGATGTTGATGGCAGCACCCTCGCCACGGGCGGAGATCGCAGCTCGACTTACAATCCTACCGACGATCTGCGCTATGTCTGGCAGATCGGCACGGACTACACGCGCGTCGCGACATACACCTACACGCGCGATAGCTTCTTCACGATCAGCGCGCTGACTGTCGCATCGTATCTGAGCGACCTCAATCCGGTCGGCAGCCCCTCGATCACGGCTGTGCGCCGTTTGCCGGACGGGACCTATCTCTCGACCGACACCACGGTCATGCCGAACCCGGCATCGGACGAGAACAACGGCCTGATCGTGACGTTGCCGCAGCTCACCGCTGCAAACAGCACGATTTCCAACCAGGCGCTCGTGTCGGCCGACTACTCCTACCAGACCAACCTCAATGTCGTCGAAGGCAGCACGTCGAAAACCTGCATCGGCTGGACGCTCTGCACGGTCTGGAGGGTGACGACCAACTACACCATCACGCAGAAGTACACGACGGTCACGACGCATTCGCTCAAGGCGGATAACCCGATCGGCATCAACTTCATCGGACAGAACGCCGGTGTCGTCTCGGTCATGTCGGCCAGCGACGTTGTCCTTGCCGGGAAGATCACCAACGTCGCGGGCAACGTGTCCATCGACGTCACCGGAAACCTCGCGACGGTGGGATCAGCCGCGACCATCGAGGCGCATGGCATCAATCTCGACGCTTCCGGCTCGATCGGCGGCCTCAACTACGCGCTGCCGGCTGGGCTGCCTGTCGTGTCCAGCGCACCGGCCATCGGCGTCATGCTGCGGGGCGGCGCTCTCAGCGCGGCCGCGGCGAACGGAAGCGTCGCGATCGAGACCCGGGGTACGCTGGTCGTCGGACAAATAACGGCGGCCGGTTCGGTCGACGCTGGCGCGGGCCGGATCACGCTGGCGGCGCTCGGTGCGATCGAAGGCGAAAATGCGGATGCTCTGGTCCAGGCCAAGCGCGTGATCCTCTTCGCCGGCCTCAACATCGGCTCGACGGCGAACGGCGGTCAGCTCAACGTCAACACCGGCTTCACGCTCGACCGCGAGTTCGGCGATCCGACATTGACGCCTAGCCTGGACATCAACCCGTTCTACGGCCTCAGTGCACTCGCCGGCGGAGACATCGGCATCACGTCGACCGCATGGAGCGACAATGCCGACGGCACCATGCTCGTTGACCAGGTCGTATCGATCGGCGGCAACGTCCGCCTCGTCGCGGAAGGACGGATTATCGACAATAACCCGGTCGAGAGGATCGACTCGCGAAGCTACGCACAGTTGATTGCTTATTGGGATTCACTCGGCCTGCTCGCCGAGGATACCGATCGGGATATCGACGGAACGGTCAACGCCGAAAAGCAGGCAGCGACCATCGAAGGCTTCCAGCGGGCGCGCACCCAGGCCTATCGCCAATACTGGCAGCTCCGCGAGAGCCAGCCGGACGGCGGAGCCGCGTTCGATCCGTCCTACGTCGTCGAAGTCGATCCCGCGTCCAAGCTCCACGAGGCGCTCGAGCAGCAGTATGAATCGGCCATCCGTGCCGAGAACCCCGACCTGACCGACACCGAGGTGGCCGACGCCGTCATCGGCAAGATCGAAGAATACGAACTCGCGCAGACCAACCTCTACCGCAACCTGAACGCGCAAGTGGGCGGCCTCACCGATAGCTTCGAAAGCGCCTTCAGCTACACGGCGAGCCTCGACGAGCAGGCGGCGCTGACGCGCGGCGCCACCTGGACGGAACGCCAGCTCGCCTTCTCGCTGTCGGCTGGCGCTCTGAAGACCGTCACCTCGACCAATCCGGTCGTCAAGGAGCCGAACGTCTCGGGCCGCAGCGTCACGCTCGAGGCCGGTCTCGGAATCGGCGAAACGGTGGGCGCGGGGACGTCGGATATCGGCGTCTCGATCGCCGCGACCATCGACCCGCGCGACCTGACGCTAGCCCAGCGCATCGCGCTGGCGTCGGCGGAACGCTCGGATCTCCAGCTCTCGGTCGAGTTCGAGGGATCGACGGTCCTCATCCCGCTGGGCAAGAACCGCGACCAGATGACGCCGACCGAGCAGGCCGCGTTCGATGCGGTCCTGGACAAGACGATCCTGGCCTCGGACATGACCATCGTCGTCCTGACGAAGCGTCCGCTCAACTTCAATGCGCCGGACGGGATCGACGTCGTCGTCGACGATGCGCCCGACGGTACGACTCTGGACAAGGGGACCGCGCACCTCGCATCGCGCGGGAATGGTGTCCTGGGCAACATCGACGTTCCCGGCGAGACGCGGATCAAGGTCCTCGGCACGATCGTCAACGCAAGCTCGGGCAGCGCCGTCAACACCGGCAACCTGATCCTCGAAGCTGCGCAGGGCGGCATCGGCGCTGGCATCAACCCGCTGACCGACACGCCCTATCCGACGCTCAACCTCACTCTGAGAACCGATTCGACACTGACCGCGCGGGCACAGAACGGGATTTCGATCGACTTCACCGGCGATGCGCTGATCGACACGGTCTACTCACCGCAGAATATCGAGCTCACCACCGATGGGTCGATCCTCAACGCCAATGGCGACCTGCTGATCAACATTCTCGGCCAGCAGGTGGTGCTCGAAGCCGACGGCACGATCGGTACCACGCTCGCCGCGCTCAATGTCGGTAACGGCGTCGGCGGCGGGATCACGGCAAGCGCGGGGGGGCTGATCAACCTCTTCGGTTCGGCGGGCCACGCCTTCGTGATCAAGCAAGCAACGTCCGAGACTGGTTCCGTGAGCCTGACGGCCGCGCTCGAAGGCGTCATCGATGGGGATGTTGCCGCGTCTGGCAGGATCAGCCTGTCGTCTGGCCTTAGATTGGTCGTATCCAGCGCCGGCGCTGTGGAATCCTTCGGTGACATGATCGACGTCTCGGGGGCCTCGCTTAAGATGATCGACGGCGCGACGATGATGGCCCAGCTTGGCCGGGTCGTCGTCGATGTGGATGGTGACGCTCTCGTGACCGGGATCGAAAGCGGCGTCGGACTGGCCGACGCGGTATCCATCACGGCCGGCGGCCGCATCTTTGCGGGAACGCTGGAAGACCGGGTGGACATCACCGCCATGGCTGCCGGAGCGGGCGTCTATCTTCGCGCGGGGCTGGGCATTGGCGACAAGACGCAGGCGAACGACAGGTGGCAGGACGCCACCGGCGATATCGCCGGCAGCGCGAACCTCGTGACCGATACGCCCAACCCGTTGCGCCTGCGCACCAACACGCTGGACATCGCGGCGGGCGGATCGATATATCTCGAGACGCTGACCGCCATCACGGCCGCGACGATCGTCGCCAACCCCGGCGATATCTATGTCTGGGGCTCGGACGACTTCCACGGAAACCTGATCTCGGCGACGGGGCTCGTGTTCTTCGACATCAATGGCGACCTGACCATCGACCAGTTGCGGGCCGGCTCGTTCGACCTCAGCGCTGCGGGGACGCTCATCCTTCCCGACGTGGAGGTCGCCACCGAGGCGGTGCTTCGCGCCGGTTCACTGATCGTCAACATCAAGCAGGTTCCCGAGGGTCCACCACGCCTGAAGCTGACGCTCACCGGTTACAAGGGAGCCGTCGGAAACACCGCGGAGATTTTCGTGGATGCACCGGCGGGCCTCGAGATCGGCGACCTCTTCTTCACCGAGACCCAACTTCAAACGACGGCGCGTTTCGTCTCGATCCTCAACGCCTTCGTGCCGGGCTCGCTCCTGCTCGAAACGCCACTCCAGACGCTGCTCTGGGAGAACCGGACGCCCTTGCCGCAGTACAGGCAAAACGTCCAGCTTTTCCAGCCGGGCTTCGCCTTCAATCTGACTCTGGACGAATTCCGGACCACCACGAACGCATTCGTCGTGAAGTATGACGCGACGGCCGAGATCGTCGATGTCCTTGATGATCTTCCCTATCCAGGCGCAAGCCTGATCCGCGATACCATTCGCTCGATGTATCGGCTGGAGTATGCCGACAGCTTCGATGGCGGCGCCGGCGTGCCGGGAGAGGGCGGCGAGGACGAGGAGGGCGGGGATGATCAGGCTAGTGGCGGGTCGGCTCAGTCTGGCACGGCAATCGGGCCCTATGTGGCGACCAGTGGTTTTCCGGCCCTCAACCTCATGGCGACACCGTGATGAGCGTACAACGCAGAGAAGTGGAAGCGGGGACGTCGCATTGACTGACTTGGGGCATGCAATGAGCATTCGGGCGGCTAAAGTGGCGCGTGGCCTTTCACGGGTCCAGGTTGGAGCGGCGATCGTCTTTGGCCTTGTCGGATCATTGGGCGCGAGCGGCGCCCATGAACAGGATCCGACGTCGACACTGAACCAGCAACTGGAACAGCGGCTCGAGGAATTCGAGCGGCAGAACCGCGTCGATCAACAGGGGGATCCGGTCATCACCGACCCGTTGCGGCGAGCCGACCTGCCTCCGCCCGGCGGGCCGATGATTACGCTTCTGGACGTCGAGTTCGAGAATGATTCGGAGTTCTTGTCCGACAGCGAACTTCGCGACATTGCCCAGGAGTACATCGGCAGGCCGATCGATTTCTCGGAGATCGCGCGTCTGATCCGAACCGTGAACGACCTCTATGCCGAGCGGGGCGTTGTCACCGCCAGCGCAATCCTGCCGCCGCAGGATCTGTCCGATCGCGTGCTGAACGTTCGCCTCGTCGAGGGCAGGCTCGGCAGCATCGCGGTGGTGGGTGAGCGAAGGACGCGCGATCAGCTTATCCTCGACCGCGTTCGGCTCGTGAAGGGTGATCGCGTCGTCGACGTCCCCACAGCCTCGCGCGACATCACCTTTTCCAATCGTTCGAGCCTGATGCAGATTCGCATGTTGCTGCAGCCGGGAGCGACCTTCGGCCTGACCGACATTGCTCTCGGCATCACCGAACCGGCCCGCAATCAGCTCACGGCCTACATCGACAACCAGGGCGTGGAATCGACGGGAGACGTGACCGCAGGTCTGATCTGGCGGCATTATGGCGCGCTGGGAATCGATGACAGCTTCCTCGCCTTCCTGACGCGATCGCGTGGCAGCGTCTCGGGCACGCTCAACTATGATCTCCCTGTAAGCAACTTTGGGACACGATTGGGGGTAGGCTACACCGGAACCGGTACCACCGTGGTGGACGGCCCGGCAGAACCACTAGACGTGACGGGAGAGGCCCATACCGGCACTGTCACCATCTCGCAGTCGCTGATTGCCACATCGGGCTGGTTGGTCCAGGCGAACACATCGGTTTCCTACGGCAGTTCGAAGTCGAACATCGGACCTGTCCCGCAGGTCGATGCGCTGACCACGCGGGTGGTGGTCGGCCTGCCGATCAGCCACACCGGCGAACGGCACAACCTCTACATCCAGCCGCAGGTCGTCTACGCGCACATCGAGGATCAGCTCGCGCCCGATCCGATCAGTGAACGCGACGTCGTGCTATTCACCGGCAATGGCGGCGGCACGCTCGCTTTCGACGAGCGCTACAGCGCCCACGTCCGCGGCGCATGGCAGTACACCAACGAGGAACTGCTTCCCGGAAACCTGCTTTTCAACGTCGGCGGCCCGACGACCGTTCGCGGCTACCCGTCCGATGGCGTCGCCGGCGACAGCGGCTACTACCTGCAAGCGGAACTCAGTCGTCGCTTTTCCGAGAGTTTTGAAGGACTTAGCGCCTTCATGTTTGCCGATGTGGGCGAGGTCTTCTCGACGTTCCCGGATCGTACGACGCTTTTCTCGGCCGGCCTTGGCCTGTCCTACGACATTGGCAGCAAGGCGACCTTCGAATTGACCGCTGCGTTCCCGGTCCTCGACGCCATGGAGAACCAGCCAGACGTTGCCGTGTATGCACGTCTCACTGCTCGCATGTACTAGTTTCGGATGTAGGGCGCGACCCGCCCGCCCACCTGTTTCGGGACCGAGATCAAGCGAGGTGCCGCCGAGCTGAAGCGGAGAAGGTTGGATGTCAGGCCCATTCCCTACGCCAATTCCGCCGTGTACAGCCCGGAGACATGGGTAACAGATTGTACCTAGGACATGGGTGACAACCTCGTGACAAACCGGTTGTCGAAGGTTTGAGAAGGTATCCTCACGGCCCAACACAGCCTTCCAAGGGGCAGCGAGGCGTCCCGATCTGATTGCGGGGAAGGTCTGTTGCAACCGCGGAGGCATTGCATTCTATTTCCTGCTTTGCAAAAATTGATGCATGCCTCTTTTCCTGCGCCATCGCATGCTTTTCATCCATATACCGAAATGCGGAGGCGACACGATCAGCCACGTTCTGCGCTTGCATGGAGATGCTCCCTTCCTTTTCAACGGCGACGGGTCCGTGCTGGTGAACGGGCACACGCCGCAGCACATGACCTGGCGGGAATTCAGCAATGCGGGCTGGACCCCGGAAAGCGGGTTTCGCGTGTGCGCCCTGGTTCGCCACCCGGTCGATCGCGCGCTCTCGGCCTTCCGCTACATTCACGCATCGCGGCCCCACCTCGTGCCGCTCGCCCAAACCCCTTCGATGTTTCTCGACACGTTTCTGTCGGGGGATGCCGCGCTGGCCGCGCGTTTGGACTACCACAACCTCTCGATCCACGCCTTCCTCCAGAACCAGGAGGGAGAGATCGATCCAGCGATCGAGATATGGCCCTTGCAGGAGATGGACCGGTTCATGGCGAGCATGGGCCTGCCACCGGTCGACCCGCAAGACCGCCGAAACGTGACCAGGACAGGGGTTGCGGCGGGCGGCGGAGCGGTCTTTGGCGCGCACGACATGGCACGCATCGTCGCGCACTACGCACGGGATATTCAGTGGTTTGAACGGCGCTTTCGGGACATCCGCAGCGAGTACGCCGCATGATTCATGACAGCGCCCACAACTACCTTTTCGTTCATGTGCAGAAGACTGGCGGGACCTCTGTGACGGAAGCCCTCGCTCGTATGCCGACCGCACGCTTCGTGTCACCCTCGCATCTTCGGCTCCGCGCGGTCGAGACGATCGACAGGCGGCCATTTGTGTTCGCGGCCGTCCGCAATCCTTGGGAGCGTCTGGTATCCTGGTACCTCATGATGAGGCGGAAAGGAATCCACAACCACTTCTCCAGCTATCTGCTCGAGCCGACCCCTGGACGTCGGGTGGTTTCCTTTTCCGAGTTCATTCGCCGAAACGCGATCGTGGTGGAGCGAACGCTTCCCGAGAGCCTCTGGCCGGATGTGGAAGGCCTGGTCTTCGATCGTTCGGAGGGATACCTCAAATCGGTCGCCTTCAACCAGTTCGACTACCTGACCAACGCCAGGGGCGAATACAGCTGCGACCGCGTTCTCAGGTTGGAAAGTCTGGAAGAGGACCTTCGGGTGGTCCTGTCGATGTTTCATTCCGACCTGTCCTGGCTACGAATCAGGCAAGCAAATGCGAACCCGGAACCCATCGAGTGGCGTGAATACTATGCCAACGCGGAGGACCGCGCATGGGTTGCGCGACTCTATGCAAAGGACATCGCGCATTTTGGCTTCAGTTATTCCTAAAGCGCGTCGCGCCCAATACGGTTCATTCTGTTTCTCGTTTGGCGAGGTGATCCACGAGAAGGATGGCGCGGGTCGATGTGGTCGGGCCACCAGCCCGACGATCGACGAAGACCTCGACCTTGTCCCAAACCATCCCCGGCAGAATGAACCGTATTGGGTGCGACGCGCTTCAGTGGAGCGAATTTGACATTTGAGTCCCGTTGACGGCAAGCGCCAGATCAAGTGTCAAACTCAAAGCACGACTATAATCATGGGCTTGATAGTGGTCATTTGATTCCGGCATTTGCCCGGGCGGTTACCCCCGCGGGATGCCAATTCAGGGGCGCATCATCTGGATCTGCGCCAGGCGCGAGGGCGGCGGCACGGTGGCGGCGGCTTCACGCATCGTCTCCCACAGATCGGAAGAAAAATCCTCGGCCGTGTTGAGCGTTCTCAGCAGTTGACGCGATGCGGCTCCGTAGCGAACCCGGCGAGGTGCGTCATCTGCCAGCGCGACAAGCCTTGCGGCCAGGCTGACAGTGTCGCCCACAATGAAAAAATCCGCATTGACGCCCGGGCGTACCTGCTCTGGCACGCCGCCCGCCAGCGTGGTCACGATTGGCAGGCCAGCCGCCATCGCCTCCAGAATCACGCGGGGGTAGCTCTCTTCCTCGGAGCACAGCACGAAGATGTCGGCTGCTGCATAGAGGGGCAACATATCATTTGCCTGAGGCAGAACGGTAATGCGCCCACGCAACGTCTCCGGCAGTTTCGCGAGGTCATCCATCAGCGCCCCGGCATATCCAGGTTCCTCTCCCCCGACCAGGAGCGCATGCAGCGAGGATGTCGTATCGCCGAGTTGCGCCATGGCCGCGAGAAGGTCGCGCTGTCGCTTGCGCTTGCAGATCGTGCCAGCGCAGAGAACAGCGACGTCAGTGGGGCCCAACTTGAGCGCATCACGCGTGGCGCTGCGCATAGCCGGATCGATCTCCATGCCCCAACCTTTTGCAATTCCACCGGGAAGCACCATCGCGTTCTGGTGAAAATCGAGGTGGGCATAGTTCCTGCGGCTGGCCTCGGCGACGAAGATCAACCGATAAGGATGACCAAAACAGGCCATCGCACGTCGTCGGATCGCTGGCTCAAGGGGCTCGAAATGCACCTCGCAGCCTTCGTTTTCGTGAACGATCCAGACTGAAGGTATCCCCACGCCATGGGCTGCATCGACCGCCTGGAAGCTCAGTAGCGTATTGGCAAGCGCCACGTCGAAGCCCCTTGCGCGCATTTCATGGCCCAGTTCCGCCGTTCTCTCTTCGTATTCGACGATGCCGCGGGATTGGAAATGCCTATTGCCCTTGATCTCAACCGCAATGCCTGCGGCGACGAAATCCGCTCGAAGCGGCCCATCATCCGGCGATTGCACAGTCACGGTAGCCTGTTGTGTCCGCGCCATCCACCTGCAGGCTTCCAGAAGCGCTAGCGATGCCCCTTCGCGGTTTAGATTGTGCGAGAATGCCATTACCCGCATCGGTCGTGCAAGGTCGGGCGCCATGTGCCAGGGGCGTGGACGAGGCCGCTCTGCGGCCGACAGGTGCGGGTTGATGTAAGGATCTCGCGCCCGGCCGTGCCGTTCTACAAACGCTGCAAGCTCGCCGGGGTCGTCGACGAAGCCTCGGGTAGCGCCCTCGTCGTGATACAATCGGGCCGCTGGTGCGTACACCACACGCTGTCCCGTCTCGCGAAGGCGGAGGCAGAAATCCACGTCGTTATAGGCAACAGCAAAACGCGTTTCGTCAAAGCCGCCAAGTTCCAGGAACCGGACACGCCTCACCAGCATGCAGGCCGCGGTGACCGCCGACACGTTTCGCGCCATTGTCAGCGGTTCGTCATCGGCTTGGGCACCCTTGTCCAGGTGCCCGACATGATGGGGTGGTTGGCCAATGAGAACGACACCGCCATGCTGCACGCGACCATTCGGGTAAAGCAGAAGTGCGCCCACGGCGCCCACGCCGGGCATCCGGCCGTAGCCAACCAGAGTGCTGAGCCAGCCGGGCGCGATGACGCGCGTGTCATTGTTCAGCAGAACGACGAATTCCGTGTTCAGTCGACCAACGCCGGTGTTGACCAGCCGAGAAAAGTTGAACCCTTCCCCGGGTGCATTGGGCACGCGGACCACCTCGATGGGAAACGGCGCGGTCCCGGGCAGGGCGGCCAGCCAACTCAGCGTCTCTGGATCGTCGCTGCCATTGTCCACGACCAGAACCTGGAAGTTCCGGTAGCTGGTCCGTGACAGGCTCTCGACACAGGCTTTGATAAGTGGGAGCGCATTGCGCGTCGGTATGATGATGCCGACCTCCGGTCCTTCGTCCGGAAAAGAGATGTCGAAGACCGCGTTGCCATTGGCCACAGCCCAATCCGGCCGGCTCACGACTCCGGGTACACCGCGTCGAGCCAGCGCGTCCTCGACGGCACGTTGGCCGGCAGCGAAACTGTATGGCTTCGAACGGCCATCCTGAGCGGTGGACCCGGGGATTGCGCGCCAGTGGTAAAGCACATCTGGCACATGTACGACGTGGCGCGCAGCCTCTGTGGCCCGCAGTGCCAAATCGTGGTCCTGCGATCCTTCGAAACCTTCTCGAAGTCCACCCAGTTGGCGCCAAAGCTCGGATCGGATGCACACAACCTGACCCGCGCACATGTGGCTCAGAAGCATCTCCGGCGAGGTGGGGAGCTTGCGATGGGGCGCAAAGTGGCTACTGTTTTCATCGATCTTGTCACTGTCGCTGTACACGTAGTCTACATCCGCGCGGCTGTTGATGGCCATCACGCAGCGGGCCAGTGCATCAGGAGCCAGCAGGTCGTCTTGATCGAGCAACAGGAAGAATTCACCTGTCGCGAGCGCCGCAGCCGTATTGGTTGCCGCTGAAATGTGGCCGCGATTCGGTCGTACCGTGCACCGAACGCGGTGGTCGGCAGCGGCAACCTCATCCAGGTACGCCATCAGAGCCGGAGATCCGGTTGCGTCGTCGGCGATGCAAAGCTCCCAGTTGTCGTAGACCTGCGATCTCACGCTTTGTATCGCTTCGCGCAGGAATCCGTGGTTCGGATGATAGACCGGCATCAAGACCGAGATGCGCGGGCGCGTTGCGCACCGAGTGATCGAGAACTGCAATGTGGCGGCTTTGGTTGGCCGCCACGGATCCTGCAGGCGCGATAGACGATAGGAATCTGCTGTCGCGGGCAGCCCGGATGTCGATTCCCCTCCACGTGTCTTGCTCGTTGCACGCCGATGGACGTAGAAGCGACGCTCTTCCCGCGCGCCATGCCTGAGGAAATGCAGGAACGGGTCAAGTCCCGCTTCGGCGACGTCGGGATTGTTGCGGAGATAGGCCTGCGCGTCGAACAATGGACCGGGAGAACGGTGCTCTTCGATGGAACGGGAGCGATCATGTTCGTACGACGCCAAACCGGTGTTCGGGACGTCCTTGTAGAAGTCTTCATACCAGTCAGCGTCGAAGAAGGCGTCGCCTCTCGGATTCACACCCATTGCGGCATCGTGTTGGCGTTGCAGCCGCAGGGGCCACTTTTCGGAGCGCGCGCGTTGGTGACGCAAGGCTTCACGTACATGTCGGTTTTCCACCTCTGGCAGCAGCGTTTCTGGTATCCTGCGCAGGAGCGTCATATTGCGCAGCAGCACTAAAAGCTTGCGAGGCAGTCGGCTGTCATCGGCCTGACGATCGAGAAGGGATCGGATAAGTGCCTGGACGTCTTCCGGCAGTTCGCTTTCGTGCATCTTCTCAGACGTATCCTCTTTTCGTTGCGGTCTGGTCCGGAAACTCGTCGGAAATGAGAGCGAACGGAATGGCCGAGGGATCGATCACGCCGTTCGGTGAATGTCAACGACAGGATCCGACCAACCGCTGACCAGGCGAGGACAATCGCCATTCGATCTGCTTCAACTGGTTCAAGGGCACGACATATAGGAGGAAACAGCGTCGGTCGGGGGCCAGGAAATACTGGCGCCGGCTCTCGTGGTCTTCTCCGAAAACAACGGCGCTGTGCCACGGCATACTGGCTCGGTTGCCCAGCCTGGCCTTCGAGGGGACGAAGTATCAGGCTTTACTTGTTCGCGGCGTAGGCAGCGATCAGAAAATGTATCGGCGCGGAATTGTCTGGCTCGGGATCTGTGGGGCGGTTGGTGCCGCGGTCAACAGTCGGGCGCGCGCCGGTCACAGTTGCGGCTGGCACGCCAAAAAATGCCAACTCCGCTTCGAGTGCGTCAAGGTCGCTGAAGCTTTCGGAAACTTCCTTCAAAACGTCCTGCATCTAGGCGCCTTGCTTTTCTGAGGGGGCTCATTGAGCTGATGCGACCTCGGCGGCAATAGGCTGGCCACTTCGATCGAGCTTACGATGAGTGTCGGGCTGTTCGACCGCCCGACCTCTGCAATGGCTCGCCCCGGTCACCGCCGGTTCAGCCGGACAGTGTGGAAGGTGCAACGAACGTATGGCTTCAAGCCGCCCTGCGCACCGGATTTGCGGTCGCGCCATTGGACGGTTCGCGGATCTGCTTGCGGCGATTCAGCTTGAACCGGCTGACAAGCTCCGCCAGGTCACTGGCGTTTTCAGCGA
>JBHYDY010000031.1:0-68451 GCA_051860465.1 Mesorhizobium sp.
TCGGCGCGCTCGCCGCCGCCCTCGAAGACCTGCCGCGCGAGGCCGCGCGTTTCAGGCGCTGGCGCACCCGCAACCTCGCCGCCATCGCCAGGGCCCGCGAAGCCCTGGACGCGGGCCCGCCGGCCGGGCAACCCCCTCTCGGGTCCAGCCGCGCGGCCGCCCGCGCGGCCGCCATGGCGCGGGCGCGACGCTTTCCCCGCCTCTCGCCGCTGCGCGCCGGCCGGCCGCCGGGCTGGCGGCGAAGGTCCGCCAGCGAGATCCAGGCCATCCTCGGTGATGCGAACCGTCTCGTCCTCGACCTCATGGCGCGCCGCGACACGTCCTGAGCGGGCGCGATCGAAACCGCCGCAAGACGTCCCGCCCGAACCCGGTTCGACGGCGGCCGCCGGCGCATGGCACGGGGGGCTACGGGGGGCTCTCCGGGCGGTCAGCGCCGACCCGGAGGCAGCCGCCGCAGCGCCTCGGCGAGATCGGCAAGGCCCTCGATGACCAGATCCGGCGCGAAGCTCTCGGCGGGTTCGGCGCCGTAGCCGCCCCGCAGGATGACCACCGGCAGGCCGGCGGCGCGGGCCGCCGCCACGTCGGCTTCGCCGTCGCCCACCATCACCGCGCGGTCGCGCGCCGCCCCCATCGCGGCCAGCGCGGCGAGGAGCATGTCGGGCGCCGGCTTCTTCGGCATGTGCGGCTGCGCCCCCTGCACCACCGCGACATGGCGGGAGAACCCGTAATGATCGCAGATCGCCTGGGTGAACGGCATCGGCTTGTTGGACACGACGGCCAGCTTGACGCCCTCCCGCGCCAGCGTCTCCAGGCAGTCGGACGCGCCGGGCAGGACGACGGTGAGGTTGACGAGATGGCGGCCGTAGATCGGCATCATCTGCGCCACCCGCGCCTCCAGCGCCTCGCCCTCGAGCAGGATGGAGCGGGCCGCGAAGGCGCGCCGCACCAGCGGCGCCACCCCGTGGCCGACCATCAGCCGCACCTCGTCGACGCGCAGCGCGGCGAGCCCGTGATGGGCGAGCAGTTCATTGGTCGCGGCGGCGATATCGGGAACGGAATCGATCAGCGTTCCGTCGAGGTCGAACAGCACCGCCTCGGGCAGTCCGGTCCTCGTCGACGCGTCGGCGCGGTTCACGCCGCGCTCTTGCGCGCGCCGTCGGAAGCCTGGCGGATGGCCGAGATGTTGGCCGTGTACGCCGCCTCGCTGCCGCCCTTGAACACGGCCGACCCGGCCACCAGCACGTTGGCGCCGGCCGCCGCCACCAGCGGCGCGGTCTCGACCGTCACGCCGCCGTCGATCTCGATGTCGATCGGGCGGGCGCCGATCATCGCCTTGACGCGCGCCACCTTGTCCACCACCGCCGGAATGAAGGCCTGGCCGCCGAATCCCGGGTTGACGGTCATCAGCAGCACGAGGTCGAGCCGGTCGAGCACGTATTCGATGACGCTTTCGGGCGTCGACGGGTTGAGCGAGACGCCAGCCTTCTTGCCGAGGTCGCGGATCGCCTGCAGCGAGCGGTCGAGGTGGCGGGTGGCCTCGGCATGAACGGTGATGATGTCGCAGCCGGCCTCCGCGAAGGCGGCCAGATAGGGATCGACGGGCTCGATCATCAGGTGGCAGTCGAAGATCTTCGTCGTGCGGTCGCGCACGGCCTTGATCAGCGGCGGGCCGAAGGTGATGTTCGGCACGAAGTGCCCGTCCATGACGTCGAGATGGATCCAGTCGGCCCCGGCGCGGTCGATCGCCTCGATCTCCTCGCCGACGCGCGAGAAATCGGACGCCAGGATGGAAGGGGCGATGATCGTCTTGGTCATGGCGCGACATCCCGCCTGCGCGGGCTCCATTGGCTGGTTTGGCGGCTCAATGGCCTCAACGGCGCGGGAAAGCAAGCGCGATGCGCGCAAAGGCGCGGCCGCGGGCGTTTCCCGGGCACGAGACCCGATGGAGCCCTACTCTGCGCGCGCGTTGGACGCCTGCCACCGACGCGCAATCTCGATAGCGATCGCTGCGGCGATGGTGATCGCGATCATGAGCAGCGCAAGCGCGTTGACCGCCGGGGTGAGGCCAGTGCGCACTTTGGTGGCGATGAAGACGGTCAGCGGCGTGTCGAACCCACGGACGAAGAGGGTCGTGTTGTAGTTCTCGATAGATTGCAACATCGCGAGCACCCCCGCCGCGATCAAGGCAGGTCTCAGATAAGGCAGCATGATCCTGCGGAACATCAACACCTTGGAGGCGCCCAGCCCAAGTGCGGCCTCCTCCTGGGTTCGGTCGAAGCGCTGCAGGCGCGCCGCGATCATCAGCATGACGTAGCAGATGATGAAGCTCGACTGCGCCACAACGATGAGGAAGACGCCGCCGCCCACACCGAGTTGGCGCCAAAGCACCAGCGTTGCGATGCCGATGACCACGCCCGGCGTCAGCAGCGGCGAGACCATGACCGCGTAGAGGAACCCGCGGGCACGTGAATGCAGACTCGTGAGAATGAGCGCCGCCGCCGTACCCACCGGCAGGGATATCAGCACCACGAAGAACGCGACCACGAGCGATGTCGCCACCGACTGCCACATGGCGGTATCGGCCCACATCGCGGAGAACCAGGCGAGCGTCGTCCCCTGCCAGGGGATGACTGTGGGGAAGCGGCTCGTGTTGAAGGCGGCCCCGCCCATGATCACCAGCGGCGCGAATAGATAGACGAAGAAGGCCGCCATGTAGATGATGAACACGCCGCGCGCGATGCGATCAGCCACGCTCATTTGGCAATGTCCGTCAGATTGACGCGGGCGAGCCTCAAAGTGAACAGCACCACAAGCAGGCAGAGCAACAGGAGAACGAGCGCATAGGCCGCACCGCGATTCCAGTCACCTCCCTCGAAGAACCAATTATAAATGATTTCGGTGAACCAGCGGCTGCCCGGTGCACCAAGCAGGGCCGGCACGACATAGGAGCCGGCGGCGAGCATGAAGGTGAAGACGCAGCCGGTCGCGATGCCGGCCTTGGCATGCGGAATGACCACGCGCCAGTGGATGCGCCAGGTCGAGGCCCCGAGATCGCGCGCGGCCTCGACCTGCGCCTTCTCCAGGCTCTCGATCGAATTGTAGATCGGGAACAGCATGAACAGGATGTAGGCATAGATCATGCCCGCTAGCACGCCGCCGTTGCCGTACCATCGCATTGGTTCGTCGAGGATGCCAAGACCGAGCAGCATTGCGTTGAGCGGTCCGCGAAAGGCCAGGAGAATGTACCAAGCCAGGGTCCGCAATACCTCGTTGATCCAGAAGGGGATGGTCAGCGCGAGCAGCGTCACCGCCATCTGCCCCGGCGTTGCGTGTTGCGCCAGCCAGTAGGCCAGCGGATAGCACACGATGAGAGTGGCGAATGCGACGAAGGCGCTCGCCCAGATCGTCTTGAAGAAGATCGACCGATGCACGTCCTCGTTGACGAGGTAAAGAACATTGTCGAAAGAGTAGATGTCTTTGGCGCCACCGATCTCCGTCGGTGGGAGATTGGGTCGCAGCGCATAGTCGATCATCATCAGGTTGGGAGCCAGCACCATCCCGGCGAGCCAAAGGAGCACCATCGCGACGAAGAACGTCGAAAGCGATCCCCCGAAACGGCGGTAGAGGTCAGCCATCGACTAGCACGACCGCGTGGCGGGTATCGAAGCCGAAATCGGTGCGCTCGCCGATCACGGGGGCAGCTTCCAAGCCGGTGCTGGGGATGGAAGCCACGAGTGCCGCCCCGTCGTCGAAGCGTCCGTGCGCCAAGGCAAAGGCGCCCTCGAAGTCGATACGCTCGACCCGGGCGGCGATCCGGTTCTCGCGCGAGCAGGTGTTCGAGAGCGCTTCCGGACGCACATAAAGCCTGACGTTCGAACCGCGCGAGACGCCCCGCCCCGCGCGACCATGCAAGGTGCCGTAGGAGGTATCGACGGCTGCGATACCGTCCACGAGCCTGCTTACCTTGCCCTCGATCATGTTGGTTTCGCCAACGAAGCTCGCCACGAAGGGCGTAGCTGGATTGTCGTATAGATCGCGCGGCGCACCGACCTGCTGGAGCACGCCATTGCTCATCACCGCGATTCGGTCGGACATCGCCAGCGCCTCGGATTGGTCATGCGTGATGTAGATGAAGGTCACACCGGTACGCTTTTGAATGGCGCGTAATTCTGCGCGCATGCGCTGGCGAAGCTTTAGGTCCAGCGCAGACAACGGCTCGTCGAGCAGCAGCACCTGCGGCTCTACCGCGAGCGCCCGGGCAATGGCGACGCGCTGACGCTGTCCTCCGGACAGCTCTCCCGGCATTCGGTCGCCGAAGCCTTCCAGGGCGATCAGCTTGAGGAGGTCATCGGCCCTGCCGCGCCGTTCTGCCTTCGCCATGCCTCGCGCCTCGAGGCCGAATGCGATGTTTTCCCAGACCGGCATGAGCGGGAAAAGTGCCAGCGACTGGAAGATCATCGCTGTCGGCCGTTGGTTCGGGCCGAGTCCCGCCATGTCTCGGCTACCGATCAGAATGCGACCATCTGTCGGCTCCAGAAAGCCGGCTATCATCCTTAGAATGGTGGTCTTGCCGCAGCCGGACGGGCCGAGAATGGAAAAGAACTCGCCGCCATCGACAGTGAACGTAACGTCGCCGACAGCGCGTGTGGAGCCGAAGGTCATTCCGACCTGATGAAGTTCGACCGAATGCGACATGTGCCCCCGCGCACGAACATGGGGGGCAAGCGGCGAACCGCCTGCCCCGATCTGTGTTCAGGCCGAGAGAAAGCGGTCCTGATACTCGTTGCGCTTGGCGACGAACCAGCTCTCCTG
Source organism: Mesorhizobium sp. (assembly GCA_051860465.1). Lineage (GTDB taxonomy): Bacteria > Pseudomonadota > Alphaproteobacteria > Rhizobiales > Rhizobiaceae > Aquibium. The sequence continues at coordinate 4,813 of JBHYDY010000031.1, forward strand.
GATCGGCCACCACCACAGCTTCTCTAGTGCGTCGCCCGGATAGGCCGACGCGAAGAACGCTTTGGACTCATCCGAGGTCAGTTCGGCGGCACCGACGCCTGTGGAGTTGATCGCGGTAGCGTTAGTGTACATGGCGCCGGCCTCGGGCGTCAGGAACCAGTTGATAAAGGCGTAGGCCTGGTCGACGTTCTCAGCGCCGGTCGGGATCGACACGCCTTCCATCCAGGCGAGCGCGCCTTCCTTGGGGGCGAGATAGCCAATCGGCAAGCCTTCCTTGGCCAGCGCTGCGGCTGTCGAGTCCCAAGTCTGGCCGATAGCGCAACCGTTGACGCGGAATGCGCCCTGCGCCTCGTTCTCGTTCGACCAGAACTGGGCGACGTTGCCCTTACGCGCGATCGCCTCGACCAGGATCACGTCGTAGATCTCAACCATCGCCTCTTCGCTTTTGAACGCGTCGAGCATCGGGCGCGGCAGCTTGCCCTCGGCTTCCAGCCAAAGGCCGAGGCCGACGAGGCCCGAATGGCCGCGCACGGTCGCCTTGCCCTGCATCTCTTCTTTCCAGATGTCGCCGTAGGAAGCCGTGCCGTACTCCAGCGGAGCCTGCTCGCGATCGAAACTGATGGCTTCCGTGCCCCAGTCGGTCGGCACCTGGTAGCGCTTGCCATTGACAACCGCACCAAGCGTTTCGGAGCTCGACCATGCGCTCGGCAGGACCTTCGAAACCTCGACCTTCGACTCGTCGATCGGCTGCACCAGACCGAACTCGACATAGTTAGGGACGCGGTCGACGCTCGGCCAGATGATGTCGAAACCCGCGCCGTTGTTGGCGCGAAGCTGATTGAGGAGTTCGTCGTTCGTGCCGTAGGGCGTGAAATTCGGCTTGATGCCGGTCGAGCTCTCGAAGGCGGCAAGCATGGTGTCGTTGATGTAGCCAGCCCACGCAAAAATGTTCACCGTTCCGGACGTCGCCTGCGCGAAAGCGCGGCGCGAAACGAAAGGCGCAGCAAGCGTGACGCCCGCAGCCGCTGTGGCGCCCTGCAGGACGAGACGTCTATTGATTAGTGACATGAGCATTCTCCTTCGGGTTCGTTCCGTCATTGTATCCGATTTGGGCTCTCTAGTCCGCTATTGTGACAGGATGGCGAAACGCGGCTCAGCTTTGAGGGCCGGGCGTAGCGGACCATCGACGACCAGCGAACGCCCCTGCCTCGCAGCCGCCGTCATCTTCCGCACGAGCCCCGGAAAAGCTAGCCTTTGCGGTGTTCGACGGCAATCGGATTCAGTGTTTCTCCGGCTAATTGATCGACATCCATCGATCCGCCACCGGAGTCATCCGCCGGCGGCGGGTCGAACTCCCGATTCAGCCGGCGATCGCCTGGTCAAGAAGCGTCAGTGCGGCCTCCTTGGTCAGCCTGACCGGGTTGCCGCCAGCGGTCGGATCGACGATCGCCATCTCGGCGATCAGGTCCTTGCGCGCATCGTCAATGGCGAGCTCCTTGATCAACCCGCCCAGCGTGTGCGGCACGCCGAGGTCCTCGCGCAGCTTCAGGATCACCGCGGCGAAGCCGTCGAAGCCGCCGGAAATGCCGCAATAGGCGGCCAACCGATCGATGCGCTCTTCCACCGCTTCGCGGTTGAAGGCGAGCACGTAGGGCATGAAGACGGCATTGGTCATGCCGTGATGGGTGTCGTAGAGCGCGCCGATCGGATGCGACAGCGAGTGGATGGCGCCGAGCCCCTTCTGGAACGCGGTGGCACCCATGGCTGCGGCCGACATCATGTGCGCGCGCGCCGTCAGGTCCTTGCCCTCGGCGACCGCCTTCGGCAGGTTTTCCAGCACCAGTCGCACGCCCTCGACGGCGATGCCGTCGGCCATGGGATGGTAGCCGGGCGCGCAATAGGCTTCCAGGCAGTGCGCCAGCGCATCCATGCCGGTGCCGACCGTGATGAAGCTGGGCATGCCAACGGTGAGCGCCGGATCGGCGATAACGATCGCCGGCAGCATCTTCGGGTGGAAGATCACCTTCTTGGTGTGGCTGGCCTCGTGCGTGATGACGCCGGCGCGGCCGACTTCCGAGCCGGTGCCGGCCGTTGTCGGAACGGCCACGATCGGCGCGATCTTGTCGGCATCGGCGCGGGTCCACCAGTCGCCGATGTCCTCGAAGTCCCACACCGGCCGCGTCTGGTGCGCCTGGAAGGCGATCAGCTTGCCGAGATCGAGCGCCGAGCCGCCGCCAAAGGCGATGACGCCATCATGGCCGCCCTCGTTGAACATGGCGATGCCGGCGGTGAGGTTCGATTCCACCGGGTTCGGCTTGACGTCGGAGAACACCCGGTAGGGGATCTTGGCCCCGTCGAGGATCTTCAGCGTCTCGGCCACGACCGGCAGCTTCGCCAGCCCCGGATCCGTCACGAAGAGCGGATGCTTGATGCCCGTCTGCGCGAGCGCGTCCGGCAGTTCCGAAACACGGCCGGCGCCGAAGCGCACGGTGGTGGGATAGTTCCATTTGGAGACGAGGGTGGTCATGGGGAGCGGTTCTCTTGAAGGAAGGGGTTGCCACCTACTCGGCTTGCCCCCTCCTCTGCCCTGCTGGACAGAGGAGGGGGCCCAAGTGTGGCATTTCAGACGAAGGCTCTAGATCTTCTCGCGCAGATGAAAACCCTTCGGACGGGTCAGGTTGTCATAGCCGACGAGACCCATGGCGCCGCCCTTGCCGGTGTCCTTGACGCCGGTCCAGACGAGGCCAGGATCGACGTAGTCGCAGCGGTTCATGAACACGAGGCCCGTCTCGACGCGGTCGCCGATCGCGGCGGCATGGTCGGTGTCGGTCGACCAGATCGAGGCGGTCAGGCCGTAGGGGCTGTCGTTCATGAGCGCGATCGCCTCCTCGTCGTCGCGCACCTTCATGATGCCGACGATCGGGCCGAAACTCTCCTCGCGCATGACGCTCATCTGGTGGTTCACGCCAGTCAGCACCTCGACCGGCAGATAGGGCGAACCCGCGGTGTCGCGCTCGTCCTTGACGTTGAGATGCGCGGTGGCGCCCTTGCGCAGCGCCTCGGCCTTCTGTTCGCGGATGTAGTCGGCGAAGCGCGCCTGCGCCATCGGCCCCATCACGGTTCCGGAGTCGGCCGGGTTGCCCAGCGTCCAGTTGCGGCTCTCGGCAATGAACCCCTCGACGAAATCGTCATAGACATCAGCGTGAACGTAGATGCGCTCGATGCCGCAGCAGCACTGGCCCGAATTGAAGAACGCGCCCTCCGCAAGGTTGGCGATCGCGTGGTCGAGCTTCACGTCGGGAAGGACATAGGCCGGATCCTTTCCGCCAAGCTCGAGCCCGAGCGTCATGAAGGTGCCGGCCGCCGCCTTTTCGATCGCGCGGCCGCCGGCCACCGATCCGGTGAAGTTGCAATGGTCAACCTTGCCCGAGCCGAGCAGCGTCTCGGTCTGGCCGTGGCTCATGACGAGGTTCTGGAACAGGCCTTTCGGCAGGCCGGCCTTGTCGAAGGCCATCTGGAAGCGCTCGCCGACCAGCAGCGTCTGCGCGGCGTGCTTGAGGATCACCGCGTTGCCGGCCATCAGCGCCGGGACAATCGTGTTCACCGCCGTCAGGTAGGGATAGTTCCACGGCGCCACCACGAAGACGATGCCAAGCGGCACCTTCTTGAGGTAGCGGCGGAACCCCGGCCTGTCCTCGGGCACGTAGGGCGCGAGCGCCCTCTCCGCCAACGCCACCATGTAGCGCGTGCGCTCTTCCACGCCGCCCTTCTCGCCGCCATAGCGAACGGGCCGGCCCATCTGCCAGGCGAGCTCGGGCACGATCTCGTCGTTCATGGCCAGCAGCGCCTCGAGGAAGGCGAGCAGGTACTCGCCGCGCCTGGCGATCGGCACGTCGGCCCATTCGGCCTGCGCCGCCCTGGCCCGCTCTACGGCCGCGTTGATCGCCTGGTCCGTCGCGACTGGCCGCTCGACATAGACCGAGCCGTCGATGGGAGATGTGAGTTTTACGGTTTCCAAGGGTATTCTCCGCTCGTTAACAGGCGTGGTCTTTCGGGAGCTTTTACACCCGCACGAGAGATACGCATTCTTCGTCTTGTCGCACGTCGTAGACGCGTTCTTCAGCGCCCTCGTCGAGAATAGTGCCGTCGATCATTGGCCCGTCATGACACGCGAAGGGTTTTCCAGCTCCTGCGAAAAGGTGGGGGACATGGCACTCACCGTCCGTCGATGGGCTGAACTTTAGTACCTTTCGAATCCCCGATGAAGTTCCCAATCGGTGATCCGCCGGTCGTATTCGAACTGCTCCCACTTTGCCGTATGAACGTAATGCTCGATCACGTCGTCCCCAAGCGCGGCCTTCAGCATCTTCGACTTGGCAAGCGTTTCTGTCGCGTCGCGTAGGGTTTTGGGAATCTCCGGCAGGCGCGAGGCCTGGTAGGCGTCGCCGACGAAGGGCTTCTGTAGCGTCAGCTTCTCATCGATGCCGGCGAGCCCCGCTGCGATCAGCGCCGCGAAGGCGAGATAGGGGTTCAAGTCCGCGCCGCCGATGCGGCACTCCATGCGTATGCCCTTGGTGCCCTCGCCGCAGAGGCGGAAGCCGGCGGTGCGGTTGTCCTCGCTCCACATGATCTTGGTCGGCGCGAAAGTGCCGGCCTGGAAGCGCTTGTAGGAGTTGATGTAGGGCGCGAGGAACCAGGTGAACTCGCGGGCGTACTTGATCTGCCCGGCCGCCCATTGCTGGCCGAGCTCCGACAGGGTCCAATCGGCGCCCTTGTCGAAGAACAGCGGCGTCTTGCCGTCGGCGCTCCACAGTGAATTGTGGATGTGCGACGAGTTTCCGGCAAGGTCGTAATTGTACTTCGACATGAAGGAGATGGCCTTGCCCATCTGGCCGGCGATCTCCTTGGCGCCATTCTTCAGGATCACGTGCCGATCGGCCATGTCGAGCGCCTCGGCGTAGCGCACGTTGATCTCTTCCTGACCCGGGCCCCACTCGCCCTTGGAGTTCTCGATCGGAATGCCGGCCGCATTCATCTCGTTGCGAAGCCGGCGCATCACGCCCTCTTCCTTCGAGGTGATGCCGATCAGGTAGTCGCCGATATAGGGCGAGGCCGTGGCGAGGTTCTTCCAGTGCTTGGCGCGGATGGAATCATAGCTCTCGTCGAACAGGTAGAACTCGAGCTCGGAGGCGAAGTAGGCGAGCCAGCCGCGCTCCTTCAGCCGTGCGACCTGCTTGCGCAGGATGGCGCGCGGCGAGTGCGGCAGGTCGGAATGGGTGTGGTGGTCCTGAAGGTCGCACAGGACCAGCGCAGTCTTCTCGAGCCACGGGATGCGCCGCAGGGTCGACATGTCAGGCTTCATGACGAAATCGCCATAGCCCTTGTCCCAGCTCGCAGCCTTGTAGCCAGGCACCGGCTCCATGTCGATGTCGTTGGCCAGGAGGTAGTTGCAGCCATGCGTCTCGTCATGGGCACTGTCGGCGAAGAAGCTCGCGAGGAAGCGCTTGCCGACCAGGCGGCCCTGCATGTCGACCGCGCATGCGAGCACGGTATCGATACCGCCTGCCGCGATCTCCGTCTTCAGTTCATCGAAACTCAGGTTGCCTGCCATTCTCTTGATCCTCGGAGCGGGTTGCCGGCCTCCCATGACCGGTCTGACGTCGTACGGCCCGGCGTAAACCGCCGGGCCGCGTGTCGATAGGGCCAGAATCAGCCTTGCGTGTAGACGCCGCCTGCCTTGTGCAGGATCTCGTTGTATTCCTTGAAGATGGCGACGACCTTCGCCTTCATCTCGCTCTCGGCCGCGATCTCGTCCCAGAATGTCATGGCCGCGGCTTCGACCTGCGCCCATTCCTCGGCCGGTACCGTGGTCAGCTTCAGCTTGTCGCCGGTGGCGCGCAGCTTGGCCTCGCCGCCCCAGTACCACTGGTTACGATATGTGTGGCCGGCGTCGACGCAGGCGAGCCACAACTGCTTCAGGTGCTCCGGCGTGTCGGCCCACTTCTTCTCGTTGGCGAACCAGGAACCGATCCATGCGCCGGAGATGTTGTTGGTGGTGAAGTAGTCGGTCACGTCGGCCCAGCCCACCGTGTAGTCTTCGGTGATGCCCGACCAGGACATGCCGTCGAGCTCGCCGGTCTGCACGGCCACCTGCACGTCCTCATAGGGGATCGACACCGGCACCACGCCGAACTGCGCCAGGAAGCGGCCAGCCGTCGGGAAGGTATAGAGTCGCAGGCCCTGCAGGTCTGCCAGGCTGTTGATCGGCTTCTTGGTGTTGAAGTGGCACGGGTCCTGGCCAGCGGCCGAGAGCCAGACCACGCCGCCTGCTGCCTTGTACTGCTCGCGCCAGATGTCGGCGAGGCCGTACTGGCTGAACAGCACCGGCACATCGAGGATGTGCTTGGTGGCGAAGGGGAAGTAGCCGCCGAAGACGGAGATTTCCACGGGGGCTGCCATTGAATCGTCGTCCGAATGCACGGCGTCGATCGTTCCCGCCTGCATGGCGCGGAAAAGCTCGCCGGTCGGCACGAGCTGGTCGGCGTAGAAGAGTTCGATTTCCATCTCGCCCTTAGCCGCGGCGTTGAACATGTCGACCGCCGGCTTGGTCACGTGCGGGCCAAGCGCGGCCCCCGCATAGGTCTGGAGTCGCCACTTGATCGGCGCCTGGGCGATCACCGCCGGGGCGGCGAGCGTGGAGGCGCCGGCCGCGCCCGCGGTGACGAGACCTGCCTTTTTGATGAATTCGCGTCTGCTCTGCTTGATCATTGTTCCCATCCTTCTCGTTGCACGCGTCACTTCGAATAGTAGTAGTTGGGCAGCCACGTCGCGATCTGCGGGAAAATCCCGATGATCAACAGCGTGAACAGCATGATCCCGACGAACGGATACACCGACTTGTAGATGTCCGTCAGGCTCACTTCCGGCGGCGCCATGGCCCGCATGAGGAAGAGATTGTAGCCGAAGGGCGGCGTCAGGTAAGCGATCTGGCAGGTGATGGTGTACATTACGCCGAACCAGATAAGATTGTAGCCGAGTGCCCCGGCGAGCGGAATGAACAGCGGCGCCACGATCACAAGCATCGCCGTGTCGTCGAGGAATATCCCGAGGACGAGGAAGGTCGCCAGCATCAGCGTCAGAACCTGCCAGGGCTCGAGCCCCATGTCGCCAAGGAACAGTCCCTCGATCGATCGCACCGCGCCGAGCCCGTCGAAGACGGCGCCGAAACAGAGCGCGGCGGTGATGATCCAGAAGAACATCGCCGAGATGCCGAGCGTCTTGCGCGTCGTCTCGTGCAGAACGGCGAAGGACAGCCGGCCGCGCAGCGCCGCGGCGATGATCGACGAGACGGCGCCGACCGCCGAGCTTTCGACCAGGCTGGTAACGCCGGTCAGAAACAGCCCCGTCATGGTGAGAAAGATCGCGAGCGGAACGAGGCCCGCACGAGCGAGCGCGATCTTCTGGCCGAGCGTGAAGTTCTCGCGTTCGTCCTTCGGCAGGGCAGGCCCCAGGTTCGGCTGCAGGGCGCAGCGAATCACGATGTACAGGATGAAGAGAGACGCCATCAGGAGGCCAGGGAAGACGCCCGCCATCCAAAGGTGCCCGACGGGCTGGCGCGCGATCATGCCGTAGAGCACGAGCACCACGCTCGGCGGCACGAGGATGCCAAGCGAGGAGCCCGCCTGAATGACGCCGGTGACCATGATCTTGTCGTAGCCGCGTCGCAGGAGTTCCGGCAGCGCAATGGTGGCGCCGACCGCCATGCCGGCGACCGACAGGCCATTGATCGCCGAAATGATCACCATCATGAAGATCGTGCCAATCGCCAGCCCACCCCTCACCGGCCCGAACCAGACGTGGAACATCTTGTAGAGATCGTCAGCGATGCGCGATTCCGCCAGCATGTAGCCCATGAAGACGAACAGCGGCAAAGTCAGCAGCGGATACCACTTCATGACCTTGATGGTGGCGGTGAACGGAATCTCGATTCCGCCGGTCCCCCACAGGAAGTACGCCGCGACGGCACCGACGAAACCGATCACCGCGAAAACCCGCTGCCCCGTCAGCAGCAACAGCATCATCGAGGAGAACATCAAGAGGGCGATGAGTTCGTAGCTCACTGGATCGGCTCTCCCCTGGCCGTCGCCCAGTCCTTAAAGAACATTGAGATCGCTTGCAGCAGGGTGAAGAAGATGCCGATGTTGAGCACAACCTTGATCGGCCACATCTTCGGCGCCCAGGCCGAGAAGCTCTTTTCGCCGTACTCCAAAGCGTAGATCAGCGACGAGATCCCGCCAATCTGCAGCACCACGAGAAAGGTGATGAGGACCACGCTGGTGAAGAGGTCCACACCGGCGCGCTTGCGCAGGCTCCAACGGCCATAGACCAGATCCATTCGAACGTGATCGCCCTCCTTCAGCGTGTAGGCGCCACCGAGCGTGAAGTAGGCGACCATCACGAACTGGGCCATCTCCACGGTCCACAGCGACGGCAGAAAGAACACTTTCATGATCGAGGCATAGCCGAGAATGCCGATCATCGCGAAGACGAGGTACATCGCGAACAGGCCCATCCAGTGGCTGGCCCTGTCGACGACCCTCACATAGGTCTTGATGGCTTCAGGCACGCAGAACGATCCCCTTATCGCGGTTTGCCTTCGCCTCCCTGTTGGTGACGCCCGGTTCTTGGATGCCGGACAGTATGGCTCCGAGACGTTCGGCCCAGATTTCCTGGCCCGCCGCATCGCCGATTTCATCATTGCGGATTTCGATCATCGCGCAAGGCAATCCGCGCGACCGCGCATGCCTTTCGAGCGAGTAATATACCCGGTCGGCCGGTGTGTAGGGGTCGTTGTCGCCGACGGTCACCCCTTCGATCGCCATCAACGCCGCGATCATCGGCGTCGATAGCCTCTCGTCGTCGTCATGAATGATGCCGACGTGCCAGGCACGCGGAACACCGCGATAGACCGGCGTAAACGAATGGACCGAGACGACCATTGTCGGTCGACATGACGCCGCTCTCGCTTCGATGATCTCGTCGATCGTATCGTGAAACGGCTTGTGCGCGAGCGCGATCCGTCGAGCGCGTTCGTCGGCCGCGACCGTCTGGTTTGCCGGGATCGTTGTCGTCTCGCTCACGGCCGGCATGAGATCCGGTGCGTCCAGAGGGCGGTTGCAGTCGATGATCAAACGGGAAATCGCCGATTCCACCAGCACCGCGTCAAGGCGCTCAGCCATGATGCGCGAGACGGCTGAAGCGCCCGGATCCCAGGCGATATGGCGGGAAAGTTCCGCTTCAGCCAGGCCCAGCGTGCCATATTCGTCCGGAACGTGGTTGGATGCGTGATCGCAGATCAGAACGAACGGCCCAGCCGCTTCGGAGTTGACAACGCGCACCGAGCCCGTCTCCGCTCGTCCTGTCACCAGCCCCGCCGTCATGCCCGACCTGTCCCCGCGCGCTGTATGGATTGGTACGTTTTCTGTATCTTTGCGCCTTCATGGATGATTTGATACGCCGTCCGCCGGTTTGTCAAACCGCATTTTTCCACTTGGGAAAAGGCGCAGCCAGGTTCGCGGAGAAGGAGGAAGGATGGGCCCGAGCATCACCGAACTGATCACGAATCGCATGGATGCGATGCCCGCGGGTGAACGTCGCGCCGCTCAGACGCTGATCGCAAACTATCCGTTGGCCGGATTGAAGACGGTGGCCGATTTCTCCCAGCATGCGGGCGTCAGTTCTCCGACGATCCTCCGTTTCGTGGCACGCCTCGGGTTCCACAATTACGCCGAGTTCCAGGCGACGCTCCAGGATGAACTGGCCGCGCAGTTGCAGTCGCCGCTTTCGCGGACCGAACGGCCGACGGAGCCCAAGGATGGCGATCCGGCGATGCTTGCCGCCACACTCGACAACATCCGCGAGACCTTTGGCCACGTCTCCGCGCGGCAGATGGACGAGATCGTCGTGCAGCTCGCCAACCCGCGGGCGAGCATCTACCTGATCGGCGGCCGCTTCACCGATCCGATCGCGCGCTACATGGCCGCCCACATGACCATCATCCGCCCGAACGTCTTTCACCTCTCAGGCCAGGAGAGCAACTGGAGAGACAGACTGATCGACATAGGCCGGCGCGACGTGCTCTTCGTGTTCGACATCCGTCGTTACCAGGACAGCCTGTTGCGGTTCGCCGAAACAGCTCACCGGCGCGGCATCCAGATCGTGCTGGTGACCGACCAGTGGCTGTCGCCGATCGCCCGTTTCGCGCGGCACGTGGTGGCCGGCCGAACCGCCGTGCCATCGGCCTGGGATTCTTCGGCGGCTCTGTTCGTCTTTGCCGAAGTGCTGATCGGCGACCTGACCCGCAAGCTGGAAAGCGAAAGCGCCCAGCGCATCCGCGAACTGGAGACGCTGCGAAATCGTTGATGCTGCCCAGCGGCCAAAGCTTTTTGATCCGCCGAGAAATTGAGCACGTATTACAGAACGTTAATTCAGTTCCGCGTGCATACCCCGCCGTATGATGTACATAATGGGTACCTATGTGCGTGAACGGGCGTCAGCGAAATGCGGGCCCCGATGTGCGATTTGGAGGACGACGGTCCGGCGCGCAACGCAAAACACCTCGAAACGGAGTACCGGATGTCGATCTGGAAACAGGCAGCGCTCACCATCGTCGTCGTCGCGATGGCCTTCATCGGATGGCTGCAATTGTATCCTGGCGCCTCCGACAGCCTGGCGAGGCTTGGCATCCGCAATGTGCCCTTCGCACCAGATGCAAGTCCCGCCAGCCCTGCCAATAGACAGGCTGCGCAAGGCGTCAATCGAAGCGGCGGCGGATTTGGCGGACAGCAGTCTGCCGTCATTGCAGAGCCTGTTCTCGAACTCACCATCAACGACCGCCTGACCGCGATCGGCACGGGCCGCGCGGTTCGCTCGGTCGTGGTCACACCATTCACGAATGGGCGCCTGACAGAAGTGCTGGTTGAATCCGGAGCCACCGTAGAGCAGGGCCAGGTCATCGCGCGGCTGGATTCGGAAGCCGAGAGGATCGCCCATGACCGGGCCCAGGTCTCGGTCCGGGATGCGCAGGCACGGGTGGAGCGCTTTCAGGCGCTGCGTAACTCCGCCGCGGTGACGGCCGTGCAATTGACCGATGCCGAGGTGCAACTCGACAACGCACGCCTGGCGTTGCGCGACGCCGAACTGGCCCTGAACCGCCGATCCATCGAGGCGCCCATCGGCGGTGTGGTCGGAATTCTGCCGATCACCGCGGGAAACTATGTCACTTCCCAGACCGAAATCGCCACGATTGACGACCGATCTGAAATTCTCGTCGACTTCTGGGTTCCCGAGCGCTTCGCCGGCATGATCACATTGGGGTCTTCGCTCACCGCCGCCTCGGTGGCGCGGCCGGGCGAAGTGTTCGAGGGCAACGTCAGCGCCGTTGACAACCGTATCGAGACCGACAGCCGCACGTTGCGGGTACAGGCAAGGCTCCCCAACGCCAACGACCGGCTGCGCGCCGGCATGGCCTTCGAGGTGGGCATGCGCTTCCCCGGCGACACGTTCCCCGCTGTCGATCCGTTGGCCGTGCAATGGGGCACCGACGGCGCCTATGTCTGGGCCATCCGCGGCGGCCGCGCCGAGCGCATTGCCGTCCGTATCATCCAGCGCAACACCGATAGCGTGCTCGTTGATGCATCGCTCACTTTGCAGGATACCGTCGTGACAGAAGGGCTGCATATCGTGCGCGAGGGCGCGGAAGTGCGCATTGCTGGCCGAGGCGGCGAGACGCCGCAGAATTTGCCGATCGCCGGCGGTTCGTGACAGGAGGCTCGACATGGACCTGAACAGCGAACGCAGGGAAGCCGGCATCACCGCGCTGTTCGTGCGCCGGCCAGTGCTCGCCTTTGTCTTCAACATGCTGATCGTGGTGGCTGGCCTTGCCGCCTTCTTCGGCGTCGAGATCCGCGAACTGCCCGACGTCGACCAGCCCGTCATCACCATCCGCACCGACTTCAGCGGGGCCGCCGCCGAAACGATCGACCGCGAGGTGACCGGTGTCATCGAGGGGGCGGTGTCACGCGTAGCGGGCGTGAAGTCGATCTCGTCCTCGTCGTCCTTTGGCCAGAGCCGCGTAACGGTGGAGTTCCGCGACGATGTCCTGATCGACACCGCTGCGTCCGATCTCCGCGACGCCGTCGGCCGTATCGTCAACAATCTCCCGGCGGACGCCGACGCCTCCCGGATCGTCAAGGCCGACGCCAACGCGCAGGCCGTCGTTCGGCTGGGCCTCACGTCCGACCGGATGTCCGTGGAGGACATGACGGTGCTGGTCGAGGACGAGATTGTCGATGCGCTCTCGGCCGTGCCGGGGGTCGCCGATGTTCAGGTCTATGGTGATCGCAGCAAGATCTTCCGCATCGACATCGACCAAGGGAAGATGGCGAGCCTGAACCTGACGGTCGCCGACCTGACGAACGCGCTGTCCTCCATTTCCTTCGACACACCGGCCGGGTCGCTGACGTCGAATACCCAGGATCTCGTCGTTCGCGCCACCGCTTCGGTGAACTCGCCGGAAGCCTTCGAGAACATGATCGTCAACCGCAAGGCGCGACTGGGCGACTTCGCCACGGTGACGCTCGGCCCCGACATCGGCCAGTCGCAGTTGCGCGCCAATGGCAAGGCCGGCATCGGGCTTGGCATCATCCGCGCCGCCCAGTCCAACACGCTCGAGATCTCCGAAGGCGTGCGCGAAGCCGCCGTTCGCATCCAGGAGAACCTGCCTGAAGGCATGGCTATCGAGGTTACCAGCGACGACGCCACCTTCATCACCGGCGCGATTCACGAGGTCGAGATCGCACTGGCGATCTCGGTGAGCGTCGTGCTCCTGATCATCTTCGTGTTCCTCCTGGACTGGCGCGCGACGATCATTCCCGGCCTCGCGATGCCGGTGGCCCTGATCGGCACGCTGGCGGCGATCTATCTCGTCGGCTTCTCGGTCAACATCCTGACCCTGCTCGCGCTGGTTCTCGCCACCGGCCTTGTGGTCGACGACGCCATCGTGGTGCTGGAAAACATCGTGCGTCGCCGAAACGAAGGTATGGGTCCTCGCGCGGCCGCCGTGCTCGGTACCCAAGAGGTATTCTTCGCCGTCATCGCCACCACGGCGACACTGATCGCAGTCTTCGTGCCGCTCTCGTTCCTTCCCGGCCAGACGGGCGGACTGTTTCGCGAGTTCGGCTTCGTGCTGGCCATCGCGGTGTTCCTTTCTTCGCTCGTGGCGCTGTCGCTCTGCCCGATGCTGGCATCTCGCATCCTCAAGGAAAGCAAAGGTGAAAAAAAGCGGAGCGGGTTGATTGGCCGCTTCGGCGTGGTGCTATCGGGCCTCTACCGCCGCATGCTGCACGCCTGCCTCAACGCACCGATGGTGGTCGTAGCGGTCTCGATCCTCTTCGCTGCGATCGCCGGCAGCCTCTACCCGACGATCAAGTCCGAACTGACGCCGTCGGAGGACCGTTCGATCGCGTTTCTCCGCGTTTCCGCGCCGCAGGGCGTGAGCCTTGACTATCTCGCCCAGCAGATGCGTCAGATCGAGACGCTCATCCAGCCGCTGCGCGAATCAGGCGAAGTGACCAGCACCTTCTCCATCGCCGGTTCCGGCGGCTCGCCGAACAGCGGCTTCATGGTGCTGCGACTGGCCCAATGGGGTGATCGCGAGCGGTCTCAACAGTCGATCGTCGCCGACATCAGCCGTATCGTCCAGAACGTACCCGGCGTGCGCGCCTTCGCCTTCCAACCGAACAGCCTTGGCATCCGCGGCGCCGGCAGCGGCCTGCAGTTCGCGGTGGCCGGCAGCAATTACGAGGACCTTCGCGAAGCCGCCCAGAAGATCGTCGCCGACTTGGAACGCGACCCGCGCTTCAGTCAGCCGCGGCTTTCGACCGATGCAACTCAGCCGCAGCTTTCGGTCTCGATCGACCGCGAGCGCGCGTCGGATCTCGGCATCGAGATCAACGGTCTGGGCGCCGCCATGCAAGCCATGCTCGACGGCCGGCAGGTCGGCCAGGTGTTCATCGACGACCGTTCTTTCGACGTGAAGCTCGTCTCGACAGCCAATCCGATCAACGATCCGACAGATCTTGAGAACATCTTCATCCGCACCGGCGATGGCCGCTTCGTGCCGGTCTCCACCATCGCCACGTTGCGCGAACAGGCAGTGCCACCGGGGCTCGACCGCGAACAGCAGCTTCGTTCGGTCGCGATCACCTCGACCCTGTCTCCCGACTTCGCGCTCGGCGAAGCGTATCGGGTCGCGCAGGGAATCGCCGAGCCGCATGTCCCGGTCGGCTCGCGCATCATCCCGCTGGCGGAGGCCGCCACGCTTGGCGAACAGTCCTCGTCGATGGCGCGCACCTTCGGTTTTGCCATCGTGATCATCCTTCTGGTGCTCGCCGCGCAGTTCGAGAGCTTCGTCTCCGCCGTCATCATCATGGCCACCGTTCCGCTCGGCCTCGCCTGCGCTGTCTTCGCGATGCTGCTGACGGGCACAAGCATGAACGTCTACAGCCAGATAGGCCTCGTGCTGCTTGTCGGAATCATGGCCAAGAACGGCATCCTGATCGTGGAGTTCGCCAACCAATTACGCGATCGAGGTCAGGGCGTGCGGGAGGCGATCGAGAATGCGGCCAACATCCGCCTGCGTCCGGTGATGATGACCATGATCTGCACCATCGTCGGCGGCCTGCCGCTTATCCTGGCATCGGGCGCGGGTGCGGAAGCGCGTATCGCGTTGGGCTGGGTGATTGTTGGCGGCCTTGGTCTCGCCACGGCATCGACGCTGTTCCTGACACCGGTGGCCTACCTGATCCTCGGCCAATTCGTGACGCCAAAAGCACACGAGGAGGCCCGGCTTCAGAGGGAAATCGAGGCGGCGCGAAATCCTGCCCCCGCGCCAGTTCCGGGCGAATAGCTCACGCGAAGGCGGCGACAATCCTGCCAGCCCCCGAGAACTTGCTGTCAGTTCCTCAGCCCAGGCGCTTCCTGACCGGTGCGCTGAACATATTCGACATAGCCGCCGCCATAGGCCTGCATACCAGCCGGCGTCAGTTCCAGAACGCGGTTGGAGAGCGCGGCGAGAAAGTGCCGGTCGTGGCTCACGAACAGCATCGCGCCCTCGTAGCGCGCCAGCGCCTCGATAAGCATCTGCTTGGTGGCGATGTCGAGATGGTTGGTAGGTTCGTCGAGTACGAGGAAGTTCGGCGGGTCGAACAGCATGCGGGCCATCACCAACCGCACCTTCTCGCCACCTGACAGCACGCGGCACTTCTTCTCGATCTCGTCTCCCGTGAAGCCGAAGCAGCCCGCGAGTGCCCGCAACGGCGCCTGCCCGGCCTGCGGGAAGGCATCCTCCAGCCACTCCAGGATCGTCGCTTCGCCATCGAGCAGTTCCATCGCGTGCTGGGCGAAATAGCCCATCTTCACGCTCGGCCCACGCGATACGCTGCCGTCGTCGGGCTCCGACGCACCGGCGACGAGCTTGAGAAGCGTCGACTTGCCCGCCCCGTTCACCCCCATCACGCACCAGCGCTCGCCACGGCGCACCTGGAAGTCCAGTCCCTCGTAGATGCGGCGCGAGCCGTAGCTCTTGTGAACGTTCTTCAGTGTCGCGACATCCTCGCCGGAGCGAGGCGCCGGCTGGAACTCGAACCGCACCGTCTGCTGGCGCTTGGGCGGCTCGACCCGGTCGATCTTGTCGAGCTTCTTGACGCGGCTCTGGACCTGGGCGGCATGGCTGGCCCGCGCCTTGAATCGCTCGATGAAGGCGATCTCCTTGGCCAGCATCGCCTGCTGGCGCTCGAACTGCGCTTGTTGCTGAACTTCGGCGAGCGCCCTTTGTTGCCGGTAGAACTCGTAATCGCCGGAATAGGACGTCAGCGCGCCGCCATCGATCTCGATGATCTTCGACACGATCCGGTTCATGAACGCGCGGTCGTGCGAGGTCATCACGAGCGCTCCACTGAAGCCTTTCAGGAAGGATTCGAGCCAGATCAGGCTTTCGATATCGAGATGGTTGGAGGGTTCGTCGAGCAGCATGACATCCGGCCGCATCAGCAGGATCTTCGCCAGCGCCACGCGCATCTTCCAGCCGCCGGAGAGCTTGCCGACATCGCCGTTCATCATCTCGTCGCTGAAGCCGAGCCCGCCCAGCACCTCGCGCGCCCGTCCGTCGAGGGCATAACCGTCGAGTTCGTCGTACTTGGCCTGCACTTCGCCGTAGCGCTCGATGATCTCGTCCATGCGCTCGGCCTGGTCGGGATCGCCCATGGCCGCCTCGAGTTTGGCCATTTCGGCCGCCAGCGCGCTGACGGGGCCGACGCCGTCCATCACCTCGGCAACCGCGCTGCGGCCGGCCATATCGCCGACATCCTGGCTGAAATAGCCGATGCGCACGCCGCGATCGACCGAGACCTGACCCTCGTCGGGGAGTTCCTCGCCTGTCATCATGCGAAACAGTGTGGACTTGCCCGCTCCGTTGGGGCCGACCAGACCGACTTTCTCACCGCGCTGGATCGCGGCCGATGCCTCTATGAAGACGATCTGCTTGCCGTTCTGCTTGCCGATGCTTTCGAGACGAATCATGCGGTGGAACCTGGTTGCCGGGATGCGCTGCCCTTTCGCAACTGCGAACGGACGCGTCCCTAAACCATCGTCGCGGCGCGGGCGCAAGGGTCGCCAGCCACGGAACGCGTCCGGGTGCCTACGAAAAAGGGCCGGCGGATCGTTCCGCCGGCCCGCCTTCGTTCGGACTCGCTGGTTACTGCGACTGCGTGGGGTCGATACGGCCTACCTCGATCCACTTGCCGCCGTCCACCTTGGAGATGACGATCAGGTCGCCGCCTTGGTGATCCGGCCCGAAGTTGACCGGCACGTCGTTGATCACGTCCTCATACTGGAGGCCTTCCATGGCGGTGCGGAAGCTGTCCGCCGTCAGGTCCCGACCGGCTGCTTCCAGCGCCTTCACCAGCGCGTCCGCCGCGCTGTAGCCGAGTTGGGCTGCCGTGTCGGCCGGCTGGCCGGCGAAGGCCTGGAACTTGTCGGCCCATTCCTTCACGGCCGGGTTGTCGAGACGGGCCTCGTAGTCGGACCAGCCCGCGGCCGCGTAGTAGCCCTCGGTCACGCCTTCCGGCACCTTGGCCACGGCGGTGTTGAAGCCGGCCGACGAGCCGATGAACGCGACGTCGGTCCAGCCGAGCTTCTTGGCCGTGCCGAAGGCGACGATCGTCTGGCGCACGCCGAGCGCGGTGGCGACGATGTCGCAGCCCGCCTCACGCAACTTCTGGATCGAGCCGACGAAATCCTGCTCGTCCGGTTTGTGGGTCGTCTCCGCCGCCCAGGTCAGCCCCATAGCCTCGGCCTGATCCTTGGCGCCTTCCTCGATTTCCTTGCCGAAATCGGACGGGATGTACATGGCGCAGACTTCCTTGGCGCCCTTCTCCTCGGCCAGGTGCTTCACGCCGGCGCGAAGCTGGTCATAGTAGGACGAAAAGCCGGCATACTTGAAGGAGATGTCGCCCTCCAGCATCTGCCGCGCAGCCGTCAGCGGGCCGACGTTGGCCACCTGCTTCGACTGCATGATCGGGAAGCCGGCGATGTTGTGCGGCGTACCGAGGTTCAGGATCATGGCGAAGACCTGATCCGAGTTGATCAGCTTGTTGAAGTTCTGCACCGCCTTCGGCACCTGATAGGCGTGATCCTCGACCACGAAGCGGATCTTGCGGCCGTGGATGCCTCCGGCCGCGTTGACTTCTTCGAAGACCTGCTGCGCGGCCTTGATGGCGCCGACGTTGAAGGCCGCGAAGATGCCGGAGAGATCGCCATTGGAGCCGATCACGATCTCGGTGTCGGAGACGCCCTGCGTGGCGTGAGCCGCCGACGCGAGACCCGCGGCGAGACCTGCCGCCAGGATGCTCTTTGCTACGAAGTTTTTCATGATGTCAGTTTCCTCCTGATTGTTTTCAGTTCCCGGCATGGCCAGGCTGGCCATACATATCGTCGATCAGCTTTTTGTGTTTCTGTTCGACGAAACTCCGCTTCAGCTTCATCGTGGCCGTAAGCTCCTCGTCCTCTGCGGTGAGCAGCACATCGATCAAGCGAAAGTCCTTGATTTGTTCGACGCGAGCGAACTCGCTGTTCGTCTCGGCGACGACGCCGCCGATCAGGTCGCGCACCTCCTGCGCCGCGCAGAGAGAGCGGAAATCATTGAAGGGAACGCGGCGCTCCTGCGCGAACTTCTCCACGTTTTCCTGGTCGATCATGATCAGGCAGGACAGGAACTTGCGCTTGTCGCCGATCACGACGGCATCGGAAATGTAGGGTGAGAACTTGAGGCGGTTCTCGATCTCGGCCGGCGTGATGTTCTTGCCGCCTGCGGTAATGATGATGTCCTTGACGCGGCCGGTGACATAGAGGAAGCCGCGATTGTCGATCTTGCCGACGTCACCGGTCCTGAGCCACCCGTCCTCGCTGATGGTCTCGGCGGTCTTCTCCGGCTTGTTCCAGTAGCCCTTGAAGACGTTGCCGCCCTTGTACTGGATCTCACCGTCGGGTGCGATGCGAACCTGTCCACCCGGCACTGCCGGTCCGACGCTACCGGTCTTGTAGTTCTCCATCAAGTTGACGGAGATGACACCCGAACTCTCGGTCATGCCGTAGCCCTCGAGTACGGTGATACCGACGGCCTTGTACCAGCGCAGCAGGTCCGGCGAGATCGGAGCCGCCCCCGTGGTTCCCCGGCGCAGACGCTCGAAACCCAGCATGCGGCGCAGGTTCTTCAGCACCATGAAGTCCCAGAAGGCGTAGGCAAGCCGGGTCGCGACCGGCACCGGATCGCCGTTCTCCAGCGCATCGGCGCGCGCCCGGCCGACCGCGAGCGCCTGCTTGTAGGACCACTTGCCGATGCCGGTGGCTTCGTTGGCCATGATGGTGATGCGCGAATAGACCTTTTCCCAGACGCGCGGGACGGCCGTGAAGACATGCGGCGAGACTTCGCGCAGATTGTCGAACACCGTCTCGGTGCTCTCGGCGAAATTCACCGTCGAACGAAGGCCGATCGGGGTGAACACGCTGATCAGCCGCTCCAGTATGTGGCAGAGCGGCA
Source organism: Mesorhizobium sp. (assembly GCA_051860465.1). Classification (GTDB taxonomy): domain Bacteria; phylum Pseudomonadota; class Alphaproteobacteria; order Rhizobiales; family Rhizobiaceae; genus Aquibium. The sequence goes on from JBHYDY010000031.1 coordinate 23,969, forward strand.
GGAAGCAGAGCTGCTCGTCGGTGTCCTCGACCGGCAGCGTCAGCACCGAGCCGATGACCGAGATGATGATGTTCTCGTGGCTGATCATCGCGCCCTTCGGCGGCCCGGTGGTGCCGGAGGTATAGACGAGGATCGCCGTGTCCTTCGGATCGGACTTGGCGATCTCCTCGTCGAACCGGTTCGGGTTCGCCTTCAGGAACTCGCGGCCGATCCTATGGAGGTCTTCGAGGAAGATCACCTTCTCGTCGGAAAAGTCGTGCAGTCCCTCGCGGTCATAGACGATGACCTGGACGAGCCCCGGCATCTGGTCCTTCACCGACAGGTACTTGTCCAACTGCTCGTCATTCTCGACGAAGAGGAAGCGGCTGTCGGAATCATTGACAAGATAGGACAGTTGCTTGGCCGAATCGGTGGTGTAGACACCCGACGAGATGCCGCCGACCGATTGCACGCCGAGATCGGTGTAGATCCATTCCTTGTTGTCTTCCGACAGGATCGAGACAACTTCGCCGCGCTTCAGTCCGAGCGAAACAAGGCCCAGTCCGATCAGCCGGGCATGCTCGTAGAAGTCGTCCCACGTGTAGGACAGCCAGATGCCATAATCCTTCTCGCGGTGCGCGACCTTGGACTTGAGCTCCCGGCAGCGCTGCCGAAACAGCTTCACCAGCGTGTCGCAGCCATCGAAATAAAACGGTCCCTGCCCCTCCAGATCTGCATTGAAGGAAAAGCCGCGCACCGTCTGCATCTGCGGCAGTCTCTCGGCGATGGTCATGTCGGTCTCCTCCCCGTCCCTTGCGTTCCGACGGCTATCGCCAGGTCTTCTTCTGTTTCCAGCGCTTCTGGCTGCGCTGCGATTCCTCCGACTGGACGCCCAGGTAGAACTCCTGGACATCCTTCGATTGCAGCAGCCGTTTGGCGTCGTCGGCCATGACGATGCGGCCGAGTTCCATCACGTAGCCGTAGTCGGCGACCTCGAGCGCCACCTTGGCGTTCTGCTCGACCAGCATCATGGTCACGCCCTGCTCCCGGTTGAGCCGGCGGATGATCTGGAAGATCTCCTTCACCAACAGCGGCGATAGGCCAAGGCTCGGCTCGTCGAGCAGCATCAGCTTCGGCCGCGCCATCAGGCCCCGTCCGATAGCGAGCATCTGCTGCTGACCGCCCGAAAGGGTACCCGCCGCCTGCCGACGCCGCTCGGCCAGGATCGGGAAGTAGGAAAACACCATCTCCTCGTCCTTGCGCACGCCGTCGGCGTCGTTGCGCACGAAGGCGCCCATGCGCAGGTTCTCCTCCACCGTCAGCAGCGGAAAGACCTCGCGACCCTCGGGCACATGGACGATGCCCATCCGCACGACCTTGTCCGGGGCAGCACCCGCGATGTTCTCGCCGCCATAGATGATCTGACCCTTCTCCGGGTCCATGACCCCGGAGATGGTCTTCATCAGCGTCGTCTTGCCGGCGCCGTTGGCGCCGAGCACGGTGACGATCTGCCCCTCGCGCACCTCCAGGCTACAGCCGCGGATCGCCATGATCGGGCCGTAGTAGCTCTCGAGGTTGCGCACGGAGAGAACGACCGCCTTCTCGGGCGCGGCGACCGGGTGGGCAGCGGTTTCGGCGATCGCGTTCATCAGGCCACCTCCCGTTCCGGCTCGTCCGTACCGCCGATGTAGGCTTCGATCACCTTCGGATCGCTCTGCACTTCCTGCGCGGTGCCGAGCGACAGCACCTTGCCATCGGCCAACGCAAGAACCCTGTCGGATACGGCCGATACGAGATGCATGTCGTGCTCGACCATCAGCACAGTAACGCCCATCTGCTTCTTGATGTCCTCGATCCAGAAGGCGACGTCCTGCGTTTCCTCCACCGACAGGCCGGAGGCCGGCTCGTCGAGCAGCAGCAGCCGCGGCTCGATCGCCAGCGCGCGGCCCATCTCGACAACCTTGCGCACGCCATAAGGCAGGCCCGCGATGTACTTGTCGCGGTAGGCTTGGAGGTCGAGGAAATCGATCACCTTCTCGACCGCCGCGCGGTGGTGCCGCTCCCCTTTCCGTACCGATCGGGTGAAAAGGATCTCGGACAGGAAGCTCGACTTGCGGTGCCGATGCCGTCCCACCAGGAGGTTCTGCAGAACGGTGGCCTGCTCGAACAGCTCGATGTTCTGAAAAGTACGCGCGATTCCGAGCTTGGCGATCTCGTGCGGCTGGTGCTTGAGCAGGCTTTCGCCGTCGAAGCGAATGTCGCCCTCGACAGGATCGTAGATGCGGCTGATCAGGTTGAAAACGGTAGATTTGCCAGCGCCATTCGGGCCGACGAGCGCGAAGACCTCGCCCTCTTCCACGGAGAACGACACCTGATTGACGGCCACGACCCCGCCGAAGCGCAGCGTCACGTTGTCGATTTCGAGCAGACTCATCGCATGCGCTCCGTCTTCAGGTAGCTCTTCTGGCGGCGGAACATGTCCTTGCGGTAGAAGGGAAACAGCTGGAAATAGGTGCGGATCTTGAGCCAGCGCCCATAGATGCCCATCGGCTCGAACAGGATGAAGCCGATCAGGATCGCGCCGAAGATCGCCGATTCGAGGCCGGGAATGGCGATCGTGCCGCCGCCGACGAAGCCGGAGAGCAGGTCGCGCGAGATCGAGATGGCCTGCGGCAGGAGCGCCACCACGATCGCCCCGAAGAAGGCGCCGTGGATCGACCCGAGCCCGCCGATGACGATCATCAAGAGAAGCTGGATCGAGATGATGATGTTGAAGGTCTCGTTGTTGAAGATGCCGGCGAAATGTCCCATCAGCGCACCGGCAAGCCCGGTGATGGCGCTCGAGATGCCAAAAGACAAGGCCTTTGTACGGGCGACGTTGACACCCATCGCCTGCGCTGAGACCTCCGAATCGCGCACCGCCGCGAAGGCGCGTCCGAGCGGCGAACGCAGGATGTTGCGGTAGGCCAGGACGACCACGACCGCCACGAACAGCACCAGCCAGTAGAACCGGTCGGGCGTCGCGTAGCGATCGAACTGGAGGCCGAAGATGTCGATCGTTGGAGCGAACAGGCCCACCACGCCATTGGTGAGCGGCTCGGCGATGACAATCAGATCATCCGTGAGGATCGAGATCGCCAGCGTTCCGATGGCAAGGTAGATGCCATGCAGCTTCGTCATCGGCATCGCTATCAGCGTTCCCGCGATGCCGGCGATCAGGCCCGCCAGTGGGAACGACAAGAGAAAGGGCAGGCCGAGCCTCTGCTGCAGCAGCACGTTGGCGTAGCAGCCCACCGCCAGGAAGGCGGCATGGCCAAGGCTCGCCTGGCCGGTCTGGCCAACGAGGATCATCAGGCCCATGCCCGCGATCGCCCAGATCAGCATGTTGGTCATCTCGCCGATCCAGAACGTGCCCATCAGGAACGGAAGGATCAGCGCAAGCGCCAGAAGCAACGCGTACCAACCCGCCTGCGCGCCGTGGCGGAAGTAGTTGATGTCGGCATCGTAGGAGGTCTTGAAGACTGTCCGCATGATTTCAGACCTTCTTCCGGTGAACCTGGGCGAGAATGCCATGCGGCCTGAACACGAGGATCAGGAAGAGCAGCAGGTAGGGCATGATCTGTGAATAGCCCGCCGCGATGTAGTAGGATGCGAAGGGTTCGATCAGTCCCACGATGATGCCGCCGAGCAGGGCTCCAGGCAGCGAGCCGAAACCACCGATGACGGCTGCCGCGAAAGCCTTGATGCCGAGCAGCCCGATCGACGGGTCGATAGACCCCTTCGACGCGAAGAGGATGCCGGCCACCGCCGCCACCGCGCCGGCCAATGCCCAGATCAACGAATGGATACGCTTCACGGGAATGCCCATGTAGTAGGCAGCGAGTTGGTTCTGCGAGGCAGCCTGCATGGCAACGCCGAGCTTGGTGCGATTGAAGTAGAAATAGAGCAGGACGGTGAGGATGACGGTGACGATGATGATCGTCACCTCGTCCAACCCTAGCACAAGGCCGCCGAAGCGCACGTCCTTGCCGGCGATCGGCGATTCCAGCGACACCGGCTGGTGCCCCCAGATGACGCCCGCGAAGAAGCGTAGCACGAAGCCGAGCGCGATCGTCAGGATGACGACGGCAACTTGGCTCTGGCCGAACATGCGGCGCAGCACCAACATGTCGAGCAGGTAGCCGAACGCGCCCATGCACATGATTGCGATCGGCACCGAAACCCAGAAGGGAAGTCCCCAGAACTGTTCGTTGGTCAGGCCGAGCGTGATGAAGGCGCCGAGCATCATGAAATCGCCCTGAGCGAAGTTCACGGCCTCGGTGGCCTTGTAGATGAGCACGAAGCCCAGCGCGATCAGCCCATAGACGCATCCATTGGCCAGTCCGCTTACGAATAACTGCAAAACGTCCAAGACGTTCTCCTCCCGCAGTTGCGCGATCTAAAGCCGCGCTGTCCTCCACTCTACAGACGGAGTTGCGGTTCCCGCAAGCGAACCCCGTCCAGTTCGGCTAGGGCCGGATGAACACCTTTCCGTTTGGCTTGGCGTGTTCGGCCGGAACCGTCGCGATCGCATCCTCCAGCGGCACGACCGCATTGATGTCGGTGGCCCAGCGACCGTCCGAAAAGCGCATCTGCGCTTCTCCAATGGTCGCGATCTTCGTCTCCAGCGAAGACTTGCGCATCCACTCGGTCAACCAGAACCCCTCGATGCGCTTGCGCATGAAGATTAGTTGTCCCGGTTCGGGGATCGGCGTCGTGGCGGTATCAAGCCTGCCATAAACGATCCAGCGCGCGCCTTTCGGCATGGCGTTGAAGATCTGGCCGGCGAGCGGACCGGTCAAAGCATCGAGGAAGATGCGCGGCTGCTCGGCCCGCATGACCTCCTGGAGCCTCTGATCAAAGTCCGGCGCGGTCTCGTTGAGCACATGCGCCGCCCCCGCCTGCTTCAAAGCCTCGATCTGGTCGTCACGCCGAACGATGGCAATCGGGCGATAGCCTTCATCGCGTGCCACGCCCATCATAAGCTTGCAGAGCTGGCTTGCGGCGGCGGTCAGGACGAAGGCCTTCTCGCCTTCCTCCTTGACGATGCCGAACATGGCGAGCGCGGTAAGCGGGTTGACGATCATGGCCGCCGCGTCGGCATCCTTGACGCTGTCGATGACCGGAATGCACACGGCGGCTTCGGCCACCGCGTACTCGGCCCATGAACCCCAGTTAGAAAGCCCCGTGGCGAAGGCGACACGCCGGCCCACGAGCCGTTGTGCCCCTGGACTTTCGCCCGCGGCCGCCACGATGCCGACGCCCTCGAAGCCGGCCGGCTGGCCCCGGTGGCGCGGCTGGCCGTAAAGCCCCTTCACGAACATCACGTCGGACGGGTTGATCGACGCGAGGCTAACTTTCACCAGCACCTGCGTCGGCCCCGGCTTCGGTACACCGATCTCGCCGAAATGCAGGTAGGCGGCCATGGAATCGAGGCGGGCGTCCGATCGTTCGCTCGAATAGCCGTCATCGACGAGGAGCAGCGCCTTCATCTTCTCGGGAATGGTCAAGGCTGTCGTCCCTTCATGGCTTCAGGATGATCTTGCCGGCGGACCCGCGGTTCAGGACCCGGGCAAGCACGGCGGCGGCGTCCGCGAGCGGATACTCGCCCTCGATGACGGGCTTCACCCGGCCATCCATGTACCAGCCGATCAGCTCGCGCATGTTGTCGGCATAGACGGCCGGCTCGCGGCGGGTGAAATCGCCCCAGAACACGCCGACCAAGCTGAAACCCTTCACCAGCGCCAGGTTGACAGGAAACTTCGGAATGGTGCCTGATGCGAAACCGATCACGAGCAGGCGGCCACCCCAACCCATCGAGCGCGACAGCGCGTCGAAGCTTTCGCCGCCGACCGGGTCATATCCGACATCGACGCCCCTGCCGCCCGTTGCTTCCTTCAGCGCGTCCTTGAGGTTGTCGTAGCCCAGCACGACGTCCGCACCGGCCTCACTGGCGATCGAGCGCTTTTCCGCCGATGAAGCGACGCCGATGATACGCGCGCCCATGGCCTTGCCGATCTGGATCGCGGCCGTGCCGGTGAGCCCGCCCGCGCCGAGTACGCAAAGCGTCTCGCCGGGCTTGATATGGCCGCGCTGCTTGAGCGCATAATGCGAGGTACCGTAGCCGCAGAGAAGCGCGCAGGCGTCGGCCGCCGCTACGCCATCTGGAAGCGGCAGCACGCTGGACTCGGGGGCTGCGACCTTCTCGGCATAGCCACCGAGATTGCCAAGCGCCGCAACCCGGTCGCCGACCTTCACCGACCGGACCTCGTCGCCGATGGCAATGACGGTGCCCGCGACTTCCATGCCTGGCACGAACGGAACGGGCGGCTTCATTTGGTAAAGGCCTTGGACAAGCAGGCCATCGGGGAAATTCACCCCGATCGCCTCCGCCGCGATGACGACATTGCGGCCCATCGCCTCCGGCTCGGGCCAGTCGGCGTAGGCGAGGTCTTCGAGCGGCCCGTAGTCGCGGGCGACGATCGCTTTCATGCCGTCACACCTTTTCCTGCGTGTACTTCTTCAGCTCCTGACGCGCCACCTGTCGGCGGTGCACGGCGTCCGGCCCGTCGGCGAAGCGCAAGGTTCGCAGATGCGTCCAGCTGCGCGCCAGCGGCGTGTCCTGGCTGATCCCCTGCGCGCCGAACATCTGTACCGCCTCGTCGGTGACCTTGAGCGCGACCTGGGGCGCCACGACCTTGATCTGGCTGATCCATGGCGCGGCAGCCTTTGGGTCGCCCCGATCCATCATCCAGGCAGCCTTCAGGCAAAGCAGCCGCGCCATCTCGATTTCCATGCGGCAGTTGGCAATGATGTCGTAATTGGCGCCGAGCTTGGCGAGCGGCTGGCCGAAGGCCTCGCGGCGCATGGCCCGCTGGCACATCAGTTCCAGCGCCCGCTCCGCCTGGCCAATGGCGCGCATGCAGTGATGGATGCGACCGGGTCCTAGCCTCCCCTGCGCGATCTCGAAACCCGCGCCTTCCCGAAGCAAGAGGTTCTCGACCGGGACGCGCACATTCTCGAACCGGATGTGCATGTGGCCATGGGGCGCGTCGTCGTCGCCATAGACCTCCATGGCGCGCAGCATGGTCACGCCCGGCGTACCCGCCGGCACCAGCACCATCGAATGCCGGCGATGCTTGGGATCCTCTTCGCCGCCTGTCTTGACCATGACAATGTAGATCTTGCAGCGTGGATCGCCGGCACCGGACGACCACCACTTCTCGCCGCTCATGACGTAGTGGTCCCCGTCGCGGACGCAGGACATGGCGATGTTGGTCGCGTCTGAGGAAGCGACGTCCGGCTCGGTCATGAGGAAGGCCGAGCGGATCTTCCCGTCCAGCAACTGGCTCAGCCATTGGTCCTTCTGCGCCTGCGTCCCATAGCGCTCGAACACCTCCATGTTGCCGGTGTCGGGGGCCGAGCAGTTGAAGACTTCCGCGGCGAGATGCGACTTGCCCATCTCCTCGGCGAGATACGCGTACTCAACCGTCGAGAGGCCGTAGCCGCGTTCCGAATCCGTCAGCCAGAAGTTCCAGAGGCCGCGTTCGCGCGCTTTTGCCTTCAGGCCTTCGAGGATGTCCGTCTGCTTCGGCGTGTAGACGAAACGGTCTCCGGCCTTGCCGATTTCGGCCAGGAATTCTTCGTCGAGCGGGATGATCTCGTCGCGCACCATCCGGGCCACTTTCTCGTGGATCGGCTTCAGGCGGTCGGTCATCCCGAGATTCATGTCGGTCATGTCTGCGTCCCTTGTTCCTTGCAAAGCCCGCCCTGGGCGTAGTCCACGACCTGGTCGGCGATGGCTTCGATATCAGAGCGGGTCTCGCCGGTCCGCGGCGAGTACCAGAAGATTGGCGAATTCAGCGTCATGAACATCAACTGACCGGCGATGCTCGGATTCTCGAAGCGGAAAACGCCCTCGTCGCGACACTGGAGCAGCGTCTCGCGGAATTGTGCACCATACCTATCGCGATAGTCGACGAGTTCGTTGAAGACCGAGCGCTGCTCCGGCGTGGTGGCCCCGCGCAGGTGCATCTCGACGCCGATCCAGACCGCACGCTGGAAGGGCTTGGTATCGATCATCTGGAGGACATGGGCCTTCGCCATCCGTCGCCAACGCGCCAGGGCCGGCCCTGTCATCCCCCGGAAAGGAGCCAAAGCCTCGAAATTGATATCCATTCCATGTCGGAACACTTCCGCGAAAAGGTCGGCCTTGGACGGAAAGTGATGATAGATACGCCCTTTGGTGGCACCGATCCTGCGGGCGACATCGTCGATCGATGTCGCGGTGTAGCCTCGCTCCATGAAACAGCTGGCCGCCGCTCGCAGGATGTCGATGCGCGAACTATCGGCAACATGCTCCCTGACGCCCAGCGCCATGTGCGTTGAAACCTCCCATAGTCCAGCCCGGCCGGTTTTTCCGGCTTTCACCGTTTGGGCTCTTTACTGACAAGGCGATGTTGAACATACTACCCAGTATGTTGTCAACGCGGCGTCGAAAAAAGTCGCGGACCGGGAGGGATAATGTCTTACATCGATGATCTGTTTTCCGTGGCTGGAAAGACCGCGCTGATCACCGGCGCGGCCAGCGGAATCGGCCTTATGGCGGCCGAAGCGCTGGTCAGGGCCGGAGCGAACGTGATGATCGCATCTCGTCGCGGCGCCGAGTGCGAGAAGATCGCCGCCGAACTGAACGCGCTGGGCGGCGGGAAAGCCGAGGGCTTCGCCGGCGACGTCTCGTCCGAAGCCGGAGTCGCCGCCCTGGCTGGCGAGGTCAAGGCGCGTACCGGACGCCTAGACATCCTGATCAACAACGCCGGTCTTTCCTGGGGTGAGCCGCTCGATACCTTCCCCTACAAGGCCTGGTCGCGCGTGCTGAACGTCAATGTCACCGGCCTCTTTCACCTGACCCGCGACCTGCTACCGCTGCTTGATGCGGCCGGCACCCACGAGGTTCCGGCTCGTGTCATCAACCTGGGCTCGGTCATGGGCACGCAGCCTATCGCCGACGGCGCCTATTCCTATACCGCCTCCAAGGCCGCCGTGCACCACCTGACGAAGACGCTCGCAGGCGAACTTGCTGGCCGCCATATCACCGTCAACGCCTTCGCGCCGGGGCCCTTCCAGAGTCGGATGACCGCATTCGCCACCGCCACGGAAGAAAAGGCCGCCAAGGTCGGCAGCCGCGTCCCTCTCGGCCGCATCGGCCACCCCGATGACATCGCCGGCGCAACGCTCTATCTTTGTAGCCGCGCCGGCAGCTACGTCACGGGAGCCATCCTCCCCCTCGATGGCGGCCAGTCCGTGCAACACGGCATGTCGCTCTTCAAGGAACTGGATTGATCCCTTCACGATGGAAAATTCGAAGCAGCCGATCACCACGGACGACCTGTTGGCATCCGTGGGCACCGAAATAGGCGTCTCGCCTTGGCGCACCGTCAGCCAGACGATGATCGACCGCTTCGCCGACGCGACGGACGACCACCAGTTCATCCATGTCGACCCCGAGCGAGCGGCGCGCGAAACGCCGTTTGGCGGAACGATCGCCCACGGTTTCCTGTCGCTGTCGCTGCTCTCGACGCTGGCATACGAGACAATTCCGCCGCTCAAGGGCGCGACGGTCGGCATCAATTACGGCTTCGACGAGATCCGCTTCAAGGCGCCGGTCAAGTCCGGCGCCCGGGTGCGCGCCCGCTTCGTCCTGTTCAAGGCCAACATCCGACCCTCCGGCTGGATCGAGGTTGGCTACGACGTGACGATCGAAGTCGAAGGCGCGAACAAGCCCGCGCTCACCGCGCGCTGGCTCACGCTGACCCAGCTCCCTCGTCAGGAGGAGACGTCGTGATAGACCCAAACGCATTGGATACAACGTTTCTTGCCCCCTATCTCGAGGCGAACGTGCCGGGCTTCCGGGGCTTGCGCGCGATCGAAAAGTTCAAGTCCGGCCAGTCGAACCCGACCTATCGCCTTCACGCCGAAAGCGGCGACTATGTGCTGCGCGCCAAGCCGCCGGGCCAGCTGTTGAAGTCGGCGCACCAGGTCGATCGCGAGTTCCGCGTCATCCAGGCGCTCGGCGCGGCCGGGTTCCCGGTGCCGGAGGTGATGCACCTGTCCGGCGATGACTCGCCGATCGGCCGCATGTTCTACGTCATGGCCTTCGTGGACGGCCGCATCCTGTGGGATCCGGCGCTGGCGGATGTCGCAGATCCCGCCGAGCGCGGCGCCATGTACGACGCCATGAACGAGACGCTGGCCGCGCTCCACGCTATAGACGTCGCGGCGGCGGGGCTCTCCGATTTCGGCCGCCCGGGCAGCTATTTCGAACGCCAGATCGGCCGCTGGGGAGGGCAGTACCGCGCCTCCGAGACCGAAACCGTGGCCGACATGGAAACGCTGATGGCCTGGCTGGCGACCAACCAGCCACTGGACGACGGCATCGTCAGCCTCGTCCACGGCGACTACAGGCTCGACAACATGATCTTCGCCAAGGACAAGCCGAAGGTCATCGCCGTGCTCGACTGGGAACTGTCGACGCTCGGGCATCCCTACTCCGATCTCGCCTACCAGTGCATGCAATGGCGGCTGCCGCACGCTTCGGGCTTCCGCGGACTTGGCGGCATCGACCGCAAGGCGATCGGTCTGCCGACCGAGGAAGAGTATGTCGCCGCCTACTGTCGCCGGCGCGGCATCGACGGCATCGACGACTGGACCTTTTGTCTCGCCTTCTCCTTTTTCCGCCTCGCCGCCATCTGCCAGGGCGTCTACAAGCGCGCGCTGGACGGCAACGCGTCCAACCCGGAAAAAGCGCGTACCTATGGCGAGGCGGTGAAGCTGCTGGCCGGGCTTGCCGTCCGGCGTATCGATACGGGGGAGTGATCCATGGGGCGGTTTTCTGACCAGGTCGTCATCATCACGGGGGCCTGCGGCGGTTTCGGCAGCCGCACCGCCGGACGGATGTCCGACGAAGGCGCAAGTCTCGTTTTGTCGGACATGGACCAGGACCGTCTCGACCGCCTTGCGGCCTCGCTCTCCGGCCCGGTTGCGACGCTGGCCGGCGACGTTTCCGAGGAGGCCCTGTCGCGGGATCTCGTGGCGCTCGCGGTCGAGCGCTTCGCCCGCCTGGACATCGCCATCAACAATGCCGGCATCGCGCAGAGCTTCGTCAAGCTCGCGCAACTCTCGGCGGAAGAGGCGCGACGCATCTTCGATATCGACCTGCTCGGCGTATTCTTCGCCATGAAGCATCAGCTCTTGACCATGGAGAGCCAGTACAAGGCTGGAGGGAAGGGCGGCACGATCGTCAACATCGCTTCGGTGGCGGGCCTAGCCGGCGCTCCCAAGCTGTCGGTCTATTCGGCAGCCAAGCACGGCGTCATCGGTCTGACCCGTTCCGGCGCGGCGGAGTATGCTTCGCGCGGCATCCGGGTGAATGCGGTCTGCCCGTCCTTCGCCCGCACTTCCATGGTCGACGCTTTCGTGAAGATTTCAGGCAGGGGCGAGGCCGAGGCGCTCGACGATCTGACGCGTGGCGTGCCGATGAAGCGCGTGGCGGAAGTCGATGAAATCGTCGAAGCCATCCTGTTTGCCGCGGACCCGAAGAACTCGTTCATGAATGGCCACGCCCTGGCCATCGACGGCGGCATCACTGCGCTCTGATCGTCCTGCGATCTAAAGTTGTCGTCTTCAGGCGGCTGTCGCGGTCTGGTCCGGAGCGGAATTTGCTGCGTTGTTCGCGAGGGTATCGGGCGGCGCCATGGCGACCTTGTTGCGGCCCGATCGCTTCGCTTCGTAGAGCATTTCATCAGCGACTCGATAGATTTCGCTGAACGGCGCGGGAGCGGCGAACGTTACGCCGCCAACGCTCACCGTCAGAGGCCAGGGCATGCCCTGCGGTGTGAACCGCAGCAGTTGCACGGCCTTGCAGACGCGCCGGGCGATCGGGAGAACGTCGCAATCTCCGTCGATGAAAACCGCGAACTCCTCGCCGCCGAGTCGCCCCACCACGGCCTTGCCCCCGACCGCATCGCGAATGGTTGACGCAATCAGCCGCAGCGCCTCGTCGCCGCTACCATGGCCGAAACGGTCATTGATGCGCTTGAACTGATCGGCGTCGATCACAAGCAGCGCACCGCCGCAGCCGTCGTCGGGCTTTCTGGCTGCGGCCAGTGATGCCTCTACATGGGCCATGAATGCCCCGCGATTGAGACAGCGGGTCAGATAGTCGATGCTCGCGGCATCCGCGAGCTTGTGATTGGCTATCGCCAGTTCGCGCACCTTCAGCGTCAGATAGAAGAATAACGGGCCAGCCAGCAGGATAGGGATGATGGTGCCGCTGAAAATCGCCCGGCCGAGAGCCGGCTGTCCAAATTCGCGGAACATGAGCCAGTTGGCACCTTGGGCAAAGAGGATGCAGCCGACGGTGCCAAAGAAGGTCCAGCGGAAGAGGTTCCGCCGACCGCGTGGTGACAAGTCCTTCAACGTCCCCCGCAAGGCAACCTCCTTGACCAAGGCTGCATATTAGAGACCTTTTATGAAGGGCAGGTTAGTGCCATCGCGAAGTTTGTCATGACCGGCCGAGGTCAGGTGTCCCGCGCCGCCTCCTCCAGGAAATCCCATGCATAGTCGGAGAAGGACCGCCAGACCTCGACCCTGAAAGCGGTCTCGGCAGTCCTGAGGAGAACCACTTCGATCTTGCCGAGCACTGTGCGCGAGCAGCCGCACACGGGGAAGGTCTCAAGCGAAAGGTCCTGCGGGCAACCCGCGTTTACACAGGCCGCGGCACCGGCGCCGTCGACCAAGATCGCCACGTTGCGATGCGAGACGTCGACAGCAGAAAACAGCGACTTCGATGCCGCGCATTCGGCAACAAGATCGACCCCGTCCTCGTCGATCACCAACCACTCGTCGGGGCCGAGCCACAGCGCGTGACGGCGCAGGTTTGCCGATGCAGCCGATGTCTTCGGTATGATAGGCAATGTCACACCGAGCGCTCTCGACAGAGAGCCAAGCGACAGTTCCGGCGCGCGCAACGCCAGCCGCGACGCTGGCCCGGCGGCGGAAAGCACCACGCCACCGGCGGACGTCCTGCGTTCGGCGTGCTTCTGCCGGCGTGCGGCGACAGCGATCTCAGCCATGGAGCCTTTCACCCTTCTTGTCGAAAAAGACGGTATCGCAGATCTCGACCTCGATCGTCGTCGATGGCATCGGGACATACAACGTCTGGCCCATCCGGGCGCGGCCGCCTTCGACCATGGCGAGCGCAATCGAGTGACCGCAGTTTTCCGACCAGTACGAGGAAGTGACGTGGCCGATCATCTTCATCGGAACCGCCTGCTTCGGGTCGGCGACGATCTGCGCGCCCTCCTCCAGAACGATTTTCGGATCTTTCGTTTTCAGACCGACGAGTTGCCGGCGGCCTGCTGCAACCAAATCTTTCCGCCTGAGCCCGCGAATCCCGACGAAATCAGCCTTTTTCTTGCCCACCGCCCAGTCGAGCCCTGCATCGTCAGGCGTCACCGTGCCGTCCGTGTCCTGGCCGACGATAATGTAGCCCTTTTCGGCGCGCAGCACGTGCATGGCCTCGGTGCCGTAGGCGCAGGCGCCGTGCTTCTGGCCCTCGGCCCACAGCGCTTCCCACACAGCCTCGCCGAAATCGGCCGGGACGTTGACCTCGAAGCCGCGCTCGCCGGTGAACGACATGCGGAAGAGCCGCGTCGGCACGCCGCAGATTGTCCCCTCGCGCACCGACATGTGCGGCATCGCGGCATCCGACAGATCGATGCCCTCGACGAGTGGCGCGATGATGTCGCGCGACTTCGGCCCCTGCACCGCGATCACCACCCACTTCTCGGAGGCGGAGGTGAGCCAGACCGATAGGTCCGGGAACTCGGTCTGGAGGTAATCCTCCATATGGTTGAGCACCCGCGCGGCGCCACCTGTCGTCGTGGTGACGTGGAACCGGTCATTCGTCAGACGCCCGACCACGCCGTCGTCATAGATGAAGCCGTCCTCGCGCAGCATGATGCCGTAGCGGCAGCGGCCGGGCTCAAGCTTCTGCCACGGGTTGGTGTAGAGAAGCTCCATGAAGACGGCGGCGTCCGGCCCTACCACCTCGATCTTGCCCAGCGTCGAGGCATCGAACAAGCCTGCGGCCTGGCGAACCGTGTGGCACTCGCGGTTCACGGCGGCATGCATGTCCTCGCCGGGCTTTGGATAGTACCAGGCGCGCTTCCACTGCCCGACATCCTCGAACACCGCCCCATGCCGCTCCTCCCAGCCATGGATCGGTGTCCTGCGCGTCGGGTCGAACAGCTTTCCGCGGGCATGATTGACGATGGCGCCATAGGTCACCGGGGTGTAGGGCGCCCGAAACGTGGTGAGCCCGACTTCCGTTATGTCCTTGCCAAGCGTCTCGGCCGCGATCGCCAATCCGTGCATGTTCGAGGTTTTGCCCTGATCGGTCGCCATGCCGTTGGTGGTGAAGCGCTTGACGTGCTCGATCGAACGCATGCCCTCCTTCACCGCCTGGCGAATGTCCTTGGCGGTCACGTCGTTCTGGAAATCGACGAAAGCCTTCACCTTCGTGCCCTTGCCGGCGCCGGGCGCGGCGCCGACCATGCCCGCCGACCAACCCTCGCTCGACTCGACCTTGATTGCAGGACGCCCTAAGCCGGACCGGCCGGTTGCCTTGGCCGCGCGTTCTCCTGCGGCCAAGGCCTCGCGGATAGCAGCAGCGAGATCGTCGGTGCCGTTGCACGAACCGACGCTGGTGCAATCCTGCGCATAGGTGCCGGGTACAAAGCGCTGCGCGCCAGCCTCAAACGCCACCTTGCCGCGCGACTGCGAGAAGAGATGGACGCTCGGCGTCCAGCCGGCCGACATCAAGAGCGCATCGACCGCAATCTGGCGCCCGGTGCCTTCGCCGGTCTTAGGCTGGACGGTGATCGATTTGACCCGCAGCGAGCCCCCGACCGAGGTCACCGCCCGTCCGGGCAGCACCTCGATGCCGAGACCCTTCGCCTCGTCGATCGCGGCGCCTGTGGGATTGTCCCGCAGGTCGACGATCACCCGCAGGTCGACACCAGCCTTCTTCAGATCGATCGCCGCCCGATATGCGGATTCGTTGGCCGTGTAGACCCCGACCGCGCGACCGACCCCCACCCCATAGTGGTTCAGATAGGTTCGAGCCGCCGATGCCAGCATGATGCCCGGTCTATCGTTGCCGGCAAACACCATGTGCCGCTCGATCGACCCGGTGGCCAGCACGACGCGCTTGGCGCGCACCTGCCAAAGCCGCTCGCGCGGCAGGTCATGGGGCGCTGCGAGATGCTCGCTAACGCGCTCGACAAGTCCGACGAAGTTTTGAGCGTAATATCCGAATGCGGTGGTGCGGGTCAGCAGCGTCACGCCGTCCATTTCCGACAGCCGCCGCACCGTGTCCCGCGTCCAGTCCCAACCGTCCAGCCCGTCGATCCGCGCGCCGCTCTCGTAGCGCATGGCGCCGCCAAAGCTCGCCTGTTCGTCGCACAGGATGACGCGGGCGCCGCTTTCGGCCGCCGACAGCGCGGCGGCAAGGCCAGCGGCTCCGCCACCCACGACCAGCACGTCGCAATGGGCGTATCGTGATGAATAGTGGTCCGGATCCGGCTTGTCGGGCGCGACACCAAGCCCCGCGGCCGAACGGATGTTCGGCTCGTAGACCTTCGCCCAGGCGGATTTCGGCCACATGAAGGTCTTGTAATAGAAGCCGGCGGAGAAGAATGGCGAGGCAAGGTCATTAACCGACCCGATGTCAAAGGCGAGGGACGGCCAGCGGTTCTGCGACACCGCCGTCAGCCCGTCGTAGAGTTCCTGCACCGTGGCGCGCACGTTGGGCGTCCTGCGCGCGGCGTCGCGGTGGACGCCGACGAGCGCGTTTGGCTCTTCCGCGCCCGCCGAAAGGATGCCGCGCGGACGGTGATACTTGAACGAGCGGCCAACAAGGTGGACGCCGTTGGCGAGCAACGCCGAGGCGAGCGTGTCGCCATCGCGGCCGGTATGAGGCTCGCCGTCGAAGGTGAAATGCACCGGCCTTGCGCCGATGAGCCGGCCTGCGCCTGCAATGCGATGCGACTCGGCCATCAGGCATCACCCTTCTTCACTGGAGCTTTGCGTACTCGTTTCGAGGGCGCTTCAGGCGCGGTCTCCGATGCCGCCATGCCGGGCTCGACCGGCTTGCGGGACTTGCCGGCGGACGCCTTGGTCGGATCGACTGGCTTCGCCGTCGCCGTCGCCGGTGCCTTGCGCTTCGGCTTCGCTTCAGCCGCCAGCGCCACCTCTGGCGAACTCGAAGCCTGGGCCTTGGCACGATCGCGCTTGGTGTCCGGCGCCTTCGAACCCGCGGGCTCGCCTGCCACCTCGGGCGCGGCCGCAACCTTGCGCGGCGCCTTGGCCGGTGCGGCGGGCTGTTGGCGGGGCTCCGACGCCACAAGAGCTGCCTCGACGGCAAGCGGCTCGACCGCCGCCACCGCCTTGGCAAAGCGCGAGGGATCAGGCTTTGGCTGGCCCGCCTTGTAGGTGGTGAAGAAGCGATCGGTCACCGAATCGCGAACGGCGTTGAAGAAGCGCCCGCAGCCATGCACATGCCGCCAGCGCTCGTAGACGAGGCCCTTGGTGTTGGCACGCAGGTAGAGGAACGCCTCGAAGTCCTCGTCGCTCGTCTCGGTGATGGTCTGGGAACGCGCGATATGGGCTTCGCCGGCGTGACGGAACTCCAGTTCAGGCCGTTCCTCGCCGCAGTAGGGGCAGTGGATCAGGAGCATGGTCTTGTCCGCTCTTCGGAATTCGCAAAGGCAAATATGGCGTTTGCCACCAGCATCACGTCAGTGCGCCACGGCCGCTGCCGCCGCTTCGTCGATCAACCGCCCGGTGCGGAAACGCTCCAGCGTGAACGGCGCGTTGATCGAGTGCGGCTCGTCGCGCGCAATGGTATGGGCGAAGACGTTGCCCGAACCGGGCGTCGCCTTGAAGCCGCCCGTGCCCCAGCCACAATTGACGTAAAGCCCCTTCACCGGCGTCTTGGCGAGGATCGGCGAGCGGTCCGGCGTGACATCGACGATGCCGCCCCAGGAGCGCAGCATCTTCATGCGCGTGAACACCGGAAACATCTCGCAGATGGCGTCCAGCGTATGGTTGATGATGTGCAGCCCCCCGGTCTGCGAATAGGAGGTGTACTGGTCTGTGCCGGCGCCGATCACCAGTTCGCCCTTGTCGGATTGGGAGATGTAGGCATGCACCGTATTCGACATCACCACGCACGGAAAGCAGGGCTTCACCGGCTCGGAGACGAGCGCCTGCAAGGGATAGCTCTCCAGCGGCATGCGTACGCCGGCCATGGCCATCAGAACTGACGTGTGGCCGGCGGCGACCACGCCCACCTTCCTGGCCCGGATCGGGCCGCGGCTCGTCTCGACGCCCGTCACCGCGCCGTCCGGGCCGCGATTGATCGCCGTCACCTCGCAGTTCTGGATGATGTGGACACCTCGCGCCGAGGCGCCGCGGGCATAGCCCCACGCAACCGCATCATGGCGCGCGGTTCCGCCGCGCCGCTGCAAAGCCGCGCCGACGACCGGATAGCGCGCGTCCTTGGAGATGTTGAGCGGCGGGCAGAACGCCCTTGCCTCTTCCGGCGTCAGCCATTCGTTGTCGATGCCGTTCAGCCGGTTCGCGTGGATGTGACGCTTGAGCACCTGCACGTCGTGCACGTTGTGCGCCAGCATCATCACGCCCCGCGGCGAGTACATTACGTTGTAGTTCAGCTCTTGTGAGAGCCCTTCCCACAGCTTGACCGAATGCTCGTAGATGCCCGCCGATTCGTCGTAGAGATAGTTGGATCGAATGATGGTGGTGTTGCGGCCGGTGTTGCCGCCGCCAAGCCAGCCCTTTTCCAGCACGGCGACATTGGTGATGCCGTGATCCTTGGCAAGGTAGTAGGCTGTCGCCAAGCCATGGCCACCAGCGCCGACGATGATAGCGTCGTACTCTGCCCGAGGTTCCGGCGACGACCATTGCTCTTCCCAGCCGGTATGGCCACGAAGCGCCTCACGGGCGATGGCGAAAACGGAGTATTTGCGCATCAGCGGGAAGCCTCGCGTTCTGTTCGTGCGACCGTTACCATTGAGACGGCGGGTGTAGCACTAGCCAAATCGCGATGCCAGCCTTGCGCTGTTTGCGACGGACGGTGGCGGTTTGCGACGCCAGCCTCACGCCATCGGGGACGACGATCGAATCCATCTTGAAAACGCCACGACGTTGGAGAATGGCTGAACCCTATCGAGGCCATGGAGACAGATCGATGTTGTTGGTGAACACCTTCGTTGCGGCAAGCGCGATAGAGGGCGTCGGCGTCTTTGCCGCCGATCCGATCCCCAAGGGAACGCTCATCTGGCGGCTGGAGCCGGATTTCGACCGGCTGATCCCCAATGAGAAGTACGAAACGGCTGAGCCGCGCCTGAAGGACTTTCTCGACCGCTACGCCTATCCGAGCCCCGACAAGCCGGGCTTCATCGTCTACGAGGTCGACAATGGCCGTTTCATGAACCACTCCGACAACCCGAACACCGATTTCTCGGACGCAGGAGGCGCAACCTCGATCCGAGACATCGCAGCGGGTGAGGAGATCACCTGCGACTACGCCGACTTCTACCCGCAATTCGAATTGATGCCGACGGCCGAGGCCGCAAAGCGCTGATCGCGACTGCCTGGCAATTGCCTGTGAATCGCGCCCTTCGCGGGGCGCGGTCTCAGGCGCCGGATGCTATCCACCATAGCGATCGGTCTGGTCCGCTCAGGCGGAATCATGCGACCGGTACGTTGCGATGATCGCGCTCGGTCAGGGAAACGGTATGAAGATCGGTATCGACATGGGCATGGACGGCGCTGGCAAGCCGGCCATGATGGACCTTGAGGAACTGCTGGCGACCCGACTGCTCGTGCAGGGCAATTCGGGTTCGGGGAAGTCGCATCTCCTGAGGCGCCTGCTTGAGCAGAGCGCACCTTGGGTGCAGCAGTGCATCATAGACCCCGAGGGCGACTTCGTAACGATGTCGGATCGCTTTGGTCATCTGGTGGTCGATGCCACCCGCACCGAGGCCGAACTCACCCGCATCGCCGCCCGCGTCCGTCAGCACCGGGTCTCGGTGGTGGTGAACCTCGAAGGCCTCGACGCCGAGCAGCAGATGCGCGCGGCGGCAGCCTTTCTCGGTGGCATGTTCGACGCCGAGCGCGACCACTGGTACCCGGTCCTCGTCGTGGTCGACGAGGCGCAACTCTTTGCGCCAGCAGCCGCAGGCGAGGTCTCCGACGACGCGCGCAAGCTGTCGCTCGGCGCCATGACCAACCTGATGTGCCGCGGACGAAAGCGCGGGCTGGCCGGCGTGATTGCCACCCAGCGGCTCGCGAAGCTCGCCAAGAATGTTGCGGCCGAGGCCTCGAACTTCCTGATGGGCCGCACCTTTCTCGACATCGACATGGCCCGCGCCGCCGACCTTCTCGGCATGGAGAAGCGCCAGGCCGAGATGTTCCGCGATCTGGTGCGCGGGCGTTTCGTGGCGCTCGGGCCCGCTGTATCGCGCCGCCCACTGCCGATCGAAATCGGCGCGGTGGAAACCGCCGCACGCTCAACCAGCCCAAAGCTGATGCCGTTGCCTGATACGGCGCCAGAGGCAGCCGCAGAACTGATTTTCATGCCTGGCCCGGAGGAACCGCGTCAGGCGCCCCGGCGCCATACGCCACCGGCACCCATGCCCACCGCCGACATTCTGGCGCAGCTCAACGCCTCGCGTCCATCGCTTCAGCCACAACCCGCGAAAGCCGAAGAAACGGCGTCCGAGGTGGATGCCGCCGAGCGCGATCGACTGCTTTCGATGGTGATGCGGGAAATCCTCGAGGATCCGGACGCCGCCTATCGCTCCGATGCCGTTCTTTACCAGGATTTCCTAGTGCGATGCCGGATTCGGCGCGTACCGGGCGAGCCGCTTCTGCTGCGCGCCTTCCGTCGTGGCCTCGCAGTCGCGCGTGCCGGTCTCGATGGTGAACCGGAGAACGGCTCCGCTTGGCGGACAGCGCTTGACCTGTCGAAATCGTTGCCCGACGATTTGCAGGGTGTGTTCCTGCTGGTGGCGCGCGCGGCGATCGAGTGTGCACCCTGCCCACCCGACGCCGTGCTGGCACGCGCCTACGGCACGCATTCGTCACGCCGGGCGCGCAAGCTTTTGAGCTTCTTCGAAGAACGGGGGCTGTTGGTGATACGAACCGACTTCCACGGCAAACGAATAGCAGCCTTCCCCGATCTCGATTGCGAAACCGCATCAGGCGATCCAGACGCAGCCGATACCAGCAGCGACATGCCGCACGCGGCCGAATGAATTCGGCCTGGCAATGGGTACAATTTGTCGATTTACAAGACAGGGTGATTCTGATAATTCGCGCCCACTCGCGGCACAGCCTGCCGCGCAAGGTTGCCCTTTCGTGGGCTCGCCAGCATTTTTCGACTATCAAACCGAATTGGAACGACAGGAACGCCCGTGCAGGTACTCGTCCGCGATAACAACGTAGACCAGGCGCTTCGCGCACTGAAGAAGAAAATGCAGCGCGAAGGCATATTTCGCGAGATGAAGATGCGTGGCCACTACGAGAAGCCATCCGAAAAGCGGGCTCGCGAGAAAGCCGAAGCCGTGCGCCGCGCCCGCAAGCTTGCTCGCAAGCGCGCCCAGCGGGAAGGCCTGATGGCAGGGCCGCGGCCGGCTACCGCGGCCGCCCGCTGAATCTGCCAAGCTTTCGACTTTTTCAGGTTATACCGAAGGTGGCGCGATGAGAATCGCTGCCACCTTTTCATTTTTTGGTGCTGCGTAGTTCGTTGCGGCCGAGTGTCGGAAAAAATGGGAAAACGCGTGGCAAGCGGAGCGGGAAGCAAGATCGAGATGAATGGTATGAAGAGCTACCACATGGCCCTGCGACGGTGGCCTGTCGCGCTCGCATTGATGAGTGCCGGGCTCATCCTTGCCGGATGCCAGACCTCCACCGGCCCGGCTGCCCAGATCGCATCGATCGACACCGCGCAGGGTTCGGCCGAAAACATCGCCTCTCTGACGGCCGTGATCGCTCGCTCGCCCTCGGACGCCCAGGCCTATAACGTGCGTGGATCGGCTTTCGGCAAGGCAGGGCGCTACTCGGAGGCCATCCAGGATTTCGACACCGCGATCCGGCTCGACCCGAATTTCTATCAGGCTTATGCCAACCGCGCGCTGATCTGGCGGTTCTCGGGCGACAATGCGAAATCGCTTCAAGACTACAATCGGGCGCTTCAGCTCAATTCCAGCTATGATGCTGCCTATATCGGGCGCGGCAATCTTTTCCGCCTGGCCGGTCGACAGCAGGAGGCGTTCGCGGATTTCGAGCAGGCGATCAAGCTCGATACCACGGACCCGCGCGCCTACCACAATCGTGGCCTGCTCTATCAAGCACAGGGCCAACACAGCTTTGCGCTGGAGGATTTTTCGACCGCGATTTCTATGGCGCCCAACGCCGCCGAACCCTACAATGGCCGGGGCGTATCCTACCTTGCGCTCGGTGACGAGGACAATGCCTTCGACGACTTCAACACTGCCATCAAGCTTGACGAAGCCAACGCCGAAGGCTGGGCGAATCAGGCACTCGTATTTGAAAGGCGGGGCGACAAGGCACGTGCGCGCCGCTCGTACCAACAGTCGCTGAAGCTCGATCCAAACTACGGACCGGCCGTGTCGGGCCTGGAGCGAACGAAGAGCGGCTGAGACGCAAACGCGCCGCCCCTCATCATACGGCTCATCCGGAACCTTCCTCGCGCACCGACCATTTCACGGTCGACCAGCAGGAGATCCCGACCATGTCCGTACGCGCCTTATTCGCCGCCACCGTCCTGACGACCGTTCCACTGACCGTTGCTGCGCAGGAAGGCGCTGAACTCGGCGTTCTTGACTGCCTGGTCCAAGGCGGCGCCGGCTTCTTCGTCGGATAGAGCGTCGGATAGAGCAAGGACGTCGCGTACACCTACGATCCAGCTGATGATTCGCTGCCGCACAAACAGTACTTCGGCAACATCTCGATGATCGGCCTCGACGTAGGACGCACAGGAGCGTCGATCATGCAATGGCTCGCTCTTGCGGCGACCGCGGACATCCATGCGCCGGGTGCGCTCGCCGGAGACTATGTCGGCGCCAGCGCGCAGGGCACTGCGGGCGTCGGCGTGGGCGCGAACCTGCTCGTCGGCGGCTCCAACAAGAGCTTCACCCTACAGCCCCTGAGCCTCCAGACCCAGACGGGCCTGAACCTAGCGGTGGGCGTGAGCCGCCTGGAATTCCGATCGGCACAGTAGGCGGCAACTCCGGCTTTGCGGTTTTGCCATTAGCGGAGCTCCGCGAAACGCGGAAACGCCGCACCGAGTAACCGGCGCGGCGTTGTGAGGATTTCACGGCGGGGAACGTCGGTTCAGGCCGAGCGGCGTGCGGGTTCCCAGTCGGTGTCGCGCATCCTGTCCGCCGCAGCGCGCAGTCCGCCGGCTTGAGCCGCGATCGCGGCGCCATCCCCCAGATTGAAAGCCGACAGAATCTCGGCCAACAGTTCGGCCTGACGAGCCAGCCCATGGCTCGCCGCAGCGGTCTCTTCGGCCATGGCGGCGTTCTGCTGCGTTCCCTGGTCGATGCTGTTGACCGCGGTGCTCACTTCCGAGAGGCTGACATTCTGCTCGCGCGCGGACTGGACGATGGCTTCGACATTCTCGCTGATCTCCTTAACCTCCAGGACGATCCCCTGAAGGGCGGTTCCCGTCTCGCCGACGAGTCCCACGCCGTTTTCAACCTCGTCGGCGGAGGCCATGATAAGGCCTTTGATCTCCTTGGCGGCTTCGGCCGAGCGTTGGGCCAGGCCGCGAACCTCCTGCGCAACCACTGCGAACCCGCGGCCCGCCTCGCCGGCGCGTGCAGCCTCGACTCCGGCATTGAGGGCAAGCAGATTGGTCTGGAACGCGATCTCGTCGATGACCGAGATGATAGACGAGATTTTCTTCGACGAGCCGTCGATGCCATGCATTGCATCGACCGCCCGCTGGACCAGATCGCCCGACTGCTCGGCGCTCTTGCGAGTGCGCTTGACGAGTTCGTTCGCGTCCTCGGCGCGCGTCGTCGAATCGCGGACCGTCGTCGTGATCTCATGCACCGCCGCGGCTGTTTCTTCCACCGCTGCTGCCTGCCTCTCGGTACGTTTGGACATGGAATCCGAAGAGTTCAGGAGTTCCTGGGCGCCTGAATGAATCTCGCTGGCGCTCTTGCGGACCTGATCGAGAGTTTCACGCAGTTTCTGTAGGGAGGCGTTGAAATCGATACGCAGGTTCTCAAGGCGCCCGGCCAACGGTCGATCGATCGACTGGGACAGGTCGCCTTGTGCCAAGGCACCCAGTCCGGCAGCAAGGGCGGTAACGGCTTCGTCGATCTGCCTGTCGGTCTCGCGTCGGGAAGCGTCGCCGCGCTCCCGCTCCATCTCTATCGCTGAACGGTTCTGCTCGTTCTCCTCTTCGGCGCGAACCTTGGCGAGTGCATTCTGGCGGAAGACCGAAAGCGCCCGGGCAATGGCCCCGAATTCGTCCTTCCGACTCTCGAACGGGATCGAAACATCCAGTTTCCCATCGGAAATGTCATGCACCGATTCGACGAGGATCGGCAGCGGACGCAGGCTTCGACGCATGAGGATGAAGGCCAGGGCTCCGACCACTGCGAGTGCGGCCAGACTAACGATGAGAATCAGCATGCGCAGGTCGGCGATCTTGGCGAAATAGACCTCCATCGGGATTCCAATGAACTGGACACCGATCGTTTGCCCGGCGGCGTCCTTCATCGGGAAATAGCCCGTCATGAAGTTTCGTCCAAAGAGGACGGCGCTGCCGAAATAGGCTTCGCCCCGCGCCAGGTACGCTTGACCAGGATGGTCCGCGGCGAGCTTGGTGCCGATCGCGCGGTCCCCATTCTCTTTCTTCACATTCGTGGAGACCCGGACAAAGTCGCTGCCGGTCCTTGTAAAGACAGTGGCCACGCCGTCGATCGCGACTGCGGTTCGGTCGACGAGGTCATGGTTGGCAATGGCCGGTATCGAGGAGGCTCGCACGTCGATGAGGGCACCGTCACGGATGGTGGATTCGACGTTTTCGAACGCGCCCTGGTACAGGATCGCCATAGTACGACTTGCGCTGCGTGCATCCACCTCCGCCTCTTTCATGGCGATAATGCTCAGCCTCTGGTCGATCGCGACGGAAACTGAGGCGATCCCAATGAAGATCAGGAACAGTGTGGTTGCGACGGTCTTAAAAACCATCGACGCAGTCATTGCTCGGATCATGAACCGTCCCCCGGCTGCCTTTGGTCCGTCAATTAACTAATGATATTGTCTTAAAAATCGGTTGTTTCTACAACCGTCTGGCTGTTCGAACATTGTCAATCGAAAACGCCCGCTGCGGGAACTGCGGCGGGCGTTCGGAATTGTTGACATCAACCAAGTCGGCGGGAAGCCGAAAGGGCAGGTTCGTGTTCAGTGGTCCATCGCCTTGACGATTTCCTCGGTCATCTTCTTGGCATCGCCGAGCAGCATCATGGTGCCATCCTTGTAGAACAGCGTGTTGTCGATGCCGGCATAGCCCGAGCCAAGCGAGCGCTTGACGAAAAGGCAGGTGCGCGCCTTGTCGACGTCGAGGATCGGCATGCCGTAGATCGGCGAGGACTTGTCGTCACGCGCCGAAGGGTTGGTCACGTCGTTGGCGCCGATGACATAGGCGACGTCCGCCTGCGCGAACTCCGAATTGATGTCCTCGAGCTCGAAGACCTCGTCGTAGGGCACGTTGGCTTCGGCGAGCAGGACGTTCATGTGCCCCGGCATGCGGCCGGCGACAGGATGGATCGCGTACTTCACCTCCACGCCATTGGCCTTCAGCTTGTCAGCCAGTTCGCGCAGCGCGTGCTGCGCCTGCGCGACCGCCATTCCATAGCCCGGCACGATGATCACCTTCTGCGCGTTCATCATCAGGTAGGCAGCATCGTCGGCAGCTCCCGTCTTGACGGTACGCTGGATACCGTCGTCGCCAGCGGCCGCGGCAGTCTCGCCACCAAAGCCGCCGAGGATGACCGAGATGAACGAACGGTTCATGCCCTTGCACATGATGTAGGACAGGATCGCGCCAGACGATCCCACGAGCGCGCCGGTGATGATCAGTGCCAGGTTGCCGAGCGTGAACCCGAGCGCCGCCGCCGCCCATCCTGAATAAGAGTTGAGCATGGATACCACGACCGGCATGTCGGCACCGCCGATCGGAATGATCAGCAGAACACCGAGCACGAGCGACGCGACGACGATCAGCCAGAACACCGCATAGCTTTCGGTGATGACCAGCATGACGATCAACACCACCAGCGCGATGCCGAGCGCCGCATTGATGAGATGACGGCCGGTGATCATGATCGGCTTGCCCGACATGCGACCATCGAGCTTCAGGAAGGCGATGACCGAGCCGGTAAAGGTGATCGCTCCGATGGCGACGCCGAGGCTCATTTCGACGAGGGCCTGACCGTGAATGTCACCGATCGTGCCGATGCCGAAGCTTTCGGGAGCGTACATCGCGGCGGCTGCGACCATGACCGCGGCAAGGCCCACGAGCGAATGGAAGGCCGCGACGAGCTGCGGCATCGACGTCATGGCAATGCGCCGCGCCGTGATCGCGCCGACACTGCCGCCGAGGGCGAGACCCAGGACGATCAGCGCAAGTCCGCCCATCGACGGCCTGGCGAGCGCCAGCGTCGTGACGATGGCGATGCCCATGCCGACCATGCCGTACAGATTGCCCTGGCGGCTGGTGGTGGGATGCGACAGGCCGCGCAGCGCCATGATGAACAGCACGCCGGAGACGAGGTAGAGGAAGGAGGCGAAGTCGGCGCTCACGTCACTTCTCCTTCTTCTTGTACATGGCCAGCATGCGCTGGGTGACGAGGAAGCCGCCGAAGATGTTGACCGAGGCCAGCACGAGCGCCACGAAGCCGAAGCCGGTGGCCAGTCCGGATGCCGCGGAGATTCCGACCGCGAGCAACGCGCCAACCACGATGACCGAGGATATCGCGTTGGTGACCGCCATCAGCGGCGTATGCAGTGCCGGCGTCACCGACCAGACCACGTAGTAACCGACGAAAATCGCCAGGACGAAGATTGCGAAGCGGAACACAAATGGATCGATCGCCCCGCCTGAGGCTGCATGTGCAGCCGCGCCCGCCGCGTCGGATGCATCCTGCACCTGATCGAGAGCCAGCCTGGCCGCGGCCGAAGCCTGGTCGAGCTGGTCGAGCGCCTGTTCGAGAGCCGTCTTTTCCATCAAACCCCTCCCTCGGGCTTGCCCATGGCACCGGTGCGCTTGGCAGGTGCCTTTGCCGGAGCCTTCTTTTTCGGCGCGACGCCTGCGGCGGCTGCCACAATGTCTGGATCCGGCGCCGGCTCCACGACAGCGTCGGCTTTGGACGGCGTGACGATCACAGCGGTGAAATTGGGATGCACGATCGCGCCGCCGTGGGTGAGCATCGTCGCCTTGACGAGTTCATCCTCTGGACTGATCATGAGGGTTCCTGTCGACTTGTCGACGAGCGTCTCCAGGAAGGCCTGAAGGTTGCGTGCGTAGAGCAGCGACGCGGAAGCCGCGATCCGACCGGGCACGTTGAGGTGACCGAGGATCTTCACGTCGTTGACCGTGGTGACGACCTCGCCCGCGACCGCGCCCTCGACATTCCCTCCCCGTTCCACAGCGAGATCGACGATCACCGAACCCGGCCGCATCGAGGCGACCATCGTGGCGGAAACGAGCTTCGGTGCAGGACGCCCCGGGATAAGAGCAGTGGTGATCACGATGTCCTGCTTGGCGATGTGTTCGGCCACCAGCGCCGATTGCGCCTTCTTTTCGTCGTCGGTGAGTTCGCGTGCGTAGCCGCCGCTGCCCGAAGCATCCTTCAACGCTTCGGTCATGATGAACTTGGCGCCAAGCGAGGCAACCTGTTCGCCCGCCGCTGCGCGCACGTCGGTTGCTGTGACGACCGCGCCCATGCGCCGCGCCGTGGCAATGGCCTGGAGACCGGCGACACCCGCGCCCATGACGAACACCTTGGCGGCGGGTACGGTTCCGGCCGCCGTCATCATCATCGGCAACGCCCGGTCATAGGCGGCGGCCGCGTCGATGACTGCCTGATAGCCCGCAAGGTTCGCTTGGCTGGACAGGATGTCCATGACTTGGGCGCGCGTGATGCGCGGCATGAACTCCATCGCGAAGGCGGTGACGCCAGCGCGCGCCATGGCAGCAACCGACGCCTCGTTGCCATAGGGATCCATCGTGGCGATAACCGCAGCGCCCGACTTGTATCCCTTCAGTTCGGCATCGGAGGGACGCCGCACCCGAAGCACGATATCGGCGCGTCCTGCATCCGCTGCCGTGCCGAGCGTAGCACCCATCTTGGCATAGTCGTCGTCGGCGATCCGCGAAGCTCGACCGGCGCCGGTTTCAACAACCACCTCGAGGCCGAGGGCCTTGATGCGCTTGACCGTGTCTGGTGAAGCCCCGACGCGGGGCTCACCATGATTGGTCTCGTTCGGTACGAAAACTGTCTGCCCCACCGACTGCTCCTCTCCGGTTTGTTCCATGCCTCACCTCCCAGGCGGGAGGACGATCCGGCTCAACGCATCAGATAGGAGGCGACTGCGACGAGCAGTACGAAGAGGATGGTCGACGAGATGAAACCGCCACCGGCGAAGAAGCCGAATGCCATCGCCACGAGCAGTGCGACGCATATGATGGTGCCATATTTTGTCATGGCGAGGAACAGCGAGTACGTCTTCTCGTGTTCCGAGTAATCCATCTCGGCGCCCATTTCGACCGGACCAGTCGGCGTGTTGTCAGCCATCGAAAATCCCCGTTGCAAGAACCTTGTGCGCACATACCGAAAAGCCGCGGCGAGGGCAATGGCGCGCGAGGCCGCATCCCTGGGAGACCTTCAGGACAGCCGGGCTATCTGGAATCATGGGAGAAGCGAAAGGCCGAACCGAAATGTCGCAGGAGAAGCAGAAGAAGATGACGATTGAGGAGTTCTTCGACTGGCAGCAGCGCCAGGACAGGAGTTACGAACTCGTCTACGGCGTGCCGGTGAGGACCGTCAAGGCGATGACGGGTGCGAGCCGCCGGCATGACCGGATGACGGTGAATGCCATGATCTCCCTCGGCACCCGGCTTCGTGGCAAATAGTTCGGCGCCGCGACAGACGATCGGTCGGTGCTGACCGATCGCGGAACCCGCAGGCCCGACATCACCGTCGTTTGCGGCAAGGCCGACGACCGGACCATGGCCGTAGCCGATCCGCCCGTCGTGATCGAGGTGCTGTCGCCGTCGACGATGCGCTACGCCCGCTTCCAGAAGCTGGAGGAGTACAAGCGCCATCCCGCGAACCGGGTGATCTTGCTGGTCGATTCCGATGCGCCGCAGCTATCCGTCTGGCGGCGCGTCCGGGACACGTAGACCTATGTCGAGTTGGCGGGACTGGATGCCGTCAAAGACCTGCCCGAGATCGACGCCGAACTACCACTTTCGGAACTCTCTGCGGACCTGGCGTTCGAGACGTTGCCCCAGCCGTGACCGGCTGCGAACTCATGCCAGCCAACGCTTGCGGCGCTTGTAGTGCTTGACGTTCTTGAACGAACGTCGGCCCTCGCCACCGACCCCCAGGTAGAACTCCTTGACGTCCTCGTTCTCGCGTAGCGCCTTCGCGTCGCCGTCCAGCACGATGCGGCCGGACTCGAGGATGTAGCCATACCTGGCGTAGCGTAGCGCGATGTTGGTGTTCTGTTCGGCGAGGAGAAAAGAGACGCCCTGCTCCTCGTTCAGTTTGCGCACGATCTCGAAGATCTCCTCGACGAGTTGAGGCGCAAGCCCCATCGAAGGTTCGTCGAGCAGGATCATCTTCGGCCGCGACATCAACGCCCGACCGATCGCCGTCATCTGCTGTTCGCCGCCGGAGGTGTATCCGGCTTGCGAGGAGCGTCGTTCCCGCAGGCGTGGGAAATAACCATAGACCATTTCCAGGTCGCGCTTGATGCCGGCTGCGCCATCGCGGCGGGTAAAGGCGCCGGTGAGAAGGTTTTCTTCCACTGTCAGGTGACCGAAGCAATGGCGGCCTTCCATGACCTGGATGCAGCCGCGCCGCACAAGGTCGTTGGGCGACAACGCTTCGACGCGCTCGCCCTCGAACTCGATATTGCCCTTGGTGACGACGCCGCGCTCGGCATGGAGAAGGTTCGAGATCGCCTTGAGGGTTGTTGTCTTTCCAGCCCCGTTCGCGCCGAGCAGGGCAACGATGCCGCCGCGCGGCACGGTCAGCGATACGCCCTTCAGCACGAGGATCACATGGTTGTAGATCACCTCGATGTTGTTGACCGAAAGGATTGCGTCTGTCGCAGTCTCGCGAGCGGACATTTCCCCGGCGGGTCCGTTCTTGTCGGCGGCTGTCATGCGGCTCGTTCCCCGGTGAGAGAAAGTCCGGCCTGCCAAACGGCAGGCCGGATGTCACGTATGGCCCTGTCAGTTCGACAGGCAAGGCTCCGTCCGCTCAGGCCACGGCGAATTGGCGGCCTTGTATTCCTCCGCAGCCGCTTCGAGCATCGGCCGCACGACATCCGTCATTGGTGAGAACCACTCGCCCGACTTCTGCCAGTCCTTGCCGTCCCATTCGACGACATAGACCTGATGGTGGCCGGAATGGTCCGAGCAGGAGAGCTTCAACGTGCCGGCAAAGCCTTCCATGCCCATGGCCTTGAGACGGGCCTCGTCGATGTTCAGGTTCTCGAGGCCTGCCCGCATGTCGGTCGCGTCGATGACCTTCTTGCCGGTCAGTTCCTGCGCCCGCCGGATGCCCTCCGCGATCAGCATCGAATTGTAGACGCCGCGGTTGTAGAGGTTGTCGGCGAACTTCGCCGGGTCTACCTGGCTCTTGCCGGCATCGACGACATACTTCTTGATGTCCTGGATGACCGGAAAGTCGCTCCCGACGCCGTGGAAGTTCATCGTGCGGTAGCCCTTGGCATCCTCGCCGCCCGCGCCCGCGTCGTCATTTCCGCCCGACCACCAGACGCCGTAGAACTTGTCCATCGGGAAGCGGATCTTGATCGCCTCCTTGACCGCTGTCGGGTTCATGGCGCCCCAGCCCCACATGATCATGTAGTCGGGACGGTCGCGGCGCACGTTGAGCCACTGCGAAGACTGGTTCTGCATCTCCTTGCCGGAAACCGGATAGAGCGTCAGCTCGAAGCCGTAGGTCTTGGCGAATTCCTCCATCAGCGGGATCGGCTCCTTGCCGTAGCCGGCGTCGAGATAGATGTAGCCAATCTTCTTGCCCTTCAGGCTCTCAAGCCCGCCCTCGCGCCGGGCGATGTCGGCCACGATCGCCGATGCCCCGTCCCAATAGGTAGCTGGCGGATTGAACACCCAGGGAAAGACGTCGCCGACGGCCGCGGCCGACAGGCCGTAGGCCATCGAGAGGACCGGGATCTTGTCGACGCCGGCCTTGGGGATCACCTGCAGCGTGATGCCCGTCGAATAGGGCGAGATCACCAGCGGGTTCTTGGCCTTGACCTGCTCGTAGCACTCTACGCCCTTCTGCGTGTCATAGCCGGTCTCGCACTCCTCGACCTCGATCCGGACGCCGTTGATGCCGCCGTCGCGCTCGTTGAGCATGGTGAGATAGTCGTTCATGCCGTTGGCAATCGGAATGCCCGATCCGGCGAAGGGACCCGTACGGTAGCTGAACAGCGGCACGTAGACGCTGTCCTGCGCGAAGGCGGGCAAGGCCGCCGTCGATGCCATCGCGGCGAGAATGCCGCCGGCAATCAGCGATTTCAATTTCATGTCGTTCCTCCCGTTGCACTGGCCGCAAGGCCGTGTGTGAGCCTTTTCCTCCAGCAGGATCCGGTCAAGGCTCGAAGCCCGGATCGTAGGCTGTCGTCCTGCTTTCGCAGGCATCGTCAGGCATGACCCTCACGCGTAGGGGAACGGCCACACCCTGAGCTTCTCCTTGCCGATCTGCCACAAGCGGGCGAGGCCGTGCGGTTCGAGGATCAGGAAGGTTACGATCAGCGCCCCGATGATCATCGAGGTGATGTGAAACGCCGTCTCGGCCGCTATCGGGATGCCGATCATGGGCGGTCCGGCCCGCAGGATGATCGGGAGCGCCCAGATGAAGGCCGCTCCGAAGAAGCAGCCGACCAGCGACCCCAGCCCGCCCAGGATGGCCATGAAGAGGATCTGGAAGGACAAGGTGATCGAGAAGGCCGACGGCTCGGCTGCGCCCAGATAGAAGAACACGAACATCGCGCCGGCCACGCCGCAGAGGTAGGACGAGACCGCGAAAGCCGAGAGCTTGGCATAAAGCGGGCGAACGCCCATCAGCTCGGCGGCGATGTCCATGTCGCGGATCATCATCCACTGTCGCCAGATGCGGCCGCGCAACAAATTCTTCACCAGTAGGGTGAGCACGATGACGATGGCGAGCACGGTGAAGTAGCGCGGCACGCTGCCAGCGGACGCGCCAGTCACCATGGTGCCGAAGATCTGGCGCCCCGGCACCTCGATCGCACCGGAGGCGTTGTAGTTGTAGAGCCATGGGATGCGAATGAAGCACCATTCGAGAAAGAACTGCGCCGCCAGCGTCGTAACCGCCAGGTAAAGTCCTTTGATGCGCAGCGACGGCAGGCCGAACACCATGCCGATCGCCGCCGCCGCGAAACCCGACAGGAGGATGTGCACGACGATCGAGACGTCGGGAAAGATCGTCGTCAGCTTGTAGCAGGCATAGGCGCCGACCCCCATGAACCCTCCGGTGCCGAGCGACAGCTGTCCAGCATAACCGGTCAGGACGTTGAGTCCGATGGTGGCGAGCGCCAGTATGAGGAAGGGGATGGCAATCGCCGACAGGAAGAAGTCGTTGGCGACGAACGGCACTACGAAGATCGCGATGCCCAGGATGACTGCGACGCCGATCCTGTCTTGCAGGATCGGGAAGACCTGCTGGTCGGCCGCATAGGATGTCTTGAACTGTCCAGCTTCGCGATAGAACATGCCGCCCGCTCCTCAGACCCGCTCGATGATGCGCTCGCCGAACAGGCCCTGCGGCCTGAACAGCAGGAAGACCAGGGCGATCATGTATGCGAGCCAGCTCTCGATACCGCCGCCGACCAGCGGTCCCCAGTAGATCTCGCCGATCTTCTCACCGATTCCGATGATCAACCCGCCGACGATGGCGCCGGGTATGGAGGTGAAGCCCCCGAGGATAAGAACCGGCAGGGCCTTCAGCGCCACGATCTCCAGAGCGAAAGAGACGTCGGAACGCGCGCCCCACATGATGCCGGTGGCGAGCGCCACGATGCCGGCAGCAAACCACACGATCGCCCAGATCTGGTTCAGCGAGATCCCAACGGACTGCGCCGCCTGGTGATCGTCCGCAACAGCCCTTAGTGCCCTCCCGATGCGCGTCTTGTTGAAGAACAGCGCCAGCGCCGACACCATGATGATGGCGATGACGGCCGCCGCAATGTCGATGTGCTGAAGGATGACGAGGCCCTGCTCGCCAATCTCGATCTCGGTCGATCCTGTGGGCAGTCCGAGTTCCCTGGTGATCATCTTCTTCGGCTCGCCGCCGAAAACGAACTCGCCGAGCCCGATCAGGAAGTACGTCATGCCGATGGTGGCCATTAAAAGAATGATGTCGGGCTGGTTGACGAGTGGGCGCATCACGAAACGCTCAACCGCTATGGCCAGCAACGCCATGACGCCAACGGCAAGCACGAGCGCCAGATAGGCCGGCACTCCGGCCTCGTGCAGGCCGACCAGCGTAAGGCCGGCGAATACCACCATGATTCCTTGCGCGAAGTTGAAGACGCCCGACGCCTTGAAGATGAGCACGAAGCCGAGCGCGATCAGTGCATAGAGAACGCCAGCCACGAAACCCTCCCAGATCACCTGGAGGAAGAAGTCCGGCATGTCCGCCATCTGGACGAAGGGATCGACGAAGATCTGATAGAGCACGGTCCCCTCCCCTAATGCGAAACGCCGAGATAGGCGTCGATGACGTCCTGGTTGGACTTGACCTCTTCGGGCGCGCCGTCTCCGATCTTGCGTCCGTAGTCGAGCACCACCACGCGGTCGGAAATGTCCATGACGACGCCCATATCGTGCTCGATAAGTGCGATCGTGGTGCCGAACTGCGAGTTCACGTCGAGAATGAAGCGGCTCATGTCTTCCTTTTCCTCGAGGTTCATGCCCGCCATCGGCTCGTCGAGAAGCAGGAGCGCCGGTTCCGCTGCCAGAGCGCGGCCCAGTTCGACACGCTTCTGCAGACCGTAGGGCAGCCGACCGACCGGCACCTTTCGGATATGCTGGATTTCGAGGAAGTCGATGATCTCCTCGACCTTGCGCCGGTTCTCGATTTCCTCGCGAAGCGCCGGGCCGTAGTAAAGGAGCTGCCAAAAGAAGTTGCGATGCATGGCAAGCGTACGGCCCGCCATGATGTTGTCGAGCGTCGACATGCCCTTGAACAGCGCCACGTTCTGGAAGGTACGCGCGATGCCCGAGGCGGCAGCTTCGTATGGCGCGATCTTCTTGCGCTCTTTGCCACGGAATACGATCGAGCCTTCCTGCGGTGTGTAGAAGCCGTTGATCACGTTGAGCATGGAGGTCTTGCCGGCACCGTTCGGGCCTATGATGGCGCGAATTTCGCCCTTTCGGATGTCGAACGAGATGTCGCTGATCGCCTTCACGCCGCCAAAGCGCAGCGACACGTTACGGACGTCTAGCATCACGTCGCCTTTGGCGATGCCATCGGAGTTGGGGAGCGTCTCGCGCGGATCGACATGCCGGTTCATTCGGCGGCCTCCCTGACCGGCGACACAGAGGCCCCGAACACCTTCGCGTCAACGATGCGCACCGTGGCTCGCACGCTGCCCTTGCGCCCGTCCTCGAAGGTCATTTCCGTTTCCACGTACTTTTGGGTCGAGCCGTCGTACAGCGCCTCGATAAGTTCCCCGTAACGCTCTGCAATGAATGATCGGCGGACCTTCTGCGTGCGGGTCAGTTCTCCATCGTCGGCATCGAGTTCCTTGTGGAGGACGAGGAAACGCCGGATCTGGGAAGCCGCCATCATCGGCTCTTGGGCAAGCTTCCGGTTCGCAGCTTCCACATGCGAAGCGATGATGCCGTAGACCTCGGGGTGACCGGCCAGATCCTGATAGGAAGCGTAGGACACATTATGGCGTTCCGCCCAGCTTCCCACCGACTGGAGGTCGATGTTGATGAACGCCGCGCAGAATTCCCGACCGTCGCCGAAGGCCACGACTTCCTTGATGTCAGGGAAGAACTTGAGCATGTTCTCGACGTATTTCGGCGCAAACAGTCCGCCGTTTCGAAGCTTGCCAACGTCCTTGGCGCGATCGATGATCTTGAGGTGCCCCTCCCCATCGATGAAACCGGCATCTCCGGTGTGCACCCAGCCATCCGGCGTCTTGGTGGCGCGGGTCGCTTCCTCGTTTTTATAGTAGCCGACGAAGGTGCCTTCCGACCGGTACAGCACCTCCCCATTCTCGGCGATCCTGATCTCGACGCCCGGAGAGGGAACGCCGACGGTATCCGCGCGGATGTTTCCATCCGGCTGCGCCGTGATGTAGACGCAGGCTTCCGTTTGTCCGTAGAGTTGTTTGAGGTTCAACCCGATCGAGCGGTAGAAACGGAAGAGTTCTGGGCCGATCGCCTCGCCAGCAGTATAGGCCACCTTGAGACGCATCATGCCCATGCGGTTTTTCAACGGCCCATAGACGAGTATCTCGCCAAGGAAATAGCGGAAGCGATCCAGGAGGGACACACGCTCCCCGTTGAGGATCTTCTCGCCGACCCTTCGAGCATGCGCGAGAAAATGATCGAACATTCCCTTTTTCATGCTCCCCGCATCTTCCATCCGCACCATCATCGCGGTGAGCAACCCCTCGAAGACGCGCGGCGGCGCGAAGAAGTAGGTCGGTGCGATCTCACGACGATCCTCGCTCACGGTCTCGGGGCTCTCGGGACATGAGACGCAGAAACCGGCGGTGTAGGATTGCGTATAGGAAAAGACGTGGTCGCCGACCCAGGCAAGCGGCAGGTAGGCAATGATGTCCTCGTCGGCACCTAGCTTGTCGAAAGCGTTGCCGTGCAGGGCCGACTTGACGAGATTGTCGTTCGACAGCATCACGCCCTTGGGGCGGCCGGTCGTGCCCGACGTATAGAGTATGACACCGAGATCGGCGCCGCCGCCCATATCGACGGACGCCTGCCAGCGCGCGAGGGTTTCGGGGGAGGCGTCGATGGCAGCTCTCCCCTTTGCCTGCACCTCTTCGAAGCCGTGCAGATGCGTGTGATCATAGTCGCGCAGTCCCCGCGTCTCGTCATAGACGATTTCCTTAAGGGACGGCACCTTCTCGGATATCGATAGCAGCTTGTCGACCTGCTCCTGGTCCTCCACCACGGCGAAGCGGACCTCGGCGTGGTCGAGCACGTAGGCCATCTCCTCGGCGACCGAATCCGCGTAGACCGGCACCGGCACCGCGCCGAGCGACTGGATTGCCGCAAAGCTCCAGTAGAGCCGGGGTCGGTTGGAGCCCACAACCGCGACTTTGTCGCCCCGCTTCATGCCGATCGCCGACAGCCCGATCGCGAAGCCGCGGACCTCATCGAGCTGCTGTCTCCAGGTCCACCCCTGCCAGATGCCAAGATCCTTGTGGCGCATGGCCGGACGATCAGCGAAACGCTTCGCGTTCAGCACCAGATATTTCGGAAATGTATCGAGTGTGTCGCCGGCTTTAGCCTTGGCAAGCATC
The DNA here is from genome assembly GCA_051860465.1 of Mesorhizobium sp. Lineage (GTDB taxonomy): Bacteria > Pseudomonadota > Alphaproteobacteria > Rhizobiales > Rhizobiaceae > Aquibium. The sequence goes on from JBHYDY010000031.1 coordinate 59,957, forward strand.
TCCACTGTTCCTCCCGGGACCCCCGCCTTGTTTTCCTGCGGTTGGTCCGAATGTTTATGAACCGGCGTGCCACCATTCGCAAGTTGGCTGTGCAACCATGGCCCGCCGCCCTCGTCCCCCCTCTGCATCGCGGGGCTTCATCAGGACCGAGGCTCCCATGTCGGCTCCTACGAAGCAACTTCGCGATTGACAGACGAGGATGCCTTTGCTCTGCTAGCGTCGCGTACTATCGTTCGGCGCGCTTGATTAAAGCTTTCGATCGCCGGAACCAGCCACCTCGACCTGCGCGCGGTCAAGCTTCGTAGCGCTTGAGGGTTTCGAGGTTGATGACGCGGATCCGCCCGTGCTCCACCGCGATCAGCTTCTCCTCCTCGAGTTCCTGAAGCGAGCGGTTGGCGACGGCCCGCGAGACCCCGGCGAGCAATCCCAGTTCCTCCTGCGAAATGGAGATCTCGCTACGAACCTGGGGATAGAGGACCGGATTGAAGAACCACGAGAGGTGCCGCGCCACGCGGGCGCGCGGGCTCAGGATCCGATCATGCTCTATAGTGGCGATGAACTGTCCGACCCGCTCGTTGAGTTGGCGCACCAGAAAGCGATTGAAGCCCTTGCTGTTCTCATAGAGCCAGTCGAACGTGCCGCGATTGAGCATGGCGAGCCGGGTCTCGCGGATGGCGACGACATCATATTGGCGTGGCTCTCCCTTGAGCACTGAACCCTCGCCGAACCAGCTCCCCATGGCAACGCCGGCAAATGTCATCGGCTTGCCTCCACGCGAGATTGCCGACACTTTCACCAGCCCATCGAGGACTCCGGTCCAGTAGTCCAGGCGATCGCCCCGATGGCAGACATAGGCACCCTTGGCGAAGCTGCGTTCGGTTAGGCCGCGCGCGGCGCGCTCGACCTCGTCCTCGGCCAGTTCGCCGGCCCAGATGGCGGCACGTACGATGTCTTCGCGTGGGTTCATCATGCCTCGTCGACGGCACCTCCCCGGAGGCGGCTCGCTCACGAAGCTTATGCCTCTCGGCCGGTCCCATACAAGCCGACGATTCGTCCCGGGTGTGCGCTCAGGCGGCGTTTTTCATGTATCGCGCCGTCGGCAGGATCGTCAGCGATCCGACCTCGCCCTTGGCCGATTGCCCGAACAGCAATCGCCGCTCAAGTGCTGTCGACCGGAAGAACGGGAACCGATCGAGCGTCGGCTGCATGTTTATGGCGCAGGGCGAATCGTAGAGCATCACGTTGACCGTGAAAGAGGGGTGAGGCCGCGGCTCGCCCACCTGCACGGCGCCGAAGACCCTTTTATAGAAAGCGGTATGATCATCCCGGATGACGCAGATGCAGCTGGTCGTGTCAAAATGGCTGTTGGCCACGACCGCCAGCCGCAACGTTACATATGGCAGAGCCCGGTAGATCGTCGCGAAATAGGGATCGGCGGCGAACATGGTCGGATTGATGAAGGTCTCGCCGCGCTCCAGCCGGGGAGAAATAATGTCACCGAAGATGTCCATCACGGACGAATAGGGCTGTTCGTGGGTCAAATGATGGAGACGAACGGTGCTGACCAGCTCGTTGTCGATCCACACGCCGAAACGGTAGCAATTGGGCGTATCATCGAACCGGTCGGTGGTGACCCGCTCCGCAGATTGCGGCACAGTTCCATGATTGCGATATGCCTTGTATCGCAGGCGATAGATCGCCTCAAGGTCCTCGCCCTTTTCGCAACGCCGGTACTCGACTCTCTCGAGCAGAGCCGCAACGTTGTCCGCGAACGCCGATCCGCCGACGATGGGGCCTGCCGACGGAACCCGCCTGAGGGTACTCCTGGTTACCGACACGTTCATTCCAATCTGGTCCCCGCACACTCCGCCTGTCCAAACCGTACCTTAAGGTTGCGTTCAGTAAAGCCGAAATTTGCATCGACTTCGTTTACCTTCCGTTAACGTTAATGCCCGAGGCTCGGCCGCAATGCCCTCAGACCCTGGAATTCAGGGGTGCACAGGGGCCGTTGTGGCAGGGCACGGGTTCGTGTTCATGCGCCGACGCCTTCGCATGCAACCATGAGACGATCATGAATTGCGACGCCATGTCACTGGCAAGCGACGAATGCAACCGGCGCCGGGAAGCGACACTCGCTGTCGAGAACAGGAAATCGGGCAGGCGTTCAGCGATTTGGCGGCATTTGGGACGCCGCGATCCGGACCGCCGCTCAACGACCGGCAAAGACCTTCAATTTTGAGATGTCCTCTCCGAAGGGCAACGTGGTTTTCGAGAGCGCCTCGATCCCAGAGGCGCTGAGCGCGGCCCCGAAGAGGAAGCCCTGCAACAGGTCGGGCTTGACCCGACCAGACAGAAGCTTGAGTTGCTCGAAGGTTTCCACGCCCTCGATGGTGATCGTCAGGCCGAGCTTTCTCGAAAGCGCGACTATCCCGCACAGGAGTTCGAGCGACCTCTCATCCGACGTGATGTCCTGCAGGAAGGAGCGATCGATCTTGATCTTGTCGAGCGGCAACGTGTGCAGGTAGCTGAGGCTAGAGTAGCCGGTGCCGAAATCATCGAGCGCGATCTTTACGCCGAGCCGGCGGATCGCATCCAGGTAGGTCCGCGTCGACAGCTTGTCGTCGAGAATAGCCGTCTCGGTCACCTCGACCTCGAGGCGGTGCGGCGAAAGCCCGGAGTTCGTCAGCGCATCGCGAACATGATCGACGATTGTCGCACACCGGAAGTCCCGCGCCGACAGGTTGACCGATACACCGATCTGTGTCGGCCACCGGGCGCATTCCTCGCAGGCGGTCTTCAGCACCTGGATGCTGAGATCCGAGATGATGCCCATCTCCTCCGCCAGCGGGATGAACACACCCGGCGAAACGGGGCCAAGCTCGGGATGGTCCCATCGGCAGAGCGCTTCGCAGGTCACCACCGCCATAGTGTTGATGTCGACAATCGGTTGAAACACGACTCGCAAGGTTCCTGCCTGTACGGCATTGCGAAGATCGGCCTTGAGCATCTGCTTCTGGCGGAATGCCGCGTCCATTGTCGCTTCGAACAGACGCCAGCTGTTCTTGCCCTTTTCCTTGGCCTCGTAGAGCGCCAGGTCGGCCTTGACGATCATGCCCTCGGCGTCGTCGCAACTGACGGGAAGCAGCACGGCGCCCGCGCTGAACTGCGCGCGCAAGGCGTGGCCGGCAACGTCGACTTCTTCCTGAAGACCTTCGAAGATGCCGTCCAGCAGCATGCCGAGATGGTACTCGTCCTCGACCCTGTCGAAGTAGATGACAAACTCATCGCCGCCGAACCGGCTGATCTTGATGTCGTCATCGGCGAAGAAGGCCAGCTTCTCGGCGATGGCGTAGATCAGCCCGTCGCCGACCGGATGGCCAAGGGTGTCGTTGATGCTTTTGAAGTCGTCGAGATCGAAGATCGCCAGCGCGCAGAGCCGCTCCCGGTCGCCCGTGACCATGCACTCGGCCACGATCTCGTGGAAGTAAGCACGGTTCGGCAACCCGGTCAGGCTGTCGTAGCGCGCCATGGTACGGATCTTCTCCTCGGCCTGCACGCGCGACGTCACGTCTTCGAAGGTGATCACGCTCAGCTCGTCGCGACCTTCGCGCGCGGAAAACTCGAGGTACCGGCCGTTGGTAAGGCTGACGAGCAACTTGCGGTCGCAGCCCTCTCGCAGCGCTCGCGACAGCTGGGCCTCGATGAAGCCGCAGTCGCGCCGGCTGATAAGGCCTCCGGCGGCGCCGCGCAGCAGCAGTGCCTTCAGCGTTCGCCCAATCAACCTCTCGGTCCTGGCCACGCCGGTCAGTTCGGCTGCCTCCGCATTCGCAACGATCACGCGACTGTCGGGACCCAGCATCACCAACCCGTGCGTCATGGTGTTCAAGGCGCGATCGAAGCGCTGTGCGAGCTTCGTCGCCTTCTTCTGTTCGCTGATGGCGGTGAACAGCACCTCCCGCACGAGCGCCGCCAGCTTCATGATGATGACCATGAACGGGACGATGAACAGGCCAAGGACGATATTGAAGACATCCCCCTTGAGTAACAGTGCGATCGCGATCGGCCCAATCGTGGTCAACGACAGGATCGCCACCATTTTCTTCGAGCCATAGTTTCGCCCGGCGATCGTGATGGCGCCACCCATGGCGACGGAGACCGCAGCCAGTTCGCTGAAATCGTCGGAATACAGGTAGACCGCGCAAAAGGAGAAAACGCCGATGACGGCGCCCTGCACGGTCCCAGCGATGATGTAGTAGCGTTCGCGTGCAACCGCGGCGGTCATGTCGGTGATGGTTGATGCTTGAACCTTCCGCATCGCTACATAGCGATAGAGGCCCGCAAACAACATCAGCACGGTCAGCACGAGGTAGATCGGTTCGTTGCCGCGCAGGTAGACCATCAGCCCCATGATGCCATGGAGGCATGCGCCGATCAGCAGGATTCCGGGGTCGAGGAAGAGCGACCTGACGAACCCCACATAGACGTCTTCGGGAATGGTGTCCTTGCTGTGCTTCACTGCGCGCTACCGATTGGTACGCGAAATGTGTCGCATATTCGCATTAACAAACATTTAGGCGTGGTTTGGCTCCGGGCGGCCTGGAGCAGTCTCGACCACGCGCCTTTTCCTGCCGCTCAACGCCAAGGTGGCGAACGCTTGAAAGCGAGCCCTCACCGAACCTACTCAGCCGCCTGCCGCACGTCCGTCGCCTCCTCGAAACGTTTGATGAGACGCTTGCGTTCTGCCGCGGCCCTTTCGGCATTGCCGGCCTTCACGTGACCGAAACCGCGCACCAACGACGGGATGGAGGCAAGCGCGCAGGCCGCCTCCAGGCGGGTTGGCGTCAAACCGTCGACGATCATGGCGATGTCCTGCTCGTACTCGGCAAGCAGGCGCCGCTCCATATGCCGTTCCTCGGTCCGGCCGAAGAAGTCGAAGACGGTCCCACGCAGTCCCTTCAGCTGGGCTAGGACCCGGAAGCCCGTCATCATCCACGGTCCGAACGACGATTTTGCCGGCTTGCCGTCCGAGCCCGTGCGCCCCAGGATCGGCGGCGCCAAGTGGAATTCCAGACGTTCGACACTCTCGAATTGCGCAGCCACCTGTCTTGCGAATGAGCCGTCGGTGTAGAGCCGGGCCACTTCGTACTCATCCTTGATGGCCATTGCCTTGAAGAGATTGCGCGCCACGGTCTCGGCCAGCGCGGTCGAGCCGGGCCGTGCCTTCTCCTCGGCTGCCCGAACGACCGCGATCTGGCGCTCGTAGCGCTGGGCGTATCCACGGTTCTGGTAGTCGGCGAGGAAGACGGAACGGGCGGCCACGATCTCGTCGAGCGTGGAAGCCAGCGTGCGTTCGCCTTGCCCAGACGTCGCGGCGGCGACACGACCGCGCACGAACTCCGGGTCATGCGCGGCGCGGCGCCCCCAGCGGAAGGCGGCGACGTTCATGGCCACCGCCTCGCCGTTGAGCTCGATCGCCTTTTCGATCGCCTCGGACGACACCGGCAGCCCGCCAAGCTGGCAAGCGAAGCCGAGCATGAACATGTTCGCTCCGAGCGAGTTACCGAACAGCGCGGAGGCAGTGCGGGTGGCGTCAAAGAAATGCGCGTTCCGCTCGCCTGCCGCCGAACGGATCGCCTTGCGCAGTCGCTCGGTCGGTAGCGAGAAGTCAGCCTGGCGCGCGAAATCGCCCGGCATGACCTCGGCCGTGTTGGTGACGAAGATCGTGTGGTTCTCTCGCACCGCGCCGAGCACCTTCTTTGAGCCCGACACGACGAGGTCGCAACCGAGCACGAGGTCCGCCTTCCCGGCCGAAACGCGGATGGCATGGATGTCGTCGGGCGTCGCAGCCACGCGGACGTGGCTGTAGACCGCACCACCCTTCTGCGCGAGGCCCGCCATGTCGATCAGCCCGCAGCCCTTGCCTTCCAGGTGGGCGGCCATACCCAACACCGCGCCGATCGTCACCACCCCTGTTCCGCCGATGCCGTCGATGATGCCGGCCCAGCCCTGGCCCACGCCGGCAACCCGCGCCGCAGGCACCCCGTCCAGTGGATCGGCGCCGCCGGCAGCGCCGGCGGCCTTGCGGATCTTGCCGCCATGCACCGTCACGAAGGAGGGACAGAACCCTTTCAGGCAGGAAAAGTCCTTGTTGCAGCTCGACTGGTCGATACGCCGCTTGCGGCCGAACTCGGTTTCCACGGGTTGCACGGAGACGCAGTTGGACTGCACCCCGCAATCGCCGCAGCCCTCGCAGACCAGCTCGTTGATCATCACCCGCTTGTCGGGATCGGGAAAGGTGCCGCGCTTGCGTCGACGCCGTTTCTCCGCCGCGCAGGTCTGGTCGTAAAGCAGCACGGACACGCCCTTGATGTCGCGCAGCTCACGCTGGACGGCGTCGAGGTCGTCGCGGTGGTGCACGGTCGCACCCGACGGAACGGGCAATGCGGCGTACTTGACCGGCTCGTCGGTGACAATGGCGATCCGCTCGACGCCTTCGGCCCGGACCTGCTCGGCAATCATCGGCGCCGTCAGACCGCCCTCGTGCGGCTGGCCGCCGGTCATCGCCACAGCGTCATTGTAAAGGATCTTGTAGGTGATGTTGGCACCCGACGCGACGGCGAAACGGATGGCCAACGAGCCGGAATGATTGTAGGTGCCATCGCCGAGGTTCTGGAACAGGTGCTCGCGCTTGGAGAAAGGCGCCTGACCAACCCACTGCGCGCCTTCCCCGCCCATGGCGGTGAAGCCGACTGTCTTGCGGTCCATCCACAGAGCCATGAAATGGCAGCCGATTCCCGCACCCGCGAGCGAGCCCTCTGGCACCTTCGTAGAAGAATTGTGCGGACAGCCCGAACAGAAATAGGGCGTGCGCACGCCGACGTCTTTGGTGTCGGCCAGCATTGCCTGGAACTGCTTGATCTGGCTGACGCGGCCGGCGATGTCGTCGGCATGGCCGATGACACGCAGCACCCGCTCGCCGATCGCAATGGCGATCTCGTTGGGATCGAGCGCGCCCTGCGGCTGAAAGAGCGCGTCGCCGCGTTCGTCGCGCTTGCCGACCACGAGCGGCTGAATTCCCGTTCCGTAGAGTTGCTCGCGCACCTGCGCCTCGATCAGCGATCGCTTCTCCTCGACCACGATAATCATGTCGAGCCCGCGCGCGAAATCGCGCAGGTGATCGAAGTCGAGGGGCCAGGGGCAGCCGAGCTTGAAAAGGCGCACGCCGATGCTGTTGGCCCGCGCCTCGTCGATGCCGATGTCCTCGAGCGCCTGGCGCACGTCGAGATAGCTCTTGCCGATGGTGATGATGCCGATCCTCGCGTCCGCGCCGCCGGAGTAGACGATCCGGTTGATGCCGTTGGCGCGGATGAAGGCGCTGGCGGCGGCGCGCTTGAAATTGTGTAGTCGCGCCTCCTGGCCCATCTGGTCGAGCTCATGGCGGATGTTCAGCCCGCCGGGAGGCATGTCGAACTCCGGAAACACGATGTTCAGTCGGTCGAGCGAGACGTCGACCGAAGCGGTCGACTCGATGTTCTCCTTGACACACTTCATCGCGGCCCAGGTCCCGGCGAAGCGCGAAAGGGCGTATCCGAGCAGGCCGTAGTCGACGATCTCCTGAACGCCGGCCGGGTTGAGGATCGGGATCATCGTGTCGACGAACTGGAGCTCGGTCGCGTGGGCATTGGTCGATGATTCGGCCGTATGGTCGTCACCCATCAGCGCCAGCACGCCGCCATTTCTCGACGTGCCGGCGAGATTGGCGTGGCGGAAGACGTCGCCGGCCCGGTCGACACCGGGACCCTTGCCGTACCAGAGTGAAAAGACGCCGTCGTACTTGCCCTCGCCGAGAAGTTCCGTCTGCTGTGAGCCCCAGCAGGCGGTGGCGGCCAGTTCCTCGTTGAGCCCGGGCTGAAACACGATGTCGGCGTCGGCGAGCTGGCGCTTGGCCTTCCAAAGCTGCTGGTCAAGCCCACCGAGCGGCGAGCCGCGATATCCGGTGATAAACCCGGCTGTTTTCAAGCCCTCCCGCCGGTCGCGGTCGCGTTGCATCAGGAGCATGCGAACGATCGCTTGCGCGCCGGAAACGAAGATACGGTCCCTGGCAAGGTTGAACTTGTCGTCGAGCGATACGTCGTGAAGCGTCATCGAGCTTTCCCTGGATCCTCGCCCCACGCAGCGGAACGGGTCTTGGTTTGTTGCCAAGTCTTCCCGTGCTTGACCGCCACGTCAAACGAAATCGGTTCGGCCGGGTCAGTCGGGTTTTCACGACAAGCCCCTACCACCGCGTCGCCTCCAAGCCGGGCCACGTCCGGATGCCCATTCCGCTTCGCGCCACGGCCAGCGCAAAAAGCTGGAGATCCTTGGCCCTGGGCGCTTGCTGGAGACAACGGCTCAGAGAGCCGAAAGGCGGGCAAAGGGGTAGGGGAATCGCATTTGAGAAATAGGACTGGCGTGGAGGTTTGATCTGGATTCTTTGGATGGCTCCGATTTTGGAG
>JBHYDY010000032.1:0-67810 GCA_051860465.1 Mesorhizobium sp.
ATCAGCCGAAAACGAAAGCGAGCAGGGTGGTCCGACGCCTTCGCCAGATCAATCATCGGCCAAATGCGATAGCCCTACGGCGCCCCGCCGCGCGCCTTGAGCCGCCTGCCCGCTTGCGGTAGGTACGCGGGCAGCAACGGAGAGCGCTGATGCCCGCTTCCACCATCGACCATGCCTTCACCGCGAAGGGCCTCACCGGCAGCGCGGGCGACCCCACCTATGCCGGCGCGCTGTCCTTCATGCGCCGCCGCTACACCAAGACCATCAAGGGCGCGGATGCCGTGGTCTGGGGCATTCCCTTCGACGCCGCGGTGACCAATCGGCCCGGCGCTCGCTTCGGGCCGCAGGCGATCCGCCGCGCCGCGGCGATCTTCGACAACGACCCGCAATACCCCTTCCACCGCGACATCACCGGCGAGCTTGCCGTCGTCGACTATGGCGACTGCCTGCTCGACACCGGCGACCATGGCAAGACGCCGGGCCGCATCGAGCGGGAGGCGGCGAAGCTCATAAAGGGGGGCGCCTTCCTCGTCTCGCTCGGCGGCGATCACTTCGTCACCTGGCCCCTGCTCAAGGCCCATGCCGCAAAATACGGCCCGCTGGCGCTGGTCCAGTTCGATGCCCACCAGGACACCTGGTTCGACGATGGCAAGAGCATCAACCACGGCAATTTCGTCGGCCGCGCCGTGCGCGAGGGCGTCATAGACGCGTCGAAGTCGATCCAGGTCGGCATCCGCACCCATGCGCCGGAGGATTGCGGCATCCAGATCCTCTACGGTTACGACGTCGAGGAAATGAAGGCATCGGAGATCGCCGCCGCCATCATCGAGCGGACGGCGGGCGCGCCGACCTACATCACCTTCGACATCGACTGCCTCGACCCCGCCTTCGCGCCGGGCACCGGCACGCCAGTGGCGGGTGGCCCGTCCTCGGCAAAGGTCTTCTCGGTGCTGCGCCAACTCGGCCAACTCGACATCGTGGGGGCCGACATCGTGGAGGTGTCGCCGCCCTACGACCATGCCGACATCACGGCGATCGCAGGCGCGACGGTGGCCCAGATGTATCTGGGCCTGCTCGCGGAAAAGAAGGCGCGCCTGAAATGACCCGACGACGACCCGCCAGGGCGGCATACCCTAAGACGCCCGCGTCCTGATGCTGGGCCTCGAGTCCTGAATCAATGCCTTCCGGACATGAGTCCGCGCGTCGATCCAACCCTTTGATTTCTCTACCAGCCAGGCGAGACAGGCATGAAACCGAAAATCTTCATCGACGGCGAGCACGGCACGACCGGCCTTCAGATCCGGACCAGGCTCGGCCAGCGCGACGACCTCGACATCCTCTCCATTCCCGAGGCGGAGCGGCGCAACACGTCGCTGCGCGAGGAGATGCTGAAGGCCGCCGACATCGCCATCCTGTGCCTGCCCGACGACGCCGCGAAGGAGGCGGTCGCCCTGCTCGAAGGAACGAACTTCACCCGCATCATCGACACCTCGACGGCGCACCGGGTCGATCCCGACTGGGCCTATGGCTTCGCCGAACTGACCGCCGGACAGCGCGAAAAGATCGCCAATGCGCGGCTCGTCGCCAATCCGGGATGCTATCCGACCGGCGCCATCGGCCTCATCCGGCCGCTGGTCGAGGCGGGTCTCCTGCCCGCCGACTATCCCGTCAGCGTCAACGCCGTGTCCGGCTACACCGGCGGCGGAAAGCAGATGATCGCGCAGATGGAAGATGCGGCCAACCCCGAGCACATCGCGGCGCCGCACTTCCTCTACGGGCTGACGCTCGCCCACAAGCACGTGCCGGAAATGCAGTCGCACGGGCTGCTCGCGCGCCGGCCGATCTTCTCGCCGAGCGTCGGACGCTTCGCGCAGGGCATGATCGTCCAGGTGCCGCTGCACCTGTCCGACCTGAATGGTGCGCCTTCGCTTCGCGACCTGCATGACGCGCTGGTCGCCCATTTTGCCGGCCAGTCGATCGTCGAGGTCGTGCCGCTCGCCGAAAGCGGTGCGGCTTCTCGCATCGACCCGACCACACTCAACGATACCGACGGCATGCGGCTCTACGTCTTCGGCACCGAGGGAAAGGGCCAGGCGAACCTCGTCGCCGTGCTCGACAATCTCGGCAAGGGCGCCTCGGGGGCGGCGGTCCAGAACATGGACCTGATGCTCGGACGCGCCGGCTGAGTGCGGGGTCAGTCGCGCGGCGCGTCCTGCGCCGCGCTCATCACGAGGCTCAGCTCCTGACGAGGACACCCGTCTCGGCGGGATAGCCGCCGCGCGTGCCGCGCCAGTGCGCGGCGGCGAAACCGAGCACGACCAGCGCGAAGGCCTGGTGCAGCAGGGCCCAGCCGATCTGGACCTCCAAAAGCAGCGTGGTGACGCCGATCGCGGCCTGCACGAGCATGAGATGGAACAGGACCAGCGCGCGGCGCGCATGGGTGGTTCCCGGCTCCTCGCGACGCGCCTGGATCATGTGCCACAACGCGGCTGCGAAGAGCACGTAGCCGCCGACGCGGTGCACGAACTGCACGGTCTTGGCGTTCTCGAAGAAGTTGATCCACCACGGGCGCTGGATGAAGAGATCGTCCGGCACGATCGCGCCGTCCATCAGCGGCCAGGTGTTGTAGGCAAGCCCGGCATTGAGCCCTGCGACGAGGCCGCCGAGATAGATCTGCACCAGAACGAGCAGCATCAGCACCAGCGCGAATGTGCGCGTGCCGTCCTTCGACGGAGCGGCCGTGTGCGGCGCCAGCCCCCGCGCCACCACCATGGTGGCCGCGAAGATGACGCAGGCCAGCGTCAGATGGGTGGCAAGGCGGTACTGGCTGACGTCTGTGCGGTCGACGAGGCCGGACGCGACCATCCACCAGCCGATGGCGCCCTGGAGACCGCCCAGCGCCAACAGGGCGACAAGCTTCGGCTTCAGGTGCCCTTCGAGGCGGCCGCTCAGCCAGAAGAAGGCCAGCGGCAGGGCGAAGACCAGCCCCACGCCGCGGGCGAGCAGCCGGTGACCCCACTCCCACCAGTAGATGGTCTTGAAGTCGTCCATGCTCATGCCCTTGTTGATGAGCTGGTACTCCGGAATCTGGCGGTACTTTTCGAGCTCGACCTCCCAGGCCTCCTCGGTGAGTGGCGGGAGAACGCCCATGACCGGCTTCCATTCGGTGATCGACAGGCCGGATTCGGTCAGGCGCGTCGCGCCACCGACCACCACGAGCGCGAACAGGACGAGCAGCACGACGTAGAGCCAGCGCCGGACGAGAAAGCGGTTGCGCTCCTGCTGGTCGATGGCGTTCTGCAGCGTGGATTCGGCGATGGCGGTCATGGATCGGTCCGGAGGTTGGTGCGCGGTTTCTCGTGGCCGATAGGTGGGGCGCTGGCAAGGCTTGTCCGCGCGGCACGCGGTCGCGCCGTCCCGGTCTCGCGCATTCGGGATTGCCTTTCGCGCCTGCCGGCGTACATGCAGCACCGAAAGGAAGCGTCATGCCCCTGCGTCTGAAGAAGCTGATCGGCACCATCCTCCTCGTCACGCTCGTGGTGGTCTACGCCATCGTCGCCACCATCGTGGCCGTGGCGCAGCTGGCCGAGTCCTCCTGGGTCGTCCACCTCGCCTACTTCTTCTTTACCGGGCTGCTCTGGGTGCTGCCAGCGATGGGCATCATCAAGTGGATGGCGGGGCCAAAGGCGCAGGGCTGAATTCGCCACCGTTTCCGGTCAGACGGTGACGACGCGCTGCCCGCGATTGGCGATCGGCGTGGTGATGCCCGACAGCATCGTGCCGATATGGGCGACCTGCTGGTAGCGGCCGTTGACGGAAATCCTCGGCAATGCCTGAAGATGGGAGGCGTGTTCGGTCTGGAGCAGGCCATGCCGCGTCGTGACCGCGGATGCGTATCCGGCCTCGCGGGCCAGGTCGACCTCACGCTTTGCGACCGCTGCTTCATAGCCATAGGGGTAGGCCATGTGGCGTGGCTTCGCGCCGAGTTCCACCTCCAGGATCCGGCGTGCGTCCGCCAGTTCGCGCAAGGCCTTCTCTGGGCTGAGGCGGCGCAGATTGTAGTGGTGCACGGTGTGGGCGCCGATCGTGACGAGAGGATGGGCTGCAAATCGGCGCAACTCGTTCCAGTCCATCAAGGGGGCGTGGCCGACCCCCATGGGATCGATGCCGCAGGACCGCGCCAGACCCTGGATCACCCGCACCTGGTCCTCCTCGGCAACCCGATCCGTCAGATAGTTGTGGATCTCGGTGTTGGCCCGGAACTTCGCGGTCGGCGTGTCGCATTCGAAGACGGCCGGCCCTTCCGGCAGGGACAAGTAGACCGCCTCTCGCGTCGTGATGATCTCTTCCAGCAGATCCCACCAGAGCAACACCTTGCCTTCCGTCAAGGCCGGGGCGACGTGGACGGTGATGGGCGCTTCGTGACGCTCCAGCACCGGCAGCGCCTCGGTCAGATTGTCGCGGTAGCCGTCATCGGCGGTAATCGCCACGAACCTCTGGCCTGAAGAGCGGCTTTTCAGCCGTTCGATCGCCTCGTCCATCGAGACGAAAACATAGCCCATCCGGCGCACCTCGGTCAGGACGGCGTCGAGGAAGGCAGGCGTGACCGTGAGATGCCGGTTGACGCCGATGCCGCGCGGACGACCATGGTTGACGCGGTGGAGCATCAGGATGGCGCCGATGCCGCCGAGAAGGCGTCCGGCAATCGGGGCAAGAAGGCTCAGGCGGGCGGCGTGCAGCACCAGCTTCCGGAGCAACTCCCCCCTGTCGATCATTCTTTCACCATTTCCCACTAGGCTGCACCCTCGACTGGCGCATTGCCGTGTTCAAGGTAGCAGTAGCCTCGAAGGTTAAAGGTATGGTTGATGCGGTCGTCCGCAACTCTCCGGAAGGCCGGTCGACGGATGCTGCCGGGCCTCGGGCCGACGGCGCCTCGTCGGGACCGGACCGGGTCGCCGCCTGCCTTTCGGGACGCGAAGCCCTCGCCGCCTACCGCGAGCATTGCCGCGATTCGCTGTTTTCGCCGGCCCAGAGCCCCGGATGGATCGAGGCCTGGGCGCGCCACTGCAATCCCGACATCCTGTGCCTCACCCTGGCGCCTCCCGGCCGGTCGCGGCTGGCGTTCTGCCTTGAGGTCGTTCCCGGCGGGATGGGCCGCACCGCTCGTCTCGTCGGCGGTTCGCATGCCAATGGCGGTTTTCCGGCACTCTCCGGCGGGCCGTTCCCGGACCTCGACCGAACCCATATCGAAGCGCTGGCCGCGTCCGTTCGCGCGGTCCGCCCCGATGTCGACCTCGTGATGATGGAGCGTCTTTCGGAGCGGTTCGAGGGTGTCGACAACCCACTGTCGCCGCTGCGATCGTGGCGAAGTCCCGATCCGGCGCTGGCCATCGATCTTTCGCCCGGTTTCGAAGGCGTCCTCGCCCGCGCCAGCGGCAAGCGAAAGCGCAAGAAGCACCGCTCGCAGGTCCGCAAGTTCGAGGCGGCCGGCGGATTCCAGAGGATCACGGCTACGGCTCGCGACGACGTCGATCGGTTGCTGGACGCATTCTTCCGCCTGAAGTCGGCGCGCCTCAAAGCCATGGGCATTGCCGATGCCTTCGGCGACGAGAAGGTGCGCGCCTTCTTCCGCGACCTCTTCGGCGCCGCGACAGAGACGAAAACGCGCCCTGACTTCCTGCTCCAGGCGCTCGAGGTCGGCGGGGTCATCCGCGCCGTCACCGGCAGCAGCCGCACCCCGACCTCGATCGTCTGCGACTTCGCCGCCATCGCCGAGGACGAACTGGCCCCGGCGAGCCCCGGGGATTTCCTGTTCTTCGAGAACATCCGCGAAGCCTGCGAGAGCGGATTGTCGCTTTTCGATTTCGGCGTCGGCGACGAGGGCTACAAGCGCCAATGGTGCGACATCGAGACCTGGCAGTTCGACGTTGCCCTTCCGCTGACCGCGAGGGGACGTGTTGCCGTCGGCTTGCGGCAGGGCCTTGTCGGCGCCAAGCGCTTCGTGAAGTCGAACCCGCGCCTGTGGAATGCCATCAAGGCCCTGCGACGACGCGATGGCGGCCGGTCCGCCAAAGCGGACGACGCCGAGGATTGATCGCGCGACCGGCCGACCGGCTTTTTGTGTTTACTTTCATCCTCCGTTTGGGGAATGTGCCGCCAAATCCAAGGGGTGCTTAGCGCATGAAACTCGACGAACTGCTCGCCATCGACATCCACACGCATGCCGAGGAGCCGTGCTGCGGCCCGCGCGATGACGGTTATGACGAGTTCCAGGCGGGAATGGCCGCCTATTTCCGCAACCCCGCCGGCGCCCAGGGAATGCTTCCGAGCGTGCAGGAAACGGCCGACTATTATCGCGAGCGCAAGATCGGTTGCGTGATCTTCCCGGTCGATGCCGAGCGCGAGACCGGCTTTCGCCGCTACAAGAACGAGGAAGTGGCCGAGATCGCCGCGGCCAACGACGACATCATGATCCCGTTCGCCTCGATCGATCCCGCCAAGGGCAAGGCCGGCGCGCGCGAAGCCAGGCGTCTGGTGCGGGAGTTCGGCGTCAAGGGCTTCAAGTTCCACCCGACCATGCAGGGCTTCTACCCCAACGATCGCAGCGCCTACGTGCTCTATGAGGCGATCGCCGAGGAAGGCGCCATCACCTTGTTCCATACCGGCCAGACGGGCGTCGGGTCCGGCATGCGCGGCGGCATGGGCATGCGGCTGAAATACTCGAATCCGATGTATCTCGACGACGTGGCGGTGGACTTTCCCGACATGCCGATCATCCTGGCGCATCCCTCTTTCCCCTGGCAGGAAGAGGCGCTGTCGGTGGCGACGCACAAGCCCAATGTGTACATCGACCTGTCGGGCTGGTCGCCGAAATACTTTCCGCCGATCCTCGTGCGCTACGTCAATTCCATCCTGAAGCACAAGATGCTGTTCGGCTCCGACTGGCCGGCGATCACCCCGGATCGCTGGCTGTCCGACTTCGACACCATCGGCATCAACGACGAGGTCAAGCCGCTGGTCCTGAAGCAGAACGCGGCCAAGCTGCTCAAGCTGATCTAGAGCATTTCCGATCTCAGCGACCGGCGAGGGTCTTATAGAGCCCCTCGCCTTTCGCGTGGCGCTTTTGCGCGAAGTCGACGAACCAGTCCATGCTGGCCGGATTGCGCATGGCGTCGGAACTGAAGGCCTTGTCCGCCGGCCAGCCCATCAGCAGCTTGCGGACCGGCACCTCCATTTTCTTGCCCGACAGCGTGTAGGGGATCGCCGGCACCGCCAGCACCTCGTCCGGCACGTGGCGCGGGCTGCGTTCGGTGCGAAGCCGCGTGCGGATCTCCCGAAGCAGCGCGTCGTCGAGCACCGCTGCGTCCCGCAGTTCCATGAACAGCGGCATGTAGAAGCCGCCGCCGGGCTCCTCGATGCAGACGACGAGGCTGTCGGCCAGCGCTTCGATGTGATCGATGGTCCGGTAGATTTCGGCGGAGCCGATCCGCACGCCGAAGCGGTTGAGCGTCGAATCCGATCGTCCGTGGACGTAGCAGCCGCCGCGGGCATTGATCTCCATGAAGTCGCCGTGCCGCCAGACACCGGGCCAGGTGTCGAAATAGGCTTCGCGGTAGCGCGCGAAATCCTCGTCGCCCCAGAAGAAGATCGGCATCGACGGCATCGGCTTGGCGATCACCATCTCACCAACCTCGCCGACCCTTTCGTGTCCGTTGTCGTCGAAGACGCGCACGTCGACGCCGAGGCACCGGGTCTGGATCTCGCCGGCATGGACCGGCAGCAGCGGCGTGCCGCCGACGATGCCGCTGCAGAACTCCGTTCCGCCCGACTGCGAGGTGATCCAGAGGTCCTCCTTCACCGCGTCGCGCAGCCACGCGAAGGTCTCGGGCGTCGAGGGCGAGCCGGCAAGGAAGACGTTCTCGAAGGAGGAGACGTCGCAGATCGCCTTCGGCACGACGCCCTGACGGCGCATCGTGTCGACATAGGTCGGGCTGGCGCCGAACGATGTCGCGCCCACCTCGGCCGCCAGGCGCCACAGCAGGTCCGCCCCCGGGTGCGACGGCGCGCCATCATAGAGCAAAACGCGACCGCCCATCAGCGGCCCCCAAAGAAGCGAGTTCCACATCACCCAGCCTGTCGTCGAGTAGAAGAACATGCAGGAATGGGGCTTCAGGTTCAGATGGAAGGCCGCCGTCTTGTAGTGCTCGACGATGATGCCGGCATGGCCATGCACGATCGCCTTCGGCAGGCCGGTGGTGCCCGACGAAAACAGCACCCAGAGCGGATGGTCGGGGGCGACGCGCTCGTAGCGGAAGCCGTCGCGCGGCACGGGCTGGCCTGCGAGGGCATCCTCCCAGGCGACGATGGCGATGGTGTCGATCTGCGGGCGCTGGCCGCTGCCGGCATAGTCGAGCCAGACGACAGTCTCCAGTCCCGGTAGCGAAGCGACGATCTGCTCGATCTCGGCGACGCGCGAAAAATCGCGTCCAGCAAAGCGGTAGCCGTCGGCGGCAAACAGCAATTTCGGCTCGATCTGCGCAAAGCGGTCCACCACTGTCTTGACGCCGAATTCGGGCGCCGCGGACGACCAGACCGCACCGATCGCGGTGACCGCCAGCATGGCGATGATCGTTTCGGGCACGTTGGGCATGTAGGAGACCACGCGATCGCCGGGGCCGATGCCGCGCGCCCGAAGCCATGTCGCCAGCACCCGCACTTGCGAGCCAAGCTCTCCCCACGACATGTCCGCGAGGGGACGAACCTCCGAGACGTGGTGGAAGATCATTCGGTCAGGATGATCGGCTTCGCGGCGAAGGATATGTTCGGCGTAGTTGACGCGGCTGCCGGTAAACCAGCTTGCCCCCGGCATGGCGCGGCTCTCCAGCACGCTGTCGTAGCCATCGTCCGAGATGATGCCGAAATAGTCCCAGACCGCGGCCCAGAATCCTTCGATGTCGTCGACCGACCAGGCCCGCAGCGCCTCATGATCCGCCAGTTCGAGACCGCGTTCCTTGGTCAGCCAGCGCATGAACGTCGCCGTGTTCGACGCGTACTTGAAGTCCTCACTGCCTTCCCAGAGGAAGTCACCGTCGGCGATGGTCATCGAGCCTCCCCGTCACGCGATGTATACACGACATCGCTTCTTAACGGGCCAGATCGACGCCGTCACCTGCGGAAGCTTGTGCCAGGTCTCGGTTTGTGTGCGTCAGGCCGCGGAACGTTCGCCCGGCGCGGGCGAGCGCGGCGGCACGTATCCGATCGGCGTCACCAGGAAAGCCTGATCGTAGCCGACGGACTTCAAGCTGTCCTCCGTCGCCGACACCGCCGCGTCTTCTTCCTCGATGACGCTGATGATCACTTCCGTCGCGCCGAAGACGAGGCGCTTCAGGCTCGCGGGTTCCGCGGGTCCGCATTCCACGATGACCAGGTCATAGGCCGTCGTCAGCGAACCCATGATGATCGGCAACCGGTCGACGCCGCGCATGGCGCGAGCGGGATCGGCGGTGCCCACCGGGATGACGTGGCAATCCGAATAGAGGTCGGGGTGGATGATGTCAGTGAACTGCGCTTCCGAGCAGAGCAGGTTGGTGATGCCCTTGTGGCTCGTGCCGTCGAGCATCGGGCGAGAGGCCGCGCCCGTCGAGGTCAGGTCGAGCAACAGCGTGCGAAGGCCTGCATCGGCCACTTCGCGTGCCACCATGATGGCGGTCGCGGCGCCCTCGTCGCCCTCCGGCGAGATGAAGATCGCCCGCGACGCGCCCCGCGCGATCAGCCGTTCGGCGGCGGCTTCGACCGTGATCTGACCCTTCTTGAACACAGGTGCCTTTTCGTCGCCCGCGTCGTTTGCGTATGCATCCAGGCTCGCCCCGCCGCTCGCGGGGGTAAAGGCCGGCATCCGCACGTCGCGCACGGGCTCTCTCGTCGCAGCCGGACGCAAGGCGCGGCCGCTGAACAATTCCCGCAGCAACGTGACGAGGGCCATGACCAGCAGCGAAGCCACGAAAGCCGCGGCGGTGATCGGGACGACCTTCGGGAAATATGGCTCGGAAGGCACGCCGGCGCGGGAAAAGACGCGCGCATCCGCCGGGAGGTAGTTCCGGTCCTTGCGCGAGGCGGCTTCACGATAGCGGAGCAGGTAAGATTCCAGCAGGTCGCGCTGCGCGGCGGCTTCCCGCTCGAGCGCCCGCAGCTCGACCTCCTGCTCCCCGACACGGGCAGACTCCGCCTTGAAGCGGTTCAGCTCGGCGACGAGTTCCGTTTCGCGCAGACGCGCCGCGTCTGCTTCCGTGTCGAGCCCCGCCAGAACCTTGCCGGCTTCGTTGCGGATCTGGGCATCGAGGTCGGCGAGTTGCGAACGAAGCGCCCGGATACGCGGATGGTTGTCGAGCAGTGTCGCCGACAGGTCGGCGATGTCGGCGTTCAGTTGCACCCGGGTCTCGCGAAGGCGCTGAATCAGCGGCGATGCGAGAACGCCGGGCAGCGCGTCGATCGACGCGCCGGCCGCGATCGCGCGGCGGACGGCCGACGCCGTCGCCTCGGAGGCGGCGCGGCTGGCCTTGACCCTGGAGAGTTCGCTCGACAGTTCCGAGAGTTGCTGGGTTGCGAGGGCCGCGTTGTTGTTCCCGAGCATCAGGTCGGAAGAGGACCGGAAGTCGGCCACCTTGCTTTCGGCCGCTCTCACCTTCGCGCTCAGGTCGGCGATCTCGGGCTCCAGCCAGTCGGTGGCGTCGGCGTTGGACTGCTCCTTGGCGCCCCGCTGGAGCGCGATGTATGCGTCGGCGATGCTGTTGGGGACACGCGCGGCGAGGGCCGGGTCTTCCGACGAGAACTGCACGACGATGACGCGGGACCGCTCCACCCGGTAAACGGTCAGCTTTTCCCGGAAGGTCTTGATCACGCGATCCTCGGGCGGCAGTTCGACGGGATCGGATCTCAGCCCGAGCAGGATCAGCATCCGTCCGGCGAACGAAACCTCCCCCGATGCCTTGAATTCGGGAAGCGCGGCCAGGTTGAGATCGCGGGCGACCTGCTTGAGCAGATCCGCCGAACCGATCACCTCCACCTGGCTGGACACACCCTGATCGTCGAGGATGGAGGAATCGTCGTTGCGCGCGTCGGGACGCGTGAAGATGGACTCGCGGGTCTCGATCAGGATCCTGGTCTCGGCCTGGTAGTGCTTCGTCGAAAGGCTTGCGAAGGCGAAAGCCGCCGCCGCGACGCACAGAGCCACGAGCGCAATCCGCTTCCAGTCGCGCACGAGGCTCGACATGAGGGCGGTGATATCGATGTCGAGATCCGCGCGGGAGGCGTCGACGACGGCCATTTGTGGTCACTCCGCTCAACTAGGTGACCACCGAACGTAAATGACTATGGTAACCGCGTGGTTAAGACGGAAGTAATGGAAAATTCACAGGGGTTCACAACACCTTAACGAAAGCCTTCGCGACCTTGCGCCGATAAAGGCGCGGTCGTCCGCACGACGCTTTTACCGGGCATTAACCCTAACGAGTGGATAACGGTGTCGTCTTCGATCGACCGGCCGCCCGGCGATCCGTCAAAGGTGCGTGTTTCCCATGAAAAGCCCGTTTGCCGCCTCGACCACCGCGCTCGCCCTGCTTCTCCTGGCAGGTTGCGCCAGCTATCGTCCGGTCGCGCCCGCGTTTCACGCCGCGATCAACGAGCCCTATGTCCTGGATGCCGGCGACCGGGTCCGGATCACCGTGTTCGAACAGGACGGACTGTCCAACGTCTACAACGTCGACCAGGCCGGCTACATCGCCTTTCCGCTCGTCGGGTCGGTCGCCGCGCGTGGCCTGACGGCGCAGCAGGTGGAGGGCGCCCTCGCGCAGAAATTGCGCGGCGGCTATCTGCGCGACCCCGACGTCTCGGTCGAAATCGACCGCTATCGCCCGATCTACGTCATGGGCGAAGTCGGCGCGGCGGGGCAATATTCCTACGTGCCGGGCATGACGGTTCACAAGGCGATCGCCGCGGCCGGCGGGTTTTCGCCGCGGGCCAACCAGGCCAACGCCGACATTACCCGTGACATCAACGGAAAGGTCATGACGGGGCGCGTGCTGACATCCGACCCGATCCTGCCCGGAGACACGGTCTATGTCCGCGAGCGTCTGTTTTGATCCCCACAGGTCCCTGCACCCTTGAGCCAGAGCCTGCGTATCGTCCACTGCTTTCGGTCGCCGGTCGGCGGGATCTTCCGCCATGTGCGAGACCTGACCGACGCGCAGGTGGCGGCCGGGCACAAGGTCGGGATCGTCTGCGACTCGACGACGGGTGGCGCCTACGAGGAGCGACTGTTCCAGGCGCTGGAGCCGAAGCTTGAACTGGGCATCTGGCGCACGCCCATGCAACGTCATGTCGGTCCAGGCGATCTTGCCGCCGCCTGGCGGACCTATCGAATCATCAAGGGATTGCAGCCTGACATCCTGCACGGCCATAGCGCCAAGGGTGGCGTCTATTCGCGTATGTTCGGCTCACTTCTGCGGGCATCCAGGTTTCGCGTAGCCCGCCTCTATTCGCCCCACGGGGGCAGCCTGCACTACGACGCGCAAACCTTGACGGGGCGCGCCGTTTTCCTTCTCGAGAGGTTGGTCGAGCAGTTTTCGGACCACATCCTCTTCGTCTCCCGATACGAGCGCGAAACCTATCGCCGCAAGATCGGCGGGCCGCGCGTGCCGTTCAGCATCGTCTACAATGGCGTGACGCCGGACGAATTCGCACCGGTCGCGACGGTGGCCGACGCCACCGATTTTCTCTACATCGGCATGATGCGCGACCTGAAGGGTCCCGATCTCTTCATCGAGGCGCTCGCAATGGCGCGGAAGGATCTCGGTCGCCCTCTCACGGCCACCATGGTCGGCGCGGGTGACGATTGCGACCGCTACAGGGCGCTGGCCGCACGGCTCGGCCTTGCCGGTCAGATCGCGTTTCTAGACCCCATGCCGGCGCGGCAGGCCTTCGCGCTCGCCCGCACGGTGGTGGTGCCATCGCGCGCGGAAGCCATGCCCTACATCGTGCTGGAAGCGCTCGCCGCCGGCCGGCCGATGATCGCAAGCGCGGTCGGCGGCATCCCCGAGATCTTCGAGAACGCGCCGGGTGCGCTGGTGGCGCCGGAGGCCCGGGCCATTGCCGACAAGATGATGCTCGCGGTCGGCGACCCCGTCGCGTGGGCGGCGACCATGCCGTCCATCGACGGGGTTCGTGCGCGTTTCTCGATCGCCACGATGGCGCGGGACATCGACACGGTCTACCGCGCCGTCCTCGCGGCGCGCTGAGCCCGCCGAGTCTCGTCGCGGCACATCGGTCCAATGCCGCGACCGATCGCAAGGGAATGTTAGCGCATTCGTGATTAACGTCAGCGCCTCAACAGGCTCGATGAAATGAACCAGATCGACCCGTCATCGCGCTTCACGCCGGACGCCGTTCGCCGTTTTGACGACAGCGGAGCATCGCGCGGCGAAACGGCCGAACTCGGCGACTTCGCCAAACGCGTCGCCGCGCAATACCGTCTGGACACCATGTCCCCGGTCATGGTCAGCGGCAAGGTGCGGATCCTGGAGTTCCTGCTCCTGTCGGTCGCCGGCTTGATGGCGCTTTCCGTCCACTATGACCGGATCGGGCTCGACTGGAGCTATGTCTGGACGAGCTTCGGCGGCGCGCTTCTCGCGGTCATCCTGCTCGAGTTCACCGACGCCTACCAGATGACCACGTTGCGCAACACGCTGGCGAATGCCCGCAAGATCGCGGTGGTCTGGTCGGGCGTTTTTGCGCTGATGGCGCTCGCCGCGTTCTTCACGAAGACCTCGCAAGATTTCTCGCGGCTCTGGTTCGCCACCTGGTATGTGATGGGTTTCGCGAGCCTGTTTGGCCTGCGGCTGGTGATGTCGCGTCTCATCCGCCGCTGGGCGCGCAACGGCGTCATGGAACGACGCGCGGTGATCGTCGGCGGGGGCAAGGGCGCCGAGACGCTGATCCGTTCGCTCGAGCAGCAGCCGGACAACGACATCCGCATCTGCGGCATCTTCGACGATCGGGGCGACACCCGCTCGCCGCCGATCGTCGCGGGCTACCCCAAGCTCGGCAATGTGTCGGAACTGATCGAATTCGCCCGCGTCGCGCGCATCGACATGCTGATCGTCTCGCTGCCGCTGACTGCCGAAACGCGCGTGCTGTCCCTCTTGAAGAAGCTCTGGGTTCTGCCGGTCGACATCCGCCTTTCGGCGCATTCGAGCGAACTGCGCTTCCGCCCCCGCGCCTATTCCTTCGTCGGTTCCGTTCCGCTGCTCGACATCTTCGACAAACCCATCAACGACTGGGATTCGGTGGCCAAGCGCGCCTTCGACATCGTCTTCTCGTTGACCGGCATCATCGTCTTCTCGCCGATCATGATCGCCACCGCGATCGCCATCAAGCTCGATTCGAAGGGACCGGTGCTGTTCAAGCAGAAGCGCCACGGCTTCAACAACGAGGTCATCGAGGTCTTCAAGTTCCGCTCGATGTATGTCGACAAGGCGGACCCGACGGCCCGGCAGGCGGTCACCAAGGGCGACCCGCGGGTCACGCGCGTGGGCCGCGTCATCCGCAAGACCTCGATCGACGAACTGCCGCAGTTCTTCAACGCGCTCTTCGGCAGCCTTTCGCTGGTCGGGCCAAGGCCGCATGCCATCGCCGCGCAGTCGCACAATCTGCTCTACACCGAGGTGGTCGACGGTTACTTCGCCCGCCACAAGGTCAAGCCGGGCGTCACCGGCTGGGCCCAGATCAACGGCTGGCGCGGGGAGATGGATACCGACGAGAAGATCAGGAAGCGCACCGAGTTCGATCTGCACTACATCGAGAACTGGTCGCTCTGGTTCGATCTGAAGATTCTGTTCCTCACCCCTATCCGGCTGCTCGACACGGAAAACGCCTATTGAGCACGAGCCTCGCCCTTCCGGGGGACACTCCCTCCCGTGCGGATGTTAACGCCAAGCTCGTCGCGCTCCTGTCGACCGGGGCCGTGACGCTGGGCGTCTTCCTCTCCGGCTTCGTCATTCGCGAACCGGCGCCCTACGAACTATACATGGTCGCGCTGATCGCCGTTTGGGCGCTGTTTGGACTGCGCATCTCGCGGGCCATCGTGCCGCTCGCCGTACTTCTCGTCGTCTTCAACATCGGCGGCATGATCGCAGCGACGCAGATGTCCGTCCTGGGCGATGCGCCTCTCTACATCGCGGTGTCGCTCTTCCTCGCCTTCACCGCGATCTTCTTCGCCGCGGTGCTGGACGGCCGGCCGGAGCTTTTCCGGCTCATCTTCCACGCCTGGGTCACGGCCGCGATCTTCACCTCGGTGCTCGGCATCCTCGGCTACTTCCGCGTCTTTCCCGGCGCGGAGATGTTCACCAAGTTCGAACGCGCCGCCGGCGCCTTCCAGGATCCGAACGTCTTCGGTCCCTTCATCACGCTACCCGGCATCTACCTGCTCCACAGGATGCTGACCGGGCCGGTGTCGCGGATGCCGCTCCTGGCGCTGCCGCTGGGGATCATCGCGTTTGGCGTGTTCCTGTCATTTTCGCGCGGCGCCTGGGGCCTTTTCGCCTTTTCGGCGATGGTCCTCGTGCTGCTTTTGTTCATCCATAGCCGTAGCGGATTGTTCCGGCTACGCATCCTCTTGATGGGTGGTGTCGCCTTCGGGCTGCTTGCCGTGGGGCTCCTGGTGGCGCTGCAGATCCCCGCCATCGCCGATCTGTTCTCGGCGCGCGCGCAGCTGGTGCAGGAGTATGACGGCGCCCGGCTTGGCCGATTCGCCCGCCACGGCATCGGCTTCATGCTGGCCATGGAAAAGCCGCTCGGCATCGGGCCGCTGGTGTTCGGCAAGCTTTACGGCGAAGACACCCACAACATCTGGCTGAAGGCGCTGATGGATTATGGCTGGCTGGGGTTTGCCTGCTGGCTCACGATGATCGTGTGGACGCTCGCGGCCGGCTTGCGCATCCTGTTTCGCGATCGACCCTGGCAGCCCTATTTCCTGTGCGCCTGGGTCGTCTTCCTCGGCCATGTCCTCCTCGGGAGCGTGATCGACACCGACCATTGGCGTCACTTCTATCTCCTGCTTGGCCTCGTCTGGGGCGGGATCGCGCTCGAACAGCGGCATCAATGGCGGATGGCAGGCGACATCGGTTCGACCGCGAGGCCGGCCGCCGCGTCACGTTAGGCAAGTCAATGGATTGCCGGTCGTCCTTGTCGCTTGCATAACGGCCTTGCGCGGGACAATCCCGCGGCGAGAGGGAGACCGGCATGGATCTGGAACTGAAGGACAAGGTGGTCGTCGTCACCGGCGGCTCGCGCGGCATCGGCTTTGCCTGCGCCGAGGCGTTCCTGCGCGAGGGCGCGCGCGTCGGCATCGTCTCGCGCAGCCAGGCCAATGTCGCCGCCGCGCAGGCGCGGCTGCCGGGTGTCGCCGCCACGAGCGCCGACCTCGTCGATGCGGACGCGGCCCTGCGCGCGATCGAGGCGCTGGAGCGCGAGCTCGGTCCGATCGATGTCCTCGTGAACAGCGCGGGCGCCGCGCGTCGCACGCCGCCCGACGAACTTTCGCCAGCCGCCTATCGCGCCGCGATGGATGCCAAGTTCTTCAGCTACGTCAACGTGATCGACCCGGTCGCCAAGCGCATGGCCGAGCGCAAGACCGGCGTCATCGTCAACGTCGTCGGCAATGGCGGAAAGGTCGCCTCGCCGACGCACATCGCCGGTGGCGCTGCCAATGCCGCGCTGATGCTGATGACGGCGGGCCTTGCCAACGCCTATGCCGCGCGCGGCATTCGGGTGGTCGCGGTCAATCCCGGCACCACCGAGACCGAGCGCATGACGCAGGGTCTCGAAGCCGACGCGCAATTGGCGGGGACCAGCGTCGAGGACGCGCGCGAAAGGGGCCGCGCCCGCATTCCTCTCGGACGCTTCGCCGCGCCGGGCGAAATCGCCGACATGGTGGTCTTCCTCGCCTCGGCAAGGGCCAGTTACGTCACGGGCGTCTCCATCAGCATGGATGGAGCATCCACCCCGATCATCGTCTGAGCGAGCTTTGGGGTCTTGGGGCGGCGCCGTCGTGCGCCGGACCGGACCGTTGCCGCGAGGGCCATATTTCTCCATTTAGGCTCTTGCACCTGAACTCCCGAGAATATAGGGCTTCCGTCGGTTCGGAACGGGCCTGGGCGCACTTGACCGAGGGTCGGGAGCCGTGTGTTCGCCAGCCGGAGTCCTGGACCTGCGAGGCGGGGACTTCTTTCCTTCGGGCAGTAGCGCAGCCCGGTAGCGCACTTGACTGGGGGTCAAGGGGTCGTCGGTTCGAATCCGGCCTGCCCGACGGAAAGAAGTCCCACCATTCCCGGCACGCCGCCATGTGTCGTCGTCGGCTCGACCTTGGCGCCTGAGGCCTGCACGGTGCGTATCACCGCGCGAACGGGTCTATCCTTTTCCCTGACCAGAACGGATGGCTCAGGGCCACGAACAAGCGCCGCGCCAACCGTAGGCACGATCCTCGTCCGTCGTTGCGCCAGATTCAGGCTTTGTACGGATTTACCGCGCCATAGTCCCTAATATACGCTAGAAATATTATGGGACGGGAGATGGCAATTGAAACTCGAGCGATGGCGCATACTTCTCACGTTCATAATTGGCGTTTCGCTGGCGCTGTTCTCATCGTCGCTGGGCGCTTCCGCTGAGCCCAATCGTGGGCGCAACTCCGTCTTGCTGTTCGGCGGGCCCATGATGAAGGGGCATTTTCCCGGAGACGCCATAATTCCCTTCGGCAGTGGTTTCGACAGACGAATGATCTTCGGAGCGGCCTTCCAGCACGAGTACGCCCGCTTCGAGAATGGCGTGAGCCTGGGCGCGGAGGCCGGGTTTGCGGGCCGCACCGGTCCGGATTTCAGTGGCGAAATCTGGGGCGGCGCCTCGATCTCGCATGTCGGATGGAGCTTTGGCAGCCTCACGATCTCGCCCTCCCTGGTGGTCGGCCTGACCGCGGTCAACAAGGCGGTCGGCGTCGAAAGGCAACGCGAGCGGGCGAAAGGAGACGCGCGGCTGTTGTTCTACCTCGCTCCCGAACTGCAGTTCCGGACTGCCGCGCTGCCCGGTGTCGCCTTGGTGTACCGCATTCACCACCGTTCCGGCGCGTGGCATACGCTGGGCAACATGCGGGATGCCACCAATTCGAACGTGATCGGATTGAAGATCGACTTCTGACGGTCAATGCCCGCGAGCATCATTCGCGCCTGTTTTCCCATGGCCGTCCGAGGGCCGCTTGACGGACCAGCCGAAATCGCCGACCTACCGGAACGGCATTCGCCCTGCCCGCCTCGGCGCCATGACGAGGCGGCCGCAGGGCGCGCGGGGCACGCCCGGCGGATTGGCCAGCGCGAGGGAACCAGATGCAGACCGTCTTTGTCCTCAACGGACCCAACCTGAACCTGCTTGGAAAGCGCCAGCCCGAGATCTATGGCCGCGAGACGCTGGCCGACGTCGAGATGGCCTGCCGGGCGCTGGCCGGCGAGTTCGGTTTCGACATCCGGTTCGCGCAGTCCAACGCGGAGCACCAGATCATCGACTGGATCCACGAAGCACGTGAAGCGGCAGCCGGCATCATCATCAACCCCGGCGCTTTCACCCACACCTCCATCGCCATTCTCGACGCGCTGAATGCCTTCGAGGGGCCGGTTCTCGAGGTCCACGTCTCGAACGTCCACAAGCGGGAGAGCTTCCGCCACCATTCCTATGTCTCGCTGCGGGCGGACGGCGTGATCGCCGGCTTCGGGGTCGAGGGCTACGCTCTGGCCACGCGACGCATGGCGACGCTGATCCGCCCGGCCTGATCGAGGTCTGGTCACCCGACGAAGATTGCCCAAAACGAAAGAATCGCGCCGTTGCGACCCGCGCGACGGCGCGGCGGCCGCGGCAGGATGTTGGGCCAGGTTTGCGTCGGCTTGCCCGCAACCCCCGACGTGCCTCCGGGTTCCGAATGGACATGCCGCTGCAGGCTGGCCGGAGGCTCCGCCGCACGTTGCCGGTGGAACCAAGTCTCCTCTCAGCCGTTGGATCGATAGATCGAACGGCGCGGGGGCCAAGAAATGTCATCCAGTTCAGCCGGATTGAAGAGGGCGGCGAATGGCAACGGATCGAGGATCCTGCTCCTCGACCCCGCGCCTCCCGGAAGCAGCCAGTCGTCTTCGCTCACTGACACCCATCGGTTCGATCCGCAGCCCCTGATCGCATCTCTCGAACGACGCGATGCCCTCTCGGACGAGGAAAGACAGGCGCTGCGCGATCTGCCGTGGCGCCTGAAGCGATATGGCGACAGCGAGGAAATCGTCGCGGAAGCGGCCCGCCCCACCGAAAGTTGCCTGCTCGTCGACGGCATCGCGGCGCGCAGCCGCCATCTTGCCGACGGCAACCGCCAGTTGACGGCGTTGCATGTATCCGGCGATTTCGTCGATCTGCACGGCTTTTTCCTGAAGGTCATGGATCACGCCGTGATCGCGCTCACGCCCGTCACCGTCGCCTTCGTCGCGCATCGCGACGTCCAGCGGCTTGCGACCGACATGCCGCATCTCGGACGCATGCTCTTCATGATGGTCGCCATCGACGCCGCCATCCAGCGCAACTGGATCGCGTGCATGGGCCGCATGGAGCCTATCCGCCACCTCGCCTACATGGTGTGCGAGGTCTACAAGCGGCTCGAGATCGTGGGCCGGGTCGAGAACGGGTCCTTCGATTTTCCGCTGACGCAGGCAGAAATCGCGGATCTGGTCGGGCTTTCCATCGTACACACCAACCGGACGCTTCAGGATCTTCGGGCGACCGGGCTGATGACATGGAAGGCCAACCGGGTGGTGATCCACGATTGGGATGGACTTGCCAGGCTGGCCGATTTCGATCCGACCTACCTCAACTTGTTCCACCATCCGCGTTGATCGCGGCGGGATCGGCAACCGATTCGAGGCCGGCTCGTCATCGCGGTCGGATGGTTGGAACCGCGCTGTGTCGTCCCGGCCAACGAGCACCTCTGGTTGATTCACCGGACCAGGGCTGCCTTGAATTTAGGCGGAAAAGTGTCTCCGAAACGACACAGCTGAAGGCGGGGCCGCGAACCTCGCGATCGTTGCAATCGACACTTCATTGACACTCCTTAATATTTGACGCTACGTCAGCGCAATTGAACGCCGGATTCCGGGGGAACTCGTGCGCGTATGGACTCAATTCATCGTGGCTGGATCGGTCGTTGCCTTTGCAACCGCCGCATCGGGCCAGACGAACACGAACGTAGCGCCCAAGATGGTGGCCGCGCCGCAGGCTGGCGTCGATGTCGCCACCCTCCAGGCCAGGCGCGGCGCCCTGTTCCAGCGCATGCTCGACAAGCCCGACGATCTCGATGCCGCTTTCCAGTATGCGGCGCTGTCGGCGCAGGTCGGCGATCTGGAAGCCGCGATCGCCACGCTTGAGCGAATGCTGATCTTCGCGCCGGGCCTGCCGCGGCTGCAGCTCGAGCTGGGCGTCCTCTACTATCGCCTCGGCGCCTTCGAGACCGCGCGAACCTATTTCGAGGCGGCGATCGCCGGACCGCAGGTTCCCGACGCGGTCCGCGTGAAGGTCGAGGAGTATCTGTCGGGCATCGCCACGGCGGAGATGGACACGCGCTTCTCCGGCCAGCTCCGCGTCGGCGTGCGCTACCAGACCAACGCCAACCGCGCGCCGGGTCTCGGCACCGTGCTGACCACCGGCGGCCTGACGATCGATCCGGGCTCGGTCGGCGCCGCGGACGCCAATGCCTACGTCGCCGGCACGTTGCACGGCAGCTACGATCTGCCCAGCCAGGGCGATTCGCTCGAAGCCGACCTCGTCTTCTACGGCTCCAAGCAGTTCGAGCGCGAGGAACTGGATACCGCGCTGGCCGAGCTGACCTTCGGCCCGGCTTTCGACATGGGCCGGTTCGGCGTCGACAACGCCGTGCTCGGCGTCTACGGCATCGCGTCGGGCGTGTTCGTCAACGACCATTTCTATTCGGCGGCGGGCGGCATCGGCGCGCGCTTCGTCATCCGGCCGACGCCGCGGACATCCAGCCTCACCGCCTTCGAATACCGCTACCGTGACTATCACGAATCGAGCGCGGCGCCGACCGCCAACCGGCGCGACGGCAGCGAGTATCGCCTCTACACCAGCAACAGCTACATCGTCACGCCGACCCTGCTCATCAACGGCGGCGGCTACGGCCAGCGCACCGAATCAGAATTCGGCTATCTCGCCTACATCGAGGCGGGCATCTCGGCCGGCTTCAGCTATGCCTTTGCCTCGCCTTTCGGCAAGGCCTACGGACCGTGGACGCTGTCGCCGACGGCCGGCTACGTCTACCGGGAGTATGACGATCCCGACCCGGTCATCGATCCGACGGTCACGGAGGTCGACCACGAGGCCTATGTCGGCGCCAGCCTGCTCGTGCCCGTCGCCAAGAGCTGGTCGCTGCTGGCCGACACGGAATACCGAAACGTCACCTCCAACTACGCAATCCGGGACTACGACAATCTCTCCGTCTCGCTCAGCGTCGTGAAAAGGTTCTGATCATGGCCGCGCCCGTCCGCTCCTCCGTTCTCCCGCGCGCACTCACCGCCGGGGTGGCCGCTCTCGCGCTGCTGTCGTCGCAGTCGCCGGCCATCGCCAAGGTCGGCGTGGCGGCGGCCGTCAACACCGACGCCAGGGGCCGCACGCCCGGCGGCGCGCCGCGCGTCATCTCGCTCGGGCAGACCGTCATCTTCAACGAGGAGATCGTCACCGACGCGCGCGGGCTGGTGCAGGTTCTGCTGCTAGACGGCACCACCTTCACGGTCGGTCCCAACAGCCAGCTGACCATCGACGAATTCGTCTACAACCCTGCCACCGGCGACGCCAAGGTGGTCGCGACCGTCGCCAAGGGCGCCTTCCGCTTCATCGGCGGCCAGACCAGCCGCCGGGGGGACGGCGCCACGATCAACACGCCGGTCGGCACCATCGGCATCCGCGGCGCCATGGTCGAGGGCCGCGTGGATTCCTCCGATCAGGCCCTGTTCTCGATGATCTTCGGCGACGAAGTGAATTTCCGCGGCCGCGACGGCAAGCGCTCGCGCATCTATGAGCCTGGCTACACGCTGGTGGTCCGCGGCACCAATGGTGGCGGCGTCGACACCAATGTGCGCCGTCGAAACGAAGGTGACGCCTCGACCTTCCAGACCGCGCTTGCCGGCGGCGACGGCCAGACCGGCGGCGCCTCCGAGACGCCTGACGACGAGACGGTCCAGAACAGCCAGGTCCCGCAGTCCAACTCCAACCTTCCCAGTTCCGTGCCGATCCCCACGCCGCGTTCGATCGCTGTGAAGTCGAGCGACATCGAGGAGGTGGAGACGAAGGTGTCAGACCTCGACACCCGCGGCACCGTCCTGCCGCCCCAGCCGACGCCGGGCATAGTGTATTACGTGCCCGACCCGAACGCCATGTCCGGCTTCAGCATCATGAGCTTCGGCACGCCCCAGCCGTTCACCGAGGAGGTGAAGGAATTCGTCATTACGGGCGACCGGCTGGCTTCGGTGGACGGCACGGTCGACCTGCCCGACTACACGGGCACGCAAGGCGACGAAGGCCTCGAGGAGTTCGTCGTCACGGACGGCATCTTCAGCGGCAACACCCTGACCGGCATGGCCTATGCCGGCCGCGGCGATTTCGCCGCCTACTTGCTCGAATATGGCGGCGATACGACCTACCCGTTCTACATGATCCACGGAACGGGAACGGAGCTCACGGCGGCGCCCGAGAACACGTCGCTGTCCGACATCCGCCAGTACAGCCTGACAACCGATCCAAGCACCGGCGGCGTGCCCTTTTTCGCGCCCACCGAATATGGCCTCGTCACCAACGCAAGCGCGACGAACTTCTACATGGTCGAGCCCGGCGCTTCGAGCACCGGCGAGTTCGAGACCTTCATGAGCTGGATCTCGATCGAGGGCGAAGGGCTCAACCAGAAGAGCGCCGCCTTCGTCACCGCTTCGGCGAACGGCGAAGACGACTTCGGCGCCGACAACCTGTATGGGTCTCGCCGAGGCAGTTTCCGTGCATCCTCGGATACCGGTGCCGTGAACATGCGCGGCACCCTGTCCACCCTTGCCGGTCCCGATGGATCGCATTTCTTTGGTGACAATGCCGACCATTTCGTCATCGGCTCGTCGCTGGATCCGAATGACGCTTTCTTCGACATCTCCGTCGATGGCGAGAACAATGCAACCTTCGGCTCGCATCACGTCGCCTCCCTGGTCGAGGAGACGCCGCAGACCGAGTACGAGCGCACGTCCAAAACCGTCACCGGTTTCATGGCGGGCGTGGCGGAGTCCTCGTCCAACCCCGATTCCCCCAACGCCCTGACCTCCGCCGGCGGGACTAACTTCTATCTCGAACTCAATGCGACGAACCACTCGGTCTCCGCAGTCGGCCTCCTCAACAGCTGGGACATTCTCGACGAAGACGAAGAGATCGACAGCTATCTCCTGACTTTCGGTGGCGCGCCCACGGCCGAACTCGACCTCGGCCCGTTCGACCCTCTGATAACCACCGGCGAGGGAGCCACCGGCGGCAGCACCTATGTTGCCTGGGACATCTACGGCGCGGTGCAGAACAACGACCCCAGCAACACGCGGATCAATATCCTGGGTGAGTACCTGGGTGAGTATGTGGAAGTCGAGCACACCGACACGGCCAACCCCGGCAGCTACATGGTCTCGGGCCGTGCGGTGCCGATCGCGGGCTATACGCATTGCGACGACTGCGACTTCATCGACTGGGGCTGGTGGGGCACGCGCGTGGTCGTGTTGCCCGACGAGAACGATGCCTTGCCCAATGGCCGCCGCGACTTCGTCCATATGGGCACCTGGGTGGCGGGAGACATCACCGCCGAGGTCGACATGCCGATCAACGTGCGTGCGACCTATGAAGGCACCATGCTCGGCACGGTCGTAAGCCATCAAGGCGAGGGCGAGGTCTCGCAGTACATCGCGGCCGGTACTTTCGGCATGACCTACAATTTCAACGACCGTGCCGGCGAATTCTGGATCGACGACTTCGACGGCTACTATCTCGAGGGACAAGCCTACAGCGACGGCGACATGTCCCGGAACTTCTTCTATGCCGAAAACGACGGTGGTGAGGGCGCTTCCTTCACAGTCAGCGGCGCCTTCGTCAACAACGGCCAGGAGATAGCCGCTGGCGTCATCGGCGACTTCACCATCAACGATTATGGTTTCTACGCGGTCGGCACGATCGCCGGGAAGCAGACCGAGCGCGTCGAATTCGTCACCGCCCGCGTGCTCACGGCGCCGGAATTCTTCGTCCCGATCGACACGGAAGATTCCTACGCCAATGCCGGTGATCGCGGTCTCATCGGCACGACCGAAGAGAGCGACCGGATCGTGACGCTCGACAAGAGCACCGTCAACGTCCAGCTCATCAACCAGGAAATCGGGATGATCCTGCCCGATCTGACCGGAACCGAGGGCGACGAGGGCCTGGAAGCGATCTCCGTCAGTGGCTGGGCGGCGGACGGGGAATCCATCGATGGCACGGCTTATGCGGGCGCTGGCGATTTCGTCGCCTATGTCATGGGTTTCGGCGGCGACGCGACACAACCTTTCTACGCGATCGTCGGTACCCCGACGTCCAACGAGGTCGTCTCCAGCCTCAACACCGGCACCAACGTGCGAGAGTACACGCTGACGCAGGATCCGATCGAGGGCATCGACGCGCCGTTCTTCTTCGACGACCGCTTCGGTCCGATCGCCGCTAACAGCCTGAGTTCGACCAATCTGTTTATCGTGGAGGCCGACACCGCCGAAAACTACGGTGTCGAAGAGATCAACCCCGACGCCAAGGCCTTCCAGTCCTGGGTGTCCATCGAGGGCGATGGCGTTGCTCAGAAAAGCGCCGCCATGGTGTTCGCCTCGTCGATCGGGATCGATTCCAACGGCGAGGCATCCCTCGAAAGCGGTCGTCGCGGCAGCTTCCGGTGGAACGCCTACGCTGGGCCGGCCAACATGCGTGGCTCGATCGCGGCCATCGAAGGGGCGTCCGGCAACGTCTTCTTCGGCGACAATGCCAACAATTTCGTGCTCGGCGCGGATGTGGACACGTCCGATTCCTACAACGACTCGCTGCTTGGACCGGGCTTCACCGGCGATCCGTCGGAAGGCTACATCGGAACCGGCTATCCCTTCTCGACGCATCACGTGGCGGATCTGGTCGACACCACGCCGCAGGCCGATCTCGGTCGCACCTCGCGCACGGTCACCGGCTACATGTCCGGTATGGTGGAATCGAACATTGAGTGGATCGACAATCCCTTCTCAGTGTCGAGCGGGGTCCAGCCGACCTTCACGCTGTCGCTCGACGCGCAGACCAACGATGTCTCGGCGTCGGCGACGCTGTTCGACGCCGTGATCGCGCCGAACATCTACAGCGACCTCGAAATGGTCTTCAACCCGAACGAAGCGGTCGCGGGTTACGAACTCGCCTTCGGACCGGGAGTCGAAAGCGGCGGCGGCAGCGCCTTCGTCGACGACAATCTTTTCGCTGCCCGCCAGAACAATGACAACGCCAACACCCGCGTCAATTTCGATGACGTTGACGAGACAAGCGCGCCCAACATCTCGGGCGACAATCCAGGCAGCTACATCGTGTCCGGTCGCGCCAATCCGATCGAAGGCTATGCGCACTGCACCGATTGCAGCTTCCTCGACTGGGGCTGGTGGGGAACGCGGGTCACCGTCGACGATCCGAACGAGGAAGGCCAGCGCCGTGACTACGTTCACATGGGCACCTGGGTGGCGGGCGACATCACCAGCGATGACGACATGCCCGTCAACATCTCCGCAACCTACGAGGGCACCGCGCTCGCCAACATCAGGCGCGATGGCGAAGGCGGCTTTGCGAATTACATCGCGGCAGGCACGATGGACATGAGTTTCGACTTCAACTCCCGTCTCGGCGAGGTGAACATCGACATTGACGGTCTGCAGCTCTTCTCTGAGGTCAATGGCAATGTTTCCGGGCTTGGCCAGTCGCACTTCGCAGGCGGGATGAACATGGTCGATTCGGACATATCCGGCGGGCTGAGCGGCGCCTTCGTCAACAATGGAAATCCTTTGGCGGGCGGCACCGCAGCCGGCGGCGTGATCGGAAACTTCACGTTCGAGGGCGAGAACAGGCTCGCCACCGGAACGATCGCCGGCAGGCAGACCGGCACATCTCCATTGCCCTGACGCCATGCATGGACCTTCGCTTGACTTCGCCTGACATAGGCCCACGCCACGTTCGAGACAGCCGCACTCGAGCAGACCGGCCGTGACCAACCTCGCCAAGAGCCTCGGCAACGCCTTGCGGCGCTATCGCCGGACATCCATCTGGATGTCGGGCTTCCTCTCGGCGGCGCTGGTCATCTTCGCCGCCTTCTCGCCGCTCAGCCCCGTCGACCGGCTGAACTTCATGGTCTTCGACGGCTATCAGATGCTGAAGCCCCGGGAGTTGGCCGGCAGCCCGATCACCGTGGTCGACATCGACGACGCCAGCATAGGCGAACTCGGCCAGTGGCCCTGGCCGCGCACGGTGCTCGCCCGCATCATCGGCAACATGGCCGACATGGGCGCCGCCGCCATCGGGCTCGACATGCTGCTCGCCGAGCCGGATCGCACCTCGCCCGTGCTGGCGCTGCAGGAATTGCGGCGCCAGGGTTTCCAGATCGTCGAGCCCGGCGAAGGCGCGGTGCTCGACAATGACGCCTTTCTCGCCGACGTCATCGCGCGGTCTCCCGTGGTCGCGGGCCTGGCGCTCGCCGAGACCACCCGCACGCCGCCGCCGGACCCCAAGGCCGGCTTCGGCTTCGGCGGCACGAGCCCGGTGGACTATCTACCTGGATATCTCGGCAGCGTGCGCAACCTGCCGGTGCTCGATGCGGCGGCGCCGGGCATCGGCCTGATCAATTTTCCCTCCGCCCACGACGGCGTCGTTCGGCGCATACCGCTCATTGCCCGCTTCGACACCAGGCTCTATCCGGCGCTGTCGATGGAATTGCTGCGCATGGCGCAGGGCGCGTCCACCTTCGTGATCCGCAGCACGGGCGCGCATGGCGAGCAGGACACCGGCTTGCCGGGGATGGTCGCCGTGAAGAACGGTCACTACGAGGTGCCGACCAGCTCCGACGGCGCCATGTGGGTGTATTTTTCCGGGCAGCAGGTCGCCAATGTCGTGCCGGCATCGCAAATCGCGTCGGAGACGCCCGACCCGGCGCTGGCCGATGTCTTTGCCGGCCATATCGTGCTGATCGGCACGTCGGCCATCGGCCTGCGCGACATCGTGTCGACGCCGATCGCCTCGGGCGTTCCCGGCGTTTTCGTTCACGCGGAGATCATCGACCAGATCCTCGGCGGCACCTTTCTCAGCCGGCCCGACTGGGCCGTGGGCGCGGAGGTGGCGCTGGCCATCGTCCTGACGATCCTGGTGCTCGCCTTCCTGCCGTCGCTGCCGGCGCTTGCCAACGCGCTGGTGGCCGCCGCCGCCATCGCCATCGCACTCGTTACCGGCTGGCTCGCCTTCGCCTGGTACAGCCTGCTTCTCTCGCCCATCCTGCCGGCCCAGAGCGCCCTTCTGGCCTACGGCATCGCGTCCGGCGTGCGTCTGCTCGTCAGCGAAAGCGAGCGACGCTACATCCGCTCGGCCTTCAGCCATTATCTCGCGCCGTCCATGGTCGAGAAGCTGATGGACAATCCGCAAAGCCTGGTGCTTGGCGGCGAGAACAAGGAACTGACGCTGCTCTTCGCCGACATTCGCGGCTTCACCACCCTGTCGGAAAAGCTCGGCGCCAACGAACTCACCGAGTTCCTCAACAACTACCTGACCCCCATGACCGACGTGCTGATGGAGCGTGGCGCGACCATCGACAAGTACATGGGCGACGGCATCATGGCTTTCTGGAACGCGCCGCTCGACGTCCCCGACCATCGGCGCAAAGCCTGCGAAAGCGTGCTTGCCATGCAGGACGCGCTCGTCGGCTTCAACCGGGAATTCGGAACCGACATCGCCGTCGGCGTCGGCCTCAACTCGGGCATCTGCTGCGTGGGCAATCTCGGCTCGCGCCAGCGTTTCGACTATTCGGCGATCGGCGACCCGGTCAACGTCGCCGCGCGCATCGAGGGCATGACGAAGCAATATGGCCTGTCGAACCTGATCTCCGGCAGCACCGCCGAGGGCATGGACGATTTCGCCCTGCTGGAGGTCGACCGGGTGAAGCTCGTCGGCCGGGGCGAACCCACGCCGGTGTTCACGCTGCTCGGCAAGCGCGACGTGAAGGAGAGCGCCTCGTTCCAGGCGCTGAAGACCCGGCACGACCGTTTTCTGGCGCACTACCGGGCGCTCGACTTCGACGCGACCCACGTCGCGCTCGACGAGCTCGACGCGAATTCGCCGCCCGAACTCGCGAAGCTCTACAAGATCATGCGAGGGCGCCTGGCGGTGCTGCGGGCCGATCCCCCGCCCCCGGGATGGGACGGCACCTACACCGCGCGGGAAAAATAGCCCGCTCGCGGGGCCGGGCGGCGGCATGGCCAAGGAACCTCGCGACCTCCGCCGCGTTGGCAATCACGTGTTCGAGAGGCTACTATCGGCCCGGATCGAACGGGTGCGAGGAGGGGTTCCGTGGACGAACACGCCGTGATTGTCGAATACGAGATCGAGGACGGCCGCGCCGAGGCGTTCCGCGCGCTGATCATCGACCACGCGCGGCGCACGCTCGCGGAGGAGCAGGGCTGCCTGCGCTTCGAGGTGCTCGAGCCGATCGAGCACGGCGGCGAGGCCGTTGCAAACCGCATGATGGTGCAGGAAATCTACGCCTCCGCCCTCGCCCTGGCGCAGCATGAGCAGAACCCGCGCCTGGAACGCGTGCGTGCAGCGATGGCGCCGCTGGTGAAGTCCCGTCGTGTCATGCTGGCGCGAGTGATCGATCACCGGCCGGCAGAGGAAGGCATCCGTCCCGAGAACCTGACCGCCGCGAACGACGGCTGACCGGCGCGTGTCATCGACGCTGCCGGGAATTCCTCCGGTTGCGGCCTATCGGACCTGATCGAGGAGGCGCTTGCATTCGAGCAGGTCGAACAGAGCTTCCTGCAGCAGCGCCCGGTTGTCCCGCGTGAGCCTTCCGCCATCAGGCGACACCGCGCCGTCTTCCTCCGCCTTGCCGAGGCCGAAGAACCGGCGGCTCGGGCGGATCTTGGGTTCGCCGACCAACGCTTCATCATCCGGGCCGCGCGGCGGCGCGCTGACTTGCGGCGGCGATGCCTGCTGTTGCTTGCGCTGCGCGATCAGATCAGCGGCGGCCAGGTCACCGGCGCCGATCGCGGCGACGAACTGGTTTCCATTCTCCCGCAGGAGCTTCTGGACACCCTTGATCGTGTAGCCCTGGTCGTAGAGCATGCTCTTGATGCCCTTGATAAGGTCGACATCCTGGGGTCGGTAGTAGCGGCGTCCGCCGCCGCGCTTCAGCGGCTTGATCTGCGTGAAACGCGTTTCCCAAAACCGCAGGACATGTTGCGGCAGATCAAGATCGTCCGCCACCTCGCTGATGGTCCGGAAGGCGTCCGGGCTCTTGTCCATGTCATCGGTTCTCTTTGCGATTCGCCGCCCATTTCATCTGGTTGGGCCAGCCGGTTCAAGAGCGCGCATCAGGAAGCGAA
This sequence comes from Mesorhizobium sp., assembly GCA_051860465.1. Taxonomy (GTDB): domain Bacteria; phylum Pseudomonadota; class Alphaproteobacteria; order Rhizobiales; family Rhizobiaceae; genus Aquibium. The sequence continues at coordinate 29,781 of JBHYDY010000032.1, forward strand.
CAAGCGGAGCAGACCGGGTTGGTCGTCGGGTTTCAGCCCTTGCCCTTGGCCTTCTTGTGCGTTTCCAGAATACGGTTCTTCAGGACGTTCGAGGCCTTGAACGTCATGACCTTGCGCGGAAGTATCGGCACCTCCTGGCCCGTCTTCGGGTTGCGGCCGATCCGCTCGTTCTTTTCGCGCACATGAAACGTCGCGAAGGAGGAAAGCTTCACGGTTTCTCCCGCGACGATCGCCGTGCAGATCTCGTCCAGCACCATTTCGACGAGTTGCGCTGATTCAGTCCGAGACAAGCCGACCTTCCGATACACGGACTCGGCGAGGTCGGCGCGCGTCAGAGTCTTTCCCCCCATCGGATCGTCCCAATCTCAAGAAAAAATTGTAAGTATTCAATGGGCATAGGTTAGGAAATTGAAATGACCAGGTCAAGGCGGCCCGCACCGGGCTCGCGCCTTGATTCTACCAGCGAATCAGCACCGCGCCCCATGTGAAGCCGCCGCCCATGGCCTCCAGGAGCACGAGATCGCCGGGCTTGATCCGGCCATCCGCGACCGCCACCGAAAGCGCCAGTGGGACCGAAGCCGCCGACGTGTTCCCATGCAGGTCGACAGTCACGACCACCTTCTCCTCGGCGATGCCGAGCTTCTTGGCGGAGGCGTCGATGATGCGCTTGTTGGCCTGGTGCGGCACGAACCAATCGAGATCGTCCGCCGTTATCCCGGCCGCCGCGAAAGTGGCCTCGATCACGTCGGTGATCATGCCGACCGCGTGCTTGAAGACCTCGCGGCCCTCCATGCGAAGATGCCCGACGGTCTGGGTGGTTGAGGGACCGCCATCGACATAGAGTTTCATCTTGTGCGTTCCGTCGGAACGCAGGCTTGCCGCAAGGATGCCGCGATCGGCCAGCGTCCCCTCGCCTTCCGTCGCCTCGAGGACGAGCGCGCCCGCGCCATCGCCGAAAAGCACGCAGGTCGAACGGTCGGTCCAGTCGAGAATGCGCGAAAAGGTCTCGGCGCCGATCACGAGAACGCGCCTCGCGAGGCCGCCGCGAATGTAGAGGTCGGCCGTCGTCACCGCGTAGACGAAGCCGCTGCACACCGCCTGCAGATCGAAGGCAAAGCCGTGACGCATGCCCAGACGCTCCTGGATCTCGACCGATGTCGCGGGGAACGTATGGTTTGGCGTCGACGTCGCGAGAACGATGAGGTCGATGTCGTCGGCCGTCAGCCCGGCCGCGTCAAGCGCCGCCCGTGCCGCGGCTTCGCCGAGCGAAGCAGTCGTCTCGTCCTCGGACGCGATATGGCGCTGCCTGATCCCGGTCCGCTGGACGATCCAGGCGTCCGACGTCTCGAACATGCCCTCGAAATCTGCATTGCGCATGATGCGCCGTGGCAAGGCGGAGCCAACGCCGCGGACTACCGAACGAATCATTTCCTGCCCCTATAAGTCGGTCTGCTCGCCATCGGCTTGCTGGCCAGCACGCCCTGTGGGCATCGCGGCATGAAAGGCATCGATGTCAGCGCGGATCTTGTCGATGAGGTTGTTTCGGGCCATGTCGTAGCCGAGTTCAACGGCCGCCGCAAAGCCTTCGTCGTCGGTCCCGCCATGGCTTTTCACGACGATCCCGTTGAGTCCGAGAAAGACCCCGCCATTGATCTTGCGGACGTCCATCTTCTCGCGCAGACGCTGGAAGGCGTTGCGCGCGAACAGGTAGCCGATCTTGGCCATCAGCGTCCTGCTCATGGCGGCGCGAAGATACTCGGCGATCTGCCTTGCCGTCCCCTCCGCCGTCTTCAGGGCGATGTTGCCGGCAAAGCCTTCCGTCACGACCACATCGACCGTCCCGCGACCGATGTCGTCACCCTCCACGAAGCCATGGTAGCGCATGGACGCCAGGTCGGCTTCGCGCAGCAACCGGCCCGCCTCGCGCACATCCTCCTGCCCCTTGACCTCCTCGACCCCGACATTGAGAAGACCCACGGTCGGGCGATCGACCTGAAAGAGGGCGCGCGCCATCGCGCTGCCAAGAATGGCGAAATCGATCAGCTGATGGGCATCCGCCCCGATCGTCGCGCCCACGTCCAGGACGATGCTCTCGCTCTTGGCCGTCGGCCAGATCGCCGCGATCGCCGGCCGCTCGATGGCGGCCATGGTGCGCAGGCAGAACTTCGACATCGCCATCAGCGCGCCGGTGTTTCCGGCCGACACGCAGACATCGGCGTCGCCAGCCTTCACCGCTTCGATCGCCTTCCACATCGACGACTTCCACCGGCCGTGCCGAAGCGCCTGGCTCGGCTTGTCGTCCATCCGCACCGAGACTTCGCAATGCGTGAAATCCGAGATCGCGGCCAGGCGCGGATATCTGAGGAGCACCGGAGCGACCGCATCCTCGCGACCGAAGATGAGGAACCGAACGTCGGTCCTGCGTTGCGCGACATTGTCCAGGCCATGGAGAATGATCTCCGGACCGTGGTCGCCGCCCATCGCGTCAATGGAGATTCTGATCACTCTTGTCTCATCGTTGGTTGCCGACCGTCGGCGCCTCGCCGAAGCCCGGCGAAAATATCCTTTTTCAGGACGTTCACAACCGGAATCGGTTCCCGGCCCGGTATTCAGCCGTCTGGTTTCAGGTTCCGGAGGATCGCGAAGGGGGAAACGGGCTGCGCAGCCTCCGTCTCTTCGGGCGCCGAGGCCAAAGCAGGCGCCGAGCGGCTGCGCGGATAGGGATCGATGGCGAGCGCGAAAAATTCCTCCGCCACGGCACCGACGTCGATCATGTCCCCGACAAAGAGTTCCGGCGCATCCGGACCGTCCGGATCCAAAAGGAATTCTCCGGACGGGTCCGCCATCTTCTTGGCGAGCGGAGAGCCCTGGGGAATGAAGATCGCATCGATCACCGCGCGGATCGAGGCTGCAACAGGCTCGAGCGTTGCCACGCAAGCCTGCTCGATATCGGCCTCCACGTGGCCGCTGATCCGCACACCGTCGCTCTTCCAGGGCACCACGAGGAGATCCGCATGGAGCCGCTCCACCGTCAGAAGATCGTGCTCGGCTGCCAGCGCCGCGCGCTGACCTTCGTCGGCGTTGATCACCACGGGCATGCCCTTGCGCGGCAGACGCAGGACGTTCGCCTTGAAGGAGATCGGGCTCTGGGTGCTGGAAGAGTTTGTCATGATGGAGCGGCAGTTAATCCGGGCGGTCCGGAAATTCCACCCTGCCCGCCGAGATTTCCTCGGCTGCCTGGGCTGCGAGTATGGAATTGGCCTCCAGAACATAGTTTGCCAGCAGCGTCGACTGGGGCCACTCGGCCGTCTCGGGTCGGATGTTGCGCGACAGCGCCTGTGAAAGTGCGGCCACGTCGTCTGCATCGATCGCCTCGCCATAGGCGTGAGCACGGCCATAGAACATCTTGGCGAGCTTCTTCATGCGTTTCGGGACCCCCATGTCGCCGATGCCCAGTTCGCGCAACGAATGGTCGACATCGGTGAAGAAGTCGTCGGTAAGTTCCTGGGCGAGATCGCGGAGGACAGCGTCATCGCGCCGACACCGATGCAGGAACAGCAACATGTGCAGCGACATCATCTCGAAGCGACCCAGCGGCGTGTCGGGCACGTTCCATTGTGAATAGAACACCGGCTGCCGCGCCGCCGCCACGATTCGTTCGTAAAGCCTGTCCACGACATCCTGGTTCGATTTCCGCCGACGGCCGAAAAGACGTGAGAGCATGCCGGGATCTCCACGAGCGCCGTCTCCCGGGCTTCCGGTTGCATCGGCGAAGAAGCTGGTTTACCGAGTTCGTGGCCCTGCGCAAGCATGTTGGCCGCATTTGCATGGAGATGTCGGTGCCCTTTTACGATTTCAAGGCCAGGATGATCGTCCTGCCCGTTCTGGCGTCCGCCTCGGCGGTCTTGCTGTCCGCTTGCAGCACGGATGCGCTGAACCCGCGCGAAACCATCACCCAGGGCTACGTCGCCGACGAGCAGGCGCTCGAACTCGTACCGGTCGGCTCCAGCCGCGAACAGGTGCTTCTAGCGCTCGGGACGCCCTCGACGACTGCTACCTTCGACAACGAAGTCTTTTACTACATCTCGCAGACTCGGGTCCGGCAGGCGGCCTTCATGAATTCGAGGATTGTCGACCAGCGCATCATGGCCGTCTATTTCGGCACGGATGGCCGCGTCGAGAACATCGCCAACTATGGCCTGCAGGACGGCAAGGTGTTCGACTTCGTCTCGCGCACGACGCCGACCGGCGGCAAGGATCAGGGCTTCATCGGGCAGCTGTTGTCCGGCGTCGGCGGCGGCGCCGCGGCTGCGTCGCAGGCCGGCCGCATCCTGGGCGGCGGCGGCATTTAGCACTTTCCGGGAGCAGTATCCTCTCCCTTTCCGAGATCGCAAAAGAAGAGACCCGCGGGATCGCTCCCGCGGGTCTCTTTTCATTCCAGCAGAGCTCTGGTCAGTTGTGGGCGAGAACGGCCAGCAAGAGCAGCGCCATGATGTTGGTGATCTTGATCGCCGGGTTCACGGCGGGACCCGCCGTGTCCTTGTAGGGATCGCCGACGGTGTCGCCGGTCACCGAAGCCTTGTGGGCCTCGGAACCCTTCAGGTGCTTGACGCCATCCTTGTCGATGAAGCCGTCCTCGAAGGACTTCTTGGCATTGTCCCACGCGCCGCCACCCGAGGTCATCGAGATGGCAACGAAGAGGCCGTTCACGATCACGCCGAGCAGCGACGCGCCGAGTGCGGCGAAGGCCGAGGCCTTGGAACCGGAGATCAGCAGGACGCCGAAGTAGACGACGAGCGGTGCCAGAACCGGCAGCAGCGAGGGGATGATCATCTCCTTGATCGCCGCCTTGGTCAGCATGTCCACCGCACGGGCGTAGTCAGGCTTCGAGGTTCCCGCCATGATGCCGGGATCTGCCTTGAACTGCCTGCGAACCTCCTCGACGATCGAACCGGCCGCACGGCCGACCGCGGTCATCGCGATCCCGCCGAAGAGGTAGGGGATCATGCCGCCGAAGAGGAGGCCGGCCACCACGTAGGGATTGGCAAGCGAGAAGGACACATCCTCCATGCCCTGGAAGTAGGGATAGGTCGCGCTGTTGGCGATGAAGTACTCGAGGTCGTACGAATAGGCGGCGAAGAGAACCAGCGCGCCGAGACCGGCCGAGCCGATCGCGTAGCCCTTGGTGACCGCCTTGGTCGTGTTGCCCACCGCGTCGAGCGCGTCGGTCGACTGGCGCACCTCCTTGGGCAGGCCGGCCATTTCGGCAATGCCGCCGGCATTGTCTGTGACAGGGCCGAAGGCGTCGAGCGCGACGATCATACCGGCAAGACCGAGCATCGTGGTGACCGCGATCGCGGTTCCAAAGAGGCCGGCCAGCTGGAACGTGACGATGATGCCGCCGACGATCACGATCGCAGGGAGCGCCGTCGCCTCGAGCGATACCGCAAGACCCTGGATGACGTTGGTGCCGTGGCCGGTCACCGATGCCTGGGCGATCGAGTTGACGGGGCGCTTGTTGGTGCCCGTATAGTACTCGGTGATGACCACGATCAGTCCGGTCACGATCAGGCCGACGATGCCGCACACGAACAGGTTCATGCCGGTGATCACGACGCCGCCGCCGACACCGACCTCTCCCCAGCCGATCGTCAGCGATGTCGCAATTGCAAGTCCGATGATGGACAGGAGGCCCGTGACGATGAGGCCCTTGTAGAGCGCGCCCATGATCGAGCCGTTGGAGCCGAGCTTGACGAAGAAGGTGCCGATGATCGAGGTCAGGATGCAAGCGGCGCAGATCGCAAGCGGATAGATCATCACGCTGCCGAGCACGGCGGTTCCGCCAAAGAAGATCGCGCCGAGCACCATGGTGGCGACGACGGTCACGGCGTAGGTCTCGAACAGGTCGGCCGCCATGCCGGCGCAGTCGCCGACATTGTCGCCGACGTTGTCGGCGATCGTGGCCGGGTTGCGCGGATCATCCTCCGGGATACCTGCTTCCACCTTGCCGACGAGATCGCCGCCGACATCCGCACCCTTGGTGAAGATGCCGCCGCCAAGGCGCGCGAAGATTGAGATGAGGGAAGCGCCGAAGCCGAGCGACACAAGGGCGTCGATCACCGCGCGATCATTTGGCGCGATGCCCATCGGGCCGATCAGCACCCAATAGTAGACGGCGACGCCGAGCAGCGCGAGACCGGCAACGAGCATGCCGGTGATGGCGCCCGACTTGAACGCGATGTCGAGACCCGCCGCGAGGCTGTTGGACGCGGCCTGCGCGGTGCGCACGTTGGCGCGCACGGACACATGCATGCCGATGAAGCCCGCCGCGCCCGAGAGCACGGCGCCGATCAGGAAGCCGATCGCCGCGAGCCCGGACAGGAGCCACCAGGCGAGCAGGAAGACGACGGCGCCGACGATGGCGATGGTGGTGTACTGGCGGGAAAGATAGGCCTGCGCACCCTCACGGATGGCGCCGGCGATTTCCTGCATGCGTGCATTGCCCTGATCGGCCGCAAGGACCGATTGCGTCGCCCAGATGGCGTAGACGACCGACAGCACGCCGCAGAGTATGACGACATAGAGCATGGTCATTGCGGAATTCCTCGAATGGTGGCCCGACTATACCCCTCCCCGGGCCTTTGGGTGACCGGGCGATGATCGGCAAGTCCGGTTCGCGCCCAGCGTCGGGCTTTATCCGGAACAGCCAAGCCAACGTCAAGGATTTGTTATTGTTTTGCCCGCCTTTCGCCATCCTTGTCGCAAGTTCGACTTGAGATGCATCGGCGGAGGCCGGTTCCAGGCGTCCATTGCGATGGCCGTTCGAAGCGCCGACGTCCCTGGCCCGTGTCCCGTCCCGCCTGGCGACTCAGGCCGGACGTTCGGCGCCGCCGCGCGAAAGCAGCCACAGCCAGCCCAGCGCCCCGAGGCAGAGCGCGATGACCGGGAACATGATCCAGGCCAGCATGTCCCAGCCCCAGGCGTTGTAGACCGTTCCCGACATCAGCGAACCGAACGCGACGGAGCCGAACAGCAGGAAGTCGTGGAGGCCGGAGACCTTGCCCTTCTCGGCGTCGGTATAGGTCTCCGACACCATGGCCGTCGCGCCGATGAAGCCGAAGTTCCAGCCGACGCCAAGCAGGATGAGCGCCGTCCAGAACTGCCAGAGTTCGATGCCGGACAAGGCCACCACCGAACAGGCGACGAGCAGGAGCAGCCCGACGGCGACGATCGTCTCCTTGCCGAACCGGGCAATCAGCTTGCCGGTGATGAAGCTCGGCGCAAACATGGCCATCACGTGCCAGGAGATCCCGAGCGCTGCCTCGTCGGGCGTGAACCCGCAGCCGACCATGGCGATCGGTGCGCCGGTCATCATGAAGCTCATCAGCGCGTAGGAACCGATGGCGCACAGCAGCGCCACCATGAAGCGCGGCTGCGTGAAAATCTCGAAGGTGGAACGAGCCGGCAGCGCGGACTCGACCAGGGGCTTTGCCTGCTTGTCGTGCAGGCGCAGGAACGACAGGATGACGGCACCGATCGCGGCCAGCACGATGATGGCGACATAGGAGCCCGCGAACATGATCGGCGCGAAGAGCTCGCGCGAGAAGATCACCACCTGCGGTCCGATGATCGCCATGGCGACGCCGCCGGTCAGGACGGTCGAGATCGCCTTGCCCTTGTAGGTGGAGGGTGCGTTGTCGGCCGCCGCGAACCGATACTGCTGCACGGAGGCGCCACCGAAACCGACGATCAGCAGGCCAAGCCCGAAGAGCCAGAAATCGCCGCGGAACAGCCCGAAGGTCGCCAGCGCTCCGCCAGCGGCGGTGGCCAGCGTTCCCCCGATGAAGCCGTTGCGCTGACCGAACCTGCGCACCACGAACGCCAGCGGCAGGGCGCCCAGAGCGACGCCGATGTTGTAGGCGGTCACCGGTGCGGTCGCCAGCGACTTGTCGGCGTCCAGGAGGTAGTGACCGGCAAGCCCGCCGGTCGAGATCGCGATGGGCGCGGCCGATCCGACGATGGCGCTGGCGCAAGCGAGGATGATCGCCGTGCGGCGCGCTTCCTTTTCCCGCGCGGCCAGCCCCTCGGTCATGATGCGTCCTTGCCGCGGCCTTCGCCACGAATGCGGCGCGACACGCGATCGAGCACCGCGTTCACCAGCTTCGGTTCGTCCTCGTCATAGAAGGCCTTGGCGATGTCGACATACTCGGACACGATGACGGCGACCGGCACGTCCTTTCGCTCCATGAGTTCGTAGACGCCTGCGCGCAGGATGGCGCGAAGCGTCGAATCCAGGCGCGACAGCGGCCAGTCCTCGGTCAACGCCTGGCGGATCACCGGGTCGACGACCTTCTGGTTCTCGACCACCCCCGCCAGGATGGCGCGGAACCACTGCGGATCGGCTTCCCGGTAGAGGGCTCCATCGATCTCCTTGCCAAGGCGGAAGGACTCGTACTCGGCGGTTATCTCGAGGAGGCCGCTGCCGGCAACGTCCATCTGGTAGAGCGCCTGCACGGCCGCGAGACGCGCCGCGCCCCGCTTGTTCGCCTGTCGCGGACCGCCCTGTTTCGATTTTTCATCCGGTGCCACGTCTCAGGCTCCGAGTTTCTCGCGCAACGCGATCATCGTGAGCGCCGCGCGGGCGGCGAAACCGCCCTTGTCGCCCTCGTTCCGTCGCGCCCGGACCCAGGCTTGCGCCTCGTTCTCGGTGGTCAGGATGCCGTTGCCGATCGCCAGCGATTCCGAGACCGCCAGGTCCATCAGCTTGCGGCTGGATTCATTGGCGACGATCTCGAAATGATAGGTCTCGCCGCGGATCACGGTTCCGAGCGCGACGAACCCGTCATAACTGGTACCGCCCTCCTCCGCGCCGTCGAGCGCAAAGGTAACGACGCCGGGAATCTCCAGCGCGCCCGGCACGGTGACGACGTCGTAAGTCGCGCCGGCGGCGTCCAGCGCCGCCTTCGCGCCGTCGAGCAGCGCATCGGCGAGGTCGTCATAGAAACGCGCCTCGATGATGAGAAGATGGGCCTTGCCCTCGGGCTGAAGGAAAGCCGAGCCCTGTTGCGTCGTGGATGCCATGTCTGTCTCCGGATCGCGCGTGACTTAGGCCGATCGGCGCCCTCCCGCAAGCCATTTACGCCCGTTTGCGGTGCGACTTCGAGGCGCCGGTCAGCCGATGTCGATCAGAAGCGGTCGATGATCCGACACTTCGGGGGCCGCGACGACCTCGAAGCGGCGGACGGCGACGTTCGGCGTCACCAGCAGATAGTCAGCGAAACGGTTGTCCTTGCCGTAGAACGACGTCCGCGTGTCGGCGAAACCGCGGGTCGTAACGAGGTCCGTCAGTCCAAGCGTTCCGAGAATGGAGAAGGTCTCGCTGTCCGGCAACAGGTTGAAGTCGCCACAGACGACCAGCCGATCGCCGGGGTTCCACACGCGATGAATGAGTTGGACCAGCGCGTGCGCCTGCGCGCGGCGATGCGGCGTGTCGGCCTTGCTCCCCGGCTCGCGGAGTCCGTGCAGGTGCACCACGGCGATGGGCTCGTTCCTCTCCGGATCAAGCAGCCTGACGCCATGCGCGTTGCGCGGCCGCGGATGCGCGCCCCAGCCATCGGCGGAATAGGAACCGTGGACGAACTCGAGCGCCTGACCGATCATGGAGAAGGAGCGACGCGTAAAGGTCGCCAGTCCGAATTCCGACGAATAGGACGTGCCGTCGTCATGGAGCACGCCGCGCGCCGAGGGGAAAAATACCGGATCATGGTCCGGCATCCGGGCGCGAACGTCATCGAAAAGGTTCGCCCTTTGCGGAAGCTCGGCGCCATCTCCCCGATAGGTCAGCCATCTGGCACCAACTCCGGGGGTGCGGATGACCTCCTGGAGACAGAGGATATCGGCGTCCATGTCCTCGAGAAACGGAAGCAGCGGCTCGAAAACCCGGCCGCCCCAGGCATTGAGCGACAGGATTCTCATGTTTCACGCTCCCCCGCCTTCCTTCCGGTCAGCCTTCGATGAGGCGCTCAGGACAATTCCCTGTCGGCTTCGACGAGCCGCGCGGCATAGCGCGCCATCGTGTCGACTTCCAGGTTGACCGCGTCGCCGACCTGCCGCGCGCCCCACGTCGTCACCGAAAGCGAGTGCTGGATGAGCAGCACGTCGAAGCGACGTCCCTCCACCTTGTTGACGGTCAGCGACGTCCCGTCCAGCGCGACGGAGCCCTTGGGCGCGATGAAGCGGGCAAACTCCGCTGGCGCTTCCAGCGAAAAGCGCACCGCGTCGCCCTCGTCCTTGCGGTCGACGATCGTCGCTTTGCCGTCGACATGGCCCGAGACGATATGCCCGCCCAGTTCGTCGCCGATCTTCAGGGCGCGCTCGGTGTTGATCCGGGTCCCGACCTGCCACTGCGAAACGGTGGTCAGCCGCAGCGCTTCCTCCCAGGCCTCGACCTCGAACCAGCGCGCGTTCGAGCCGGCGGGCGGCAGCGTCACGACGGTCAGGCAGACCCCCGAGCAGGCGATGGAGGCGCCGATCGCGATCGAGGCAGGATCATAGGCGGTCTCGATCCGGAACCGCACGCCTTCGTTGAGCGAACGTTTCTCCGCGACGGTGCCGACATCGGTGATGATACCCGTGAACATGGTCAGGCCCTGTCGTAGCTATGCAGCCGGTCTTCGCCGAAAGCGCCGGTCGCTGTCAAATCGAAGCCCTTCGGCGGCGTCTCGGCCGTGATCGGGGACACCACGCGGCGCGCGGGATCGACCCCTTCGCCCACCGGTCGCGCGCCGGTGAACAGCGCGATCCGGTCCACCAGCCCAGCGGCCAGGAAGGCTTCCGCCACGCGGGCGCCGCCTTCCACCAGGACGCTCTGGACGCCCCGCGCGCCGAGGTCTTCCAGCAACTCCGGAAGCGCCACCCGACCGTCGGCGAATTCGCAGGCGAGGAACTCCGCACCGCTGTCGGCAAGGGCTGGATTGGCCGGCCCGGCCACGAGAAGCGGCGTCTCGCGCGCGCCGGCGACGAGCTTCAGGCCGGCGTGCAACCTCGAATTCGCGTCGAGGACGATGCGCCGCGGAGAGCAATCCTCCAGGCCCACCAGCCGGCAGGTCAGCTCCGGATCATCCTCGATCGCCGTGCCGGCCCCGATCAGGATCGCATGATGCTCGGCGCGCATCAGGTGAACCTGCGCGCGCGCCTCCGGGCCGGTGATCGCGACCTGGCGGCCGCCGCGCAAGCCGAGCAGTCCATCCTTGGAAACGGCGAGTTTCAACGTGACGAAGGATCGGCGAAGACTCTTGTGGACGAGATAGGCGGCAAGGTCGCGCTTGGCTTCCGCCTCCAGCAGCCCGGTCTCGACCATCACGCCCGCCTCGCGCAGCATGGCATGTCCCTTGGAGTTGACGCGTTCGTCCGGGTCGACGACCGCGGTCACCACCCGCGCGATCCCGGCCGATATCAGCGTCCGGGCACAGGGCGGCGTCGCGCCGTGATGAGCGCAGGGCTCCAGCGTAACGTAGGCCGTGGCCCCTTGCGCCAGGTCGCCCGCTTCGGCCAGCGCGACCGGTTCGGCATGAGGCCGTCCGCCCAGCGCGGTGACGCCGCGCCCGACGACCATGCCGTCGCGCACGATCAGGCAGCCGACCGACGGATTGGTTCCGGTGCGGCCGAGATTGCGACGGGCCAGCCTGATGGCGGCCTTCATGAAGGGAATGTCGGCGTTCGTCGTGCTCATGGTCGATGCCATAGCGCAGGCATGGGTCGCTCGGGAAGCGCCAGTTGGCGCGGGCCGATCAGTCCTGCTTGTCCATCTCGCGCAGGAAGCCTTCGAAGTCCTCGGCCTTCTGGAAATCCTGGTAGACGGAGGCGAAGCGGACATAGGCCACCTCGTCGATGTTCATCAGCCCCTCCATGACGAGGCGGCCGATGGTGCTCGAGGACACCTCGCTTTCACCGGAACTCTCGAGCTGCCGCACGATGCCCGAGATCATGCGCTCGACGCGTTGCGGATCGATCTGGCGCTTGCGCAGCGCCGTCTGCACCGACCGCTCCAGCTTGTCGCGATCAAACGGCGTGCGGCGTCCCGACTTCTTGGTCACCACCAGGTCGCGAAGCTGGACCCGCTCGAAGGTCGTGAAGCGCCCGCCGCAATCGGGACAGACGCGGCGGCGGCGGATCGCCGCGCCGTCTTCGGCCGGACGAGAATCCTTCACCTGGGTGTCTTCGGACTGGCAGTAGGGGCAGCGCATGGAACCCTGTCGCGTGTTCGTCGGCCAGAGAGGCATAGGCGGATTCGTCCGCCGGCGCAAAGCCGAAGGCGCCGCCCGTCCAGACGAAACGGCCGGGTCGCCCCGGCCGCACGTAGATCGTCGTTGTTCGCCCGAGCGCTCAGTCCATGAAGGGGTAGAGCGGGAACCGGTCGGTGAGCGCCACGACCCTCGCCTTGACGGCGGCCTCGACGGCGGCATTGCCCTCGTCCGAGTTCGCGGCCTTGAGGCCGTCCATGACCTCGGATATGAGCTGGCCGATCTCGCGGAACTCGGCCTGGCCGAAGCCGCGCGTCGTGCCGGCCGGCGTCCCGAGGCGGATGCCCGAGGTGACGAAGGGCTTTTCGGGATCGAAGGGGATGCCGTTCTTGTTGCAGGTGATGTTGGCGCGGCCAAGGGCTGCCTCGGCGCGCTTGCCGGTGGCGTTCTTGGGGCGCAGGTCGACGAGCATCGAATGATTGTCGGTTCCGCCCGACACGATGTCGAGACCGGTCTCCATCAGGCTGGCGGCAAGCACCCTCGAATTCGCCACGACATCCTGGGCATAGATCTTGAAATCGGGCCGCAACGCCTCGCCGAACGCGACCGCCTTGGCGGCGATGACATGCATCAGAGGGCCGCCCTGCAAGCCGGGGAACACGGCCGAGTTGACCTTCTTGGCGATGTCCTCGTGGTTGGTCAGGATCATGCCGCCGCGCGGGCCGCGCAACGACTTGTGGGTTGTGGTTGTCACGACATGGGCATGCGGCAGCGGCGAGGGATGCACCCCCCCAGCCACGAGGCCCGCGATGTGGGCCATGTCGACCATCAGCCAGGCGCCGACGCTGTCGGCGATGTCCCGGAACCGCTTCCAGTCCCAGATGCGCGAATAGGCCGTGCCGCCTGCGATGATCAGCTTCGGCTTGTGTTCGTGCGCCAGGCGCTCCACCTCGTCCATGTCGAGGCGGTGATCCTCCTTGCGCACGCCGTAGGAAACGACGTTGAACCACTTGCCGGACATGTTGACCGGCGAGCCGTGCGTCAGATGCCCGCCGGAGTTCAGGTCGAGCCCCATGAAGGTGTCGCCCGGCTGGAGCAGCGCGAGGAACACCGCCTGGTTCATCTGCGAGCCGGAATTCGGCTGGACGTTGGCGAACTTGCAGTCGAACAGCCTCTTGGCCCGTTCGATCGCCAGTTCCTCGGCGATGTCGACGAACTGGCAGCCGCCATAGTAGCGCTTGCCGGGATAGCCCTCGGCATATTTGTTCGTCATGATCGAGCCCTGCGCCTCGAGCACGGCGCGGCTGACGATGTTTTCCGAGGCGATCAGTTCGATCTCGTGCCGCTGCCGACCGAGTTCCTTGCCGATTGCGCCGAAGATTTCGGGATCGACCTGCTCGAGCGGCAGGTTGAACGGATTTTCCTCGAACGTCTTCAAAGCGGTCGCGGTGGCCATGGGCATCCTTCCTCGTACGGTGGTTGCGGTTGCGGGGCGCAATATCACATCGAGGGAGGCCCTGCCATGCGGCGTCTTGCGAAACAAGCTGTCGTGAATGCGGCAGATCGTCGGTCCGGGCGTGGGCTCCCATGCGTCCGCCTCCAGCCGCTCGCACGAGCGCCGGACACGAAAAAGGCCGCACGTGGCGGCCTTTCAGGTCTCGTTGAGTGGTCGTGCCTAGAGCGCGGCGGAGATCATCAGTTCGTCGACGCCGTCGCGGCCGTAGATGTCGTTTCGGAAATGCACCACGCGGTCTCCGGTCGACCAGGCCGAGACATAGGTGAAGTAGACCGGCACCGCGACCGCGAGCGCGACAGGCGTGCTCTCGCCGCTCTTGATCGACTGCTCGAAGCGCTGACGATCCCAGCCCGGCGTGTCGCGCAGCAGCCAGGTCACGAGATCGCGCACGTTCTGGACACGCACGCAACCGGACGAGTGGAAGCGCTCGATCTGGTTGAACAGGCTCTGCTGCGGCGTGTCGTGCATGTAGACGGCATGCGGATTGGCGAAGTTGATCTTCACCGACGCCATCGCGTTGATCCTGCCGGGATCCTGGCGGAAATGCAGCTTCGCCGCTTCCTCGGTGCTCCAGTCGATGCTCAAGGGATCGACCTCGCCCTTCGGGCCGAGGATGCGGATGTTGTTTTCGGCAAGGTAGTTCGGGTTCTTGCGCATCAGGGGAATGATGTCCCGGCGGACGATCGATTCCGGGGCGTTCCAGAACGGATTGACGATGATCTCGTTGATCTTGGAATTGAGGATCGGGGTCTGGCGGTCGATCTTGCCGACGACGGCGGTGTGCCGCAGCACGACGCGGCCGTTCTCGACCGCCTCGATCTGCGCGGCCGGAATGTTGACCATGACGTAGCGATCGCCCAGAAAGCCCGACATGGCGCGCAGGCGCACCAGGTTCGTCTCGAGCTGGCCAAGGCGGACCGACGCGGACACGTTCATCGCGGCGTAGGAGTATTCGCCCATCACGCCATCCGACGGCAGGCCGTGGCGCAGCTGGAAACGCTTGACCGCGGCATCGACATAGGAATCGAAGGCCGGCGAGATGCCGGCGCTGGTGGAAAGGTCGCCCGAAATCATCAGGCGGCGACGCAGGGTCTCGACCACAGGATCGACCACGCCGAGGCGCAGCTTCTGGGAGGCTTGAACCGTCGGCCAGCCGCCCCGGGCGACGATGTCGTAGTACTGGCTGATCGCCATCTCGACATGGGCGACGGTATCGGGGCTGAAGATCGGCAGGCTCGTCGCCACGCGACCACCCTCATAGGCGCGCGCGTCGAACTGCTCGTCCCAGTTTCCGCGACGCGGAGACAGGATGAGATCGCGGATGACGTCCTGGGCATGCGCAGACCCCGATGCAAGGGTCGCGGCGACAGCGCCAGCACCGGTCAGAAAGGAACGGCGATCGGTCTTCATCGTGCAAATGGCCTCATTCTTGAACGCGGAAGCCCGCGACGGACAGGTCTCGACGATAGGCAGGGTCGGTTAAGAAAAGGCCAACCATACGCCTCCCGCGCCATCGACAGGCCGACAGGCGCTGCCCTAGCCCTGACCATCGGAATATGGCCGCAAAATGGCCCCGCCACTACACAAGCCGGTGAAGCCGCAACACGCGAGAAGGGCCGGCCATCGGCCAGCCCGTCGCGGTTCTCGATCCAGACGTTTCGCCGCGCGTCACATGCGATAGGCGATGGTGTCGTTCCAGAAGCGGTCGAGGCGCAGCAGCGCCTTGTTCATGGCGCGGAACTCGTCGACGTTGATGCCGCCCACCTGTTCGATCGAACCGATGTGGCGATCATAGAGGCCGGCGACGATCTCGGCGATCTCCTGGCCCTTCGGGGTCAGGCTGATTCGGACCGAGCGACGATCGATGCGCGAGCGCTGGTGGTTGATGAAGCCGAGATCCACCAGCTTCTTCAGGTTGTAGGAGACGTTGGAGCCCAGGTAGTAGCCACGGGTCCGCAGTTCGCCCGCGGTCAGTTCGGAATTGCCGATGTTGAACAGAAGCAATGCCTGGATCGCGTTGATGTCGGAACGGCCATTGCGCTCGAACTCGTCCTTGATCACGTCGAGCAGCCGGCGGTGCAGACGCTCCACCAGTTGAAGTGCCTCAAGATACAATGAGCGGATGGCTTCCTTGCGATCGTCCTGTGCCGGGACGGGCTTTGGTGCCTGTCGGGTGTTGATCATGGTTGTGCCTCTCGTTTGACGCCTGGCGAGTATTTTTTTCTTCTCACCTTGGCCTCACCCTAGCGCTCACCCATAAAATTCGACTTAAACGTCAGGATTAACAAGGACTTTCGATTGGTCTGCCGTCGAGTTCGGTTAACGGACCGCTACTTCCGGGTCTGACGCGCATGCCAGACGAGAGCGGCCCGGAAGCCGACATAGAGCAGCCCGATCAGCACGTAGGAGGCGACCAGCATCCATCGGCTGCCGAAGACATTGCCCATGGCGCCGTACATGATGATCTCGATCGCCGCGCAGATGAACCAGATCACCGGCCCCCAGGACGCGGTCATCCACAACCCGATCCCCGCGACGGGATAGAGCGCAGCCAGGGTGACCGAGGCGACCTGCCATTCCACCGGCATGGTGTCGAAGCGCCAGAGCGGACCGGGAAAATAGCCGATCAGCCGGATCCAGTAGAACACCCCGAACAGCAGGCAATAGGCTGCCACGATGCGCTGGAAGGCCGCGAACAAGCCCTCGATCAGCGCCGGCCGCAGAACCGATGCCTTGATCCCGTCTTCCGTCACATCATCAGTTCCCCGCCGACGAGGGGCGCGAAATAGGCTTCGATCTCGGCCGGGTCGACGTCCTCGATCCGGGCCGGTCGCCAGGCCGGGGTCGAGCCCTTGTCGATGAGCACGGCGCGGATTCCCTCGTAGAAGTCATGACCGGTCAGCATGCGGTTGAGAATGCGGAACTCCATCCGCATGCACTCGTCCATGTCGAGCATGCCGCCGAACAGCAGCGCGCGCAGCGTGACGAGAAGGCTGGTCGGCGAGCGGGCGCGGATGGTGGCGAGCGCGTCTCGGGCCACCTCGTCGTCATGGTCGGCGGCCTGCCCCAAGCTGGAGACGATATCGTCGAGTTGTTCCAGCGAAAAGTGTCGTCCGATCGTGGTGATGGCCGGGTCGCTGGTTTCGCGCGGGGCATCGACGGCAAAGCGGGCGCAGGCGGCGTCGGCATCGCCGGTTTCGCAAAGCGCGTCGAGAAGCGCGGCCGAATCGCTGGACTGCATCGCGTGCGTCGCGATCCCGGACCAGAGCGCGTCGCCCCGCTTGATGCGGTTGCCGGTCAGGGCCAGGTAGGCGCCGAAGCTGCCCTTCAGTCGCGGCAGGAAGTAGCTGCCGCCCACGTCCGGAAAGAACCCGATCCCGACTTCAGGCATGGCGAAGAGGGCGTTCTCGGTGAAGACCCGGTGACTGCCGTGGACCGACACGCCAACCCCGCCGCCCATCACGATTCCGTCCACGAGCGCCACGTAGGGCTTCTCGAAACGGACGATCGCCGCATTCAGCCGGTACTCGTCGGCGAAGAATTCGAACAGCGGCCGACCGGCCTTTCCGGCTTCATAGACCTTGAGGATGTCGCCTCCCGCGCAGAAGGCCCGCCCCTCCCCGGTGATGACGACGAGCGCGATCGAATCATCGCGACCCCACGCCTCCAGCGCGCGCGTCAGCGCCAGCACCATCTCGTGGGTCACCGCGTTGAGCGCCTTGGGGCGCGTCATCGTCACGACACCCGCGAGCCCACGGCGCTCGAACCGGATGTCCTGGCCTCCTCCGAAATCCATCTGCGGCCCTTCCTTACGATCGTGACGAGGCTTAAGCAGGGTTGACCGAAGCGTCAATGCCGGTGGATGCACGGCGGTGGCGGAGCAATCGAAAGACGCTGAACGCAGGGAAGCGTCATGGAGTTTCGGAGGAAGCGTCATGGACAGGATGTTGCGCGGAGCAAGGCCCGGTGCCCGATCTGTGGACGAAATCACCGGATCGCGCCGGATGAGACGCATGCGAAAGGCGGACTGGTCGCGTCGGCTGGTCCAGGAGAACCGGCTCACCGTCGATGACCTGATCTGGCCGATCTTCATCATCGACGGCGAGAATCGCCGCGAACCCGTCGATGCCATGCCGGGCGTCTTCCGCCTGACGATCGACATTGCCGTTCAGGAGGTCGAGAAGGCGGCGAGGCTGGGCGTCCCGGCGATCGCGACGTTTCCGAACGTCGACCATTCGCTGCGCGACCAGACGGGCTCCGAAATCCTCAATCCCGACAATCTTCTCAACCGTGCGTCACGCGCCATCAAGGCCGCCGTTCCGCAGATCGGCATCATCACCGACGCGGCGCTCGATCCCTTCACCAGCCACGGCCATGATGGCATCCTGCGCGACGGCGTCATCGTCAACGACGAGACGGTGAGGCAGATCGCGGAAGCCGCGGTGCTGCAGGCCGCGGCCGGCGCCGACATCATCGCGCCGTCGGACATGATGGACGGACGCATCGGCGCCATCCGCGACGCGCTCGACGAGGCCGGCTTCCACGACGTCGCGATCATGTCCTATGCGACGAAGTTCGCGTCGGCCTTCTATGGTCCCTACCGGGAAGCGATCGGGACCGCCGGGCTCCTGAAGGGCGACAAGAAGACCTATTACCTCGATCATGCCAATTCCGAGGAGGCGGTTCGCGAAGCCGAGCAGGACGTCGACGAGGGCGCCGACATGCTGATGGTCAAGCCCGGCCTGCCCTATCTCGACATCATCCGGCGCCTGAAGGACGAGCTGGGCCTGCCGACGTTCGCCTACCAGGTCTCGGGCGAGTATTCGATGGTCAAGGCCGCGGCGGCCAATGGCTGGATCGACGGCGAGAAGGTCATGATGGAGACGCTGCTTTCCTTCAAGCGCGCCGGTTGCGACGGTATCCTGACCTATTTCGCGCCCGAGGTGGCGGCGATCCTGCACGAGCGCGGCTGACCACCACGACGGCATCCGGAGGGAAGGCACAATGAGCGATCGGGTTACATATCTGCAGAGCCTGTTCTCGGGCGCCCGCCAGGAGGACCGGTTCAACCGGCAGCATGAGCTCTTCCCCGTTGCCACGATGACGGCGGCGCCGGAGCCCCGGCCCTTGCCGCGCGGCGAGGCGATGGAGCTTCCCGCGACCTACCGCTTCGGCGACGCCGACCGTGACATGGCCGCCTTCCTGGCCGAGACCGATACGGTCGCGCTGATGGTGCTTCACCATGGAAAGGTTCGCCATGAAGACTACTGGTTGACCGGCGGTCCCGATGTGACCTGGGTATCGATGTCGGTCGCCAAGAGCTTCGTCTCGGCGGCCCTTGGCATCGCACAGGCCGAAGGCGCCTTCGGCTCGGTCGACGAGCAGATCGTGGACTACGTCCCCGAACTGACGGGCTCTGCCTATGACGGCGCGCGCATCAAGGACGTGCTGCAGATGTCGTCCGGCGCACGCTGGAACGAGGATTATTCGGATCCGGGCTCCGACATCAACCGCTTCATCGCGGTCTTCGCGCATGGCGGTTCCTTCAACGACTTCACGGCGACGCTGAAGCGCGAGCGGGAGCCGGGCACCTGGAATCTCTACAACTCGACCGACACCCAGGCGCTCGGCATGCTCTTGAGGAACGTGACCGGCAAGCCTATCCGCGACTACGTCGAGGAAAAGCTCTGGCATCCGCTCGGCATGGAGGACGACGCGCACTGGCTGATCGATTCGACCGGCATGGAAATGGCCTTCGGCGGTCTCAACGCCACGGCGCGCGACTATGCCAAGCTCGGCGAACTCTATCGTCTCGGCGGTCGCTGGAACGGCCGGCAGATCGTCCCGGAAGAGTGGGTGGCTGCATCGGTCACCTCCGACGCGCCGCACCTGAAGGCCGGCGCGGGAGGTCTCGCGGGCACGATCTTCAATTATGGCTACCAGTGGTGGCTGCCCGGCGACGAGGGCGAGTACGCCGCGATCGGCGTCTACAACCAGTTCGTCTACGTCGATCCCAGAAGAGAGATTGTGATCGCCAAGCTGTCGGCCAGCCATCGCTACGGAACGACGAACGACGAGAGTTCCTTCCGCGAAGCCGAGACCATCGGCCTCTTCCGGGCGATCGGACGGACGCTTGCAGGCTGAGCACCAACGCACTCGTCGAGTTCCGGCGCGGCCATCCGCCGAAGGATGGGAAGGCGCGAACACGGGCGCGAAGCTGACGCGGGATGAAACCCGTTCGGTCGCCTCCTCGTAGCTGGAGAACGGAAGCGGTCGCGACAGGCTTGCATCGGGGTCGGGCGACAGGCATCTGCCCGTGGGGCGCAAATCGGGTTTCACGGAGAGCCGAGGCCGAGACCCGGAGGAGAACAGGCCATGGCGGATCCGCTTTCAGACGATTTTTACGCCCGGCTCGACCCGCAAGCTGAATTTGGCCGTCTCGCCGACGGCAATGCCTATGTTGCGCTTCCCGACGACTGGTATGTCGGGACGGCTGACATCGTCGGTTCCACCGCGCATATCGCGGCCGGTCGCTACAAGATCGTCAACACGGTCGGTGCGTCGGTGATTTCCGCCCAGATGAATGCCGCCAACGGCATGACCTTCCCGTTCGTCTTCGGCGGCGATGGAGCCAGCTTCGCCTTCCCCGCGGGGCACCTGACGCGCGCCACGGATGCACTGGCGCGGGTGCTGCGCTGGGCCAGAGAGGCCTTCGGATTCGAACTGCGCGGCGCCATCGTGCCGGTGGCGGACATCCGCGCGGCGGGCTTCGACGCCTCGGTGGCGCGCTATCGTCCGTCGGCGACGATCGACTATGCGATGTTTGCCGGCGGCGGCCTTGCCTGGGCGGATCGGCAGATGAAGGCGGGCCGGTACAGGATCGAAGCCGCGCCCGATGGGGAACTGCCGGACCTGACGGGGCTGTCCTGCCGGTGGACGCCGATGAAGTCGCGCAACGGAACCATCCTCTCCGTGCTGGTGCTTCCCCGGCCGGGCGCCGATCCGGTCGCGGTGACGGCGGTGTCGCGCCGCGTCCTGGAGATGACGCGCGGGCTGGCCGGCGGTGGCCACCCCGTCCCCCCGGAGGGACCTGGCGTCACCTGGCCGAACGAGGGCATCGCGATCGAGGCCCACGCCTCGCGAGGCAAGGGGTCTCTCCTCCGGCGGAAGATCGAACTGCTCGCGACGACGCTGGTCGCCCATTTCTTCTTCATCACCAGGATGAAGGCCGGCGCGTTCGATCCGACCCACTACATCCGGGTCACGCGCGACAATGCCGACTTCCGCAAGTTCGACGACGGGCTGAAGATGACCATCGACTGCGATCCCGCGACCCGCGACCGGATCGAAGCGGTGCTGAAGGAAGCCTCCGCCGCCGGCGTGGTTTCCTATGGCCTTTTCGAACAGGATTCGGCGATCATGACCTGCATCGTGCCGTCGGTCACCAGCGACAACCACGTCCATTTCATCGATGGCGCGGCTGGCGGATACACCAGCGCCGCCATGGCGCTCAGGAGCGCTCCTTGAGTCCATGCCAACGCCGGCAACCGGACGGCGACGGGCCTTCGGTTCAGGCCGAGGCGTGGTTGACGTCCGCGATCAGCGCCCTTGCGATCGGGGCCGGTGGCCCTGCCGCGGCCGCGAGAACCTTGAATTCATGGCGGCCGTCCCCATCTCCCCCTCGTGGCCGACGGCCGCTGAACAAGGGCAAGGACGATGACGGAACGCATTCTCGACGGAGAAATCATCCAGACGAGGCTCGACGACTGGCGCGCTTATGATGGCGTGCGGACGCGGCGCATCTTCGCCTTTCTGGTCGACTATCTGATCATCGGCCTGCTGTGCATCCCCTTCGCCGTTCTGGTCGCCGTGCTTGGCGTCGTCACGCTCGGCCTCGGATGGGCGCTCTACGGCATACTGGGTCCGATGGTGGCGCTGATCTACATCTGGAGCACGCTCGGCGGCGACAAGCAGGCGACTGTGGGCATGCGAATGATGGGGATCCGCCTGGACCGGCTCGACGGACGTCCCGTCGACGGCCTGCTGGCGGTCGTCCACACGGTCCTGTTCTGGGCCGGCAACGTTCTCCTGACGCCGCTGATCCTGCTCGCGCCGCTCTTCATCGACCGCAAGCGAACCGTTCACGATCTCCTGCTCGGCACGGTCGTGACGCGCGACGATTTCTGAGGCATGCCCGCAAGAGCCGCAGCGCCGGCGCCCGCGTCATTTCTCGTTGACCCTGGCATGCACCCTGTTGACGTTTGGCCCCGCGCGGACGATTTTGCGGGATAGCTTCAGAGTCCGCGATCGATGACGCATCACCCGACACAGTCGCCGCAGTTCTTCCTCACCGCTCCCTCGCCCTGTCCCTACATCGACGGGCAGTTCGAGCGGAAGGTGTTCACCCATCTCGTCGGCGACAAGGCGCCCGAGATGAACGACCTGCTGACCCAGGGTGGTTTCCGGCGATCTCAGAACATCGCCTACAGGCCGGCCTGCGAGACTTGCCGCGGCTGCGTGTCGGTGCGCATCCTCGCCAACGAATTCGAACCGTCGAAGAACATGAAGCGCGTCCTGCGCCGCAACGCCGACCTCGTCGGCGCTGTGCATGACGCCGAGCCGACCAGCGAGCAGTACTCCTTGTTCCGCACCTATCTGGACGCCCGCCACCGCAAGGGCGGAATGTCGGACATGACGGTGCTCGACTACGCCATGATGGTGGAAGACACGCATGTCGACACCAAGGTGATCGAGTACCGGCGGCGCGGACCGGACACCTTCATCACCGGCCGGGGGGAAGGCGAGTTGATCGCGGTCGCCCTGACCGACAAGATGTCCGACGGCCTTTCGATGGTCTACTCGTTCTACGTTCCCGACCAGGAGGATCGCTCGCTCGGTTCGTTTCTGATCCTCGACCACATCGCCCGGGCTCGGTCCGCGGGGCTGCCGCATGTCTATCTCGGCTATTGGGTCGCGGGCTCGCGAAAGATGGCCTACAAGATCCGCTTCGGCCCGCAGGAACACCTCGGCCCCCGGGGATGGGAGCGTCATGTCGAGCCCGCGGCCTGATCCTGGACCAGTCCTTGCCGCCACCGAAGCGCTGTCGGGATCGCTCCCGCTGCTCTATTGACAACATCCACCGCGGAACCAGCCCGGCCCAGCGAGGCTGCCGCCCTCCGTCAGCCGCTCCCATGACGGATCGAACGCATGTCCACCCCAATGAGCGACCACACCAAGGGCCTCGTCATCACGGCCATCGGCGGCCTGGCCCTGACGGTCGACATCCCGCTGATCCGGCTGGCCGACGGCGAATCCTGGTCGATCCTGCTGCTGCGCTGCGGCGCGACGGTGACGGCCACGCTGATCATCTGGACCGCCTGGCGGCTCCTCGGCGGCCGGCCGCCCGCGCTGATCCCCGGCCGGGTCGGGCTTGCCGTGGCCGGGCTCTATGCGATCTCGACACTGACCTTCATGACGGCGGTCTACAACACGTCGACGGCGAACCTCGTGTTCATCCTCGCCTTCAACACCATGTTCGCGGCTCTGCTCTCCTGGATCTTCCTCAAGGAGCGGCCGCGTCCGGCGACGCTGATCGCCATGGGACTGATGATGGTGGGCGTTCTCATCATCGTCGGCGATGGCGTCTCGACCGGCAATCTCTTCGGCGACCTGATGGCGCTGGCGTCGGCCTTCTTCATCGCCTGCGCGATCACGATCACGCGCGCCTCGGGCGCGGAGATGGGGTTCACGGCGCTGATCGCCGTCGTGGCGCCGTTTCTCGTCGCCATCGCCATGGTCGGCCAGGTCGGCTACAAGGTCGAGGCGCCCTGGTGGATCCTCTTCAACGGCGCGGTGGTCATGCCGATCGCTTTCTTCTGCCTGGCGACCGGTCCGCGCTACATCACCGGTCCCGAGGTCGCGATGTTCTATCTGCTGGAGACCGTGCTTGCACCCGTCTGGGTCTGGCTGATCTTCACGGAGGTGCCGTCGCGGGCATCCATGATCGGCGGCTCGATCCTGATCGTCACCCTCGTCGGTCATTCGCTGTGGCAGCTTCAGTCGGGCCGCCGCCGACGCGCCAATGCCACCGTCCGCCATCCGGTCTGAGCGCAGCGCCAAAGATCGCGCCCCGTGGTGCCCGGCATCATTGCCGATGCCCTGCCGCGACATTATCCTATCGGGTGGACGTTCGTCGGGTAAGCGATGCGGCATGACCTGCACGACGACCGACCGCTCAACCTGTCGAGGCTGACTGAGCAGCACCCGGAGGCAAGTCTACAATGATCGACGGCCCCACCGGCTGGCTGCTTGCTCTGAAATGGGACCTTGTCCGCCCCCTCTTCGATGCCCTTGCGCTCGGTCTCTCGGCCCTCGCCTTCGAACCCGGCGCGTTTCGCCTGGCGGCGACGCCCGGCGGGCGCGACCTGGCGCTGCTGATGGCGTTTGTCGCCGGTATGTCGCAGGCGGCGGGCCACGGCCTCGTCCTGTTCTTCAACCGGGTTCCGTTCGCCCGCTTCGTTCTCAGCCTCGTCCTGATGGCCCTCATCTATCTCGCCAGCGCCGTGGTCACAGCCGTCAGCACCACGATCGCCGTCGAGTATGCGTTCCGGCGCGAGGTTTCCTACGGTCCGGTCATCGGCATCATCGCGCTGGCGCAGGCGCCCCGACTTTTCGGAATCCTGACGCTTGCGCCCTATCTCGGCGAGGCGCTCAGCCGGCTTCTCGACGTCCTCGTCTTCGGCCTCATCCTGTTCGGTCTGCACCACGGCATCGGCATCCCCGTGAGCATCGCCGCGATGGCGGCGCTCCTCGGCTGGGTCGCGATCCGTCTGATGTCGCTGCTGTTCGGCCGGCCCTTCGGCTTCGTGGTCGAGCACCTCCACCATGCGGCGGCCGGCGGCGCCCTGACCGTCACGTCGCACAACCTCGCCGATCACCTCATCGCCAGGGCCAGGAAGCTGACCGGCGCACGGAAGCCCGGCGAATGACGGGCGTGCTTGGCTACATCGTCCTTCTCGGCGCGATCATCTTCGTGGTGTCGATGATCATGGCCCCCTTCGAGACGCTCGGCTGGTGGGCGGGCTGGCTCGGTCCCCACGACGAGCCGGGCGCCACCAGGGTGGCGGCAACGCCTGCGGATCCGGCCGCGTCGACGCCGGCACAGGCGCCGCGCGCGCATGTCGTCTTTCTCGCGGGGATCGGATCCATTTCGGGGGCTGAGCTGATGCCGTCGGAGGAGGCATTCCTCACACGCCTGCGTGACGCCCTGCCGGAATTCGCGATCGTCACCGACGTCTTTCCCTATGCCCCGTCGGGTCTGCCCCTCTTCACCGGACAGCGCGTCTTTCGCTGGCTGTGGCGGACCGCACGTCGCTGGCGCAAGGCGCAGACATTCCTGCTGCCGCCGATCCTGCACACGCGCAACTTCTTCCAGGTGCTGGTGGCGGCCGACAACCGCTATGGCCCCCTTTACGGCTACGGCCTGTCGCGTGTCATCGTCGATCGGCTGCTCGCCAACGGCTATGGTCCCGCCGACGGCTGCCCGATCATCCTGGTGGGCTCCAGCGGCGGCGGCCAGATCGCGGTCAGCGCGGCCCCCTACCTCGTCGCCGCCACCGGGGCGTCGGTTTCGGTCGTGGCCTTTGGCGGCGTCATGGCCTCGGATCGCGGGGTGACCGAAGCCGGCCGGTTGATTTCGCTCTACGGATCGCGGGATTTCGTCTACCGACTGGCCCGCTTCGCCTTTCCGGGTCGCTGGCCGGTCTTCGCCGGCTCGCACTGGAACAGGGCTCTTCGAGACAAGCGGCTGATCGAGCGGGACATCGGTCCGATTTCCCACTCCGGCAGGGGCGGCTATCTCGACGACCAATCCACGTGGCGCGGTTCATCGCATCTCGACCTGACCATCCGCGAGATCGGCATCGCCGTTCGCGCGGTGGTCGAGGACGCTCCGGCCAAACTGGCCGAAACGGCCTGAAGTACCGGTGTCGAACGCCGGCTATTCGGCCGCCAGCGGCATGGCCCCTTTCGCCGGCTGGTCCGCGCGATGCGCCACGCGCTCGGCGGCCGCGGCTTCCGCCTCGTCGGGTTCGTCCCTGTCGTTGGGCCGCAGGATCCATTGCATGACGCGGCCGGTGAAGATCGATGCGTCATCCATGATCGTGTACATCGAGGGGATGAAGACCAGCGACAGCACGGTCGACACCAGCAGTCCGCCGATCACCGCCACCGCCATCGGCGCCCGGAACTCGCCGCCGTCGCCGATCGCCAGGGCGGCCGGGACCATGCCCGCCGACATGGCGATCGTCGTCATGATGATCGGCCGGGCGCGCTTGCGGCAGGCATCGACGATGGCCTCGGCGCGCGGAACCCCGTGACGAACCTCCTCGATGGCGAAGTCGACCAGCATGATCGCGTTCTTGGTCACGATGCCCATCAGCATCAGGATCCCGATGACCACCGGCATGGACACGGCCGCGTTGGTGAGCCAGAGCCCGGCGACGACGCCGCCGATCGACAGCGGCAGCGACCCCAGGATCGTGACCGAGTGGAAGATCGAGCCGAAGAGCAGGATCAGCACCACCAGCACCAGCATCAGGCCGGTGATCATCGCCAGGGCGAAGCCGGCGAAGACCTCGCCCATGATCTCGGCGTCGCCGGTCTCCTGAACCCGCACGCCGGCCGGCAGATCCTGCACCAGCGGCAGAGCATTGACGATGGCGAGGCCCTCGCCGATCTCGTAGCCCGGCGCCATGTCGGCCCCGATCACGACCCGGCGCTCGCGATTGAAGCGCTGGATCGAGGACGGGCCCTGGCCGTAGCTGATGGTCGCGACCGAGGACAGCGGCACGGTCGAGCCCAAGGCCGTCGGGACCGGAAGCGCGCTGACGACGGACAGATCCTCGCGCGAGGCCTCGTCGATCTGGACGCGGATCGGGATCTGCCGGTCGCCGACCGTGTACTTCGCCAGGTTGGCGTCGATGTCGCCGATGGTGGCGATCCGCAGCGTCTCGGCAAGCGTGGCCGTCGAGATGCCGAGTTCCGACAGCCGGTCGAGGTCGGGCTTGACGATGATCTCCGGCCGGTCGAGGGCGGCGTTCGACGTCACCGCGCGGTACTTTCCGGTCTGCACCATCGCGCTCTGGATCTCGCGGGCGGTGCTGTCGAGTAGCGCGCCGTCCGTGCCCATCACGCCGAACTCGAGCGCGCGCTGGCCGCGGTCGTTGACGAAGTAGATGCGCAGGTCCGGCACCACTTCGAGCCGCTTGAGGAGAATTTCCTCGATCTGCTCCTGCTTGATGTCGCGCTGCGACTTGTGGACGAGGTCCGCGATCACGGTCGCGCGGCGCGGCTCCAGCGTGCCGGTCGGGCTCGACCCGCCGATCACGTAGACGTTCTCCACCTCCGGCAGTTCGCGCATGATGTCGGAGACGCGGTCGGTGGTGTCGCGCGTGTCGTCCAGCAGGCTGCCCGGCGGGAGTTCCAGAGAGAAGACGATGCGGCTTGCGTCCTCCTTGGGGATGAAGCCGGAGGGCAGCAGGCCGATCGCATACATCGAACCGGCGAAGAAGCCGATGCCGGCAAGCATCGTCAACCAGCGGAACCGCAGCGACGTCTGCAGGAAACCGAGATAGCCGCGCATCATGGCACCGGGCTTCGGTTCCTCGTGGCCGTGCCCGCGCAGGAAGTAGGCGGCAAGCATCGGGGTGATCAGCCGCGCGACCAGCAGGGAGAAGAACACGGCGACCGCCACCGTCAGGCCGAACTGCTTGAAGTACTGTCCCGCGACGCCGCCCATGAACGAGACCGGCGCGAAGACCGCCATGATGGTCGCCGAGATGGCGATGACCGCGAGCCCGATCTCGTCGGCCGCCTCGAGCGAGGCCCGGTACGGCGACTTTCCGAGCTTGATGTGGCGGACGATGTTCTCGATCTCGACGATCGCGTCGTCGACCAGGATGCCGACCACGAGCGTGATGCCGAGCAGGCTGACCAGATTGAGCGAAAAGCCCATCAGGTCGAGCGCCCAGAAGGTCGGGATGGCCGACAGCGGCAGCGCGGAAGCCGCCACCAGCGTCGCCCTGATGTCGCGCAGGAAGAGGAACACCACGATGACGGCGAGCACCGCGCCCTCGACCAGCGTCTCCATCGCCGAATCGTAGTTGCCCTCGGTGAAGGTGACCGAGTCGTCGACCTTTGCGAGCGAGACCTCCGGGTTCCGCTGCCGGAGTTCGGCGATCGCCGCGGTCACGCGCTCGTTGACCTCGACGTCGCTCTCGCCCTTGCCGCGGAAGATGCCGAACGACACCACCGTCTGGTTGTTCAGCCGCGCGAAGGACTTCGGCTTGGCCCAGGAATCCGTCACCGTGGCGATGTCGGCCAGAATGACGCGACGCCCGCCCGCGAGCGGGATCTCGAGGTTGCGCAACCCGTCGATGCTGCGGGTCCCCCCCAGTGTCCGGATGGTCTGGTCGCGGCCGCCGAACTCGCCATTGCCGCCGGTCAGGTCGACATTGGCGGCGCGCAGCGCCCTGTTGACGTCTCCGGCCGTGGCGCCGAGCGCCCGCAGGCGGTCGGGATCGATCTCGACCTTGATCTCGCGCGTGACGCCGCCGTTGCGGTCGACCCGCGCCACGCCCTTCAGGCCCTGCAGCTTGCGGATGACCACGTCGTCGACGAACCAGGAGAGTTCCTCCAGCGTCATGGCGGGCGCCTGCACCGCATAGGTCAGGATGGCCTGCCCCTCGACATCGACGCGGTTGACGACCGGATCATCGGCCGTGGCCGGCAGGCTGTCGCGGATGCGCTCGACGGCGTCCTTGATGTCCTGGACCGCCGTCTGTGTCTCGATCTCCAGCCGGAACTCGACCACCGTCTGCGAATTGCCCTCGGTGATCGTCGAGATGACGTTCTTGACGCCCGTGACATTGGCGACGGCGTCCTCGACGCGCTTGGTCACCTGCGTCTCGAGTTCGCTGGGCGCCACGCCCGGGTCGCTGACGACGACAGACACCAGCGGGATGTCGATGTTGGGAAAGCGCGTGATCGGCAGGCTGGCGAAACTGTACAGTCCCAGCGCGGTCAGCACGATGAAGAGAAGGACGGACGGAACCGGGTTTCGGATCGACCAGGCGGAGAAGTTCATGTTCATCGGGTCACCACCTCGGTGACGTCCTGGCGTACCGGCCTGATCAGGTCGCCGTCGGCAACGAAGGTTCCGGCGCGCGACACGACCTCGTCGCCGGCCGCCACGCCGCTGACGATCTCCACGAAGCCGTCGGCGCGGACACCGATGTCCACCGGCACCGTCGCGACCTTGCCGTCGGTGACCTTCTGGAGGAACCCGTCCGAGCCCCGATAGACGAGCGCGGCCGACGGCACGGCGACGCTGTCGCGCCGCATCGTCTCGATGGACCCCCTGGCGAAATTGCCGACCCGAACGGCGTCGTCCTTCGTCAGCGCGATGCGGACGATGCCCATGCGCAAGGTCTGGCTCACTTCGGGCTCGATCATTCGAACCTCGCCGCGGGTGGGTTCGGTGGCGCCCGCCACCATCACTTCGACGGCCATGCCGGGCTTCAGCCGCGGCAGCGACGTTTCCGGAACACTGGCGGAGAGTTCCAGATCGCCATCGATGGCGATCCGGAACAGGGCTCCGCCGCTGGCGCCGACGATGCCCCCGAGCGTGGCGTTGCGGGCGAGGATGAGGCCGTCGGCGGGGGCTTTGACCTGCGTCTTCTCGATCTGCAGCTCGACGTTCTGCTTCTGCGCGTCGATGACGCCGAGCTGCGCCTTGGACGCGGAGAGCGCCTTGCGCGCGGCTTCGAGCTTCGCCACGGCGCTGTCATAGGCATTCACGGCATTGTCGAGCTGGGACTGGGCGGCAATGCCCTTCCTTTGCAGCTCGCGCGCCCTTTCGAGCGACTCGGCCGCCTGCCGCACGCCGATCTCGGCATCGGTGATCTGCGCGGCGACCTGCGCCACGCTGGCGTCGGCCTGCGCGCGGTTGGCATCGGCCTGCGCCAGCTGGGTGTCCAGCATCGACCGGTCGAGGACCGCCAGAACCTGCCCCTTCTTCACGACGTCGCCCTGATCGGCGAGGAGGTCCTCGACGATCATCCCAGAGAGATCGACGCCGACCGCAGCCTCCTGGCGGGCGACGATGCTGCCGGTGACGACCAGCTTTTCGACCAGCTCCCGCCGTTCGGCCGCGACCACCCGGATCGCCGGCGGCGCGGTGACCGCGACAGGGTCCGCTGGCAAGTCAGCCGGAGCGGCCGTCAACGCGGTCTGCGTGTAGCCGAAGGCCGCCGCGCCGCCCACGAGGGCGATTGCGGCTACGGCCAGGATGCGACTTTTCTTCATGGGGCGCCTCGGATCGGTGGCGTTGCTGTTGGTTCGATGCTGTGACGACGTCTTACGACGTCGAATGCACATCGGATCGAGTTTCGGTCGAGCGACCCGTCGGTCGCAGCACGGCGGTGGCGATGGCGCGGATCACGGTCTCGAGACCGTCGAGGGGCACGCCCTGCGCGGGCAGATCGTTGATCGCCAGCCCTTCGCCGAAGGCGACCATGACCGGCAGGATGGTGTCGAGGTCCGCGCAGGGATCGATCTCGCCGCGATCGATGGCCGCTTGCAGGAAGGACCGGAAGCTGGCGTCGACGTCCTTCATCGACATCTTGCAGGCGAAGTCGATGGCGTCGTTGCGCATGGATTCGGCGCGGATCTCGGTGAAGAGCGGTGCATTGCCGCTTTCGTGCATGTAGCGGATGTGGGTCATCGCGGCCGCGACGAAGCCGTCGACAACGTCGCCCCCGGCCGTCAGCGCGGAAAAGATCTCGGCGTCGCGGCGGCGGTCGGCCTCGGTTATCGCCTCGATGATCGCTTCCTTGGAGGGGAAATACCGGTAGAGGGCGCCGGGGCTCATCCCCGCTTCGGCGCAAATCTGCTGCATCGAAGCGCCCTGGAAGCCCGACCGCACGAAGCAGGTCTTGGCCGCGTCGAGAATCCGCGCGACCTGCTGGTCGCGACGCTCGGTGCGGGTCGTCGTCGCATCCGCTTCGAGGAGCATGGTTGCGCCGTCGGGAGGGTGGAAATCAGGCATCTGCATCCGATTTATGCGAACGATCATTCGCAATTTATGCGAACGATCGTTCTCCGTCAATGTGCTGCATTGCAGAAAAGATGGGGTGGGTCGGGGCGCGGCTGCGGGAAAGGCAGATGGCGCGGAAAGGTTGGATTGCCAAGGGCCGCGACTGCAAAACTGCGTTGCTGCCGACAGCGCGGTGTCAGCAGCGTCAACGCAACGCCGTCAGAAAGGCGTCGGCCGTCGCGCGCATCGCCGCCAGCTGCGCCGGATCCATCCTATCGAGCGTCGCGATCATCATCGCCATGCGGCGGTTCCCGGAGAAGCGCTGGCGATGACGCGCGAGGAAGTCCCAGTAGAGCGGGTTGAACGGGCAGGCGTCCGGCCCGCTCCGATTCTTCACGTCGTAGCGACAGCCACCGCAATAGTCGGACATGCGGTCGATGTAGGCGCCGGACGCGGCATAGGGTTTCGACGCCAGGAGCCCGCCGTCGGCGAACAGGATCATGCCGACGACATTGGGCATCTCCACCCATTCATAGGCGTCCCAGTAGACCGAAAGATACCACTCCTGCACTTCGCGCGGATCGAGGCCGGCGAGCAGGCAGAAGTTCCCGATCACCATTAGCCGCTGGATGTGGTGGGCATAGGCGTTGGCCTTCGTCTCGCCGATCGACTGCGCCAGGCAGTTCATGTCGGTCTCGCCCGTCCAGAAAAACGCCGGCAGCGGCCGGTGCGCGTCGAGCGCGTTCGACGCGGCATAGTCCGGCATCTTCAGCCAGTAGATGCCGCGGACATATTCGCGCCAGCCGATGATCTGGCGGATGAAGCCCTCGACGGCGTTCAGCGGGGCGGCGCCGGAATGGTAGGCGTCCTCCGCCCTGCGGCAGCATTCGGCCGGCAACAGCAGGCCGCAATTGATCAGCGCCGACAGGTTGGAGTGAAACAGCAATGGTTCGCCGGTGCGCATCGCGTCCTGGTAGTCGCCGTAGAGCGGCAGCGCGTTTTCGACGAACCAGTCGAGCGCCGCCAGCGCATCCTTTCGCGTCACGGGATGGTCGAACGGCTCGAGGTCGCCGAAATGATCGGCGAAGTCGCGGGCGACGCGGCCGAGCACGGCGCGGGTGGTCGCATCCGGCGGAAACGACGGGCGCTCGGGCACGGCGAGCGTTTTCGGCAGCGGCTTGCGGTTCTCCTTATCCAGGTTCCAGGCGCCGCCCTCGGGATCCTTGCCGCGCATGAGGTAGCCGGTCTTGCGCCGCATCTCGCGGTAGAAGAACTCCATGCGCAGGTCCTTGCGCGCCTCGGCCCAGCGCGCGAAATCGCCCGTCGCGCAGAGGAAGCGGCCGTCCTCGCGGATCTCGACCGGGCAGCCGAACAGCTCGCTCCAGTCGCGCATGGCTTGCAGCACCCGCCACTCGCCGGGCTCGGTGACGACGATCCGCTCCGGACGGTGGCGCTCGACCGCGCGGGCCAGCGCATCGGTCAGGCTCGCTGGTCCACCCGGCTCGCCAAGGGCCGCGTAGTCGACCGTGATCCCCTCCCCGCGCAGATCGTCCGCGAAGTGGCGCATGGCGGCAAACAGGAAGGCGATCTTCTTCCTGTGGTGCCGGACATAGGTCGCCTCCTCGCCCACCTCCGCCATCACCACGACGTCCCCGTGCGGATCCAGGCCGTCGAGGCTCGCGATCGAGCGCGAGAGCTGGTCGCCGAGGAGGAAGCGCAAGGTGCCGGGCATGGACAGACAAAATAGGCGCGCCGCGCCGCGCGGCGAGAGGCGCTTTTGCCGCGGGCGCGCGGACCCCGGCGCTGCCGCGACGGATACGTTGCAGCCGGCCTGAAGCGTGCATAATGTGGCGGGAACGGAGGTTCGCCATGAAGACCGTCTTTGCCGCATTCGCCCTGGTCCTCGGCCTGCTTTCGTCCGGCGCGGCCCAGGCCGCCGACGCCTGCGTGCTCTACGAGCATGCCGGGTTCGGCGGCCGGGCGCTGTTCGTCCCGCCGAACGGTTCGGTGGCGCGCTTCGGCTCCTTCAACGACCGCCTCTCCTCGGTGCAGGTGCCACCCGGCTGCCGCCTGACCCTCCACGAGCACGTCGATTTCCGCGGCGCGTCGCTCAGCCTTTCCGGCGACGTCCCCTTCGTCGGCGACCGGTGGAACGACCAGGCGTCGTCGGCGCGGTGCGCCTGCCAGATCGTCCACCAGCAGCCGCGCGGCTGCACGATGTATCAGCACGCCGGATTCCGCGGCCGCGCATTCGACCTGCGCCCCGGCGAACGGGTTCCGTTCGTGGGGCACCAGTGGAACGACCAGGCCTCGTCGGCCCGCGTGGACCCCGGATGCCGTCTCACCATGTTCGAGGATGCGGACTTCCAGGGCGCATCGCTGAGCCTGCGGCGCGACGTCGAATATCTCGGCCACGACTGGAACGACCAGGTGTCGTCGGCGATATGCTCCTGCCGCTGACCGATGGTTGCGGACCGGCACCGATGCCGGGCGCCGCGCCGGTGTCCCGAGCAGGAGGATAGCCGATGCACAGACCCGTCGTTCCCGCATCCCTGAGGGGCGTCTACGACCAGTGGCATTTCGCGCCAGCCGTCGTCGCCAACGGCTTCGTGTTCTGCTCGGGCATCGTCGGCACCAGCCCGGGCGGCGAAACGCCGGGCGCGGACGGTCTGAAGGGTGCCGCGGCGACGCTCGCCGACGCCGACGCGCCGCTCGCGGCGCTGATGGCGGTTAAGGACCCGGAAGCCCAGTTCGCCACCGCCTTCGAGGCGCTGAAGGCGATCCTGGCGGAAGCCGGCTGCGATCTGTCGGACGTGGTCGAGATCACCACCTACCACGTCGACATCGCCCGCCACATGGAAACCTTCATGCGCGTGCGCGACCGCTATCTGTCCGAACCCTGGCCCGCCTGGACCGCCATCGGGGTGAGCGAACTGATCGTGCCCGGCGGGCTGATGGAGATCAGGGCCATGGCGCTGGCGCGGGGGTGAGTGATCACGTCGGGTCAACCTTGCCCGAGGCCAAGGGTTGGTTCACCTCTTTCGACAGGCCAGTGGAGCTGGCTTCAACAGAGGGAATCCGGGGACAGTTTACGTATTTCCGGTTATGCTGCGCGATCAAGAAGGCTACTTCAACGACCGGAAATACGTAAACTGTCCCCGCATTTCCTGCCGAAACGGAACTGACCATGCACGAGATCGGCGCCTTCGACGCGGAAAGCACTCTCGGCGAACTGCTCGATCGCGTGCAGCAGGGCGAGGAAATCGTAATCACCCGCCATGGCAAGCCAGTGGCCCGCCTCGTGCCCGAAGGGGAGGCCAAGGATCGTGAGGCGGCGCGGGCGGCGGCCGAGCGCATCCGCGCCCGTGCCCGCGCGCTCCCCCGCGACGAGGCGATCAGCATCGAGGAATGGAAGCGGTTCCGGGACGAGGGCCGCGCTTGACGCTGGTCCTGGACAGTTCGAGGACGCTAGCCTGGATCCATGGAGACGAGCGGACAGAGCCGATCGAGGCGATGTTCGATCGCGTGGTGGAGAGCTCGGCCTTCGTTCCCGGTCTCTGGCGTCTCGAAATTGCCAACAGCCTCAACGTCGCGATTCGGCGCAAACGCATTTCTCGGGCTTTTCGGGACGAAGCGCCCTGCAGACCTGGCTGAGTTCGACATCATCATCGATTCCGAAACCGATCTGCATGCCTGGCAAGCGACCATTCGGCTCGCCGACCTCCATGGCCTGACCGTCTACGACGCCGCCTATCTGGAACTCGCGCAGCGGCGGCGCCTGCCGCTGGCGTCTCTCGACAAGGCACTCGCGGACGCTGCCCGCGCCGCCGGAATCGAGGTCCTGCCGCGTATGGACTGAAGGCGACTGTGGAGGAAGCGGCTGATGGTGATCCACTCGCCGCGCTCGGTGCTCTCGACCAGGTCTTTTTCCTCGTCGACGGAGATGTCACGCCTTTCGATCACGGTCATTGTCTCCGATAGTGGATCGGGCGGCGTAGCGGCTCTCCGCAATCACCTCCCGCAGGATATCGTTCAACACCGCAGGCTTCTCGATAGGAACATAGTGCCCGCAATCGGGGATGACGTGAAGTCTTCCGAGTCGCGCCATCTCCGCCTGTCTGGCGCTCGTCTCCGGACCAGGTGCCACGTCATCCGCGCCAGTGACGACCATAATGGGGCATGCGAGGTCCATGAGCACCTGCCCCCGGCTCGGTCGGGTGTGGAAGGCGTTGATGCCCCGGGCCAGTTCCTCAGGAGATTGCCGAAGCGCCAGCGCCCTTGCCTGCGCCACCACCTCCGTGGAAATGTGCGGCGAAAACAGTGGCGCCCAGTAGGCCTGCCAGGCCGCCTCCAGCCCGTCGGTGGCGATCGTCCGCAAGGCGGCGTCGCGCAGCGCTGGGTCAGGGCTGTGATCCGCCTTGGTCCCGATCAGCACGAGCGCTGCGACGCGCTCCGGGGCGAGGGCCGCAATTTCGAGCGCGCAAGACCCGCCGACCGAGCAGCCGACGACGACGAGACGATTTCCCTTCGCCTCGGCCAGGGCCGAGTTGGCCCAGGATTCGATGCGATCGCCGAAACGATAGAGCGTCGGCGCGACGGTATCGGCCGGAAGCAGGTCAATCTGGTTCACCCACATGGACGCGTCGAGGGGCAGCGCGTGCAACAGCAGCAGTTCCGGCCGGTTGCTCGTCATGAAGGCTTCCCGGACACCAGGGCGGGGATCATCGCCCGGGCTCGCTACGAGAACTTCCCAGTCCTTGGAAACCCCTTCGGCACCATCCGCCCCGCCGTGGCGCGGTCGCCGGTCCATTCGACGAGGTCGTCCTTCGATTTCACGAAGGCCCTACCCGCGGAGTCGGTCCAGGTGAGGCCCTTGTCGAGTTCGAAGGTCTTGATGTCGCAGACGCCGCCATCCTTGTAGCGTTGCAGGCGCACGCCCTTGCCGCGCGTCATCTCGGGGATCTGCGTCAGCGGGAAGACCAGCATCTTGCGGTTCTCGCCGACGATGGCGACGTGGTCGCCCGAGACGGGCAGGCATCTCGACATCTCGTCCGGCGCCTTGACGTTCATCACCTGCTTGCCCTTGCGGGTGTTGGCCGCCACCTCGGCCTCCGGCACCAAGAAGCCGTAGCCCTCGTGCGAGGCGACCAGCAGCCTGCGCTCCGGGTCATGGACGAAGGCGGTGACGATGTCCTGGTCGTTCTCCATGTCGACGATGATGCGGATCGGCTCGCCATGGCCGCGCCCGCCGGGCAGCTTGTCGGCGCCGATGGTGTAGAACTTGCCGCCGGTGGTCAGCACCAGGATCTTGTCTGTCGTCTGGGCGTGGAAGGCGAGCCTGAGCTTGTCGCCCTCCTTGAAGGCCAGGCTGTCGAACTCGGCCAGATGCCCCTTCAGGGCGCGCAGCCAGCCTTTTTCCGACACGATGACGGAGATCGGCTCCTTCTCGATCATCGCCTGGTGGATGTGGCTTTCGTCATGCTCGGGCGCGTCGGCGAACTGGGTGCGGCGACGGCCGAGTTCGGTGCGCGAGCCGAAGCGGTCGCGCAGCCGCTCGACCTCCCAGCGGATGGTCTTCCACTGCTTGGCGTCCGACGCCAGCAGCGCCTCGATCTGCCCCTTCTCGATCGTCAGCTTGTCGAACTCGGTCTTGATCTCGAATTCCTCGAGCTTGCGCAGCGCGCGCAGGCGCAGGTTGAGGATCGCCTCGGCCTGGGTGTCGGTCAGGTTCCACCTGGCCATCATCACCGGCTTGGGCTCATCCTCTTCGCGGATGATGCGGATCACCTCGTCGATGTTGAGATAGGCGATCAGGTAGCCGCCGAGGATTTCCAGCCGCCGTTCGATCTCCGCCAGCCGGTGCTTCGAGCGGCGGACCAGCACTTCCTTGCGGTGGTCGAGCCATTGCTGCAGCACCTCCTTCAGCGACAGCACGTTCGGCACCCGGCCGCGCGACAGGACGTTCATGTTGAGGGGGAAGCGGTTTTCGAGCTCGGAGAGCTTGAACAGCGATTCCATCAGGATCGCCGGGTCGACCGTGCGGCTCTTGGGCACCAGCACGACGCGGACGTCCTCGGCGCTCTCGTCGCGCACGTCGTCGAGCAGTGGCAGCTTTCGCGCCAGAAGCAGCTCGGCGATCTTCTCGATCAGCTTGGCCTTCTGCACGCCGTAGGGGATTTCGGTCACCACGATGGTCCAGGTGCCGCGCCCCTGGTCCTCCACCGTCCATTTCGCCCTGACGCGGAAGGAGCCGCGCCCCGTCTTGTAGGCGTCCACGATCGTCGGCCAGCGGTCGACGATGATGCCGCCGGTCGGGAAGTCCGGCCCGCGCACCATGTTCTCGTCGGCATCCTCGGGATGCGGGTCCTTCGTCAGAAGGTCCTCGACGGTCGCGTCGGGATGGTCGATCAGGTGCAGGCAGGCCTTGGCGAGTTCGGCCACGTTGTGCGGCGGAATCGACGTCGCCATGCCGACGGCAATGCCGGTCGAACCATTGGCGAGCAGGTTCGGGAAGGCGCCGGGAAGAACGACCGGCTCCTCGTTCTCTTCGTTGTAGGTGGCGCGGAAGTCGACCGCGTCCTCGGTGATGCCCGACAGGAGTTCGGTCGCCGCCTCCGTCATCCGCGCCTCGGTGTAGCGCATGGCGGCGGCGTTATCGCCGTCGATGTTGCCGAAATTGCCCTGGCCGTCGACCAGGGGGTAGCGCACCGAAAACGGCTGTGCGAGACGCACCAGCGCGTCGTAGATCGACTGGTCGCCATGCGGGTGGAACTTGCCCATCACCTCGCCGACGATCGAGGCGCATTTGGCGAAGCGCTGGTCGGGATTGAGCCGGAGCAGGCGCATGGCGTGGACGATGCGGCGATGCACCGGCTTCATGCCGTCGCGCACGTCGGGTAGCGCCCGGTGCATGATGGTCGACAGCGCGTAGGCCAGATAGCGCTCTTCCAGCGCCTTCTTCAGGTCGACGGGCTCGATGCCTGCACTGTCATCACCGGCATCCGGCGGCGTTTGCGATTTCGACATATGCCGCGCTTAGCGAATCAGGCGATTCGGAGCAAGCGATCCGGGCGCGAGCGTCAAGCCTTTCCCGTCCGGAGGCTAGGGCTATCGCATTTGGCCGATGATTGATCTGGCGAAGGCGTCGGACCACCCTGCTCGCTTTCGTTTTCGGCTG
>JBHYDY010000033.1:0-62827 GCA_051860465.1 Mesorhizobium sp.
ATATCGGCGAAGACGCGGTAGCGTCCCTCGCCGCGCAGGCCATCGAGCTTCGTGGCGAAAAAGGCTTCGAAGTCCATTCGTCTTTTCTCCTTGGAGGCGTTCTAACCTTCCCCGCCGCCTTTGTCTTCCCTTCGGGACGCGTCAAATTGCTACATTCGAATGTCTCGGACCGAAGCCCGCCGGAGGCTGCCGCTCCCATGATCACGACGATAATGGGCACGATGACAGCTTGCCTTGATATGCCTCAAAGAACAGTTGATCACCACGCATCGCCAACGAACTGGCGCGGGATGATTGATGGGGCCGGTCGTCAGACGTCCATGACCATGGTGTGCTGCGGTGGATGCACCAGCCGAGCGAAGGTAATCGACCGCCTCGACAGCCAGGTGACGCGTTCGGCGACGAAGGCCGCTGAGCCGGTTTCCAGCCCGAGAATGCGGGCTTCGACGTTGGAGGCAAGGGCAGCGCGGAAGGAGAACCGCGCTTGCGAGAAGGGCGCGTTCGAAACCAGCCATTCGTTCGGGCTGATGGCCTGGAAGCTCTCCTTGACGGCCTGCGGAACAGTGTCGAGGTTGATCCAGCGATCTTCGTATTGATAGGGTTGTCCGTCGGCGCTGTGCAGGCAGGTCACATGCAGGCCGCGCGTGCCGGGCGCCACCTCGAGGCGGATCGCCACCGCATCGGGCATGTTGCGTTCCTGCCGCTCCAGCAGCCTGTATTGGTAAGTCCGACCTGACGCTTCGATCTCGGCGCGCACCAGCGGGATGACGAAGCGCGCCTCGCGAACGGGATGCAGCGCCACGCGTGTGCCGGACTTTCGCTTGCGCTCGACGAGCCCGGCCCGGGCGAGCTCCTGCAA
Source organism: Mesorhizobium sp. (assembly GCA_051860465.1). Lineage (GTDB taxonomy): Bacteria > Pseudomonadota > Alphaproteobacteria > Rhizobiales > Rhizobiaceae > Aquibium. The sequence goes on from JBHYDY010000033.1 coordinate 860, forward strand.
CGCGCGATTGACGGTGGCGCGCGCCGCGCCCAACTCCGCCGCCAGCGCCTCCTCGCCGGGAATCGTTTCGCCGGGCAGCCAGAGCCTTTTCGAGATGCGCATCTCGAGTTCCGCCCGGATGGCCTTGAAGGAGTTGCGCTGCATGGTGCCTACAGCCGCGCCAGGACCGCGTTGACCGCGGCCGTGTAGTGGCCGGCGATGGCATCGCGCGCGACGTGACGGCCATCGCGAACGGCGTGGCGCCCGGCCGACCAGAGATCGGTGACCGAACGGTTCGAACCGGCGAAGACGAAACCGTCGAGAAACCGGTCGCCCGCCAGGCCCGGCAGCCCGTCGCGCTCGGGATCGATCGCGAGGAGGTCGGCGAAGAGGCCCGGTGCGATGGCGCCCGTGGCTCGCCCAAGCGCCTGCGCGCCGCCCGCGAGCGCCCGTTCGTAGAGGTTTCGGCCCGCGGATTGTCCGGTTCCCGCCAGCACCACGCGCGCCCGGTCTCGCAGGCGCTGCGAGTATTCGAACTGGCGCAACTCGTCGGCGACGGAGATGCGGATGTTGGAATCCGAGCCGATGCCGAACCGCCCGACGGCCTCCAGGTAGTCGGCGCCGTTGAAAATACCGTCGCCGAGATTGGCCTCGGTCACCGGGCACAGTCCCGCCACGGCACCGGTTGCGGCCAGCGTCCGGGTTTCGTCCGGCGTCATGTGCGTGCAGTGGATCAGGCACCAGCGTTCGTCGACGGCCAGCGTGTCGAGGAGCCATTCCATCGGCCGCGCGCCGAACGCGGCCAGGGTCTCCTCGATCTCTTTCTCCTGCTCGGCGATATGCATGTGAAACGGTCCTGCGCCATCCGCCGCCAGCGCCGTCAGGTCGGCGGCGCTCACCGCCCGCAGGGAATGCGGCGCGGTGCCGAGCACACTGTCCACCGGCATGCCGCGTAGAATCTCCCTGGCTCGCCCGTGCAGCGTGAGAAACCGGTCGAGATCGTTGCCGAAGCGCAATTGCCCTCCCCCGAGCGTCCGGCCGTCGACGCCGCCTTGCGCATAATGCACCGGCAACAGAGTCAAGCCGATGCCCGACCGTGCCGCTGCCGCCGCGATCCGCGCCGACAGTTCGCCGAGGTCGGCATAGGGCGTTCCGCCCGGCTGGTGGTGCAGATAGTGGAACTCGGCGACCGCCGAAAACCCCGCCTCCTGCATCTCCAGGAAGGCGAAGGCCGCGATCGCCTCGATCTCGTCCGGCGTCAGCACGTCGAGGAAGCGGTACATGATCGCCCGCCAGGTCCAGAAGCTGTCGCGCTCCGATGGCCCGCGCGATTCCGACAACCCCGCCATGGCGCGCTGGAAGGTGTGGCTGTGGAGGTTCGACAGGGCAGGCAGCAGCACGGCCGCGCGATGATCGCCGGGCAGGGCGGCGACGCCGGTCTCGACCCCGGCGATGTGCCCCTCCGCATTGACCGAGACGCGCACGCCGTCCGCCCAGCCGGTGGGCAGGAGGGCGGTCGCGGCGTGGATTGCTGCCGCTTCACCCCCCGCCGTCATCCTCTGGCTTGTCCCGAGGATCCGCGACGCCTCCCGCCACCCGCGCCCGCCGCCCGGTTCGCCCGCGCCGGAACCTGCGGCAGATCCTCGGGACAAGCCAGAGGATGACGGCGGAGAAGAGGAAGCCGATGCTGCGGGTTGGCATGAAGCGGTGCTGGCTGCGGGTCGCATGGTCGTCCCTTGACTCGTTATGTCTATACATAATAGCCTGATCGCAGGAATTGGAAACAGTCAAAATCGGACGAGCCTTTGCGTCGCATCCTCACCGACCTCGCCATCGCCACCATGCAGCCAGGCGGCGCGCCCTACGGCCTGCTCGCGCATGGCGCGGTGGGCGTTGAGGATGGCCGCATCGCCTGGGTCGGTTCGCCGGATGACGTCCCGGCCGGCTGGGCGGGCGTGGAGACCGAGCGCTTTGGCGGACGCCTGATGACCCCCGCGTTGGTCGATTGTCACACTCATCTCGTTTTCGGCGGCAATCGCGCCCACGAGTTCGAGATGCGGCTCGAGGGCGCGACCTACGAGGAGATCGCGCGGGCGGGTGGCGGCATCGTCTCGACGGTCGCCGCTACGCGCGCGCTGTCGGAGGACGACCTCGTTGCCCGGGCGCTGCCCCGGCTGGACCGGCTGATCGGGGAGGGCGTCGGAACCGTCGAGATCAAGTCCGGCTATGGCCTTACCGTCGAAGACGAGCTGAAGATGCTCCGCGCCGCGCGTCGTCTCGGGACCTTGCGTACGGTGCGCATCCAGACGAGTTTTCTCGGGGCCCATGCGGTACCGACGGAATACAAGGGCCGCCCCGACGCCTATCTCGACGAAATCGTCCTTCCCGCGCTCGACGCGGCGGCGGCCGAAGGCCTCGCCGACGCTGTCGATGGCTTCTGCGAGGGCATCGCCTTCTCGCCGGCCCAGATCACCCGCGTCTTCGACCGCGCAGCCTTGCATGGACTGCCCGTGAAGCTGCACGCCGAGCAACTCTCTGACCTTGGCGGCGCGAAGCTCGCAGCCTTCTGCGGCGCGCTCTCGGCCGATCATCTGGAATATCTCGGCCCCGACGGCGTGTCCGCCATGGCCGCGTCCGGCACGGTCGCGGTGCTCCTGCCCGGCGCCTTCTATTTCCTGCGCGAGACCAGGCTGCCGCCGGTGGACGAACTGCGCGACGCCGGCGTGCCGATCGCGATTGCCACCGACTGCAATCCGGGCTCTTCGCCGCTGACCTCGCTGCTGCTGGCCATGAACATGGGCTGCACGCTGTTCCGGCTGACGCCGGAGGAGGCTCTGGCCGGCGTCACCCGTCATGCCGCGCGCGCGCTCGGCCTCGCCGACCAGATCGGCACCATCGAGCCCGGCAAGCGCGCCGAACTGGCGGTCTGGGACGTCGAGCACCCGGCTGAACTTGCCTATCGCATCGGCGACAATCTGCTGTTTAGGAGGGTGATTGAACATGGATGACGGTAGCGCTCCGTCGCGCCCCCCTCTGCCCTGCCGGGCATCTCCCCCACGAGGGGGGAGATCGGCAGATCGAGTGCCGGCGCATCTTCTGCTTCCCAGAGGATTGGCGAAGGCCGCCGTGACGGCCGATCTCCCCCCTCGTGGGGGAGATGCCCGGCAGGGCAGAGGGGGGCGTGACGGGACAAGACCGTCCAAGCACAATCGAGTTGCTCTCGGAGCAATCGCATGATCACCCTCCACCCCGGCGCCGTCCCGCTCGCCACCCTCGAACGCCTCTACCGCACGCCGGAGCCGGCGCGGCTCGACGACCGCTTCCGGCCCGGTATCGAGGCCGCCGCCGCGCGCATCGCCGAGATCGCGGGCGGAACGGCCGCCGTCTACGGCATCAACACCGGCTTCGGGAAGCTCGCCAGCGTCCGCATCGCGGCCGACGACGTCGCCACCTTGCAGCGCAACCTGATCCTGTCGCATTGCTGCGGCGTCGGGCAGCCGCTGTCGGCCGACATCGTGCGCCTGATCATGGCGCTGAAGCTCGTCTCGCTCGGCCGCGGCGCTTCCGGTGTGCGGCCGCAAACCGTCGAACTGATCGAGGCGATGCTGGCGCGCGGCGTCGTTCCCGTCATCCCCGAAAAGGGCTCCGTCGGCGCCTCGGGCGATCTCGCGCCCCTTGCCCACATGACCGCCGTGATGATCGGCGAGGGCGAGGCGTTCCTCGACGGCGTCCGCATGCCGGCCGCCGCCGCGCTGGCGAAGGCGGGCCTTGCGCCCGTCGTGCTCGCGGCCAAGGAAGGCCTGGCGCTGATCAACGGCACCCAGGTCTCGACGGCACTCGCGCTCGCCGGCCTGTTCCGCGCCCACCGCGCCGCCAATGCCGCCTTGATCACCGGCGCGCTGTCGACCGACGCGGCGATGGGCTCGTCGGCTCCGTTCCATCCCGAAATCCACGCCCTGCGCGGCCATCGCGGCCAGATCGACACGGCGGCGGCGCTGTGGCGCCTGCTCGACGGCTCTCCGATCCGCGAAAGCCATCTCGAAGGCGACGAGCGCGTGCAGGATCCCTACTGCATCCGCTGCCAGCCGCAGGTCGACGGCGCCTGCCTCGACATCCTGCGCATGACCGCGCGCACGCTGACGATCGAGGCCAATGCCGTCACCGACAACCCGCTGGTGCTGTCCGACGGCTCGGTCGTCTCGGGCGGCAATTTCCACGCCGAGCCGGTCGCCTTCGCCGCCGACCAGATCGCGCTCGCCGTCTGCGAGATCGGCGCCATCGCCCAGCGCCGCATCGCGCTCTTGGTCGACCCCGCGCTGTCCTTCGGCCTGCCGGCCTTCCTGGCGAAGAAGCCGGGGCTGAACTCCGGCCTGATGATCGCCGAGGTCACCTCGGCGGCGCTCATGAGCGAGAACAAGCAGATGGCGCATCCGGCCTCGGTCGACTCGACGCCGACGTCGGCCAACCAGGAGGATCACGTCTCGATGGCCTGCCACGGCGCGCGCCGCCTGCTCGCGATGACAGAGAACCTGGCCTCCATCGTCGGCATCGAGGCGGTGACCGCAGCGCAAGGCATCGACTTCCGATCGCCTCTCGTCACCAGCGCCCTGCTGTCCCGTGCCCACGCCGCCATCCGCGCCGTCGTGCCGACGCTCGACGTCGACCGCTACATGGCCGGCGACCTCGAAGCCGCGGCGGAGCTGGTTCGCAACGGGACGCTGAACGCCAGCGTGGGCGAGGAGACTTTGCCGGGGCTGGAGGGATGATGATGACCCCCGTCGAGATCACCCGCGGTTCGTCCCCCGTCGTCCTCGGCCTGCCGCACACCGGCACCCATGTGCCCGACGACATCGCCGACTGCCTCAATGATGAAGGCCGCAGGCTGCGCGACACCGACTGGCACATCCACACGCTCTACGAGGGACTGCTGCCCGGCGCGACCACCGTGCGCGCGACGTTCCACCGCTACGTGATCGACGCCAACCGCGACCCGACGGGCGAAAGCCTCTATCCCGGCCAGACCACGACCGGGCTGATCCCCGAGATCGACTTCGACGCCAACCCGATCTGGAAGCCTGGCCGCGAGCCCGACGCCGCCGAGACCGCGCGCCGCGTCAAGCTGTTCCACCGGCCCTACCATGCGGCCCTCGAAGCCGAGATCGCCCGCGTCAAGGCGCTGCACGGCGTGGCCGTGCTCTACGACTGCCACTCCATCCGGCCGGTGATCCCCTGGCTCTTCGACGGCGTGCTGCCTGATTTCAACGTCGGCACCGACAATGGCGCGACCTGCGATCCGCGCATCGAAGCGGCGACCATCGGCCTCTGCCGGGCCGCCGAGGGCTACACGTCGGTCCTCAACGGCCGCTTCCGCGGCGGCTGGACGACGCGCCACTACGGCCGGCCGGCCGACGCCGTCCACGCCATCCAGATGGAACTGACCCAGTCGACCCATCTCGGCGACGGCTTCGCCTACGATCCGGCCCGCGCCGCGCGCCTGCGCCCGCGCCTTTCCGCGATCCTTCAAGCCATCGAGACCATCGCCTTCGAACGCGCCGGAGCCCGCAAATGACCAACCCACGCCACAATCTCCGCGAGGTCCGCGCCGCGCGCGGCACCGACATCACCGCCCGGTCATGGCTCACCGAGGCGCCGCTCCGGATGCTGATGAACAATCTCGATCCGGACGTGGCCGAAAATCCCAACGAGCTCGTCGTCTATGGCGGCATCGGCCGGGCGGCGCGGACATGGGCGGATTTCGACTCCATAGTGGCGTCGCTGCGAACGCTGGCCGACGACGAGACGCTGCTCGTCCAGTCGGGCAAGCCGGTCGGCGTGTTCCGCACCCACAAGGATGCGCCGCGCGTCCTGATCGCCAATTCCAACCTCGTGCCGCACTGGGCGACCTGGGACCATTTCAACGAGCTGGATAAGAAGGGCCTGGCCATGTACGGCCAGATGACCGCCGGCTCGTGGATCTACATCGGCACGCAGGGCATCGTGCAGGGCACCTACGAGACCTTCGTCGAAGCCGGCCGCCAGCATTACGACGGCAATCTGAAGGGCCGCTGGATCCTCACAGCCGGGCTCGGCGGCATGGGCGGCGCGCAGCCGCTGGCCGCCGTCATGGCCGGCGCCTGCTGCCTCGCCGTCGAATGCGACGAAACCCGCATCGATTTCCGCCTGCGCACCCGCTACGTCGACGCCAAGGCCTCCACGCTCGACGAGGCGCTGGAGATGATCGACCGCTGGACGAAGGCCGGCGAGGCGAAGTCGGTCGGCCTGCTCGGCAATGCCGCCGACATCGTGCCGGAGCTCTACCGCCGCGGCGTGCGGCCCGACATGGTCACCGACCAGACCTCCGCCCATGATCCGCTCAACGGCTACCTTCCGAAGGGCTGGACGATCGGCGAATGGAAGGCGAAACGCGAGAGCGACCCGAAAGCGGTCGAGGCAGCCGCCCGCGCGTCGATGCGCGAGCATGTCGAGGCCATGGTCGCCTTCTGGAACGCCGGCGTGCCGACGCTCGACTACGGCAACAACATCCGCCAGGTGGCTCTCGACGAGGGTTTCGAGAACGCCTTCGCCTTCCCCGGCTTCGTGCCGGCCTACATCCGCCCGCTGTTTTGCCGCGGCATCGGGCCGTTCCGCTGGGCCGCACTCTCCGGCGACCCGGAAGACATCCACAGGACCGACGCGAAGGTGAAGGAGCTGACGCCGGGCAACACGCATCTGCATCGCTGGCTCGACATGGCGAAGGAGCGCATCGCCTTCCAGGGCCTGCCCGCGCGGATCTGCTGGGTCGGCCTCGGCGACCGCCACCGCCTCGGCCTCGCCTTCAACGAGATGGTGGCGAGCGGCGAATTGAAGGCGCCGATCGTGATCGGCCGCGACCATCTCGATTCGGGCTCCGTCGCCTCGCCCAACCGCGAGACCGAGGCGATGAAGGACGGCTCCGACGCGGTGTCCGACTGGCCGCTGCTCAACGCGCTGCTCAACTGCGCGTCGGGCGCCACCTGGGTCTCGCTGCACCATGGCGGCGGCGTCGGCATGGGCTTTTCGCAGCATTCCGGCATGGTGATCTGCGCCGACGGCACGCCCGACGCCGCGCGGCGGCTGGAGCGCGTCTTGTGGAACGATCCCGCCACCGGCGTCATGCGCCACGCCGACGCCGGCTACGACATCGCGCTCGACTGCGCCCGCGAGCAGGGCCTGCGGCTGCCGGGCATCCTCGGCAACTGAGAGAAGTACGGGGAATGCGGGGACAGTTTACTTAATTCGGGCAATGTTTCGTTGCCTCGGCCAATGGTATCAATTCCGAATTAAGTAAACTGTCCCCGCATTTCCCGCCGCGCGCTTGCCCCCGTCCGCCTGCCTCGCGGCAACCGAACCGCTTGCCGCTTCCGGCTGCAACCTCATGATGTTACGTCTTCGCCCCACGACGCGATTCCACACCGGCATCGCGTCCTCGATGGGAGGATTTTCATGACCACGAGCCCCGACGAACGCGGGATCGAGCTGCGCCGCAAGATGTTCGGCTCGGCCGGCGCCGAAGAGCAGATCGACAGCGCCAGCGACTTCACGGCACCGATGCAGGACATCGTCACCCGCATCTGCTTCGGCGAGATCTGGCAGCGCCCCGGCCTCGCCACCCGCGAGCGCTCGATGATCACGCTGGCGATGCTGGCCGCGCTCGGCAAGGAGCCGGAGCTGAAGGTCCATGTGCGCGGCGCCATCGCCAACGGCGTCACGAAGGAGGAGATCCGCGAGATCCTGATCCATTCCTTCCTCTATTGCGGCATCCCCGCCATGGTCGGCAGCCTGCGCGCCGCCGAGACCGTGCTGAACGAGATCGCGGCCTGAGACGATGGACAGGATCGGTTTCGTCGGCATCGGCAACATGGGACGGCCGATGTCGGCCAATCTGGCGAAGGCGGGCTTTCCGCTGACGCTCTACGACGCGAACGCGCAGGCCGCCCGCGACCACGCGGCAACGATCGGCGCCGCCTCCGCCGGAAAGCTGGCCGAGCTCGGCTCGGCCTGCGACATCGTCGTCACCATGCTGCCCACGGGCCGCATCGTGCGCGAGGTCATGCTCGACGGCGGCCTGGCCGCGGCGCTTTCGCCCGGCTCGATGCTGATCGACATGAGCTCGTCCGATCCGATCGGCAGCCGCGACCTTGGCTCGGCTCTCGCCGAGCGCGGCGTCGGCTTCGTCGACGCGCCGGTGTCGGGCGCGGTGCCGCGCGCCATCGCCGGCACGCTCACCATCATGCTGGGCAGCGACGATCCGGCGCTGTCGGAGCGCGCCCGCCCGGTGCTGATGGCCATGGGCAACCGCGTCTTCGAGACCGGCACGCTCGGCACCGGCCATGCCATGAAGGCGCTGAACAACTTCGTCGCCGCCGCCGGTTTCGCCGCCGTCGCAGAGGCGCTGATCGTCGCCGGCCGCTTCGGCCTCGATCCGAAGGTGGCGGTCGAGATCATGAACGTCTCCACCGGACGCAACTTCTCCACCGAGAACGTCTTTGCCCAGCACGTGCTGACCGGCGATTTCGCCACCGGCTTCGCGCTCGGCCTGCTCGCCAAGGACGTCGGCATCGCCGCCGATCTCGCCGACGCGATGGGCCAGACCCTGCCGATCGTCGACGAGACCAACCGCTGGTGGCAGGCCGCCCTCGACCGCCTCGGCCCCACCATCGACCACTCCGCCGCCTTCAAGGCGTGGAAGGGCGAGGATTGACCATGCCCGTCACGATCTACGGCATCAAGAACTGCGACACCATGAAGAAGGCCCGCGCCTGGCTCGACGCGAACGGCGTCGCCTACGCCTTCCACGACTACAAGACGCAAGGGATCGACCCCGCCCGCCTGCAGGGTTTCATCGACGCCCTCGGCTGGGAATCCCTGCTGAACCGCGCCGGCACCACCTTCCGCACCCTGCCCGACGCCGACAAGGCCGACCTCGACGCGCATAAGGCGAAACGCCTGATGCTGGCCCAGCCCTCGATGATCAAGCGCCCGGTGCTGGATTTGGACGGGGCGCTGACGGTGGGGTTCCGGGCGGAGGTCTATGCGGGGGTGTTTGGGGGGCATAGGCCCGGCAGGGTCATGCCTATCAAAAATCGAATTTGCTAGGCATGGCCGCGCAAAACCTCACTCCTTCGAAAACCCCACCTTCACCCCGCGCTGACGAAAATACGCCTGCATCAGCTTGCGGCCGGAGCGGTTGTTTTCCGCCAGCTTCGCCGTCTCGAACACGGCCTCGTTCACCCCCTCCCGCGCCATCGCGGCCTTGAGGGTGGCGATGTGGGCGTCGAGATCGGCATTGTCGGCCTTGATCGAGGCATAGATGCGGTCGGTGGCCTCGGCCACGGTCGGTTCGGTCACGGTGGGTCTCCTTGGTCGTTGCGCAGGCGGTTAGCACGGCTTCGGCGTGGCCGGAAGCCGATTGCCGCGCCTGTCCTGTCCCGCCGCCGCGGCAGAGCAATGGCATCTCGTCGCGGGACGCCCCCTCCACCGCCTTCGGCGATCCCCTGCCGGGGCGAGCCGCGTGTCTCGCCCGTCCTTCGGACCCCCCGTGAACGGGGGAGGATTTGAGGTTGCGGCCGGCCGCGACGCCTTGATCCTCCCCTGCGAAGCGGGGGAGGGGGACCATGCGCAGCATGGTGGAGGGGGCGCTCGGACGCTTCGCGCCGTACTTGGACCGGCGCTGGGAGGGGGACCATGCGCAGCATGGTGGAGGGGGCGCTGGTCGGGGACCACGACGTGGTGGAGGGGCGTGGCGAGACCCGTTTCGCCCCTACACCCACTCGCCCTGGCGCATAACCGGCTCCGCCGTCCCGTCGGCATGCACGCCGTCGACGTCGATCTGGCCCGAGCCGATCATCCAGTCGATGTGGATGAAGCTCTTGTTGCCGCCGGCGGCCGCGATCTCGTCGGGCGTCATCGTCGCGCCGTTCTTGAAGCATTTCGAATAGCACTGGCCGAGCGCGATGTGGCTGGCCGCGTTCTCGTCGAACAGCGTGTTGAAAAACAGGAGCCCGCTCTGCGAGATCGGCGAGGAATGCGGCACAAGCGCCACTTCGCCCAGCCGTCGCGCGCCCTCGTCGGTGTCGAGCACCTTTTCCAGAACGTTCAGCCCCTTCGACGCCTTCGCCTCGACGATCCGCCCGGCCTCGAAGCGCACGGAAATCTCGTCGATCAGCGTGCCCTGGTAGGAAAGCGGCTTGGTGCTCGACACGTGCCCGTCGACGCGCAGCGCATGCGGCGTCGTGAACACCTCCTCGGTCGGGATGTTGGGGTTGCAGGTGATGCCGTTCTTGGCCGTCGAGGCGCCGCCATGCCACTCGTGGCCGTCGGCCAGCCCCACCGTGAGGTCGGTGCCCGGCCCAGTGAAGCGCAGCGCGGCGAAGGCCTTGCCGTTCAGCCACACCGTGCGGGTGCGTAGCGCCGCGTTGTGCTCGGCCCAGGCCGTCACCGGATCGTCGGTATTGACGCGCGAGGCGGCGAAGATCGCCTCGGCGAGCTTCGCCACCGCGACGTCCTCCTCGTCGTCCGGAAACATCACCTTCGCCCAGGACGGGTTGGGGTAGGACACGATGTTCCAGTTGATGTCGAAGCCGGCGATCTTTTCCAGCGCCGGCTGGTAGGCCATCGAATTCGCCTTGTTGGCGCGCGACACCTTGGCGGAATCCTCACCGGCCAGAAGCATCGGGTTGTCGCCGGCGATCGCCAGCCGCGCCGCATTGGCCGAAAACGCCTTGCCCATTCCTTCGTAGAGCCAGCCGGCAGCGCGGTCGAAGCTCTCGTCATGGCCATGGCGGAAGCGGGCGAGCGTCACCGCCTCGTCCGACAGGAACGGCGTCACCAGCCCGGCGCCGGCCTTGTAGGCATGCTCGACGATACGGCGCACCAGCGGAAGTGCCGCCACCGGCGCCGTCAGCACCAGGTCCTGCCCCGGTTGCAGTTGCAGGCCGACCTTGACGGCCACCTCGGCAAGCCGGTCGAGCCGGACCGGGTCTATCGAGGCGGAAACGGCGCGCGGATGCGATGTCATGAAAGGGATCCTGTGCTGGTGCAAGTCTCGTCTGGTTCGCCCCGTTACATAGACCCGCCGCGCGCGGCTTTCCACCTGCCGCCGCTGGTCCACCGGTTTGACGCCTCCATTGCATTCCCAAGGCGGGGCCGCGCCCATATGCTCCGCCCATGACGCCCGAGACCGCCGCGCCGCAGCGCTATGCCATTGCCGGACTGATCGCCATGGTGGCGGGCATGGGCATTGGCCGCTTCGTCTACACGCCGCTTCTCCCCGGCATGATGGAAGGGCTCTCCATCAGCGCGTCCGACGCCGGGCTGATCGCATCGGCGAACTATCTCGGCTATCTCGTCGGAGCGCTGCTGGCCGCCGGCGGCTGGACGCATGGCATGGACCGTCGCCTGATGCTTGCGGGGCTGGGCGCCAACACCCTGCTTCTGGCCTGGATGGGCCTGGCCGACACGCTGCCGGTGTTCCTCGCCGTGCGCTTCCTGGCCGGCGTCGCCAGCGCCTTCGTCATGATCTTCATGGGCTCGATCGTCTTTTCGCGGCTGGCGCTGGCGGGCCGATCCAACCTTCAGGCCGCGCATTTCGGCGGCGTCGGCGGGGGTATCGCGATTTCCGCGCTCCTCACCGGCGGGCTCTATCTGGCCGACGCCGGCTGGCGCGCGGGCTGGATCGGCTCGGCGGTGATTTCGCTGGTCGCCTTCTTCGCGGTCTATTTCCTTGTCACCGGCGGAGCGGCGCACACCGCGGGCGGGCCAGTGCGCGAGCCCGACCTGCCGAGAAGCCCGGCGCTGACCCGAATCATCCTCGCCTACGGCATCTTCGGCGCCGGTTACATCGTCACGGCGACCTTCCTCGTGGCGATCGTACGCCAGAGCGGGCAGGGGCCTCTGTTCGAATCGGCGGTCTGGCTGGTGACCGGGCTTGCCGGCGCCCCGTCTGTCTGGCTCTGGGGCAAGGCGGTGCGGCGCATCGGCCTCACGGCCACCTTCGCCGTCGGCTGCCTGGTCGAGGCGGTCGGCGTGATGGCCAGCGTCGGCATTCCCGGCCCCGCGGGCCCGCTCATCGGTGGCGCGCTGCTTGGCGGAACCTTCATCGCCATCACGGCCTATGGCCTTCAGGCGGGACGACAGCTCGCGGCCGCCGCCCCGCGCCGGGTGTTCGCGCTGATGACCGCGTCCTTCGGAGCCGGACAGATCATCGGCCCGATCCTGGCCGGCTACGGCGCCGACTGGACCGGCAGCTTCGCGGCCCCCTCGGTCGGCGCGGCGTTCGCCCTCTTCGCGGCCGCCGCCATCGCCTGGTCCGGAGGGCGAGAGCGGCCTGATCGGCCATGACGTCCGTTCTCCTCACCAAACTGTAGCTTGCGCGCCCGGAAAAGGCGGCTATCGATGGACGGCCATCATCCGGCCGGATGACGGCGCCAGCACGCCCCGCCGCCTTCGCATCCGAGGATCCCCAGCCGTGTTCGTTTCCTTCTTCCCGAAGCCGAAGCTGTTCTTCCTGTCCGTGGTCGGCTGGTCGACCTTCGTGATGATCCTCTGGTATGCTTTCGCCCGCGATTTCGGCGCGAATTTCGGCATGCCTCCCGCCGCCGCGGATGCCGCTCCCATCGTCGGCGTGCATTATTTCTGGTCGCCGGAATTCCTCTGGTTCTACATCTACTTCGTGGTCTGCACGGCCCTGTTCGCGGCCTTCTGGTACGTCTTCTCGCCCCACCCCTGGGCGCACTGGTCGATCCTGGGCTCGGCCTTCATCCTGTTCTCGACCTATTTCTCGGTCCAGGTCAGCGTCGCCATCAACAACTGGCGCCGGCCCTTCTTCGACATGGTCCAGCAGGCGCTGACGCCGCCAGCGTCGGTGCCGCCAGCCGATCTCTACGCCCTGCTTCTGATCTTCGCGCAGATCGCCTTCCTGTGGATCGCTCTGTTCGTGGTCACGCGCTTCGTCGTCAGCCACTACATCTTCCGCTGGCGCACCGCGATGAACGACTACTACATGAGCAACTGGCCGAGGCTGCGGAAGATCGAGGGCGCCTCGCAGCGCGTGCAGGAAGACACGATGCGCTTTGCCTCCACGGTGGAGGGGCTCGGCGTCTCGATGGTCGATTCGGTGATGACGCTGATTGCCTTCCTGCCGATCCTCTACGGCCTGTCGTCCAACGTCACCGAACTGCCGATCATCGGCGCGATCCCCGCGCCGCTGATGAACGCGGCGATCTTCTGGTCGCTGTTCGGGACGGTGCTTCTGGCGGTCGTCGGCATCAAGCTGCCGGGCCTCGAGTTCAGGAACCAGCGCGTCGAGGCGGCCTACCGCAAGGAACTCGTCTATGGCGAGGACAATGCCAGCCGAGCCGAGCCGCCGACGGTTCGGGAACTGTTCGACAACGTCCGGAAGAACTATTTCCGTCTCTATTTCCACTACATGTACTTCAACGTCGCCCGGTCGTTCTACATCCAGGCCGACAACATATTCGCCTATTTCATCCTGATTCCGACAATCGCGGCAGGGCGCATCACCTTCGGCTTGCTGCAGCAGATCCTGACGGCGTTCAACCAGGTGAGTTCGTCGTTCCAGTATCTGGTCAACGCATGGCCGACGATCGTCGAACTGCTGTCGATCTACAAGCGTCTGCGCGCTTTCGAAGCCGTGCTGCAAGGCGAGGATCTGCCGGAGATCGATCGCCGCTATCTGGAGCGAGAACAGGCGGGCGTCGAACCGCAGGACCAGCCGCCGGCCTGACCTGCGGCCACGAGGATCAGCCGTCGGCGGCCGCGCCGCCGCGCCGGTCGAGTTCCGCGTAGCTGATGCAGTCGACGTCCGCCTTGATGCAGACCTCGTCGGCGAACCGCTCCAGCGCGCGCCAGTAGGCGCCGCCATTCATCAGCGTGAAATGGTATCCGATCTGGAGCGGGATGCGCCTGCCGTCGCGCTGCTCGTCGAAGGCCGCCTTGAAGGCGCGGTAGGCGCGCTCCTCGAAATGACCATGCAGGTCCTCGGTTTCCTCGGCGTTCGAATGCCGGGCAAACAAATTGTAGTCCATGGCGATGACCGGCCGCGCGTCCGGCCCCTCCGGGACCATGGGCAGCGCGTAGCGACGCAGCCCCTGCCGCGTCGCGGGTAACGCGGGTCCCTTCGAGACGCCGCTCGCGTCGTAATCCATGCCCGCTTCGGCGAGCGCCTCGAACATCGCTTCGCTCGTGGAGAGATACGGCGCGCGAAAGCCGCGGATCTCGTGCTCGACGAAGTCCTGCCAGCCACCGGGCTCGCCCTTGAGGCCGTTGATCGTGAAGGCGTCCCGCACGATGCGGGTGAAGGCGGAAAACTCGGCCGTCCAGTCGGCCTTCGACCAGTCCTTGCCGTCAAAATGCCCACAGCCGTGACTGGCGATCTCGTGGCCTTCCTGCCTGGCGTTCCAGATTTCGGCAAGCCGCTCGGCAACCTCTTCCTTCGAGGTACCGAAGCCGACATTGGAGCGCCCCGCGCGATGGCCCGGCCCCTGGTAGAGCGTCCGGTGCTCGGGCGCCATCAGGTAGACGCAGGACAGGAAATAGGTGAAGCGCGCGCCTGTCCGCTCCGCCAGCGCGCGGCTGCGTTTCCACTGCGTCACGTGTTGTGCCCCATCGAAGGAGATCACCACGATCTGTCGAGGCTGTGGCATGTCGGCCGCCGGGGACGGCGTTGTCGCCGCGAGGATCGGGAGCGATACGAGAACACGGCTGAGAGGATGCATTCGGAACGGCGACTCGGCGGCTGGTGGAGAAAAAGAACAGTTCGCCCGCAAATGTGGCGAGCATGGGATGTGGAGCGAATTGCGGTTCCAAACACGTGTCCGGCAGGATAGGTTCCGGCGCAGGCACCCCGGGGGCACCGAATGTTCGTTCTCATTCTTGGACTGATCCTTTTTCTCGGCATCCATTCCGTCCGCATCGTCGCGCCGGGCTGGCGCGACGCAAGGCTGGCCGCCATGGGTAATGGCTGGAGAGGCCTCTACTCGATCGTCTCGGCGGTCGGCCTCGTCCTCATCATCTGGGGCTATTCGCTCGCCTGGCCGGGGCCGGTGCTCTATGAGCCGCCGGTCTGGATGAAGCACGTCGCAGCCCTGCTGATGCTTTTTGCCCTGATCGCGCTCGCCGTCAGCCAATTGCCCGGCGGCAAGCTGAAGAAGATGCTGAAGCACCCCATGCTGCTCTCGGTGAAGATCTGGGCCTTCGCGCATCTTCTGGCCAATGGCGAACTCGCCTCCATCCTGCTGTTCGGCAGCTTCCTCGCCTGGGCGGTCGTCGACCGCATCTCGCTGAAACGGCGTGGCGACTTCGGGCCAGCCTCGACGGGACCGGTCGTCTGGGACGCCGTTGCCATCGGCGTCGGCATCGGCCTTTACCTGCTCCTGATGTTCGGCCTGCATGTTTGGCTCTTCGGCGCCGATCCGGTGGCGCGCGCCTGACGGCCTATTTTGCCGGTTGGCCTTCCATAAGCCCTATTTTCGGATAAAAGGCGCAGGCATGGGAGCCCCGACCGCCGGTCGGGGCCTAGATTGACGGTACCAGAATAGATGTCGGACGACAGTTTCATCCGCGAGGTCAACGAGGAAATGCGCCGCGACCAGGCGACGGCGCTGTGGAACCGCTTCGGTCCACTCGCCATCGGCATCGCCGTGGCCGTCGTTCTCGCCACCGCGGCCTGGGTCGGCTGGCAGTACTGGACGACCAGTCGCGCCAATGCGTCCGGCGATCGTTTTTCGCAGGCCCTCGCGCTCGTGGCCCAGGACAAGCCGGACGAGGCGCTCGCCGCGCTGGAGTCGCTCCAGGCCGACGGCTATGGCGCGTATCCGGTGCTGGCCCGCATGCGCGCGGCCACCGTGCTGGATGCCAAGGGCGACAGGGCGGCCGCCGTCGCCGCCTTCGATGCCGTGGCCGCGGACAGCTCCATCGACGAGCCGGTCCGTCACATGGCGCGCCTGCGCGCCGGCCTCATCCTGGTCGACAGTGGCTCCTATGCCGACGTGTCGTCCCGCGTCGAGACGCTGACGGCCGACACCAATGCGCTGCGCCACTCTGCGCGCGAGGCGCTCGGCCTCGCCGCCTGGAAGGAAGGCCGTGGCGTCGACGCCCTGACGCTTTTCGACCAGATCGCTGCGGACAACCTGGCGCCGCGCAACGTGCGCGAACGCGCCACCCTCATGTCCGAACTGATCCGCGGTTCGGGCAATGCGTCGTAGCCCGCCCCGATGACCTTCAAGATCGCGATCGTCGGCCGACCGAATGTCGGCAAGTCCACGCTTTTCAACAGGCTGGCCGGCAAGAAACTCGCGCTCGTCGACGATATGCCGGGCGTGACGCGCGATCGGCGCATCCACGACGCCAAGCTCTACGATCTGCGGTTCGACGTGATCGACACCGCCGGTTTCGAGGAGGCCGCCGCCGCCACGCTTCAGGGCCGCATGCGCGCCCAGACCGAACTCGCGGTCGCGGACGCCGATCTCATCCTGTTCATGATCGATGCCAAGGCAGGCCTGACGCCGAACGACCGCGCCTTCGCCGACATCGTGCGCCGCGCCGGCAAGCCGGTGGTGCTCGTCGCCAACAAGGCTGAGGCGCGCGGCGCCCAGGGCGGCATGCTCGAGGGGTGGGAACTGGGCCTCGGAGAGCCGGTCCCGATCTCGTCCGAGCATGGCCAGGGCATGCCCGACCTGCGCGAGGCCATCATCGAGGCGCTCGGCGAGGAGCGTGTGTTCCCGCCGGACGAGGAGGACGAGCCTGCGCCCTTCGTCCCGGAAGTGCTGATCGGCGAGGACATCGCCGATCCCGAGGCCGAGGAGGTTCCCTCCTACGATGCAACCAAGCCGCTGCGGATCGCCGTCATCGGCCGCCCGAACGCCGGCAAGTCGACGCTGATCAATGCGCTGGTCGGCGAGGAGCGGCTGTTGACCGGCCCCGAGGCCGGCATCACCCGCGATTCCATCTCGGTCGACTGGGAATGGCGTGGCCGCAAGATGAAGCTGTTCGACACCGCCGGCATGCGCCGCAAGTCGAGGGTGCAGGAAAAGCTGGAACGGCTGTCGGTCGCCGACGGCATCCGCGCCATCCGCTTCGCCGAAGTCGTCATCATCGTGCTCGACGCCACGATCCCGTTCGAGAAGCAGGACCTGCAACTCGCCGATCTCATCATCCGGGAAGGCAGGGCCGCAGTCATTGCCTTCAACAAGTGGGACCTGATCGATAACCCGCAGGAACTGCTGGCCGAGCTTCGCGAGAAGACCGACCGGCTGTTGCCGCAGGTGCGCGGCATCCGGGCTGTCACCGTCTCGGCCGAGACCGGGCGCGGCCTCGACCGCCTGATGGAGGCCGTCACCTCCACGCACGAGGTCTGGAACCGTCGCATTTCCACCGGCAAGCTCAACCGCTGGCTGGAAGGCGTGCTGGCGCACCACCCGCCCCCCGCCGTCGCTGGCCGCCGTCTCAAGATCAAGTATCTCACCCAGGTCAAGGCGCGTCCGCCCGGTTTCGTCATCTCCTGTTCGCGCCCGGACGCCATGCCGCAGTCTTACATCCGCTATCTGACCAATGGCCTGCGCGAGAGCTTCGACATGCCCGGCGTGCCGATCCGGATCATGCTGCGGGCGCCGGAAAATCCCTATGCGGGCAAGGCCAGGCACGCCCGCTGAGCGCGCGTCCATAAGCCCGTGGACAACCTCCGGCATGCCGCAATGCCGCCGTTAACCGTCCTTCAAGGTTAATGCATCATTGTCACTCCCAGTGTCGTTTGAGTGGCGTCCTGGAGAGTAACCCGGTGAAACCAGTATTCGCGTCGCGGCGAGGCATCGCCACGCCCCGCAAGTCTTCCTTGCTGTCCATCGCCGTCATCGGCGCCGGCTTCGTGTTCGGCTTCCCGACCGTCGCCGCCTACCAGGACATGGCAAGCTACGTCGCCGGCACGGAGACATCCGATGCCCGCTGGCGCGCCGTCGTCGAAAGATCCCTGGCCGGCTCCACCCACGCCGCCGAGATGCCGTTCGTGGATTCCACCGTCACCGGTTCCATCTCCGCCGGAGGGATGCGTGCGCCCGGCGTCGGCTCGGTCGCTTTCCGCGCCAAGAACGGCTCCACCTCCGAAACGCCGGACGAGGACCGCGTCAACCGTGGTGAAAAGCGCGGACGAGTCGTCAACGTGACGCCGGTTGCTCCGCCGAGATCCTTCAATGCCGGCTCGGTCTTCAAGCGGACATCCATGCTGACGCATCCAAGCCTTGATGGCGCGGAGGTCATCATGGCGTTCGATCGTCCGCAGACGCTCGGCCAGGAAATCGAGATCGCCGCAGCGTTTCACCCGCGCGCCCGCAAGAAGGTCGATCCCGCGGTCCCGGCCATGCTCGCGAACCTCGTCACCAACGACAAGCCGGACATCCTCGCCACCGCCTATGCGCCGGCCAAGCCAGACTTTGCCGAACTGTCGCCCTTCGCAACTCTGCTGAAGGGCGAGGCGGACCCGAATGAAGGCCGCTTCATTCCCCCCCTGGGTGACGGCGACCACGCCTGGATGAAGAAGCCGCTGCCCGCGGCGGTCTTTTCCGAGGCCGAACAGAAATGCCTGACGGCGGGCGTCTATTTCGAAGCGCGCGGCGAGACCGTGAAGGGCCAGGCCGCGGTGGCGCAAGTCATCCTCAACCGCGTGCGCAACCCCGCCTATCCCGATACGATCTGCGGCGTCGTCTACCAGAACGATCATTGGCGCAACCGCTGCCAGTTCTCCTTCGCCTGCGACGGCATTCGTGATCGCGTCGCCAGCCCCGCCCATTGGGCGATGGCGCGCGACGTCTCCATGGCCGTGACCGCCGGCAAGATCTTCATCCCCGAGGTCGCCTCGTCGACCCACTACCATGCGACTTACGTCAATCCGCGCTGGGCCGGCACCATGGAAAAGATGAAGAAGATCGGCCTCCATATCTTCTACCGCACCCACAATGGCGGCTGGAACTGAGGCGCGCCGCGCGCGCCGGGTGGGCGGGATTCGCCGAACATCCTGGGGAGAACAGATCGGACGATCTGTCGCAGCTCTCTAACTCATTGATCTGTCTATAGAAACAACGTGCTTGATGGGGCCTCTGATCGGCTTGACTGCCTGAACGCCCCTCACTATGGTGCGCGCGACTTTGAAGCGGGCAGTCCAGACCGGGTTGCGCGGGCAGGAGGTTGGTTCGCCATGTCGGAACGGCCAGGCGATACCGGCGACGAATTGCCCGGGCAGGATGGGTCAGGGAAGGCCGGCGCGGACGATCTCGATCGCAGGCGCAGGGAACTCGACGCCGCCTTGGCGGCCCGACGCCCTGCGGTCGGTGAAAAGGAGAGGTCCGGTACGGGTGGCATGGCCGGTGTCGGAAGCGCGCTGCGAATGTCCAGCGAGTTCATCGCGGGCATCGTTGTGGGCGCGGCGCTTGGTTGGGCCATAGACTACTATGCGGGGACGTCGCCTTTCGGTTTGGTGGTGTTCCTGCTGCTCGGATTTGCCGCCGGTGTGGTGAACGCTCTGCGTTCGGCCGGCATGGTGGCGGAATTCGGAACCCGTAAGTCCGATGGGGACGACCGGGGTTCCGGCAAGAATTGAACGGCGCTGCGGCGTCTGAACGGCAAGGTGGGTAAACGTTGGCCAACGATCCGATCTCCCAGTTCCAGATCCAGCGATGGGTGCCGATCGAGATCGGCGGCCTCGACTTCTCGTTCACCAATTCCTCGGCTTTCATGGTTCTTTCCGTGGTTTCGGCCAGCGCGTTCCTGTTCCTGTCGACGGCCAATCGCGGGCTGGTGCCGAGCCGCATGCAGTCGCTTGCCGAAATGTCCTACGAGTTCGTCGCCAACATGCTGCGAGACGCCGCCGGCTCGCACGGGATGAAGTTCTTTCCCTTCGTCTTCTCCCTCTTCATGTTCGTGCTGTTCGCCAACATGCTTGGCATGTTCCCCTATTTCTTCACCGTGACGAGCCACATCATCGTCACCTTCGCGCTGGCCATGCTCGTCATCGGCACCGTTCTCGTCTACGGTTTCATGAAGCATGGAATGGGCTTCCTGAAGCTCTTCGTGCCCAGCGGCGTGCCGGGCATTCTGGTGCCGCTGATCGTCGTCATCGAGGTCGTGTCCTTCCTCTCGCGTCCGATCAGCCTGTCGGTCCGTCTCTTCGCCAACATGCTGGCCGGCCACATCACGCTGAAGGTCTTCGCCGGCTTCATCGTCTCGATGAGTTCGATGGGAGCGCTCGGCATCGCCGGCTCGATCCTGCCGCTGTTCATGACGGTGGCGATGACCGCTCTCGAATTCCTCGTCGCGTTCCTTCAAGCCTACGTCTTCGCGGTGTTGACCTGCATGTATCTCAACGACGCGCTCCACCCCGACGGGCACTGAGTTCCGGCGGCCTGCCGCCGCAGCAAAAACAAACCCTTCACTGGACTTCAACAAGGAGATCTCTCATGGAAGTAGAAGCAGCAAAGGCGATCGGCGCCGGCATCGCATGCCTTGGCATGGCGGGCACCGCGCTCGGCCTCGGCAACATTTTCGGTAGCTACCTGTCGGGCGCGCTGCGCAACCCGTCGGCCGCCGACAGCCAGTTCGGCCGTCTGGTGTTCGGCTTCGCGGTTACGGAAGCGCTGGGCATCTTCTCCCTTCTCATCGCGCTGCTGCTGCTCTTCACGTAAGAGTCGGCGTTTCGCACGAGCGGGATCGTCCGGCCGCGGCAGTCGCGGCCGGCTGGATTTGACAGGAAGCGCTGATGTTTGTTTCACCGGCATTTGCTCAGGATGCACCGACCGGGCAGGCGGATGGCGAAGCCGTCGCGGGCTCCGGAGAGGTCTTGACGGGCACCGAAGTGGCCCAGGACGGCAACGCCAAGGCTGCCTTTCCGCCATTCGAGACACAGACCTTCCCATCCCAGATTCTCTGGCTGGCGATTACGTTCGGCCTGTTCTACATTTTCCTCAAGCGCGTTGCCTTGCCGCGCCTGGCCGGCATCCTGGAGGTGCGGCGCGACCGCATCGCCGGTGATCTGGACCAGGCGGCGCGTCTGAAGCAGGAAGCCGACGAGGCGATCGCCGCTTACGAGCAGGGATTGGCCGACGCGCGCAAGAAGGCCGGACAGATCGGCCAGAAGGCTCGCGACGGCGCCAAGGCGGAAGCCGACGCGGAACGCAAGCGGATCGAGGCGGCGCTTGACACCAGGCTCGCTGCCGCCGAGGCGCGCATCTCCGACATCAAGGCTTCGGCCATGAAGGATGTCGGCGCGATAGCCGAGGAGACCGCGGGCGCCATCGTGCAGGCTCTGATTGGCGATTCGGTCGCCCAGGGCGACGTCACGGCCGCTGTTCGCGCGGCTTCGGAGTAGGAGAGCGAGTATGGACTCTAGTTTCTGGGCTCTCGTCGGCCTTGTCCTCTTCCTGGCCCTGATGGTCTACTTGAAGGTGCCGGGCATCGTCGGCAAGTCGCTCGACAACCGTGCCGACAAGATTCGCGACGAACTCGAGCAGGCGCGCAAGCTGCGCGAGGAAGCCCAGCAGCTCCTCGCGGAGTACCAGCGCAAGCGCAAGGAAGCCGAACGCGAGGCGGGGGAGATCATCGAATCCGCCAAGCACGAGGCCGAGATGCTCGTCCGCGAAGCCAAGCAGAAGACCGAGGAATACGTCGCCCGCCGCACTGCCCTGGCTGAACAGAAGATCGGCCAGGCCGAGCGGGACGCCGTGAACGAGGTTCGGTCCAACGCGGTCGACATCGCTGTGGCTGCGGCCCGTCAATTGCTCGCCGACAAGGTCGACGCCACGGTGGCCGAAAAGCTCTTCAAGTCCTCCGTGCAGGATGTGAAGTCGAGGCTCAACTGAACCGGCGGCGCGTCCGGCCCCGGCCGCGCACCGCGCCCCTCGGGCGGTCCAGCGGGCCGTCAGGTCACCTGAACCTCTGGAAGCCTGAACCTCTGGAAGGATGCCGCCTCGGGGCGGCATTTTTCGTTTCGGGTTCATCCGTGGGAGACGGACCGCGGCGAACGGACCGCCGGTGACGCTCAGTGCGCCCGCGCGGCCTGAATGTCCAGGTCGGGCTCCGCCATCGTCATCGTCTCCGCGTTGGCCGCTTCCTTCAGTGGCGAAAAGCTCATGCGATGAATCCGCATCAGCGCGCCCGCCTCGACGATCGCGGTGCGATGGCGGGCGGTAGCATAGCCCATGTGCAGTTCGAACCCGTAGGCGGGATGCACTGCCGCGCAGCGCGTCATCATCCGGTCGCGCGTCACCTTGGCGACGATGGAGGCGGCGGCGATCGACTGCGATCGCTGGTCGCCCTTCACCAGCGCCTGTGCCTCGCAGGGCAGGCCTGGCGGGACATCGCGCCCGTCCACCAGCGCGTGGCCCGGCGCGACGCCGAGAAGCGCGGCCGCGCGGCGCATGGCTTCCAGGCTCGCCCGCAGGATGTTGATCGCATCGATGCCCGCGGCCGCCACCGAGGCCACGGAAACCGCCGCCGCGGTCATGATGATCTCCTCGAACAGCCGCTCGCGGTCGGCCGCTTTCAGCCGCTTGGAATCATCGAGCCCCGAGGGGATGCGCTTTGGATCGAGAATGACGGCGGCCGCCACGACGGGGCCGGCGAGCGGCCCGCGGCCTGCCTCGTCGAGGCCGCAGACAGGTCCCGCGCCGCGCTCGAGAAGGCGCGTCTCGATCGAGAAGTCGGGCTTGAGCGGAATGTCGAAGAGAAGCGGAGGACCGGAATGGGAGCGACTCATGGTGCGGAGATGGTCGCAGAGCCTCCGGTCCTCCGCAAGGCCGTCCCGGTCGGGGCGAACCGGGTCGGCGCCGTCAGGCCAGGACGGGGGCCGGACGGAAGAGGCGAATGTCGGAAGAGCGGAGGCTCAGAGCAGCGAAAGCTGCTCGCCCGCGCGAGCCGGCGGTTGGAACAGATCGGTGCGGAGCACCCGCTTGTTCTGGTTCAGTCCAAGCCGACGCGCGGTGATCTGGAAGCGGCGTCCGATCTGCCAGGCATAGGGGCCGGCGCCCTTCATGCGCGCCCCCCAGGTCGAATCATAATCCTTGCCATCGCGCATCGAACGCACCAGCGACAACACGTGCCGGTAGCTGTCGGGATAATGCCGCAAGAGCCAGTCCTTGAAGATCGGGCTCACCTCCAGCGGTAGCCTGAGGATGATGTAGCCCGCCTCGCGCGCGCCGACTGAATGCGCCGAATCGAGAATCCGCTCCACCTCGTGGTCGGTCAGGCCGGGGATCACGGGCGCCACCATCACCGAGACCGGAATGCCCGCCTCAGACAGCGCCTTCATCGCCTCCAGCCGCCGCGTCGGCGTCGCCGCGCGCGGCTCCATGGCTCGCGCCAGTCGCCGGTCGAGCGTCGTCACCGACAGCGCCACCTTGGCCAGGCCCTTCGCGGCCATCCGTGACAGGATGTCGATGTCGCGGGTCACCAGCGCCGACTTCGTCACGATCCCGACGGGATGGTTGTGCGCTTCCAGCACCTCCAGGATCTGGCGCATGATGCCGTAGCGCTTTTCGATCGGCTGGTAGGGATCGGTGTTCGTGCCGATGGCGATCGTCTTGGGCTGGTATCCGTCCTTGGCGAGTTCCCGCTCGAGCAGCTTCGCCGCGTCGGGCTTGGCGAACAGCTTGGATTCGAAGTCGATCCCGGCCGACAGACCCATGTAGCCATGCGTCGGGCGCGCGAAGCAGTAGACGCAGCCATGCTCGCAGCCGCGGTAGGGATTGATCGAGCGGTCGAAGGAAATGTCGGGCGATTCGTTGCGCGTGATGATCGTACGCGGCTTCTCCATCTGAACTTCGGTCTTGAAGGGCGGCAGATCCTCGATCGTGTCCCAGCCGTCGTCGAAGACGTCGCGGCGCAGCGCCTCGAATCGGCCCGAGGGGTTGATCCCGGCCGCGCGACCGCGCCGGCGGCGTTCGCCGACCCTCACGCCACTCTGTTCGATCATCGCATTGGCCAAACCGGCATCTCCGCTCTTGAAGGCGGCAATGTCCGCACGCGCGATCTGTTCCATGTCTCATGCTCCGTACGGCGAGGACGAATCGCCCGCTTCATGAATCTATTCCTATTGCCTGAAACGGAACAAAGCAAGAACTTTGACATGCTGCGGTGCAGCACTGGCGTTCGGCTAACGTTTCGATTATGCCAAGGGCATGCTGACGGTTATGATCGAGACCCGCAACCACCAGGACGCCCTCGCGCGAACGCTCGCGTCACTCGTGTCGGGCGCGGTCGAGGGCATCGTGCGCGAAGTGCTCGTCCATGATCGGGGGTCGACGGACCAGACGGTTGCCGTTGCCGATCATGCCGGCTGCGTCATGCTGTCGGGCGGCGATCTGCTCGACGGCGTGCGCCGGGCCAAAGGCGACTGGCTTCTGTTCATCGAGCCGGGTTCCAAGCTGTCGGAAGGCTGGGTCGATGCCGTCTTCGCTCATGTGGGACATGCCACCACGCCCGCCCGCTTCCTTCGCGCGCGCTCCCTCGATACCGGGTTTCTGGCCCGGATGATGACGCGCGGCAGGCCCTTGTCGGAGGGGTTGCTGGTCTCCAAGCGTCAGGCGCTGGCCAAGCTCAGGCCGGGGGATGAGGTCGAAGCATTCGCCCGTCGCCTGTCCAGCCGCCGCATCGGCGCCGAGATCATGCCAGCGCGCCGCGATAAGGGCTGATCGGGCCGTTCCGGCAGGCACTGCGCGCGCTTGAAGCCTCAGTGTCTGAATCAAGAAGCGCAAGGCCAAAACAGCGATTTCGAGAACCGGAGCGCAGCGTGCATTCGGGTACGTGAGCACCGGAAGCGCAGAAATTGCGATCTGCAGCCCGGCATGGCGACTTTTTTGATCAGACACTCAGACCACGATGCCACCGCGCCGCAGATGCTCGTCCAGACGCGGCATGATCTCCACGAAGTTGCAGGGCATGTGGCGGTAGTCGAACTGGCCTTTCAGGATGCCGTCCCAGGCGTCGCGGCAGGCGCCGGGCGAGCCCGGCAGCACGAAGACGAAGGTCTGCGAAATCAGGCCGCCGGTGGCGCGGCTCTGGATCGTCGAGGTGCCGATCTTGTCGTAGGAAATGCGGTGGAACACCTCCGAGAATCCATCCATGCGCTTTTCGAACAGCGGTTCCAGCGCCTCCGGCGTCACGTCGCGCCCGGTAAACCCCGTGCCGCCGGTGGTGATCACCACGTCGACGGCGGGATCGCGGCACCAGCCCGCCACCACGCCCCGGATCTTCTCGACGTCGTCGGTCACGATCGACCGATGCGCCAGACGGTGTCCGGCCGCCTCGATCCGCTCGGCGAGCGTGCGGCCCGACTTGTCGTCGTCGAGCGAGCGCGTGTCGGAAACCGTCAACACCGCGATCCCGACCGGAATGAAAGGGCGGCTCTCGTCCAGGCGTTCCAGCGTCATGATCATGCTCCCGTCGTGCGTGTCGCTTCCACGAACCATCCAGGTCTGGCGGACCGGATCCTGGCCGCCGCCGCCCGCGCCTCGTCGGGCCCCGCGAAGATCCCGAAACATGTCGCGCCGGAGCCCGACATGCGAGAAAAGCCGGCGCCGGTTGTTTCCAGCGCCTCGAGCGCCTCGCCGATCAGCGGCGCCAGCGCCAGGGCCGGCGCCTCCAGATCGTTGCGCGCGGCGGCGAGGAAGGCAAGGGCCGCCGCGTGGTCGGGGCGGTCGGGCAGGGGCGGCAGAGGCGGGTTGTCGCGCCGCGCGAGGCCCGCAAAGACGGCGGGGGTTGAAACCCCGACGCCCGGATTGACCAGCACCACCTCGAAGGCCGGCCAGGCTCGCAGAGGTCGCAGATCATGGCCGATGCCGCGCGCCACCAGCGCCCGCCCGTCGAGGCACATCGGCACGTCGGCGCCGAGCCCGGCGGCGATGGCGGCGATCTCCGGTGAGCCGGCGTCGAGGCCCCAGACTGCGGCGAGCGACCTGAGCGCCGCCGCCGCATCGCTCGATCCGCCGCCGATGCCCGAGGCGAGCGGCAGGCGCTTGTCGAGATGGATCGCCACCGGCGGCGCCGCACTCTCCCCGTAGGCGGCCCGCAGCCTGTCGCGCGCGGTGGTCACGAGGTTGTCCGGACCGGTCGACAGGCCGGCGCCGTGCGGACCGGCGATCGTGAAGCCATCGGTCGCGGCCGGCTCGACCAGGAGGCGATCGCCGAAATCCGCGAAGACCACCAGTGATTCGAGCAGATGATAGCCGTCGGCGCGTCGGCCGGTCACATGCAGCGCGAGATTGATCTTGGCCGGCGCCAGCGCGGCCGTCCTGTGCGTCATGGTCCGTCCGGCTTGTCCGCCGTCAGTCCTTGGCGAGGCGGTATTCGCCCGTTTCGGGATCCTTGACCAGCGTGCCGTTGGCGCCGCTGCGGTTTTCGCTTTCGGCGCGACGGACACGGGCGGTGACGCGCTCCGCTTCCTTCAGGAAGGCCCGATATCCGAAATAACCGACCGCCGCGACGACGGCGAAGAAGATCAGCTGCGGCATGTTATTCTGCTCCTCCAGCATGGCCGGCTTTCCCCGCCCCGGATGGCGTATCGTTGATGCCTATCTTGACGCGGACTTGGTGCCGCTTACAAGCCATATCGCGCCCAGAGCGCGCGATCCATCGCCGCATCGGCCAGGCCATGCACCGCGCGCGCGGCGATGTCCTCCGCGGCGGCGCCCGTCGCCGAACCGAACAGCCCCATTCGCCGCCCGAAAAATCCGCGCGGCGGCGACACCAGCCTCAACTGCGTCTTCTCGCCATAGCGGGTCTTGAGGAAGCTGCGCATGTCGCCCAGATGGTCGACCAGCCCCAGCGTCTTGCCGCTGATGCCCGACCAGAACAGGCCGGTGAAGAGATCGTCATTGTTGGCGAGCCTGTTGGCCCGGCGGTCCTTCACCAGATCGATGAAGGTCTGGTGAACCTCCAGCTGCAAAGCCTTGAGGTGTTCCACGTCTTCCGGCCTTTCGGGCGAGAAGGGGTCGAGCGTGGCCTTGTTGCGGCCCGCCGCGTGCAGGCGCCGTTCGACGCCGATCTTGCCCAGCAGTTCCGTGAAGCCGAACCCGGCCGACACCACGCCGATGGAGCCGACGATCGATGACGGGTCGGCGATGATCTCGTCGCCCGCCAGTGCGATCATGTAGCCGCCCGAGGCCGCGACATCCTCGACGAAGACGAGGACGGTCTTGTCCTTCTCCTTCGCCAGATCGCGAATGCGCCGGTATATCAGCCGCGACTGGACCGGCGATCCGCCCGGCGAATTGACCGAGATCGCCACCGCCGGCGCATCCTTGAACGAGAACGCTTTCTCGATCATGCCAGCGGCGCTTGCGAGCGACAGCGGCTGGCGGAACTGGCCGCCGCCCGACATGATCGTGCCGTGCAGTCGGATGACGGGGATCGTCACCGCGTTGCTGCGCATGGATTTCGGGATGAAGCGCTGGAAGAAGCTGGTCACGGCGGTCCTTGAAATGAAGGTCTTGCATCGGATGTAGGAAATCGCCGGCCGCGCGCAATCCCGCAAGTTGCCGTCCGGCCGAATTTAGGCTGTTCAGTCGCCAAACAGCGAGGCGCGGCCATTGCAGATCGCGTCGGCTTCCGCCGAAAAGCCCTCGCCGTCGGCATGGTGAAGGAACAGTGGCGCGGCAAGCGTCAGCGCCTTGCGCGAGCCGCGATGTCCCCGCATGACGATGCGGATCGCGGCTGCGTGCGGGCGCGGATGGATCGGCCTGACCTCCAGCCCGCCGAACCGCCCCGGCATGACCGCCAGGATTTCGGCCAGCGATTGCGGCCTTGCGATCAGGGCGATCGACCCCGACGGCCTCACGATCGCCGCCGCCGTGCGGATCCAGCGTTCCAGCAGGCCGTCCTCCATCACATGCGCCGCCTTCTTCAGAAGGTCGGGCGTCTGCCGGTCGCGCGCTTCGTTGAACGGCGGATTGGTGATGGCGAAGTCGACGCTGCGATCGGCCAGCCCCGCCTCGATTCGGGCAAGTCCCGAAAGCGACACGTCGGCGACGAGCAGGCTCGCCCGCGCGGCCAGACCCGCATTCTCATCAAGCTCGATGGTCCGGCGCGCGTAATCGGCCATGGTCGGCTCGCGCTCAACGAGCAACGCCCGTGCCCGGGGGCAGCGCGCCAGGACGGCGAATGCCGCGCCGCCCGCGCCGGAACCGAGGTCTGCCACGAGACCGTCGAAGGGCGAGGGCACGGCCGCCGCCAGCACCATCGCATCCATGCCGGCCCGATGGCCGCCTTGCCGCGGCTGGACGAGGAAGAAGCGCCCCCGGTGGAAGGCATCGATGCTCGTCTCGGCGACGATCCCGCTCATGGCGCCCCGTCAGTCGAGCCGCATTTCGTCGCCGAAGCCGGCATCCATGAGCAGCCGACGCGCCCGTTGGGCGTCGTCCTCGGTCACCATGACCCGACGCGGCAACACGCCGATCGATCCTTCCAGGATGCTCATGTTCTGGTCCGCGACGAAATGCGCGATGTCGGCGTCCCGCAGAAGCGCCTCTATGTAGGATATGACGACGGGGTCGTTGGTGCGGACGAGTTCGATCATGAATCCGACGTTCGCAGCTTGACCACGCAGTGTAAACTTATATTGCTCGCTTCCGGTGGCCAGACCGCGATCCAACCCCTTGCGACCGGCGATCGCCGCGCCATACTTGGGATTGGGACGGAAAGAACGCCGGAACGGCGATGGTATGGAGAAGCTTCTGTGGGCGTCGTCGTTTCACTCGATGAAGGCAAGAAGGGCGAGGCATCGGTCAAGCCGCTGGTTGACCTGACCGCTGCCGACATGTCGCGGGTCAACGAACTGATCCTGTCGAAGGCCGGCTCCGATGTCGAGATGATCCCGGAGATCGCCAACCATCTGATCTCTTCGGGCGGCAAGCGCCTGCGCCCCATGGTCACGCTCGCTGCCGCGCGCATGTTCGGCTATGCGGGCGACGGCCACATCAAGCTCGCCACCAGCGTCGAATTCATGCACACCGCCACGCTGCTGCACGACGACGTTGTCGACGAAAGCGACATGCGTCGCGGCAGGCAGACCGCGCGCATGGTCTGGGGCAACCAGGCGAGCGTGCTCGTCGGCGACTTCCTGCTTGGTCAGGCCTTCCGAATGATGGTCGAGGTCGGCTCGCTGAAGGCGCTGGAAATCCTGGCTACCGCCGCATCGGTCATCGCCGAGGGCGAGGTCTGGCAGCTCGCGGCCGCCAAGAATCTCGAGACGACCGAGGACGAGTATCTCGCCGTCATCAAGGCCAAGACAGCGGCGCTGTTCTCGGCCGCCGCCGAGGTCGGGCCGGTGATCGCGCAGGCCGGTCGCGCCGAGCAGGCGGCGCTGCGCTCCTACGGCACCAATCTGGGCCTCGCCTTCCAGCTCATCGACGATGCGCTGGATTATGGCGGCAATGCCCGCGACCTCGGCAAGAACACGGGCGACGATTTCCGCGAGGGCAAGGTGACGCTCCCCGTCATCCTGAGCTACCGGCGCGGCACGGCATCGGAGCGGGCCTTCTGGAAGACCGCGATCGAGGACGGCGTCAATGACGACGCGGCCCTGGACAAGGCCATGGGCCTGATGACCCGGTACAATGCCATCGGCGAGACCATCAGCCGCGCCCGTCATTTCGGCAACATCGCCGCCGACGCCCTGGCGCCGCTCGGCGAAACGCCGCAGCGCGATGCGTTGCTCGAAGTCATCGATTTCTGCATCAGCCGCGTGAACTGAGCCGGCCGGATCGCCGGCTCGAGGGCCTTTCGGCGGCGCCTCGCGGTGTGGTGATCGGGTCGTGCATTGAAGTGCGACCCCAAAAAGGCCATTCTCGGCACCCATAGCGAATCCGGTCTGGCGCAATGCGCAGGAAGGGACGGCATGCAGCGTTTCGGTAGAGTTCGGCTGGTTGCGTCGGTGATCGCCATGACATGCGCACTCGTCGGTGCGCCCGCGCTCGCCGCCCAGGGTGCGGATGGCCGCGCGCCCGAACCCCTGGTGCGCGTGGGTTCCTTCTCGGGCGCTGTCCTTGCGGCCCGGACGGCAGAGACCGACAATGATCTCGATTCCGCGATCGCCTATTACGAACGCGCTCTCGACTTCGATCGCGACAATCTCGCCATCCAGCAGAGCGTGATGCTGGCGCTTATCGCGCGCGGGCACTTCGACCGGGCGCTGCCCTATGCGGAAAAGCTGAAGACGGTGCCCGAGGTGGAGCGCTTTTCGCGGCTTGCGCTGGCCGTCGATGCCTTCCGCAAGCAGGACCATGTTGCCGCGGAAAACTTCCTCAAGCTCGCGCTTGCGTCCGATCTGGACCGCCTGATCGTTGGGCTGATGACTGGCTGGGCCAATCTCGGCCAAGGCAATGCCCAGTTCGGGCTCGACAAGCTGGAGGATCTCCAGGGCCCTGAATGGTATACGCTCTTCAAGGGCTATCATCGCGCCCTGATCGCCGAGAACGCCGGCCTGTTCGACGTCGCCGCGGAGGCTTACGCGCAGACGGTGACGAACCAGGCAGCGGGTGCGGCCGCGCCCGAAACCTACCTGCGCGCGGCGGAGGGGCATGCCCGCATGCTCGCCCGCGAGGGCAGGAAAGCCGAAGCGCTGGCCGTCCTCGACCAGGCGGATGCCTTTGCCGCGAACCGTCCCCAGATCGTCATGCTGCGTGAGACGATCGAGGCTGGCCGTCCAGTCGAGCCGCTGGTCGCCTCGGCCAGGGAAGGCGCCGCCGAGGCGTTGTACAACCTCGGTGCGGCGTTGAACCGCGGCGGCGGGGAGGCGTTCGTGCGGCTCTACCTCCAGTATTCGCGTGCTCTGGCGCCCCATCTCGATGGCGTGCTGATGCAGCTCGGCCAGGTTGCCGAGCTTCAGCGTCGGCCCGAGGAGGCGATCACCTTCTACAGCGAAGTGCCGGCCGAATCGCCGTTGAAGCGCATCGCGGAGCTTCAGCTGGCGTTGAACATGGCCGATCTCGATCGCCGCGACGAGGCCAAGGCGCATCTGCGGGCTCTGATCGAGCAGGATCCGGACGACATGCGCGCCTATCTCGCGCTGGGCAGCGTGCATGCCGCCAAGGAGGAGTATCGCGACGCCGCCACGATCTATGATCGAGCGCTCCAGCGCATCGACGAACCGACCCGCGCCGACTGGAACCTGTTCTACCAGCGTGGCATTGCCTATGAGCGGCTGAAGGAGTGGGACAAGGCGGAGCCGAATTTCCGCAAGGCGCTCGAACTCTTTCCCGACCAGCCCCAGGTGCTGAACTATCTCGGCTATTCCTGGGTCGACATGGGCATCAACCTCGAGGAAGGCCTCGATCTCATCCGGCGCGCCGTCGAACTGCGCCCGAACGACGGCTACATCGTCGATTCGCTGGGCTGGGCCTACTATCGCCTCGAACGCTTCGAGGAGGCGGTCACCGAACTGGAGCGCGCCGTCTCGCTGAAGCCGGACGACCCGGTCCTCAACGACCATCTGGGCGACGCCTACTGGCGCGTCGGACGGCGGCTGGAAGCCACCTTCCAGTGGGCGCATGCCCGCGACCTGGATCCGGACGAGACGGTCCTCGCCTCCGTCCAGCGCAAGCTCGTCGAGGGACTGCCGGCCGACACGCCGCCGCTCAAGGAAGAGCGGAAGGCGGAGATTCCGCGGGTCGCGATGCCGGAGGTACCCGCGCCGAAGGCCGCGGCGACCGCGGAGCCGGCCCGGCACACGGTACAGCCTGGCCAGTCGCTCTGGTCCATCGCCGTCGACAAGCTCGGCGATGGCGAGCGCTTCCGCGAAATTCTCGATCTCAATCCGGCACTTCGCGGCAATGCAAATGCCATTCGCCCCGGGCAGGAATTGATCCTGCCCGCGCCCTGAGGCGCCGCGCCGCGGCGATCGGGCTGCTCCGCGAGCGCCTGGGGGCGGTACCCGCGTGGCCGCGGCCTCAGTTGCCGCGGATCACTTCGCCCGGGCGCGGCTGGATCGGGCAGGCGACCCACTTGCGGTTCTCTTTCCTGACACAGGT
The DNA here is from genome assembly GCA_051860465.1 of Mesorhizobium sp. Lineage (GTDB taxonomy): Bacteria > Pseudomonadota > Alphaproteobacteria > Rhizobiales > Rhizobiaceae > Aquibium. The sequence continues at coordinate 32,899 of JBHYDY010000033.1, forward strand.
GAGTTTCAGCTTGCGGAAATCCATCTGCGCCGGATTGTCCTTGGTGCAAAGGCAGTCCGTGCCCGGCAGGCGCAGCGTATCGCAGTCGGTGCCGACGCAGAGATAGCCCGAGACCATGTCGCGGCCACCGCCAGAGTTCGGATAGCGTTCGCTGGCTGCCGCCGGAGCTGCCGCCATCAAGGCGCCGGCTGCCGCCAGAAGTCCTGCGAAAGCCAGGTGGTGAATTCGTCTCGACATCGAAGCGCTCCAGTTTCGCGGCCCCCGCCACGCTACCGATTTAGCCCTCCGCGCGCCCGTCGGCAATGGACCGCCGCGGGACCCGGCGGCGGTCGCAACCTTGACGCTGGCATGGTCGCGGAATAGGACCGGCGGACCAACGCCCCCATCGCGAAAGGCGCGACGTGACCCCGAGCCCCTATCTCGACCCGAAGCGCTCCTTCCAGGGGCTGATCCTGACGCTCCACAACTACTGGGCGGAATATGGCTGCGTCATTCTCCAGCCCTACGACATGGAGGTCGGCGCCGGCACCTTCCATCCGGCGACCACGCTGCGGGCGCTTGGCCCTCGTCCGTGGAAGGCCGCCTATGTCCAGCCTTCGCGTCGACCCAAGGACGGCCGCTACGGCGAGAACCCCAATCGCCTCCAGCACTATTACCAGTACCAGGTCATCCTGAAGCCGAATCCGCCCAATCTCCAGGAGCTCTATCTCGGTTCGCTGAAGGCGATCGGCATCGATGCGCTGCGCCACGACATCCGCTTCGTCGAGGACGACTGGGAAAGCCCCACGCTGGGCGCCTGGGGTCTTGGCTGGGAGTGCTGGTGCGACGGCATGGAGGTCTCGCAGTTCACCTATTTCCAGCAGGTCTGCGGCATCGAATGCGCCCCGGTGGCTGGTGAACTGACCTACGGTCTGGAACGTCTGGCCATGTACGTCCAGGGCGTCGACAACGTCTACGACCTGAATTTCAACGGCCGTGACGGTGATGAGAAGGTCACCTATGGCGATGTCTTCCTGCAGGCCGAGCAGGAATATTCGCGGCATAATTTCGAACATGCCGATACGTCCATCCTCTTCCGGCACTTCGAAGACGCGGAAAGGGAGTGCAAGGCGCTGCTGGCCGCCGGCGCGCCCGCCGAGGGCGCGAACCATCAGGTCCACAAGGTCGTCCTGCCGGCCTACGACCAGTGCATCAAGGCCAGCCATGCCTTCAACCTGCTCGACGCGCGCGGCGTGATCTCGGTCACGGAACGCCAGAGCTACATCCTGCGCGTCCGCAATCTCGCCAAGGCCTGCGGCGAAGCGTTCCTGAAGACGGAAGCCGGCGGCGCGGACATCCAGGCCCGCGCGGCCTGAGCTGGCTTCCCGTCGATTGGGTGCTTGACGGAATGAGTGGCGTTTCTGAAGGGCCCGCGACCTCGCATGTCGGGCCGGTAACCCGCCGAGCGGTTTTCCACATCGGCGGCTACGAACGCAACGACGCGCGTCATTTCTTCGGACGCCTGGATCGGGAACTCGAACGGTTTCGGGCCTGCTGGTCGGTCTCGGCCACTCTCGGTCCGGTTTCGGGCGACGGCCCCGAGGCCGCCACCGCCCTGCTCGCCTATGATGACGGCTTTCGCAGGACCGAGACGGAACTGACCTTCCTCGACTATGACGACCTCGTGGCCTCGGAGAGCGAGCGGTCGCTGGCGCGTCGCCTCGATGACTACGTCGCCGCCTTTCTCGACTACGTGGTCTCGGGAACCGCCTTCCGCTTCTTCCGCGCAAACTGGCGCTTCGGGCTGTTCTTCCTCTATCCGGCGCTCGGCTTCTTCGCGCCGCTGCTTGTCGGTTATGGCGTCTGGCTCGCGCTGCGGGCGTCGCCCGGAACGGGAGCGGCGGTTGCCGCCATCGCGGTCAGCCTCGCGGTCGCTCTCCTGCCGATCTGGTACATGGCCCGCCGGTTGCTGCTGTTCCACATGAAGGGACTGTGGATCGCCGGAAGCGATCTCGCGCGCGGCCGCGCGGTCGCGTTCGAGCGCCGGCTGGAACGCTGGGCCGATGTCGTGGAACGGCGGCTCGCGGCCGGCCAGTTCGACGAGGTCGTCTTCGTCGGTCACTCCTTCGGCGGCGCGCTCGTGCTGGATCTGGCCGCGCGCCACGCCGCGCGCGTGGCGGAGGCTGGCGGCGTCCCTGTCTTCAGCATCCTCACGGCCGCCTCGACCGCGCCGATGGTGTTCATGCATCCGCTCGCCTGTTCCGCGCGCGACCGGCTCGGCTATCTCGCCGCCCAGAGGGGCGTCTGGTGGGTCGACGCACAGGCGCTGATCGATCCGATCAACTTCTTCCGCTGCGACCCGATGGTCCTGGCCGGCGTCTCGAACCCGCGCAGCGAACCATTTCCGATGGTTTTCGAGGTCCGGATCCGCGACATGGTCGACGCGCATTTCTATGGCTCGATCAAGCGCGACATCTTTCGCGTGCACTATCAGTTCGTGTCCGCCAACACCCGGCGTTACGGCTACGATTACGCCATGCTGTGCTTCGGACCCATGCCGATCAGACATGCCGTGGCGCGCGCGGTCGGGTGCGAACTTTTCGATCCGACCGCGCCGTCCCTTGCCTGAGCACTCTTCCAGGGGTTGAAAAGGCTGTTTTCGATGCTCCGGAATTCGTCCATACATCGTGTACGGGCTTCACGCGCCCGATCATCCTTCCGCTGGAGATGAAGCCATTACTGCCATTCCTGAACCCGCACCGATCGAGACGATGGCCGATGTCGCGCGCCGAGCGGTGTTCCATGTCGGCGGCTACGAGCGCAACGACGCGAAACGCTTCTACGCGCGGCTCGGCAAGGAACTCGGACGATTCGCCGTCTGCTGGTCGGCTCAGGCGTCGCTGGGACCGGTCGCGTTCGACCAGGCCAGCCATGTCGCATCCGCCCGGATCGACTACCGCGACGCCAAGCGCGCGACGGCGACCGATTTCGTTCTTCTCGACTATGACGACATGGTCATGGTCGATGGCGCACGCCCGCTGCCCGTCCGCTTCGGTCGCTGGCTGTTGGCCTTCCTCGACTATGTCGCCACCGGCACCCTGTTCCGCTTTTTCGCCGCCAACTGGCGCTTTGCGCTGTACTTCCTCTATCCGCTGCTCGGCATCGTCGGCCCCGTCCTCCTCGGCTGGCTCGTGTGCCGCTACGGTCAGGCCGTGCCGGTGCCCGGCGCCGGCATCGTCGCCGCTCTCCTCGGCGTCGTGCTGGCCGTTCTTCTCATCCGACGGCTGGCGCGCCGATACTTCCTGTTTCATCTGATGGATCTCTGGTCGTTCAGCCACGAATGGCTGCGCGGCCGCCGGCCGGCCATGGACGAGCGCTCCGCCATCTGGGCCCGGGCCATCGACGAGCGCGTCCGCCGTGGCGGCTATGACGAGGTCGCCCTCGTCGGCCACTCCACCGGCGGCGCCATCATCCTCGACGTCGCCGCGCATTACGCGGGTCTGGTCGCGGCGCGCGGCGAGGCGCCGGCCTTCACCCTGCTTACCGTCGGTTCCACCGGACCCAAGATCACGCTGCATCCGGCCGCCGGTGGCGCCCGCGAGCGGCTGCGCGCGCTCGTGGCCCATCCGGGCGTCGACTGGGGCGACTTCCAGGCCCTGGTAGACATCATCAACTTCTATCGCTGCGATCCGCTGGCGCTGGCTGGTATCGCCAACCCGCGCCCGAATCCCTTCCCGATCATGGCCAGGGTCCGTTTCCGGTCGATGCTCGACGCTGATTTCTACAAACGCATCCGCTACAGCTTCTTCCGGTTGCACTACCAGTTCATCTCCGCCAACACGAAGCGCTACCGCTACGACTTCTTCATGATGTGCTGCGGGCCATACCCGCTCCATGCGACGATCCGGGGCAGCCTGGTTCCCCGCAAGAAAAAACCGGGCACAAAGGACAGGATCTGATGCGCGACGTTTCGTTCTGGGTCTGGCTCGTCTTCCTGGTCGGCTGGGTCGCGCTGCGCTGGCCCGCCATGCGCCGCGCCCGCAAGCTGCGCACCCGCGACGACCGGCGCGACACGCTCGACATCGCGCTGCTCGTCGACTGCGCCTTTGGGCTGGCCGTCCTGCCGATCGCCTGGCGGCTCGGCCTGTTCCAGGGCCTGGGCGACCGGCCGCAGGGCGTCTTGCCGCTGGTCCTCGGCATCGCGGCCGGCGCCGCCTTCCTCTGGCTCTTCCGCCGCAGCCACCGCGACCTCGGCCGCAACTGGTCCGTCAGCCTCGAACTGCGCGAGGGCCACAAGCTCGTCACTGGCGGCGTCTACGCCCATGTCCGCCATCCCATGTACGCCTCCTTCTTTCTGTGGGGTATCATGCAGGCGCTGCTCGTCGCCAACTGGTTCGCGGGTCTGGCCGGGCTTTTCGCCGTGGCGCTGCTCTACGTGCTTCGCACCGGCCGCGAGGAAGCCATGATGCGCTCGGCCTTCGGCGCCGAGTACGAGGCCTACGCCGCCCGCACGAAACGGCTGCTGCCGGGCGTGTTCTGAGACGTTCAGCCGGGCAGGGCGTCCGTGACGAAGCCAATGGCGGCGAGGGCGGGGGTCTGGACGGCCGAGAACGTCTGGATCGCCCGGCGCATGCCGGCGAGCGGTGTATCGAGGCCGGCCGACGCATAGGTCGCGAAACAGGCGATCAGCGCGATCGAATGGATGGCGGTCTTCATGCTGGTGCGTCCCTTCACCGGTGCCGGGTCGGCGCCGCTCGGGCGCGAACTCTTGATGCCGTGAAGTCTCGCGGATCGTGCCTGAACCGGCCGTGGCCGGTGCATTCAGCGGCCGTTCATCGGATCGGGTGACAGGGCGCGGTCGAACCGGCATGATGTCGGCGGAGTGGGTGGGACCAGCGATGCCGAAGCTCGATCGCTTCCGGATCGCAACCGCGAGGCGGTTGCGATCGACGATGACTGACGAGGAGCGAATCCTCTGGCATCATCTTTGGCGTATTCCGGTCGAGGGCACGCACTTTCGCAAGCAAGCCCCGATTGGTCGTTTCATCGTTGATTTCGTCTCACACCGGCTGAAGCTGGCGATCGAACTCGACGGAAGCCACCACAGCCATGGACCTCAGATGCAACACGATGCGGATCGTGATCGATGGTTGAAGTCGGAGGGGTACTCCATGCTGCGTTTCTGGAACCATGAGGTCAAAAAGGAACTGGATTCGGTGCTGGATACGATCTATGCCGCCGTGCAAGAACGGAGCGCCCACCTCCCCCTCGATGGGGGAGGTCGCCGCAAGGCGGCGGGTGGGGGTGCGCCGAGCCAAGTCACCCCACCCCGGCGCTGACGCGCCGACCCTCCCCATTAAGGGGAGGGTAAGGAGCCAGCAATGCCCGATCTTCTGCTCGAACTCCGCTCCGAAGAGATACCCGCCCGCATGCAGCGCAAGGCGGCGGGCGATCTCAGGAAGATGGTGACCGACGGTCTCGTCGAGGCGGGCCTGACCTACGAGGCGGCCCGCGAATACTGGACGCCGCGGCGGCTGACGCTCGACGTTCGCGGCGTCACCGCCCGCTCCAGGGATGTCCGCGAGGAGATCAAGGGCCCGCCCGTCAAGGCGCCGGAGCAGGCGGTCGCTGGCTTCCTGCGCAAGGCGGGCCTTTCCTCCACCGACCAGCTTTCGGTGCAGGCCGACCCGAAGAAGGGCGATTTCTACGTCGCGGTCGTCGAGAAGCCCGGCCGCGCGGCGGAAGACATCATCGCCGGCATCATGCCCGCCATCATCCGCGACTTCCCCTGGCCGAAATCGATGCGCTGGGGCGCGGCGTCGGCGCCGCGCGACCCTCGCTTCTACGGGGACGTGGCGAAGGGCTCGGAAAGCCTGCGCTGGGTGCGGCCGCTGCAGTCGATCCTGTGCACCTTCGGCCCCGAGACCGCCGAGCCGGTGGTGGTCGACTTCGAGGTCGACGGCCTTCGCTCCGGCAACGTCACCTTCGGCCACCGTTTTCACGCGCCGGACGTCATCACCGTGCGTCGCTTCGACGACTACGTGTCGAGCCTCGAGGCAGCCAAGGTCGTGCTCGACGCCGAGCGCCGCAAGCAGATCATCCTGCATGATGCCCGCAACCTTGCCTTCGCCAGCGGCCTCGATCTCGTCGAGGACGAGGGCCTGCTGGAGGAAGTCGCCGGCCTCGTCGAATGGCCGGTGGTGCTGATGGGCTCCTTCGAGGAGGCGTTTCTGGCGATTCCGCCCGAGATCGTGCGGCTCACCATCCGCGCCAACCAGAAGTGCTTCGTGACTCGACGCTCAGTCTCCCCCCTCGTGGGGGAGATGTCGGCGCAGCCGACAGAGGGGGGCGCTGTCCCGCCGACCTCTCCATCCGTCACGCCCCCCTCTGCCCTGCCGGGCATCTCCCCCACGAGGGGGGAGATCGGACCTTCACCCTTGGCCAACCGCTTCATCCTCACCGCCAACATCGAGGCCGACGACGGCGGCGTCGAGATCGCTCACGGCAACGGCAAGGTGGTGCGCGCACGCCTCTCCGACGCGGTGCATTTCTGGAAGACCGACCAGTCGAACCTGCCCGACCTCGCCGCGCTGAAGCCGTCGGCGGAAAAATTCGGTCTCGACCTGGCAAAGCCGCTCGACCAGCGCATGGCCCGCCTCGACCATCTCGGCGTCACCTTCCACGCAAAGCTCGGCACGCAGGGCGAGCGCGTCGCCCGCATCGCGCGGCTGGCGGAGGAGATCGCCGCGACGCTTTCCACCTCCCCCTTTTGGGGAGGTCGCGCCGAAGGCGCGGGTGGGGGTACGCCTCCCGCCGACGCATCACCCCTAACCTTTACCCACAAGGGCGAGGGGGACCTTCCCGCGCTCGCCCGCCGCGCCGCGGTACTCGCCAAGGCCGATCTCCAGACCGAGGTCGTCGGCGAGTTCCCCGAACTCCAGGGCGCCATGGGCCGCAAATACGCGCTCTTGCAGGGCGAACACCCCGCCGTCGCCGCTGCACTCGAAGCCCACTACAAGCCGCAGGGCCCGACCGACACGGTCCCGACCGACCCGGTCGCCGTCGCCGTCGCGCTTGCCGACAAGCTCGACACGCTCGTCGGCTTCTGGGCCATCGACGAGAAGCCGACGGGCTCCAAGGATCCGTATGCGTTGAGGCGCGCGGCGCTGGGCGTGATCCGGATCCTGGTGGAGAACGGGGTGCGGCTGGGGTTGATGGATGCTGCTGCTTCAGCGTTCGATCACATAATCTGGCAGGCGTGGCAAAATGAGAGCCTGAGTGGTTACAGCGATGGCACTATTGCGTCATTCCCGCGCTTCTATCAGAGCGACGATGCCGAGTGGATTTCGGCGAGCAAGCCAGACGTTGAGTTGGATACGATATATATCATTCAGCCTTTGATGAAGGATGGAAAGCCGAACATAATCAATATTGTCGATATGGGGCACGGTTTCAGCACTGGTGAATACCCGCTGCTTTTGACGAAAAGGTCAAGCGTTTCCGACCTCCTCTCCTTCTTCCACGACCGCCTGAAGGTCTACCTCCGCGACAAGGGCGCCCGGCACGACCTGATCGACGCCGTGCTCGCCAGCGGCGGCAAGCCGATCTCCCCCCCTGTGGGGGGTCCGAAGGACGGGCGAGACCCGTGGCTCGCCCCGTCCGGCAGGACAGAGGGGGGCGCCCAGGCTCGGCCTGTCAGCACGTCCACCAAACCCTCCGAACTCACGCCCCAACCGTCGCCCCCCTACGACGTCGACCGCTTGCACTCGACGACGCCCCCCTCTGGGCTGCCGCCCATCTCCCCCACGGGGGGGGAGATCGGCTCGTCACTCGTGAGCTCCACCAACGACGACCTGCTGATGATCGTCCGCCGCGTCGAGGCCCTGTCCGACCTGCTCGACACCGAGGACGGAAAAAACCTCGTCGCCGGCACCAGGCGCGCGGTCAACATCCTGGCCGCCGAGGAGAAGAAGGGCACGCGCATCGCCGCGAATGTCGACGCATCGCTGCTGTCCGATCCGGCCGAGGCCGCACTCCACGCCGCCGTCGAGACGGCCGAGCTCGAGGCGGCAACGGCCATCGCGGCCGAGGATTTCGCCGCCGCGATGCGGGCGCTGGCGGCATTGCGGGCGCCCATCGACGCCTTCTTCGAGGCGGTGATGGTCAATGCGGAGGACGAGGCGGTGCGCGCCAACCGCCTGGCGCTTCTTGCCCGCATTCGCGGCGCGACGGGCCAGGTGGCGGATTTCTCGAAGATCGCTGGCTGAGCCCTATTCCAGCCGCATCGTCGGCGGCGGGGGCGGCGGCGCCGAGGGCGCCTCCGGCGCGGGCGGCCTGTCCCGACGCTGCGGCGGCGGCGTCTCCCTGCGCTCGGTCATGGCCGGCGCATCCGGCTGCGTCGGGCGGCCGTCAGCGGGCTTCGGTTCCACCGGCCGCTCCTCCTGGACCGCGGCGCGAGCGGGGGTCGGGGCGGATTTGAACGCGTCGCCCGCGAGCCCGGCGCGAAACACGGCCGGCAGGCTGAGCGGCGCGCGGTTTCCGGATGCGGCGGTGCGGGGCTTGGCCGGCAGCGGCTTGCCGAACGCCACCATCGACCGCGACAGCACCGGCGGCCAGGCGACCACATGGCGCGCTTCGGGGGCTGGCGCTGCAAGAGTGTGCGCCGCCTCGCCTCGGCCATCGAGCGAGGTCCGCAACGCCGATGTCTCGATGCCGCGGTCGGGAGGCATGGCCGCATGCCCGTCGGCGGCGGCGAGCGGCGACGCCGGCCTGCCCAGCATCACGACCGAGGGCGAATTCACCACCGCCCTGTCGCCGAGCACGACGAACGACCCCGCCTGCGCCTGTTGCGCGAGAAGGAGCCCGATCGCGATCGCTGCTGCCCTGGGAAGCTTCATGAACTCAGCCCTTGCCCGTGGCGGTACGCATACTCTGAACGAATGACACGCGGATTTGAGAATCGTATTCCCAAGACCGTTACCATCAGAACGATTAATGAAACGATGACACTGGGTTGCTTGCCGCCGCTCGCCGCGCGCGATAGGCAGCGCCGCGAAAGGAAACCGCCATGGCCGACATCATCCCGCAGGAACAGGCGCTCGCCCGTGCCGGCGAACTGATCCTTGCCGGCCTGCCGGTAGCCGTCCCCACCGAAACGGTCTATGGGCTGGCGGCCGACGCCACCAGCGGCGAGGCTGTCGCGCGCATCTACGAGGCCAAGGGACGGCCGCGCTTCAATCCGCTGATCGTCCATGTCGCCGACCGCGCGATGGCCGATCGCATCGGCATCCTCGATCCCCTGTCGCGAAGGCTGGCCGACGCCTTCTGGCCCGGCCCGCTCACGCTCGTGGTGCCGCTGCGCGAGGGGGCCGGCATCAGCCCGCTGGTCACGGCGGGGCTCGAAACCGTCGGCCTGCGCATGCCCATTGGCTTCGCGGCGGAGCTCATCGCCGCCACCGGCCGGCCGCTCGCCGCCCCCAGCGCCAACGCGTCGGGCCGCGTCTCAGCCACCAGTGCCGAAGCGGTCGCCGCCGATCTTGGCGACCGCATCCCGCTCGTCGTCGATGGCGGCGCGGCGCCGGTCGGCGTCGAGTCCACCATCGTCAAGGTCGAGAACGGCCAGCTCCGCCTGCTCCGGCCGGGCGGCGTTGCGGCCTCCGACATCGAAGCGGTCGCCGGTGCGCCCCTCTTGCGCGGCGCGCCGGGCGCGGCGGTCGAGGCCCCGGGCATGCTCGCCTCTCATTATGCGCCTCGCGCCGCCGTTCGGCTCGGCGCCACGTCGGTCGAGGCAGGGGAGGCGTTGCTCGCCTTCGGTCCCCGCCGCATCGAGGGCGCGGAGCACGCCGTGGCCGTGGCCAACCTGTCGCCCTCGGGGAGCCTGCGCGAGGCCGCCGCCAACCTTTTTGCGATGCTGTCTGAACTCGACCGATCGCGCGTGCCCTCGATCGCCGTCGAGCCGATCCCCGCCGACGGCCTCGGCGAAGCCATCGTCGACCGCCTCGCCCGCGCCGCCGCCCCGCGGGGGTGAGCGTCAACGTCGCGCGTCCGCTTGTCGTCGCGGCGTCGCCGGCCTAGGTTGTGCGGGTTGCGCCCGGTCCAAAGCTGCCGATCTCCCCCCTCGTGGGGGAGATGTCCGGCAGGACAGAGGGGGGCGCGAAGGAACGCGATCTGCTCCGGTCATGGAGCATCCGGACAATCGATGCCTGCTGACCTTCTGCTCCCCCCCGATCTCGTCGCCCGCTTCGCCGCCATCGTCGGCGAGCGCAACGCGCTCGTCGCCGAGGCCGACACCGCCCCGCACGTCGTCGAGCCGCGCGGCTTGTGGACCGGCCGCACCGGCCTGGTGCTCAGGCCGGGTTCGGTCGAGGAGGTTTCGGCGGTTCTCGCGCTGGCCAGCGAAACACGCACGCCCGTCGTGCCGCAGGGCGGCAACACCGGCCTCGTCGGCGGCGGCACGCCCGACATGTCGGGCGGCGAGATCGTCCTGTCGCTGTCGCGCCTCGACCGTATCCGCGAAGTCGATACCGCCTCGAACACGATCACCGTCGAGGCGGGCGTCGTCCTCCAGCGCGTGCAGGATGAAGCCGATGCCGCCGGCCGGCTGTTCCCGCTGTCGCTCGCCTCGCAGGGCTCCTGCCAGATCGGCGGCAATCTGTCGTCCAATGCCGGCGGCACCGGCGTGCTCGCCCATGGCAATGCACGCGAACTCTGCCTCGGCGTCGAGGTGGTGCTGCCCACCGGCGAAATTTTCGACGACCTGCGCAAGCTGAAGAAGGACAACACCGGCTACGACCTGAAGAACCTGTTCGTCGGCGCGGAAGGCACGCTCGGCGTCATCACCGCCGCCGTGCTGAAGCTCGTGCCGAAGCCGAGGGGCCGCGAGGTCGCCTGGGTGGGCCTCGCCTCGCCCGAGCGGGCTCTGTCGCTGTTTTCGCTGGCGCTCGACCGCGCCGGTCCCGGCCTCACCGCCTTCGAACTCTGCGCCGCCCTCTCGGTCGATTTCTCCGTCCGCCATGCGCCCGGCCTGACGGCCCCCCTCGCGGGGGCCCATCCCTGGCTGGTTCTGATGGAAATCTCGTCCGGCCGCTCGGCGCAGGATGCCCGCGCGCTGATCGAGGAGATTCTCGCCGAAGGTTTCGAGGCCGGCCTCGCCGACGATGCCGTCATCGCCCAGACCCTGTCGCAGGCGCATGCCTTCTGGGCCATCCGCGAGGCGATGTCCGACGCTCAGAAGCCGGAAGGCGCGTCCATCAAGCACGACATCTCCGTGCCGGTGGCGGCCATCCCCGCCTTCATCGAAAAGGCGGGCCGGGCCGTGCTCCAGGCCGCGCCCGGCGCGCGTCTCGTCACCTTCGGCCACATGGGCGACGGCAACCTCCACTACAATCTCTCGCAGCCCGCGGGCGGCGACAGGGCGGCCTTCCTCGCCCGCTACCGCGAGCTGAACGACGTCGTCCACGCCGTCGTGCGCGACTTCTCCGGCTCGATCTCGGCCGAGCACGGCATCGGCCGCATGAAGCGCGACGAACTCCTCGCCACCCAGTCGCCCGTCGCCACCGACCTGATGCGCCGCATCAAGGCAAGCTTCGATCCCGCCGGCATCATGAATCCCGGCAAGGTGGTGTGATCGGCTCCATCCGTCGAACTCTCACGGCCGATGCGCGTTCGCGTAGGCCTTCAGCACGTTCTGCATCTTGGTCAGGTGCCCTTTGCCGCCTGCGTGCTGGCGGAAGAACTCGAACACGTCGGGATCGAGTTTCAGGTGGACCGACCGGGGGCGCTTCGGTTCCTCGATCTCCGCCTTGGCCCAGAACTCCGCTCCCAGGCTTTCGCCTTCGGGCGCCTTCGGATCGTGGAAGAGTTCACCCGCTTCCTTCATCCGCCGCATTTCGGCGAGCGATGCCCGCTTGATATTCGGCTCGCTCATCGCGGCCTCCTTTCCATGCTGTGATCAGCCTCGTGGAATCGTGCCGCTTGGTGTGCACCACCACGAAACACTCGTCGTCGACCATGCCGAGGGAAACTTGCCGCTCCTCGCCGTAATCCTCGCGATCGTCCCGGCGGGTGAGCACCGACCCCTCGAAAATAAGCGCCGCGTAGACCATGTCGACCCCACGCTGCTCGATGATCAGTCGACGCTTGTTCTCGTCCCATTCGAAATCCACCCGGGGTGTTCCTTCCGATGAACGCTTTCGTCAAGGGCGATCATTCGCGGGCGCATTCGCCTGTCGGATGGACCGTACTTCTCCATATGAGATACATAAAAAGTGTACACTTTCAAGGAAGGAAGAGCGATACCTGATCCCGAAAATCCTTCCCGCCCTGGTGGCAATCCGCTAACCATCTGCCGCATCAGCAAAATTTAACCGAACTTCTAAGCCCCGCGGTAAGGCCGCCACGCTAGTCTGCAACCCATACGAGGCCGAACAAACCGGCCCGCGAGACCGCGAATTCGGCTCTCAGGGATTGCAGGAAGGCGCAATGATGAACTCCGTGACCAAGCCCGGCTGGGCCGGCCGCAACATGCGGCTCGACCCGTTCCGGTTGCCCCAGATGACGAGCTATGCCTCCCGCGACGATCTGGGCGAGGTCACCGTGACCATCGACCGGCGTGGCGCCGTCATGCGCCGCGTCCTCGAACGATCCGGCCTGCCGGTGTCGCTGCTGTTGCCGGCGCGCACCTTCCAGGGCGTGGCCGCCCGCGCCATCGAGGACGGCGAGGGCCATGTCACCGTCACCCTCGAACTCCACCACGCCGACCCGATGCTTTGCGTGCCGCTTCTGGTCGCCGAAGACCTCGACGACGTGGCCGCCGACTGGCGCGCCTGGTCGGAGGTGCTGAAGCTGCCGATGCTGCTGATCGAAGCCGACGGCGTGGCGCGTTCCCTGGAGGCGTCGCTCAGCACGACGCGTCCGGTCGAGCGACGCAAGCGTGTCGGCTCGCAGCCGCGCCGGCCGCGCTTTCTCGCCCGTCGCAAGAAGGGCAATCTCGGGCTTCGCCTGGTGGTGAAGGGCGAGGAAATCATCGCCCGCAACTGACCGCGTCGCCTGGGTCCGGCCGCCGGAAGCAGGTTTCGGCGCGGGCTCTCAGTGTCTGGTCAAAAAGCGCAAGGTCGAGGCGAAAACAGCGATTTCGAGAACCGGAGCGCAGCCCACATTCGGGTAGGTGAGCACCGGAAGCGTAGAAATTGCGATTTGCAGCCCGGCATGGCGACTTTTGGATCAGACACTCAGATCAGCGGGCTGATCGCCATCCAAAGTCCGCCGCCGACGAAGCCAAGGAAGATGAGCCATCCGACGACATTGTTCGACTTGAACAGCGCCAGGCACTGGTCCGGGTCGTCGATGTCGAGCGCCTGCACCTGCCGCATCATGTGCGCGCCCGCCGCCAGTAGGCCGGCAAGCGCCGGAAACGGCGCCATCGCCGAGGCGCAGGCCGCGCCCATCAAGAGCAGGGCGCTGCCATAGAGCACGATCAGCGCCGGCTTGGTCTTGTCGCCGAACAGCCGCGCGGTCGAGCGGACGCCCACGATGGCGTCGTCCTCCTTGTCCTGGTGGGCATAGATCGTGTCGTAGCCGATCACCCACAGGATGGAGCCGGCATAAAGGAACAGCGAGGCCGGATCGACATCGCCGAACACCGCCGCCCAGCCCATCAGCGCCCCCCAGGAGAAGGCGAGCCCCAGCACCAGCTGCGGCCAGTTGGTGATCCGCTTCATGAACGGATAGACCGCCACGATCGCCAGCGACGCGATGCCGAGCAGGATGACGAAGCTCTCGAACTGGACGAGCACCACGAAGCCGACCAGGGACTGCAGCACCAGGAACACCCATGCCTGCTTGCGCGTCACCTTGCCGGCCGGCAGCGGCCGCGAGCGGGTGCGCTCCACCGCCTCGTCGATATCCTTGTCGACGATGTCGTTGAAGGTGCAGCCCGCGCCCCGCATGGCGAATGCGCCGAGGAAGAACAGCGCGAGATGCCAAGGGTTGGGCAACAGCGTCATCACCGGCTCGCCCGGCCGCGCATAGGCGATCGCCGCAAGCGCCGCCGACCACCAGCACGGCCACATCAGAAGCTGCCAGCCGATCGGCCGGTCCCAGCGGGCCAGCTGCGCATAGGGCCACAGCCATCGCGGCAGGGCGCGGTAGACCCAGTGCCCTGTCGGAGCGTCGGCGACGCGGCCCTGCGCGTCGCGGGATTGGATGCTGTCCATGAATGTTTGAGTGGCAGGGCAGGGCGCGGGCGTCAAGGCAAGCCGGGGCAGCGCGTACGCTCCGCGCTGGCCTTTTGCCATTTCAGCCGGCCGGAATCTTTCTTCCACCGTCGCGCGACGAATTGACGTAAACGTCAAATGGCTCTAGCCATCGGGCCGGTGTTGCGGCAGCGTTCTGCCGCGCCAAGTCGACATCGGCACAGCCTGGCCGTCGCGGTCGTGGCGCCGCAAGCACAACGGGCCGTCCCGTCGGGGCACGGCCGCATCCGGGAGGAACTGCCCCATGTATCGTGCCCCCATCGAGGACATTTCCTTCGCGCTGAACGAGATCGCCGGCCTGCGCGCCGCGATCGATCAGGGCGTCTTCCCCGAACTCTCGGCCGATCTCGTCGATGCCATCCTCTCCGAGGCCGGGCGCTTCGCCGGCGAGGAGGTCGCGCCGGCCGGCAAGATCGGCGACACGCAGGGCGCAACCTGGGCCGACGCCGCCGTCACCACGCCCGACGGCTGGGCGGACCTCTACACCCGCTGGCGCGAGGGCGGCTGGAACGCGCTGTCGGCGCCGGAGGAGTTCGGCGGCCAGGGCCTGCCGCAGATGCTGGGCGTTGCCGCGCTCGAGATGTGGAACGCCGGCTCCATGGCCTTCGCGCTCGGGCCGACCCTCACCATGGGCGCCGTCGACGCGCTGGAAAAACACGCCAGTCCCGAGCTCCAGCAGCTCTATCTGCCGAAGCTCGTTTCGGGCGAGTGGATGGGCACCATGAACCTCACCGAGCCTCAGGCCGGCTCCGACCTCGCCGCGCTGCGCGCCCGGGCGGAACCCGCCGGAGACGGCACCTACCGCGTCTTCGGCCAGAAGATCTACATCACCTATGGCGAGCACGACTTCACCGACAACATCGTCCACCTGGTGCTCGCCCGCCTGCCCGACGCGCCGGCCGGCACGCGCGGCATCTCGCTCTTCCTGGTGCCGAAGTTCATTCCTGATTCGCACGGCAATCCCGGCGCCCGCAACGACGTCTTCTGCGCCTCCATCGAGCACAAGCTCGGCATCCATGGCTCGCCCACCTGCACCATGATCTACGGCGACGGAAAATTCGGCGACGCGCCCGGCGCCGTCGGCTGGCTGATCGGCGAGGAAAACAAGGGCCTCGCCTGCATGTTCACCATGATGAACAACGCCCGCCTCGCCGTCGGCATGCAGGGCGTGGCGATCGCCGAGGCCGCCTGGCAGAAGGCGCTGGCCTACGCCACTGACCGCCGCCAGGGCAAGGCGCCGGGCTACACCGGCGAGGGCATGGCGCCGATCGTCCTGCACCCCGACGTGCAGCGCAACCTCCTGACCATGAAGGCGCTGACGGCGGCCGCCCGCGCCATCGCCTATTCCTGCGCCCACGCCACCGACCTGTCCCGCGCCAAGGCGGGCGACGAGGCGCGCCACTGGCATGATCGCGCCAACCTCTTGACGCCGGTCGCCAAGGCCTTTTCCACCGACATCGGCGTCGACGTCGCCTCGATCGGCGTTCAGGTCCATGGCGGCATGGGCTTCATCGAGGAAACGGGCGCGGCCGTGCTCTACCGCGATGCCCGCATCGCGCCGATCTACGAGGGCACCAACGGCATACAGGCGATCGACCTCGTCACCCGCAAGCTGCCGCTCTCGGGCGGCGAGCACGTCCATGGCTTCATCGCCGAGCTTCGCGCCGACGCCGAGGCCGTGCGCGCCTCCAACCTGCCCGCCTTCGGCCGCTCGGCCGAAAGGATCGCCGCCGCCATCGACGATCTCGAGGCTGCCACCCGCTTCATGCAGGACGGCCTGGCCTCGGGCCGCATGCAGGAGGCGCTCGCCGGCGCCACGCCCTACCTGCGCCTCTTCGCGCTCGCGGCGTCGGCCGCCATGCTCGGCCGCGGCGCCGTCGCCTCGAAGGAGGCCGACCGCATTGCGCTCTGCCGCTTCCATGCCGAAAACCTCGTCGGCGAGACGGCGGCGCTGAAGGAGCGGGTGATGGAGGGGGCCGAGAGCCTGGCCGAGGCGGCCAAGGCGCTGGGGTGAGGGCGGGGGCCTAGCAGTCCCCCTCCCCCTTACCCCTCCCCGCAAGGGGGAGGGGGGCGCCCGCGCCGGCGATTGGCGGAACCGGTAGCGCGAATGATCTCCCCCCTCGTGGGGGAGATGCCCGGCAGGGCAGAGGGGGGCGCGACAGAGCGCGACCTATCCACGACGGTCTGAACGACAAAAGGCATATGCAGGGGGAAGAGACCACATGACCGACCACATCGAGATCACCCGCCACGGCGCCGTCCAGGCCATCCGGATGAACCGTCCGGACAAGAAGAACGCCATCACGCGCGCCATGTACGCGACGATGGCCGCCGCGCTCGCCGACGGCGACGCCGACCCCGCTATCCGCGTCCACCTGTTCCTCGGCGTGCCGGGCGCCTTCTCGTCGGGCAACGACCTCGCCGATTTCATGGCGGTCGCCATGGGCGGCGAGGGCGGCATGGAGGTCTACGACTTCCTCATCGGCCTCGCCCGTTCGCAAAAACCGGTTCTCTCGGCCGTCGACGGCATCGCGGTCGGCATCGGCACCACCATCAACCTGCACTGCGACCTGACGCTCGCCACCCCGCGCACGATCTTCCGCACCCCCTTCGTCGATCTCGGCCTCGTGCCCGAGGCAGGCTCCAGCCTGCTCGCCCCCGCCACCCTCGGCCGCCAGCAGGCCTTCGCCCTTCTCGGCCTCGGCGAGGGCTTTTCGGCCGAGCGCGCGCTGGCCGCCGGCCTCATCTACAGGGTCGTGCCGGAAGCCGACCTCGAATCCGAGGCGCTGTCGCTTGCCCGGACGCTCGCCACCCGCCCGCCCGAAGCCCTGAAAATCGCCCGCGACCTGATGCTTGGCGACCGCGACACCCTCGTCGCCCGCATCGAGGAAGAAGGCCGCCACTTCCGCGCGAGGCTGAAATCCGACGAGGCCCGCGAGGCGTTCATGGCGTTCATGAACCGCAAGAAGGGGTAGCCCGGTAGCCCGTCCCCGCCTCTTCATCGAAGATCCGGGCCACTGACATGCGTGGTTATGTCACGCCGGTTTACGCTGCGTGAGCCATTAAAGCGTCTCGCGCCCAAGCACCGCGCATTGCCGGTGATGTCAGACTTGGGGGGACGACGACATGAGACGAAAGATGGCTGAAAAGAACCAGGCATGGTGAAGCGGATCGCCGTCATCGGCGGGGGCCTCACCGGCTGCCTTGTCGCGCTCGAATATGCCGAACGTGGCCGTCGGGTCGTGCTTTTCGATCGGGAGCGTAGCCTTCTTTCGCGCGCCTCGACCGCAAACGAAGGCAAGATCCATCTCGGCTACTGCTATGCGGCGGATGAAGGCTTTCGCACCGCGGAGCGGCTGATCGATGATGCCCTGCTGTTCCGGCCGATCCTCGAGCGTTGGATGACGCCCGAATCGTTCGGTGCCTGTGTCTGTGATCCGTTCTACTACACCGTCCCAACGGACAGCGCTCTTCCGGTGGAAAGGATCACGGCCCACTTTGCCCGCGTCGAAGCACACATACGCGAACGTAAGCGAACCCTACGCCTAAACTATCTAGGCCAGGACGAGACCCCGTCCTTCACGCCCTGTCCGCCCGACGATGCGGCCGAGGCGCCGTTCTTCCTCACAAAGGAGCGAGGTGTCTGGCCCATCGGGATCGCCGATCGGATCGACAGTAGCGTCCGCGCTCATCCTCGCATCGAACTGCGCCTTGGTTCGAGAGTGCGCCAGATCGAGCCCTCGGGTTCGAAATGGCGTGTCGGCCTCTCCGAGCCGGCAGGGGCGACCGAAGGCCCGTTCGACATCGTCGTCAACGTCGCTTGGGCGGAGCGTCGCATGATAGACCGACGATCGGGCTTTTCGGCGGCCGGCACCTGGTTCTCCCGCTACAAGTTCGGCGTCGTCGTGCAGCAGGCGTCGCTCCTGCTTCCGGGCGATCTGCCGAGGAACACCACAGCCACCTCCGGCCCCTTCGGCGATTGCATCCACTATCCGGAGAACGACAGCCTCTATTGCAGCTGGTATCCGGTGGGGATGTGCTACTCGACGATGGAAGACGAGCTCGGCCAGCGGCCGGCCCTGCCGGACGAGCCCGACACGCTGATGCGTCGGACCTTCGAGGGGTGCGCCACGTTTGCTCCGGTCCTTCGTCGCCTGGCGTCGCTGCCGTCGCCGCTGCCGGCAAGGATCGTCGGAGACTACATCATCGCCAAAGGTCGGTCCGACATCGACGATCCCGACAGCGAACTCCATCGCCGCAGCGATCACGGCGTGCGGGAACTGGCCCCCGGCTACTGGTCGATCGAGACCGGAAAATACACCTCTGCTCCGCGCTGCGCTCTCGAATGCGTCGATGCGAGCCTGGGAAGGGCGTGACCGATGTCCTTTTCCGTCAATCGCCAGCCATTGGTGTCGATCTGCCTGCCGATCTATCGAAGCGAAGCGTTCATCCGCGACACCTTGCTGTCCGCGCTCGGCCAGACCGTGCGCGATGTCGAGATCGTCATCTCGAACGATGGCGCACACCCCACCCCCGCGCTCGACGAGTTTCGCGGACGCAGCCGCATCCGCATCCTCGAGCCGCGTGAAAGGCTTGGGTGGGTCGAAAACAGCAATTTCGTGCTGAGCCAGGCGCGCGGCCGGTATTTCATGATTCTGCCGCATGACGACCTGTTGAGCCCGACCTACCTGGAAGCGTGCCTGCGCATCCTGGAAGACGAGCCGGATTGCTTCTCGGCCGTCAGCGACATCGCCTTGGATGGTGGGGTGATGACGGCGAGCGAAGTCCGGGGCGGCCTGGTTGATCGGGTCGGGCATGTCATGCGCAACCTCTACAACGGCTTCAGCTATCGCGCGCTGATGCGCCGTCGGCCCTGCGATTGGGACCGGTTGAAGCTCCTTCCCAATCCACCGACCGATTTTTGCGTCGACACCACCTGGATCCTCCAGCAGGCTGGCTTCGGAGAGCTGCGCCGCGTGCCCGAAGCGCTCTATTGGAAGGCCTTGCCGCCAACCAGCACCCACAGAGCCTGGTCGCGCATTCCGCATCCGCAGCTACGCGAAGCCTGGGCCTGCCACTGTCGCCAGATGGAAGCCATCGCGCTGTCGTTCCTGCCCGCCCCCGAACTCGTCGCCGAGTTGGTGCGCCACCGGCGCGATGCGCGGCGCGTCGCCGAAGCGCCCAACTACCTGAAGGATGCAATGCTGGCCGCCGACGTCGAAGGCGAAGCCTGAACACGCCCCGCGTCAGGGGTAAAGCCGGGTCTTTTCCCACGCGTCGCCGGCCCTGTCGAAGCGCAGGCGGTCGTGCAGGCGGAACGGCCGGTCGTGCCAGAACTCCAGCTGCTGCGGCTTGATGCGGAAGCCCGACCAGTGCGCCGGCCGGGGGATCTCGCCGATCGCGTGCCGCGCGGTGTATTCCGCCACCGCCTTTTCCAGCGCGAAGCGGCTCTCCAGCGGCCGCGACTGCTTCGACGCCCAGGCGCCGATGCGGCTGCCGCGCGGCCGCGACGCGTAGTAGGCGTCGGCCTCGGCGTCTGAAACCACCTCCACCGGCCCGCGCACGCGCACCTGCCGGCGCAGCGATTTCCAGTGGAAGCATAGGGCCGCCTTCATCGACGACAGGATCTCCTGTCCCTTGGCGCTCTCGAAGTTGGTGTAGAAGACGAAGCCCTGTTCGTCGAAACCCTTGAGCAGCACCATGCGCACGTCGGGCAGGCCGTCCGTGTCGACGGTCGCCAGCGCCACGGCGTTGGGATCGTTGATCTCGCTCTTCTCGGCGTCGGCCAGCCACTCGGCGAACAGCCGGAAGGGCTCCGCCGCCTCGGTGAAATCGGTGTGCTGCGCGGTGGTCTCGGTGCTCACGTTCGTCCGTCCCGTCCTGGCGGCTTGTCCGGGTGGACGATGTTCGCCCGCCCTGGACGATGTTCGCCCGCCCACTCCTCGTACCGGCCCTGATATAGGCCGGGTTCTGCGGCGGAAAGGGGCAGGCCGGCAAAACGACACGGCCAGCAGCGCCTCGCCGCCGCGCGCGGTCTTCCATCTGGTCGGATTTTGCTCCGATCGCGGCCTTGCACTTTTCGGCGGTGTTGCGACAATGCGGCGTGTCCAGAGATTCCCTCCGCCCCACGACGCCTATCCACCCGCATGCAAACCGCCTGTTAACCGAACGGGTTCACACTCCGATGGTTCGGATTCACTCGACGGGAGTATGCCGGGTGACGCAGTCGCATCGGGAAGTCAGCGAAAAGGTACGGCCCCGCGTGCGCGGCGGCGCTGCCGTTGCGCTCATGCTGGGGCTCGTTCTCGCCGCTTCCGGCTGCACCTCCCGCTCGCCCAGCCTCCAGAGCATGGGCTTCGATTCCATCACCACGGGTTCCGTCGCGGGCCGGGCCGTCGCGCCCGATGCCGAGCGCATGTCCGACGAAGCCACCATTCGCAACGCGGTCTCCTCGGCCAATCTCGACGATGCTTCCAATGGCCGTCTCGCCTGGGCGAACTCGCAGACCGGGTCGCGTGGCGAGATCTTCGGCGTCGTCGAATACATGGACGAACAGCGGCTGTGCCGTCGGTTCCGGGTCTCGCGCGAGAGTTTCCAGGGCATTTCGCTCTTCAGTGGCGAAATCTGCATGTCGATCGCCGGCGAGTGGTGGGTGCGCACGTTCGAATCCGCCTGACCGATCGCGTTTTGCATCGCCCCAGGGGCGGTTCGATCTGGAATTTCTTCCTACGAACGCTCATATCTGCGTGATCAGGAGATTCCTCTCTCACCACGGACGGTCGAATGCGTGATCCCTACGAGACATTGGGCGTGGCGAAGTCCGCAAGCGCGAAGGATATCAAGTCCGCGTTCCGCAAGCTTGCCAAGAAGTACCACCCCGACCAGAACCCGGACGATCCGCAGGCCAAGGATCGCTTCAATGCGGCCAACCAGGCCTACGAGATCATCGGCGACGAGACGAAGCGTGCCGCATTCGACCGCGGCGAGATCGACGCCGACGGCAAGCCGCGCTACCAGGGCTTCGAGGGCGCGGCCCATGGCGATCCCTTCGCCACTTTCCGTCGCGGCGCCGGCGCGGGCGCGGGCGGCGCGCGCGCATCGCGCTTCGAGTTTCGGCCAGGCGGCCAGGATGGCGCGGGCTTCGGTTCGGAAGACATCTTCAGCGACCTCTTCGGCCAGGCCTTCGCGCGCGGCGGCGCGGCGGGGGCCTCTGCGAGAGGCGCGCGCGCGGCCGACACCGCTGCCAACCTCGACATCACTGTCGAGGAAGCCGCGACCAGCGCCCATGTGTCCGTCGCCTTCCCCAACGGCCGCAAGCTGGCGGTCAAGCTGCCCACCTATGTCGAGGACGGCCAGACCATCCGGCTGAAGGGGCAGGGCGAGAACGGCGGCGACGCCTTGGTGAAGCTGCGCCTGCGCTCGCACCCGCGCTACCGGATCGAGGGCCGCGATCTGCACGCCGATCTCTTCGTCGACCTGAAGGACGCCGTGCTCGGCGCCAAGCTTCCCGTCGAGACGGTGAAGGGGCGCATCGCGGTGGCGGTGCCTGCCTGGTCGGGCTCCGACAAGGTGCTGCGGCTCAAGGAGCGTGGCCTGCCGCTCAAGACCGGCGGCGTCGGCGATCTCTACGTCCACGTCCGCATCATGCTGCCGCAGGAGGGGCGCGAGGAACTCGAAGCGCTGATGCGACGCTCCGAACACTGACTCGCCTCGTCGCGTCTTGTCGGGCGCGGACGGCTGTGCGATAGGGCAATCCGTCGCAAGCCGGTGCAGGAGACGATGAAAATGGCGAATGGAAGTGGTCTGATGGCCGGCAAGCGAGGCCTGATCATGGGCATCGCCAACAACAGGTCCATCGCCTGGGGCATCGCGAAGTCCTGCGTTGCCCAGGGCGCCGAACTCGCGCTCACCTACCAGGGCGATGCCTTCAAGAAGCGCGTTTCGCCGCTGGCCGAGGAACTCGGCGCGCATCTCGCCGGCCATTGCGACGTCACCGACATGGACACGCTCGACGCCGTCTTCGACGGGCTGAAGGAGCGCTGGGGCAAGATCGATTTCGTCGTCCACGCCATCGCATTCTCCGACAAGGACGAGCTCGATGGCCGCTATGTCGACACCACGCGCGACAACTTTCTGCGCACCATGGACATCTCCGCCTATTCGCTGACCGCGGTGGCCAAGCGCGCCGAGCCGCTGATGACCGATGGCGGATCGATCCTCACGCTGACCTACTACGGCGCGGAGAAGGTCATGCCGCACTACAACGTCATGGGTGTCGCCAAGGCCGCGCTCGAGGCGAGCGTGCGCTATCTCGCCGTCGATCTCGGCGGCAAGGGCATTCGCGTCAACGCCATCTCGGCCGGCCCCATCAAGACGCTCGCCGCCTCCGGCATCGGCGACTTCCGCTACATCCTCAAGTGGAACGAGTACAACGCGCCGCTGAAGCGCACGGTGACGATCGATGAAGTCGGCGATTCGGGCCTCTACTTCCTGTCCGACCTGTCGCGCGGCGTCACCGGGGAGATCCACCACGTCGATTCGGGCTATCACGTCGTCGGCATGAAGTCGGTCGACGCGCCCGACATCTCGACCGTCAAGGACTGACGCCGCGGGCATCGCCGTCTCCCGTCAACGCGCAGGTATGCGATGACCCCGCTCGTCTATTTCGCCCGGCATGGACAGACCGACTGGAATGCCGCGCTGCGCTTCCAGGGCCAGACCGACGTCGACATCAACGAACTCGGCCGAACGCAGGCGCGCCGCAACGGCCGCCGGCTCGCCGAACTGCTGGACGACCCGAGCCTTTTCGATTTCGTCGCGAGTCCATTGCGCCGCACGCGCGAGACGATGGAGATCATCCGCGCCGAGATCGGACTGCCGGCGCAAGACTACCGGCTCGACCCGCGCCTCGTGGAGGTGCATTTCGGCGACTGGCAGGGGATGACGGTCGATGAGGTCGAGGCAGCCTTCCCGGGCGTCGGCGCGGCCCGCGAGGCGGACAAGTGGGAGTTCCATCCGCCAGGCGCCGGCGCGGAAAGCTATCGAATGCTTTCGGAGCGGGTGGCCCCATGGCTTTCGGCGATCGACCACGACACCGTCTGCGTCACCCACGGGGGCGTCATTCGCGCGATTTTCATGCTGGCCGGGGCTGTCCAACGCGCCGAAGCGGCGTCTCTGGACATCCCGCAGGACCGGATCCTGCGGTATCGCGACGGGCGCCTGGACTGGCTGTAGGCGGGCGGGTTGCCGCCTATTCGTAGACCGCCATGTCGGTGATCTGGTTCACGTCGCCGACCGTGTCGAAATTGATCACGACCTCCGTGCCCGGCTCGATGCCCCCGAGGTCGACTTCGCCCGGCAGCTTGTAGGACTTGCCGTCTTCGAGCGTGATCGTCAGCTTCTCTTCGTCGACGCTCTTGATGCGCCCTTCCGTCTGGCCCGCGAAGGCGGGCATCGAGGCGAGCAGGATCAGGCTGATGGCGGATGCGGCAATACGCATGGAATGTCCTTTGGGCTGCGGCCCGTTCTCCGGCGGACCATAGGGATCGTCGAATTCGAGGCGGTGCGACCGACACTCGCGGTGCCGGCGCACCGTCGCGACAGGCTTTCGTCTAGGACATCAAAACGGAGGGAATGTGTCAAAGACATTCCGTTGGTCCTAATCGATGCGTGCCGTAGGCGATCTCCAGTCGCCCGGACGCTGGGCTTGCGGTCCCGCCGCTCTGGCCCGCGTCCGTTGGTGTCGCGCGGGCAATGCGTGTTTGACCGGCCTTCCAAAGCCCAATAGAAGGCACGCCAAAGCACTTCGCCAGCCTTCCGCACGGTCCATGTCTCACAACACCTTCGGCCATCTCTTCCGCGTGACGACCTGGGGCGAAAGCCATGGCCCGGCGCTTGGCTGCGTCGTCGATGGCTGCCCGCCCGGCATCCGCTTCACGCTGGCCGAGATCCAGGCCGATCTCGACCGTCGCCGTCCCGGTCAATCGCGCTTCGTCACCCAGCGCCAGGAGCCCGACGCGGTGAAGATCCTGTCCGGCGTCGTGCCGGACGAGAATGATCCCGAGACGCTGGTCACGACCGGCACGCCGGTTTCGATGATGATCGAGAACGTCGACCAGCGTTCGAAGGATTATGGCGAGATCGCCCGTCAGTTCCGCCCGGGTCATGCCGACTACACCTACCAGATGAAGTACGGCATACGCGATCACCGCGGCGGCGGCCGGTCGTCGGCGCGCGAGACGGCGGCCCGCGTGGCGGCCGGCGCGCTCGCCCGCAAGGTGGTTCCGGGCCTCGTCGTGCGCGGCGCGCTGGTCTCGATGGGCGAGAAGTCGATCGACCGCGCCAACTGGGACTGGGGTTTCATCGACAACGCCGAAAACCCGTTCTTCACGCCGGATCGCGCTTCCGTGCCGGTCTTTTCCGACTATCTCGACGGAATCCGCAAGGCCGGCTCCTCGGTCGGCGCCGTGATCGAGATCGTCGCCGAAGGCGTACCGCCTGGCCTCGGCGCGCCGGTCTACGGCAAGCTCGACCAGGACATCGCCTCGCTCCTGATGTCGATCAATGCCGTCAAGGGCGTCGAGATCGGCAACGGCTTCGAGGCCGCCCGCGTCACCGGTGAGCAGAACGCCGACGAGATGCGCATGGGCAATGACGGCGCGCCGCTGTTCCTGTCCAACAAGGCCGGCGGCATTCTCGGCGGCATCTCCACCGGCCAGCCGGTGGTGGCGCGCTTCGCCGTCAAGCCCACCTCCTCGATCCTGACCGAGCGCCAGTCGATCGATCTCGACGGCCACAACGTCCAGGTCCGCACCAAGGGCCGCCACGACCCTTGCGTCGGCATCCGCGCCGTGCCCATCGGCGAGGCCATGGTCGCCTGCGCCATCGCCGACCACTACCTGCGCCACAGGGGGCAGACGGGACGGTAGGAGCCTTGGATCCGCGATTCGGACAGCAAGGCATCAAGGAAGTTGACCGGCACGGGACCCTAAGGCGGGCTTGTGCCAACTGACCATCCACCCACACGACCTGCAAGCGCCCCTAGGCTGCCAAATTCTCTTGCGTTCTGCGGCAACGGGTTTATTCCCCGACTGCCGACTGCCGACTGCCGACTGCCGACTGCCGACTGCCGACTGCCGACTGCCGACTGCCGACTGCCGACTGCCCTGACGAGCGAAGCGAGCCCCATGCCTTACGACCAGAAGAAGATCGTCGAAGCCCTGCGCGCCTTCGAGCGCGGCGAGATCGTCGTCGTCATGGACGATGACGGGCGCGAGAACGAGGGCGACCTGATCGTCGCCGCCGTGCATTGCACGCCCGAGAAGATGGCCTTCATCGTGCGCCATACCTCCGGAATCGTCTGTACCCCGATGCCGCGCGAGGAGGCCCGCCGCTTGAACCTGGCCCCCATGGTGGCCGACAACGACGCCCCGCACTCGACCGCCTTCACCGTCAGCGTCGATTTCAGGCACGGCACGACGACGGGCATCTCGGCCGACGACCGCACGCTGACGGTGCGCAACCTCGCCAACGGCAATGTCGGCGCGTCCGATTTCGTCCGCCCCGGCCACATTTTCCCGCTGGTCGCGCGCGAGGGCGGGGTTCTCATGCGTTCGGGCCACACCGAGGCTGCTGTCGACCTTTGCAAGCTCGCCGGTCTGCCGCCGGTCGGCGTCATCTGCGAACTGGTCAACGACGACGGAACCGTCATGCGCGGCCCGCAGGTTTCCGGCTTCGCCGAGACGCACGGCTTGAAGCAGGTCTCGGTCGCCGACCTGATCGCCTATCGCCAGCGCCAGGAGACGCTGGTCGAGCGCATCGATTCATTCGAGGTCGAGACGCCAGGCGGCAAGGCGCGCGCCCATACCTACACGCTGCCCTGGGATCCCATGCACCATCTCGCCATCGTCTTCGGCGACATCCGCGACGGCGAGGAGGTGCCGGTGCGCCTGCATCCCGAGGACGTTGTGACCGACATGTTCGGCACGTCGGATCGTCTTGGCCGCATCATGCGCGAGATGGGCGAGAAGCGGCGCGGCGTCATCGTCTACCTGCGCGAGGGCTCCGTCGGCGTCGCCCATCAACGCCGCGTCCGCCCCGCGCAGGGCGCCGACGAGCGCCACGACGAGGCGCTGCGCCGCGAGAACGAATGGCGCGAGATCGGCCTCGGCGCCCAGATCCTGCGCGACCTGGGCATCTCCTCGATCGAGCTCATCACTTCGCGCGAGCGCCACTATGTCGGCCTCGAGGGCTTCGGCATCCGCATCGCCCGCACCCAGATCATGGAAAAGGATTGACCGTCATCGCCCGCATCCCCGCCAGCATCGGATTGCTCCTGGCGCTGATGGCCGGAGCGGACGCGGCGGAGGTTCGCGTGATCGCGCCGTCGTCGCCGGTGGCCGCGATCCACCGGATCGCCGACGGCGCCCTGGTGGAAACCGTCGACCGGCGCTGGCATCGGGTCGTTGGCTGCCCGAACGACATCATCTGCCTGCGCGATACCGATGCCCGGCCCGACCGCGAAGCCGCGCCCGCGGGAGGCCTGCCCGACGGCGCGGTTGCCCGCGCGTCGGCGGGCGACATTCGCCGCGCCTGGTACATCCGGCCCACCACGCGCTACGCCCATGCCGTCCTCGGCGACGCGGTCGAGGCCGGCGGGCTCGCCGTCGAGACGGCGCAGGGCTTGCGGCTCGAGTTCGTGCTCGACGAGGCCCATGTCTTCGAGGACATCACGCCGCGCATCGTCGATCTCGATGGCGACGGCGCCAACGAGGTCGTTGCCATCCGCTCGTCGCTCACCGACGGCGCCGCGATCGCCGTCTACGGGCTGCGCGAGGGCGGGCTGCGGCTGCTCGATGCGTCTGCGGAAATCGGCCGGGCGAATCGCTGGCTCAACGTCGCGGCCATCGCCGATCTCTTCGGCATCGGGCGTCCCGTCCTGGCCTGGGTCGAGACGCCGCACATCGGCGGCACGCTGAAGATGGCGACCTTCGCCGACGGGCGCCTGGCGATCCGCGGCGAGACCGTCGCGGGCGTCTCCAACCACGCCATCGGATCGCGCGAACTCGACCTGTCGGCCGTCGCCGACATCGACGGGGACGGGCTGGCCGACCTCGTTCTCCCCACGGTCGACCGGCGCGGGCTCGTGATCGTCGGCCGCGCGGGCCGCGCCGTGATCGCCTTGCCCGGCGCCGTCGCGCATGCGCTCGTCGTCGTCGACGGGACGATCGTCACGGCGACGACGGACGGAACCCTGCTCGCGATCACGCCTTGAAGCCGCGTGGGGTCAATCCCCTGTTGACGGGCGGCCGCCTTGCCCTCGCCGTTGTGGCAAACCGGCCGCGCAGCGCCTAAGTTGATGTCATGACGACACGCCTCTACACCCACCCGATCTATCTGGAACACCTGACGCCGTCCGGCCATCCCGAGCGGCCCGACCGGCTGCGCGCCATCGGCCGCGCGCTGGAGCACGAGAGCTTCGACGATCTTGACCGGGTGGAATCGCCGCAGGCCGATCCCTCCGCCGTGCTGCTCGCCCACCCCGAGGAGTACCTGGAGCGCGTGCGCCTGGCGATGCCGGAGGAAGGGCAGGGGCTGGTGCGCGTCGATGCCGACACCTCGGCCAGCCCCAAGACCTGGGACGCGGCCCTAACCGCCATCGGCGCGGCCAATGCCGCCGTCGATGACGTCTTCACGGGCAAGGCCGACAACGTCTTCGTCGCCGCCCGTCCGCCGGGCCACCATGCCGAGCGGGCGACCGCGATGGGCTTCTGCCTGTTCAACAACGCCGCCATCGCCGCCCGCCATGCCCAGAAGGTCCACGGCGCCGAGCGCGTCGCCATCGTCGACTGGGACGTCCACCACGGCAACGGCACGCAGGACATCTTCTGGGACGACCGCTCGGTGCTCTATTGCTCGACCCACCAGATGCCGCTCTATCCCGGCACCGGCGCGAAGGACGAGACCGGCGCCGGCAACATCGTCAACGCGCCCTTGTCGGCGCACACCGGCTCGGACGTCTTCCGCGACGCCTTTCGCTCGCGCATCCTGCCGGCGCTCGACAATTTCCGCCCCGACCTGATCATCGTCTCCGCCGGCTTCGACGCCCACCACCGCGATCCGCTGGCCGAGATCAACCTCGACGAGGCGGACTTCGACTGGGCGACCGCCGAGCTGATGGACCGCGCCAACCGCTCCTGTTCCAACCGGCTTGTCAGTCTGCTGGAGGGCGGCTACGACCTCCAGGGGCTGGCCATGTCGGTCGCGGTGCATGTCCGGCGCCTGATGAAGGGATAGCGATCCATGACCGACAAGGCCAACGACGACGTGCGCGCCATGAGCTTCGAGCAGGCGCTGGAGGCGCTGGAGCGCATCGTCGACGACCTCGAGAAGGGCGACGTCCCGCTCGAAAGGTCGATCGCCATCTACGAGCGCGGCGAGGCCCTCAAGCGCCATTGCGACAAGCTGCTCAAGGCCGCCGAAGCCAAGGTCGAGAAGATCCGCCTCTCCCGCGACGGTCAGCCGACGGGCGTCGAGCCGCTCGACCCGGACTGACGCGACGGACACACCGTTCACCTGCCGATTTGATCTGTCCAGACGATCCTGCGCGCCGTATTCTGGCGGAAACGTCGTTGGAGACCTCCGCCATGAGCTTCTTCCCCGGCAACGACCCCGAACCCGGCGATGCCTTCGCCTGCGACGCCATCGAGCTGATGGTCATCCCCAACGCCAAGGATCTTGGCGGCTTCCAGGTGCGACGCGCGCTGCCGACGGCGAAACGCCGGCTCGTCGGCCCCTTCATCTTCTTCGACCGCATGGGCCCGGCCATCCTGCGCGCCGGCACGGCCATGGACGTGCGCCCGCATCCGCATATCGGGCTTTCCACCGTCACCTATCTCTTCGACGGAAAGATCCGCCACCGTGATTCGCTCGGCACCGAGATGGTGATTGCCCCCGGCGACGTGAACCTGATGACCGCCGGCCGCGGCATCGTCCATTCCGAGCGCACGCCGGAGGAGCTGCGCGGCGCGCCGATGTCGATCTCCGGCCTGCAGACCTGGATCGCGCTGCCCGATCGCAAGGAGGAGATCGACCCGCTGTTCGAGAACACGGCCGCCGCCGCCCTGCCGCTGTTTGCCGACGACGGCGCCTCGGGCCGCGTCGTCATCGGCGATTTCTCCGGCGTCCGCTCGGCCGTCCGCACCCATTCCGACACGCTCTACGTCGACATCACCCTCGCGCCCGGCGGCCGCGTCCGCATTCCCGCTGACGCGGAGGAGCGCGCCATCTACGTGCTCGAAGGCCGCGTGACCATCGCCGGCGACCGCTTCCCGCCCGACCGGCTGCTCGTCTTCCGCCCCGGCGACGAGATCGTCGTGTCGTCGGAAGAGGGCGCCCACCTGATGCTCTTCGGCGGCGCCTCCATCGGCTCGCCGCGCTACATCTGGTGGAACTTCGTCTCCTCGTCGAAGGAGCGCATCGAGCAGGCGAAGGAGGAATGGCGCACCGGCCGCTTCGACATCGTGCCCGGCGACGCCGAGGAGTTCATCCCGCTGCCGGAGTAGCGCATGTCGCCCGAAAGTGGGCACCGGTTTCGGGACAACGACATGCGCTAGGGGAAATGCGCATGTCGCCCGAAAGTGGGCACCGGTTTCGGGACAACGACATGCGCTAGGGGAAATGCGCATGTCGCCCGAAAG
>JBHYDY010000033.1:62927-65627 GCA_051860465.1 Mesorhizobium sp.
TGGGCACCGGTTTCGGGACAACGACATGCGCAGGAAAAATCCCAGGCGCGCCGTGTGAACCCGGCAGGACGTGCCGCGTTCCGGCGCGGCAATGTGACCTTTGCCGGCTTGCCATGCGACTCATCGCCATCTCGCGCGTTTACTTTCGTCGGCCCAGCGCCTATTTCCCGATCATCGGCTAACGCGAAACACTTGAATGACCGTCAAATCGCCGCCCGCGACCCCCCTCCTGGACCGGGTCACTATTCCCGCGGACCTGAAGACCCTGTCCGAATCCGACCTGCCGCAGCTCGCCGCCGAACTGCGCGCGGAGATGATCGACGCCGTCTCGCAGACCGGCGGCCATCTCGGCGCCGGGCTCGGCGTGGTCGAGCTGACGGTCGCGCTGCACTACGTCTTCGACACGCCGTCCGATCGGCTGATCTGGGATGTCGGCCACCAGGCCTATCCGCACAAGATCCTGACCGGCCGGCGCGACCGCATCCGCACGCTGCGCCAGGAAGACGGGCTGTCCGGCTTCACCAAGCGCGACGAGAGCGAATACGATCCCTTCGGCGCCGCCCATTCCTCGACGTCGATCTCGGCGGGGCTCGGCATGGCCGTCGGCCGCGATCTCAAGGGCGCGAAGAACAACGTCATCGCCATCATCGGCGACGGCGCCATGTCGGCGGGCATGGCCTATGAGGCGCTCAACAATGCCGGCGCGCTGGACGCCCGCCTGATCGTCGTCCTCAACGACAACGACATGTCGATCGCTCCGCCCTCGGGCGCCATGAGCGCCTATCTGGCCAGGCTTGCTTCCGGCCGCACCTACCAGGGCTTTCGCGATCTCGGCAAGAAGCTCACCTCCTACCTCGGCAAGAGCGTCGATCGCGCCATCACCCGCGCCGTCGAGCATGCGCGCGGCTACGTCACCGGCGGCACCCTCTTCGAGGAACTGGGATTCTTCCACATCGGCCCGATCGATGGCCACAATCTCGAGCATCTCATCCCGGTGTTGCGCAATGTGCGCGACAATGGCGCCGGGCCGATCCTCATCCACGTGGTCACCCAGAAGGGCAAGGGCTACGCCCCCGCCGAGGCGGCGTCCGACAAGTATCACGGCGTCAACAAGTTCGACGTCATCACCGGCGCGCAGGCCAAGGCGCCGGCCAATGCGCCCGCCTACACGCGGGTTTTCGCCGAGACGCTGGTCCAGGAAGCGCG
Source organism: Mesorhizobium sp. (assembly GCA_051860465.1). Taxonomy (GTDB): domain Bacteria; phylum Pseudomonadota; class Alphaproteobacteria; order Rhizobiales; family Rhizobiaceae; genus Aquibium. Next base: position 64,134 of record JBHYDY010000033.1, read on the forward strand.
TGACGACGAGAAGATTGTCGCCATCACCGCCGCCATGCCCACCGGCACCGGGCTCGACCTTTTCGGCGAGGCCTTCCCCGAGCGCACCTTCGATGTCGGCATCGCCGAGCAGCACGCCGTCACCTTCGCCGCCGGCCTCGCCACCGAGGGCTTCAAGCCCTTCTGCGCCATTTACTCCACCTTCCTGCAGCGCGCCTACGACCAGGTCGTTCACGACGTCGCGCTGCAAAACCTCCCCGTCCGCTTCGCCATCGACCGCGCCGGCTATGTCGGGGCCGACGGCGCCACCCATTGCGGCGCCTTCGACGTCGGCTATCTCGCCATGCTGCCGGGCTTCACCGTCATGGCCGCCGCCGACGAGGCGGAACTGCGCCACATGATCCGAACCGCCGTCGAGCATGATTCGGGTCCAATCGCCTTCCGCTATCCGCGCGGCAACGGCGTCGGCGTCGACATGCCCGAGCGCGGCGTTGCCCTTCCCATCGGCAAGGGCCGCGTGCTGCGCGAGGGCGCCAAGGTCGCGCTGCTCTCCTTTGGTACGCGCTTGGCCGATTGCCTCGCCGCGGCCGAAGAGCTCGATGCCGCCGGTCTGTCCACCACGGTCGCCGACGCGCGCTTCGCCAAGCCGCTCGACACCGATCTCGTTTCCCGGCTTGCCCGGGAGCACGAGGTGCTGGTCACCGTCGAGGAAGGCTCGATCGGCGGCTTCGGCACGCAGGTCCTGCATTTCCTGGCCGGGGCCGGTCTTCTCGAATCGGGCGCGCGCGTCCGCCCGCTCGTCCTGCCCGACGTCTTCACCGACCAGGCCAAGCCCGAACGCATGTATGAGATTGCCGGCCTCGATGCCCCTGGCATCGTCCGCACCGTGTTTTCCGCGCTGGGCACGGGGGCGAGGGCGGTCAGGGCGTAGGCCCGCGCTTCGCGTTCAGCATCGCGCCGGAGCGAACGGTTCCGTGCCCTGGACGTGTGTCGAGCAGCGGAAGATGGGGGACCGGGTCGTCTCGCGATCAGAAGATCAGCATCAGAATGCCGATCACGACCAACAGGCCGATGAGGAAAATGAATCCGACGGTTCCGCCGATGAACTTGAGCATGTCGTTTCTCGCTGAAAGTTGATGTCCTTTACGAACGCGACGCCGGCAATAAGGTTTCCCGCAGGCCCGGTTCTGCATCCCGATCCCCGGGGCCGCGCCTTCCGTCGGGCAAGGGAACAGCTTTTCGCACACGGCCCTCATCCCGGGGCGCGAGCGCCGCAAACGCTTCTTGCCGGAGCCGCAAGCAACCCACGGTCCTCATCCTGGGGCGCGAGGCGAAGCCGAGCCTCGAAGGACGCACCCCGCCAGTTTCTCCAAGGGTCCTCATCCTGAGGCGCGAGCGGAGCGAGCCTCGAAGGACGCACCCCGCCAGTTTCTCCAAGGGTCCTCATCAAGTCAGTTGCGCTTCGAGCTGGGCGAGTCTGGCGTTTGCGATGACGATGATCTTTCTCATGACGGC
>JBHYDY010000034.1:0-64032 GCA_051860465.1 Mesorhizobium sp.
TCACGGGTCTGACCGCGGCGCAGGTCGGCGCGTTGACGACGGACCAGGTCGGCGCGTTGACGACCGGCCAGATCGCCGCGCTCAATGACAAGCAACTCGGCGCGCTGGGCGCCGACGACATCGCCGAACTCTCGACCGACGCCATTTCCGCGATCGGCGCCAAGGCGATCGGCGGACTGTCGACCGACGCGGTCGCGGCGCTCACCGAGGACCAGATCGGGGCGCTGTCGAATGGTCAGATATCGGCTCTGAAGGGCTCGCAGGTCGCGGCGCTGACGACCGACCAGATCGGCTATCTCTCAACCGGCCAGGCCGGCGCCTTGACGGCGGCGCAGGCCGGGGCGCTGACGACCGACCAGATCGGGGCGTTGACCACCGACCAGATCGGCGCGTTGAACACCAAGGCCGTCACGGGTCTGACCGCGGCGCAGGTCGGCGCGTTGACGACCGACCAGGTCGGCGCGTTGACGACCGGCCAGATCGCCGCGCTCAATGACAAGCAACTCGGCGCGCTGGGCGCCGACGACATCGCCGAACTCTCGACCGACGCCATTTCCGCGATCGGCGCCAAGGCGATCGGCGGACTGTCGACCGACGCGGTCGCGGCGCTCACCGAGGACCAGATCGGGGCGCTGTCGAATGGTCAGATATCGGCTCTGAAGGGCTCGCAGGTCGCGGCGCTGACGACCGACCAGATCGGCTATCTCTCAACCGGCCAGGTCGGCGCCTTGACGGCGGCGCAGGCCGGGGCGCTGACGACCGACCAGATCGGGGCGTTGACCACCGACCAGATCGGCGCGTTGAACACCAAGGCCGTCACGGGTCTGACCGCGGCGCAGGTCGGCGCGTTGACGACCGACCAGGTCGGCGCGTTGACGACCGGCCAGATCGCCTCGCTCAATGACAAGCAACTCGGCGCGCTCGGCGCCGACGACATCGCCGAACTCTCGACCGACGCCATATCCGCGATCGGCGCCAAGGCGATCGGCGGGCTGTCGACCGCCGCGGTCGCCGCGCTTTCGGAGGACCAGGTCGGCGCCCTCTCCACCGGGCAGATTTCGGCACTCAAGGGAAGCCAGGTCGCGGCCCTGACCACCGACCAGATCGGCTATCTCTCGACCGACCAGATCGGCGCGCTGACGGCGGCGCAGGTCGGGGCGCTGACCGCCGACCAGATCGGCGCCCTGACCACCGACCAGGTGGCGGCGCTGGGCGACAAGGCCATCGCCGGCCTGACCGCCGCGCAGATCGGCGCCATGACCACGGACCAGCTCGAGTCGCTGGGAACCGGCCAGACCGCCGCGCTGAGCGCCTCGCAACTCGGCGCGCTGGGCGCCGATGACATCGTGGAGTTTTCGGTCGACGAGATCGCGGCCATCAGCGCCAAGGCCATTTCCGGCTTGTCGACAGACGCTGTCGCGGCGCTGACGGAAGACCAGATCGGGGCGCTGACCAATGGGCAGGTCTCGGCGCTGAGCACCCGGCAGGTCGCGGCCCTGACCACCGACCAGATCGGCTATCTCTCGACCGACCAGATCGGCGCGCTGACGGCGGCGCAGATCGGCGCCCTGACGACGGACCAGATCGGCGCCCTGACGACCGACCAGGTCGCAGCGATCGGCGCCAAGGCAGTGAGCGGCCTGACCGCCGGCCAGGTTGGCGCGCTGTCGACCGACCAGGTGGGCGCTCTGACGACCGGCCAGATCGCGACGCTCAATGACAAGCAGCTCGGCGCGCTGGGCGCCGACGACATCGCCGAACTCTCGACCGACGCCATTTCCGCGATCAGCGCCAAGGCGGTTTCGGGTCTCTCGACCGACGCCATCGCCGCGCTGACGGAAGATCAGGTCGGCGCGCTGTCCAACGGCCAGGTTGCTGCGCTTTCGGGCAGACAGGTCGCCGCGCTCACCACCGATCAGATCGGATATCTGTCGACCAGCCAGGTGGGCGCGCTGTCGGCTTCGCAGGTCGGCGCCATGACGGCTGACCAGATCGGCGCCCTGACGACCGACCAGGTCGGTGCGATCAGCGCCAAGGCCGTCAGCGGCCTGACGGCGACCCAGGTCGGCGCCTTGACCACCGACCAGGTGGGGGCGCTGACGACCAGCCAGATCGCGGTGCTGAATGACAAGCAGCTCGGCGCGCTGGGCGCCGACGACATCGCCGAACTCTCGACCGACGCCATCTCGGCGATCGGCGCCAAGGCGATCGGCGGGCTTTCGACAGACGCCGTCGCCGCCCTGACGGAGGACCAGGTCGGCGCGCTGTCTAACGGCCAGATCGCCGGCATGAAATCGACCCAAGTGGCGGCGCTGACGACAGACCAGATCGGCTATCTTTCGACCGGGCAGGTGGGCGCGCTGACGGCGGCGCAGGCCGGGGCGCTGACAGCCGACCAGATCGGGGCGCTGACCACCGACCAGGTCGGGGCGCTGAACACCAAGGCGGTGACAGGCCTGACCGCGACGCAGGTCGGCGCGCTGACGACCGACCAGGTGGGTGCGCTGACCACGACGCAGGTCGGGGCAATGAACGACAAGCAGCTCGGCGCGCTCGGCGCCGACGACATCGCCGAACTTTCGACCGATGCGATCACAGCGATCAGCGCCAAGGCGATCTCGGGCCTCTCGACCGACGCGGTCGCGGCGCTGACCGAGGACCAGATCGGAGCCCTGTCGAACGGGCAGATGGCGGCTCTGAAGGGATCGCAGATCGCCGCGCTGACGACGGACCAGATCGGCTATCTCTCGACCGGCCAGGTCGGCGCCTTGACGGCGACACAGGTCGGGGCGTTGACCGCCGACCAGATCGGCGCGATGACGACGGACCAGGTCGCGGCCCTGAGCACGAAAGCGGTGACAGGCCTGACGGCAACGCAGGTTGGGGCGCTGACGACCGACCAGGTCGGAGCGATGACAGCGGCGCAGGTCAGCGCACTCAATGACAAGCAACTCGGCGCGCTGGGCGCCGACGACATTGCCGAACTCTCCACCGACGCGATCACGGCGATGAGCGCCAAGTCCGTTTCCGGCCTGTCGACCGCCGCGGTCGCCGCGCTCACCGAGGACCAGGTCGGCGCCCTCTCCAACGCCCAGATCTCCAATTTGAAGACGAGCCAGGTCGCGGCCCTGACCACCGACCAGATCGGCTATCTCTCGACCGGCCAGGTCGGCGCCTTGACGGGCGCGCAGGTGGGCGCCCTGACGGTCGACCAGATCGGGGCGCTGACGACGGACCAGGTTGGCGCGTTGAACGTCAAGGCCGTCACGGGCCTGACCACGACCCAGATGGGCGCGCTGTCGACGGACCAGGTCGGTGCATTGACGACCAGCCAGATCGCGGCGCTGAATGACAAGCAACTCGGGGCGCTCGGCGCCGACGACATCGCCGAACTCTCCACCGACGCGATCACGGCGATCAGCGCCAAGGCGATCGGCGGGCTGTCGGCCGACGCGGTCGCGGCGCTGACGGAAGACCAGGTCGGGGCGCTGTCGAATGGCCAGATATCGGCTCTGAAGGGCTCGCAGGTCGCGGCCCTCACCACCGACCAGATCGGCTATCTCTCGACCGCCCAGGTAGGCGCCTTGACGGCGGCACAGGCCGGGGTGCTGACGACCGACCAGATCGGAGCGATGACCACCGACCAGATTGGGGCGCTGAGCGCCAGGGCCGCGACGGGCCTGACCACGACGCAGATGGGCGCGCTCTCGACCGACCAGGTCGGCGCGTTGACGACCGACCAGGTTGCCGCGCTCAATGACAAGCAGCTCGGCGCGCTGGGCGCCGACGACATCGCCGAACTCTCGACCGACGCCATTTCGGCGATCAGCGCCAAGGCGATCGGCGGGCTGTCGGCCGATGCGGTCGCGGCGCTGACGGAAGACCAAGTCGGGGCGCTGACCAACGGACAGATCGCCAGCCTGAAGGCAAGCCAGGTGGCGGCGTTCACCACCGACCAGATCGGCTATCTCTCGACCGGTCAGGTCGGGGCCCTGGGAGCGGCCCAGGTGACGGGGCTCACCAGCGACCAGATCGGCGCGATGACCACCGACCAGCTGGCGGCGCTGAGCGCCAAGGCGGTGGCCGGCCTGTCGGCGAGCCAGATCGGCGCCATGAGCACGGACCAGATCGGGGCGCTGGACACGACGCAGACCGGGGCGATGACGGCGGGGCAGCTGGGCGCGCTCGGCGCCGACGACATCGTCGAGTTCTCGGCCGACGAGATCGCCGCCATGAACACGAAGGCGATTTCCGGTCTTTCCAATGACGCGGTCGCCGCGCTCACGGAGGACCAGGTCGGAGCGCTGACGAATGGCCAGATGGCGGCGCTGAAACCCAGCCAGGTGGCGGCGTTCACCACCGACCAGATCGGCTACCTCTCGGCTGGCCAGATCGGCGCGTTGACGGCGGCGCAGGTCGGCGCGCTGACGACGGACCAGATCGGCGCCCTGACCACCGACCAGGTCACGGCCCTGAGCGCCAAGGCGGTGACGGGCCTGACCGCGACGCAGATCGGCGCCATGAGCACCGATCAGGTAGAAGCGCTTTCGGCCACCCAGGTCTCGGCGCTGAGCGCGTCCCAGATCGCAGCCATCGGGGCCGATGACATCGCCGAGTTTTCCACCGACGACATCGCGGCGACCAGCACCAAGGCGATCTCGGGCCTGTCGACCGACGCCGTGGCCGCACTGTCGACCGACCAGATCGGCGCGCTGACCAACGGCCAGATCGCGGCGCTCAAGGGCACGCAGGTCGCGGCCTTCACCACCGACCAGATCGGCGACCTCTCGACCGGCCAGATCGGCGCGCTGACGGCGGCGCAGGTCGGCTCCCTCACGACGGACCAGATCGGCGCGATGAGCACCGACCAGGTGGCGGCGCTGAGTGCCAAGGCGATTTCCGGCCTCAAGCCGGCGCAGATCGAAGCCCTGAGCACCGATCAGGTCGGCGCACTGACCACGAGCCAGATCGGCGCGCTGAGCGCTGCGCAGCTCGGCGCGCTCGGCGCCGATGACATCGCCGAGTTCTCCACCGAAGCGATTTCGGCGATCAATGCCAAGTCGATCGCCGGCCTGTCGACGGACGCCGTGGCTGCGCTGACGACGGACCAGGTCGGGGCGCTGACGAACGGCCAGATCGCCGGGCTGAAGGCGAGCCAGGTGGCGGCGCTGACGACCGATCAGATCGGCGCGCTGACGACCGGGCAAGTGGGCGCGCTCGGCGCGACGCAGGTCGCCGGGATGACGACCGATCAGATCGGCGCGCTGACGACCGACCAAGTCGGGGCGCTGAACACCAAGGCCGTCCTCGGCCTGACGGCTTCGCAGGTCGGCGCGCTGAGCACCGATCAGGTGGGAGCCCTGACGGCGAGCCAGATCGGGGCGATGAGCGCCACGCAGCTGGGCGCGCTGGGCGCCGACGACATCGCCGAGTTCTCCACCGACGCGATATCGGCCATCAACGCCAAATCCATTTCCGGCCTGTCCACCAGCGCGGTCGCCGCGCTGACGACCGATCAGGTGGGCGCGCTGTCGACGGCACAGGTCGCGGCGATGACCGCCGCCCAGGTTGCGGCGCTGACGACCGACCAGATCGGTGATCTCTCGACCGGCCAGGTGGGCGCGCTTGGCGCGACGCAGGTGGCGGGCATGACGACGGACCAGATCGGGGCGCTGACGACAGACCAGGTCGGAGCGCTGACGACGAAGGCGGTCGCCGGTCTCACGGCCACTCAGATGGGCGCGCTGTCGACCGACCAGATCGGCGCATTGACGACCGGGCAGGTTGCCGTTCTCAGCGCGACACAGCTTGGCGCGCTCGGCGCCGACGACATCGCCGAGTTCTCCACCGACGCGATCTCCGCCATCAACGCCAAGTCGATCTCCGGGCTCACCAACGATGCGATCGCCTCGCTGACGACCGATCAGCTGGGCGCCCTGTCGAACGCGCAGATCGCCGGACTGAAGCCGACCCAGGTTGCAGCCTTCACGACTGACCAGATCGCCGCTCTCTCGACCGGTCAGATCGGCGCTCTGAACGCTGCGCAGGTCGGTGCGATGACCACCGACCAGATCGGCGCCCTGACCACCGACCAGGTGACGGCGCTGAGCATCAACGCGGTGACCGGCCTGAACGCGACCCAGATCGACGCCATGACCTCCGAACAGATCGAGGCGTTCACGGAAGCGCAGACGGCGGCCCTGAGCGGCAGCCAGATCGCCGCCATGACGACGGAAGACCTGGCGGAATTCTCGACCGGCGACATCGCGGCGATCAGCACCAACGGCATCTCCGGCCTCTCGGCCGACGACATCGGCAATCTCAGTGGCGATCAGGTCCAGGCGCTGACCTCGGCGCAGATCCAGGCCATGAACGCCGGTCAGGTGGCCGCGGTGCTCGCCGCCTACCAGGCGATCTGACGGGTTCGGCCCCAAACGACGGAACCCGTGCAGGCGGGAGGACCAACGCTCTCCCCCCAATGCGTGTCGCAGCGGCGGGCTGGGTTCTGGCCGCCATTTGCCGCTCCGAGCCGGTGCGGCATCCCGGATGGCCGGGATCTCGTCGGCACGATTTTTTTGCCCATGTCCTGCATAGCGACGTTCTGATATCGCCACGCAACGCGGCTTTCGGCTAGAAGAAGGGCCCGGCGAGAGGAGTAGCGCATGAGACAGACCTGGCGATGGTTCGGACCGAAGGACCTCGTTTCGATAGACGACATGCTCCAGGCCGGCGTGGAAGGCGTCGTGACCGCGCTTCACCATGTCCCGACCGGGAACGCCTGGTCGCCCGAGGAGATCGCCAGGCGGCAGCGCGAACTGGCCGTGATGAAGGACGGCCAGCCGTCCGGTTTGCGCTGGGAGGTGGTCGAAAGCCTGCCCGTGTCGGAGGACATCAAGAAGCAGAAGGGCGCCTGGCGCGAACACATCGCCCACTACAAGATCAGCCTGAAGAACCTGGCGGACGCCGGCATCGAGGTGATCTGCTACAACTTCATGCCGGTGCTCGACTGGACCCGCACGTCACTGGCCTGGAGGGTGTCGACCGGGGCGACCTGCATGCGCTTCGACTATGCCGATTTCGCGGCCTTCGACATCCACATCCTGGCGCGAAGGAACGCGGCCGCCGACTACCCGCCGGAGATCGCCGAGACGGCGCGTGAGCGCCATGCGGGCATGAGCGCGGCGGAGCGCGATGCGCTGGCCCGCAACGTCGTCTTCGGCCTGCCGGGTGCGGCCGAGAATTTCACGCTCGACGACGTGCGCCGGCACCTCGACGAATATGGCTCGATCCCGGCCGAGAGGCTGCGCGCGCATTTCATCGACTTCCTGACGGAGGTGGCGCCGGTGGCGGAGGATCTCGGCCTCAGGCTGTGCTGCCATCCGGACGATCCGCCCTTCGACCTGCTCGGCCTGCCGCGCGTCATGTCGACGGAGGCGGACTATGAAGCGATCATGACCGCGGTCGACACCCCGGCCAACGGCATCACGCTGTGCAGCGGCTCGCTCGGCGCCCGGCCCGACAATGACCTGCCCGGCATGATGAAGCGGCTGGGCGAGAGGGTGCACTTCCTCCACCTGCGCAACGTCAAGCGCGAGACCGGCGCGATCAGGGGCTCCTTCCACGAAGCCGAACATCTGGGCGGCGACACCGACATGGTGGCTTTGCTGGCCGCCGCGCTGCACGAGGAACAGCGGCGCAAGGCAACGGGGCGAGCCGACTGGTCGATCCCGATGCGGCCGGACCATGGACAGGACATCCTCGACGACCTGAACCGCAAGGCGCAGCCGGGCTACCCGTCCATCGGCAGGCTGAAGGGGCTGGCCGAACTGCGCGGCATCATCACCGCCCTGTCGCATCCGAAGGTGGCCACGCTCGACTGAACGTCACCATGCCCGGGGCGATCTCGCCTGGCCCGGGCGTCCAGCCGCTTCAGCCAGTGCTTGCAAACCGCCCGGACTTGGGACACAAGCGACGGACAACAGCGAGCCCACAGTGATGGAACCCCGGGCGAATCGAGACGAGCAGCCATGGCTTGGCTCGTCGCTCCCGACAAGCACCGCCCTCATCCCGCCGCTTTCCGCCGCGCGCTGGCTCCTGGTCCTCATCGCGGCTGCCGGGATCTATTTCTTCCAGGATTTCCTCGTGCCGGTTCTGGCGGCGCTGGTCATCGGTTTCGCCAGTTGGCCGCTCTACCGGCTCCTGCTCGTCCGTACTGGCGGAAGCAGCACGCTCGGCGCCACCATCGCGATCCTGCTGATCCTGTTCTTCCTCGTCGTCCCGATCGCGGTGGCCATCGCCTACACGCTGGACGAGATCGCCATCTGGTTCAGCTGGGCTGTCGAGACCAACGAGAGCGGCGCGGCCACGCCGCTCTGGATCGCCGATCTGCCCTTGGCGGGAAAGTGGCTCGACGAACAGTGGATCCGCTACATCGGCCATCCCGGCGCGCTGGGCGAACTCGCCCAGATGGTCAGCGGCGCAAACATCGGCAACATCTACCGCGCGGTGCTGGCCACGGGCAGCGGCGCCTTCGACCTCGTGCTGACGCTGCTTTTCATGATGATCGTGCTGTTCTTCGTCTATCGCGACGGCGAAAGCTTCGCCGGCGAACTCGACAAGATCGGCGAGCGCATCCTGCCGGCCCGCTGGGAGCGTATCTCGCGCGTGGTGCCGATGACCATCCGCTCCACGGTCGTCGGCATGACGCTGATCGCTATCGGCGAGGGCATCGTGCTGGGCATCGCCTACTGGATCGCGGGGGTGCCGTCGCCGGTTACGCTGGGTGTCATCACCGGACTGCTGGCGCTGGTGCCTGGAGGCGCGCCACTGGCGATGACCCTGGTGTCGATCTATCTCGTCGCAAGCGGTTCGCCGGTTGCCGGCATCGCACTCTTCGCATGGGGCAGCCTGGAACTGTTCATCGTCGACAAGACGATCCGCCCCAGGCTCGTCGGCGGGCCGATCAGCCTGCCGTTCCTGCCGACCTTCTTCGGCCTGATCGGCGGCGTCAAGACGATGGGTTTCCTCGGCCTGTTCATCGGACCGGTGCTGATGGCGCTGCTGGTGGCGATCTGGCGCGAATGGGTGCGGGAGTCCGCCGGACCGGAGACGGAACCGGCGCTCGCGGCGCCCCATAGGCCGCCTCCACGACCGGATCCCGTCGTCCCCGACGATGGCGGCCGGGCTCGGCCCTGAAGCGCATCGCGATCCGTCGGATTCGTTGTTATCGACCCGCTCGCTTCGCTTTCCTTCCCGTCGTCGTCTTGAAGCCCGCGCCTTTGCCGGGAGACCATGCTCCATGGCCGCAATAGCGCGAGCGGCCGCGTGTTCCTTGCGCCAGCACAACGAACGCCCTGGGCGCGCGTGTCAGAGTTTCTCCTTCGTCCCAGGAGGATCCAGCATGGCGCACGCCTCCCCTCTCGACCCCGACATGCCGGTGGATGAGATCATGCGGCGGTGGCCGTCGACCATCGCCGTGATGATCCGCCACGGCATGCTGTGCATCGGCTGCCCGATCGGCGGCTTCCACATCGTTGCCGACGCGTGCCGCGAGCATGGCGTGGCTGAGGCGGTGTTCATGGCCGAACTCGAGGCGGCGATCGCGGGCTGAGCCCGTCAACTCAACCCTTGCGGCGGTTTTCGGCGATCAGCATCAGGGCATGCGGGTCCACGACCGTGACCTTCTGGCGACCGCCGCGCACGAGGCCCTGCTGCTCCCAGCCGCTGAGAAGGCGACTGACGGTATGCAGCGTGGTGCCGGTCATCTCGGCAATGTCCTGGCGGGTGATCGGAAAATCGATCTCGATGCCGTCCGGCGTCTTGCGACCCGACTGCTGCACCAGGCGAAGCACCGCGCGGGCGATGCGCTGCTCGACCTGTTCGGTCGCCATTTCCATGACTGTGGCCTGCGTTTCCTGCAGGCGCGTGCCGATGGTCTGGTAGGCGGAGGCGCCGAAGGCCGGAACCCGCGCCCGCAGATCCGGCCAGGCGGCGTTGGACCAGGTCAGCACGACGCAGTCCGCGGCGGCGATCGCGCTGGCCGGATAGGTTGTGCGCCCCATGGCCATGGCGATGCCGAAGAGTTCGCCCTCGGCGATGTAGCGCGCGATCACCTGGTGGCCTTCGGGCGAGGTGCGGACCACGCGAATGTGGCCCGACAGGAGCAGGTGGAAAGCGGTCGCCTCCTCGTCCTGGCCGAAGATCTCGGCATCGCGGGCAAAGCGCGCCGATCGCGCCTGTGACAGGATCGCGTCGAGCTGGTCGCCCGGCAGGCCGGCGAAGGCGGGAAGGCCGGCGATCAGGCTTTTGTCGAGTTGCGGCATGCGCGCTTCCTGTCCGATCCGGTCCTTTCTAGCGGTTGTTTGCGATCGCGCAAAGTCGCTGAGTCCCTCTAGGACTATCGACACGCCCAACGGTTGCAGGTCAGCCGTCGCATGAAAGGAAACAAGAGAATGAACAAGATCATTGCCGCGCTGACGATCGGCGGCGCGCTTGCCCTCACGGGCGCTGCCCAGGCCGCCGAGTTCGAGGTGAAGATGCTGAACAAGGGCGAAAAGGGCGCGATGGTGTTCGAGCCCGATTTCCTCAAGCTGGCGCCGGGCGACATCGTGCATTTCGTGCCAACCGACAAGGGGCACAATGTGGAGACGATGAAGGGGATGGTCCCCGAGGGGGCGGACGCCTTCAAGACCAAGTTCAACGAGCCGATCTCGGTGACCTTCGACAAGGAGGGCGTCTACGGGCTCCAGTGCAAGCCGCACTACGCAATGGGCATGGTTGCGCTGCTCGTCGTCGGCGAGCCGGGCAACCTCGAGGAGGCCAAGGCGGCGAAGCAGACCGGCAAGGCCAGGAAGGTGTTCGAAGAGCTGTTCGCGCAGGCCGCCGAGTAGGACCCTGCGCAGCAGGCTTTCGGCACTAGAGCAGCAGGGAACGGTGGGTTCCCTGCTGCCTTTTGTCGTTCGGCATCGAGGTCGCGACGAAGCCGCATGCCCACGGGCATCGCGTCCCTTTGTGGGCTACTGGACCCCGCGGTTCCCGGTTGGCATCGTCGCCGCTCACGCCACTCGCTTGCCCCACAACACGCGTGCGTAGCGGATGGCGAAGAGGAGGAAGGCGGCGCTCCAGAGCGTTCCGCCGGTGGCCAGGATGGGGACGTAGAGGTCGGGTGACAGCGGGGCGACGACGCGCAGCACGGCGCCCAGCGTGACCAGCGCATAGATCGCCTGGATCGACCGATCCGCCACGATGGCCCGCCCGGTGTGGCCGAGACTGGCCCGCGTCATGACGGCGAGCGTCATGGTGCCGACAGCGCCGGCGCTGAGCGCGTGCAGCGCCGAGGATTGTGGCAGAAGGCCGACGATACTGGCGCCGAAGAGCAGGAAGGCCGACGCCAGCCAGAGATAGCCGAGATGCAGGATCAGGACGATCGGTTCGCCGAGCGTGCGATGGCCGCACCAGCGGGCGAGCCGGACGAGAAGCAGCGCGCCGGCGAGCGTCATGCCGGCCGCGGTGAGAGATTGCTCCGGCGCGGCGACCCAGAGCGCGAGGGCCAGTCCGGTCGCTGCGAGCGCGGCCTTGTCCAGCCGGCCGAAGCTCGTCGGCTGGGAAACGACTCCGGTGCGGGCGAGGAAATTGCGCGTGAAGCTCGGCACGATGCGCCCACCGACGAGCGCAATCAGCATGGCGGCGGCGGCAAGCGCCAGCCGGGTTCCGAGCCCTTGCGGCACGAGATCGAGATTGCCGGCGTGGTGCAGCGCGTTGGCGGCGCCAAACAGCGTGATCATGACCGCGACGGGCGCGTTGCGCCAGTTGCGGCCGGCCAGCACCTCGCGCCAGACGGAGAGCGCGAGCACGATGGGGAAGGCCAGATCGATGGCCATGGCTGCGACGGGATCGCCGAGAAGGGCGCAGGCGGCACGGCCGGCCAGCCACAGCGCGACCAGGCCGGCAAGCGGCCAGCCGCTGAGCGGCAGCCGACCGGTCCAGTTGGGGATCGCGGTCAACAGGAAGCCGGCGATGACGGCGGCGAGATAGCCAAAGAGCATTTCGTGCACGTGCCAGTCGATCCCGGCGAAGGGACCAGGCAGATCGCCGCCGCCCAGATGGATCCAGAGCCAGGCTGGAATGGCGATCCCCGCATGAACCGCCGCAAGGAAGAAGAACGGCCTGAACCCGTATTGCAGGATCGGCGGCATGTCGCGCACGCGGCCGCGACCGTCGCGCGAGCGATCGCCGGTCCTGATGAGCCGGCGAAGGATCGAGCGGTCCGGCGCGGAACGGGTGGAGGATTGCGGAGCGCGGTGATGCGGCATGGAGCGGGCTTTCTGGTGACGAGGCGGAATCAGCGGCCGACAACGGCGGCGAGGCGGCCGATGAGGCCTGGACGATCCGCCTCGCGGACGAGACGGAAGCCGAGATTGTCGGGCGGCGTGCCGACGGCACAGCCGCCGCTGCGTCCATCGCGGACGAAGTCGGACATGATCGCGCGGTGGCGGCCTTCCAGCACGTGGACGCGGCAGTTCTCCGTGCGGCTGCGCTCGGTGACGCGGTCGGTCTCGACGGTGACCCGGACATAGCAGGTCGAGGTCCATTCCCAGACATTGCCGCCGAAATCTGCGACGCCGAGCGTGTTGACGCCTTGGCTGCCCAACGGCTTTGCCGAGGGCTCCGGCGCGCGGGCGCGGGCGGCCTGCTCGCGGTAGCGCCGGATCCAGGCTACGGCGGGGTTCTTCGGATCATCGGCGGCATCGGAAAAGGTTTCGGCGGAAAAGCGCTCGCCGGCCGCGGCCGCGGCCTCCAGTGCCGTCGGAAGGCGCCAGGTCGCGCCGGTCCTCTCGCCGAGCCAGGCCGCATAGGCGATGGCGTCGAAATAGCTCACGCCGGTTGCGGGCACGTCGATCGCGGGATCGACCGCCGGCGCGTCGGCAACCGCGCAGCGACCCGCGGCGACGCAGCGGCCATAGTCGGCGAGGCCGACCTGGTGCGTCATGATCTTGAAGGCCGGCACAGCGGCATCGCGCACCGGCGCCGGCATGGGGCGACCCTCGACGAGAAACTCGCCGGGCTCGGGAAAGGCGAGGCGCACGGCCTGGATCGTCACGGTTTCCGGCTGGGCAACCGGCTCGACCGCTCGGTCGGGACCGTAGGTGACGAAGGCGGCAAGCGAAAGGGTGATCGCCGCGAGGCCGCCGACGGCGAGTTCGGTCAAATGCCAGGGCATGGGATCTCTCCTGAGACGAGGCGATCCGCCCCGCGGGTCGCCCCAGCGTCTGGCCGCCCGAGAGTTCGGGCGGCCGATGGCGAAGCGTCAGTTCACCGGGATGGGTCCGGGTGCGGCGACCTGCTTCATCAGGTCGTCATTCCAGTCACCCTCGACCACGAAGTGGGCCGTAGCGCCGAGTTCGACCGCCTCGATCAGATTGTGGTTGACGTAGGCGTAGATGCCCGGCTGCAGGAAGGTGTAGAGCGCCGCCCCCGCCGAACCGCCGCGGATGAACCAGGTCTCGAGGTCCTTCATCGGCGGGTTGTCGAACTTGCCTTCCTCCCAGACGTAGTCGCCATGGCCACCGATCAGATGGGGCCGCGTGTCACGGTTGGCCTGGGAATGGACGATCAGCACCGTCTCGCCGACTTTCGACGTCATCGCGTTGTCGCCGGTGAGCGCGCCCTTGGCGCCGTTGAAGACGACGTGGGTCGGGATCAGCCCGCGCATGACCGGGAGCGTGTCGGCGTAAGAGTCGCCCACGCTCTCGTAGGACTTGAAGTTTCCGTCCTCGTCGCGCGGGACATAGAAATCATTCTCGCCGACGTAGAAGACCTTGTCGTAGCGCAGCGGCTTGCGGGTCTCGTCCTTGAGGCCATCGCGCGGCAGCACCATGATGGTGCCGCTCATGCCCGACACGACATGCCAGGGGATCATCGGGCCTTCGGGGGCGCAGTGATAGACGAAGGTGCCGGTGCGCGTCGCCTTGAAGCGGAGCGTAACCTGTTCGCCGGGGTTGATCAGCGTCAGCTCGCCGCCGCCAAGCCCACCGGTCGCGGCATGGAAGTCGATGTTGTGCGGCAGCGAATTGGTCTCGGGATTGACCAGCGTCAGTTCGACATAGTCATCCTGATGCACCACCATCATCGGCCCGGGGATCGAGCCGTCGAAGGTCATGCCCTGGAGCGTGGTGCCCTCGTCGTCGATGACGACCGCCTTCTCCTCGATGCTCATGGTGTATTCGATGATCCGGGGTCCGGTCGTCGACACCTGCTCGTGGGCGTGGACGAAGGGCGGCGCAACGAGCGCGATCCGCTCGCGCGGCAGCGCGGACAAGTCGATCTCGCCGGCCATGGCGGCCGTCATCGGCGGCAGGGCGGCCAGGAGGCCGGTGGCAGCCACTCCCATCAGTGCCTGGCGACGCGTGAACATTGTCTTTCTCCTTCGGATCATCGGTTGTCGATGAGCTGAGGATAGAGAAAGGCAGGCTCTGTTCTTTGTGCCGGAACAAACTGGAGGACGTTCCCGAAAAAGGACGGCGGGCGCATGGCCCGCCGTCCAGGAGATCTTCGCCTCAGAGGCTGTTGGCGGCGATGCGCTGCTGGAGATAGTCGTGCGCGGTGATCGGCGCATACTTCCTGCCGGGGCCCTGGATGACGGCATCCTTGTTGGCCTGGCAGAAGAAGGGCAGCGAATAGCGCGGGCCGAGATACTCGTCCTGACGCGGCATCCGCACCCGGTGCAGGGTCGACTGCAGCTGGTCGTCGGACCAGCGCATCAGCATGTCGCCGATGTTGCAGGTGACCACGCCCGGCAGCGGCGCCACGTCGGTCCACTCGAGTTCGCCGCCGACGGCCTCCTTGCCCGGGCAGAGCTGCAGTCCACCCTGGCCGACACGCTGGTGCAGCAGCGTCAGGCAGTCGAAGTCGGTGTGGGCGCCGGCGCGCCAGCCGGTGAAGTCCTCCGGCTTGGCGTTCAGCATCGGCAGGTAGTGGATCATGCGCTGCGTGCTCTGGTACTCCGGCGACATCGGGTCGTGCGCGTCGGTGAAGAAGTCCGGCGCGAAGCCGAGCTTGAGCGCGAAGCAGGACAGCACCTTCATGCCGAGCGCCCAGTTGGCGCGCTCGAAGGCGAGCATGACGGCCTTGAAACCCGGCAGCTCCTCGCCGGTGGGCCAGAGCTTGGCCATGCGCGGCAGGGTGATCTGGTAGCTTTCCTTGTTGTCGGCGGTGCCGGTGGAGGGGCGCACCTGCGCCTTGTATTCCCAGCCGGAATTGGTGCCCTTCTCGAGCGGATACTTTGCCTTGGTCTCCATCGGGAGATCGAAGAACTTCTCGGTGAACTCGAAGGCCTCGTCGATCTGGCTCTGCGGGATGCCGTGGTTGACGAGCTGGAAGAAGCCGATCTCGGTCGAGGCTTCCCAGAGCTGGTCGGCGATCTCGGCCTTGCGCTTCTCGAAGTCCGACAGGTCGACCTGCGGGACGTCGCGCGCCTTCTCCCGGCCCATGCCGCCGAAGGTCGCTTCCTTGTTCAGTTCGGCCAGACCGTAGTCCTTGTTGAGTGCCGTGTTTTCCATGGATGTACTCCGTTTTGTTGATCGCGGCCGCGGCCGCTGAAAAAGGGAGCAATGACCGACGCCGTCTGCCGTTTGCCGGGGGCGTTGACTGCTTCTACTCCGGTAGTGGCTCTGTTCGGGACGGGCGCTCCCCGGGACGATGGCCCTGCTTCTTCCTCGTCCTCAGGTCCTGCGGGCGATGCGGTCCACGACGCGGACGGCGTCTGCGGCGAGCTGGTCCATGTCGAGCCAGGGCAGCACGCCGTTCTCGACCACCGGGTTCCCGGCGACGAAGGAATGGCGCACGCGTGCGTCGCCTCCGGAAATGATCGGTCCGAGCACGCGGTCGTGCTGGCCGAAATAGCGCGGCGAGCCGAGGTCGAAGATCGCGATGTCGGCCTGCCTGCCGATCTCGATCGTGCCGATCGTCTCGAAGCCGAGCGCTTTCGCACCACCCGACGTCGCCCATTGCAGGACGGTCTCGGCGCTGGTGGCGGCCACGCCCTTGGTGGCGCGGTGGATGGAGAAGGCGTGGTAGAGCGCCGAGGCCATGTCGGCGGCCTCGTTGGCCGCCGCACCATCGACGGCGAGCGAAACGATGCCGCCCGCCGCATGCAGGCCGTCGGCCGGGGCAATGCCCGAGCCGAGCCGCGAGTTGGCCTGCGGGCAGTGCGCCATGGCGGTGCCGGTCTGCGCCAGCACTGCGACCTCGTCGGGTTCGCACTCGACCAGGTGGGCGAACCAGACGTCGGGACCGAGCCAGTCGTGCTCGGCCAGCCAGTGCACCGGGCGCTTGTCGTAGTTGCCGAGCGTGTGGTCGACGTAGTCCATGTTCTCCGACAGATGGGTGTGGATGCGCAGGCCCATGGCGCGGGCGGCGGCGGCGGCCGGTTTCAGTTCCTCCTGGTGGAGGGAGAAGGTCGGCGTGGTGGGGCCGAAGGCGACGCGGCGCAGGGCGTTGGGCGACGGGTCGTGCCAGCGCTTCGCGGTTGCGCCGATGCGGTCGATCATGGTGTCGAAGGGCTCGGTCGGCAGCGGCGTGATGTCGTCGCCGTCGAACTTGCGCGCCTTGGTCGCCCCGCCGCGGGCCAGAAGGAAGCGGATGCCGAAGCGGTCGGCCGTCTCGAACAGGACGTCGCAGGGGTCGAAGTCGTAGCGGTCGGAGAAGAAGTAGTGGTGGTCGGCGACGGTCGTGGCGCCCGACAGCGCCAGTTCGGCGAGGCCTATGGTGGCGGAGACGCGCAACGCTTCCTCGTCGATCCGATCCCAGTAGGTATAGGGAACCATGCGCAGCCAGGCCGCCAGCGCCGCGTTCATGCCTTCCGGCACAGCCTTGAGCACGCTCTGGAACAGATGATGGTGGGCGTTGACGAGGCCTGGCGTGACGACCGTCCCGGAGGCGTCGACGATCCTTTCGCCCGGCCGCGGCTCGAGCGTGCCCAGCTCGGCGATGACGCCGCCGGTGACGCGGATGTCCCCGGCTGCGCGTGCGGCGTCGCCCGGAAGCCCGGTCAGGATGCCGATCGCGCCCTTGATGAGGAAATCGGTCATGCGCGCTCCGTTGGAAGACTCCACGGGAACCAGATGCGCTGCACGGCGGCGACGATCTGGAACAGGATCAGCGACAGGAGCACGAGCACGATCAGCCCGGCCCAGGCCTGCTGCACCTGGAACATGGAGGTGGAGAACTGGATGAAGTAGCCGAGGCCCTTGTCGGCCGCGACGAACTCGGCAACCACCGCGCCAATGACGGCGAGCGTGACCGATATCTTCAACGCCGAGAAGATGTAGGGGATGGCGAAGGGCAGGCGGATCTGGGTGATCTCCCGAATGACCGGCGCGCGCAGGCTGCGCGACAGTTCGATCAGCTCCGGCGGGGTCGCCATCAGGCCGGTGGTGGTGGAGACGACCAGCGGAAAGAAGGTGATCAGGCAGGTGATGACGATGCGCGGCGTGTCACCCGAACCGAGCGCCACGATGATGATCGGCGCGATCGCCACGACCGGCGTCGACTGCACCACGACGAGGATGGGATAGACCGCGCGCGACAGGATTTCCGACCGGGCGAGGATGATGGCGATGGGCAGCGAGATGGCGATCGACAGGAAGTAACCGATCAGCGCGACCCTCAGCGTCGCCCAGACATGCTCGAACCAGCGGCTGGTCGAGACCGCGTCGAAGCCGCCGAGGATGCGTGACGGCGCGGGCAGCACGAAGGACGGGATCTCGAAGAACCGACAGGAGGCTTCCCACACGAGGACGATCGCGACGAAGGTCGCGACCGGCAGCAAGCCGGGCGTCTGCACGAACCATTGCGACCAGGAGCGACCCGGCATGGCCGCTTCAGGCGGCGCGCTTGAGGAGGAGACCGCGGAGGTGTCCGACATAGTCATGCATGGCCTTCTGGTTGCTGGTCTCGATTCCACGCGGGCGCGGCAGGTCGATGACGAGGTTCTCGACGATGTGGCCGGGCCGCTCGCTCATCACGAGCACACGGTCGGCGAGGAGCACCGCCTCGCTGATCGAGTGGGTGATGAACATGACGGTCTTGGGCTGCGCTTCCCAGATGCGCAGCAGCTCGAAGCCCATCTCCTCGCGCGTCAGCGCATCGAGCGCCGAGAAGGGCTCGTCCATCAAGAGGATGTCCGGGTTCATGAACAGCGCCCGGGCGATGCCGACGCGCTGCTGCATGCCGCCCGATAGCTCGGCGGGCAGCCGCGCCTCGAAGCCGGCAAGGCCTACCTTCTCGATGATGATGCGGGCGTTGGCCCGGTCCTCGGCCGTCACGCTTCCGGTCTTGTGGCGGACCGGGAAGACGACATTGTCCTCGACATTGGCCCAGGGCAGCAGCGTCGGCTTCTGGAAGACGATGCCGATGTCGTCGCGCGGCTCGGCAACCGGCAGGCCGAAGACCGAGACGATTCCGCTGGTTGGGCGGATCAGCCCCGAGGTGAGCCGCAGCAAGGTGGACTTGCCGCAGCCCGAGGGTCCGAGGACCGCCACGAATTCGTGGCGGCCGATGGTCATGTCGACGCCACGCAGCGCCTCCAGCGCGCCCGACGCGGTGCGGAAGACCTGACCGACGCCGGAAAAGGCGATGGCGGGCGGCGTGGCGCTCATGGCGTCAGTTCCCGGGCATGAAGCTGCGGTCGACGACCGTTTCGGGATCGAGCTTGGCCGGATCGATGCCCTGCGCCTTCGCAACGCGCGCCCAGGTCGCGGCAACGCGGCCAGGCTCGAGCGTACCAAGGCCGTCCTTGTCGGTGACCTCGTTGAAGACCAGCACGCTGGCATCCTTCCAGGAACCCTCGACATTCTCGACCGAGAGCTCCGGCACGATCGCGGCGACGGCTTCGGCCGCCTCGCGCGGATTGTCCTTCGCGAACTCGACCGACTTCTGGAAGGCGGCGATGAAGCGCCTGGCCACGTCCGGCCGCTCGGTCAGGAACTTGTCGGAGGCGAGCAGCGAGGCGGAGTAAAGCTCGAGACCGGCAGCCGACCACGGCAGGATGGTCAGTTCCTTGCCGGCTTCCTTGGCCTGGCCGGTGTAGCGGGCGACGTCGGTGAGCCAGGCGATGATGACCTCGGTGCCGCCGGTCATCAGCATCGGGCCAAGCGCGCCCGGATCGGTCTTGGTCAGGGTGATGTCGGCTTCGGTCAGGCCGATGTCGGCCAGCACGAGCGGCAGGTAGACGTTGGATTCGGTGAAGGGCGAGGTGGCGACCGTCTTGCCCTTCACGTCCTCGATCGTCTCCATCGTGCCCTTGATGGTGTAGAAGGCATGCGGGCCCTTGTTGAAGATCGAGTAGACGGCGGTGACCGGGACGCCTTCGCCCGCCTTGGCGGCCATCAGCGCGCCGATGCCGGCCGAACCGATGTCGGACACGCCGGTTGCCATCTTGGTGATCGCCTCCGACGAGCCGCGGCCCGATTCGATGCTGACCTCCAGGCCGGCGTCGGCGCAGAAGCCCTTGTGGATGCAGACATAGACCGGCGCCTTGTCGCCGCCAGGAAGCCAGTCGAGCTGGAAGACGACCTTGTCGGCCGCCTGGGCCGCGGTGATCGCGGCCGTTGCGGCAAGCGTGCCGCCGAACAAAGTACGAGCGATGGATCTCAGCATTCCGTAGTTCCCCTGTTGAAGAGATGTGTTGCCGACGCAGACGGTCGGCGTCCGCGACGGGCGGATGGCGGACGTGGTTCGGGCTGCGTTTCGGCAGGCGGAGTCAGAAGCGGCATGTCATGCCCTTGGCCAGCAAGATCATCGGTGCCGAGCAATGTCCCGGGCCTCTCGACCCTGACCGCTTCTACTCAAGTCAGACCAAGCACGAGCCGTGCCAGTTCGGGGAACGTTGAATTTGCCCGCGAATCCGCCTCGGTGACCAGGTCGCCATGCCATCGACTTGTGCAAGCGGTAACCGACATGAACAATTATGAGGCATTCGATTGACATGCCTAGTTCTTGCACATATCGAACTTGCAGCCGCCGTCCTGGCGCGTTACCAATCCGCGAAACAAAGGGGTGACACGCATGCCGACCAGCACCGACCGCGATACCGAACTTCTCCGCCGAACGATCGAACTGGCGTCGCAGTCGCGGCGGCGAGGAGACCATCCCTTCGGCGCGCTTCTGGCCGACCCGGACGGAAACGTTCTGCTGGAGGCGATGAACACCTGCGGCACCAAGGGCGACCGCACCGGCCATGCCGAGCGCAACCTGATGACGGAGGCATCGCTGAAGTTCAGCGCCGAGTACCTGGCGGACTGCACGATGTACACGAGCGCGGAGCCCTGCGCGATGTGCGCCGGATCGGTGTATTGGGTGGGTGTCGGCCGCGTGGTCCACGGCATGAGCGAGAAGGCGCTGAAGGACCTGATCGGCCCCGATCCTGAAAACCTGACGATGGATCTGCCCTGCCAGACCATCTTCAACGCGGGACAGCGCAAGGTCGAGGTGGTCGGCCCGATGCTCTCGGAGGAATCGGCGGTGGTGCACGAGGGCTTCTGGACGCCCGCTCATTGACACGCCGCTCGCATCGGCGCTCGCCGATGGGATGATCGCCTTCCGTCCGCACGCTCTGTCGCGCGCATGATAGCCTGATCAACGGAACGACGGGGCTGGCGGAAGATCCCGGCTGGCGAAGGCCGGGTTCTTCAGCCTTCGCCGCATCATCGCCAAGATCGTTTCCAAAGACGGGACTGCACGCGGCGCATCGCTGAGGCGGTGGGAATGCCCGGAGGTTGCATGGCCGGGATGCCGATCGTGGTGGAGCGGGAGAGGCAGGACCGAGGACCCGATGAGGGGCCTCCGCCCTGGCGCGTGCTCCCCGTCTCGGTCGCGCTTCACCTGCTCGCGCTGGCCTTGGCCCTGCTTCTTGCTTCCGAACGGCGACTGCCGCCTTCCGCCGAGCAGGCCGTGAGCGTGGAGATCCTCGTCGAGGCCGCGCCCGCCACGCCGCCTGTGGCAAATGAGGCGCAGCCGGCCGGCGAACCCGTCGAGGCACCGGAACAAGTGCGCGAACAGCCGGAGCTTTCGCAAGGTCGAGCGGCCCGGGACGGTGCGGTGGTGCGCGCGAGGACGATGCTCGCGGCCCGCGCGCTGGCCGATCCGCGCAGCCGGGACGCGCTAGACGAATGGCGCAAGCTCTATCCCGACGAACGGATCATCCAGCTGTGCAACCTGGAGGCCATGGAGCAGGTTCATGCCTGGCAGCCCTCATTCGAGCCCGATGTCGTCGTCGCCTACGCGATGGGCGACATCGCGCTGACCGGCTTCACCCTGGTGGCCGACGGCGCGGCCCTGCGCGACCATCAAGCCTGGTACAACATGCGCTACAGTTGCGAGGTTGCCGCCGACATGGAGGCGGTGGTGGCGTTCGAATTCGTGCTGGGTGAGGCGATCCCGGAAAGCGAATGGGCAGAGCACCATCTCGCGGCCGGCGACGGTCCGGCGGATTGACGGGCGCGCCCGGTGTCGGCGTGGGAAG
The DNA here is from genome assembly GCA_051860465.1 of Mesorhizobium sp. GTDB lineage: Bacteria > Pseudomonadota > Alphaproteobacteria > Rhizobiales > Rhizobiaceae > Aquibium. Next base: position 21,521 of record JBHYDY010000034.1, read on the forward strand.
CGAAAGGGTGGAGGCGATGCGGATCGAACTCGTGGACGGAGACAGCCGGGCGGAGATCGCCCTGCGCGGCGCCGAGCTGGTGCGCTGGTCCGTCGGCGGACGGCCGCTGACCTGGGCGCCTGACCCGGCCGTGTGGAACGCTGTCAGCCCGATCCTTTTTCCGGTGGTGGGCTGGGCGCGCGACGGCGTCGTACGCGTCGACGGGCAAACCTATCCGATGCCGGTGCACGGCTTTGCGGCGGGGCTCGATTTCGAGCTGATCGGCCGCGACGGGCGGGTGGCGACGTTGCGGCTTGGCGATGGCGCGGCGACCGCCGGGCACTATCCCTTCCGGTTCGAACTCACGGTGCGCTACCGGCTGGAAGGGCCGACGCTTTCGGTCGCGTTCGCGGTGGAGAATCGCGACGACCGCGCCATGCCCTATGCGCTCGGCATCCATCCGGGTTTCGGCTGGCCGCTGTCGGGACGGGCGCGCGAGGGCCATTCGATCACGTTCGAAACGCCTGAAGAGGCGTCCGTGCCGGTGATCGCACCGGGCGGGCTGTTCTCCAGCGAACGCCGCCCGATTCCCCTGGAGCGAGGGCGGCTGGCGCTGAACGATGCGGTGCTGGCGCAAGAGGCGCTGTGCTTTCTCGATGTCCGCAGCCGAAGCCTGCGATACGGCGCGCCGGACGGCTCGGCCCTGCGCATCGAGTGGGAGGATTTCGCGCATTGCGCCATCTGGTCGCGACCGCCATCGCCCTTCGTCTCGATCGAAAGCTGGACCGGGCATGGCGATCCGGTCGGCTTTGCGGGCGAGCTTTCGGGGAAGCCGTCAATGCGGCTGCTGGCGCCGGGCGGGACCGGCCGGCATGCGGTGCGCTATACCTACGAGGCCGGCGACGGCTGAGGCAGCCTGATCCGCTTCAGGCGGTGATCCGGGCGATCCATTGCGCCGAGGTCAAGGCCATCTTTTCCAGATGGTCGGCGGCGGAAAAGCCGGAGATCGACTTGCGCGGCTTGAGGTCGTGGTCGCCATCTTCCAGCCAGAGGAACTCGATCAAGGGCGAAAGGCGGTAGGTGGCGACGTCCTCGCGGGTGCCGAACGGGTCGCGCGTGCCCTGGCAGATCAGGGCAGGCGTCGCCAGATGCTCCAGATGCACGGTGCGCAGCTTGTCGGGGTGGCCGGGCGGATGGAAGGGGTAGCCGAGGCAGAGAAGGCCGGCGATGCGGCGCTGCGCGAACGCCTCGTCGGCCAGCATGGAGGCGACGCGACCGCCCACCGACTTGCCGCCCACGACGAGCGGCCCGGTGGCCGCCAGCGCCTCGATCGCGGCGCGATATTCTGGAAGCAGCGTCTCGGCGCGCGGCGGCGGCTTGCGGGCGCCGGCTCTTCGCGCGGCCATGTAGCCGAACTCGAAGCGCGCGACCCGCAGGCCGGCCCCGGCCAGTGCCTTCGCGAAGGCGTTCATGCCGGGCGAATCCATCGGCGCGCCCGCGCCGTGTGCGAGCAGGACCGTGGCCGACGCATCGGCGGGTCCGTCCAGCATGAAGTCGATCGCCATCAGCGCCTCCGTTGCGGGAAGGCTAGAGGCGCCAGCCGGGCGGTGCAACCGCCGGGCGGTCAGGCGTTCGCGAGTTCCTTCGCGTGCAGCCAGTCGGCGTGGCGCGGCGCCTTCTTGGTGCGGCTCCATTCCTCGAGCATGTCCCACTTGACGGCGTCGAGCCGCTTGGTCAGCGCCTCTTCATCAGGGTCCGGGCAGGCGAGTTCGATGCGGTGGCCGCTCGGGTCGAAGAAGTAGATCGAGTGGAAGATCGAATGATCGGTGACGCCGAGCACGTCGACACCGTTCTTCTCGAGATGCTCCTTGTAGGCGACGAGTTCGTCGCGGTCCTTCACCTTGAAGGCGATGTGCTGGACCCATTTCGGCGTGTTCTCGTCGCGGCCCATCTCCGGCTTCGTCGGCAGTTCGAAGAAGGCGAGCACGTTCCCGTTTCCGGCATCGAGGAAGATGTGCATGTAGGGATCGGGCTCGTGCGTCGAGGGCACATGATCCTCGGCGATGGCCAGCACGAAGCCCATGTTGAGCATCTTCGTGTACCAGTCGACGGTCTGCTTGGCGTCGCGGCAGCGGTAGGCGACGTGGTGTATTCCGGCGAGATTCATGGTCGTTCCTCCAATTCAAGCAGCGTCCGAACAGATGGGCCGTTCCGCCGGGCCGGTCTGTCCGGACATTGCTTTAGTTGCAGTTGTAACTAATTGGGTCGGGAAGGACCGACATTGATCCAGATCAAAACGGACGCGCGATTGACCTGCCGTCGCTACCGCTCGTCGACGCGCGTGATGAAATCCGCGATCCTGCCCGCCAATCCGTCCGACAGTTCGACGTCCGGATCGCCGTAGGTCGCGACATTGCCCGCGAAGTCGGCGGGCGCGTCGACGAGCATGTGGTTCATGCGCGCGTACCAGCGGCTTTCCACGTCCGGGCGCGCTGTCGCGAGCGCCTCGAAGTCCGGCCGCCCGACCTGGATATCGGTACCGCCGCCGATGACGAGCACCGGCAGGTCGAGGGCAGCGAGTGTTGCGGCGGGGCGCAGCGCCAGCATCGAGATGACGAAGGGTTGCACCGAGGCGCGGAACAGCCCGGCGAGCGATGGCGGCACGGTATCGACGCGGCGGCCGGCCTCCAACTCGGCGAGCATGCCGAGCGCATCGGAGCGTTCCGGCTGCGGCAGGTTCGCCAACTGGTCGCGCAGCGTCTCCCCAGGCGGTCGGCCGGGCGCGGCCAGGAGGATGAGACCGTCATACGCATGCGGCGCTCTCCGCACCGCCTCGATCGCCACCATTCCGCCCTCGCTGTGCCCGAGCAGCACCAGCGGCCGACGGGCGAAGGTGCTCCGCGCCCACCCGGCCACGGCTTCAAGGTCGGACACGAATGTCTCGAAGGTGACGTCGGCCTCGTCGCCCACGGGAACGCTGCCGGGAAGGCCGCGCTTGTCGTAGCGCAGGCTGGCGACCCCGCGCGAGGCCAGCGCTGTCGCGAGCTTGCCGAGCGTGCCAGCCCTGACGCCGAAGGCATTGTTGCCGTCGCGGTCCGTCGGACCGGAGCCGGAAATCATCAGGACGAGCGGCCCGTCGGCCTCCCCGGCAGACAGCGTTGCGGGAAACCCACCGGCATCGACGACGCGGTCGCCGGCCATGGCGAGCCCCGAGAGCAGGATGAAGGCCAGGAAGGCGAGGAGCCGCAGCATCAGCCGACCCGAAATCAGGCGGCGAGATGCCGGAACGCGGCGATCACGTCCTCGTAGACCTTTCGCTTGAAGGGAACGATCAACGCCGGCAATTCGTCGATCGGCTTCCATTCCCAGGCGTCGAACTCGGGCGTATGGCCACCGGGCGGCGGGTTGATTTGGATTTCGCTCTCGTCGCCCTCGAAGCGGAAGGCGAACCAGCGCTGGGTCTGGCCCCGATACTTGCCCTTCAACGCGACGCCGACCAGTTCGGGCGGCAGGTCGTAATTGATCCAGTCCGGCGCTTCCGCCAGAAGCGAGACCGATACCATGCCGGTTTCCTCGTGGAGTTCGCGCAGCGCGGCGGGCAGCGGGTCCTCATTCCTGTCGATGCCGCCCTGCGGCATTTGCCAGAGCTGGACGGCGCCATGCATCTCGTCATTGGGAATGACGATCCGGCGGCCGGCCCAGACATGACCCGCCCGGTTCAGCACCATGATGCCGACGCAGGGCCTGTAGGGCAGGCTCTGCGGATCGACCAGGGTTTCGCTCATGGCCTACCCCCTCCCCGGACCGGCCATCACGGCCGACACCGGCACGATCTCGATGCCCCGCATGCGTACCCCCTTCGCCCATTCCGAGACCGTGTCGACGGTCACGTCGAAGGCAGTGCCGGTGCCGACGGCGAAGCCGCGGGCGCGGGCCGTCGCTTCCAGCTGGTCGAGCTTCGACAGGATGCTGCCACGGTCCCTTGCCTGATCGATGACCAGATCGCCCTGCGCGTACGGCACGTCGCTCTCGCCCGCAAGCCGCTCCGCGAGGCTGCGCGCCGAGGACCCGTCGTCGAGGTAGGACAGGCCGCGCTGGCCAAGCTCGCGCATGATCGGCGCAAAGGCTTCTTGATCGGCGGTGAAACGGCCGCCCATGTAGTTCATGACGCCGGTGTAGTTTGTCGTCCGCGTCAGCGCCCAATAGAGGTTCTCGATGTTCTGGCGCGGCTCGGCCTCCACCGTCAGCGTGTTGCGGCCAGGGTTGACCCGCGGAAGATCGAAGGGCTCGAGCGGCAGCTGCATCATGATCTCGTGGCCTTCGCTGCGAGCCGTCTGCATCCAGCGGCCCAGGCTGTTGCCCTGCGGCGCGAAGGCGAGCGTGATCTCGGAGGGCAGCTTGGCGATGGCGGCCTGCGTGCCGGTCTGCGAAAGACCGAGCCCGCCGATGACGACGGCGATCCTGGCGCCACGGGTTCCGGACCACGGACGGGCATAGACCTCGGCCGCGCGGCGGCCATCGGCGGCACGCACGGGCAGCGGCCCCATCTCCGACTGCTCGAGCAGCGCCCTGTCGGGGAGATGCGCGACGCGCGGACTGCGCCCCAGCGCGGAGGGATCCCGGATGACGATGACGTTTGACGACGGCTCGGCCCGAGGAGAGACCTGGATGATCGATGGACCGGACGCCCCTGTTCCGTCGGCCGGCGTCGTCCGCAGCGGCATGGACGCCGTTTCACTGGTGGCCACCGAAGCAGCCTCGACCGCGACTGGCGTATCGCCAACGGCAACCTCCATTTCCGGAATCCGGAAGGGATCGGGTTGCAGGGCGATGCCGACGCCAGCGCCCAGGATCGCAAGGACCGCGCCCGCAAAGAAGAACTGCGACGCGCGCGGCCGAACCAGTCGACCCGCAGGTCTGTCGCGCCTGTCCAGCCCGAGAGGACGTTCGAGTTCCTTGGTCACGGGCTGCCGGTCAGGTCCTGTCGTCATGGGAAGGCGGATGGGCGCCGAGGGTTCGACCCCGTCGGCGCCCGAAGTTCCTTACTGCTGCAGAACGGCCTGGTCGGGGTTTGGCGGGAAAGCCGGGTCGGTCTTCGTGCCTTCCAGAAGTTCCTTGGCGTAGGCAAGCTGCAGATCGTCCTTCGGATCCGGCGGCACATAGGCCGCGGAGCCCGAACCTTCCTCGTCCTCCTCGGCGCCCTTGATGTGGCCGCGAAGCTCGGACTCGCCGCGGCTCACGTCGCGGCCGAGAAGTTCGGGCGGCAGCGGCTGGTCGATCCGGATATCGGGCGTGATGCCCTTGCCCTGGATCGACTTGCCGGCCGGCGTGAAGTAGAGCGCCGTCGTCAGACGCAGCGCCCCGTTTTCCGAGAGCGGGATGATCGTCTGCACCGACCCCTTGCCGAAGGACCGCGTGCCGACCACGGTCGCGCGCCGGTGATCCTGCAAGGCGCCGGCCACGATTTCAGAAGCGCTTGCCGAGCCGCCATTGACGAGGACGATCACCGGCTTGCCATCAGCGAGGTCGCCGGCGCGGGCGTCGAAGCGGGTGACGTCCTTCGGATCCCGTCCGCGGGTCGAGACGATTTCGCCGCGGTCGAGGAAGGCGTCGGAGACGCTGACAGCCTGATCGAGCAGTCCACCCGGGTTGAGGCGCAGGTCGAGCACGTAGCCCTTCAGCCGGTCGTTTGGGATCTCCTGCTTGATCGTCGAGATCGCGCTGCGCAGATCGTCGATGGTCTTTTCGGTGAAGGACGAAATCTTCAGGTATCCGATGTCGCCGTCGACACGGAACTTGACGGCCTTGACCTTGATGATATCGCGGATGATCTTGATCTTGATCGGCTCGACGGCGCCTTCGCGCAGCACGGTCAGCTCGATCGGCGTGTTGACGCCGCCCCGCATGCGGTCGACCGCATCGGACAATGTCAGGCCGCGAACGTCCTCGCCGTCGATCTGCGAGATCAGGTCGCCCGCAAGGACACCCGCCCGCGCGGCGGGCGTGTCGTCGATCGGGGTGATCACCTTGACGAGTTCGTTTTCCATCGTGACCTCGATGCCGAGGCCGCCGAACTCGCCCTTGGTCTGGACACGCATGTCCTTGGCCGCTTCGGGGTTCATGTAGGAGGAATGCGGGTCGAGTGAGGTGAGCATGCCGTTGATGGCGTTCTCGACCAGCTTCTGGTCATCCGGCGGCGTGACGTACTGCGCCCGGACGCGTTCGAAGATGTCGCCGAAAATCGCCAGCTGGCGGTAGGTATCGGCGCCCGCGGCATTCGCCGTCGAGCTCGGCGCGCCATACACCATGCTCATGGCGGTGGCGCCCATCAGTGCGCCCGCGAACAGAAGCGACAACCTACGTACCATTTCCTGTCCTTCCAGAACTGCGCTCCGCCCACCAAGGCGACGGATCGACGGGTTTTGCATCTTTACGGAACTCAACATAGAGCTCCGGATTGGTGTCGGTAGAACCAAACGCCATCACACTTGCGAGACGTGCCTCGCCCATCGTGCCGAGCGGTTCTCCAGAGAGAACCGACTGACCAAGCGCGACGTTTATCCGGTCCATCCCCGCCAGGACGATATGATAGCCACCGCCAGCGTCGAGGATCAAGAGTTGACCGTAGGATCGGAAGGCTCCCGCGTAGAGAACCGTCCCATCAGCCGGCGAAGTCACGATAGAGCCGGATTGTGTTTGAACGGTGTCTCCCATCATCCGGCCGCCGACCGCATCCGGTTCGCCGAAATGGCGGATCACGCGTCCCGACACCGGCAGCGCGACCTTTTTCCTCAGACTTTCGAAGGAGATACCCGCTTCCAGCCGGTTGCGCTCCGGGATCGGCCTGCCAGCCGCTTCCGCCTCCCGCCGCGCCCTCTCTTCCTCCGCCCGGCGCGCCGCTTCCGCCGCCTTCTGGACCGCGTCGATCTCCTCCTCCAGAGCCGCGATCAATTCCTTGAGAGTACCGGCCTTGTCGGCGAGTTCCTCCACTCGCCTTCGCTCCAGCGCCTCGGATGATTCGCTGGCGGACAAGAGCTTGCGTTTTTCCTCCAGCAGGAGAGAAAGACGCTGTTTCTCGGATGCCTGCTCACGGATGGTCGCCAGCAGGCGCTCGCGCTCCTCCACGATCGCGCCGCGCAGAGAGGCAAGTTCCCTGATGTCCGCCAGAAGAATGGTCGTTTCCGCCCGCAGTTCCGGCACGACGGCGCCGAGGACGATGGCGCTGCGAACCGACGCAAGCGCGTCTTCCGGCCGCACGAGGATCGCCGGCGGCGGGTTCAGCCCCATCCGCTGCAGCGCGCCGAGCACCTCGGCCAGAACCCCTCGCCGGGCCTGCAGGGACCGGCGGATGAAGCCCTCCTGTTCCGTCAGTCCTTCCAGGCGGGTCTCGATCGACGCCACGTCATCGGCGAGCTTGCGCTCGGTCTTTGCGGCCTGGATCAAGGCCGCCGTCATCGTCGCGTTGTCCTTGCGGACGGCGGCGATTTCGACCGCGAGCTCGGCCAGGCGCTGTTCCGAGAGGGTCATCGCGTCGGCGATGCGCCGGAATTCGGACTCGGTTTCGGCCCGTCGCGCCTCCAGCATGCTCGGGTCATCCGCGGCATACGCGACCGGGATCGTCGCGGACAGCGCCAGCTGCGCGGCGAGCAGCATCGTGGCGCAGCCGCGCATCAGCACGCCCGTCACGTTACCCCTGCCGACATTGGACTGGTGTCCGTTCATCTCTACACACTAGGAAGCGCCCGGTTAAGGAAGCATCAACCATATGGCAACGGATGCAAGGCCCTCGCCAATTCCAAAAGCTTTCGTGACGCTGTTTTTTGGCGAAATGATGCGAGCGGCCGCCTTCTCGGTCGTTCCCGCGCACCAACCGGTTCGACAGCCAGGTCAGGAACGGTGATACGGGTGCCCCGCCGAGATCGTGGCGGCGCGGTAGAGCTGTTCGGCGAGCATCACCCGGGCCAGCTGATGCGGCCATGTCAGGGCGCCGAAAGAGAGAAGCAGCGCCGCCTTTTCCGCCAGATCGGGCGCATGCCCGTCCGGCCCGCCGATCGCGATCACCAGATCGCGCTGTCCGTTGTCGCGCCACTTTCCCAGCCATGCGGCCAAGTCTTCGGACCCGATGTTCTTGCCGCGTTCGTCCAGAAGCACGAGTGCCGAGCCGTCGGCGAGCATCCTGTCGAGCTTCGCCGCCTCGTCGCGCTTGCGTTCCGGCGCCGACGCAGAGCGGGATTCAGGCGTCTCGACGACCCCCGCCCATTCGAAGCCGACCGCAGGGCCGGCCTTTGCGAAGCGGTCGAAATAGCGGTCGGCAAGCTCCTTCTCGGGGCCGGCCTTCATCCGGCCCACGGCATGAACGACGATCCGCATACCGACCTTTCGGAAACGGTTCAGTGAACCGTTTCGTCCTCCATCTCCGGAGCCTGCCACATCTTTTCGAGATTGTAGAACTCGCGGACCTCGGGTCGGAAGACGTGCACGATGATGTCGCCGGCGTCGATCAGCACCCAGTCGGCGCTGGCGAGGCCTTCGACCCGGGCAGTGCCATGCCCGGCATCCTTGAGCGCCTTGATCAGGTGATCCGCAACGGCCGAGACATGACGGTTGGAGCGGCCGGAGGCCACGATCATGTAATCGGCGAGGCTGGATTTGCGCTGGATGTCGATCGTCACGATGCTTTCGGCCTTCGAATCTTCCAGAGAATCGAGGACGGTCTTGAGGGCAAGAGAGGAACCTTTTCGGCTCATCCCTGCCTGCGAAGGCATAATTTCAGCCTCCTTCACCAAAGCTGTTCTCAGTGTCTTTCCTTTCGCATCAAGAACAACGTCATCGTCGGTCGAGCGATCGACGATGACAGAAGATAGGCAGAGTCCCCTGACACTTTCAAGACGAGCCCCGACGATCGTCTCGATCAAGCTCGTGATGACGGGGACATGCCCTCCTCGGCCGGCGCGAAGGCGAGATCGGCGGCTGGCGGCGTCTGGGCCGACAGGGGGGCAAAGTCGCCGCTGGCTTCCGCCGGGACGGCGTCCGTCTGCGTCAGCCGCCAGGCCACGAAGCCGCAGAACCCGAGAGCGATCAGGATCGCGATGCCGATGAAGGCGCCAGTGCCGACGAAGGCGGTGAGGATCGTCGCCAGGCCGGGGATCAGGAAGCCCGACAGCGACCAGGCAAACAGCATGGTGCTCGACAGGACGACGAGGTCGCCCTTCTCGGCGCGGTCGTTGGCGTGGGCGCTCGAGATCGAATAGATCGATTCCGTCGCGCCGCTCCACACCATGTAGACGAGAACCATCCAGCCGAAGGCCCAGCTGTCCGCGCCGATGGCGAGCAGCCCGGCCAAAGAGACGATCAGCGATGCGGCGACGAGCACGTACCGACGGTCCGTCCGGTCGGAGAGCCAGCCGAAGGGCAACTGCACGATCAGCGTGCCGAGCGGCATGGCGAGCAGCAGCAATGCGATGGCGTCCTTGTCGAAGCCGATCGCGGTGGCGTGGATGGGCGCGAACCCCGCCACCATCATCGAGAGGCCGCCCACCGCCAGCATGCCGGCAAGGCCGACGGGCGAGATCGCCCAGGCCCTGCGCAGGGCGATCGAGGCGATCGGCGGCGCGGGCGGCGTGCGCAGGCGCGTCAGGCCGACCGGCACGATCGACAGCGCGGCGAAGGTGATCGCCAGCAGCGGCGCCGTGTTCTGCATCGGATCGATGAACGCCAGCAGATAGGAACCGAGGCCGAGGCCGACGATGTAGCTCATGTAGAAGGTGGCCGTGACGCGGCCGCGGATGGAATTGCCGACGACGTCGTTCAACCAGCTCTGCGCGACGATGAACAGGCCGCAGATGGCGAAGCCGTAGAGCGCGCGTGCGGCGATCCAGAGCCAGGGATCGAGCTTCAGGCTGACCACGACGTTCGAGAGAATGATCAGCGCCGAGAAGGTCATGAACACACGGGCATGGCCGACGCGGGTGACCATGCGGCCGGTGAGAAAGCACCCCGCCATGCCACCCGCCGACAGACCGGTGAGGATGAGGCCGGCCCAGGTGGGCGGAAAGCCCTCTGCGCCGAGCCGCACCGGAATGAAGGCGAACATCAGGCCGTTGCCCACCGCCACCAGCGCCGACGAAAGAATGACACTGGTGATCGCGATGAACGGCGCCGAGATGACCGCCGTGGCATCGGCTCCGTCGAGATGGCTGGTCTTTGAATCTGGGCTCATGATTGTCGACATTGATCCATTCGCCACGTCGCGAAAGCGACAAAAGCGGCAGAAACTGTCCGGATGAGGACGATGCTTCGGCGGCTTCGCGAAACGATGGGCCGCCGCGCGACAACGCCCGCGCGCCGTTCCGAATCCCGCCCTCAGGCAACGCCTTCTTCGACCAGCCTGAGCGCCGTGGAGGACAGGGAGGACCGCGGCCCGTGGATGAAGGTCCAGGCCGGCGCGCGCATCCGCGCGAGGCGCGGCGCGCCGTCCTCGTCGACGCGTGCCCGTGCATAGGTCTTCGCCATCACTGAGGACAGCAAGGCGAGCGTCGAGCCCGGCCGGTCGATGACCGCGATCGGGAAGGTCGCGGCGATCTCGCGCCAGCGCTGCCAGCGATGGAAGGTGGCCAGGGAATCGGCGCCCATGATCCAGACGAAGTCGACGCCGGGGTTGCGGCGCTTGACCAGGTCGAGCGTGTCGGCCGTGTAGCGGATGCGATGCGCGGCTTCGAAGGCGGTGACCTTGACGCGGGGATCGTGGATCAGCCTCTCGGAGCGCTCGATCCGTTCGCCCAGCGGCGCAAGCCCGGCCTGGCTCTTCAGCGGGTTTCCCGGCGTGACGATCCACCAGAGCTGGTCGAGCCGCAATCGGCGCAGCGCGATCTCGGCCACCAGCGCATGGCCGGCATGGGGCGGATTGAACGAGCCGCCGAACAGGCCGACGGCCATGCCCTTCTCGACATGCGGCATGCGCAGGCAGCGTGCGGGGATGCCGCCGTCATGCAAGGTCGGGCGCCTCGTTCACGGCCGCACTTGCCCCGAGCCCCGGACCCGGTACTTGAACGACGTCAGCTGCTCGACGCCCACCGGGCCGCGCGCATGCATGCGGCCGGTGGCGATGCCGATCTCGGCGCCCATCCCGAACTCGCCGCCGTCGGCAAACTGGGTCGAGGCATTGTGCAGCAGGATCGCCGAATCGATCTCGTTGAAGAAGCGCTCGACGGCCGTGGCATCTTCCGCCACGATCGCCTCGGTGTGATGCGACGACCAGGTTTCGATGTGGTCGATCGCGCCCGAGACGCCGTCCACCAGCTTCACCGAGATGATCGCGTCGAGATATTCCGTCGACCAGTCGGCCTCCGTTGCCGGCTTCGCCCGCGGGTAGCGGCCCAGCACCTCGGCGTCGGCGCGGATCTCGCAGCCGGCCGCCGCCAGCGCGTCGAGGATCGGGACCAGATGCGTGTCGGCGCAGGCGCGGTCGACCAGAAGGGTCTCGGTCGCGCCACAGATTCCGGTGCGGCGCATCTTGGCGTTGACCGCGATCTTCACCGCCATGTCGAGATCGGCGGAGCGATCGACGTAGAGATGGCAGATGCCTTCCAGATGCGCGAAGACCGGCACGCGCGCCTCGGTCTGGACGCGCTCGACCAGGCTGCGCCCGCCGCGCGGGATGATGACGTCGAGATTGCCGGACAGGCCTTTCAGCATTTCGCCGACGGCCGCGCGATCGGTCACCGGCACCAGCTGGATCGCGTCTGCGGGCAGACCGGCGGCTTCCAGCCCCTCGACCATGCAGGCGTGGATCGCCCGCGACGAGTTCGTCGAATCGGACCCGCCACGCAGGATCACCGCATTGCCCGCCTTGATGCAGAGCGCGCCGGCATCGGCCGTCACGTTCGGCCGGCTCTCGAAGATCACGCCGATGATGCCGAGCGGCGTGCGAACGCGCTCGATATGCAGGCCGTTCGGCCGATCCCATTCTGCGATCGTCTCGCCGACGGGATCCTTCAAGCCCGCAATCGAGCGGATGCCTTCGGCGATGGCCTCGATCCGGGCCGGCGTCAGCTTCAGCCGGTCGAGAAAGGAGGCGGCCAGCCCGCTTTCCGCGCCTGCCGCCATGTCGATGGCATTGGCGTCGAGGATCGCCTGCGTCTGACGCAGGATCGCCTCGGCCATGGCCAGAAGCGCGGCGTTCTTGGTCGCGGTGCCGGCCAGCGCCAGTGGCCGCGCCGCAGCCCGGGCCTTGCGGCCGATGGCGGCCATCAGGTCGGCGATCTCGGTGCGGGTCTCGGGCTTGGTCAGCATCGTGCTAGTCCGGTTATCAAGGGTTAGACCCTTTACACGTGCATATGGAGTGCTTCAACGTTCAGAGCGATAGATGGAGGGGACGATGGCAGAACTGTCCGGCAGAAGGCGAAAACAAAGGAAGACCAATCTTGGATCGGTAGCGGCCTTTCTCGCAAAAGTCGCAAAAGATCGGAGTGGAAATCCGGTGACCTACGGCGATCTCCAGAAGGAGTTCGGGCCTGTAGCGCAATCTTGGGGCAAGCCGCTGACTGAGATCGTTGAGTGGTGCGCTGCGAAGCGGTTGCCCTTGCTTCCTGTGCTTGTCGTCCGGAAAGGCGAGATGGTGCCACCGAAGGCAGCGACCATCTATAGGGAACTCGGGTTTCTGAACGACGCCGATTTGATGACCGAACAACAGCGCTGCCGCGCCTACAACTGGAGTTCGGTCGACTTCACCGAGGTCACCACCATGTCGTCGCGGTGAACCATCGCCGCCCGCGCCTCGTGGCCGAGCACGGCGGCGATCTCGCCGCTGCGCAGACCGGCGATCCTGACGGCATCGGCGGCGTCATAGGCGACGAGGCCGCGCGCAATCTCGCGCCCCTCCGGGGAGAGCACCGCCACGGTGTCGCCGCGGGCGAAGTTTCCCTCCACGCGGCGCACGCCGGCCGGCAGCAGCGACTTGCCCTGCATCAGCGCGCCGACCGCGCCGGCATCCACGGTCAGCTTCCCCGCCGGTTCCAGATTACCCGCGATCCAGGTCTTGTAGCCGCGCACGGGATTGTCGCTCGGCTTGAACCAAGTCGCTCGCTCGCCCCGGTCGATGGCCGAGAGAGGGTTCAGGCGGGTTCCCGACGTGATGATCATCGCTGTCCCGGCCGTCGTGGCGATCTTGCCGGCGTCGAGCTTGGTGCGCATGCCGCCGCGCGACAATTCCGACGCGGCGGCGCCGGCCATGGCCTCGATCTGCGGCGTGATGCGCTCGACGACCGGAATGAAGACGGCGTCCGGATCGAGCGCCGGCGGAGCGGTGTAGAGCCCGTCGATGTCCGACAGCAGCACCAGAAGGTCGGCGCCCATCATGGTGGCGACGCGGGCGGCCAGCCGGTCGTTGTCGCCATAGCGGATCTCGCTCGTCGCCACCGTGTCGTTCTCGTTGATCACCGGTACCGCCTTCATCTTCAACAGCGTCGACATGGTCGCGCGGGCATTCAGATAGCGGCGGCGCTCCTCGGTGTCGCCCAGCGTCACCAGCACCTGGCCCGACCGCAGGCCGTGTCGGCCCAGTTCTTCGGACCATGCGCCAGCCAGCGCGATCTGGCCGACGGCGGCCGCGGCCTGGCTCTCCTCGAGCTTCAGCGCACGCCGGCCGAGCCCCAGGATGGTGCGGCCGAGCGCGATGGCGCCGGACGACACGACGCACATCTCGACGCCTTTTCCGGTCAGATCGGCGACGTCGGCGCATAGCGAGGCCAGCCAGTCGCGCTTCAGCCCGGCCTCGCGATCGACCAGCAGCGCCGAACCGATCTTCACCACGATGCGTCGATGCGACGAAAGGGGGCGTGTCATGTGCCTAGTCCTGCCACCGCGAATCGTCCTCGACCGGCGCCTCCGCGGCGCGGGCCTCTTCCACCACGGCCATAAGCCGGCGCAACGCCTCCTCCACGCCCTCGCGCGTGGCCGAGGACAGCATCAACGGGGCGACGCGGGCCGCGCGCTTCAGCGCCGCCGCCTTCTTCTTGCGCTCGGCCGCGTCGATGGTGTCGACCTGGCTCAGCGCCACGATCTCGGGCTTCTCGCCCAGCCCGTGGCCATAGGCGGCGAGTTCCTTGCGGATCGTCTTGTAGGCCTTGCCGGGATGCTCCTCGCGTGCCGACACCAGATGCAGGATGACGCGCGTGCGCTCGACATGGCCAAGGAAGCGGTCGCCGATGCCCGCACCCTCGTGGGCGCCCTCGATCAGGCCCGGAATGTCGGCAATGACGAACTCGCGCGCGTCGACACGCGCGACGCCGAGGCCCGGATGCAGCGTCGTGAAGGGGTAGTCGGCGATCTTCGGCTTGGCCGCCGTCACCGAGGCGAGGAAGGTCGACTTGCCGGCATTCGGCAGGCCGACGAGCCCGGCATCGGCGATCAGCTTCAAGCGCAGCCAGATCGTCATCTCCTGGCCTTCGAGACCGGGATTGGCGCGGCGCGGCGCCTGGTTGGTCGAGGTCTTGAAATGGGCGTTGCCGAAGCCGCCATTGCCGCCCTTGGCGATCAGGAAGCGCTGCCCGACCTCGGTCATGTCGGCGATCAGCGTCTCGTTGTCTTCCTCGTAGATCTGGGTGCCGGCCGGCACCTTCAGAACCACGTCGTTGCCCTTGCCGCCGGCGCGGTTGCGGCCCATTCCGTGCGTGCCGGTCTGCGCCTTGAAGTGCTGCTGGTAGCGATAGTCGATCAGCGTGTTCAACCCGTTCACCGCCTCGATCCAGACATCGCCGCCACGGCCGCCGTCGCCGCCGTCCGGTCCGCCGAACTCGATGAATTTTTCGCGGCGGAACGACACCGAACCGGCGCCACCGTCGCCGGAGCGGATGTAGACCTTGGCCTGATCGAGGAACTTCATGACGAAAACTTTCGAACTTGCTGTCACACGCCGGTTGCGGGCGCGGGCGACGACTGCTTTAGAGCATGCCTTGCCAAGGCGCGAGGGGCGTTGGCGGCGGAATCCGTCGATCTGGAGGCAATAACCGATGAAATGCGTGACCTACAACATCCAGTACGGCATTGGCCTCGATGGACGATACGATCTCGGCCGCATCGTCGACGCGGTACGCGGGGCCGACCTGATCGCCCTGCAGGAGGTTTCGCGCAGCAACCCGCAGAACGCCGGCCGCGACATGGTCGCCGAGCTGGCCGAGCTGCTGCCGGAGTACTTTTCCGTCTTCGGCGCACCCTTCGGCGTCGACATGGGTTCGGCCGTCGAGAACGGCAAGGCCGTCAGCCGGCATTTCCAGTTCGGCAACATGGTGCTGTCGAAGACGCCGATCCTGGCCTGGCGCAACCACCTGCTGCCGCGCATGCGCACCTATGACCGGCTCAACCTGCAGCGGGGCGCGCTCGAGGCCATGGTCATGGCGCCTTTCGGGCCGTTGCGGGTCTATTCCGTGCATCTCGACCACACCAGCCCGGTCGAGCGCATGGCGCAGATGCGCGTCCTGGCCGAAAAGGCGCTCGCCTATCCGCGCGAGGGCGGGGCGCTGACCGGGACGTCGGAGATGCATTTTCCCGAGCCCCCGCACCCGGAGGGCTTCATCCTGATGGGCGACTTCAACCTCGAGCCCGGCAAGGACGAGTATCGGCAGATCACCGGCATTCCCGACGTCGAATTCGGCCTTGCGCGGCGCGCGGATCTGCTCGTCGACGCCGCGACCCTCGTTCCCGGCGGCGCGGGCGAGCGCATCACCTGGATCGATCCGCGCCACCCGGCCGACGCGACCCGGCAGCGCTGTCTCGACTATCATTTCGTCCATGCCTCGCTCGCCCCTCGCGTGAAGGCCTGCGTCATCGACGAGGCGGCGGTCGGCTCCGACCACCGCCCCGTCTGGCTGGAACTGGAATAGCCGCGCGGCCATCCTCAGATCTGTCCCCAGCTCCGCAGGCTGACCCAGGTGCGCCGGTCGAGCCGGTAGCGTTCCACCGGCACCTGGCCGGCCACCAGAGAATCCAGCATGCCCTGGCCGGCATACTGGAAGCCGCACTTGTGGATGACGCGGCGCGAACCGGGATTGGTCACCCGGCACGAGACATGCAGCACGTCGATCCGCGTCACCCGGAAGGCGAGGTCGACGGCGGCATGCGCCGCCTCCGTGGCATAGCCGCGGCCCCAGTAGGGCTGGCCGATCCAGTAGCCGAGCTCCAGCCCGTGCGCCCGGGGATCGAGCCCGATGCAGCCGATGAAGGCGCCATTGTCGGAATTGGTGATGGCGTAGACGCAGCCGCCAGTCGTCCGCCGCTTGGCATTGGCGATGAAGGCGCGGGCCTCGGCCTCGCCGTAGGGATGCGGCATGCGGCCGAGCATCTCGGCCACGCGCCGGTCATTGGCCAGTTCCGCCAGTTCGGGCACGTCGTCGGAATGAGGCGGGCGCAGCAGCAGCCTCTCGGTGGCGACAACCGGGCAGTCTATCCGCAGACTTTCGTCTTCGACGTCTTCCTTCTCGGCAACCATGGGTCAGTCCTTCGCGCAAAGAAAAAGGGGAGATGGCGACCCATCTCCCCTGATCCTTTTCTGGACTGTCCAGACACCGGTTCCCGAGATGGGGCGCCGATGTTGGTGGTGCGGATATCGGCTACTCCGCGGCTTCCTGAATCGGGTTTACCGACACGAAGGTTCGTCCATTGGCTTTCTTCTGGAAGGCGACGGCGCCTGCCTCGAGTGCAAAGAGGGTGTGATCCTTGCCAATGCCGACATTGGTGCCGGGATGCCACTTGGTGCCGCGTTGGCGAATGATGATGTTGCCGGCGAGCACGGCCTCGCCGCCGAACTTCTTCACGCCAAGGCGCTTGGATTCCGAATCGCGACCGTTGCGCGAGGAACCGCCGGCTTTCTTGTGTGCCATTTCTTCTACTCCTTTGCGCCGCCTGGGCGCTTCGAATGATGTATGGGCGCAATCGCGCCCGGTTTCAACCGGGTGCGGCTTACTTCGCCAGTTCCTTGGCCTGCTCGCGCCAGTCCGAGATCTGGTCGGCGCTGAAGGGCATGTTGGCGTCGATCCTGGCCACGTCGTCGTCGGAGAGCGCGGCGATCTGGGCGAAGGTGGTGACGCCCTGCTCCTTGAGCTGGCGCGCGGCGACCGGGCCGATGCCCTTGATCTTGGTCAGGTCGTCGCCCTTGCCGTCCGGCGCGGCGAAGAGCGGCGCCGGCTTGGCGGCGGCGGCCTTCGACGGAGCCGCGCCGCCGGTCAGGATCTCGGAGATCCGAACGGTGGTGAGCAGCTGGCGATGGCCGCGCTTGCGGCGCGAGTTCTGGCGGCGACGCTTCTTGAAGGCGATGACGGTGGGCGCGCGGCCCTGTTCCACCACTTCGGCCGCCACCGATGCGCCGTCCACGAAGGGCGCGCCGATGGTGACGTTGTCGCCTTCGCCGAAGGCCAGCACATGGCCGATGGTGACGATCTCGCCGACGTCGCCGGCGATCCGCTCGATGGTGATGGTGTCTTCGGCGGCGACGCGATACTGCTTCCCGCCGGTCTTGATGACTGCGAACATGTTGAACCTTTCGTGTTCGGTCCGACCTGAACGCGTCGCGCCCGGCCGTCTTTTTATCAGTCGTTGATGGGGCTCGAACGATTTGCGGCGTCCGAGCGTGCGTCTGGTCCGGACGCCCGGCCAGACCCTGAAACAGGCGCCGTACCGCGGGGGACGGGCGCTCGCCTCGGGTGCCGCGGCCATGCGTGGCGTCCAAACGACAACCGGCGCGGAGAGACCCACGCCGGAAGCCAAGCCCCGTTAATGGAGAGGCGACGCAAAGTCAAGGATGCCGTGGCCGCGGCGTCGAAATAGGCCTTGTGTCCGCGCCTTGGCTTCGCTATCTGTGCGCCGCGCTTGATCGCGCCCACGGCCCCGCGGAGAGGTGGCAGAGTGGTCGAATGCACCGCACTCGAAATGCGGCATACTCGCAAGGGTATCGGGGGTTCGAATCCCCCCCTCTCCGCCATTGACACCGCTGCCGACGCTCAGTGCGGTTTTCGAGCAGGTGGCTAAGACCACTGAAAACAAAGGGAAATTCACGCTGAGCTGCGTAGCTGGCGCCGCTGGTTGCGCTTCATTTTCTCGATAAGTGACCCTGAGAACGCCGTCCTCCTGAAAAAAACCGTACCATCGAGAACGGCGTACGGTATTTCTAGTCAAGTAATCACAACGGCTTGGCTTTTTGCACTTCGCATCCGGTCAATGGGTGCAGGAAGATGTTTGACCCTAATCTTGCAATTCCGACGAGGCGAACAGGATCGCGCTCATCTCTGCGCATGCGCATCCTTCCGCTGGAGTTCCGCCGTCGCGCTGTCGCGGAAAATCTCGCGGCCCGAGACGCAAGGCTGCTGAAGTGCGAGGCCGATCTGCTGGACGGCCCAGTCCGCGACACCGATCGATGCCGCAGCGGTCTTGATATGACGCACCGCATTGGCGGCGTCCGAGAGCGACGGTTCATATCCGCCGCCCGACAACAGCGACCTGATGGCGCGCACACCGACAGCTATCGCGAACTCCGGATGCTTGTCCGCAAAATCCCGCGCCGCCCGTACGAGCGTCGAGGGATCGACATCCGGGGCGGCTGCGCAGCTGATAGCGATGTCGAGGAAACCTGCATCCTTGGCGGCGGCAAACCACTTGCCCTTGTTACCACGGGTTTCGATCAGATCGATCAGCATCTGCCTGCGGTCGCGCTGGGGGTATTTCTGCGCGAGCGCCCGGTAGGTCGCGAGGTTCGTGGTGCCGAGGGCAGATGCCAAGCCGTAACGTCCATA
Source organism: Mesorhizobium sp. (assembly GCA_051860465.1). GTDB lineage: Bacteria > Pseudomonadota > Alphaproteobacteria > Rhizobiales > Rhizobiaceae > Aquibium. The sequence continues at coordinate 40,279 of JBHYDY010000034.1, forward strand.
AGCCTCGTCCGGGTGTCCCTGCTGGATCAGCACGTTCTCGCAGTAGCGGTCGATTTCGTGATCGCTGAATGCGCCGTTGGTCTTGCTGCGGGAAGCCTCCGCATGGGCGATTGCTTCCTGCCACGAGCCCTGGCGCAGGAGCGCCTCGGCAGCAAACCGATCAAACGACCAGAACCGGAACGAACGCAACGCCAGAAGTTCTCGCAACTCCTGGTACCGACCTGCTTCAAGCAGGCAGGACAGGCAGATTTTGCTGCCAACAACATGATTGTAGCGTTGACGGTCGGCCCAGGCCTCGCGCATCCGCCCAAGGAGCATGTCCGCGTAGTGATTGAGGAGGTCCGGATCGCGGGCAATCTCGCCCCAGCGTTCCGCAACGGGGTCAAGGTAATCAACACCATCCTCCTGAACCGCCTCAAACAGTCGCTCCAGCCATATGGCCCTCGTATCCTTGTCCACGGGAGCGGCGATGAGCAATGGAATGAGTTCCTCCAGTGCCTTGTGGATAGCGTTACCCAGTGCGCCGGATGACGTGTCGATGTGCTGGAATGCCGGCCAGAGCCGTTCCATGAGACTGACGCACCCGTCCCCTGCGGCCACGGGATCGGCCCTGGCAATCGTCCGGATTTCCTTGACCGCCTCCTTGAGGCGGGTGATGGCCAGCTTCGACCCCTGCCAGCCATAGGCGTTGGCACGGAACTTCGCCTTGAATTGCCATTTCGGGGACGTCGCCATGAATGGCACCCTGCCACCGGAGAAGCCTGCGCCACAAGCGTTGTCCAGGTTTTCCATCGAAAAGCAGTCCGTGTGCATCCGAGCGGCTCGCGCACAGGGCTGTGAGCGCTCGCATTGATGAGCTCTGCCTCGCGCGGGGTCATCTGCTGATCTCGTCCAGCCAGTCCTCAAGGTCCGTGTTCGTGTCCTGACGGATTGTCGGTGCAGGCTTGTAAAGGTTTTGCCGCCGGTCAAACGGCAAGGGGTCGCCAGACAGACCAAAAAACTCCTGCAGCGCCTTGCTGAGGTCCGATTTCTGCTTCCGCATCTTCTGCCAGTTCGTCGAGCGGAACAGCTTCATCAGGTCCTGCATGCTCAGGGATGGTCCGCGTGCTGCGAACGCCATGAGCATGTACCACTTGTCGGTCGGGTTCTTTTCCCGGCTGGTTGCGGTGAACATGCCCGAGATATGCAGTCGCTCCCAATTCAGTGCTGGCTGGCGGCCGCACTTGATCGCAATGATGTCGCGGGAAAGGAACGTGATCGTTATGTCTTTCCATTCCGTGCCCGGCGGTGTCGGGAACTTGGTGTCGCCTCCAATAGCCGACGGCGCTGGCGCCACGTGATCTTTCCATGCGGCGACCGTCGCCCGACCGCCAGCTCTCGCCGTCAGTTCTCCATCCGGGCCGATGCAGAGCAGATCGTCGAGTGCGATGATCAGAGACCGGCACGCCAGTGCTTTCTCCTGGTGTGCCGGCTTCTGGCACCTGCTGTTTGACACGATCAGCAGAAAGCATTCCCGTGGGCTCATCATCAGCCTGCCGAGCGCCTGATCGATGTCCGCGGCGGTGGCACAAAAGACGAAAAACACAGGCAGGGCATGGTCCCCGACCGTCGGGATGCCGCCAAGGCTCCAGAAATCCGGACCCTCGCCGATGCGTTTGGCATCGACCTTGTTGTTCAACTGCCCTGCGATGCGATCGAACAGACGCCCATGGTTCAACCGATAAACCGCGCGCTCAACCTTGGTGACCGGGCGCGGGTCGCAATGCGCCGGATCCTGCGCGCAGACGCCGACCAGGTCGCCGGGCCCGTGCTCGATGATCTTGCGCTGACAGGCATGGCCAGCCTCGCATGGCAACGCCGATGCGCAGTTGGCCGTGAGCAATAGAAGTTCTTCCGGGAACGCGCCCCAAGCCGCTCGCACACCATGCTGTCGCGGCAGCTCGGTTAATTTAATCCACGCCGACGACAATTTCGTCCCCGGCCGTGACCTCCACGCCGTCGTCCAGGCGTCGTGCAAACGCGAAGCCTCGTTTGAGCATCCACGATTCGATGAGATGGGCATCCTCGTTACGGTCGAAGTTTGCCTTGTTGAAAGGCGCTATCGAAATGGTGCGCGGCCGCTTCGAGCCGGAGAACTTGACCGAGAACTTTGCCGAATGAAGATTGCCGTCCTTCGGGAAGTTCTCCCCCGCCGCTTCCAGCATAGCGAAAAAGTCGTTGGACCGCCGGATCCGGAAATCATTGTGAGGGCTCGGGTACTGGATCTGCAGCTCGGTCAGCTTGATCTCATCGATTCCCTCGATATCAGCCGCGGCAAGGGAATCCTTGCCGGCATCCCAGAGCGGGTCGAGGGTGAACTTGTGCCGGGAGATGAAGTAATCGGGATCACCAAACAACTTTTTGCCGATCACGGTCACATACATCGCGCGCTCGCCCTTGGCCTGCGACTTGTTGAAGATCGCGAGTTCATTGCTCGTCCGGTCGTAGATGACGACATCGTGGAATTCGGGACGATAGAACACGGCCGAGGACTTGCCGTTCTCGATCTTGCCTTCCCGCTTGAACGGCATGCCATGCCGTATGAGGAAGTAGACCTTGTTCTCGTCCGTGGCATCGAAAGCGAAAACACGAGCGCCAGTGCCGCGCTTCCTGGAGGCGAACCACACGTCCATCGCCGCACCGACATCGGCCAACAGGTTCTCGTCGGGAAGGTCGAAATCCCCCGGCGCATCCTCTTCGGACTGAAAATAGAAATAGGTCTTCGGCTTGAGAACCAGGACTTCGGCATGCGAGCGCCGCAGCCGCATGGGGTCTTTCAACCAGATTGCGAGTGCGACGTCGGCGGGAGACGAATCAGGCTTCACGGCGACGGCGATGGTGTCTGCCAGCTTGCAGAGTTCCTCGAAGCGATCTGGGTCTGAAAGCTCATGCAGCAGGAACAGCGCCTCCACCAGATCGCTATCGACACCCTCGGTCGGCTGCAAGAGGATTTCTGCGAGCTTGTCGAGATCGAGTTCACCGTTGCCATTGATGGCAAGGCTGAACCCGCGCCCGCTCAGATATCCCGAATAGGTGGACAGGAAGGTCAGCAGATTGTCCTGGTCGAGCTGGCGCAGGACATCGACCTGGGCAAAACGGCGCGGATTGAAAGTGCTCATGCAAGTCCTCGCTTTCTCAAATGGACTGCCCCGAGGTTCCCCGCATGCCAAAACGCCGGGCAAGGCCGTCGACGAAGGTTGCGCCGCTGCGGCGCCGATTGACCTTCACCGCGAAACGGCGGGCGTTGTCGTCAGATTGAGAATCGAGTCTTTTCAGGCTAGTTCACCATATGTTCCAATTCAAGCCGTTCGAAAACCGCACGCCGGTTTATCCCCGACGGATTTCATGGCGGCTCAGTAAGTAAGACCTCGATAGCAACGCGAAGAGGTCGACTACGATGAACATGCTCAATCCCGCACTAATGTCGGGCGAAGAACGCCGCGCCGAGGCGGCACAGTATCTGGCGGTCGCCATCCTTCGGCACAAGGCACGCCAAGCAACTGCAAAACAACGGAAATCCGTCGCTTCTCAGCTGGACTGTAGGGCTGCGTCGAGCCTTCCTGTGTCTCGCATGGACACCTGAGTTTCGCGAGGAGTGACAATGGACAAGACCGTACTGGCGCGTGTCGCCGCCCTGCCCAGGATGACCCTGCCGGAGCTGAAGGCGCTCTGGCGGGACCTCTACCAGGAAGATCCCCCGCGCACGAAATCGGCGCATCTGGTTCGCCGCCTTGCCTACCGGATCCAGGAACTGGGTTTCGGGGTGGACCCGGCGATCGAAGCCCGTATTTCAGCGCGGGCGAAGGATCTGTTTGCCTCACCGGGGCGACCGAAGACGAAGAGGCCGGACTATGTCGAGCCGATCGTCGGCACCCGCCTCGTGCGGGAATACAAGGGCGTCGAGTATCAGGTCACGGTGCTGATCGATGGCTTCGAGTATCAGGGCGCCAGATACCGGAGCCTCTCGAAGATCGCCGCTCTCATCACCGGGGCGGCGTGGTCGGGCCCGGTCTTCTTTGGGCTGAAGCAGCGCAAGGGGGGCAAGCATTGACCACACTTATCAAAAAGACGCGCTGTGCGATCTACACGCGCAAGTCGAGCGAGGAAGGGCTCGATATGGAGTTCAATTCGCTCGATGCCCAGCGCGAGGCCTGTGAATCCTATATCGCGTCGCAGCGGCACGAAGGCTGGCTGCGCCTCGACGACCCCTATGACGATGGCGGGTTTTCGGGCGGTTCGATGGATCGCCCGGCGCTGAAACGGCTGGTCTCGGATATCGAGCGCGGCTTGGTCGATACGGTCGTCGTCTACAAGGTCGACCGGCTGAGCCGCGCGCTGTCGGACTTCGCCAAGCTCATCGACATGTTCGACACGCACAAGGTCACCTTCGTCTCGGTGACGCAGCAGTTCAATACGACGACGTCGATGGGGCGATTGACGCTGAACATCCTGCTGAGCTTTGCCCAGTTCGAGCGCGAGGTGATCGGCGAGCGCATCCGCGACAAGTTTGCCGCGTCAAAGCGCAAGGGGATCTGGATGGGCGGCGTCACGCCGCTGGGCTACGAGGTTCGCGAGCGCCAGCTTCATGTCCACGACGAGGATGCGCGCGCCGTCCGGCTGGTTTTTGACAGCTTCCTGATGCTGAAATCTGTGGCGCGCGTGGCGCACGAACTGCCAGCCCTCGGGGTCGCCAGTCGTGCCCGCGTCACCCGGACTGGCCGCTCCTTCGGTGGCACGCCGCTCGATCGTGGGGCCGTGTACAAGATCCTCAACAATCCGATCTACATCGGCAAGATCCGTCACAAGGACAAGGTGTACGATGGTCGGCACCAGCCGATCATCACGCAGGAAGTCTGGGACCGGGCGCACGAACTCTTGCGCGACAGCCCGCGACAGAAGAGTCCGTCGAGCAAGCGCAAGTCGCATGCACCGTTGACCGGCGTTCTCAAATGCGGCGGCTGCATGAGTTCGATGACGCCGGTCCATACCCGCAAGGAAGGCGGCAAGCTCTACCGCTACTATTCGGCCACCAGCTATTTGAAGGGCGGCTGCAAGACGTGCCCTATCAAGCGGATCGCGGCACGGGAGATCGAAGCCGTCGTGGTGTCGCAGCTGCAGGCGGTATTCGCGTCGCCTGAAATGATCATGGGTGTCTGGAAGGAGGCGTCCAGACAGGACCGTTCCATTGATGACTATGCAATCCGCGATGCGCTTTCAGATCTCGTCCCGATCTGGAACGAGCTCTTCCCCAAGGAGCAGGAGCGATTGATCGCCCTGATGCTGGAGAAGGTCGTTGTCTATCCCGATGCCGTCGACATCCGCGTGCGCGCCAATGGGCTCGAAAGCATCGTCCGCGAACTCGATCGGCAGAAGAAACGACTGGAGGACGGCTATGACCACGCCCCGCATATCGCTGCAGAATGACATCATCTCGATCCGGGTTCCAATCTCGCTGCGGCGCCACGGCTGCAAGAAGCACATGATCTTGCCCAACGCAGTTCAGGAAGCAGCCCGCCTGCGCAAGCCCGACGAGACGCTGGTCCGGGCGCTTGCCAAAGCCAAGCATTGGCAGGTCCAGATCGAGGCAGGCGAGTTCCGATCGCTGGATGAACTGGCCCAGCACAAGAAGATCAACCCGTCCTATGTGTCCCGGATCCTGCGCCTCAATCAGCTGGCGCCGGCAATCAAGCTCGCCATCCTCGACGGGCGGCAACCGCCGTCCATGGATGTTCAGAAGCTGCAAAGGCCGTTTCCCGATCTGTGGCACGAGCAGCTGGCGCATTTCGGCTTCGAGCACCGGGCATCGCCGCCCGATGCCTGACCGAACTGCGCAAGGCTATAGGCCCGGGTGCCATCATCGATCCCAGGAACTTTCAGTCCTGACGGGACATGTGCCCTTCGAGCCCAGCCCCAGGGGCATGAAATCATGCATCAAGACCGTGGCATTTTCAACATTTGCAGGATCGATCCCATGAAGCGCGGGCTCGATGCTGTCGGTGAAATCTCACTGGGATCCGACATGGTTTTTCAAGAAATTTCGAGCCGCCCAAAGCCCTGTTCTGCAGGGCTTTCTTGTAGTGCAGCGCCCGTCACCAGGCCCTCAACCGAGGCTCTCGGTGAGATTTCGCGGTGCTCGGCTGTTCCCGCTTTCGAAGCGGGCCATCACAGCCAAGGCGAAATCATGAAGAGCTGTAACCGCTATGACGGCATCGATCCCTACCTTCTTTCCCAGGTGCGCTACCGGGCACGCAAGCTTTCCCGCCATTCCCTCATGAAGGGGATGGAGATCGAGGATATCGAGCAGGAGTTGATGCTCGACATCCTGGCGAGGACCCAGTCCTACGATCCCGATCGGGCGAAATGGACGACCTTCCTCGACAGGGTCCTGTCCAACAAATGTGCGACCATGATCAGTACGGAACTCGCCGCCAAGCGGGGCGCCGGGGTCGCAACCCAGTCGCTTGATGCACTTCTCGCCGAACCCGATGGCGACAAGCACCAGCCGATCGACGAGGCGAGCCTCGACAGGACCCATCTCGAGATCAGAATCGATCTTGGACGGCATATTACGGGGCTGGCACCCTCGCTGAGCGGGCTCCTGCGCAGTCTTTACGAGCGCACCATGACCGAAATCGCCCGCGAGAGCGGTGTGCCGAAGGCGACCCTTTATGGCCATCTCGCCGTTCTCAAGGGTCATCTCGAGCCGCTGCAGGAATATCTCCACTAGCGGCCGACGATTTCCGCGGGGTCTCGGTATGTAACCCTTTGAAGGCCACCTCGTCGGGGCCTCGCGGAAATACAAGACCGGCCAACGGGAATACCGCGACCGCTTGTCTCCTGGGCGGCGCCAACCCCGGCTTCGGTTTCAAGACATCAGGCTACTTCAACCGTCCAGCCACGGATCGATGACCCATGCCCTATCCGAACAAAACAGCACCCTGGGATGAACTGGTCAGTCTGCCGATCGCCGAGGTCGTCGCCCTGCCTGCTGCGGAACTCGCCCGCCTGCAGCATGACGCCGATGAGGCGCTGCGCAAGGCCAGGCTCACCGTCGCCTGGCTCGAGGGCGCTCTGATCCAGAAATACGCCGATCGCGCCAGGGCGACGCGTGCGGATGCCGAAAAGGACTTCGGCGTGGCGCGCTTCACCGATGGCGATGTCACCGTCGTGGCCGACCTGCCGAAAAAGGTCGAGTGGGACCAGCGCGACCTCGCCGATCTCGTCGAGCGCATCAAGGCCGAGGGCGAAGATCCCCGCGACTATGTCGAGGTCAGCCTCAAGGTCTCGGAGCGCAAGTACGGCTCCTGGCCGGCTCATATCCGCAAGGCCTTCGAGCCGTGCCGCACCGTCCATGCCGGCAAGGAGACGTTCCAGCTCATCGTCGCAGGAGGTGACGCATGAATGCGCTCACCATCACGAACCTGGACACGTCGAGCCTCCCCCGTCTGGTCGAAACGGCGGCAGCCGCGCTGGCCAATGCCCGATCGGCGGCGGAAGTGCTCGAAGCGCGAGAGATCGCTTCGTTCGCCTATGACGTGGCGAGGCGGACGGCGCGATTGCACAAGGCCAAGAACGCCCACGACGAACTCGTCGCCGCCGCTCACCGCGTGCAGGCTGACGCGCTGACCATCGAAGCCGGAGCCAAGCGGCGCCTGGCGGATGAATACGATGCGGCGCAGGCAAGGGGCGAGGTTGCTTCTGCCGCGATCAGTCGCGGCAACCAGTGGACCGTTGCAGCCGGCAACGAAGCACCGGTCACCGCAGCGGATCTCGGCCTTCGCCGCGACCAGATCCACGATGCCCGCCTGATCCGCGACGCGGAGGCGGCTGATCCCGGTATCGTGCGTCGCACTCTCGATGAGCGGCTTGAACGTGGCGAGGAGCCGACGCGCGCTGCGGTCCGGCGTGCCGCGGAGGCTCGGCTGGAGCGGTCCATCGATCGGCTCAAGCGGACGCAGGAAAGCGTCCAGCGACTCGAGGCGGAGAAGGCCGAGCCGCTGACGGCAGAGCAGCGCGCCCGCCAGGTCGCGGTCTTTGGCACGGTCGAGGACCGGGCGATCTGCGCGCGGATCGACGAGATCGTCGAACTCATCGACGAACAACCCGATGCCGCGGAGGCCGTGCGCCGCATTCCACCCGCTTCCCGCCACGCCATTAACACCGAGCCGATCCGCCGCGCGGCGGCCTGGCTCACCGAATTCAGCACCCTTTACGAACAGGAGGCCCATCATGGGAACAATGCGTCTGAATGACGTCGTCGCCGAGATCGTCGGTGACGTGATCGCCGGCTGCGTCATCAACAAGCGGCAGGCCGCCGTCGATCGCTGGGACGACATCGATGCCGATGGCCAGTACCTGGCCGGGATCGATGGCGTCGTCGGCCGGATCGATGGGCGGGCCCGTGCCCTGCGTCTCAGGGCCGAGAAGGTCGCCGATACCGCGCAGGCCGAACTGCCCTTCCAGCTGCCCATCGCCGTGGCCATGGACCTCGATGGCACGACGCTGGTCGCGACACGGACCTTGTCGCGCCATGGTTTTGAACGCGCCATCGAGATCCGCCGTCAGCAGATCGCCCATGACCGGCGTGCGCTGCGCGAATGGCAGCAGGCGCTGAACCAGGCAGACCGCTTCTGGACGAAGCATCCCCACTGGACCTTCGGGCAGTGCCTCGATGCGATCCTCGGTGCGACCGACAAGATGCCCGTGACGTCGGAGGTGCTGTCATGAGCAGCGCCCTCCCGATCATTCTGGCTGATCAGCGTCTCGCCGAGCGCCGCGGCATCAAGGCCGCGATCTTCGGCAAGAGCGGAATTGGCAAAACGTCGCTTCTCTGGACGCTGAACCCGGAAACGACGCTGTTCTACGATCTCGAGGCCGGCGATCTCGCCATCGAGGGCTGGAGCGGCGACACGATCCGCCCGCGTACCTGGGAGGAATGCCGCGACTTCGCCGTGTTCATCGGCGGCGCCAATCCCGCCATCCCCGATGGCCGTCCCTACAGCCAGCGTCACTACAACCAGGCCTGCGCCAGGTTTGGCGATCCGCGCGCGCTCGACAAGTATGCGACCATCTTCGTCGACTCGATCACGGTCGCCGGCCGCCTGTGTTTCCAGTGGGCGAAGGAACAGCCCGAAGCCTTCTCCGAAAAGAGCGGCAAGCCCGACATCCGCGGCGCCTACGGCCTGCACGGCCGCGAGATGATCGGCTGGATCACGCATCTGCAGCACACGCGCATGAAGAACGTGTTCTTCGTCGGGATCCTCGACGAGAAGCTCGACGACTTCAACCGCAAGATCTTCGTGCCGCAGATCGACGGCGCCAAGACCGGCCTCGAGCTTCCCGGCATCGTCGATGAAGTGCTGACGATGACGGAACTGGCCGACGCCGACAAGAAGCTGCACCGGGTCTTCGTCTGCCAGACGCTGAACCAGTGGGGCTATCCGGCCAAGGACCGGTCCGGCCGTCTCGACCTCGTCGAGGAGGCCCATCTCGGGCGCCTGATCGCCAGGATCGGCGAGCCCGGCCGCTCTCCCCTCGAACGTCTGACCTTCAGCCGCCCGGCGCCTGTCGCTCCGGACGCTGACGCCTCTCACCCGCAAGCCAAGATCTGAAAGAGGAGACTCTCCCATGACGAACGCATGGAACGACTTCAACGACGCCCGCCAGAACGCCAACCTGATCCCGAAGGGCACGATCGCCAGGGTGCGGCTCACCATCCGCCCGGGCGGATTTGATGATCCCTCGCAGGGCTGGACCGGCGGCTATGCCAAGCGCGGCCAGACGGGCGCCGTCTACATCGACGCCGAATACACCGTGATCGAGGGGAAGTATGCCAGGCGCAAGGTCTGGTCGATGATCGGGCTCTACAGCCCGAAGGGTCCGGACTGGGGCAACATGGGCCGCAGTCTCGTGCGCGGCATTCTGAACTCGGCACGCGGCCTTTCCGACAAGGACAACTCGCAGGAGGCCCAAAACGCTCGCCGCATCTCGGGCATCGCCGATCTCGACGGCATCGAATTCGTGGCGCGCATCGATCTCGGCACCGATGCGAATGGCGACGAGAAGAACGACATCCGCCAGGCCGTCACCCGCGACCACAAGGATTACGCGGCCGCCATGGGTGTCCTTGCCGCGCCGGCGAGCTACGCACCGGCTACGGCCTATGCGTCGCACCATCCGTCCCACGCGGCCCCGGCCCAGCAACCCGCCTATGCGACACCGGCGGAGCAGCAGGGTTTCGCACCGCCTCAGCACCAGCAGCCCACTCACGCACCCCATGCTCCGCAGCAGCCCGCCCACACCCCGCAGCAGGCCGCCCCGGCGCCCGTCGCCGGCGCCCGTCCGACCTGGGCGCAGTGAGGCCGGCCATGCTGTTGCGTCCTCGCCAAAACCTCTTCGTCGAGCGCAGCCTGGCTGCGCTCGACACCCACGACAACACGCTTGGTGTGGCGCCAACCGGCTGCCATGCCCCCGGTACCCCGATTCTCATGTTCGACGGCTCGATCCGCGCCGTGGAAACCATCGTGCAGGGCGACCTCCTGATGGGCCCCGGCAATACACCCCGTCGTGTGCTGGAACTGCATCGCGGACGCGACGAGATGGTCGAGATCCGGCCGCTCAAGGGGGATTCCTTCGTCGTGAACCTCGGGCACATTCTCACGCTGGTCCGCACCAACGAAGGCAGGCCTCAGCTTCGCGATCGCGACGGCGAACTCGTCGACATCAGCGTATCCGACTGGCTCGCGGCGTCCCCCAACTTCCGGCATCTTCACAAACTGCTGCGCTTGCCGGTCGACTTCCCCGCGAGGACGTCTCCCGCCATCGATTCCTATTTTCTGGGCGTGATGCTCGGCGACGGCTGCCTGATCCGGAGCGTCTCCATCACGACGCCGGACATCGAGATCGTCGATGCCATCCACCAATTCGCGGTGGCAAACGGACTGCGTGTTCGCTGCGAACAGCTGAGTGGCAACGCTGCCAACACATACTTCCTGGTCGACGATCGCAGCAACCGGAACGAACTCGTCGATCGCCTCCGTGAACTCGGGATCTTCGGAAAGCTGTCCGCGGACAAATTCGTTCCGGATGACTACCGGCTGGGAAGCCGCCAGGCCCGGTTGGAGATGCTGGCCGGACTGCTCGACACGGACGGGCATCTCATGAATGGCGGTTGCTTCGAGTATCTCAGTCGATCGCCGCGATTGGCCCAAGACGTCGTCTTCATGGCGCGCAGTGTCGGGCTCCTGGCCACGTTGCGCGAAAAGGAGGTCGGAGGCCGGATTTATCACCGGGTGCACATCTCAGGCGACCTCGAGATGATCCCCAACCGGGTGCTGCGCAAACAAGCTTTGCCCCGTAAGATGAAGAAGAATGTCCTGCGCTGCGGCTTCACCGCCCATCCTGCAGGCGAGGGGGCGTATTTCGGCTTCACGGTCGATGGTGACCATCGCTACCTGATGGGCGATTTCACCGTCACGCACAATTCCGGCAAGACGGTCATGCTTTCGGCCATTGCCGGCAGGATGGTCGCCGGCGGCGGCAAGGCCTGTGTGCTGGCCCATCGCGATGAACTGACGGCGCAGAACCGGGCCAAGTTCGCCCGCGTCAATCCGACGATCGACACCTCTGTCGTCGATGCCACGACCAAATCCTGGGACGGCCAGGTCACCTTCGCCATGGTGCCGACGCTGGCGCGCGAGACCACCTTGTCCGCCATGCCGGCGCTCGACCTGCTGGTCATCGACGAGGCACATCATGCGGTGGCTGACAGTTACCGCCGCATCATCGACCGGGTGCGCGAGGCCAATCCCGATGCCCGGATCTTCGGGGTTACGGCGACGCCGAACCGCGGCGACAGGAAGGGGCTGCGCGAGGTCTTCTCCAACGTCGCCGACCAGATCCGCATCGGCGAACTGATCGCGTCCGGGCATCTGGTGCGGCCGCGCAGCTTCGTCATCGACGTCGGTGTGCAGGAGGCGTTGAGAAAGGTTCGCAAGACGGCCTCCGACTTCGACATGAGCGAAGTCGACGCGATCATGAACAAGCAGCCCGTCACCGACGCTGTGATCGCGCACTGGAAGGAAAAGGCCGGCGATCGGCAGACGATCGTTTTCTGCTCGACCGTCGATCATGCCGCCAATGTCGTCATGGCGTTCCGCGCGGCCGGCGTCGCTGCTGCTCTCGTCCATGGCGAGATGGCCAGCACCGAGCGCAAGCAGACGCTCAGTGCCTATGACCGCCGCGAGATCCAGGTGATCGCAAATGTCGCCGTGCTGACGGAGGGCTATGACAACCCGCCCACCTCCTGCGTCGTGCTGCTGCGTCCGTCCTCCTACAAGTCCACCATGATCCAGATGGTCGGGCGGGGCCTTCGCACCGTCGATCCGGCGGAATACCCCGGCGTCGTCAAGACCGACTGCATCATTCTCGACTTCGGCACCTCGAGCCTGATCCACGGCACGCTGGAACAGGATGTCGATCTCGACGGCAATACCATGGCCGGCGACGCTCCGACGAAGACCTGCCCGTCCTGCAAGGGGGAGATCCCGCTTGCCGCCACCGAATGCCCGCTCTGTGGCGAGGTTTTTCCGCGAGACGAGCCGGAGGCGGGCGAGGGCGCCGACGTCATTCCGCTGTCGGGTTTCATGATGACCGAGATCGACCTCCTGAAGCGCTCGAGCTTCGAATGGGTCGACCTGCACGGCGATGGCGCAGCCCTCGTCGCCAATGGCTTCAACGCCTGGGCGGGGGTCTTTGCTCTCAATGGCCGCAGCTACGGCATCGGCGGCGCACAGCGCAAGCGGGCGAAGCTGCTTGCCGTCGGCGAACCGATGGTCTGCCTGGCGGCGGCCGATGACTGGCTCAACACCAACGAAACCGATGAGAGCGCCCACAAGACCAGGAACTGGCTGCGCCAGCCGGCAACCGAGCGACAGCTCGCCTATCTGCCGGCCGAGTTCCGGCACGACTTCAGCCTGACGCGCTACCAGGCCTCCGCCCTGCTGACGTTTCGCTTCAACCGGGATCGGATCCGCAGCCTCGTCTTCGGCGCCGAGGAGGCCGCGCTTGCGGCAGCGGCATGATGGAGGAGCTTCATGTCGCCATCACCCACATCCGCCAGCGCTCGCTTCAGATGCTGGCATCCGCGCTTCGAACTCTGCGCCGTCTGCCGGCAACCGACGCGTGGCTTTGGTTGGCACGAGCCGGATCGTGTGAGCCGGCCGCGCCCGTCGGTCTGGTTCTGCTCCATCACCTGTCAGGCCTTCTTCTGGCAACGGGCTCGGAGATCGTCGGCCATGGTTGATCTCACCGACGCGGAAAAGGCCGCCATGCGCGAGGCCATGAAGATGGTGGCCGAAATCATGGAGGAGATCGGCTGGCAGACCCGGTTCGCCGATCTCTCCGAGCTCCAGGTCCTCACCCTGATCGAGGTCGCCATCGGCGGCTTCCAGGACGCCATGCGCGAGATCGCCGCGGCCAATGAACAACACTCACCGAAGGTGCCGTTCTGATGTTGGACTACAACCACTGCCCCAGCCTTGCCGAGATGGTGAACGCTGTCGTCGATCGCGCACTCGAACAGGACAATGCCGCTCGTCCCCGCCGCGAATATCTCGGCGGCTCGCGTATCGGCCATGCCTGCGAACGCGCCCTGCAGTTCGAGTTCGCCGGCGCGCCGAAGGATGATGGCGCCGACTTCGCGGGCCAGACGCTGCGCATCTTCGCCATGGGCCATGCGCTGGAGGATCTGGCGATCCAGTGGCTGCGTGCCGCCGGCATCGATCTCTACACCCGCAAGGGCAACCGCCCCGACGGCGAGCAGTTCGGCTTCTCCGTGGCCGGCGGGCGCATCCGCGGCCATGTCGACGGCATCATCGCCGCAGCACCCGAGGCGCTGAAGCTCGGCGTTCCGGCGCTCTGGGAATGCAAGACCATGAACGCGAAGAACTGGCGGGCCTGCGTCAAGGAAGGCGTGACCAGATCGAAGCCGGTCTACGCCGCCCAGATCGCGCTCTACCAGGCCTACATGGATGCAAGCGTGCCGGGCCTTGCCTCCAACCCCGCGCTGTTCACTGCCATCAACAAGGACACGGCCGAACTCCACCACGAACTGGTGGCGTTCGACGCCGAGCTTGCCCAGCGCATGAGCGACCGGGCCGTCCGCATCCTTGGCGCCACCGATGCCGGCGAGTTGCTGCCGCGGCTCGCCCGCGAGCGCGATCACTTCGAGTGCCGCATGTGCCCGTGGGCCAACCGCTGCTGGGAGATGGCCAGATGAGCAGCGACATCCCCGACACCACCGACATCCCCGACACCACCGATCAACCCAACCCGTTCGAAGGAGCAGACGACATCATGACCAATGATCACGACACGCCCGACACCACCATTCCGGAAACCGAGGCCCCCGAGACCGGCGCCGACAACGACCATGCGGAAGCAAGCCCCCAGGAGAACCTGGTCCATTTCAACCCGTGGCGCGACTTCAACGACGCGCCCTCGCAGATCGACGCGTTCGGCGACGAGCCGGATCCGCAGCTGATCAAGGCCTTCCTCGACATGGTCTTTGGCTATTGCGACGGCCTGGTGCCGATCCGCAGCTTCATCGACAAGGGCCAGGGCTACAACGGCCGGCCGCACAACATCTGGGTCGAAGCCAACGAGGCTCTGCCGGAAAAGATGGCGACCTTCGCCCAGTGGGCGAGCCGCGAGGGTGCGGCCGTCTATGTGATTCCCGGCACCGTGGCCGCCGCCGGCCAGGCCGGCGCCGATCATGTCGTGCAGATGCAGACGGTCGTCGTCGATCTCGACACCGGCGACATCGCGGCCAAGCGCGCGCATCTGGAAAAGCATCTCGGCGCTCCCACCATGGTGGTCGAAAGCGGCGGCATCACGCTGGACGGCCAGCACAAGTGCCATGTCTGGTGGAAGCTGTCCGAGCCCGTCGAGGCCAGCGACATCGCCCGCGTCTGCCGGCTGCGCGGCGACATCGCCGCCAAGGTCGGCGGCGACATGCATTTCCGATCGGCCCACCAGCCGATCCGTGTCGCCGGCAGCGTCTATTACAAGAACAGCCTGAAGACCCTGGTGCGCATCGTCGAGCACAATGCGCGGGTCGAGTTCCATCTCGACGAGTTGGCACAGGCCGTCTCCGAGATGCCGCCGGCGCCGGGCATCTCGCTGCAGCCGAACTTCACCGCCCATGACAAGCCCGATGTCGGCGACGTGCTGGTGACGCCGGTGCGCGAGGGCGCGCAGGACGACTGGTCGCGCTTCGAGGGCGCCAGCGCTGCGATCGGTCACTTCATCCGCATGGTCCACGAGGGCCGGATGTCGAAGGACGAGGGCTGGGAAGGCATCTGCGGCTACAACGCCGCCATGCTGCGCCCGCAATGGTCGGTGGAGCGGCTGGCGCGCGAGTCCGAGCGGCTGTGGAACCGGCATGTCGAAAAGCATGGTCCGCCGCTCATCCGCCTCGACAGTGCCGCCCCGGCGCCAAACGAGATGCCCGTCTTCACGCTCGGCGCCCTGCTCGACGACGACAGCCCGATGCCGCAGGACATCATCGCGCCGCGCGTGCTGACACCAGGCGGCCTGCTGGTGCTGGGCGGCGCGCCGAAGGTCGGCAAGTCGGACCTCCTGATCTCGCTTCTGGTGCACATGGCGGCCGGCGAGCCCTTCCTCGGCTTTGCACCGCCGCGCCCGCTGCGCATCTTCTATCTGCAGGCGGAGATCCAGTACCACTACCTGCGTGAGCGCATGAAACAGATCAGTCTTCCCAAGCTGGTCATCGCGGGTGCCCGCGACAATCTGGTCGCCACGCCGAAGCTGAAGATGCTGCTGGATACCGAGGGCAGCATGCGCGTGGCCGAGGCGATCCGGCGCGCATTCCCCACCGAGCCCGTCGACATCATCTGCATCGACCCGATCCGCAATCTCTTCGACGGCGGTCCCGACGGCGGCGGCGAGAACGACAATGACGCCATGATGTTCTTCCTGAAGGACCGGGTGGAGGTCCTGCGCGATCACATCAACCAGGACTGCGGCGTGGTGCTGGTCCACCACACCAAGAAGCTCTCCAAGCAGCAGGTCAAGGACGATCCGTTCCTGGCGCTGTCGGGCGCCAGTGCGCTCAGGGGCTTCTACACCACCGGGCTGATCCTGCACCGCCCCGACGAGGACAGCTCGCAGCGCCGCTTGGAGATCGAACTTCGCAACGGGCCGGCCCTGGACGCCAAGCTGGTCGACAAGGTCAACGGCGAATGGGTCGAGATCAACCCGATGAACGAGCGCCTGGTACGCGCCGATGTCGCCGCAAGACACGATGCCGAGCGCGTTCGCAAGGGCGAGGTGATCGTCACCATCCTCCTGGACGAGGCACTGAAGGGCAAGATGTACACGATGACCCAGTTCGCCGAGGCCTTCGAAAACAAGGCGGGCCTCAGCGGCGCGGCGGGCATCCGTGACCGGCTGAGCGTTCTCACGACCAAGGGCGTGGTGAAATTCGTCAAGGGAGATGCGGCAGCCGACCTCGGGCTGGCGTCCGACCGCAGCAAGTACGGCTATCTCTGCGTGGAGGACATGGCCCTCGCCACGGGTGCCGAAACCGTCGATGCCGGCACCGGAGAGGTTCTGCCCGAAGCCGTCCAGGTCCTGCCCAGCCACTACAAGTGCCCGCACACGGGTGCCGTCCTGCCTGTCGAAAACCCGGCCGTCTGGGTCCATGCGGAGGGCGAAAATCCATGACCGGATACCTGATCATGATGAGCCAAATCTGGCCCATCTGGAGCCAAATCTGGCCAGATTTTGCCAAATCTGAAATCCTGGACAAATCTGAAATCTGGAAATTTCAACGTGAATTCAATGGCTTGAAGGGCAGAATCCAGATTTGGCATGACCCTCTGACAAATCTGAAGACAAATCTGGATTACATCAATGATTTCAGTAGCTTCCGCCAGATTCCAGATTTGTCAGAAAGTACCCCTAAAGGGGTAGGTGACCTCCCCGCTAAACGCGGGAGGTCTCCACCTACCCCGGGCAATCCTCCCCGACCCAAGTCTTGGGTCGAGAACGATCCGACGACGGCGGCCCCGTACCGCCAAGCACCAGACCGCCGTCGTCTTCCACCACAGCAACCCTCCGGGGAAGGAGCGAACCATGGCTGACAGGACTCTCACCGTGCCGATCAGAAAGGCAAGCCACCCGCCGACAAAGTTTCCGTCGGCGCTCACCGCAACCCTCGCACTCGATCTTGCAACCACCACCGGCTTTGCCATCCGCAACACATCCGGGCTGATCACCAGCGGCACAGTGTCGTTCCGGCCTGGTCGCTACGAAGGCGGTGGCATGCGCTTCCTGCGCATGACCAACTGGCTGACCGCAACCGAGGAAGCGGCCGGTCCGATCGGCGCCATCTTCGTCGAGGAAGTCCGTCGACATGTCGGCACCGACGCGGCCCACGTCTATGGCGGTCTGCTTGCCGTGATGTCGTCCTGGGCCGAGTTGCGCGGCGTGCCCTACCAGGGCGTACCGGTTGGCACCATCAAGCGGTTCATCGCCGGCAAGGGCAACGCCGACAAGGCGGCGGTCATCGCAGCCGTCCGTGGTCGTGGCTTCCAACCTGCCGACGACAACGAGGCTGATGCCATCGCGATCCTGCTCTGGGCCATCGAGACCAGGGGAGGCGTGTCGTGATGAATGCGCAGGATTTGCTCATCGAAGCCGCCCGTATCGTATCGGAACGGCGCGTCGCCTATGGCGATCCGGCCTCGTCCATGGCGGTGATCGCGGCGCGCTGGTCGGTGACGCTCGGCACGCCCGTGTCGGCCGCCCAGGTCGTGCTCTGCCTGATCGACCTGAAGCTCGCCCGCCTGGCGCACGATCCGTCCCACCAGGACTCGATCCTCGACGTGGCCGGCTATGCCGCCGTCCTCCAGGAGGTCGTCCATCAGCACCAGCGGGGAGGGTTTTGAGCCATGGCACGTGGACGCAAACGCAAAGCGGGAAAACGCTATCCCTGCGGCAAGCGCGTGCGCGAGGAGACGGAGCGCGAAGCCATGGCAACCGTGCTCGACGCCCGCCGCCGCCATTTCGGCGTGACGGCGAAGCGGGCGAGGGACGAGCGGCTTGGTTCAGCACTCGGCCGGCTCGCCTTCGCGGGGCTGATCAGCGACCTGCAATACCAGGCTGGCGTCATCTTCGCAGACCTCTATCGCCAGCACAACGTGACGGTGGGCCTGCCGATGCCAAGCCCCAGTTCTGTCGCGGGCCTGCTCATCAACGAGGGGATATTCGGTTCGAGCCCGAGCGAACCCGTGCTGGAGGTCATCGAGAAGGTGAAGCGGCGGTTTGCCGAGGCCACCGCGGCACTCGACGACTGCGATCGTGAACATCGGCTGTCAACGGGGCGCCGGCCCACCTTCCTGGTCTACCGGGTGATTTGCGCCGACGAGGACGTGCAGCACAAGAACACCGACGACATCGGCAATCTGCGCGTCGCGTTGAATGCCCTGGTACGTGTGTTTCGCCTCAGATGATGCTTGTCTACACGACAGAGCCACGCAGCGTTTCGCGCAAGTACGAAGGACTTATCATATTGATATGTTTCGTAAAAGGGCTTGACGACCACTCGTGACGCGGCTAAAAGTTCCGATATTGGACGCTTGGAATTCCGCCCGGAGATTACCTCTCCGGGCGTTTCTGTTTCGGAGGCTCGAAGATGCGTGTCGTGCTACTCGAAGCCGACGATGTGCGCATCCGCTTCGAGGCTGCCTGCCATCGTCTTGGCGAGGGTGAGGCCCGTCGCGCCTTCTCGATGGCGCTGAACAAGGAAGGCCGCAAATCCTTCACGCAGATGCGCCGCACTCTGAGCCGGCAGTCATCGATCCCTCGCGGCACGGTGAACGCCGCCATGCGCTTCAAGGGTGCCACGCGTGCCACGCTCACCACCACCACGTCCGGCTCTGGTCGGCATCTGCCGCTGTCGGTCTTCGGCGCGAGGCAGTTCTCCTACGGCGTCCGTGCAAAGGTCTGGGGCAGGGCACAGACCTACCGTTCCGCCTTCCTGATCAACCGCTTCGGCAACGGCGTGTTCAAGCGCAAGGGCAAGGCTCGCTTCCCGATCGAGCAACTCTGGGGGCCTGCGGTCCCCGTCGAAATGCTGCGCGACGAAGCGCACACGGCATGGACGGACCAGCACCCCCGCGTGCTGAAAGAATCTACGCGACTGATCGGGTTGATGCTGGCAGGAGCGCAGGTCGGCGCAGGGACGCGCAGTCGCAAAGGAGCGTAGGGGGGCGGGGCTAGGAGCCCCATTGCGGGGTTCTGGGTAGCGCTGTCGCCGCTGCCCAGTTTTCGCGTGTTTTTTCCGGTTTGATTTTTCCGTTTTGTTTTGATTTCAGGGGGTGCAACCCATTGAAATCATTGATATCGACCCCAATAAAGCGGGTTTTGAAAGGGTAGAATGCGCACTTCCGCATTTTGCCAGTTCGTTTTGATTTTACGGGGTGCATCGCATTGATTTCATTGATGCTGACCCCCGATTTCGCGGGTTTCAACCGCGTGGTCACCAACGGCGTTTCGGCGCCGGTGCGTTTTGATTTCGAACAGGCCTGACCGGCTCGACGTTACTTTCCCAGACTGTCCCCGGAGAACCCCGATGATCGTCACCGACATGCCGATCGAGCGGCTGATCCCCTATGCTCGCAATCCCCGCAACAACACCGCGGCGATCGATGCGGTGAAGGCGTCGATTGCCGAGTTCGGGTTTCGCCAGCCGATCGTCGTCGACGAGAAGATGGTGGTGATCGTCGGCCACACCAGGCTGGAGGCCGCCAAGGCGCTCGGCCTCGCGACGGTGCCGGTGCATGTCGCGGAAGGCCTGACGCCGGCGCAGGCGCGCGCCTACCGGCTGATGGACAACCGCTCGCATGAAAACGCCGAATGGGACGATGAACTGCTGAAGCTCGAATTCGGCGACCTCAAGCTCGATGGCTTCGATCTCGATCTGACTGGCTTTGACGCCGACCAGCTCTCCCAGCTCCTGGCCGATGCGCCGACCGAGGGTATGACCGACGAGGACGATGTTCCGGACGCGCCGGTCAGGGCGGTGACGCACCGCGGGGATCTGTGGATCCTCGGCAACCATCGCCTGCTGTGCGGCGACTCCACCAGTCCAGACGATGTCACCCGCCTGATGAACGGCGAGCGGGCAGCCCTGTTTGCGACCGATCCGCCGTATCTCGTCGACTACGACGGCACCAACCACCCGACGAAGAAGAACGCCACGGCGCGGGCCCGGAAGATCGCGAATAAAGATTGGTCGGAGGAGTACATCGAGCAGAAGCCCTGGGACGACTCGTCCCAGGGGCCGCAGTTCTACGAGGCCTTCATGCAGGTGGCCATCGACTGCGCCATCAGGGAGGATGCAGCCTGGTATTGCTGGCATGCCTCGCGCCGCCAGGCGATGCTGGAGGCGTGCTGGACCAAGTTCGACGTGCTGCATCACCAGCAGATCATCTGGGCCAAGAGCCGGCCAGTGCTGACGCGCTCGATCATGCTGTGGGCGCATGAACCCTGCCTGTTTGGCTGGCGCTCCGGCAACAAGCCGCGCGTCAATCGCGAGGGTTTCGAGAATTGGCCGACCACGGTCTGGAGCATTCCCTCGAGCGAGATCGAGACACGCGAGCACCCGACGTCCAAGCCGGTCAGGGTGTTCACGCTGCCGATGGAACTGCACACGGTGCCGGGCGAGATCTGCTACGAGCCGTTTTCCGGTTCGGGGTCGCAGCACATCGCCGGCGAGAAGACCGGCCGCCGCGTCTATGGCCTGGAGCTGTCGGAGACCTTCTGCGACGTGATCATCAATCGCTGGCAGGCGTTTTCGGGAAAGGCGGCCATTCTCGATGGCGACGGCCGGAGCTTCGATGAGGTTGGCCGCGAGCGGGTTGGCAACGATGCCGGCGACGGGAAAGCGGTCGAGCAGGCTGCCGCATGATGCAGATGCGGGTGGCCCGGATGCGGAGCGCCAAATGAGCGACCGCCGCCCCGAAGGACGGCGGTTTCAAGGATTGTTGTCTTGTCGTCTCAGGCGGGTGGCAAGTGATAGGCCCGCCCGCGACCCTCGACCTTTTCCGAGGTGACGTCGAGTGCGAGCTTCTTCTTCAGCGCACCGGACATGAAGCCCCTGATGGTGTGTGACGCCCAAGAGGTCGCCGCGGCGATCTCGTTGATGGTGGCACCCTGCGGTGCGCGCAGCATTGCGATGACGGTTTCCTGCTTGGTGCCCTCCCGAAACGTCCGCGTCCTGGGCGCGGGATCCGTCGCGGTAGTGGAAATGGGCGTGGTCTCCTCGATCGGCGCGTCCGTAGCGCCCACAGGCGCGGTGTTGGCGTCCTCCGGCTCGATGCCGACAGCGGCGAGCCCTGCGTCGGTTGCGACCAGCGTGATTCGCTGACCATCGTCCGTCTTGCGCCAGACTGTCTCGCCCTTAGGAAGGTCGGTGTCGACTTCCTCCAGCAATCCCTTGGCGATCATCGCGCCGACCACCTTTGTGGCGGCGCCGCCGCGCAGGCTGTCGGGTAGCGGCAGGGCAATGCGGTTGTCGCGCTGGGCGGCAGCGCTGAGAATCAGGGCTTGAGTGTCGGAAAGCTTGGTCATCGTCGTCTCCGTAGCGGGGCGCGCGGGATGCGGGCCCTTCTACGATGTCGACCCCGCCAGTCGGCGGGCTGGATGCGGCGGCGTTGCTTTCTGTGCGCGCCGCCGGATCGCATACAGGCTCTGTTTCGGATCGAAGCCAAGTCGATAAGTGCATCGGATCGCCAGTTTTCCTGATCCTTCCCACCGTTCGGAGGCATCATGCCCGAGCCATCCGGTCTGATCCCGGTCGGGCAGGCAGCCCGGCTGCTGATGATCTCGGAGGAGCGCATCCGCCAGTTGGTCAAGCAGGGCTATGTGCCGAGGTCCGAGAAGCGCGGCTACGTCCAGCTCGTCGGTGCTGTCCAAGGGTACCTGCGCTATCTGAAGGACGACGAACGCCGATCAGCCAAGTCGGCCGCCGACAGCCGGGTGCGCGATGCCCGGGCGCTGGAGATCGAGCTTCGGATCGCCGAGCGCACGCGTGACCTGATCCCGATCGAGGATGCCCTGACCGACATGGCGGAGCTGGCCGGCATGGTGCGCTCGGAGCTGGCTGGGCTTCCCGCGAGGCTGACCCGCATCATCGACGAGCGCCAGAAGATCGAGGCGGAGATCGATGGTGTCCTTTCGCGCCTTGCCGAGCGAGCCGATCAAAAGGCTGAAGGCCTGGAGGCTGGCAGAAGCCATCCTGCGGCCGGCACAAAGGCTGACGCCTGATGAGTGGGCACGCGCCAACAGGATCTATCCGGAGACGTCTGGCCTTCCGGGACCGCGTGATCCTTCGATCACGCCCTATGTCATTCCGGTGGTGCGGGCCGTGCACGCCGGCCATCACAAACGAGTCGTCATGGTCTGCGGCGCGCAGATGGGCAAGACCGACGGGCTGCTCGACATCATGGGCGCCAGGCTCGATCAGCGTCCGGCACCGATCCTCTATGTCGGTCCCATTCGCGACTTTCTGACCGACCAGTTCGAGCCGCGGCTGATGAGCCTGCTCGACGAGGCCGAGACGCTCGCCGCCAAGGTGGTGCGCGGGCGGCGGATGAAGAAGACGCTGAAGATCGTGGCCGGTGTTCCGGTGCGCCTTGCCCATGCCGGATCCTCGGCTTCGCTGAAGTCGAGCCCGGCGGCATTGGCTCTGGTCGACGAGTACGACGAGATGCTGGCCAACGTGAAGGGCCAGGGCGATCCGCTCGGTCTGGTGGAAGCCCGCGGCGAGACCTATGCCGACTTCGTCACCGCGATCACCTCGACACCGTCGCGCGGCCTGGTCGAGACCGAACGGGATGAGAAGAGCGGGCTGACCTTCTGGAAGCCGGGCGATCCCGACGCGGTGGAAAGCGCGATCTGGAAGCTCTGGCAGTCCGGGACCCGGCATCATTTCTGCTGGCCGTGCCTGCATTGCGATCGCTACTTCGTGCCGCGCTTCGAACAAATGCGCTGGCCGGAGGATGCGACGCCGGCGCAAGCCGCGAAACTGGCGCAGCTGCAATGCCCACACTGCGGTGGCCTGCATCACGACGACGACAAGACGGAGATGAACGCCCGCGGGCTCTATGTCGCGCCCGGCCAATGGGTCGAGGACGGCGAAGTCCGTGGCTCGCCGCCGGACAATGCCGTGATCAGCTTCTGGGCGAGCGGCCTTGCCAGTCCCTTCGTGACCTGGGGCACTCGGATCGAGCGCTATGTGCGGGCACTCGCCTCGGGCGATCCCGATCAGTTGCAGACAGCCCTCAATGCGGGCTTTGGCGAATGCTACACGCCGGCATCGGGACGCGATGCCCTCGACTGGCAGGAGATTTTTCAGCGGCGCCAGCCCTACCGGATGAAGGAGGTGCCGGGAGGCGTGCTTCGGCTTGGCATGGCCGTCGATGTTCAAAAGCTGTCGCTCTACTACACCATCCGCGGCTTTGGTTCGCGCGGGCGCTCCTGGCTGATCGACAGGGGACAGCTGTTCGGGCCGACCGATGACGACGATGTCTGGAACGCGCTTGCCGATCTGATGCTGACGCCGATCGCCGGGCTGCAGATCGAGCGGGTGTTCATCGACTCGGGCTTTCGGCCCAACAAGCCGGATGG
>JBHYDY010000035.1:0-59279 GCA_051860465.1 Mesorhizobium sp.
TCAGCCGAAAACGAAAGCGAGCAGGGTGGTCCGACGCCTTCGCCAGATCAATCATCGGCCAAATGCGATAGCCCTACCGCGCGACGGTCCTTGACTTTGCCCCGGACCCGAACGTATATCGCCGCCACTGTCAGGGGCGGCCAACGCCCCCGGCGGGCGCGTAGCTCAGCGGGAGAGCATTCGCTTCACACGCGAAGGGTCACAGGTTCAATCCCTGTCGCGCCCACCAGTCAAAATCCGAAACAACCACTGCATTGCCGCTTTTCCGGGCGGCTCGCTCAGAAGCGGATCTTGAAGCTGATACCGGCGCCATGGCTCTGCTGGTTGCCGGAGTACAGTCCCGAGTAACCCGCTCGGATGGTCATGTCCTCGGTTGCCTCGAAGGATATGCCGAGGCCGAGCCGCACGCGGTCGCGGCCGGCATCGGGACCGCGAACCTCGAACCCGGCCGCACTGCCCGCGAAGGCAAGCGTCTGGCTCGGCACCACGTCGGCGAAGGCGTGCTCCCAGACCAGCCGCCCGTGGAGAGTCATCTTGCCGGTTTCGGTAAGGACGTCGTGCTGGAGCGCGATGCCGAGGCCCGTATCGAACCGCGTCCAGCTTTCAGAGTTTCCCTCGAGGTTCAGCGCGCCCGCATCGGTTTCGGTGAATCCGCCATGACCGGACCAGCCCACGTCGAGCGTGGCGAGCGGCGAGAGACTCGTGCCGCTGGCCAGATCGAAGCGGTAGGCCGCTTCTCCCGAGAAGCCGATGGTGTGGCTCCAGTAGTCGGCCCCGGCTGTCTCGTCGATGTCGCCAAAGGCGATGCGGCGGGCCGTGGAGATGGAGTGGGCGGCATAGGCGAGCGAGCCGGCGAGCGACCACGGTCCGCCCATCCAGCCGCCATAGGCGCCGACATGAAATCCGTCGGCGTCGAGGGACGACCGCCGCGCATCGGCGGACCCGTGGCTGCGCAGATAGCCGAGGCCGAACCTGACATGGGCCTGACCGCTAGGTACCTCGATCGGCCGTTCGTAACCGCCGACGACTCCGGCCGTCCAGAAATCGAGTTCGCCGGCATTGCCGTCGGCGTCGACCCCGCCCCATTCTCCTACCGGCGCGAGCCATGCCCGCGCGACGCGCTCGTTCGCATAGGCGTCGATCGGCAGCCCGGGCGTGTCGGCAGCCATGATGCCGGCCGGTAGCGATGTCGGCCGCACATTCGGCGAATAGCCGAGCGGCGCGGTGGGCGTCTTTCCGCTGCTGATACCGGCAATCCACGCGGATCCCTGCCCGCGCAGCGTGCGCCTGAACAATCCGGACGACAGGTCGACCACGTGCTGGCCCGAAGCGTGGATCTCGCCGGACATGGCGTTGAACGCCGCGTTGGCGGCGGCCTCGCCCATGCCGATCAAGGCGTCGAAGGCGACGTGGCCCGGCCCAAGGTCGCGCACAGCCTCGCCGGCCTGGCACTGGTTGAAGCTCGCGCCGGCCAGGCAGAAGGATCCGGCGACCGCGCTGCTGGTGAGGTAGTAATACTGCCCGTCGTCATGGCCGGAAAAGTCCAGGAAGGCGAAGGCATCGGTGATGGTGGGCGCCCCGTTGACCGTGAGGTTGCCGGGCGCCGCGGTCTGGATGATGGTGTATTGCGTGTTCGCCGCGAAATTCGCGCCCGAGGCGGCGCCGTCCTCCGGCACGACATGGAAGATCGCTCCGCTCGCGATCGTGGCCGTGCCGGCGATGACCAGATCGTTGTTCACGCCGGCCACGTTGCCGCCGTCGTCGATCTCGATTTCATAGGTCGAGCCGGCGTTGAAGGCGGCACCGCCCGAAACCGTCAGCGTGCCGATGGAGTTGCCAGGCGCAATCTTTCCCCCAATGGTCACATTGCCGATCAGCGTGCCGATGCCCGACAGCGTGCCATCGGCGAGGATGTCGATGGCCGGGCTGGTGAACTGGCCCGCGACGTTCAGGATGCCCGCTTCGATCGTGGCGCTGGCGGAAAACGTGCTGTTTCCCGTCAGCGACCACGACGTCCCTTCCATCGTCAAAGTCTCGAAATTCAGGAACTTGGCGATGTCTTCAGTGCCGGTGCCTTGCAGCACGAGGTTGTCCGTCCCGTTCGCGCCGCCGACGACATTGCCGATGATGAGCGAGCCAGTTCCGAGATTGAGCGTGCGGATGTGCGTGCCGCCAAAGGTGATCGCGTTGCCGCCGCCTGTCTTTTCGATCGTGCCGGTGTTGGTAATGGTTCCGGTCGTCCGGAATTCGATCGCAGGCCCGTTGAGCGAGGAAATCGTGCCGGCGTTGCTGATGGAGAGGTTGCCGGAGCTTCCCGTGTAGATGCCATTGTAGGTGCCATGGATCGAGCCAGCGGCATGATTGACGATCGAACCGTCGCCACTGCCGATCTCGATGCCGGCGGCGAAGCTTCCGCCGACGCTTTCGATCGTGCCCACGTTCTCCACGGAACGAGTTGTGCCGCCGATGACGTAGACGCCGACGTTGTTGCTTCCCTCCGTGTGGATCGTGGCGCCCGCCTGGTTGACGACCGAGCCGCCGGCAAGAAGGTTCACGCCGCCGCCGCCCGCCGACGAGATATGTCCGGCATTCGTCACCAAGCCTGCCGCGCCGCCGATCTGGACGCCGGCCCAGGCACCGCTGATCGTGCCGCCAAGGACGTTGGTCACCGTGCCGCCATTGGTGAACTGGACGGCGTTGTTCGTCAGCGTCTGGACGAGCCCGTGATTATCGAGAACGCCGCCCGCTGAAAACAGGACGGCTGGGCCGCTGCCGCCGAGATTCGGAATCGAGATCGTGCCGCCGTTCGTCAGCGTCCATGTGCTCGTCAGCGCCGAGATGGCAGAGTAATTCGCGCCGATCAGCGTGCCGTTGATGTCGTTGCTGACCGTGACGCCCGAGAAAACTTCGGCGGTCGCCCCCGTGAAGGCGTCTAGGTCGATGCCGATCATGGTGCTCGTGGCGATGTCCACATCGGCCGCGTGGACGGGATTGAGGCATGATGACGCCATCAGGGCCGCGATGACCGAACCGCGAAGGATGCGTATGCCCCCGTGGCGCCTGCCCGTCGTCGGATTGTGATCGGTCCTAAAAGCAGAGGAAGTCGACGTTTCAAACCGCACGGCACCCACCTGATTCCTGCATCCCCGGGCAGGATTAACGCCGGCGAAAGGAGATGAAAGCTAGCTGAACAGCTAGTTCTGAACAGGCATGGAACAGGTCGCGCTCAGATCAGTCCGAGGAGCACCAGGAACGCCACCGCTTCCGTACGCGAATTCTTTCCTAGCTTCTTCTTCGTACGTTCGACATGGAAGTGCGCGGTCGACCTCGAGATTTCGAGGATCTGGCCGATTTCCCAATCCGTCTTGCCGGCCGCCACCCACTTCATGCATTCGAGTTCGCGTGCACTCATCTCGGGAACGGCGGTGTCGACCACGCCGAAGCCGACGGTTTCGCGGCAACGATCATGGATCGCGCGCGACATCATCTCGAGAACGGATCGTTCGCGCGGTGTAAGGTTCAGCTTGCCGGGAGCGAGCAGGCTGACGAGCCCCTGGTACCCGGCCGGACCATGAATCGGTACGCAGAAACCATCGCGAATATCGTACTGGGCGATGAACTCGAACATGTCGCGCATCTCGGGTTGCAGCGGCTCTTCGTCGAGCACGGTGGCCCAAGTGTAGGCCGTCATGCGCCTGCGGGCGGCGAAGACGAGCGGATCCTTGGAGAAGATATCCTTCTCCGCATAGACCTTCGCCACCTCTTCCGGCCAGTCGGCGAAGAAGAAGCGCACGGTCCGGTTCGCGCCCGCCCCCAGCCAGCAACCACAAGCAGAATGATGAAATCCGAAACCGGAAATGACGGAGCGGAAGTCCGCGACCAGGTCTTGCGTCCTGCTTGCATTGCGACTGCGTTCGACGAAATCCAGTGCATGCGAGATTTCGACTTCCGTCATGGAATTGCCCCGGGTGCAAGCAAGGCAAGCTAGTTGCGGGACAGATGGCAATCAAGCCTCGCCTTCGCTCGTGGGAGAAACCGTGCGGTTTGGCCCCGACATCACGCGTCCACCACCCCCGCGTGACAAACCCATTCCCCTGCGCTAGGGTCCGACTCGTCCGGGGCACGATTGCCCACCGGTTCGCGGGAGAGAGCCCGAAAGGGTCGCCGAAGGGGAAATCGCCCGAAATCTCTCAGGCAAAAGAACCGCTTGCCGGAAGGACACTCTGGAAAGTCGGGGGCAACCCCGCGCCGAAGGTGTAAGCGCAGCCGCCAGTCTCGGCCGCGCGAGTCTCTCAGGCTTCAGACAGAGGGGCACGAAATGGACCGCTTCGCGGCGGTCGAGGACGTGCGCCTTTGGAGAAGTCATGACCGGCCCAGACGAGCTGAAATCCCTCCCCCTTCGCGATCTGCCGCTTCGTGACCTGCACGTCGAGGCCGGCGCGCGCTTCGGCGGCTTCGCCGGCTGGTCGATGCCGATCACCTATCCGCTCGGCGTGATGAAGGAGCATCTGCACACCCGCGAGCAGGCCGGGTTGTTCGACATCTCGCACATGAAGCTGTTCCGGCTGACGGGCCCGGATGCCGGGGCGGCGCTCGCCCGCGCCTGCCCTCTCGACCCGGCAGCGATCGCGCAGAACCGGTCGAAATACACGCTGCTCCTCGACGAAGACGCCGGCATCCTCGACGATCTGATCGTCACCCGCCTTGGGCCGGACGCCTTCATGGTGGTGGCCAATGCCGGCAACGCAGAGGCGGACGAAGCCGAACTCAGGGCTCGGGCCGGAGGGCTCGACGTGACGATCGAGCCGCTCGACCGCGTGTTCCTGGCGCTGCAAGGCCCGGCCGCCAAAGCGGTTGCGATCCGCGCCGGCCTGCCGGTCGAGGGCCTCGCCTTCATGCAGGGCATCGAGCCGCGCGACAACTGGTTCCTGTCGCGCTCGGGCTACACCGGCGAGGACGGCTTCGAGATCGGCCTGCCGGAGGCGGACGCCCGCGCGCTGGTCGAGACGCTTCTCGCCGACGCGGCGGTGGCCGGGATCGGGCTCGCCGCGCGCGATTCGCTGCGGCTCGAGGCGGGGCTCTGCCTGCACGGGCAAGACATCACGAGCGAAACGAACCCGGTCGAGGCCGGGCTGATGTGGGCGATTCCGAAACCCGTGCGCGAGCGCGGCGGCTTCGTCGGCGCCAGGGCGCTGGCGGCGCAGATGGCGTCGGGACCGGAGCGCCGCCGCGTCGGCCTGAAGCCGGAGGGCCGCCAGCCGGTGCGCGCGGGCGCGATCATCCGCGACGACGACGGCGCGGAGGTCGGCATCGTCACCTCCGGCGGCTTTGGCCCCTCGGCCGGGCACCCCGTCGCGATGGGCTATGTCCGTGCCGACCTGGCGAATGCCGACACGTCGCTCCACACCGAAATCCGCGGCAACCGCATCGCGCTCGCCGTCCACCCGCTCCCCTTCACGCCGCATCGCTACCGCAGAGGATGACCAGCATGGCAGCCACCTACTTCACCGAAGACCACGAATGGATCCGCGTCGAGGGCGACACGGCGACCGTCGGCATCACCGACTACGCCCAGGAGCAGCTCGGCGACCTGGTCTTCGTCGAACTGCCCGACGTCGGCCGGACGCTCGCCAGGGGCGACGCCGCCGTCGTGGTGGAATCGGTCAAGGCGGCGTCGGACGTCTACGCGCCCTGCGACGGCGAGATCGTGGCGGTCAACGAGGCCCTGTCGGGCGACCCGGCGCTGGTCAATTCGGCGGCCACCGGCGACGGCTGGCTGTGGAAGATGAAGCTCGCCGACGCCTCGCAGCTCGACGGGCTGATGGACGCCGCCGCCTACGACAAGCACATCGCCTGAAGCGCGCAGCAATCCTTCGGATTTGCTCCGCACGCTTCAGGTCCCTGTTTTCTCGCATGTCTTCGTCCCGAAACCCGTGCCCACTTTCGGGAGACTTGCTTAAGGAGCCGCCATGACCGCCGCAGCCCGTATCCTCCCCTTCGCCGACCGCCACATCGGTCCCGGCCCCGACGACGAGCGCACCATGCTGAAGACGCTGGGGCTCACCTCGCGCGAGACGCTGGTCGCCCAGGCGATCCCGCAGTCGATCCGCCTCGAACGGCCGCTCGACCTGCCCGAACCGGCGTCCGAGGCCGAGGCGCTGGCCGAGCTCGGCGCCATCATGGCGAAGAACACGGTCGCCCACAGCTTTCTCGGCCAGGGTTATCACGGCACCTTCGTTCCGCCGGTGATCCAGCGGAACCTGTTCGAGAATCCGGCCTGGTACACGGCCTATACGCCCTACCAGTCGGAGATCAGCCAGGGTCGCCTGGAGCTGCTGTTCCACTACCAGACGCTGGTGACGGAACTGACCGGCCTGCCGGTCGCCTCCGCCTCGCTGCTCGACGAGGCGACGGCGGTGGCCGAAGCGGTCGGCGTGGCGCTGCGCCATCATCGCGACAAGCGCCATCGCATCGCGCTTTCCGGGACGCTGCACCCGCAGGTGCTCGACGTGGCGAGAACCCGCGCGGCCGCGCTCGACGTGACGGTGGAGGCCGGCGAGCCCGACGCGGCGACGGCGGCGCTGGTCGTGCCCTGGCCGGACACGAACGGCGTCTACGGCGACCACACGGCCGCGATCCGCGCGGCGAAGGCGGCGGGCGCGCTGGTGATCTTCGTCGCCGACCCGCTGGCCCTGACGGTCACGGCCTCGCCTGCGAGCCTCGGCGCCGACATGGCGGCCGGGTCGATGCAGCGCTTCGGCGTGCCGATGGGCTATGGCGGGCCGCACGCGGCCTATCTCGCCGTCTCCGAGCCGCTGACCCGGCTGATGCCCGGCCGCCTCGTCGGCCAGTCGGTCGACCGCCATGGCCGCCCGGGCTATCGCCTGGCGCTGCAGACGCGCGAGCAGCACATCCGCCGCGACAAGGCGACGTCGAACATCTGCACGGCGCAGGCGCTTTTGGCCAACATGGCGGCCGCCTACGCCATCTGGCACGGGCCGGAGGGCCTGCGCGCCATCGCGACCCGCATCCATGGCCTCGCCGCGCGTTTTTCGGCGGCTGTGTCAGCGGAGGGTTACGGAACGGCGGGCGACCGCTTCTTCGACACAGTGACCGTGCGCACGAAGGGCAAGGCCGAGGCGATCGCCGCCAAGGCGCAGGACGCAGGCATGCTGCTGCGCGTCCTCGATGCCGACCGCATCGGCGTGACCTTCGACGAGACGGCGACCGAGGCGGAGCTTGCGGCGCTTGGGGCGCTGTTTGGCGCGACCGTGCCATCGTCCGCGCCAGCCGCCCTGCCCGCGTCGCGGTCGCTCGACGGCTTCATGACGCAGAAGGTATTCCACCAGAGCCGGTCGGAAACCGAGATGATGCGATTCCTGCGCCGGCTGGCCGACAAGGACCTGGCGCTCGACCGGGCGATGATCCCGCTCGGTTCCTGCACCATGAAGCTCAACGCCGCCGCCGAGATGATGCCGGTGTCGTGGGGCAGCGTGGCCGGCCTGCACCCCTTCGCGCCGGCCGCCCATGCCACCGGCTACAAGGCGATGACCGACGAGCTGGAGCGCTGGCTGGCCGAGATCACCGGCTTCGACGCCGTGTCGCTGCAGCCCAACGCAGGCAGCCAGGGCGAATATGCCGGGCTGCTGGCGATCCGCCGCTTCCACGAGGCGAATGGCGACGCCGATCGCACAGTCTGTCTCATCCCGTCGTCGGCGCACGGCACCAATCCGGCGAGCGCGTCCATGGCCGGGATGCGGGTCGTCGTGGTGAAATGCACCGACGAAGGCGACATCGACGTCGAGGATCTGCGCGCCAGGGCCGGCGAGCATGCCGGCCATCTCGCGGCGCTGATGATCACCTATCCCTCGACGCACGGCGTCTTCGAGGAGGGCGTCAGGGACATGTGCCGCATCGTCCACGAGCATGGCGGGCAGGTCTATCTCGACGGCGCCAACCTGAACGCCATGGTCGGCCTCGCCCGGCCGGGCGACATCGGCGCCGACGTCTGCCACATGAACCTGCACAAGACCTTCTGCATCCCGCATGGCGGCGGCGGGCCGGGCGTCGGGCCGATCGGCGTGAAGGCGCATCTCGCGCCCTACGTGCCCGGCCACGTCGCCTGGGGCAACGGCCACGCCGTGGCCGGCGCGCCCTATGGCAGCGCCTCGATCCTGCCGATCACCTGGATGTACATCCGCATGATGGGCGCGGCCGGCCTCAGGCACGCCACCGAGACCGCAATCCTGTCGGCCAACTACATCGCCGAACGCCTGAAGCAACACTATCCCGTGCTGTTTTCCGGCCGCAACGGCCGCGTGGCGCATGAGTGCATCCTCGACACGCGGGTGCTGAAGGAGACGGCCGGCATCGGCGTCGAGGACATCGCCAAGCGCCTGATCGACTACGGTTTTCACGCGCCGACCATGTCCTGGCCGGTGGCCGGCACGCTGATGGTCGAGCCGACCGAATCGGAGCCGCTGGCCGAGATCGACCGCTTCTGCGAGGCGATGATCGCCATCGCCGAAGAGGCCGGCAAGGTCGCGTCGGGCAAGTGGCCGAAGGACGACAATCCGCTGGTCAACGCCCCGCACACGGCCGCCGAGGCCATGGCCGACGACTGGTCGCATCCCTATCCGCGCAGCACCGCCGCCTTCCCGCTCGGGCTGGGCGACGCGGCCGGCCTGAAATACTGGCCGCCGGTGTCGCGCGTCGACAATGTCGCCGGCGACCGCAACCTGGTCTGCGCCTGCCCGCCGATCGAGGCGCTGGCGAGCTGAGGCGGCCGCCTCGGACGCACGGCCGAACGCGCGTTCGGCCGTGAGGACTGACGGGCCTCGGCGATCGAGTTCTTGATCTGTTCCGCCGCCTTTGATACCAGTCGGTGGCATTGCTCATCGGCGGACCATCCATGGAAGCGACGGCGTCCGGCCATTTCCTGTTCGAAACCGCGCTCGGCGTCGTCGGCATCGCCTGGACGCCGCGCGGCATCACGCGGCTGCAACTCCCCGGACGTGCCCCCGCCGACACCGAACGTCTCCTGACGGCCGTCCGCAACGGCTTTCCGCGTCCCGAATGCGCTGCGGACGCCAAGGCGAGGCTCGAACGGCTCCTTCCGCCGACGATCGCCGCCGCCGTCGACCTGCTCCGCCGCTATATGCTGGGCGCGAAGGTCGATCTGGCGACCGTTCCGGTCGACCTGCCGCACATTTCGGGGTTCCGCCGCGACGTCTATCGCGCCGCCCGTCGGATCGGCCATGGCGAGGTCCTGACCTATGGCGAACTGGCCGAGCGCGCCGGCCATACGGGCGCGTTTCGCGAAACCGGAACCGCCATGGGCGCCAATCCCGTGCCGCTGCTGGTCCCCTGCCACCGCGTGCTGGCGGCCGGCCGCAAGGCCGGCGGCTTTTCGGCGCCCGGCGGCGTCGACACCAAGATGCGCCTGCTCGCTCTGGAGGGGATCAGGCTGGAGGCCGCGGATCCCGCGCAGTCGAGCTTCGGTTTCTGAGCCGGCTCAGCGTCCCGCTAAAGCATGTCTCCCGAAAGTGGGCACCGGTTTCGGGTGAAAGACATGTGCGAAAACAAAGACCTAAAGCGTGCGGAGCGAATCTGAAAGATCGCGACACGCTTTAGTCGCGGAACGGGAAGACATTCTCCCGGTCGTAGGACCTGCACTTGAGAACGTAGCAGCTTCGGTCGTCCCTGGTCGGCACCGACGAACCGACCGCCACCTCGCCGACGGCGCAGAAACGCCCGCCGCTCACATAGCGGTCGTAGAGGGTCAGGCTCGGATTGCGCGCCGAGCGGTAGCGCAGGATGACGGCGCCCTCGCGCTGCACCGCCGCCTGGACCTGGCCGCAGCTCATGCCTTGCGAATTGTAGCGGGAAATGGCGTGCGCCGGCGCTGCGAGCATGGTGGCCGCCAGCGCGATCATCAGAACTTTCATCATGGTTCCTCCTTTGTGCCGGCCCGAAACGCGCAGGCGGGAATCACAGCGCCTGGATTGCGGCAGGGTTGGGGCGTGAGCGCCCCACGCTCGCCGTGTTTCTGGAACGGCGCAGCCGGCTCTCCGTTCCCTGCCGAGAATAGCCCCGCGCGGGGCGGGCGGCTGCGAAAAAACTCTCACTTCCAGTATCTTGTCTGTGATCGCGGCAGCGTATATGTTGGCACCGTTGAAATTTTCGGCCGATCGATCTGGCTGCCCGCGATCTTCGCGTTTGCTCGGTTCTATCTCCAAAATCTCGATATCCCCGACCACCATTCGTGGGGGTCAACCGAAGTTGCAAACGCAAGGAATACTCTCATGGCAACTGGCACCGTAAAGTGGTTCAACGCGACCAAGGGCTACGGCTTCATCCAGCCCGACAATGGCGGCGCTGACGTGTTCGTCCACATCTCGGCCGTCGAGCGCGCCGGAATGACCAGCCTCAACGAAGGCCAGAAGGTCTCTTTCGAGATCGAGCAGGACCGTCGCACCGG
This sequence comes from Mesorhizobium sp., assembly GCA_051860465.1. Classification (GTDB taxonomy): domain Bacteria; phylum Pseudomonadota; class Alphaproteobacteria; order Rhizobiales; family Rhizobiaceae; genus Aquibium. Next base: position 10,481 of record JBHYDY010000035.1, read on the forward strand.
CAAGTCCGCCGCTGGCAAGATCACCGCGGCCTGATCGCGACCGATCGCGGAGACGTCAGGCGCGGGCGACCGGCCAGGATGTCACGCAACGACTGACCGCCTCTGGCGGATCGAAAGGCGGGGCTGGTCCCCGCCTTTTTTGTTGCCTCGCGCCCTGTGTTTCCGGACGTGCCTCGTCGACTGGCGAAGGGCGCGGGTGACGACGCCGGCCGAACCTTCTATCCTGGCCTCCGCAATGGGAGGAACCAGCATGGCACAGGAACGCATCGGCTTCATCGGCGTCGGGTTGATGGGGCGCGGCATGGCGAAGAACATTCTCGCCAAGGGCTACGATCTCACCATCCTTGCCCATCGGCGCCGCGAGGCCGCGGAAGAGCTGGTGGCGTTCGGCGCGCATGAAGCGGCTTCGGCCCGCGAACTGGCGGAACGCTGCGACATCGTCATCCTCTGCGTCACCGGCAGCCCGCAGGTCGAGGCCATCGTCCATGGCTCGAACGGCCTTGCCAGCGCCGGGCGGCCGATCCTCATCATCGACTGCTCGACCTCCGACCCGTCGTCGACCGTGCGTCTGGAGACCGAACTGGCCGCCAAGGGCATGGCTCTCGTCGACGCGCCGCTGTCGCGCACGCCGAAGGAAGCGGAGGCCGGCACGCTCGACATCATGGCTGGCGGACGCGAGGACGATATCGAGCGCGCGCGGCCGGTTCTGGCGACCTTCGCCCAGAAGATCGTCCATACCGGGCCGGTCGGCTCCGGCCACACGATGAAGCTTCTCAACAATTTCCTCTCGCTGGGCTATGCCGCGATCTATGCCGAGGCGCTGGCGCTCGGCGCCAAGGCGGGGCTCACCGCGCATGTCTTCGACAGCGTGATCCGCGGCGGGCGCATGGACTGCGGCTTCTACCAGACCTTCTTCAAATACGTGCTGGAACGCGACCGCGACGCCCACCGCTTCGCGCTCGCCAACGGCCTGAAGGACCTGAGCTACCTGTCGGCCTACGCCAATGCCACGCAGACGCCCAATCCGGTCGGCGCGGCGGTGCGCAACTCGTTTGCGCTCGCCGTCGGCACCGGCCACGGCGAGGACTTCGTGCCGATGCTGTCGGACATCATCGCCGAACTGTCGGGCGTGGTCGCCAAGCCGGCCGAGTGAAGCCGCTCAGTTTCGCGCGGCCGGCTCGTCGCCGGCGATCAGGTCGCGGATCAGAAGCGAGGATTCGTCGATGATCGTGCCGGCGAGCGCGGGACGCCCCAGCAGATAGCCCTGCAGCAGATCCGCCCCCGCATCGATCGCCGCGCTCAGCTGCCGCGGCGTCTCGATGCCCTCGACCAGGATGACGCAGCCGAGGTCGCCAAGGCGCGCAAACAGGGCCGGAAGCATTCGCAAGGCATCGGGCCGCGACACGACGGAGCGGAACCACGCCGCATCGATCTTGACGGTGTCGGGACGCAGAACCCTGACGCGCTCGGCCGTCGAATGGCCGGCGCCGAAATCGTCGACGGCCAGCCTGACCCCGATCGCGCGCAGTTCCTTCGCGAGCGCCAGCAGGCGCGCGTCGTTGCCGGCCTGCTCGGTGATCTCGCAGGTGACGAGCTCGGGTGCGACGCCCTCCTCCGCGAGCATCCAGGCAAGATGTTCGACGTCGTCGCCGGTGAAGCCGGGATCGACGTTGAAGAACAGCTGCATGCCCGGCAGCCCCATGTTGTGATGGTTGCGGACATGCAGCATCCGGCACAACTCTTCGAGCGCCGCGCGCTGTGTCCCTTCGACGAGACCGAAGATATCGTCGGCGCGGACGCTCGCCCGGCCGCGCATGCCGGTGACCAGCGCCTCGACGCCGAAGGGCTGCAGCCAGTCGCCTTCGACGCAGTAGAGCGGCTGGTAGGCGCTCTTCAACACCAGGTCGCCAAAGCGGCCATAGGCGATGCCGACCTCGTCGGCCATCAGCTCCGGCTTGCGGTCGACTCGTCCGGAGACGCCGCCACCCTGACGGGATGAAGGGGGAACGATCCGTGGCGCCATGACGACGGGCCTCACCGAACCGAGCCGCGGCGGCCGAACGCACGAACCGGCGGCTGCGGCCTTGCCGCTTTCGCCGGGACGGCGTGCGGCACGCGATCGGGATCGGCGACCGGTTCGCGGCCGCCGCCGGCGATGTCAGCCTCATGCGAGAAGACGGAAAAGCTGGTCGGCGCGAGTTCGGGTCGCGCCAGCACGAAGCCCTGCACCATCGACGCCCCGCATCTTTCGGCGATCTCGAGCTGCCAGGTCTCCTCGATGCCCTCGAAGACGGTGGAAATGCCCCGCTCCGAGAAGGTGGTGACCATGGTCTTGAGCAGCGCGAAGCCGGGTCCCGACTGCATCAGCCGCGAAATCCATTTCGCGTCGAACTTGACGATGTCGGGCTTCAATTCCTCGATGCGCGAGATATCGGAATCGTCGGCGCCGTAGTCGTCCACGGCGATCCGGAAACCGTGCGAGCGCAGCATCTCGACGAAGAGGTGCAGCGTGGCCCGCGAGCCCGTCTTCTGCTCGGTCATCTCACAGACGACGCGCGAGGGATGGATGCCGGCCTCGTGCATGACGAGGCGCGTGTCGCGCAGCGCGACGTCCACCACGGCCCGGTCCGAGAACAGCGACGGGTCGAAATTGACGAAGAGCGCCGTACGAGGGTCGAGGCAGGCGCCAGCGTTGAGAAGATGGAGCGTTCGCGTCAATGTCTCGACGTGGAAGCGATCCACCGCCGGCACGCCGGCGAAGAAGCGGCCGGGGGGAACGGTCTCGCCATCGCGAAACGCACGGAGGAGCCCTTCGAAGGCCGCGATACGCAGCTTGCCGCCCTCGAAGGCGAAAATCGGCTGGAAGGCGCTTTTCAACGTGTGAATGCCCCAGACCCCGCTCGACGTGCCGTCGGCGTTGCGGACGATATGCGCCAGGCCAGCGCTGCGCGCCATTGCAAACCTCGGATTCCTCGACCTCCGGTATGGCAGCAAAGGCTTCTTGCCGGGTTAACGATCGAATTTTTCGGGATTCGGGGGCGCGGCGTCGCGACTTCCCTTGCGATCCGCCCACCATTCGGACATTAGAAAACCGCCGAAACGGCGATCCGCCGCCACTCCAGGAGAACTGAACCATGGCATTCCTTGCCGACGCCCTGTCCCGCGTGAAGCCTTCTGCAACCATCGCGGTCGCCCAGAAAGCGCGCGAACTGAAGGCGCAGGGACGTGACGTGATCAGCCTCGGCGCGGGCGAGCCGGACTTCGACACGCCCGACAACATCAAGAACGCAGCGATCGACGCCATCCGGCGCGGCGAGACCAAGTATCCGCCCGTCTCCGGCATCGTGCCGCTGCGCGAGGCGATCGCCGCCAAGTTCAAGCGCGAGAACAATCTCGACTACACCGCCGCCCACACCATCGTCGGCACCGGCGGCAAGCAGATCCTGTTCAACGCCTTCATGGCGACGCTGAACCCGGGCGACGAGGTCGTGATTCCGGCGCCCTACTGGGTCAGCTATCCCGAGATGGTGCTGCTCTGCGGCGGCACGCCGGTCACCGCCGACACGACCATCGAAAACGGCTTCAAGCTGACCGCCGAGGCGCTGGAAAGGGCGATCACGCCGAAGACCAAGTGGCTGGTGATGAACTCGCCGTCGAACCCGTCGGGCGCGGCCTATACGTGGGACGAACTGCGCGCGCTGGCCGACGTGCTGCTGCGGCATCCGCATGTCTGGACGCTGACCGACGACATGTACGAGCACCTGACCTACGGCGACTTCGTGTTCCGCACGATCTGCGAGGTGGAGCCGGCGCTCATCGACCGCACGCTGACCATGAACGGCGTCTCCAAGGCCTATGCCATGACCGGCTGGCGCATCGGCTACGCGGCGGGGCCGCTGCCCCTGATCAAGGCGATGGACACCATCCAGAGCCAGCAGACGTCCGGCGCCTGCACGATCGCGCAATGGGCATCGGTCGAGGCGCTGAACGGCCCGCAGGACTTCGTCATCCGCAACAAGGCGATCTTCCAGGGCCGCCGCGACCTCGTCGTGTCGATGCTCAACCAGGCCCGCGGCATCAACTGTCCGATGCCGGAGGGCGCCTTCTACGTCTATCCGTCCTGCCAGGAACTGGTCGGCAGGAAGACCCCGGGCGGCAAGGTGATCGCCACCGACGAGGACTTCGTCACCGAACTGCTGCAGGCCGAGGGCGTTGCGGTGGTGCATGGCTCGGCCTTCGGCCTCGGCCCCAACTTCCGCATTTCCTACGCGACCTCGGAGGCGCTGCTGGAGGAATCCTGCATCCGCATCCAGCGCTTCACCGCTTCGCTCAGCTAGGACCGGCCTCGCCGCGACGCCATTCTCCCGGCGTCGCGGCGAACCGCGCCTTGAAGGCGCGGCCGAAATGCGAAAGGTCGCGGAAGCCGCAGTCATAGGCGATGGTGGCGATCGGCAGATGGCTCCAGCGCGGATCGGCGAGCCGGGCGCTGGCGAGCAAGAGCCGCTCCCCCAGGAGGTAGGCCGTGAAGCTCGCACCCTGCCGCTCGAACAGGCGGTGCAGGTAGCGCGGCGATATGCCGGCCGCACGCGCGGCGCCCGCCACGTCGAGCCCAGGATCGCGCAGCCTCTCGGCGACGATGCGCTTCAGGCGAAGGTAAGTCGCGTCGGCGCGCGTGGCGACCGGATCGATGGCTGCCCGCGTACCGCCCAGCGCCATGGCCGCCAGATCGACCAGCATGTCGAACAGGCGCGCGCGGTCAGGCGCGGATAGGGCATCGGCACCCGACGAGAGCGACCGCGCCGTTTCCGAGAGCAATCGCCCGATGGCGGGATCGTCCGAGAGGACGGCCGGCCCGCGCGGCAGGGAGCCCGGAAGGCGTCCGCCGAGCAGACCGGTCGGGACGAAAAAGGATGCCACGCCGAGCTGCGGGCGGCGCCTGTGCTCCAGCACGAAGGGTTGGCCCGAGGAGAAGATACCGACCTCGCCCGCACGCAGCTCAAGCCGCCGTCCAGCCTGTTCGATGTCGCAGATGCCGTCGGTCTGGTAGTTGAGGTAGAAGCACTCCCCGGGTGAGCGAGCGATCTCGCGGCGCGTCCGGTTCACCTGGTGGGCGGTGGCGCGCACCCGGTTGACCGCACCTCCGCCGAGATCGATGTGCTCGACCCGCGCGCCGAACCGTCCGGTCATCGACGCCTCGATCTCGGGCACGAGTTCCATGAAGGCCTCGCAGATGCCCTCGCGATAGTAGCCGAAGGTTTCGCGGGCTTCGACGTCGCGCGTATCCCACACACGATCGCGGACGACGGCAGGCTGGCTGCGATCCGCTGACACAGGCGCCTCCTGCATCTTCCCCTCCTCGTGCGCTCCTGGCCGCGCTTTGTGCGCGTCCAGCCATTTTCCCGGCGGGGCCGGGTCGCGCATTCTCATTCTGGCACCCTAACCGAAGGAGGAGACCATGACCACATACGTGCTCGTTCACGGCGCCTGGCACACGGGCGAGCTTTTCGAGGAAGTCGCGGCGCCGATTCGCGCGGCCGGACACACCGTCCACCTGCCCACCATCGCCGGCAACCGGCCCGGCGACGCCAAGTCGACGGGGCTGGCCGAGGCGATCGCCTCGATCGTCGACTACCTCGCGCAGCACGACCTGTCGGACGTCGTCATGCTCGGCCACTCCTATGGCGGCATGATCATCACCGGCGTCGCCGACGCCGTTCCCGAGCGCATCCGGCGGCTGATCTACTGGAACGCCTTCGTGCCCAACGACGGGGAATGCCTCAACGACATGGTGCCGCCGCACTACATCGCGCTGTTCGACGCCATGAGCGCGCAGAGCGGCGACAACTCCGTCGTGCTGCCCTACCCGATCTGGCGCGAGGCCTTCATCAACGACGGCGACGCGGATCTCGCGCAGGCGGCGTACGACAAGCTCAACCCCCATCCCTACGCGACCTTTACCGACAAGATCGCCCTGAAGACCAATCCGGCGGCCATGCAGGTGGCGAAGTCCTACATCAACGCCACCGAGGACACCGCCCTGCCCCAGAGCCTCGGCTGGCATCCGCGGCTGTCGGAGAAGCTCGGCCTGTTCCGGCTGGTCCAGACGCCGGGAAGCCACGAGATGTGCTTTTCCAATCCCGCCTTGCTGGCCGCCAGGATCATGGACGCCGGGCGCGACTGACGTCTCGAGCGAAAGCGGCGCGAATGGCGCCGCTTCGCGTCCGGCCGCACGCTTTTGCCACTTGTCACGTCCCTGTCGAAAACGCACCCTAAAGCGTGTCGGCGGCGCTGTTCGGCACGTCGGCGAACGGGAGATGAAACAATGAAGAAGATGCTGGTTGCGTTCGCGGCCGCTTGCGTGCTTGGCACCGGGGCCATGGCACAGGACAATCGAATCGATCAGGTGCGTCCGGACGCACCGGAGCTCGCCGTTCCGGGTGACAACAGCATCGGCGTCAGGACGATCGAACTCGTCCATGCCGACCAGATCGACATCGTCAATGTCGAGGCAGGCAAGGACCACCCGCGCTACGACCGACCGCTGACCGTCGAGGTCTGGTACCCGGCGGAGGGGGATGCGGTCGGCGGCACCTATGCGGGCGTGTTCCTGCGCGACGGCGTCACGCAGGTTTCGCTGAAGGGCCGCGCGGTGCGCGACGCCGAGCCGAAGAAGGCCGAGACCGGCGCCTGGCCGCTCGTCGTCATCTCGCACGGCTATCCCGGAAACCGATTCCTGCTCAGCCACCTGGCCGAGAACCTTGCCACGAAGGGTTATGTCGTCGCCTCGATCGACCACACCGATTCCACCTACAATGACCAGAACAAGTTCGGATCGACCCTGGTCAACCGCTCGCTCGACCAGATCTTCGTCCTGAACGAGGTGGCGCGCCTGTCGGACGACGCCTCGAGCTTCCTCTCCGGCCTCGTCGATGCGTCGAATGCCGGCCTCGTCGGCTATTCGATGGGCGGCTATGGCGCGGTCATCACCGCCGGCGGCGGCGTCACGCAAGCCGCGGTCGATCTGGCCTGGGGCGCGCCGGACGGCACGCTTGGCATCCATCTCGCCGGGTCCGAAAGCCACCAGAGCCTTCCCGACGCCCGCTACAAGGCAGCCATCGCCTTCGCGCCCTGGGGCATGGAACGCGGCTTCTGGGATGCGGAAGGCCTGAAGGGCGTCGAGATTCCAATGTTCTTCGTCTCCGGCAGCATCGACGACGTGTCGGGCTACGAAAAAGGCGTCAAGGCGCTCTACGAGGGCGCGGTCAATGCCGACCGGTACCTGCTGACCTTCGACAACGCCAACCACAACGCCGCCGCGCCCATGCCGGCGCCGGCCGAATCCTGGGCCGTGTCGGAAAAGCTCGGCTGGGCGCCCTTCGACCACTACGCGGATCCGGTCTGGGACACGGTGCGGATGAACAACATCGCCCAGCATTTCGCCACGGCCTTCCTGGGCAAGCACCTGAAAGGCGACGCGGAGATGGACGCCTATCTCGACATCGTCGAGAAGGCCGAGGACGGTGTCTGGGCCGTCAACGAGGACAAGAGCCTGAAGCCCGAGCACAGCTACTGGAAGGGTTTCGGCGACCGCACCGCGAAGGGCCTGAGCCTGATGCACGCCACGCCCGCCGAGTAAGGCGCGGTCGGCGGCACGGCATTTCGCCTCCTGATGGACTTTTCGGGCAGCGCCGCTAAAACGGCGCTGCCTTTTCGTTCCAGCCAGGAGCCCGAACGTGACCGAGCCGGTTCTCGCCGACCTCTTCCCCTTGGCGCCAGACCAGACGCCCTACCGCAAGCTGACGTCGGATTTCGTGTCGGTCGACCGTTTCAGGGGCCAGGACATCCTGGCTGTCGAACCGGAGGCGCTGCGGCTTCTGTCCGAAACGGCCTTCTCCGACATCAACCACCTGCTGCGGCCCGGCCATCTCCGGCAACTCGCCTCGATCCTCGAAGATCCGGAGGCGACCGACAACGACCGCTTCGTCGCCTACGACCTCCTGAAGAACGCCAACATCGCCGCCGGCGGCATCCTGCCGATGTGCCAGGACACCGGCACGGCGATCATCATGGGCAAGAAGGGACGCCGCGTCTGGACGCCAGGCGGCGACGCGGCGGCACTCGGACAGGGCGTGCTCGACGCCTACGAGAAGAAGAACCTGCGCTATTCGCAGCTCGCGCCGCTGTCGATGTTCCAGGAGAAGAACACGAAGAACAATCTGCCCGCCCAGATCGACATCTACGCGGAAGGCGAGGACGCCTACAAGTTCCTGTTCGTGGCCAAGGGCGGCGGCTCGGCCAACAAGACCTTTCTCTATCAGGGCACGCCCTCGCTTCTCACGCATGACCGGATGGTGGCGTTCCTGAAGGAAAAGATCCTGACCCTCGGCACCGCCGCCTGCCCGCCCTATCACCTGGCGATCGTCATCGGCGGCACCTCGGCGGAGATGAACCTGAAGACGGTGAAGCTCGCCTCCACGCGATACCTCGACGGCCTGCCGACCTCGGGCGGCGAGGACGGCCATGCCTTCCGCGACGTGGCGATGGAGGCCGAGATCCACAAGCTGACCCAGCAGATGGGCGTCGGCGCCCAGTTCGGCGGCAAGTATTTCTGCCACGACGTGCGCGTCATCCGCCTGCCCCGCCATGGCGCCTCGCTGCCGATCGGCCTCGGCGTCTCCTGCTCGGCCGACCGCCAGGCGCTGGGCAAGATCACCAGGGACGGCGTCTTCATCGAGGAACTGGAGACGAACCCCGCGACGTACATGCCCGACATCGACGAGGAAAAGCTCACCTCGCACGTGGTCGAGGTCGACCTGAACCGGCCGATGGCCGAGATCCTCGCCACGCTCTCGCAGCACCCGGTGAAGACGCGACTGTCTCTTTCGGGCACCATCGTGGTGGCGCGCGACATCGCCCACGCCAAGATCCGCGAGCGTCTGGAGCGCGGCGAAGGCATGCCCGGTTACATGAAGGACCACCCGGTCTACTACGCCGGCCCCGCCAAGACGCCCGTCGGCTACGCCTCCGGGTCCTTCGGCCCGACCACCGCGGGCCGGATGGATTCCTATGTCGACCAGTTCCAGTCCTTCGGCGGCTCGATGGTGATGCTGGCCAAGGGCAACCGCTCGCGCCAGGTCCGCGAGGCCTGCGCGACCCATGGCGGCTTCTACCTCGGCTCGATCGGCGGCCCGGCGGCGCGCCTGGCGCAGGACTGCATCAGGAAGGTCGAGGTGCTCGAGTATCCCGAGCTGGGCATGGAGGCGGTCTGGCGCATCGAGGTGGTCGACTTCCCCGCCTTCATCGTCATCGACGACAAGGGCAACGACTTCTTCAAGGAGCTGAACCTGGGCTGAGAGCCAGCGCAGGAACTCTGCTTCGACGGCCTGTCCTGCCGACCAGGCGAACGTCCCTCGCGTGAAGTTTCTCGCAGTAACCCTTCCGTTACCGGGACTATTGTCTGTTGAGCGCTGGCGCTCGATTGATAGTCTTCGGAAAACGACGAGAGAGGGAAACCATGAGACGGATCGGATTTCGACTAGCCGCCATCTTCGCCGCGGTGATGACGCTGAGCCTCGGCATGCCGCTGGCGGTCGCGCCGGCCGAGGCCGAGACTTTCTGGCAAAGGGTGATCCGTGGCGGTCATGACCGCCCCGCGGCCGGCACCCAGCGGATGTCGAACAAGTCGCCCATCCAGCGCCAGACCGTGCGCTACGACGGTCCCTACGGGCCCAACACCATCATCGTCGACACCTCCGAACGCCGCCTCTACTACACGCTCGGTAATGGCCGCGCGATCAAGTACGGCGTTGGCGTCGGCCGCGATGGCTTCACCTGGGCCGGCACCAATCGCATTTCGCGCAAGGCCGAGTGGCCGGGCTGGACGCCGCCACCGCAGATGATCCGCCGTGAAGCCGCCAAGGGCCGCAAGCTGCCGGCCTACATGCCAGGCGGTCCCAACAATCCGCTGGGCGCGCGCGCGCTCTACATCGGCTCGACACTCTACCGGATTCATGGCACGAACCAGCCTTGGACGATCGGTCAGGCGATGTCGTCGGGCTGCATTCGGATGGCCAACGACGATGTCGTTCATCTCTACGGCAAGGTGAACGTGGGCACGCGGGTCGTCGTCAAGCACTGACGCCGGCGGCAAGGCGAGAACGCATGAAGGCAAAGAAGGGCTACAAGGAGATGCTGGCCGAGGCGAATGCCGAGGTCGAGACGCTCACGCCCGCCGCCGCGGCCGGTCTCATCGGCCGCGACGACGTCGCCTTCATCGACCTTCGCGATCCGCGCGAACTCGACCGCGAGGGCCGCATGGCCGGCGCGGTCCACTGTCCGCGCGGCATGCTGGAGTTCTGGATCGACCCGGAGAGCCCATACCACCGCAACATCTTCTCCTCGGGCAAGCACTTCGTCTTCTTTTGCGCTGGCGGCTTGCGCTCCGCGCTGGCCGCCAAGACCGCGCAGGACATGGGGCTGGACAAGGTCAGCCACGTGGAGGGCGGGTTCTCGGCCTGGAAGGACGCCGGGCTGCCGCACGAGCCGGGCAAGCCGAAGCCCTGAGAAACCCTCCCGAAACGCACCTCCCGCGGACGTCTGAGGGAATCCGAACGCCTCAATGCACGGCGGAGCCATCCGTCTCACCGGCGACGAAGCCTGCTAGCTCCGTCAGCACGCCCGGTCCCGCCACGATCCGCCGGTGGCCGAGCCCAGGCGCCCAGACGAGCCGCACGTGCCGGCCGGCCGCCGCGTAGGCCCTGGCATCCTCGGCCGACACCTCCTTGTCGTCGGGCGCATGGATGACCAGCGTCGGCACCTCCACCTCCGCGAGCTGGCTGGCGCCGACGAATCGCTCCAGCGGCCGACCGGCGACCCGCTCGACGTGATCGAACAGCGCCGTCTGCGCCCGCGGACCGAGCGACAGCATGCGGCCGAAATCGGCGAAATAGGCGGGCATCGAGTTGGGCGCCGAGACCAGAACGAGCCTGTCGGCCGTGACCGGCGCGAAACGCGGGATCGAGCCGGTCACGGCGTTGACCGCCACCGCGCCGCCGAAGGAATGGCCGACGACCGCGGCAAAGGGGCCGAACCAGTCTCCCGCCGCGCTGACCGCCTCGACGGCATTGGGAATGGTCAGCCGGCGGCCGGACGAGGCGCCATGTCCGGGCAGGTCGAGCGCGACCACGCGCGAGCCGGCGCGCCGCAGCGCATCGACCAGCGCGGCCATGTGCTCGGTGCGCGAGCGCCAGCCATGCAGGACGAGCACGGTGCGCCGGAACGGCGTGCCTTGCGGCGGGCGGAAATCATGCGCCACGACATGACCGGAGCGGATCGGCAGGCGATGGTGCCGCGCCTCGTCCATGAAGGCGGACGCCTGCGCGATGGCGCTGCGTTCCTTCTCGTTCAGCCTCGTGGGATCGGGCGTGCGGCAGAACAGTTCGAAGGCCGCGCGACCGGCGAGAACGGGCGCCAGATGGTCGGCAACCCGAAACGTGGAACGGATGACACTCAGGGGAAATGATGCCATGGTGGGAGCCCGATATTCGTTCAACGATGAACATTATTAGTTCAAGCATGAACAAAAAACAAGACCTCCCGTGGGACAACCCGCGCTTTCGCAACTGGATCGCCGTCGTGCGCGCCGAGAAGGCGGTCGTGCGCGCGCTGACCAAGGCGCTCGTGCCCTTCGACCTGAAGCTCGCGCAGCTCGACATGCTGATGAACCTCTACCGCCATCCCGGCATGTCGCAGCACGATCTGGCGCGAAAACTGCTGGTCGGACGGTCGAACATCACCATGCTCCTGCCACAGCTGGAGAAGCAGGGCCTGCTGCGGCGCGAGAACGACGCGACCGACAAGCGCGTCATGCGTCTGACCCTGACGCCACGGGGCGAGGCGCTGCTGCTGGAGGCGCTCGCCGTCTATACGGCGCTGATCGACAAGGTGATGGCCCAGTCCTCGCCGCGAGATTGCGACATGCTCGGCGAGCAGATGCGCCGGATCGAGACGATTCTCGCCGAGGACTGAGCGCGCTCATGGCGTCCGTTCCGGGCCTCGCGCCACCGCCGGATCGACGCTCGGCTTCACAGGGACATGAGACCGGGTGGCCGGGACAAGGAAGCGGGACCGTCAGGAACCGATCGGGTCGTCCTCGGTGTCGAGGAGGACCGGTTCGCCGCGCTCGAGCCGCTCCACCACGTCCTCGCGCAGCTCGAGCTGGTCGGGCAGGAACAGCCTGAAATAGGCGACGCTCGCCCGATGCGCCTCGTCGATGGCCTCGTCGGTGATCTCGCCGTCGCGCGCGTAGGAAATGCCCAGCACGGCGTCGACGACCTCGATGAAGGTCAGGAGCCTCGTCTCGACGTCACGAATGAACGGCAAGTGGAAGGCGCTGTTGAGCCGCAGGAAGAGCAGCCGCGCGGCGCTGGTGTTGCGGGCGATCTCGGCCCGCCGTGTCTCCATGCCGCCGAACCGCCCCAGGAACAGCTTCATGGCCTGCGGTTTTTCCTGGAGGAAGCAGATGGCCTCGCGCAATTCCTGCGCCAGAAAATCCTGCCAGCTGCGCAGGGTCTCCGGTGGCACGGGCCGATGCTCCTGCAACGCCCGGATCTCCGACACATAGCGCTGGCCGAGCGCCATGAAGGCCGCCTCCTTCGTCGGGAAGAAATGATAGATGGAGGCGTGCGGAACGCCGGCATGCTCGGCGATCTGGTGGAGACCGACATCCTCGAGGTCGTGGTCGACAAGCAGCGCCTCGAGGCTGTCGAGCAGTCCCTCGTAGCGCAGGATGCCCCGCTCGCGCGACGGCGATCGCGGACTGGCCCGGGTCTGGCGCCTGATCAGCTTGGCGATTGCTTCATTCTCGATCTCCACGTGCTCTCTCCCCATGCCCCACCCACGACCTACATAACGCATTGGAACCCAATTGTTCACCAACCTGCGATCGAACAATCAATTCCCGTTGGTCCGATCCATTGGAACGCCCGGCGGGCGCCGTGATTCCGGGGGGCCGACGCGGGGACGCCGCGATGCCGGCCGTCCCGCGGCGCCCCCGCCGCCGCCATCGCCGGCCGGCCGTCCAGCCGACGCGTTTTTGTCATGAACAAGGCTTGCATGCCGGGGATCGACCCGCTATGTACCCGCCACGTTCGCGGTCCCGACCGGCTGCGAACTCCGTGGGTGATTAGCTCAGTTGGTAGAGCAGCTGACTCTTAATCAGCGGGTCGTAGGTTCGATCCCTACATCACCCACCAAAAACTCCATGAATAGACATTGCGGATGAAAAGCGAGGCTCCCCGCGCATGGTGCTGGTCTTTGCTTCGTCCGGTCCTTCGGCGCATCGCGGTGTCGGGCGTCGAGCAGGGCTTCACACGCTGCGCCACCTGATCAAGCGACACGAGCCGGCGGCCGTGAAAGGCGCCTGACGCGCGGCGGCAGCCTGTTTCGGTTCAGAGCAATCCGAGCGTCACGGCCGCCAGCACCAGATAGCGCCCGGTCTTGGCGATGGCGACGAGAACGAAAAAGCTCCAGAATGGCTCGCGCAGGACGCCCGCGGCCACCGTCAGCGCATCGCCAAAGATCGGGGCCCAACTGAAGAGCAGGCTCCAGCGGCCCCAGCGGTGGTACCAGCCTGTCGCGCGGTCGAGTTGTTTTTGGCTGACCGGAAACCAGCGCCTGCCGCTGAACCGCGTGACACCAAGTCCCAGCCCCCAGTTCACCACCGCGCCCAGCGTGTTGCCGAGGCTCGCGGCCGCGATCAGCAGCACGACCGGTTGCGCATCGGCGACGATCAGTCCGACGAGCGCGGCTTCGGACTGCGCCGGCAGGATGGTCGCCGCGATGAAGGCGACCGAAAACAGTCCGGCATAGACGGCGAGGTCACCCATGGCCGCCCTGCAAGTCCCGGCGAGCGCCCCATCCCCGCCAGCGCGCCTGGATGGTCACGCCTCCCTCAGCCACCATGCCGCCAGCCGTTTCTCGACCTCCACGATGACGAGCAGCGCCACGCCGACGGCCACGATCGCCAGACCGTCGGCAAGGGCCACGGCTTCGGTGCCGAAGACAGCCTGCAGCGGCGGCGCGTAGGTGAAGGCGAACTGCGCCACCACCACCACCGCCACGCCGATCAGGACGGCCGGCGTGCCGAGCACGCCCTGCCAGGTCAGCGCCGATCCATATACGTAGCGCACGCTGAACAGGTAGAAGATTTCCATCACGACGATCGCGTTGACCGCCATGGTCCGCGCCATGTCGACGGAATGGCCCTCGTGGATCGCGAGCGAAAAGATGCCCATGGTGCCGACGACCATCAGGGCTGAGACGAAGAGGATGCGCCACAAGAGCCGGCCCGAGAGCAGCGCCTCCCGCGAGCGTCGCGGCGGTCGCGCCATGGTGCCGGCTTCCGTCGGCTCGAAGGCGAGCGTGAGCCCCAGCGCCACCGCGGTCACCATGTTGATCCAGAGGATCTGGATGGCGGTTACCGGCAAGGTCAGGCCGAACGCGATGGCGAGGATGATGGTGAAGGCCTCCCCGCCATTGGTCGGCAGCGTCCAGGCAATCACCTTGGTCAGGTTGTCGTAGACGGTGCGCCCTTCGCGCACGGCGGCCACGATCGAAGCGAAATTGTCGTCGGCCAGCACCATCTCGCTGGCCTCTTTTGCGGCCTCCGTGCCCTTGCGGCCCATGGCCACGCCAACGTCGGCGCGCTTCAGCGCCGGGGCGTCGTTTACCCCGTCGCCGGTCATGGCGATCACGTCGCCGTTCGACTGGAGCGATTCGACGAGCCGCAGCTTGTGCTCGGGGCTGGTGCGCGCGAAGACCGACCCCTCGCGCGCCATCTTGCTGAATTGCGCACCGTCCGAATCGTCGAGATCCTGGCCGGTGTAGGCCTTGGGGTCGTCGGCGAGCCCCAGTTCGCGCGCGATGGCGCGCGCGGTCGCGGCGTGGTCGCCGGTGATCATCTTGACGCGGATGCCCGCGCGCCGGCACTCGGCGATCGCCGCCATCGCTTCGGGCCGGGGCGGATCGATCAGCCCGACGAGCCCCAGGAACGCGAGTCCGGAGACGACGTCGTCGGGTCCGATGTCGGTCGTGCCGGCGGGCATGGTCCGGCGCGCGACCGCGATGATGCGCCGTCCGTTCTCCGCAAGGCGGTGCACGGCTTCCTCCCAGACGGCATGGTCGAACGGACCTTCGCCATCACGGGTGGCGATGGACCCGCACATGTGGATGATGCGCTCGGGCGCGCCCTTGACGTAGACAAGCGCCTCGCCGTCGGCCGGCTGATGGAGGGTCGCCATGTAGCGGTGGCGCGAATCGAACGGGATTTCGTCCTTGCGCGGAAAAGCGGCCCTGGCTTCGACCGGATCGAGCCCGCCCTTGAGCGCCAGCGAGATCAGCGCGCCCTCCATCGGGTCGCCCGCGACGGTCCACTGGCCGTCGACCTGCCGCAGTTCGGCATCGTTGCACAGGAACGCCCCGCGGGTCAGTTCGGCCAGAATGGCATCCGACTGCGGGTCGATCGGTCGTCCCTCGACATCCTCGAAGACGCCCTCGGGCTCGTAGCCGGCGCCAGTCACGGCGACCGTGCTGTCAGCCACGACCAGTGCGCCCGCCATCATCTCGTTGCGCGTCAGCGTCCCGGTCTTGTCCGAGCAGATCACCGACACGGAGCCGAGCGTCTCGACCGCCGGAAGCCTGCGGATGATGGCGTTGCGGCGCGCCATGCGCTGCACGCCGACGGCGAGCGTGATCGTCATCACCGCGGGCAGGCCCTCGGGGATGGCCGCGACCGCGAGGCCGACGACCATCATGAAGGCCTCGTCCATCGCATAGCCCTGTATGTAGAGCGCATAGGCGAACACGAAGACGGCCGCCACGAGCACCGCGATCGTCACCTGCCGGGCGAACTGGTTCATCTGACGCACCAGCGGCGTCGCCAGTTGCTCCACCGCGCCGATCATGGAGGAGATTCGGCCGAGTTCGCTCGCCCCGCCGGTCGCCACCGCGATGCCTGTGCCCTGCCCCGCGGCCACGAAGGTTCCGGAAAAGGCCATCGAGCCGCGGTCGCCGAGCGACGCGCTCAAGGCAGCCGGGCGCGTGACCTTGTCGGTCGGCACCGATTCACCGGTGAGGATCGCCTCGTCGATCCGGAGACTGCGCGCCTTGACCAGCCTGAGGTCGGCGGGAACGCGGTCGCCGGCTTCGAGCAGGACCAGATCGCCCGGCACCACCTCGTCGGCCGCGATCGTCAGCCGCCGTCCGCCGCGCAGCACCGAGGCGTGCGGGTCGATCATCCCGCGCACGGCTTCCAGCGCCTCTTCGGCGCGGCCTTCCTGGATGAAGCCGATGACCGCGTTGGCCAGCACCACCGCGAAGATCACCAGCGAATCGGTGACGTGGCCGATCGCCGCCGCCATGATGCCCGCCGCGATCAGCACGTAGATCAGCAGGTTGTGGAACTGCGCCAGAAACCGCATCAGCGCACCGCGACGCACGCCCTCCGGCAGCCGGTTCGGGCCGAAGGCGGAAAGCCGTCGCGCGGCCTCGGCGTCGGACAGCCCGTCTTGCGGAACCATCAACGCCTGATGCGCCGCCGCGACGTCCTCGGCATGCCACTCCCCGACCGGCAGGCTCTCCAGAACGGCTTCCTCGGCAGGCGACGGCGCAATGGTCTGGATCATGGGCTCTCCGATGCTCGATTCCGGTCGCGGCTTCGGCCCATGGGCCGCGCCTTCGAACGCAACGATGCCAGATGTAGCACAACCGGAGAGCGCGCCTTGATCTTCATCAGTTTACAACACAGGGGCCTGTCGAGCGAATGCGGCTCGGCCGGGCGGCCTTTTGAAGCGTGCTGTGTCCGGACCCTCGACATTTCAGATCGATGGTCTCGGGAAGGAGACGAAGGCCGGTCAGCCGGCGGGCGCCGTCTTCGGCCGCCTGATTCGCGCCGAGGCTTCCACCACCAGCGGCTTCAACCCCGCACCGCCGGTATCGACGATCGCGAAAAACTGCGCCCGCATGCGGGGTTCCCAAAAATTGTTGATGTGATCCGCGATGCCCGTCAGGGCCTCGTCATGCTTGCGCGTCTGGAAGAAGGTGGCGATCTGGTTGGCCATGTAGACGAGCTTGTCAGGCGACATCGGCGATCCCTCCGGCAATGCGATCGGCATGGGTGAAGACTTCGAACTCGGCGCCGCGCACCACCGCCACCAGCGTGATGCCGGCGCTTTCGGCGGTGCGCACGGCGAGTGCAGTCGGCGCCGAGACCGCAAACAGGAAGGCCGCGCCCAGCGCCGCCGTCTTCTGCACCATCTCGACCGAGATGCGGCTGGTCACCACCACCGCTCCGCGCGACGGCTGGATACCCTGGCGCAGCAGCGCGCCGGCTAGCTTGTCCAACGCGTTGTGACGGCCGACATCCTCGCGCACCGCGATCATGCCCGTGTCGAAGTCGTAGAAGCCGGCGGCGTGCACCGCGCGCGTCGCGCTGTTGAGCGGCTGCGCGCCTTCGAGTGCAGCCACGGCCGCGGACACAGTGGCGGCCGCGATGCGAATGCCCGGATCGGCGACCGGCTTCACCTCCCGCAATGCCTGCTCGATGCTCTCGATGCCGCAAAGCCCGCAACCGACCGGCCCCGCGAGGTGCCTGCGTCGCGCCACGAGTGCTTCGCCCGCCTCGCCCGCCAACCGGATCTGCACGTCGATGCCTGGTCCGGCCTCGACGATCTCCACCGCCTCGATTCCGGCGGCAGACGCGATGATCCCCTCCGTCAGGCTGAACCCCCAGGCGAAATCCTCGAGGTCGTCGGGCGTCGCCATCATCACGGCATGGGTGGAGCCGCCATAGGAGAAGGCGACCGGCGTTTCCTCCGGCACGGAGCGGCTGTCCTCGACGCGCGCGCCCTTGCGCCGCGCGACGCGGTCCACCATCCGGCGGGCGGGGAACGCCGTCACGCTCATTCGGCCGGTTCGGGAACGGCGACCCGGCGCGACATCCGCGCCTGCTCGGCGTAATCCACCTGCCAGTCGGTCGGGCCGTTTGACGGAGAAACCTGCACCGCCGTCACCTTGTATTCGGGGCAGTTGGTCGCCCAGTCGGAGAAGTCGGTGGTGATGACGTTGGCCTGCGTCGTGGGGTGGTGGAAGGTCGTGTAGACCACGCCCGGCGAAACGCGGTCGGTGATCTGGGCGCGCAGGCTGGTCTCGCCCGAACGGCTGGCGATCTTGACCCAGTCGCCCTCCTTGATGCCCCGGTTCTCGGCGTCGTGCGGGTGGATCTCCAGCACGTCCTCGTCATGCCACACCACGTTGGCCGTCCGCCGCGTCTGCGCCCCGACATTGTACTGGCTGAGGATGCGCCCGGTGGTGAGCAGCAGCGGAAAGCGCGGGCCGGTCTTCTCGTCGGTGGCGACATAGTCGGTGCGGATGAAGCGGCCCTTGCCGCGCACGAAGCCGTCGACATGCATGATCGGCGAGCCGTCCGGCGTCTTGTCGTTGCAGGGCCACTGCACCGAGCCCTTCTCCTCCAAGAGTTCATAGGTGACGTTGGCGAAGGACGGCGTCGTCATCGCGATCTCCGCCATGATCTCCGAGGGATGGGAATAGCTCCAGTTGCCGCCCATGGCGTTGGCAAGCATCTGGGTGATCTCCCAGTCGGCATAGCCATTGCGCGGCGCCATCACCTTGCGCACGCGGTTGATGCGCCGCTCGGCGTTGGTGAAGGTCCCGTCCTTCTCCAGGAAGGTCGAGCCCGGCAGGAAGACGTGGGCGTAGTTGGCCGTCTCGTTGAGGAACAGGTCGTGGACGATGACGCATTCCATCGCCGCCAGGCCGGCCGAGACGTGCTTGGTGTCCGGGTCGGACTGCAAGATGTCCTCGCCCTGGCAGTAGAGGCCCTTGAAGGTGCCATCGACGGCCGCGTCCAGCATGTTGGGAATGCGCAGGCCCGGTTCCTCGGAAATCTCCACGCCCCAGAGCTCCTCGAAGATCTGGCGCACGTCGGCGTTCTTGACGTGGCGATAGCCCGGCAGTTCGTGCGGGAAGGAGCCCATGTCGCAGGAGCCCTGCACGTTGTTCTGGCCGCGCAGCGGGTTCACGCCGACGCCGCGGCGGCCGATGTTGCCGGTCAGCATGGCAAGGTTGGCGATGCCGATGACGGTGGTCGAGCCCTGGCTGTGCTCGGTCACGCCAAGCCCGTAATAGATCGCGCCATTGCCGCCGGTGGCATAGAGCCGGGCTGCCGCTCGCAGTTCCTCGGGGTCGACGCCGGTCAGGAGTTCCACCGCCTCGGGGCTGTGGACCGGGTCCGACACGAACTCGGCATAGTCCTGGAACTCGTCCCAGTCGCAGCGCTCGCGCACGAAGGCCTCGTCGAACAGGCCCTCTGTGACGATGACATGCGCCAGCGCTGTCACAACGGCGACGTTGGTGCCGGGCCTGAGCGGCAGGTGATGGGCGGCCTCGACGTGGGGGGTCCGGACAAGGTCGATGCGGCGCGGATCGATGACGATCAGCTGCGCGCCCTGGCGCAGCCGCTTCTTCAGCCGCGAGGCGAAGACCGGGTGCCCGTCGGTCGGGTTGGCGCCGATCACGATCACCACGTCGGTGTCCTCGACGGAATCGAAGTCCTGCGTGCCGGCCGACGTGCCGAAGGTCTGGCCGAGCCCGTAGCCGGTCGGCGAGTGGCAGACGCGGGCGCAGGTGTCGGTGTTGTTGTTGCCGAAGATGCCGCGCGCCAGCTTCTGGACGAGGTAGGTCTCCTCGTTGGTGCAGCGCGACGAGGTTATAACGCCGATCGATTCCTTGCCGTATTTCTTCTGGATGCCGCGCATGCGGTCGGCGGCGAAGGTCAGCGCCTCCTGCCAGGAGACCTCGCGCCACGCCTCGTCGATCGTGTCGCGGATCATCGGGTTGAGGATGCGGTCGCGGTGCGAGGCGTAGCCATAGGCGAACCGTCCCTTGACGCAGGAATGCCCGCGATTGGCCTTGCCGTCCTTGTAGGGCACCATGCGCACCAGCTCGTCGCCGCGCATCTCGGCCTTGAACGAGCAGCCGACACCGCAATAGGCGCAGGTGGTCACGACCGAGCGGTCCGGCTGGCCGATCTCGATCACCGACTTCTCGCGCAGCGTCGCCGTCGGGCAGGCCTGCACGCAGGCGCCGCAGGACACGCACTCCGAGCCGAGGAAGCTTTCATGCGCGCCGGGCGAGACGCGGCTGTCGAAGCCCCGGCCCTCGATGGTCAGCGCAAAGGTGCCCTGCACTTCCTCGCAGGCGCGCACGCAGCGCGAGCAGACGATGCACTTGGCCGGATCATAGGTGAAGTAGGGGTTGGACTCGTCCTTCGGCATCCAGCGCGCATTGAACGCATCGACGCCGTCGCGGGGCTTGAAATGATTGTCGACCTCGTTGCCGTAGCGCACGTCGCGCAGGCCGACGACGCCCGCCATGTCCTGCAATTCGCAGTCGCCATTGGCCGCGCAGGTCAGGCAGTCGAGCGGGTGGTCGGAGATGTAGAGCTCCATCACGCCCTTGCGGATCTGCTTCAGGCGAGACGTCTGCGTATGCACCACCATCCCAGGCGCGACCGGCGTGGTGCAGGAGGCGGGCGTCCCCGCCCTGCCCTCGATCTCGACGAGGCAGAGCCGGCAGGAGCCGAAGGCGTCGACCATGTCGGTCGCGCAGAGCTTCGGCACGCTGATCTCGGCCTCCATCGCCGCGCGCATGATCGACGTGCCCTCCGGCACCGAAACCTCGAAGCCGTCGACGGTCAGTGTCACCATCCGCTCCGACTTCGAAGCGGGCGTGCCGTAGTCGATTTCATGGACGAGCGACATCAGAAGGCTCCCTTGAAGTGATTTGAGAGGCCACATTCCTTCGCGCCCCCCTCTGTCCTGCCGGACATCTCCCCCACTCGGGGAGAGATCAGCAGCCTCAAACTTGCCACTCGTCTTGCAACGTCGGCGATTGGAAAGATCAGACGCGACATCCGATCTCCCCCCTCGTGGGGGAGATGTCCGGCAGGACAGAGGGGGGCGCCGCAGAGTGTCACCGTCCCGCCTCCGCAAAAGCATGCGCCACCAGCGCATTGGAATGGCCATGGCCGAAACCGTGCTCGGCCTTCAGCCAGTTCATGGTCTCCATGTGCTTCTTCCCGGCCTGCCCGTCGATCAGCGTCTTCCAGTGCGCGACCGGCTGACGATGGGTCTTCTCGAACGACGGGAAGTCCGAAGTCGGACCCTTGACCTTTTCGGTGCTCATTCCGCCGCCTCCCGCACCGGCCGGGGCGAAAAATCCTCGGAAAAATGCGTCATGGCGCTCATCACCGGATAGGGCGTGAAGCCGCCCAGCGCGCAGAGCGAGCCGAACTTCATCGTCTGGCAAAGGTCGGCGACGATGGCGCGGTTCTTTTCGGGCTCGATGCCCCTGGCGATCCGGTCGATCGTCTCGGCGCCGCGCACCGCGCCGATACGGCAGGGCGTGCACTTGCCGCAGGATTCGATCGCGCAGAACTCGAAGGCAAAGCGCGCCTGCTCCAGCATGTCGGCGGTATCGTCGAAGACCACGACGCCGGCATGGCCGACCAGCCCGTCCTTCGCCGCGAAGGCCTCGTAGTCGAAGGGCGTGGAAAACAGCGACGGCGGGAAATAGGCTCCGAGCGGCCCGCCGACCTGCACCGCCTTCACCGGCCGGCCGGTGAGCGTGCCGCCGCCGATCTCGTCGACGATCTCGCCCAGCGTCAGGCCGAAGGCGGTCTCGAACAAGCCGCCATGCCTGACATTGCCGGCGATCTGGATCGGGATCGTGCCGCGCGAGCGGCCCATGCCGAAGTCGCGATAAAAGGATGCGCCCCTGGCCAGGATCACCGGCACCGAGGCCAGCGAAATCACGTTGTTGACCACCGTCGGCCGGCCGAGAAAGCCCTTCAGTGCCGGCAGCGGCGGCTTGGCGCGCACCACGCCGCGCTTGCCTTCCATGCTGTTGAGCAGCGACGTCTCCTCGCCGCAGACATAGGCGCCGGCGCCGATCCGCACCTCCATGTCGAAGGCATGGCCGGAGCCTAGCACCGAGCGACCGAGCATGCCCGCGGCCTGTGCCACCTCGATCGCGCGGTTCATCACGCGTGCCGCGTCGGGATACTCCGAGCGGAGGTAGACGTAGCCCCTGGTCGCCCCCGTCGCGAGGCCGGCGATCGCCATGCCCTCGATCAGGACGAAGGGATCGCCCTCCATGATCATGCGATCGGCGAAGGTGCCGCTGTCGCCTTCGTCGGCATTGCAGACGATGTATTTCTGCGGCCCCTCGGCATCCAGCACCGTCTTCCACTTGATGCCCGTCGGAAAACCGGCCCCGCCACGACCGCGCAGGCCGGACTCGGCAACCTCCCTGACGATCTCGGCAGCCGGCATCGCGACGGCCCGCTCCAGCCCGGCAAGCCCGCCATGAGCGCGATACTGGTCGAGATCGATGGGATCGGTAATGCCGCAGCGCTCGAAGGTGAGCCGCGTCTGGCGCGCCAGGAACGGATGCGCCTCCGGTCGGCCGATGCCCAGTCCATGCGCGCCGCCGGTCAGGAAGCCCGCGTCGAACAGGCCTTCGACGTCGGCCGGCTTGACCGGGCCATAGCCGACGCGCCCCTCGGCGGTCTCGACCTCGACCAGCGGCTCGAGCCAGAACAGGCCGCGCGAGCCGTTGCGGCGGATGGTGACCTCCTGGCCGCGCGACGCCGCCACCTCGGCGATCCGCTTCGCGACGCGGTCGGCGCCGACGGCCTTGGCGCCGGAATCGGCCGGAACCCAGATCGTGACGCTCATGTCCGCACCTCGCGCGCGATTTCTTCGGCCCGCTCGGCGTCGATGCGGCCGATCATTTCACCGTCCAGCATGGCGGCGGGCGCACAGGCACAAAGGCCCAGGCAGTAGACCGGCTCCAATGTCACGGACCCATCGGCCGCCGTTTCGTGCCAGTCGATCCCGAGCAGGCGCTTCAGGTGCTCGGCCATCTCGCGGCCGCCGACCGACTGGCAGGCTTCCGCGCGGCAGACCTTCAGAACGTGGCGCCCGGCGGGCTCCTTGCGGAAATCATGGTAGAAGGAGATGACGCCATGCACCTCGGCGCGCGACAGGTTCAGCTCGCGGCCGATGATCTCGGCCGCCTTCTCCGGCATGTAGCCGAAACTTGCCTGCACCTCGTTGAGAATGGGCAGGAGCGGCGCCTCGCGCGCGATCCAGCCATTGACGATGTCGATCAGTCGCTCTTCCGTCCGGCCTGCATTGTTTCGCATGGAAACGCAGTCTCCTCCGTACTTGGCCTATGGCGGCAGCCATGCACAGGAAAGCGCCATGGATTCAATAGCGGCGTTCCGTCGGTCGATAGGATTCTTCTATCGTTCGTGAGCCTGCGCCATCGCCGCCGCCTGGTGCAGCAATGCCGAAACGAGCGGCGTCTGCGGGTCGCGATGCGTCGCCACCATGCCGACGAGATGCCGCGCATCCGGCTCGACGATCGGGATCGCCCGCACCGGATCGGAAAAGCCCAGCGTCTGCGCCAGGTTCACCGGCATGATGCTCGACCATTTCCCGGTCCGGATATGGGAGAAAAGGACGATCATCGAGTTCGACTCGAGCGTCGGGCGCGCCTCTACCCCGGCCTCGCGCAGATGCTGGTTGATGATGCGCCGGTTCTGCATGTCCGGCGTCAGCAGGCAGAGCGGCAGTTCCGAAATCTCGCGCCAGGTCACGCTCGTCCGGTCGGCGAAGCGGTTCCCGGCGGCCGTGATCAACTGGTAGCGCTCCGAATAGAACGGCACGGCGGTCACCCGCCCCAGCGGCTCGTTGTCGAGGTAGGTGATGCCGACGTCGATCTCGAGATTGTCGAGCAGCGTCAGGACCTCGATCGAGTTCCTCGACAAGACCGAGAAGGTCACGTCCGGGTGCTTCTCGCGAAATGGCGTGGTAATCTCCGGCACCATCGCCAGCGCGGTCGGGATGGCGGCGATGCGGATGTGGCCGGCAAGTCCATGCCGCACGGCGCGCATCTCCTCGCGCATGGTGCGGGTGTCGCCGACGATGCGGCGTGCCCATTCGAGAACACGCTGGCCTTCCGGCGTCAGGCCCTGATAGCGCGAGCCGCGCTTGACCAGCATGACGCCCAGCTGCTCCTCAAGCTGGCGGATCGCGGCCGAAAGCGTCGGCTGCGTGATGTTGCACTCGGCCGCGGCCTTGCCGAAGTGCTGCGCCTGCGCCAGCGCGATGAACCATTCGAGCTTGTCGAGCAAATCCGGCACCTCCCTACCGGACCGACTTAAGGCGTAATCCCGCGGAGAGGCAACGCTCGACGCGACATCGGGCGACGCATTGGCTCGCTGGACAGGTCAACCGAGCGGCTTGAGCGCCCGAAGACCCTCGAACGGACGGGCGATCCCTGGCGCCAGCGGCAGCAGCGCCGCCTGCAGCGAATGGTAGAGGTCCGGCTTGCCGTGGAACTGCCGCGCGACCGGCGACCCGTCCTCGTCGATCTCCGGAAACCAGCCGCCGCGCGCGTGGTCGATGAAGTGGCTGTCCGCGAACCGCCAGAGCCTTTGGTACCAGACTTCGTCCAACGGCTGGGGATCGAGCTTGAGGAGCGCGGCCATCGCACCGATTGCTTCGGCGACGGGCCACCAGTAGCGGTCGCGAACCGCCGGACGGCCGTGCCGGTCGAGCGTGTAGACGAGCCCGCCATCCGCCCGCCAGGCATCCGCGAGCGCCTGCTCGATCAATCGGCGGGCGCGCGCAAGCGCCTCACCCGCCGGACGGCCCGCAAGCTCCCACCATTGCAGGAGCAGGCGCCCGAGTTCCAGCGAGTGGCCGGGCGTGGTTCCGGCCGGCCGAAACATCGGATTGCCTCGGTAGGCCCAGTCGACCTCCCAGGTCTCGGTATAATGCTCGGGCAGCCGCCAGCCGTTTTCCGGCGCCAGGCGGGCGGTGAAGAAATCGAGAATGCGCCCCGCGCGATCGAGATGCAGCACCTCGCCCGTCGCTTCGAACGCGGCGAGAAACGCCTCCACGCCATGCATGTTGGCGTTCATGCCGCGATAGGTGGAAAACGGCGACCAGTCGGACGCGAACTCGTCGCGCAGAAGGCCGTGCGCCTCGTCCCAGAAATGCCGATCGATGACATCGGCGACATCGGCGATCAGGCGGTCGGCCTCGGGATGTCCGGCCTGCCGGGCGCTCGCGCCGGCCAGCAGGACGAAGACATGGCCGTAAGCCATCCTCGTACCGTCGGCGATGCCCTCCTCGGTCGCTGACCAGCCGTAGCCGCCGGCCATCGGATCGCGGTGACGGTTCCACAGGAACGTCATTCCGGCGTCGATGATGGCGTCGCAACCGCCCGCGCCGGCTGCCTTCGCCAGTGCGAAGGAATGCACCAGCCTCGTGGTCGTGTGCAGTTCCTGCGCCGCGCGCGGCAGCGGCGTGCCATCGAGGTCGAGCACGTCGTAGCCGCCATCGGATCGCAGGCTCGACCTGAAGAAGCCGATCTGGCGCGCCGCCTGTTCGGCCAGCCAGAGCCGATGGGCCGGTTCGCCAAGCCAGGGCAGGCCGATCGGTTCCTCGCTGACGCTGTCCGCCATTCACCCCTCCCCGGCCAGCGCCGCGCGGCCGCGCCGTCACGATGGCACGAAAGCGAATCCGACTTCCAGTTGCCCGATCGAACGGCGACGTCCGGCGGCCGGATCGGCCGAGGTTGCGGGCGCCCTCCATAAGCTGGACTTATCGTCGCAATCAGTTAATTCAACTTCATGCTATCGACATCTTGCGGTACAAAGACTCAACAAGAAGAAGCTTGATGAGCGCCCGCTGGCCATCCGCAAACCGCCGCCAATGCCGAAACGGGCCATGGCTGCGCGCAGAAACGCCAGGGAGACGTGACACCAGGGCCACATGGGCGATGACGACGGTTCCGTTGATGCGGAGGCGGTTCGTATCGGTGCGCGGGAAAAGCCGTGTCGCCGGTCCTTCATCGACTTCAGCTACGAAGCAACAACGCAGCCACGAACGGAGACAGCAATGGACGGATACACGGTTTCAGGCGCGGGCCAATGCCCCGTGGCGCACGGCACCACCAACATGTCGATGCGGACGAATCGCGACTGGTGGCCGAACCAGCTCAACGTGCGGATGCTCCACCAGAACTCCGACTTGTCCGACCCGATGGGCAAGGGCTTCATCTATGCCGAGGAGTTCAAGAAGCTCGATCTCGCCGCCTTGAAACAGGATCTGACGGCGCTGATGACCGACAGCCAGGAGTGGTGGCCGGCCGATTATGGACATTATGGCGGCCTGTTCATCCGCATGGCCTGGCATGCGGCCGGCACCTATCGCACGGCCGACGGCCGTGGCGGCGGCGGAACCGGGCAGCAGCGCTTTGCGCCGCTCAATTCCTGGCCGGACAACGGCAACCTCGACAAGGCGCGCCGGCTCCTGTGGCCGATCAAGCAGAAGTACGGCAACCAGATTTCCTGGGCCGACCTGATGATCCTGGCCGGCAACGTCGCCATGGAGTCGATGGGCTTCAAGACCTTCGGCTTCGCCGGTGGCCGCGCCGACGTCTGGGAGCCCGAGGAAGACACCTACTGGGGCGCGGAGAACGAATGGCTGGCCCGTAGCGACCATGATCTCGCCCGCTACTCGGGCGATCGCGAACTGGAAAACCCGCTCGCTGCCGTGCAGATGGGCCTGATCTACGTCAATCCGGAAGGTCCGGACGGCAATCCGGATCCGCTGGCATCGGCCAAGGACATCCGCGAGACCTTCGCCCGCATGGCGATGAACGACGAGGAAACCGTCGCTCTCACCGCCGGTGGCCACACCTTCGGCAAGACCCACGGCGCCGGTCCGGTCGAGCATGTCGGTCCCGAGCCCGAAGCCGCTCCCATCGATGCCATGGGCTTTGGCTGGCTGTCGACCTACAAGAGCGGCAAGGGCGTCGACACGATCACGTCCGGCCTCGAAGGCGCGTGGACCCCGAACCCGACGCAGTGGGACATGGGCTATTTCCACGTCCTGTTCAAATACGAATGGGAAAAGACCAAGAGCCCGTCGGGCGCCTGGATCTGGCGTCCCATCGGCCTCGAGGAGCAGGACATGGCGCCCGAAGTCGACGGTTCGGGCAAGAAGGTCCCGATCATGATGTCGACCGCCGACATGGCCATGAAGCTCGATCCGATCTACGGGCCGATCTCCAAGCGCTTCCAGGAGAACCCCGACCAGTTCGCCGATGCCTACGCCCGGGCCTGGTTCAAGCTGACCCACCGCGACATGGGTCCGAAGTCGCGCTACCTCGGCCCCGAGGTCCCGGCGGAAGACCTGATCTGGCAGGACCCGATCCCGGCGATCGATCATCCGCTGGTCGATGGCGCCGACGTCGAGGCGCTGAAGGCGCGCCTGCTCGGCGCCGGCCTGACCCCGGCGGAACTGATCCAGACCGCCTGGGCCTCCGCATCGACCTTCCGCGGCTCCGACAAGCGCGGCGGCGCCAATGGCGCGCGCATCCGCCTCGAGCCGCAGAAGAACTGGGAAGCCAACCAGCCCGATCAGCTCGGCAAGGTGCTGGCGGCGCTCGAAGGCATCAAGGCCGCCTTCGATGCCGAGCAGACCGACGGCAAGAAGATCTCGCTCGCCGACCTGATCGTGCTCGGCGGTTCGGCGGCCATCGAACAGGCGGCCAAGGCGGCCGGCCATGACGTCACGGTGCCGTTCGTGCCGGGTCGCGGCGACGCCACGCAGGAGCAGACCGACGTCGAGTCGTTCGAGTTCCTCGAGCCGGTGAGCGATGGCTTCCGCAACTACCAGAAGCGGGCCTACACCATCTCGCCGGAGGAACTGCTGATCGACAAGGCGCAGCTGCTCACGCTGACGGCTCCGGAAATGACGGTTCTCGTCGGCGGCCTGCGGGTGCTCGGCGCCAATCACGGCGGCGCGCGGCACGGCGTCTTAACCACCCGTCCGGGCCAGCTGACGAACGACTTCTTCGTCAACCTGCTCGACATGGGCACGACGTGGAAGCCGACGTCGGAGCATGCCGAGACCTTCGAGGGTCGCGACCGCAAGTCAGGCGACGTCAAGTGGACCGCGACGCGGGTCGACCTGGTCTTCGGGTCCAACTCGCTGCTGCGCGCGCTGGCCGAAGTCTACGCCCAGAGCGACAGCGGCGGAAAGTTCGTCAAGGACTTCGTCGCGGCCTGGACGAAGGTCATGAACGCGGATCGTTTCGATCTCGCCTGATCGAAGTCCCTTCTCGACCAGGAAACGCGGCCGCTCGTCGGCCGCGTTTCTTTTTCTGCGTGGCGGAAGGCCGAGACGCAGGATGACGCAGCGGATTGACCGTTCACCATGCAACCCTGCGCTGCAATTTGTTGGCAGAAGCTCCATTCCATGCTACGGCTTTCGCCCGCTGGATCTGGAGTCACCGATGATCGTGAAGTCGTTGAAGCGCACGGCCCGCGCGTCCATCAACATGGCGGCCAGGCTGGTCCCGACCCCGATCCGCAGAAGCTACCAGCTTCGCGTCGACGCCTCGGACTTTTCCGGTTTTTCGAACCCCGCGATGCGGCGCGTCGCCGAAACCCGCTTCTTCCACGATGCCGATGTCCGGTCGATCGACGGCTGGCTGCATCCGGCCGAGCGGCAGCTGCTTTACGGTCTGGGGCTCCACATGGACGGTCCCATCCTCGAGATCGGCGCCTGGGTGGGATTGTCGACGGTTGCCATCGCGCGCGGCATTCGCGCCTCCGGTCAGGACAAGGCCTTCACGAGTTGCGACCTGGGGCTGACGACCGATCATTTCCGGCCGGTGGAAGACGGGATGATCGGGATGTTCGTCGATGGCGAGAACATGGGAAACTGCTCTCAGCGAGCCTACCGTGAGACCATGCTGCCCATCTTGAGCAGCCCTGGCGGGGCAGCGGGTCAATTGAAGCGCAACTTGAAGTCCGCAGGCGTCGATGATCTGGTCGAGGTGGTGCTCGGCGACTTCAAGACCCTCGATCTCCCGGTCGCGAATGTCCTCTTCTGCGACGCGACGCACAACCTCAAGGAAATCGAGACCAATGCGCCGGGCCTCAGGCGCTTGCTGCGTCCCGGTTCGATCATCGCCTTCCATGACGTCTGCACCGATCCGAAGCTGATCGCCGCCGTGAAGGCCGAGTTCCCCGTCAGGCACCATGCCGCCGTGCGATCGCTATTCGTCGGTGAAATCGCCTGACGGACGCTCGCCCGTCAGCGCTGTTGTTTGGACGTTTCGGTCGAAGCGACCCTACGATCGAGCAGGTTGCCGTCGGTTAGCCCTGCCTGGAGCCGGGACAGCTGGCTACTGATCTCCCGCCAGGCCGACTGCGTGTAGGCGCCGTCGAACTTCAGGGCGTCCACGCCGAGAGCGATCACGGCGATCAGGAGAAGCAGGCGCATTTGGACGCTCCATGACAATTGCAGGTTCACAACGCGCTTTCACCCCTTGCGTTCCGCGGACGGGCCTTGCGGTCGGTCGCACGAGGCCCCATTCGGACCGTTCGGCGTGATGTCGGTTCTTGACCGAAGCGGATGTGTCGAGTAGGAGATCAGCCGCTGCGGGTATGGTGAAATGGTATCACATGAGCCTTCCAAGCTCTTGGTGCGGGTTCGATTCCCGCTACCCGCTCCAGGCCGCCTTCCATCCGGAACCGGGTGAGCCATTCCCCCCGAAGTCATGTCAACCGGTCGTCGCTGAAGCGCGGGGTCGGGCGCGGCGAGGGCTGTATACGTCTCCTTGCCTCTCCTCGCCCGTGTTTCGATGTGGTTTGGCGTCTTTGTCGCCCCGCCCGAACGCCTGCGAGCGAAGATGACGGCAACCGGATGCACTGTTGCCCGTTGAGGTGCGGAAGGCTGAGGGCGACATGACGCATCGATCCGTTTCACTGCTGGTGCTCGTCTTGGTGCTTGGTGCGCTGCTGCTGCTTGTGCCTGACGTCCTTCTCATCGTCTTCGCGGGCATCTTGCTTGCGGTATTCCTCCAAGGTGGCGGGCACTGGATCGCCAGGAAGCTCGGAATTGCCGATGGATGGGGCATCGGGCTGTTCCTGTTCGGCGTCGCGGCGGCGCTCCTGGCCTTCGGCCTTGCCGTGGCGCCGGCCATCGCCGAACAGGTCGACGAGTTGACGCTCCGCATCCCGGAGGCCTTCGAGGTGTTCCGCCAGCGCATCGAGGAATACTCTTGGGGGTCGGCGATGTTAGACCGGCTCACGCCCGCAAGCCTTGCGTCAGCGCAGAGCGGGACGGTGGCCATGTCCGCCGTCTCCTCGACGTTCGGGGCACTTGGAAATTTCGTGATCATCCTCTTCATCGGCCTGTACGGCGCGCTCGATCCGATGGTCTACAGACGGGGCCTCTCGCTGCTCCTCGCACCCTCGATCCGCGAGCGCAGCGACCAGGTCCTGGGCGCAACGGCGGCCACGTTGCGCAACTGGCTGTCGGCTCAGCTGATGGCGATGACGGTGGTGGGCGTCCTCACCGCCCTTGGCCTCTGGTTCGCGGGGGTGCCGCTCGCCTTCGCGCTGGGGCTCGTTGCCGGGCTACTCGCCTTCATCCCGAACATCGGTCCCGTCATCGCGATCGCGCCCGCGCTCCTGCTCGCCTTTCCGGAAGGACAGGCCACCGTCCTGACGGTCCTGGCGATCTATCTCGGTGTACAGGCTCTGGAGAGCTACGTCGTTACGCCGCTGATCCAGCAGGAAAAGGTCTCGCTGCCGCCCGCGCTCGTTATCGCGGCGCAGCTTCTGTTCGGCGTGCTGTTCGGAATCCTCGGTCTCGCCCTGGCGACGCCCATAACCGCCGCCCTGATGACCATCATCGGGCTCGTCTATGTCGATCATTACCTCGACCGGGAACACACGGTCGTCCCGAGCACCCGGCCCTGAGCGTCGGGGATCGGCGCGACAAGCGTGTCGCGCCCATTCCGACTCAATCTGTTTCTCGTTTGGGGGAGGCGATCCACGAGAAGGATGGCGCCGGTCGATGTGGTGCATCGGCCATGTCCATCCGACGATGTGGGCGTCCGCCAAACGGAAACCCGAAGGGCCGGATGCCCTCCGTCAGAGCGATTCAATATTCGCCGGAAATGCTCTGGAGCGTGTCGCACCCGATACGGCAATCCAGGGATCGACCGAGATAGTCTAACTCTCCCGCTTTCGCTGCGCGCGCGCCTTGTCCCAGAAATCGAGCCTCTTCCTGATGTCGCGCTCGAAGCCGCGTTCGTTCGGCCGGTAGAAATCGGGACGCGCCGCCCCCGTCAGTTCGTCGGGAAAATACTCCTGTCCGGAATAGGCCTCCGGGTAGTCGTGGTCGTACTGGTAGCCTGCGCCATAACCCAGCTCCCGCATCATCTTCGTCGGGGCGTTGAGGATGTGCTTCGGCGGCGGCAGCGAGCCGGTGCGGTTGGCAAGCTCCATCGCTTCGTCGAAGGCGCGATAGGCGGCGTTGGACTTCGGCGCCGTGGCGACATAGGCGATCGCCTGCGCAAGAAAGAGCCGTCCCTCAGGCCAGCCCACCCGCTCGAAGGCGTTCCAGGCCGCAAGCACCTGCGGCATCGCCTGCGGGTCCGCCATGCCGACATCCTCCGACGCCGCGCAGGCCAGCCGCCGAAACAGCGTGGCGGGATCCTCCCCTCCGGCGATCATCCGCGCCGCCCAGTACATCGCCGCCTGCACGTCGCTGCCGCGCAGCGTCTTGTGGAAGCAGCTGAGCAGGTTGTAGTGCGCCTCCTGCGCCTTGTCGTAGACGGCCGCGCGCTTCTGCACCGTCCTGGCAAGACCGGCGACGTCGAGCACCTCGGCGCTCGCCAGCCCCATCAGCTCCTCGACGAGGTTCAGCATGTAGCGGGCATCGCCATCGGCCATCTCGACGAGCGTGCCGCGCGCTTCCGCGTCCAGCGGCAACGCTCGACCATGGTGACGCTCGGCGCTCTCCAGCAGCTTCCCGAGCGAATCGCGTTCGAGCCGGTTGACGACATAGACCCTGGCGCGGGACAGAAGCGCCGAAACGAGGCTGAAACTCGGATTCTCGGTCGTCGCACCGATCAGCACCAGCGTTCCGTCCTCGACATGCGGCAGCAGCGCATCCTGCGTCGTCCGGTTGAACCGGTGCAGCTCGTCGATGAAGACGGCCGTCTGCCGGCCCAGCGACGAACGAAGATGGCGCGCGGTCTCGATGACCTTGCGAAGATCGGCGATACCGGCATTGACGGCGGACAATTGCAGGAACTCGATCCCCGCCTCCATGGCGACCAGGCGGGCGATCGTCGTCTTGCCGGTGCCCGGAGGCCCCCACAGGACGAAAGACGACAGCCTGCCCGTCTCCACCATCCTGCGGATCGGCGCGTCCGGACCCACCAGGTGATCCTGCCCGACCACGTCCGCCAGCCGCTTCGGCCGCAGCGTCTCGGCCAGCGGGCGCGGGGCCGACGCTTCGTGCGAGCCGGTCAGGGGCCGCCGCGCCGCCGGTCCGTCGTCGCGCCCGAAGAGGTCGGCCATGGTCCCTGTTCCGGTCAGTAGCGCAGCATCTGGCGCATGATGTTGCCGTTGCGATCCACGGTGAAGCGCCACCAGCGCGTCCGTTCGCCGGCCGCCTTCTGCAAGGTCTCCGGCTTGTCGATCGCGGTGCCGTTCACCTCCCGCACGATATCGCCGGGACGGAAGCCGTAGCCGGCGGCTGGCGAATTGCGCGGCACGTCGACCATCACCACCCCGCGCGCATCGTCGCGCAGCCTGAGGCGGCGCGCAAGCCGGGGCGACAATTCCGCCACCCTGGCGCCGGCAAACGGGCTTTGCCCGGAAATGTCGAGCATGGCGGTGGAGGCGCCCTCGGGCGCCCTGACCAGCGTCAGCGACACCGCGCGCTGGCGCCCCTTCGACAGCACGTCGAACGTCACCGACGAGTTCAGCGGCTGGGTGGCGAGGCGGTATCCGAGCGCATCGACATGCTGGATCGGCACGCCGTTCATCGCCAGCACGACGTCGCCGGGTTCCAGGCCAGCGGCCTCGGCCGGCCCAGCCTCGTAGATCGCGGTCACGATCGCGCCCTGCGGCCTCGGCATGCCGAGCGCCTCGGCGATCTGCGGCGTCACCTGGTCGAACTCCGCCCCCAGGAACGGCCGCTCGAAGCTCTGCTCGCCCGCCCGCGCGGCCTCGACGACGGCGCGCACCATGTTGGAAGGAATGGCAAAGCCGATGCCGATCGATCCACCGCTGCGCGAAAAGATCGCCGTGTTGATGCCGACGAACCGACCCGCCATGTCGATCAGCGCACCGCCGGAATTGCCCGGATTGATCGCCGCGTCCGTCTGGATGAAGAAGCCGAAATCGGCAACGCCGATGTGATTGCGCGCCAGCGCCGAGACGATGCCGCTGGTGGTGGTCTGGGCGAGCCCGAACGGGTTGCCGATGGCCAAGACGAGGTCGCCGACCTCAAGCGCGTCGGAATCGCCGATCGGGATGACCGGGAACGGCTCCCTGCCCTCGATCTTCAGCACCGCGAGATCGAGCGACTCGTCCTTCAGGAGCACGCGGCTTTCGAACTCGCGTCCGTCCGACAGGGCGACCTTGACCTCGTCCGCATCGCGAATGACATGGAAATTGGTCACCACGATGCCCGACGGATCGACCATCACGCCCGAGCCGAGCGAGGACTGCACGCGTGGCGGCATCTGCTGGCGGCCGAAGAACTGCTCGAAGAACGGATCGCCAGCAAAGGGCGACCGCGACTGCACGAGTTGCTTGGCATAGACGTTGACGACCGACGGGCCCGTCTCCTTCACCAGTGGAGCGAAGGACAGCTGGATCTCGGCCTGGCCGAACGGCACGCGCCGCGTCTCGGGAACGCCGGCTTGCGGAGCAAGCGGCAGTGCAGGCGCTGGCTGCGCGGCCCCGTCGCCCGGGGCCTGCGGCGGCTCCGCGGGCGTGTCACCGCGACCGAAGGGAAGGATTTCCTCGAGAAATCCCCGCAAGCCGCCTTCGGCATGCGCCGGAGACAACAGCACCGGCGACGCGAGAACGAGCGCCGCGAGGGCGACTTTGACGAAACCGGAAACCTTGACTGCCATTGCGATTCTCTCCGCCTCTCGACGCTCTCCTTTAGAGCCAGCAATGTGGGGATTGGAAGGCTTCGTACGCAAGCACGCCGCGCCTTACCGACATTGGCCCTTTCAAACGCCAAAAGGTCCCGGGGCTTTCGCCGCGGGACCTTCCAGACAATCGATGACGCGCGCGGATCAGGCCGCTTCGGCTTCCTCGGTCGCCTCGGCTTCCGTGCGGGCACGGTCGCCGGCGCCCTTGGCCGACGTGTCGCGGTCGACGAACTCGATCACCGCCATGGCCGCATTGTCGCCGTATCGGAAACCGGCCTTCATGATGCGCAGGTAGCCGCCGTGGCGCTCCGCGTAGCGCGGCGCGATCGTGTCGAACAGGCGCTTGACGAGGACGGCGCTGCCGACCTGCGAGATGGCCTGCCTGCGGGCATGCAGATCGCCGCGCTTGCCGAGCGTCACGAGCTTCTCCACGATCGGACGAAGCTCCTTAGCCTTGGGCAGGGTCGTGGTGATCTGCTCATGCTCGATGAGCGAGGCCGCCATGTTGGTGAACATGGCCTTGCGATGGCTCGAGGTGCGGTTCAGCTTGCGGCCGGAACGTCCATGGCGCATGGCTTGTCTCCTAAGGTTTCGGCGCGTCGCGCCAGGTGTTTAAGGAGCGAGTGGCGAACAGCGAATTGCGAATGGTAACCCCTGTTCGCTAACCGCCAATCCCCAATCGCGCTCAGTACTGATCTTCGTACCGCTTGGCGAGGTCTTCGATGTTCTCCGGCGGCCAGTCCTGGACCTCCATGCCGAGATGGAGACCCATCGCGGCGAGAACTTCCTTGATCTCGTTGAGCGACTTGCGACCGAAGTTGGGCGTGCGCAGCATCTCCGCCTCGGTCTTCTGGATGAGATCGCCGATGTAGACGATGTTGTCGTTCTTCAGGCAGTTGGCCGAGCGAACCGAGAGTTCGAGTTCGTCCACCTTCTTGAGCAGCGCCGGGTTGAAGGCAAGCTCGGTGACCTGCTCTTCCGGCTGCGCCTTCTGCGGCTCGTCGAAGTTGACGAACAGGCCGAGCTGGTCCTGCAGGATACGCGCGGCGAACGCCACCGAGTCCTCGCCCGAGATCGAACCGTCGGTCTCGATCGTCATGGTCAGCTTGTCGTAGTCGAGAACCTGGCCCTCGCGGGTGTTCTCGACCTTGTAGGAGACCTTCTTGACCGGCGAATAGAGGCTGTCGACCGGGATGAGCCCGATCGGGGCGTCTTCGGCGCGGTTGCGCTCGGCGGGAACGTAGCCCTTGCCGGTGTCGACCGTGAACTCCATGCGGATCTCCGCGCCCTCGTCGAGCGTGCAGATCACGTGTTCGGGGTTCAGGATCTCGACGTCGCCGACCGTCTGGATGTCACCGGCGGTGACGGCGCCCGGACCCTGCTTGCGCACGACCATGCGCTTGGGACCGTCGCCTTCCATCTTGATGGCGATTTCCTTGATGTTCAGGATGATGTCGGTCACATCCTCCCGCACGCCCGGGATCGAGGAGAACTCGTGCAGCACGCCGTCGATCTGCACCGCCGTCACGGCAGCGCCGCGCAGCGACGACAGGAGCACGCGGCGCAGCGCATTGCCGAGGGTGAGGCCGAAGCCCCGCTCCAGCGGCTCGGCAACGAGCGTGGTGAGCGTCTTCTTCTTGGAAGAGAACTCGATCTTGTTGGGCTTGATCAGTTCCTGCCAGTTTTTCTGGATCATGGTCTGTCCTTCCGTTTCCCCGCCACCATCCAATCGTGGCGGGCGATCTGGAGAACCGTAGAGGGGCGCCGGATGGCACCCTTGCGGCAATCGATGAATGAGGCCGTCAGACGCGCCGCTTCTTGCGCGGACGGCAGCCATTGTGCGGGATCGGCGTCACGTCGCGGATCGAGGAGATGGTGAAGCCCGCGGCCTGGAGCGCACGAAGCGCCGACTCACGGCCCGAACCGGGACCCGAAACCTCGACCTCGAGCTGGCGCATGCCGTGCTCCTGCGCCTTCTTGGCGCAATCCTCGGCGGCCATCTGCGCCGCGAAGGGGGTCGACTTGCGCGAGCCCTTGAAGCCCTGCGCACCCGCCGACGACCAGGCAATCGTGTTGCCCTGTGCGTCGGTGATGGTGATCATCGTGTTGTTGAAGGTCGAGTTCACGTGGGCGACGCCCGACGAGATGTTCTTGCGTTCACGACGGCGAACGCGTGCGGCTTCCTTGGCCATGGTAGTCCTTTCTATCGATATCCACGCCGCCGTAATGCCAGCGGCTACACCCGGGAAGCGAATGGTGAGTGGCGAATGGCGAATAGAGAGGCTTTGCCCGGCTATTCGCTACTCGCCCATTCGCTTCCCGCTCAATTACTTCTTCTTGCCGGCGATCGCCTTCGCCGGACCCTTGCGGGTGCGGGCGTTGGTGTGCGTGCGCTGGCCGCGGACCGGCAGCGAACGGCGATGACGCAGACCGCGATAGCAGCCCAGATCCATCAGGCGCTTGATGTTCATGGAGGTCTCGCGGCGCAGGTCGCCCTCGACGCGGTAATCGCGGTCAATGGCTTCGCGGATCTGGAGAACCTCGGCATCCGTCAGCTGATGGACGCGGCGCTCGGCCGGGATACCGACCTTTTCCACGATCTCCTGGGCAAACTTGGAGCCAATGCCGTGGATGTACTGAAGCGCGATGACGACGCGCTTGTTGGTCGGAATGTTGACGCCAGCTATACGGGCCATGTCTCTCTCCATCTGGGCCGGCGAACCGGCGCTATTTGTGTTGACCCGCGTCCGGTGGAGGCCGGCCCTTGCGGGTGTTCCCTTCGAACGACGAAGCCGAGCCTGTAAGGCCCGGCTGACATCCTTTGCGAGCGGGAGACGTGGCGCTATAGTCCAGCGCGCCCCGTCCGTCAACCACGCAGCTTCAGTTTTTCGACGCGACGCCGTCCAGCAGCCGCCCGATCTGCGTCGTGACCGTATCCATGTCGTTCATGCCATCGACGCCCTTGAGCAGTCCCTTGGCATGGTAGTAGCCGATCAGCGGCGCGGTCTTCTTGTAATATTCCCGCAGTCGCTCCTCGAACACCACCGGATTGTCGTCCTTGCGAACCGGCTGGCCGGCGGCCTGTGCCTCCTCCGCCCGCTTGACGATGCGACCCACCAGCGCCTTGTCGTCGACCACCAGTTCGATGGCGATGTCGAGGCCGATGCCCTTCGCGTTCAGCATGTCCTGCACCGCGTCCGCCTGGGCGAGCGTGCGGGGATAGCCGTCGAGAATGAAGCCGTTCGCGCAATCGGGAGCGTCGATCCGCTCGGAGACGATCGCGTTGACGATGTCGTCCGAAACGAGTTCCCCCGCGTCCATGACCGCCTTCGCCCGCTTGCCGACGTCGGTTTCCGCCTTCACCGCCGCGCGCAGCATGTCGCCCGTGGAGAGCTGCGGTATCCCGTGCCTCTCGACCAGCCGCTGTGCCTGCGTCCCCTTCCCCGCCCCAGGCGGGCCCAGCAGTATCAGCCTCATTTCCCTCGTTTTCCTCCGCGGAGCTTCGATTTCTTGATCAGCCCCTCATACTGGTGCGCGATCAGGTGACCCTGGACCTGCGCCACCGTGTCGAGGGTTACACTGACGACGATCAGAAGCGAAGTACCACCAAGGTAGAACGGAACGCCAGTGGCCGAAATCAGAAACTCCGGCAGGAGACAGACGAGAATGAGATAGATCGCGCCGACCACGGTGATGCGCGTCAGGACATAATCGATGTACTCGGCGGTCCTCTCGCCGGGACGATAGCCCGGGATGAAGCCGGAATGCTTCTTCAGCTGATCGGCCGTGTCCTTGGGATTGAACACGATGGCCGTGTAGAAAAAGGCGAAGAACCCGATCAGCGCGGCATAGAGCAGCATGTAGAGCGGCTGGCCGTGGCCGAGCGTCGCGAGAACCGAATTAGCCCAGGGCGGCAGCGTCGTGGAATCGGAGAAGCCTGCGAGCGTTGCGGGCAGAAGCAGCAACGACGAGGCGAAGATCGGCGGGATGACGCCCGCGGTGTTGAGCTTCAGAGGCAGGTGCGAGGTATCGCCCTGGAACATGCGGTTGCCGACCTGGCGCTTCGGATACTGGATCAGAAGCCGCCGCTGGGCACGCTCGAAGAACACGATGATGCCGATGACGACGATCGCAAGCACGATGATCGCCAGGATGATCGCGGTGGACAGCGCGCCCGTCCGGCCGAGTTCAAGCGTCCCGCCGATGGCGCTCGGAAGACCAGCCACGATGCCGGCGAAGATGATGAGCGAGATGCCGTTGCCGATGCCGCGCGCGGTGATCTGCTCACCGAGCCACATCAGGAACATGGTGCCGCCGACAAGCGTGATGACGGCCGAAAGCTTGAAGAACCAGCCCGGATCGGTGACGATGCCGGTGCCGCTCTCAAGCCCGACAGCGATGCCGTAGGCCTGAACCGTGGCCAGAAGCACGGTGCCGTAGCGGGTGTACTGGTTGATGACCTTGCGGCCCTGCTCGCCCTCCTTCTTCAGCTGCTCGAGCGTCGGAATGACCGACGTCATCAACTGCATGATGATGGAGGCGGAGATGTAGGGCATGATGCCGAGCGCGAAGATCGCCATGCGCTCGACCGCGCCGCCCGCGAACATGTTGAACATGCCGAGCACGCCGCCCGACTGCTGCTCGAAGGCTTGCGCGAACGCGTCCGGATTGATGCCCGGAATCGGGATGTAGGTTCCGAGGCGATAGACAAGCAGAGCCCCGAGCGTGAACCATATCCGTTTCTTCAGGTCCTCCGCCTTGGCGAAGGCTGCGAAATTCAGATTGGAGGCGAGTTGCTCGGCAGCAGATGCCATGGAAAATTCTCCGCTTCGTGACGCAGACGAGCCGCCCGGTGGGGCGGCGCGCAACTGCGAAGCCGTGAAATAGGCTCCGGCCGGCCATCATGCAAGCGACGGCGCAAGCCGAAAGGCCACCTTACTCGGCGGCCTTCTCCGGAACCTTCACCGACCCGCCGGCCTTCTCGACCTTCTCGATGGCGGCCTTCGAGGCGCCGGCCACGTCGAACGCGACCTTGCCCTTCAATTCGCCGTCGGAGAGAAGCCGGACACCGGCCTTGGCGCGGCGCACCACGCCGGCCTTGATCAGCGTCTCCTCGGTCACGGTCTCGCTGGCGTCGAGCTTGCCGGCGTCGATCGCCACCTGCACGCGGCCGAGCGAAACGACATTGTAGTCCTTCGCAAAGATGTTCTTGAAGCCGCGCTTGGGCAGACGACGATAGAGCGGCATCTGGCCACCCTCGAAGCCGTTGATGGCCACGCCGGAACGAGCCTTCTGGCCCTTCACGCCGCGCCCACCGGTCTTGCCGGTACCCGAGCCGATGCCGCGGCCCAGTCGCTTGCGCGAGTGGGTCGCGCCTTCCTTGTCGCGGAGTTCGTTGAGTTTCATGATCTTTCTCCCGCGTCGGTCAAGCCTCGTCCACGACGCGGACGAGGTGTTGCACTTTCGCGATCATGCCGCGGACAGAGGGCGTATCCTCGAGCGTCCGGCGACGGTGCATCTTGTTGAGCCCCAGGCCGATCAGCGTTGCGCGCTGCTCGGCGGGACGGCGGATCGGGCTGCCGATCTGCTCGACCGTTACGGTCTTCTTGTTCTCAGCCATGTGCGTGTTCCTTCTCGCCGCCCGCTGACTATTCGTCTGCAACGGCCGCGCCGCGGCGGCTCTGGATCGCGGAATACTTGATGCCGCGCTGCGCTGCGATGTCCTTGGGATGCATCTGGTGCTTCAGGGCATCGAAGGTCGCGCGAACCATGTTGTAGGGGTTGGACGACCCCATCGACTTGGCGACGACGTCATGCATGCCGAGCGTCTCGAAGACGGCGCGCATCGGGCCGCCCGCGATGATGCCGGTACCGGCCTTGGCGGTGCGCAGCAGCACGCGACCGGCGCCATGGCGCCCGGTGACGTCATGATGCAGCGTACGACCGCCGCGCAGCGGTACGAAGATCATGTCGCGCTTGGCGGCTTCGGTTGCCTTTCGGATGGCTTCCGGCACTTCGCGCGCCTTGCCGTGACCGAAACCGACGCGACCCTTCTGGTCGCCCACGACGACGAGAGCGGCGAAGCCGAAGCGACGACCGCCCTTAACAACCTTGGCGACGCGATTGATGTGGACGAGCTTGTCCACCATTCCGTCATCGCGTTCCTCGCGGTCGCGGCCACGGCCGCCATCCCTGCGTTCCTGTGCCATATCCTCGTTCCTTGTTCTTTTCCGGTAGCACGGGTTGATGGGTGCCGCGGGGCCCGAAGCCCGGCGGCGGCGAAAATCAGAAGCTCAGGCCACCTTCGCGGGCGGCTTCGGCGAGAGCCTTGACGCGACCGTGATAGATGTAGGCGCCACGGTCGAAAACGACATTCGTGACGCCGGCCTTCACCGCACGCTCCGCGACCAGCTTGCCGACGGCAGCGGCGGCGGCGGAATCGGCGCCGGTCTTCAGGGAACCCTTCAGATCCGGATCGAGAGTCGAGGCGGCGGCCAGCGTGTGGCCCTGGGCATCGTCGATGATCTGGGCATAGATATGCTTCGACGAGCGATGCACGGACAGGCGCGGACGCCCGTTCGCAACCTTCTTGATCTGCTTGCGAATGCGCGTGGCGCGCTTCGTCGTGGATAGTTTGGAAGCCATTTCGTTTCGTCCTTGCCTTCAACAGACGGGTGCGGCCCTGTGCGGTAGGTGAAAACCTCCCGCGACCGCTGCCCGCGGCGTTACTTCTTCTTGCCTTCCTTGCGGACGATCTTCTCGCCCGCGTAGCGCACGCCCTTGCCCTTGTAGGGTTCCGGCCCACGATACTCGCGGATTTCAGCCGCGACCTGGCCCACCTTCTGCTTGTCGATGCCGGTGACCACGATTTCCGTGGGCTTGGGCGTCGCGATGGTGATGCCTTCGGGCGTCTCGTAGACGACGTCGTGGCTGAAGCCAAGCGCCAACTGCAGGTTCTTGCCCTGCATGGTGGCGCGATAGCCGACGCCGGTGATCTCGAGCTTCTTCTCGAAGCCGTCCTTCACGCCCGCCAGGATGTTGGCGATCTGGGTGCGGGACATGCCCCACTTCGAACGCGCGGTCTTCGTCTGGTCGCGGGGGTCGACGGCGATCGCGCCGTCTTCCATCTTGACCAGCACCTCGTCGTTGACGACGAACTTCAGTTCACCCTTCGGGCCCTTTGCCACGACGGTCTTGCCGTCGATGGAGGCCGTGACGCCCTGCGGCACCGATACGGGTTTCTTGCCAATACGAGACATGGTCTTGTCCTCGTTCCTGTTCCTGGTTCAGGCTCGCCGCATCAGAAGATGCGGCAGAGCACTTCGCCGCCGACGTTCTGCTCGCGCGCCTCGTGATCGGCCATCACGCCCTTCGGCGTCGACAGGATCGAGATGCCGAGGCCGTTGGCGACCTGCGGAATGGTCTTGGCCGAAACGTAGACGCGGCGGCCCGGCTTCGAGACGCGAGCGATCTCGCGGATCACCGGCACGCCGTCGAAATACTTCAGTTCGATCTCGATCTCCGACTTGCCGTTGTCGAAATCGGTCTGGCTGAAATCGCGGATGTAGCCTTCGCTCTTCAGCACTTCCAGCACGCGGGCGCGCAGCTTCGACGCCGGCGTCGAGACCTTGGTCTTGCGGCGGCCGATCGCGTTGCGGATGCGGGTCAGCATATCGCCGAGCGGATCACTCATGGACATCGTTCGTCCTCCTTACCAGCTCGACTTGACCAGACCCGGGACGAGCCCGAGCGAGCCGAGTTCGCGCAGTGCGATACGCGACATCTTCAGCTTGCGATAATAGGCGCGCGGACGGCCCGTGATCTCGCAACGGTTGCGGATGCGGTTGCGCGCCGAGTTGCGCGGCATCGCCGCTAGCTTCAGCTGGGCGCGGAAGCGATCCTCGAGCGGGAGGCCCTGGTTCATGATGATTGCCTTGAGCGCCTTGCGCTTGGCAGCATACAGGTCCACGAGCTTGCGCCGCTTGTTGTTCTTCTCGATTGAGCTGGTCTTGGCCATTCTCGTTAAATCCTTCTCTCGCCGCCGTTACTGCCGAAAGGGGAAGTTGAAGGCCTTGAGCAGCGCCCGGGCCTCGTCATCCGTCTTCGCAGTCGTACAGACGATGATGTCCATGCCCCAGATCTGATCGACCTTGTCGTAGTTGATCTCCGGGAACACGATGTGCTCCTTGACGCCCATGGCGAAGTTGCCGCGGCCGTCGAAGCTCTTGGGATTGAGACCGCGGAAATCGCGAACGCGCGGCAGCGCGATCGTGATCAGGCGATCCAGGAACTCGTACATGCGATCCTTGCGAAGGGTGACCTTGGCGCCGATCGGCATGTTCTCGCGAACCTTGAAGCCGGCGATCGACGTGCGGGCGCGCGTCACGACGGCCTTCTGGCCAGCGATCATCGCCAGGTCCTGGGCGGCCACCGTCGGCTTCTTGGAATCCGCGGTCGCCTCGCCGACGCCCATGTTGATGACGATCTTGTCGAGACGCGGGATCTGCATCTCGTTCTCGTACTTGAACTGCTCCTGCAGGGTCTTCCGGATCGTATCGCGGAAGGCCGCCTTCAGGCGCGGCTCGTAAGCGGAATTAGACATCGATCGAAGCTCCCGAACGCTTGGCGACGCGCACCTTCTTGCCATCCTTCACCTCGAAGCCGACGCGGGTCGGCTTGCCGTCCTTGGGATCGGCGATCGCGATGTTGGAAACGTGGATCGGCGCTTCCTTGGAAATGATGCCGCCTTCGGTCGTCTGTGACTGCCTCTGGTGGCGACGGATGATGTTGATGCCCCGCACGAGTGCCTTGTCTTCCTTCGGCATCATGCGCAGGACCTCGCCGGTGCGGCCCTTGTCCTTGCCGGCGAGCACGACGACCTTGTCGCCTTTGCGAATCTTCTGCATTGGTCGGGCTCCTTACAGCACTTCCGGCGCGAGCGAGATGATCTTCATGTGGTTCTTGGCGCGAAGCTCGCGCGGAACCGGTCCGAAGATACGCGTACCAACCGGCTCTTTCTTGTTGTCGACGAGAACGGCCGCGTTCTTGTCGAACCGGATCACGCTGCCGTCGGCGCGGCGGATGTCCTTGGCGGTACGAACCACCACGGCCTTCATCACGTCGCCCTTCTTGACCTTCCCGCGCGGGATCGCTTCCTTGATCGACACGACGATGATGTCGCCAACCGAAGCGTACTTGCGCTTGGAACCGCCGAGCACCTTGATGCACATGACACGACGCGCGCCGGAATTATCGGCTACGTCGAGGTTAGTCTGCATCTGAATCATGACTGGCCGCCTTCTTATTCACCGGCTCGCGGGCGCCTGCCCTGCGGCCGTACGTTGTTTGTTTATGCCTGCGCTTCGGCCTGCGCCTCGGTCAGGACGACCCAGCACTTGTCCTTCGAAATCGGCTTCGATTCCTGAATG
The DNA here is from genome assembly GCA_051860465.1 of Mesorhizobium sp. Taxonomy (GTDB): domain Bacteria; phylum Pseudomonadota; class Alphaproteobacteria; order Rhizobiales; family Rhizobiaceae; genus Aquibium. The sequence goes on from JBHYDY010000035.1 coordinate 54,046, forward strand.
AACACCTGGTCGCCGACCTTGTGGGCGTTGGTCTCGTCGTGCGCCTTGTACTTCTTCGACATGCGAACGGTCTTCTTCATCACCGGATGCGTGAAGCGGCGTTCGACCTTGACGACGACCGTCTTGTCATTCTTGTCGCTGACGACGGTGCCCTGCAGGATGCGCTTTGGCATGGTCTTGTCCTTAAGCCTTCTTGCCTGCCGATTTCTCGGCGGCGATGGTCTTGATGCGCGCGATGTCCCGGCGGACTTCCTTCACGCGCGCGGTCTTCTCGAGCTGGCCGGTCGCCTTCTGGAAGCGCAGGTTGAACTGCTCCTTCTTCAGGCTGGCGAGCTCGTCATTGAGCTGGTCGGGCGACTTGGCCCGGACGTCGGAGGCTTTCATCTGTCGACCTTCCCTATTCCGCAATGCGCTGTACGAAGCGCGTCCTGACCGGCAGCTTGGCTGCGCCGAGGCGCAGCGCTTCCCGTGCGATCACTTCCGAGACACCATCGATCTCGAACATGACACGGCCAGGCTTCACCCGGCAGGCCCAGTACTCGACCGAACCCTTGCCCTTGCCCATGCGGACTTCGGTCGGCTTCGAGGTGACCGGAACGTCCGGGAAAATCCGGATCCAGACGCGGCCCTGGCGCTTCATCTCACGCGTGATCGCGCGGCGGGCCGCCTCGATCTGACGCGCGGTGACGCGCTCGGGCTCCAGCGCCTTCAATCCGAAAGCGCCGAAATCGAGGTTGGTCCCGCCCTTCGCAGCGCCATGGATACGGCCCTTGAACTGCTTGCGGAACTTCGTGCGCTTTGGCTGCAGCATCTCTGTCTACTCCGAATTCAATCCTGTTGCCGCTCAGGCGTGTTCGCGCTCGCGGCGACGACCGCCACCGCCCGAAGACGCCTCGCCCTCGGTCGCCCGACGCTCCGAAGCCATCGGGTCGTGCTCGAGGATCTCGCCCTTGAACACCCAGACCTTCACGCCGCAGATGCCATAGGCCGTCTTGGCCTCGGCCGTTCCGTAGTCGACGTCGGCGCGCAGCGTATGCAGCGGCACGCGACCTTCGCGGTACCATTCCATGCGGGCGATTTCGGCGCCGCCGAGACGGCCCGAGCAATTGATGCGAATGCCCTCGGCGCCGAGGCGCATGGCCGACTGAACCGCGCGCTTCATGGCGCGGCGGAAGGCGATGCGGCGCTCGAGCTGCTGCGCGATGGACTGCGCGACAAGCGTGGCGTCGATCTCGGGCTTGCGCACTTCGACGATGTTGAGGTGGGTCTCGGACTTCGTCATCTCCATCAGCTTCTTGCGAAGCTTCTCGATGTCGGCGCCCTTCTTGCCGATGATGAGACCCGGACGCGCGGCGTGGATCGTCACGCGGCACTTCTTGTGCGGACGCTCGATCACGACCTTGGAGATCGCCGCCTGCTTCAGCTCGTTCATCAGATAGTTGCGGATCTTGATGTCTTCGTGAAGCAGCTGGCCGTACTCGCCGGTGTTTGCATACCAGCGCGAGTCCCAGGTGCGGTTGATCCCGAGGCGCAGGCCGATCGGGTTGACTTTCTGGCCCATCAGGCGGCCTCCACTTGCTGTTCGACTTCGCGAACGACGATCGTCAGGTGCGAGAATGGCTTCTCGATCCGGCTGGCGCGGCCGCGGCCACGAGCGTGGAAACGCTTCATGACGATGGACTTGCCGACATAGGCCTCCGCCACGACGAGCGCGTCGACGTCGAGGTCATGGTTGTTCTCGGCATTCGCGATGGCCGATTCCAGCGTCTTGCGCACGGTGTCGGCGATCCGCTTGCGCGAGAACTCCAGTTCGGCGAGCGCTGTCGCCACCTTCTTGCCGCGGATGAGCGCGGCGACGAGATTCAGCTTCTGCGGGCTGACCCGGATCGTGCGCAGGACGGCACGAGCCTCGTTGTCAGCAAGCCTGCGCGGAGCTTTGGCCTTGCCCATGATTACTTCCTCTTCGACTTCTTGTCCGCGCCGTGCCCGTAATAGGTCCGGGTTGGCGAGAACTCACCGAACTTGTGGCCGACCATGTCTTCCGACACGTTGACGGGGATGTGCTTCTGGCCGTTGTAGACGCCGAAGGTGAGGCCGACGAACTGCGGCAGGATGGTGGAGCGACGGCTCCACATCTTGATCACCTCGTTGCGGCCGCTGTCACGAACCTTCTCTGCCTTCTTCAGCAGATAGCCGTCGATGAACGGGCCTTTCCAGACTGAACGGGTCACGTCTCTACCTCTTCTTAGCTCTTGCGCGCGTGGCGCGAGCGCATGATGAACTTGTCGGTCGCCTTGTTGGACCGCGTCCGCTTGCCCTTCGTCGGCTTGCCCCAGGGCGAAACCGGGTGGCGGCCACCAGACGTACGGCCTTCGCCGCCGCCGTGCGGATGGTCGACCGGGTTCATCGAGACACCGCGATTGTGCGGACGCTTGCCGCGCCAGCGGGTGCGACCGGCCTTGCCGTCGTTGATGTTGCCGTGGTCGGCATTGGACACCGCGCCGACGGTCGCCATGCACGAGCCATGCACGATGCGCTGCTCGCCCGAGGTCAGGCGAAGGATCGCCATGCCCTGGTCGCGACCGACGAGCTGGACATAGGCGCCGGCCGAACGGGCGACCTGACCGCCCTTGCCCGGCTTCAGCTCGACATTGTGGACGATCGTGCCGACGGGCATCGCCGACAGCGGCATCGCATTGCCCGGCTTCACGTCGGCCTGCTCGCTGGCGATCACCTTGTCGCCCGCAACCAGGCGCTGCGGCGCCAGGATGTAGGACAGTTCGCCGTCGTCATAGCGGATGAGCGCGATGAAGGCGGTCCGGTTCGGATCGTATTCGAGGCGCTCGACCGTCGCGACCACGTCGAACTTGCGGCGCTTGAAGTCGATGATGCGATAGGTCCGCTTGTGGCCGCCGCCGATGAAGCGGGCCGTCACGCGGCCGTAATTGTTACGGCCGCCGGACTTGGTCAGGCCTTCGGTGAGGCCCTTGACCGGCTTGCCCTTGTAGAGACCGGAGCGGTCGACGATCACCAGCTGTCGCTGGCTGGGCGTCACCGGATTGTACTTCTTGAGTGCCATATCGTTACCTCAAGCCTCTCAGAGACCGGTTGCGACGTCGATGGAGTGGCCTTCGGCCAGCGTCACGACCGCCTTCTTCACATCGCTCAGTCGGCCGACGGTGCCGCGGAAGCGCTTGACCTTGCCCTTGCGGACCTGGGTGTTGACCGCGCGGACCTTCACCCCGAACAGCGCCTCGATGGCGGCCTTGATCTCGGGCTTGGTGGCCTTGCGGGCGACGTTGAAGACGACCTGGTTGAACTCGGACGCCATCGTGGACTTTTCCGTGATCGCCGGGCTGACGATCACGTCGTAGTGGCGAAGGTCAGTCATTTGAAGCGCTCCTCTAGAGCCTCGACCGCCGCCTTCGAGAGGACGAGCGTGCCGCGGCGCAGAATGTCGTAGACGTTGATGCCCTGGACCGGCAGCACGTCGATGTTCGGTATGTTGGCGGCGGCGCGCTTGAAGCCGAGGTCGACTTCGGCCCCGCCGATCATCAGCGCGTTCGACACGCCAAGCGACGCAAAGCTCTGCAGCAGCGCCTTCGTCTTGGCCTCGCTCAGCATCAGCTCGTCGACCACGATCAGGCTCGAAGACTGCGCCTTGGCGGACAGGGCGTGCTTGAGACCAAGAGCGCGCACCTTCTTGGGAAGGTCATGCTCGTGGCTGCGAACGACCGGGCCGTGTGCCTTGCCGCCGCCGCGGAACTGCGGTGCACGAGCCGAGTGGTGGCGGGCGCGGCCCGTCCCCTTCTGCTTGTACATCTTGGCGCCGGTGCGGGCGATCTCCGACCGACCCTTCGCCTTGTGCGTGCCCTGGCGCTTCTTGGCCAGCTGCCAGCGCACGACGCGCTGCAGGATGTCCTCGCGCGGGACGAGACCGAAGATCTCGTCCGACAGCGTCACCTGACCGGCATCATCGCCGCTCAGCGTCGTAATCTTGATGTCCATCACGCGGCTCCTTCGACGGCCGGAGCTTCATTCTTGACCCGCAGCGCGGCCGGCTTCGGCGCATTGTCGGGCAGGGAAACCTTGGCCGCGTCGCGCACCAGGATCCAGGCGCCCTTGGAGCCGGGAACGGCGCCGCGGATGAGGATCAGGCCACGATCGGTGTCGGTCGACACGATCTCGACATTCTGCGTCGTGACGCGGGTGTTGCCCATGTGGCCGGCCATCTTCTTGCCCTTGAACACCTTGCCGGGGTCCTGGCGCTGGCCGGTCGAACCGTGCGTGCGGTGCGACACCGAGTTGCCGTGCGTCGCGCGGCCGCCACCGAAATTGTGACGCTTGATGACGCCCTGGAAGCCCTTGCCGATCGAAGTGCCCGTCACGTCGACCTTCTGGCCGGGGACGAAGTGATCGGCCGTGATCTCGGAGCCAACCTCGAGCATGTGCTCGGGGGAGACGCGGAACTCGGCGACCTTTGACTTCGGCTCGACGGAGGCGGTCGCGAAATGGCCGCGCATCGACTTCGACGTGTTCTTCACCTTGGCGAGCCCGACACCGAGCTGCACGGCGGTATAGCCGTTCTTTTCCTGGGTGCGCTGTGCAACGACCTGACAATTCTCCATTCGGAGGACCGTCACGGGCACGTGTTCGCCCGCGTCGTTGTAGATGCGCGTCATCCCGATTTTCTGTGCGATAACACCTGAACGCATCGGTTCGAATTCCTTTTCAGGGTTCCAGGCCCGGGTCACCCCTGCCTGCCTTTTGCCCGCTGCTTAAAGCTTGATCTCGACGTCGACGCCTGCGGCGAGGTCGAGCTTCATGAGTGCGTCCACCGTCTGCGGCGTCGGATCGACGATGTCGAGGAGCCGCTTGTGCGTACGCATCTCGAACTGCTCGCGGCTCTTCTTGTCGATGTGCGGCGAGCGGTTGACCGTGAATTTTTCGATCCGTGTCGGCAACGGAACCGGACCGCGAACGCTGGCGCCGGTGCGCTTGGCCGTCGACACGATCTCGCGCGTCGAAGCGTCGAGAACCCGATGGTCGAACGCTTTCAGGCGAATGCGGATGTTCTGACCGTTCATGCGTCAATTTCCTTCAAGTCTTTCGCGGGCGCGGGCGACCGCCGCCCGCGACAGACTGTTATTCTTCTTGTTACTCGACGATGGATGCGACGATACCGGACCCGACGGTGCGGCCGCCTTCACGGATGGCGAAGCGCAGCTTCTCCT
>JBHYDY010000036.1:0-58086 GCA_051860465.1 Mesorhizobium sp.
ACGGACGATAAGCGGCTTGCCGAGGCGGTTGCGGAGCACCTGCAGCTTGTCGAGTGCCTCGGGTGCAGCTTCAGCTGGCCCGTGCCACGGCAAACGATCTCGGCGGGCGAGAAGTTCGGCCAGCGCCAGAGGTTGTCTGGCACTTCGCGGAAATGGCGGAAAGTGCGGATGGGATCGGGCATTGGAGGCCTTCAAATGAAAAGACCCGCCATGGGGCGGGGTGGGGTCAGGATGGTGCGTGTCTGGATGTCGTTTGCGCTGAGCCGCCCGGGCCGAAGATCTTCAGCTTCAGCGCGGTGCCTGCGAGCAGCGCCAGGATGACGCCCGTGGTGATGATATGCACTGTGGTCTGCATGGCGGTGCGGCGGATGAAGCGGATCGAGGCCAGCAGGCTGCGCAGATCGCGGATGTCGAGCGCGGCCTCGGTGCCATCGAGCCCGACATCGGCGAGCGCGCGCGTGGCGCCTTCCTCGGCGGCCGGCGTCAGGATTGTCTCGAACTCGGCGTCGGACACCCGTCACTGCCTGTTGCGCATCACCCACCCCGTATCCACCAGGCGCCGATGCCGACGGCGGCGGTGACAGCAATCCAGAACAGCCGGTCAACCAGGCCAAACGTCACGCCGCACCGGTCGCTGGTCTTTTCGAGATCGGTGACTCGCGTGGAAATGCCGTTGATGCGCGCGTCGCTTGTGTCCAGGTGCTTGAACAATGTGCTGGTGCGCTCCTCGATGCGTACCAGCACGACAAGGGCCTCGGCCATCTTGTCGAGCTTGGTCTCGATGCGGTCGAGGCGGGTTTCATCGATGTCGGCCATTAGCCCTGCTCCAGTTTCCTGCGCAGCCCGATCAGGCCAAGGCCGAGCACGATCAGCGTGGCGGGGGTGGGAGCGCTGCCTGCGCCGTTCAGCATGGAGATGATCTCTCCAACCTGCCCGAGTGCTGTCGCGTCCGGTGCGATGATCTGGCCGGCACCCGTGGCAACTGATGCGGCGCCAGCCCACCAGGTGAGCGATCGGGGAAGGACGGATTTCAGGATGGATTGCAGCATGGTCAGCCTCCTGTGATCCAGTTCCAGAGTTGCGAGAGCGCCATGAGGATGGCGCCGATGATCGCGATGGCGAGGATGCCGATCTGGTGAGCCCTGGACGTAGGTGGGATGGGTGCAGGCACCTCGCCGATGGTGGCAGCGTCCTCGACGACGACCTTCGCGATGGCCCGCTCGGCGGCGTCGAGGAACGCGTCGTGCCTAACGTCAGTGACGCGCCGCTCCCAGCCCTTGCCGAAGGTCGGCCAGGTCTTCAGCGTCTTCAGCCAGGCAATCCGCGCATCGCAGAGTCTTCCGATCAGTTCGGTCGGATCGGCCTTCCTGACCGCCGCCAGAGTTAGGGGACGAGGTCGTCGAGCGCGCGCAATTCCGCCGCCTCGACCGCGGGTCCGAAAATCCCGCCGTCCGGTTGCGATGCGTCCTTGGGCATGCGGACTCCCACCCAAACCAAATACAAAATCGAAAGAGCGAAAAACGCTCAAAGGGCCCAGGAAGGACCCGTGGCGTCACATAGATGCAACGCTGTCTCGCGTGAGCAACACTGATGTTGCAGTGCGCGCGCAGGCAGCTGCTAGCCTTGGAACAGGCGTGTTGCGCAATAGACCACGAGCGCGATCATTCCGATGATGGAGCCGCCGTTGAGCGCCAAGAGCGTCCAGTACCGGACGGGGTCGCCTTCGCGCGTAATCCGCCCGGTGCGGCCCTGCAGTTCACCCGAACGCCAGTCCTGGAGGAACATCGGCGTCGTGATCAGCAGCAATCCGACGCAGAAGACTAGTCCGAGCCAGAGCGCGATCGCAGTCCTGGCGCCGGCCGCGGCGATCGCCTCCACGATGACGTAGAGCGCCAGCCCGAGAGCCGCGCAGAGCACAGCAGTCTTTGCAATCCTGATCAGGTTCAAGGTCATGTCGCGCGCAATTCTTTGTTGATCGTCCTGGCCATCGAGCCCGGGGCCGAGCATTCGTCAAGAACGTCTGGCTTCTTAGATGCGGGGCAGCAGGCGCTGCAAGCGTTTCTCGATTTCGTCCGTCACCATGCTATGCACAAGGCGCTGGAAAGTCTGCGCCGTGCGGCCGATCGTCAGCTCCTTCGGCAGTGAGGGGCCGTACATCTTGCGTAAGGACGGCTTACCGGCGACGCACTGCATGAGCGGGCCGCGTTCGGGATGAACGGACGATCGCGCGAAAGCCCGGCAGGAAATGGCGCGTGGCCTCGCCCGTGGTGGCGAGAAGCTGCGCACGCCCGTGCGCCGGGCGCTGAAGGAACAGACCAGCGTCAAGCGCTACGGCATGATCGTCGCCAACACCCGCGGCTGGCTGGACGCTGGCGGGCTGCAATACACGATTGAAGCCTCCGCTCTTCGGAAGCCGGATCAGGTGAACGCCTCCACCGACCTCCTGTCAGCGTGGCTGCAGTCGAACGAGCTTCAGCTCCAGATCGGCGACGAGGACAGTCGCACCAATCTCTACACCTCACCCGCAGACTTTGAGTGGCCGTCGGAAGAGGCATTTTGCGTCATTCGAACGGATATCCGTTCAACTCCTGACACCTAGCCTCGCCAGACTCCTCTGAACGCCTTCCCGTTAGCGCCCCGTCCCGCAGCACCTCGCCCCGTCCTTGCCTTACTGCGCATCACCCTCCCCGTAACCACCAGGCGCTAATGCCGACGGCGGCGGTGACGGCGATCCAGAACAGCCGGTCGACCAGGCCGAATGTCACGCCGCGCCGGTCGCTGGTCTTCTCAAGGTCGGTGACGCGCGTGGAAATGCCATTCATGCGCGCATCGCTGGCATCGAGACGTTTGAAGAGCGTGCTGGTACGTTCCTCGATACGCACCAGCACGATCAGCGCCTCGGCCATCTTGTCGAGCTTGGTCTCGATGCGGTCGAGGCGGTTTTCATCGACTTCTGCCATCAGCCCTGCTCCAGCTTCTTGCGCAGCCCGATCAGCCCAAGGCCGAGCACGATCAGCGTGGCCGGCGTCGGAGCGCTGCCCGCACCGTTCAGCATTGAGATGATCTCTCCGACCTGCCCGAGTGCCGTGGCGTCCGGTGCAATGATCTGGCCAGCGCCGGTGACAAGCGAGGCGGCGCCGGCCCACCATGTGAGGGACCGGGGAAGGATGTATTTCAGGATGGATTGCAGCATGATCAGCCTCCTGTGATCCAGTTCCAGAGTTGGGAGAGCGCCATGAGGATGGCGCCGATGATTGCCGCGGCGACGATGGCGATCCGCTGAGCCCGCGGCGTTTGCCGGCTCGGTGGCGGTGCCGGTGCGTTGTCGATGGTGAAGGTGGCCGCGTCCTCAACCAGGACCTTGGCGAAGGCCTCGGCGGCGGCGGCGAGGATAGCGTCGTGCCTCACCTCGGTGACGCGCCTTTCCCAACCATGACGTGAGTGCCGAGCGCGCCGAGCAGATCGAGACGGCGATGTTTGCCCTTCGACCCGCCGACGAGATCTCGGCGGTCGGCTCGAGTGAGATCCGCAAGGTGCTCCGGACACATCGACTCTACTGCGAGTTGCAGCGCGACGAGATCGAACGGGAGCGGCCGAGCGTTGCCGGCTTGGCTTCGCAACGAGACAGCGATGCCCACCATGCCGCAGGAGCAAGATTCCAGCCTCCCGCGGCAGGGCATGGTCGGCGGCGCCATCGCTGGCATCGTCGGGCGCAAGTGGAGCCATCTGCGCCCGGTGTGGATGGCGGCTTCAGGCAGAAGCCTACTTGCCCCCACCGTGGCTGCCAGGAACCCGACGGGCACCGGCACGAGACGCCCACGCCGAACTTGCGCCTCTGGCACCGATTCTAGATCCTAGCCGTCGGCCGTGTCCGAGGAGAAAATAGGAACCAACCGACTTCCACGCACGGGCGAGGTCGAGGACGGCGACGAATTCCTAGAAACCGCCGCACAGGCGCATGGGGATGCCTTTTGGCGCCAGAGTGCCCCGGCGCCCTAACCGCCCATAGTAGCCTCAGCGCGACCAGTGACTGACTACGATGTCTACTTCATGACTTCATGAATCTGTCGGTCTGGTAGGCGGTCAACTCGAACAGGTCTGGCCGGATCGGCGAGAAGATGTCGAGGTTAATCGCCACACCGTCCTCCTCGCGCGGTGCCTCGACCCAGTGAACCACATGGGGCGGGATCAGCACAACTGTCCCGGGTCCACAGTCATGGACGGCATCGCCGACATGCAGCTTCACGCGTCCCTGAAGCAGCATGAACACCTGCTCGAAGTCGTGGCTGTGAGGGGGCTTCATTGGCGTGCCCGGGCGTAGGTGGCTGTATGCCAGCGCGGCGTGGCTGCTGCGGAAGCCGCGAACGGTAATCCCGTCGTAGTCAAAGGCCGGGATGGTCTCCCAATTGTAGACCGGCACGTTGGCACTGTTTGGTTGGTCGCTCACATCGGTCTCCTCGGCTATGGACGCTCAGTCATAAAGGCGGTCGGGCAGCCACAGAACAATCTCGGGGAAGATGATCAAAAAGGTCACGCAGACGAGCATCATGACTATGAACGGCAGGACGCCGATGATGATCCGGCCGAGCGGAACATCCGGTGCGACACTGCGGATGACAAAAAGGTTCATGCCGACCGGCGGCGTGATCAAGCCGAACTCGACCATGATGACCAGTACCACGCCAAACCAGATCGGATCATACCCGATCTGCATGAGCACCGGGAAGAAGACCGGCACGGTGAGCAGGATCATGCCCAGCGATTCCATGAGGCAGCCGAGGATGATGTAGATTGCCAGGATGATCAACAAGACGCCGATCGGCGGCAGGCTGCTGGCGGCAACGAGCCCCTGAAGCGCCTGCGTGATGCCCGTCACTGCCAGGAAGGACGAAAACAGCGACGAGCCGATGACAATGAGGAACACCATCGCCGAAGTGGCGGTCGCGGCGCGGATGCTGTCGATCAGGATGATCCAGTTCATCCTGCCAAGCAGCCACGCGAGGACCATCGCGCCGAAGGCGCCGAGACCGGCCGCCTCGGTCGCGGTAAACAGGCCGAGATAAATGCCGCCGATCACGAAGGTGAACAGGAACACCACGGGCCATACCGCCATCAGCGACTTCAATTGCTCGCGGAAGGCCGCCTTCACAGTTCGTGGCGCATCGCCGGGCCGAAACGCGACCCAGATTGCGATGGTCAGCGCGAAAAGCCCTGTCATCAGGAGGCCCGGCAGGATGCCGGCGGCGAACATCCGGCCGATCGACTGCTCGGTCAGGATGCAATAGATGACCATGATGACGGAGGGTGGGATCAGGATACCGAGTGTTCCTCCGGATGCGACCGATCCGGCGGCCAGTGAGGGGCTGTAGCGCAGGGCAGACATTTCCTTCATCGCAACGCTGCCGACCGTTGCCGTGGTCGCCAACGACGATCCTGAGATGGTGGCAAAGCCTGCGCAACCGAGCTGGGTGGCGATCGCCAGGCCTCCCGGCCAGTGTCCGACAAGTGCCGCGCCGGCAACATAGAGCTCGCGAGAAAGGCGCGTCCGCGCGGCGAATTCGGCCATCAGGATGAACAACGGCACGACCGATAAACCGTAGTCCGCGGCGTAGGGTGCGGATCCGACCTGGAAGAAGGAAGCCGACCAACCCTGAACCGAGATGACGCCGCCCGCGGCGCAGAGGATCATCGCGATCGCCAGTGGCACGCGCAGCAACATCAGCGCGAGCATGAGCATGGCGAACAGAGCGCCGATCAAGAGCGGAGTCAAAGGTCGAGCCTTTCCGATGCCGGACCGCCCTCATAGGGAACGAAGATGCGATAGGCGGCGACAAGTGTCGCAAGCCCAAAACCAACCACCAGTGGCGACCAGTAGATCCAGATCGGCACGGCGAGGTCGGTGGATACCTCGCCGCTGCGGTAGACTTGGGGAATGCGGCGGCACACCGCAAAGGTCACGTAGCCCATGACCAGTGTCGACAGACCGTTGGCGACGAGAGCCACAATTCGTCGAGTGGTCGGCGACGGACGTTGGAACAGGAGGTCCACAATGAGGTTTGCCTCTGTCCAGAAAACGTATGGCAGGGTCAGCGGCACCATCATCCGCATACCGACCGTCACGAGTTCGTAGGCGCCGGGCACTGACATTCCAAAGGGGCGTAGCATCACGTCGATGACGGTTACGACCATCATCAGAAAGCCCAGCGCAAACATGCCGACCGCGCACAGGGCGCGCGCGGTGGCATGCAATGCGGTGTCGAGGCTCACAGCTCGCGCCTCCACCTTCCGGCTCAGGGAGCTGCAGCGGCGCTCTGGAGGAACTTGTAGTTCTCGCGTGCCTTGATGCCCTGGTCTTCCAGCCCCTGGAGATAGGTTTCGATCATCGGAGCCGCGCCGTCGCGCCAAGCCTTGGCTTCCGCGTCTGTCAATGTAGGGACGGTATGGCCCTGATCGATGACGTATTGCCGCCCACTGGTCGAGACTTTGTCGAGTTCGCGTCCGAGGCGCTGCGCCTCCGCCATGCCGACATTGTCCATGACAACCTTCTGCAGCTCCGGGGGCAGCCGGTTGAGCGTGTCCTTGCTCATCACGAGACCAAACACCATCGTGAAGACGGACATGTCGAGGTGGCTCTTGGATACCTCTGCCAGACGCAGGCTGACCAGCGAATCCCAACCGGCGGTCATGCCATCGATGACCCCCTTCTCAAGGTTCTCGTAGAGCTGCGGTGCAGCGACACCAACCGGAATGGCGCCATAGGCCGCAAGCAGGTCCTTGGCCGGCGCCGAGCCGAACCGAATGCGCTTGCCCTGTATGTCAGCCGGCGTTCGGATCTCGCCGTCCCGCAGATGAATGCCGAGCAGGTCGATGGCATGGAAATAGAGCGGCTTAACGTCCTGGAAGTCATTGTCAAATGCACCTGTCGCGGCAAGCTTCATGATCGCGCCCGATCCGACTTCCGCGTTGGGGAAGAGGAACGGCATTTCGGCGACCGACACCGATGGGAAGCGACCGGGCGTCGCGCCAAACAGGACATAGCCCATGTCCGCCACGCCGTTTTGCACGCCGTCATAGATCTCGTTGATCTTCAGGAGCTGGCCAGCCGGATACATGGTGATCTTGATGCGGCCGTTGGACTGCTCCTCGATGCGCTTGATCATGTCGGGCCACAGCGTACTGTGCAGGATATGCGCGGGCGGCACGAAGTGGGCGAACTTGAGCTCGAAGTCGGCTGCGGCGGACGGCAGCAGCGAAGCAAACTGTAACGCGCCCGCCATAAGCAGGCCACGGCAGAAGGAGAACAGTCGGTTCATCGATTCAACTCCCAGATCGGGGCGGAGACCCTTCGCCACCATGTTTTCGAATATGCGAATTTTCCTTCGATCTGCCGAAAAATCTAGTCACGCTTGAGGCGGACTGTCAATGGCGTGAAGCCCCGCTGGGCCCCGGAGGGAAGGATTCCCGACGCTTTTTCGCATTGACACTGTTTTCGGCGGTACGTAATCTCTTTCGTATTGTCGAAATTCGACGCAGAACCTCGGGAGGTAGCGATGCCGGTCTATGGCGACGAGAGAGAACCCACGGAACAGAAGCTGGTCGTCAACCATCTGGAAGGTGACTCGGACTTCAAGAACGACGGCTTCCGCCCATATGCGCTCTACCGCGATCTCGGCCTCGCCGAAGCGACCAACGGCATGGTTCAGGCGCATGTGATCCGCATGATACCCCCCTGCACCGACGCGGTTCGCAAGCGCCACTACCATAACGTGCAGTTTCAAATGACCTACATCCTGAAGGGATGGATGAAGATCGAGTTCGAAGGACGCGGCGAAGTAACGCTCAAGGCAGGAAGCATTGCGATGCTGCCGCAGCGCATCAAGCATACGGTGCTCGATTACTCGGACGACTGCGAGCAGATCGAGATTATCATGCCCGCCGAATATGAAACCATCAACACGCCGCACGACGACTAAGGGCATCTGTGCCAGTCAGAATGATGTGTTCCAGGCCGGCGATTTGCGCCGGCCGGTTTGTTTGCGGCTGAGGCTGAGGCTGACGCGATGGATCTCGGACTTATCGGCAAGAAAGCATTGATTACCGGCGGTTCGGCGGGCATCGGTCTGGCGGTAGCCACGACGCTCGCCTCCGAGGGGGTCGACGTGGTCCTCGTATCACGTGATGCGGCGAAACTTGAAGCAGCCGCAACCGGCATTCGCGCCCAATACAAGGTGAGCGTCCAAACGCGGGCCCTCGATGTCGGCCACGACTCATCACACCCGGAACTGGCTGAGGAGTTCGGCGACATCGACATCCTGGTCAATAACGCCGGTTCCATACCCGGCGGCTCGATCGAACAAATCGAACAGGCACGCTTCCGCGAAGCTTGGGAACTGAAAGTCTTCGGTTTCATCGGCATGACGCGCGCCTTCTATTCGCTGATGAAGACGCGGCGCGCCGGCGTGATTGTCAACATCATCGGCGCGTCAGGCACGCGCGGAGATCCCGTCTACATGGCGGGCAGCATGGGGAATGCGACGCTGACGCAGCTGACCACAACGCTCGGCGCGGAAGCGCCTGATTTCGGTATAAGGATCGTCGGCGTCAGCCCCGGAGCGGTCGCGACCTCCCGGCAAGAAAACGTGTTGCGACGACAGGCTGGAATCCAGTTCGGTGACGAGGAGCGCTGGATGGACTTCGTTCGCGAGTTCCCTTTCGCGCGGATGGCGCGTCCGGACGAAGTGGCCGACCTGGTGGCGTTCCTCGCCTCACCGCGGGCGAGCTATGTCAGCGGGGTCGTCGTCAACATCGACGGCGGCATGAGCCAGCGCCACAAATGGTGGCCGGCGGGCAAGTCAAAATGACGGAGTATTCGAAGTGAATGGCGCGGAGGCACTGGTTCGAACCCTGGTCTCGAGCGGCGTCGAGGTCTGCTTCACCAATCCCGGTACCTCGGAGATGTATTTCGTCGAGGCGCTCGACCGCGTCGCCGAGATGCGCTGCGTGCTCTGCCTGTTCGAGAACGTCGCGACCGGCGCTGCCGACGGCTATGGCCGCATGAGGGACCGACCGGCCAGCACGCTCTTGCATCTTGGGCCAGGCCTCGCCAACGGCTTCTCCAATCTGCACAATGCGGCGCGCGCTTTCTCCCCTATCGTGAATATCGTTGGCGAGCACGCGACTTACCACAAGCGCTTCGACGCGCCGCTGACCTCGGACATCGAAGGCATAGCCTCCAAAGTGTCGGACTGGGTTGGAACCGCGATCGGGCCGGAATCGATCGGGCTCGATGCGGCCCGTGCCGTCTACGAAGCGACCAAGGCTCCCGGCCGCATCGCGACCCTGGTTGCGCCTGCTGACGCGACATGGCTCGACGGAGCCGAAATCGCGGACCCCATCGGCGAGAATGGCCGAGCCCGAGTAGAGGATGACAAGATCGATGCGGCCGCGCGACTTGTCGAGGGCGGCGAGGCCGTGCTCCTGCTTCTTACAGGACGTTCGCTGCGCGCCGATGCGCTCGAACTGGCCGGACGCATCGCCCGCAAGCACGGCAATGTGCGGGTCATGGCGCAGAATTCCAATGGTCGCATCGAACGCGGCCAGGGGCGTTTCTCCGTCGAGCGGGTGCCCTACCCTGTCCAGCAAGCGCTGGACAAGTTGAAGGCTTTTCGGGCCGTCATCCTCGTCGGCGCCAAAGAACCGGTCGCGTTCTTTGCTTATCCTGGACGACCGAGCCGGCTTCTGCCGGAGGATGCGGTCGTCCACCGAATGGCGACAATCGAGGAAGACAATTTCGACGCACTGGAGCGGCTGGTCGTAAGGCTTGGCGCGACAGAACCCGCGCTGACCGAGTCGGGCAGTCCGCCTGCTGTGGGAAGCGGTCCATTGACAGCGATGTCACTGGCAGCGGCGCTCGGTGCGTCGCTGCCGACCAACGCAATCGTCGTCGATGAATCCGTGTCGGTCGGCCGAGGTTTTTACAATGCAATGCAATCCTCTCCGCCGCATGACTGGCTGCAAGTGACAGGTGGCTCGATCGGAGACGGTCTGCCCCTCGCGGTGGGCGCCGCAGTGGCCTGCCCCGACCGGCGCGTCGTCTGCCTCGAAGGCGATGGCAGCGCCATGTATACCAATCAGGCTCTCTGGACGATGGCGCGTGAGCAACTCGACATCACGACTGTCATCCTGGACAACCGTTCCTATGCGATCCTGCATGGTGAGTTTACGGCCATAACCGGTGGTAAGGCCGGAACACGCGCATCCCGCATGCTCGATCTCGACGGCCCCCACCTCGACTGGACCGCGATCGCGCGTGGAATGGGTGTCCCCTGCACGCGCGTAACCGATGTCGAAGGCTTCGTTGATGCCTTTACGCATGCCAACGCGACGCACGGCCCCCATGTAATCGACGCCGTCATTTCGGCCTGAGCTTCTGGAGGATCGGAATGGGCAGCTTCGACGGTCGTGTGGTCCTGGTGACGGGTGGAGCAAGCGGTATTGGCGCCGCGACAGCCCGTGCCTTCGCGCAACAGGGCGCATCGATCCTTATCGGCGACATCGCCTTGGATGCGGCTCGGGCGATGGCGCGAGAACTCCCCTCGGCGGAAGGCCTGGAGCTGGACGTTACCGACCGACATGCAGCCGAAGCATTCGTAGCCGCAGGCCGAGAGCGGTACGGGCGCGTGGATGTGCTCGTCAATTCGGCCGGCATCCGCGAAATTGTACCGGTGCTGGACCTGGACCCCGTAGAGTGGCACCGGGTCCTGGAGATCAATCTGTCCGGCACCTTTCACTGTTCGCAAATCTTTGCCCGCGTTCTGCGCGACGACGGGCGCGGCGGCTCGATCGTCAACCTGTCGTCATCCGCTGGCCTGATGGGCGTGCCCAACCGAGCCGCCTACGTGGCCGCCAAACACGGCATCGTCGGACTGACCCGCGAGATGGCCATGGAGCTCGGACCGCTCGGTATCCGAGTAAACGCGGTCGCACCCGGTTCGGTCAGGACGCCGCTTACAGAGCGGTATTTTTCCGACCCAGAACTCGTCGAACGGCTAAACCGCAGCCACCCGCTTGGCCGAGTAGCCGTTCCGGAAGAGATCGCCTCGGCAATCCTGTTTCTCGCCTCGGACGCCGCTAGCTTCGTCACCGGTGTAACGTTGCCGGTGGATGGGGGCTACACGGCAGGCAAGGGCTGGTAGCCAGCCCGACCCGTCAGAGCCGATCGGCGCGCCTGAAGGCAAAGATCTGGATCGGGATCACAAGCGCCATAAGCGCGAGCACCATGAGTACCGCAAGCGCCGACGCAGCCGGCAGGTCGGGATAGCCCCAGGTCTGGAAGATCGACGAGGCAACGACGACGTTGGCGCCAGTCATCAGGATCAGTGGGAAGGTCAGGTCGCGTGCGCTGTGGGCTACCACCCAAAGCCAGGCGTTGACGATATGCGGCCAGACAAGCGGGATCACAATGCGTCGGAAGCTGGTCGTCCAGCCGGCTCCGCTGATTGTGGCCGCGTCCTCCAACTCCTTGTGGATCTGAATGAAGGCACCGTTCATCGTACGCGTGCCGAAAGCGATGAACATGGTGATATGCCCGATGATGATAACCCAGATCGTGCCATAGATGGCGGTGGGCATGAAAAACAGAAGCATGGCAATGGCCAACACGATTGGCGGGATTGCAATCGGCGCGAAGGCCATGACATCGAGCCAGCGGGCAGCTTTGGTCCGTGTGCGCACCGAGTGCCAGCTGATAAGGCAACACAACACCATGACGACCACGGATACCACCACGACCATTAGGACGGTGTTGAAAATCGACAGTACAAACGTCGGTTGCGATAGAACGTGGGAATAGGCAGCAAAAGTGATATTGGACAGGTCAGCGATGTTCGGCACCCGATAGAAGGGAAGCAGACTTGCCCAGACAAGGATGAGCAGCGGCAACATCATGATGACAAAGTATAGACCGACGAAGGCGGCGGCGACATAGCGACCTAAGCCGAGCTTCAGCTTCTTGGGTCGGAAGCCACGGCCCGAAATGACGCGGAAGCGTTCCGACATGCGCGTGGCGCGGAAATAACCCCACATCAAGAATAGCGCCATGATGAGCAGGAAAACACCGAACGCGCCAGCCAGCCCGTAGTTCGGCTGGCCCATGTCGGGAGCCGCAAGCAGGAAGATGCGCGTGCTGAGGACCTGGACTCCGGCGGACGCGCCGAGCACCAACGGTAAGTCGAAGGTCTGCACCATGTTTACGAACAGGAACATGCCGACCGAAAACAGTCCAGGCGTCAGCAATGGCAGCGTGACCGTCCGGATCACCTTGAAACGGCCGGCGCCCATGACGTAGCCGGCGTCCTCGAGCGACGGGTCCATGTTCCTCAAGAGGCCGCTGATCATGACATAGGAAGTCGGGACGAGGCTGAGGCTGCTGATCGCAATGAGCGCGCTCATCGAATAGGGCGTCAGGAAATTCGAGGGCATGCCGAAGATCGCCTGCAGCGCGTTGTTCAGTGCCCCGTTGCCCGGATTGATCAGCAGGATCCAGCCGTAGCCGAAGACGAGCGGCGGAACGGCCATCCAGGAGAACATGAAGATTCTTACCAGGGTGCGGCCCGGCATGTCGGTGCGTTCGGTCAGCCACGAGATGGCCATCCCGAGGGACACGCCAAAGAACACGCTGCTGGCGGCATAAAAAATCGTGTTCCAGACCAGACGCGCCGTCCCCGGGCGTGTCGCCAGGTCTGAGTAGTTTGCCAGCGAGAAGGTCAGCTTCTGGAAGAACAGAGTGCGCGGTTCGGCAAAGCTGGTCAGAAGCAGGACAACGAGAGGTCCGATGATCAGGACGAACATCAGGATCAGCAGGAAGACCAACGTCGCCTGCGGCATCGTGATGCGAACCTTTGGCCCAGCGACCTGATCGGCCATGGCCCCAGTCTGGGTGGTCATGCTTGCCTCCGTCGCCACATCAGTGCGCCGGACCCGATGCGGGATCGCCGGTGCCGAGATCATCGTTGACGATCACGCAACGCCCCTCGCCGAAATCGAGCGACACCTCGTCACCCACGGCGATTGGCTCATATGGGCTGAAGGTGGCGCGGAACCGATAGCCGCGGATCTCGACGGTCGCTTCGACGACGTCGCCGAGAAAGCCGGTCTCGACCACAGTTCCCATGAACCGGTTGCGGCCCGATGCAGTATCAGACCCCTTGGCCTTTACATCGATCGCCTGTGGTCGGATCGCCGCGCAAACCGAACCATCGGCCTTCAGTCCCGCCGGCACCACACAGAACAGAGTGCCGATTGGTGTCTCGATGGCGCCCTCCTTAAGGTCGCGCAGCTTCCCGGGAATAAGATTGCTGCGGCCCATGAAGTCGGATGTGAAGCCACTTTCCGGACGCAGATAGATCTCGCGTGGCGTTCCCATCTGGACAATGCGCCCATCGCGCATCAGCACGATGCGGTCCGACATCGACAGCGCCTCGACCTGGTCGTGCGTGACGAAGATTGTAGTGATGCCGAGCTTCTTTATCAGTTGCCGCAGTTCGACGCGCATGACGTCTCGAAGCTTTGCGTCCAGATTGGAGAGCGGTTCGTCGAGCAGCAACAGGCGCGGCTCGTGGACGATGGCCCGCGCCAGCGCGATACGCTGTTGCTGGCCGCCGCTCAGATGCGGCGCTGGCCGGTCGGCATAGGCGTCCATCTTGACCAGTGACAGGGCTTCGATAACGCGCTTGCGTACTTCGGGCGTCGATATTTTCGTACCGCCATGGATCAGAGGAAATGCCACGTTGTCGAAGACCGACATGTGGGGCCAGATCGCATATGATTGGAACACCATCCCGAGCCGGCGACGATTGGCGGGAACGAGAATGCGGCGCGGGCCGCTGTAGACGATTGTGCCTCCCATGGCGAGTTCGCCACCGGTCGGTGTCTCCAGTCCAGCGATGCATTGCAGCGTCGTTGTCTTTCCGCAGCCGCTCGGCCCGAGCAACGTGAAGATGTCACCTTCCTGTACATTGAAGCTGACACCCCGAACGGCCTGAACGGAGCCATAGCTCTTCTGGAGGTTCTCGACGACGAGCACGCTCAGTGCTCCCGCGTACGGAAATACAATCGAATCGCGAAATTCCGCGAAACACTATACATAGGGCCTCCTCCCCATCGTCGCACGCGATAAAGTTTCGTAATACGGAAACAGGTTACGCCATTGCGAAATGCGAGGCAAGCGCGCACCGTTTGGGAAAACGTCAATCGGGATCAAGGATCGGGCTCTTCTCACCCTCGAGAATTTTTCGAACAGCAGGCCTCGCAATCATGTCGGTCCTCCATCGCCGGATGTTGGCGAAATCGCTCACGGGCACGCCCCTTGAAAGGGCCACGCCGACGAAGACCAGTGCGTATGGATCAGCGGTCGAATAATCGCGACCCATCATCCAGGGGCCTCCCGCCAAGATATTGTCGATGTCGCCGAGCCAACGAGAAAGGTTCTTGCGGCCTTTTTCACGGATGGCGACGTGACAAGATGTATCGTCGCAATAATTCTCCGGCCGGGTGATGTGGCGGGCGTCAGGATGAACGGTGTTGGAGATCCAGGAAACCAGGGATAGCCAGCGGACGAACGCTGCCGGTTCCTGCGGGCACAGTTTCGCCTCCCTGAAGGTAGTCGCGAGGTAATACTGGATAGCGACGTTCTCAGTGATGATGGTGCCATCGGCGTCAAGCGCCGGGACTTTTCCTTTTGGATTGATCTTCAGGTATTCGGGCGATCTTTGCTCGGACTTCGAGAAGTCGACAAAGCGCGCGACATAGGCCCTGCCGGTTTCCTCTATCGTGATGTGCGCGGCCGCCGAACACGATGCATCCGTGTAATAAAGCGTCAACATGGGATATGGCCTCCCCCTCTCTGAAGGCTGGCTGGATTTTCGAAATCCCGCAACCGTTTTCTCCCATACGAGTGCGTTTGGTTGACATGCGGGGATTTTGCGCGCGCCAGCGACGTTGACTCGCATTCCTACCGCCGCTATGTTTTCGAAATGTGGAAACCGTTTTGCTATAGCTGAAAGTGTCATGGCGCTTAATATGCCGAGAACGGAACCACTGACGCCAGTCGATCACCCGGGAGGCCCCCCCGGGGACAACAAGGCGACCATCTCTTCGGACAGGGGTTACCGATTGGGAGGAAATGCAATGAAATCAATCATCCAGGCGGTCGCTACCGCTTGTGCACTTGGGATCATGTCGACCGCGGCTCTGGCAGCCGAACTCGGCACAACATTCGACGAAGTACTTGCAGGCGCCAAGGCCGAAGGCAAGCTTGTCGTCTGGTCGCCGCTGCCGAGCCGGCCTGAAGCACAGCAGGCAGCCATTGATGCCTTCAACAAGCGCTTTGGCTTGGAGACCAAGCTGGAGTGGGTGCCGATGGCAGCTCCAGCCGCCAATACCCGCGCTATCGCCGAGATTGCAGGCGGCACTGTATCGGCCGACATCATCGGCGGCGCGTCGATCGGCGAAGTTATGACTGCACGCGACGCCAACTTGATAAAGGCATGGGACTGGACCGGCGTGCTTGGCAAGGAATTCCCGCAACTTGGCGAAGTCACCGGGTTGCCGGAGTTCAAGGACCTGGCCCTGCTCTACATGGTCGCTCATAACGGTATCGGCTGGAACCCCAACCAGATCAAGGACGAGGAAGTCCCGAACAACGTCGCCGAGATGACGGATCCCAAGTGGTCGGGAAAAATCGGCGCCAATGCCTATTTCCTGGTTCCGCTCGACATCATGAGCCTGTGCATCGGCGAGGAAGAGGTGTTGAAGCTCGCCGACGGCCTCATCGCCAACAAGCCGGTGCTCGGAAAGGGATCGCCGGCCGTCAGTCAGTTCATCTCTACCGGCCAAGTACCATTCGGCATGACCATTTCGCTCGTGGCTGAGAATGCCATCCGCAAAGGCGAGCCGATGAAGTATAAGATGTACTCCGACCTCGTCATCTCGACCGAGAATTACTCCTACGTGGCCGAGAACTCGCCCAACCCGAACACCGCCCGCCTCTTTACCGCCTGGCTGGCTACGGAAGGCTACAAGACGGTGGATCCGATAGAGCCACTGCCGAGCATTCTCGACGCCGAGAATCCCTTCATCAAGATGGCTCAGGAAAATGTCGCCAAGGGCGCAAAGGCATGCAAGGTGACAAGCGCAGCTGATGCGGCGCAAATCACCAAGGTCCGTGAACTGGTAACGCTGAAGCTAAGCGGTCAGCAGTAATCGAACCAACCTAACTCGCGGCCCGCCTCTCGCGGGCCGCATTTCGTTTTCGCGAGACTGCGCCAAGAGCCCCTTGACCGATGAACCGAAGCGAGCGTGCCCAAATCGTCGGCATCTACGAGCATCCGACGCGCAAAGCGCCCGACAAGACTGTGGCGCAGCTGCATGCGGAAGTGGCGGCAGGCGCACTTGCTGATGCCGGTCTGACGGTGCGCGACGTCGACGGGTACTTTTGCGCAGGTGACGCCCCCGGACTCGGTGCCCTGTCGATGGCCGAATACATGGGGCTGCGGCTGCGGCACGTCGACACGACGGAGATCGGCGGGCCCTCATACATCAGTCATCTGAACCACGCAGCGCTGGCCATCGCCGCCGGCAAGTGCTCGGTCGCATTGATCACACTGGCCGGTCGGCCACGTTCCGAAAGTTCCTCAGGCAAATCAATGCGGGTCTATTCGGCGGATGCGCCAGACCTGCCTTTCGAGACGCCATATCGTCCGAGCCTCGTCAGCCTCTACGCGATGGTGGCTACCCGCCACATGTATGAATTCGGCACGACGTCGGAACAATTGGCGTGGATCAAGGTCGCCGCATCGCATCATGCCCAGCATAATGAGCAGGCCATGTTGCGCAACGTCGTCACCGTCGAGGATGTCCTTGCATCGCCAATGATATCCGACCCGCTTCACCGTCTCGATTGTTGCGTCGTGACAGACGGCGGCGGCGCACTCATTGTAGCGCGACCTGAAATCGCTCGGGATCTTGGCCGGCCATCGGTTCGTATTATCGGCGCCGGAGAGGCCATCAAACACCAGGCCGGCGGATATGTTGACCTCACCTATTCGGCCGCCGCATGGTCAGGCGCGGCCGCCTTCGCGGAAGCAGGGGTTGCGCCCTCCGACATACGTTATGCGTCGGTTTATGACAGCTTCACGATTACCGTCCTTCTGCAGCTCGAAGATCTCGGCTTTTGCGCCAAGGGCGAAGGCGGGATGTTCGTGTCCGACGGTGCCCTGATCTCGGGTGCTGGCAGGCTCGCCGTCAATACCGACGGAGGGGGCCTTTGCAACAACCACCCCGCCAACCGCGGAGGCATTACCAAGATTATCGAGGCGGTGCGCCAGTTGCGCGGCCAAGCGCATCCGCGCGTCCAGGTTCCCGACTGCGCACTGGCACTGGCGACGGGCATCGGCGGCTCGCTCGGCACACGGCACGGCGCGGCCACGGCAATCCTGGAGCGCGTATCATGACAAACGAGGCGCCGAGCGAGGCAACCGGATACTGGGCTGCGGCGGCCGAGGGTCGGCTGGTGGTCAAGCATTGCCAAGATTGCGGCCGGGCGCACCACTATCCGCGATCACTGTGCCCTCATTGCCTGAGTGCCGCGACCGAGTATCGACCGTCCAGTGGTCGCGGAACGGTCTACTCGCTGACAAGGACGAGAACCGAAACCCGGGAGCAGGTCCTTGCTTTTGTCACGCTGGTGGAAGGGCCGACCATCCTTACTGAACTGGTTCAGTGCGAAGGCCAGTCCCTTGAGATAGGTTCGGCTGTAATTGTCTCCTTCGCCGAACGGGATGGGAAAGCGGTTCCGGTATTTATGACGACGGGAAAGCACGTGACATGAAGGTTGTAAGCGGCCCATCGGAACTTCTCCAACTCGTTGGACAGGACCTCGGTGCAAGCGGCTGGCTGGTAATCGACCAGCAGATGATTGACGCCTTTGCGCATGCGACAGGCGACCTCCAATGGATCCACGTCGACGTAGAACGCGCCAGCCGCGAGTTGCCAGGTGGTCGAACCATCGCCCATGGCTATCTGATCCTGTCTCTGCTGCCGCGCCTGGCGCCCGAAATACTGCGCATCGAGAACCGGTCGCGCAGTATCAACTACGGCTCCAACAAGGTCCGCTTCACAAACGTGGTGCCGGTAGGTTCCTCGGTGAGACTCCGGCAGAAGATCGCGGCGGCCGAAGTGGTGAAGGGCGGGGTCAGGGTCCACTGGGAATGTACGATGGAGCTTGAGGGTGCGGAGCGCCCTGCATTCGTCGCTGAAACGATCAGTGTTATTTACGATTGACGGGCCGTGACATCACCTGACGAGGGTCGGTCGGCGCCAGCGGAAAGCCTCGCGGTCGCGCTTTCGACATGCATGAGCGTCCAGATACTGACAACGATTTCCATCTATGCCGTGCCGACGCTTGGTCCCGGTATCGTCTCGGCAGTAGCCATTCCCGACACATGGATCGGCCATCAGGTCAGCATGGTCTTTTCGGCCGCACTCGTCGCGTCGTTGCTCGCTGGCGGGCTGCTCGAACGGATTGGGCCGACGCGCACCTTGCAGATTGCGTTATTGCTCGCGGCCATCGGCCTCGCCGTGACCGCGATTGGCAATCCCGTGGCTCTGTTCGTGGGCGCGATCGTGTTGGGTCTCGGATATCCGCTGCCGAGTCCCGCAGGCGCGGACCTTCTCAACCGATTGACGCCGGATGGGCGACGAAACCTCGTTTTCTCGGCGAAGCAGATGGCGATACCGGCGGGAAGCATGCTGGCCGGCCTCACCTTGCCGGCGCTGGCATCTTGGATCGGCTGGCGCGGAACCGTGCTGGCGAGTGGCGCCACATTCATTCTCCTGGCGCTTCTGCTGCAGGGTCTGCGTGAACGTCTTGACGGCGGCCAGTATTGCATTCCGCGGAGCCGTCGTCCTCTATCGTTCCGTCCCTGGGCGGTGCTGTCCGACTGGTCTATCCGCGCGCTGACAGTCGTTGGCTTGATCTACTCGATGGTACAAATTGGAGTCGGAGCCTACGTCGTCACGCTGCTGGTGGTCGATCACGGCTGGTCACTGGTGGCGGCGGGAACTGCGGCCGCGCTGCTGCAAGCCTGCGGAGTCGCAGGTCGCCTCTTCTGGGGGCTTCTTGCAGATCGAGTTCGCAACGGATTCGGCGTCATCGCGATGGTGGGCCTTCTCATGCCGTTCTTCTCTGCGCTACTTGCGCTCTCTCCCCAAGGGTCGGTGAACATGCTCTACATTGCGCTTGGCGGCCTTGGATTGACGGCGGTCGGCTGGAACGGCGTCTTCATGGCAGAGGTGGCGCGCCGGGCAAGACCTGGCGAGGTCATGAGCACAACGGCGTCAGTCCTCTCGATGGTGTTCGTTGGCATGATTGCCGGTCCCTTGCTACTCGGTCTGGCAGCACAGCTCAGTGGCTCATTCAGTTTGGGTCTGCTCTGTCTCAGCGCGATCGCGCCAGTCGGGGCCGTCGCGTTGATTGTCGCCAGGACCGTCGACCGGACTTGAAGCGGTTCAATGGTCGACCTGATCGGCCGGTCGGATCACGGCGTCGAGCGCAAAGCATCCATCGGCCGTCACCAGCAAAGGATTGACCTCGACCGTAGCCCTTCCGGCAAACGATCTGGCAAGCGCAGAAAAGGCGACGATCGCGTCGACCAATCCGGCCTTGTCCAATCGCGCGCTACCCCGAAAGCCATCGAGCAATGCGGCGGACTTCAAGTCCGAAAGCATCGCCTCAGCATCCTTGCGACTGACTGGCGCCCGTCGAAGGCTCACATCATCGAGCACCTCTGTCATCACGCCACCCGCGCCGACCATGACCATGGTGCCGAACAATGGATCCTCAATGCTGCCTAGAATGAACTCGGCGCCACCGGAAAGCTGGCGGACAACAATTACGCCGTCCAGCGTCGCATCGGGGCGATGTGCAGCCACCGACGTCGCGATGCGCTCGAAGGCCGCACTCGCGGCTTCGCGATCGCGAATGTCGAGCACGACACCACCAACTTCGGTCTTGTGCACGATATCTGGCGAATTGATCTTGAGCACGACGGGAAAACCTATCTGTTCCGCCGCTGCTGCTGCTTCCGCGCCCGAGCGGACCAGCATTTCGCGCGGTCCGGCAATTCCGGCATCTGCCAAGAGCTTCCGTGCCTCGAATTCGGATAGAGTTCCGGCGTCCCTCGCAACCTGGGGAGCGACCTGGGTATCACGCGGTGATCGCAGCCATTCGTGTATATGCATCCAGGCCGCCAGCGCGCCAACGGCGCGCGCTGGCTCCTCGAATACAAGGAAGCCAAGCTCATCCGCCTGCCTTGCGTAGTCGGCATCAAACAGGCTGCAGAAGACGATCGGTGGACGATCCGGCGCCGGCAAAGCGGCCATGGCCTGCGCCAGACGGGGAAACATGCGTTCCGATTCGCCGAAATAGGCGAGATACATCAACACCGCGTCAAAGCCGCTCTGAAGGATCAGGTCCACACTGCGCGACCAGACGTCAAGATCATTGACCGCCTGGGCTGTGGTGTCGAGAGGATTGGCGATCGACGCATAGGGAAGCAACTCGCGCAGCCGGCCGGCGGTCTCCCCAAAAAGTAGCGGCAGTTCGATGCCGCGTTGCACTGCTTCATCGGCCAGCATGATCCCCGCGCCGCCCGATATGGTTACGACCGCGAGACACTTGCCACTGGGTGGCCGCGCTTTGGTGCAGACATATGCGATGTCAATCGCGTCCTCGAATGTCGATGCCCGCCAGACCCCGTGTTGACGGAAGATCGCGTCAAAAACCCTGTCTTCGCCGGCCATGGAGCCAGTGTGCGAAAGCGCCGCGGTTTGCCCGGCGGCCGTGCGCCCTGACTTTAGCATTATCAGCGGTTTGCCGGCGCGGCGCGCCGCGTCAAAAGCGTCTACAAGTCGCCTTCCCCTTCGCGCTGTCTCACAATAAGCAAGGATGCAGTTGGTGGCCCGATCCTCGACCAGGAACTGGATCGCCTCGGCGAGGTCTAGGTCGGCCTCGTTGCCTGTCGAAATCGTCTTGCTAAGTCCAAGCCCACGTCGTCGGGCCAGCATGATCAGCTGAGACATCACCGCACCGCTCTGGCTGGCGATACCCACAGACCCCGAACGGTGTCCCTCGAAGCCGGCCGAATCCGAGAAGGTGGCGAACAGGCCGCTACCGAAATCGAGTAGCCCCAGGCAGTTTGGCCCGAGCAGACGGATGCCCAGTTCACCGGCGCGATCAGCAATCTGACCCTGCAACCTCCTACCCGCTTCGCCAAATTCGCCAAAGCCCGAAGTGAAAACGATAGCGGCCTTGCAACCGACGGCACCACAATCCTCGATCGCCGAGAGTACGCTGGGCGCAGGTACGGCTATGATGGCAAGATCTATGTCACGCCCGGCGGAGGCAACGGTCGGATAAGCCGGCAACCCCTGCAATTCCTCCCGCGTTGGATTGATGGGTAGAAGACGCCGGTCGGGCTCGCCTGGTAGCCAGAAGCGTTTCAGCGCCGCAATCGGCCGGCCGCCGATGCGGAGTGGATCGGCTGATGCGCCGATGACGGCAACAGAACGCACGTCGAAGAAGGACGTCAGGCTCACGGCGTCATACTTCCGCAACGCAGGTGTTTGCCAAAGTTCCGATGCCTTCGATGGTCACTTCCATTCTGTCGCCGGGTTGGAGCCAGACCTGCGGCTTGCGACCGAGCCCTACTCCGCCCGGCGTACCCGTGAAGATCAGGTCGCCTGGCTCCAGCTTGAAAAATCCGCTGAGAAACGAAACGATCTCGGCGCAGGAGAAAACCATCTGCGTGGTGTCGGATCGCTGTTTTTCGATCCCGTTGACGGTCAATCCGATCGCAAGACCGTTCGCGCCAAGCGGCAGTTCATCGGGCGTGACGATCCATGGACCAAGCGGTGAATGTGTGTCGCCGGATTTGCCACGCATGGCCTGCGGATCAGCGGCCTGAAAGTCCCGCGCGCTGACGTCATTCCCGACTGTATAGCCGCCAACATGATCGAGAGCCTGCCCCACAGGAATATGCTTGCCGGATCGGCCGATGACGATCACCAGCTCGGCCTCATAGTCCAATTGGGTGCTACCACGCGTCATGATTACTGGAGCCTCGTGACCGACCAGTGTGTTGGCAAACATACCGAAAGTGCGGATGTCAGTCGGAATCGGTCTGTCGAGTTCCGCGCAATGGTCGCGATAATTCATTCCGACACCAATGATCTTTTGCGGCGCGGTGACGGGCGGGGCGAGCCGGCACGACGACAATGGATAGAGATCGCGACCTGACTCGAGCGCCCACTGCGCGACACTGCGCGCGCGGTCGATGCCACCCGGACCCGTGCCGAGGAGCGCCTGTACCGTGTCGATCACGAGCATAGCATCCGCAGGCATATTCCTGGAGGCTTGCGCCAGGTCGACAACGACATCGCCTTCCACCGAGCCTGGAAAACAGCGATCGCCCGATTGAACTGTAACCAGCCTCATGAAGCCCTCACTTTCAGCCCAGCGAAATCCTATACGAATATACGAATTTATGGTCAATCCGCCTTGGGCGGGGGCGAGGCCGAGAGGGCGCCTTGACGATCCACGTTTTCACGTATTAGAAATCACTTTCGCATTTCTGAAAGAGGAGACGCTCGACCGTGCAACTGGGCAGGTGCCTTGAAAACAAGTCGATCGTCGTGACGGGCGCTGGACGCGGCATCGGACGCGAGATCGCGCTGCTGGCGGCCAGACACGGCGCGAGTGTCGTCGTCAACGATATTGGTGCTTCCACGGAAGGCAGCGGCAACGACCAGTCGCCGGCCGAGGAGGTCGTGGCAGAGATTCGGGCCGCTGGTGGGACGGCGGTGCCCAATTTCGATAGCGTCAGCGATCCCGAAGCTGCGAGCCGCATTGTCCGCAGCGCGGCGGATCATTTCGGGCGTATCGACGGCATTGTCAACAATGCGGGCATCCTGCGGGATCGCATCTTTCACAAGATGACCTATGAGGAATTCCGCGCTGTCATCGATGTCCATCTTATCGGATCGTTCAACGTGGCCCGCGCGGCCGCGGTTTATTTCAAGGAGCAGGAGAGCGGTTCCTGCGTGCACTTCACCTCTGCCAGCGGACTGGTCGGCAATTTCGGACAGGCGAATTATTCCGCCGCCAAGCTTGGTATCGTCGGCCTGTCAAAATCGATCGCACTGGATATGGCACGCTTCAACGTCCGATCGAATTGCGTATGTCCATTCGCCTGGAGCCGTATGATTGGCAGCATCCCGACCGAAACCGAAGCTGAAAAAGCGCGTGTGGAAAAGCTGAAAGCAATGGGAGCCGAGAAGATTGCGCCAGCCGTAGTCTTCTTGCTCTCCGACCTTTCCAGAGAAGTGAACGCGCAGATTCTGGCGGTGCGCAAGAACGAAATCATGCTCATGAGCCAGCCACGGCCGATTCGGTCTGTGCACCATGACGGCTGGACTCCCGAATTGATGGCCGAACGTCTTGTGCCGTCGATGCGGGCCTCCTTCTACGGCCTCGACCGTTCGGCCGACGTATTTTCATGGGATCCGATCTGACCAATCCGCAGGCGAGGACGAGATGGGCGAACTGACAGCATTCCACAACACCGTCGGTGGCAGGCACCAGGCACACGCCGAAACGTTCGAATCGTTCGATCCATTCACCGGCAAAACGTGGGCAACAATTCCCAAGGGATCTTCAACCGATGTTGACGCAGCTGTAGGCGCCGCGTCCAAGGCTTTCCGGCAGGGCGAGTGGCCGGCTATGACGCCCACGACGCGCGGCAAACTGTTGGTCAAGCTCGCCGACCTGATCGCGGCGAATGCGGACCGGCTCGCCAGGATCGAGACCCGCGACAACGGCAAGCTGCTAGCCGAGATGGGTGGACAGTTGCGGTATGTTCCAGAATGGTATCGCTACTATGGGGGGCTGGCCGACAAGATTGAAGGCGGCACGCTGCCAATCGACAAGCCCGGCATGTTCGCCTTTACCAGGTACGAGCCGCTCGGCGTTATCGCGGCGATCGTGCCCTGGAATTCGCCGCTGCTGCTGCTGACCTGGAAGCTCGCTCCGTTGCTGGCCGCCGGCAACACCGTGGTCATCAAGCCATCGGAGCATGCGTCCGCATCGACACTGGCCTTCGTTGACCTTTTCAAGGAGGCGGGGTTTCCAGACGGCGTGGTCAACACCGTAACCGGTTTCCCCAACGAGGTTGGCGTCCCCTTGGTGCGCCATCCCGATGTTGCCAAGATCGCCTTCACTGGCGGCGATCCAGGCGGCGTTGCCGTCTACAAGGCAGCAGCCGAGGGCCTGAAGCATGTGACGCTCGAACTCGGCGGCAAGTCAGCGAACATCGTCTTCGACGACGCGGATCTCGAAAGCGCCACCAACGGCGTCATATCCGGAATATTCGCGGCGACCGGCCAAACCTGCATCGCGGGTTCTCGACTTCTCGTCCACCGCAGCATCGAAACACAACTCATCGAGCGGGTCGTGGCGCTGGCGAAGACCGCCAGGCTTGGGAACCCGATGAACCAGGACACACAGGTCGGCCAATCACCACGCTTGCCCAGCGCGACAAGGTGCTCGGCTACATCGACGTCGCCGTCGGCGAAGGCGCACGCTGCGAACTGGGTGGCAAGCGGCCATCAGCACTGACATCGCCGACGGCTGGTTCGTTGAACCGACGATCTTTTCCGGCGTCAGGAACTCGATGCGAATCGCTCAGGAGGAAGTGTTTGGCCCGATCCTCTCCGTCATTCGCTTCGATGATGAGGAGGAGGCCTATGCACTCGCCAACGACACGCCCTACGGGCTTGGCGCCGGACTCTGGACCTCGGACATCGGTCGGGCGCTACGCGGCTCGGCACGTCTCCAGGCTGGCACTGTCTGGGTGAATACCTATCGCGCGGTCAGCTACATGGCGCCCTTCGGCGGCTACAAGCGTAGCGGTCTCGGCCGCGAGAGCGGACAGGACGCCATCTATTCCTACCTGCAAACCAAAAGCGTCTGGATCGACACCCTCGGCAAGACCGGTAATCCGTTCGTGCTGAAGTAAGTCAGCCTGCCAGCATTTCCATTTTCCGGCACGCCTCGCCCAACAGTTCGGCGTGCCGCACGACATTTGCGTCGAGCCTCTGGACGGGTCCAGCAACGGCCACACCGAAAGTTCGTCCCAAGACCGACACAGGCATGGCGATTGCGCCAACGTCGACGACGTTCTCGCCCCGCGTCATCTGGTAGCCGCGGCGCACGCCCTCGTCGATATCCTGCACGATTTCCGACAGGTCTGTAATCGTCCGGTCAGTGATCGCGTCGATCTTGAGCTTGCCGAGAATCTTGCGGCGCTGGTCGGGTTTCATGCAGCCGAGCAGCACCTTGCCAATCGCGGTAGAATGAAGCGGCTTTCGGTCGCCTATGGTTGCCGAGTAGCGAATGGCCTGTGTGCCTTCGACAACGTTGAGATAGATGACCACGTTGCCGTTGCTCGCAGCCTGTCCGAGAATGACCGTTTCGTTCGTACGATCGCGCAGATTTTCGAGAATCGGTCCGAAGCGAACCACCAGCGGTTCGTGGCGTTCGATTGACCGGGCGTTCTGGAGCATGCGCCCGGTCGGATACCATTCCTTCCGGCTCGAGACGGAGTGCAGGTAACCTCTTTCTTCCAGCGCCTTGACGATACCGAAACAGCTGGAAACCGGGGCATCCACTGCTTCGGCGATCTGCGACAGCGTGAGCGGCTTCTGAAGCGTGGCAAAGGCCTCGAAGATATCCAACACTCTTACCGCCGTGGCCATGAATCCTCCCGCTTTCCACCCGTATGCGCAAGCGAATCGATCGCTAAGGAAGTGGCGCCATTGACGGTCTGGCTTTCGAAACAGAATTTGACATATCGCAAAATGACAGCAGTGAGAAGTTGTCCGACTTGCTCGGCGATCGCATTTTACCTCATTCCATGCGCCCTCGCCCAAGCCGCTGTCCGAAAGAATGGGCTAGACGGGCAGTTTCGAAATATAGTAATCGTTTTCGTATGAAGGAAACTTTTAACCCAGAATCCGTGGCGCGGCCACCGCAACCGACGGACCTCCAGCGAACTCTCGGGGTCGTGTCCGGACCACTCGCCGGAATCCGGATTCTGGAAGTCGGCCATATGCTTGCCGGTCCTTACTGCGGATTGTTGCTGGCCGATCTCGGCGCCGAAGTCATCAAGGTGGAGCCAAAGGATGGCGATATCGCGCGCAATATCGGCCCACATGCCGTCGGCGAACACAATGTCTATTTCGCCAGCCTGAACAGGAACAAGAAGAGCGTCTGCATCGATCTGACGACTGTGGGCGGCCGCAGCGACTTCGAGGCGCTCGCCGCGACCTCTCATGCGCTCATCACCAACTTGCGGCCGTCGGCGATCTTGAAGCTTGGCTTGACCTACGAAAACCTGAAATCGGTCAACTCCCGCCTGGTATGCGTGGCGCTCACCGGCTACGGCCTCGACAGTCCTATGGCCGACTATCCTGCATACGACTACGTGATCCAGGCCTTGACGGGCGTCATGGCACTGACGGGCGACCCGTCAGGTCCGCCGACCAAGGCTGGGTATTCAGCCGTCGACAACTCGTCCGGAATGGCTGCGGCGGTCGGCTTGCTTGCAAAGATCATAGAGGGCAAGGGCGGACAGGTCGACGTCGCGATGTACGATGTGATGTTGTCACAGCTAAACTACCTTGCAGCGGCTTGGCTCAACGCCAATGAAGCGCCAGAGCGTCAGGCGGCCTCGGCGCACCCCTACATCGTGCCAGCCCAGCTCTTCAAGACAAGAGACAACTTCCTCTGCCTGTTCGTGACCCATGACGCATTCTGGCGGAGCCTGGCTCAAGAGGTCGGCCGTCCGGACTGGATCAGCGATCCCCGCTTCTCCACAATGGCTGCGCGCCGCTGCAACCGCGAACTCGTGGTCAGTGAGTTGCAAGCCGCCCTCCTCCAGGACACCACGGCCAACTGGGTCCAGCGTCTGCGCCCGACCGGCATTGTGGTTTCGAGCGTAGAAACCCTGATCCATGCACTCGCGGACCAGCAAACCGCGGCCCGCCGCATGACCGTATCGATCGATACTGGCGCCGGCCCGATCCAGACGCTCGGCAACCCAATCAAGTTCGGCAAGCAGGACATGAAAGCCGAACCACCTCCCCTCCTCGGGCAGCACAACGAAATGTTGTTACACAGCCGACATATGGACATCGCAGATTGATGAAGGAGATTTCCGGCACCCTCGACTTTCCGCCGGCGCCTTCATTCGATGGCGAAGTTTCACTTCGCAGCGATGTCCGTGCTTTCCTCGCTGAACACGCGCCAAACTGGTCGCCCCTGGAGCGGGCAGAATCCTGGGTGCGCTTCGATAGAGAGTTCTCGCGCGCCTTAGGGCGACGTGGCTGGATCGGGATGACCTGGCCACGACCCTACGGTCATGGCCGCAGCCAGGTGGAGCGCTACATCGTCGTGGAAGAGATGCTCGCGGTCGGTGCGCCGGTGGGTGCGCATTGGATCGCCGATCGCCAGAGCGGCCCATTGATTATCAAGCGCGGCACGCAGCAGCAGAAGGATGCGCTTCTGCCCGGAATCGTCAGTGGAGACACGACTTTCTGCATCGGCATGAGCGAACCAAATTCCGGGTCGGACCTTGCCTCCATCGTCTCGCGCGCAGTGTCTGTCGAGGGCGGCTGGCGGCTTAACGGCCGCAAGGTCTGGACGACGGGTGCCCACGAGGCTCACTACATGATCGGCCTGTTCCGAACCGGCGCCAGCGCGTCGGACCGACAGGTCGGGCTTACGCAGTTTATCGTCGATCTGTCTTCGAGTGGAATAAGCGTGAGGCCGATCCATGATCTCGCCGGCGGGCACCACTTCAACGAAGTATCGTTCGACGATGTCTTCGTGCCCCAATCAATGGTGCTCGGCGAGGTTGGCGAAGGATGGGAACAAGTCGTCTCCGAGCTTGCATACGAACGTAGCGGTCCGGAGCGGTATCTCACCGCCTTCACGTTGCTGCCCGAAGCTGTTCGCCAAGCTGCAACGGGCGACGCCGCCGACCTTTGCCTCGGAGAAATCCTGACCGACTACATCACACTCAGGCAGATGTCGCTTTCTGTCGCCGGGCAGATGGACACTGGCGGTGACATTGTTGGCCCGGCCGCGATGACCAAGGACCTCGGCACAGTGCTGGAGCAGCGCACGCCCGACGCGGTGCGCCAGCTGGTGCGTAGCCCCGATCGGACGCTCGGTGCCATGCTGGACTATGTCACCTGTGTCGCACCGACCTTCTCGATCCGCGGCGGTACCAGATCGATCCTGCGCGGCATCGCGGCGAAGGGCCTTGGACTGCGATGATGAACATCGCCACGCAACTCGCTGACGTGACCGGACGGTTGTTGCAGGCGCGCGTCACCCCCGACCTGCTGCGGTACGCCGAGGCGGGCAATTGGCCCACCGATTTGTGGAACGAAATTGCGGAACTTGGCATCGCCAATGCTTTGGTGCCGGCCGAGAGCGACGGTCACGGGCTCTGCTGGCAAGATATCGCTCCCACTTTGATGGCACTTGGCTATCATGCATGTCCCCTGCCAATCGGTGAGGACGCAATCGTTCAGGCTGCGATCGCACGGGCGGGCCTACCTCCCGTGGACGGCATCTCAACACTTCCGGTCAGGCAAGAGAAACCGATTTCGCGTCGAGGCAACGGCACGGTGTCGGGTGCGCTTCATGGAGTGCCATGGGCCGAGGTCGCGACGCATGTGGCCTTCGAAGCGGATGACGGCGAGAACAGCGAGCTCTTCCACGTCGCCCTCGCTGGCCTCGCACAGGGTCCACATTCGTATGTATCGCGCACCCCTCATTCGGACGTCACCGTTCAGCGTAGCGTCAGTGGTGCGCCGACGCGGCGCGGCGCGCTCGCGCTCGACGGCGCAATGTTGCGGGCTCTTCAGCTCGTCGGCGCGTTGAAGCGAACCCTTAAGGAATGTGTCGACTACGCCAACACGCGTGTCCAGTTCGGCAAGCCTATCGGCCGGTTCCAGTCGATGCAGCAGCTGATCGCTGCGCTAGGTAACGAGGTTGCTGCCGCGAATGCCGCGACGGCTGCCGCCGCCGCCGCGCTTGACCGCAAGGGCACTGCTGACTTGGCTGTTGCCGTCGCCAAGGCGCGAAGCAGCGCAGCCGCCGGTCGCGCAGCGGCCATCGTCCATGAGGTTCACGCCGCGATCGGCGTGACCGAAGCCTACCATCTGCATTTCGTCACGCGTCGTTTATGGCAATGGCGCGATGACTTCGGCAGCGAGTTCGTCTGGCATGACATCATCGGGAAGGCTGCGCGCCGGAAAGGCGCCGAAGGCCTCTGGCGGTTCCTCGTTGCTGCATCGGCGGGCGACGATGAAGCCGCGTTGTCAGGTGAGACTCCTGGCCTATTCCAAGCGTGATGCGTGTAGACGAGGAGCGATTGACGATGACGACCTATACAGACGAACGCGAGAGCACGGATCAAAAGCTGGTGGTCCTGCATGCCACCGGTGACGGTGATTTCCACAATCGCGGACTTCGCCGCTACGCATTGTATCGTGACCTCGGATTGGCCGAGGCGACTAACGGCAGGGTGCAGGGCGACATCACTCGGCTGATAGGCCCTTGCACCGACGAGGTGCGCCGGCGTCATTATCACGACGTAGAATTCCAGATGACATACGTCATCAAGGGCTGGATCAAGGTCGAACTGGAAGGTGAAGGCGAGGTGACCCTCCGCCCCGGGAGCATCCTGATGCTGCCCCCTCGTATCAAGCACACCGTGCTCGACTATTCCGACGACTGCGAGCAGCTCGAGCTGATCATGCCGGTGAAATACGAAACCATCGAAGCTCTATAGAAACCTGTGGGAAAAGGGCCTGAAAGCCAAGGTATGAAGGCGTAGCGAGCGCGCCCCGTTCCCTATTGACTTCAATCATTCGCCAATGCGAAAATATTTTCGCTGGTTCGAAAATGAACGCTAGCCAATCCGCTATACGGTCAACGCGTTGCGGTCCGTCGGCACGGTTCAGGAGTTGCCCCCATGTCTAGCGATGCGCTGGTTGCGGCCCACGTTCGCGACCGCGTCCTCTACGTGCTCATCAACCGAGCCGAGAAACGAAATGCCCTCGGCACTCCGGTTATGGCGGCGCTGCGAGACACTTTCGAGTCACATGCGGTTGATCGCAGCCTCGTCGCCGCAGTATTGACCGGTGCTGGCGACAAGTGTTTCGCGGCGGGCGGGGATCTGAAGGAATTCGACAGCCTCAGGAGTGAGGAAGACGGCCGCCGCATGGCGCTTGGCGCTCGCGCGGCTCTCCAGTCGGTTCGCGACTTTCCGGTCCCGGTTGTTGCTTCACTTAATGGGGACGCATTGGGCGGCGGGGCTGAACTGTCAGCAGCTTGCGATTTCCGCATTGCGGCGCCGCATGCGCGGATTGGCTTCATCCAAGGGCGGCTGGCTATCTCGACAGCCTGGGGCGGCGGCATCGACCTCGTGTCGATCATTGGAAGAAGCAAGGCGCTGCGCCTCCTATCGACTGCCCAAATCATCGATGCGCAAATGGCGCTCGAACTGGGCTTCGTTGATGCTGTTGCGAGCGACGCAGGGCTTGACGCTGCCGTTGAGCACTTTCTTGAACCGATGCGGGAATTGGCAGCGATGTCACAGCGCGCGTTCAAGGCGGTGGTGCGCGCGAGCGTCGATCGCACCGCCGCGGAATCGGTCGAAGTCGCGCACTTCGCCGCGTGCTGGGCGCATGACGACCACTGGTCCGCCCACGACAAGATCATGAACAAGCAGGCCCGCCCATGACCGCTGCCGCAGCCCCCAAGCCTCGCGAAAAGAGGAAGGTGCCGACTCCGTCCACTGCGACACCCTCTGGCATCGACGTTCCCGTGGTGGTCACCGCGGATATGATCAATGATGCTCAGATCGGCGAGCCTGGCGTCTATCCATTTACACGGGGTATATTCCCAGACGGATTCCGTGGCAGGCTTTGGACAATCCGTCAGTATTCGGGCTTCGGGACGGCCGAGGATTCCAACCAGCGTTACCGGTTTCTGCTTGACCAGGGACAGACGGGACTCTCGGTTGCTCTCGATCTTCCGACCCAGTGCGGTTTCGATCCCATCGACCCTATGGCACGTCCGGAGATCGGCAAGGTCGGCGTGTCGCTTTCGAATCTCGCCGAGGCGGAGATTCTATTCGACGGCATGCCGCTCGATACGATCTCAACCTCCTTCACCATCAACGGTACGGCTGCGATCGTCTATGCGCTCTATCTGGCAGTGGCCGACAAGCGCGGCATTCCGCGCAAGCTGCTCACCGGCACGATCCAGAATGACATCCTCAAGGAGTACGTGGCGCGCGGCACCTGGATCTTCCCGGTCCGCCCATCAATGCGGCTTATCGCGGACACGATCCTGTACGCCAACGAGCAAACCCCGCGCTTCAACCCTATCAGCGTGGCAGGCGCGCATGTGCGCGACGCCGGCGCGACTGCGGTTGAGGAAATGGCCTACACGTTGGCCAATGGCCTGGCCTATGTGGACGAACTCCTGAGGCGCGGCGGCGACATCTCGAAGTTCGCGCAGCGCCTCTCCTTCTTCTTCTACGTGCACACCGACTTCTTTGAGGAAGTCTGCAAGTTTCGCGCGGGGCGCCGATTGTGGGCTAAGCTCTTGCGCGAGCGCTATGGGGTCGACGATCCGAATGCTCAACGCTTCCGCTTCGGCGTGGTCTGCGGTGGCTCCTCGCTCACGGCTGCCCAACCCTACAACAACATCGTAAGGGTCGGCACCGAGACGATGGCGGCGGTCATGGGCGGTGCCCAGTCGATCTTCACATGCGCCTATGATGAGGCGTTCCAGATCCCGACTGAGGAAAGCGCGGAAATCGCGCTGAGGACCCAGCAGATCGTCGCCTATGAGACAGGTATCAGCCGGACTGTAGACCCGCTCGGTGGCAGCTATTACGTGGAGTGGCTTACCGACCGCATGGAAGCGGAGATGCGCAAGGTGATGGCCGAAATTGACGATTATGGCGGCGTGGTCAGAGCGATCGAAGACGGCTATATGCAGGCCCGCCTCGCAGAACGCGGCCATGCACGAAAGCGGGCGGTCGATGCCGGCGAAACGGTCGTGGTCGGCCAGAATTTCTTCAAGCGCGGGGATCAACAACAGCGCGTCGGCGAGGTCTTCAAACTCGACCCCGACGGCAGTGCAAAGGTCATCGACAAATACAATGCGGTGATGGCCACACGGGACAAGGCCGCAGTCGAATCCGCGCTGCGCGATCTGACGGCAGCGGCCGCCACGGACACAGAAAACATCATGCCGCACCTGGTGCGCTGCTGCCTTTCCTACGCCACCGTCGGCGAGATGGTCGCGGCGCTGAAGTCCCAGTGGGGCGAATTCCAGGAACCCGTCCGCATCTGACGAACCAGGGAGAGAGACATGAGCCTCAAGGGCAAGCGCATCCTGATCGCCAAACCCGGCCTCGACGGCCATGACATAGGCGCCAAGATCATCGCCATCGCGCTCAGGGACGCCGGCGCCGACGTGATCTACACTGGCTTGCGAAAGACGCCGGAATATATTGCCCGCGTCGCAATCGAGGAGGATGTGGACGCACTCGGTCTCAGCATCCTTTCGGGTAGCCACAAGGAGCTCATCGCCGAGACAATGGAACATTTGCGCAAGTATGACGCGAATGAGATCAAGGTTTTCATAGGCGGCACCATTCCGCCGGAAGACCATGCGGGCTTGTTGAAAGCCGGTGCCTGCGGGGTCTTTACGTCAGACCAGGAACTGGACGACGTTGTCGCCGCCGTCGACCGCGTTCTCTCTGCTTGATCATGATAACCGAGCAAAAATCCCCGACAGGGTCTGACTACTTAGCTCCATCGATAATACTATCGTCATGTCACCTCTGACGCTGGACACTGCCGCGCGTCGTGCACTGGGGCGGGCACTCAGCGAATGCGCACGCGACGTGTCCGGCCGTATCGGATTTGAACCGGCGCCAGACCCAAGTTTCCGTGTCGGGATTACCGGCTCACCGGGTGCCGGCAAGAGCTCGTTGATCGGCGTACTCGCGACGCATCGCGTCGAGCAGGCTGGTTCGCTAGCCGTTCTCGCCATCGACCCAACGAGTCCGGTCAGCCAGGGTTCTGTGCTCGGCGACCGCATTCGGATGGATGCGGCGTCGAGCCATCCCGGCATCTATATTCGCTCGCTTCCGAGCCGTTCCGCACATGACGGACTGTGCGACAACATGGAAGCGCTACTGCGTATCTTGGAGCGCACCGGCTTCGTCGAGATCATGCTCGAAACCGTCGGCGTCGGACAGGCACAGCATACGGTGCGTGCAGTCTCGGACACGGTGGTCATGGTGCACGCCCCTCATGCCGGCGATGCCATTCAGGCGATGAAGGCGGGCATCATGGAAATGGCCGACATCTTCGTGGTCAACAAAGCAGACCTGCCCGACGCAAAGCGCGCGGCAATCGAGATCAAGGCAGCACTGCTGCGAGATCGTCCAGAAGGAAATTGGCGACCGCCAGTGATCCTCACCTCCACCCAAACCGGCGCCGGAATCGCTGAGCTTTCGGCGGCCATCGACGACCACCGCCGATGCGTCGTTTCCAAACGGTCCCGCGAAGAGGTCGCGCAACGCCGCGTCAGGCACCATGCGGTCGAAATGCTACAACGGCAGCTGACCATCGCTTCGCGTGATGCCGACGCGACGATTGATTTCGACGATTGCGTTGAGACGATTCTCCGGAAGCTGTCGTCGATCTCGTAGGCTCTCGGTGAATCTTTCAATTACCCATTTCGTCGGCGTGATCCAATGGAGATGCCGAATGCAATGTCATGCAGGCGGGTCATGCCGCGCCAGACGACCATGTTGCCGGGAGGCGGATCATGTTTGCGGGCGGAGATAGGCAGACGTCAGCCCCTTGGCGATCGTGATGATGTCGGGCGTCATGCCGTAGTGGTCGGAGCCGAACATGAATCCCGGCCGTCCAAAACCGGTCACCGCTTCGTCGGCGATCAGCAGGATGTCGTGCTTGTCCAGAACCGCCTGGATCACCACGGCGCGTCACCGCCTTGGCGGGGACTTCCGGAACGTCGTCCTCGTCGGTCATGCCCTCGGTCGGCACGTCGGCGAGCAGCTGCGACAACTGGTCGGCGTCGAAGCCGGTCAAATCGAGATCGAAGCCATCGAGCTTCAGGTCGCCGAATTCGAGCTTGAGCAGTTCATCGTCCCATTCGGCGTTTTCATGGGAACGGTTGTCCATCAGTCGGTAGGCGCGGGCCTGCGCCGGCGTCAGGCCTTCCGCGACATGCACCGGCACCGTCGCAAGGCCGAGCGCCTTGGCGGCTTCGAGCCTGGTGTGACCGACGATCACCACCATCTTCTCGTCGACGACGATCGGCTGGCGGAACCCGAACTCGGCGATCGAGGCCTTCACCGCATCGATCGCCGCGGTGTTGTTGCGGGGGTTGCGCGCATAGGGGATCAGCCGCTCGACCGGCATGTCGGTGACGATCATCGGGCTCTCCGGGAGAAGTCGAATTGAAGCAACGTGGGGCCGGTCAGGCCGGCGCGAAATCAAAACGCAGTGGCCCCGGAACGCGGTCGGCGAACGCGCGGTTGAAACCCGCGAAATCGGGGGTCGGTATCAATGATATCAATGCGATAAACCCCATAAAATCAAAACGAACTAGCAAAATGCGGAAGTGCGCGAAACACGCGTTCAAAACCCGCTTCGTTGAGGTCGACATCAACGATTTCAATGGGTTGGACCCCCTGAAATCAAAACAAAACGGAAAAATCAAACGGGAAAAAACACGCGAAAACCGGGCAGCGGCGACAGCGCAGTATAAACAAGTATTATGGGGCTCCTATACCCCCCCCTACCAGTATATCTAGCTCTTTATCTCTCTCATTAAACCTAAATCACGCCGATTTCGTCTCGCGACGTCGGCAGCAATAATTAACTTGTCTTTCTCTCTGCTCGACAGTCGCCTATCGCAGCGAACCAATACGATGCCCGCTGAGCATCAGCCCGATCAGACGCTTCGCTTCCGTATCGATGGCCGGTAGCTGACCCTGCCAGACAGCGACGGCTTCGTCACGCAGCATCTCGCTCGGCACCGCAGGACCCCACAGCCTTTCGATCGGCAGTCGTGCTTTGCCTACGCGCTTGAACGCCTCGTTGCCGTAGCCTTTGACCAGGAAGGCCGAGCGGTAGGTCTGGGGCCTGCCCCAGATCTTGGCACGGACACCGTAGGAAAACTGACGCGGCTTGAACACCGACAGCGGTAGGTGGCGACCCGTCCCGGTGATCCTCGTCTCCAGCCGGTTGCGGCGGGCGCTGTCGAAACGCATCGCGGTGGTGACGACCGGGCGAGGCATGGACGTCTGTTTGACGAGGGCTCGCCGGTGGGAGGTGTAGGCCTTGCGGCCTTCCTTGTTCAGCGCCATCGAGAAGGCGCGGCGCGCTTCGCCATCACCAAGACGATGACAGGCGGCCTCGAAGCGGATGCGTGTGGCGTCAGCATCGAGGACGACAAACCGCATAGACATGCCTTTCCGGATATGACTTCCTGAAGTGAAGTATCGAAGTTCTTTGCTCACGACGCGTCCAGGAACCAACGGACGATGGAAAAGCCGCTCCGCATTCGATCGATTACGTATGGTGATCTGCCGGACCTGACGGTTCTGTACCGGCACCTCTACCCGCGTTATCCGATCTTTGCGGAAGCACTTGCTCTTGATGCATTCGAACAGGCGCTCGAAGAGCCGGGAGTAACGATCCTTGCGGGCTTCCTGGACGAGCAACTCGTGTCCGCCTGTACACTCGTCGTGATCCCCGCCGCCACCTGGGTTGGAAAACCGACTGCCATGATCGAGAACGTGGTCACCCATTCCGATCATCGGCGGAACGGCCTCGCCGGCAAAGGGGTCAGCTGCGCCATCAGGCTTGCCTGGCGGGTTGGCTGTGCGAAGGTGCTGGTCCTCGCGGGCTTCAACGATCCGGCCGTGTCGGGCCTTTGCGCCGCGACCGGCTTCGAACGCACGAAATACGGTTTCGAACTGCGGCGTGACGCTGCGCCTGCGCATCGCCGGAGGGAGCAGGTTGCCTGTTGAGAGCTCGGTCTTGTCAGGCTCGTCGTTTCCCGTACCGCGCTACTTGGGAACCGGCTCGATGGCGTTCAGGCGGCCTCAAAGCGGATGCGTATGGCGTCAGCGTCGAGGACGATCAAGCGCATCGCGGATCCCGAAACGCAAAGCGCCCGAAGCGGCGGCTCCGGGCGCATTGGTGATCGTCCAATATCGGAACGTCTACCTACGGCCCAGAGTCGCGTCAAGCGCATTCGTTCGATGTCTCAAAACGGTGCGCGCCCTCGTAAAACAGCGCGTTCCTGTCGGGCAGCGCTCACTGAAGGCCAACCCACGACCAGTCCACCATGGCCACCACGCTTACGCTGGGACACGGTTCCTTGGCACGAATGGCGAAGACCACGAAGCCGGCTTTCCCGCATGCGAACATTTCATCGATCTACCGCGGGGTTCTTGGTTTTGCGCCGATCTCGTCAGGATGCCCTTCACCCGTGCGGAGCTGGATGACTGCCGCA
This sequence comes from Mesorhizobium sp., assembly GCA_051860465.1. Classification (GTDB taxonomy): domain Bacteria; phylum Pseudomonadota; class Alphaproteobacteria; order Rhizobiales; family Rhizobiaceae; genus Aquibium. The sequence continues at coordinate 36,767 of JBHYDY010000036.1, forward strand.
TCCAACACTTCGATATGTTGCCTCACCAGCAGAATAATCCTCGGCCCGTCCTCCGGCAACAGCCCCTCCGACTGAAGGGCTTCAAAGCGGCTTAGCAGTTCCAGGCTGTTGGAAATGAACGCCTCGACTTTGTCCGCCATAAAATCGACAAGGAGCGATCCCGGGCTGACATCGGCGTTCGAGTCAGACAAATGGCTGAGCTTTTCCATCCGGACGCGAGCATCAAAACTCTTCCCAGCCATCTGCGTTCCCTTCAGCAATGGTCCGCGCAGTGCAGCCCGGGAGCTCCGCTCCCGGCACCGCCAAACAAGTAGACCTCTCTCTGCTGGCCGCAAGAAATGTTAATGAACTTGCTTAATGATCGATTAATATCACTTGCTTGATAAAGCTACTCATCAGCAGGTCTCCTCTGCTATTTATTGCTATCAACGTGCACAATCGACGCCTCAGCCAAGCCGAAACACCCGCACCAGCGCGTTGAGCCCGACCCGCAGGTTGGCGATGTCGGCATTCGACCAGGACAGCGTGTCCTCGTCGGTGCAAACCACGCGATGGACGAGGTGGCTCGGGCCCCGGCCAGGGTCGAAGCGGTTGTTGCGATCGCATTCGGTGAGTGCCGCCGCGGCCTCGCGGAACCGTCTGCGCAACCGTTCGATCTGGTCGAGCGTCGGCTCGCTCGGGCTCAGGCCCATAATGCCTTCCTCGATCAGGCGGCCGGCGAGCGAGCGCGGGGTCGGAGCAGGCAGACCCATGACCGCATGGTGCCGCTGATAGAGTTCGCCGAAGGCCCGGCCCGCCTCGTGCTGGTCATTGCTGATCAGGTTCGTGAAGGCGAGCCGGCCAAGGGCCGAGCCAAGCCGTTCGTCCCTCGCCCGCTTGATCGACACGCCGTAGTGGCGGCGCCGGGCATCGAGCGCGACAGACATCGCCTCGCGTTCCGTCTCGACGCGTTCCAGCTTGCCGCAGGGATAACGCTTGCCGGCCTTGCGTTTGCGTCCTCGTGCCATCACCGGCCCTCCTTCGGTTCGGGGCGCTTGCCGTAGAGCTTTTCGCCGAGTTGCTTGACCAGTTCCCGTTCCGGCCATGTCAGGCGCGGATCTGTCGGGCTGATGACCAGAAGGCCCTGCTCGCGCCAACCTTCGCTCTTCACCTGTTCGGGATCGCGGCGTTCGCCGCCATATCCTCTGGGGAGCCAATTCATCGCGTGACCTCCCGCAGGACGGCGGCGTAGCCGGCCACGTCGAGGATCGAGTCCTCGTGCACGGGATCGTGTGCCAGGCGGGCGAGCTTCAGATCGATCAGGCAGAGCACGACCTGGGCGGCCGACACTTGCGTGCCGAGCGTCACCGACCAGCGTGCCGCGATCGCCGTCATGGACGAGGCCGGATCGCCATAGGCGGCGCGCCGTTCCGACACGACGCGGGCGGCCTCGTTGAGCAGAGCTTGCGCGTTCATCACGACACGCCTCCCCTGGTCTCGATGGCCCAGAGCAGGATCGCGATGGCGTCGGCCTCATTGTCGTCAGCAGGCTGGAAGCCACGATCACGGACGGCGGCAATGACCGCGGCCTTGTCGGCGTTGCCCTTGCCGGCGATGAACCGCTTGATGGTGCCGACCGGCACGCCTTGGTAGGGCACGCCGCGCAATTCCGCCCATGACGACATCACGGCAAGCAGGCCGCCATAAACATGGGCCGCGTCGGTGCCGGCATGGCGACGGACTTCCTCGACGAAGATGGCGCCGATCGGTCCGGCGGCTTCCTCGGTCGCGGTCAGCCAGTTGGTCATGCGCAGGAATCGCATGCCGCCGCCTTCATAGCGACCGGGCCGAAACGACACCGTGCCGCTGGTGATCAGACCGGACGTGTTGCGGATGGCAAAGCCGGTGGTGGTTCCGAGATCGAGTGCAAGGGTACTGCACAGGGGATGTATGGGTTCGGACATGCCGACCTCCTCTTCGTTCTGGCGGGCTCGGCGAGAGGGCTGGCCGGTGAAGGCTGCGGTCTCGCCAGGCCCAGAAGGGTGGTCTGGTCACATCAGGCGCGGGGCGAATGGGTGCCCGGCGAATTCTTCCTGGGCTTCAGGCCGCCCCCGATGAAGGTTTGGCCGGGCTAACCCGTTGGACTACCTATACAATATATAATTATTCAATTATATTATATTATATAGGGTATGTCTCTCTTCTACTAATCGCGCGCACATACACGCGAGGGGTACAGGTATCCTCTTGAAAGATTGAAGAACACGAATGAACTCGCGTTCCCTATCGATTTCAATTGGTTAGGGCTCATCTGGGTTCCTTCTGACGGATTTCGCGCCCTGAGACATCTCGCCAGGGTCCCTGCCATCTGGCCATCCGGTAGACCATGGCCTTCCTGGTCGACGAGCCGCGCATGCCGGTGGTGATGTCACCACTCTCGATCAGGGTCAGCAGGATCTCGTCCCGGTCGCGCGATTTCAGCCATTGCGAGGCCCGCGTGACCTCCGATTTGGTGATCCCCTTGGCCCCTGCGGCGCGGATGATCTCCTTCAACCGCTTCAGGTGCGCCTCGGTCTCGGTGTCGGCGACGTGCCGCTCGACAGCCTCCATGGTAAGCCGCGCATAGTGGCGCACGAAGTCGATGGCCCATTCCGTGGCCGTGATGTCGATCTCAGGCCGGGCCGGATCACGCCCAACCGCAATGATCAGCGCGAGCTTCGACGCGTTCTCGGCAATCCGGGCCAGAATAGCCGTGAAGGCCGTTCCAGAGGCAGCCCTCAACTCCTCCGTCAATTCGGCGCTGAGAAGCTTGAACCGGGCCCGCGCCTCCGCGGTCATGGGCACGATCATCGGATTCACGGCGGTGTTGTGATCGGCGGTCTTGCCGATGAGATTGCCGCGCTGCAGCCCTCCCCCGGTCGCCAGACGCTGGAGGCCCTGGATCAGGGCAGGCGGTGCCTGGCGGATGCCCACGGCGATGTTTTCATCGGGGTAATCCTCTTCGCTCGGCAGGATGAGGAAACGGGCAAGCGAGCCGTCCACGACATGCGCGCCCTGCAACGCGCTCCAGAAATGCAGGGGCGTGGTCGTGCCATAAACGCAAAGGCAGGGCTGTACGATGTCACGACGCTCGTTCGTGCCGTCGCGGTTGGCATATTCGGCTCCGAGGAAGATGCCCCCGGCGGAGGTGAACAGCTCGGTCATGTTGTCGAGGATTTCGGTGATGTGGCGTGGGCTGCGTTTGCGGTCGGCTGCCGCCGAGAGGAACATGCCGAACTCGTCGATCTGGAACAGGATCGCCGGCTGGCGATGCAGGGCCGTCAGCAACCCCGCCCCGGACGCGATCTTGTTGCCGCCGAGGTGGTGGGCGAGACCGGCCTCGAAGAAGACCTCGTTGACGATCTCGCGGGCGTGGTTCTTGCCCGAGCCACTGTCGGCGATGCCGACGACGTAGAGGTTCGAGCGCAGATTGCTCTCGGTGCGGTAGCGCCGCCCCATCAGTGCACCGATCGCGCAGAGGCTGGCGCCCAACGCGAGCAGCGGCTGCGGACGCCGGGCGGTGTCGATCATGTAGCCGGCGAGATCGCCGACCAGGCCGTCCGGGATCGTCAGGGTAAACTGCTGCGTGGGTGGCGGCTCGGCCGGGGCATCGGGCACGTCCAGACGCGCGAGAAGGCCCGCGGCGGGATGAACCGGGTTGGCCGGCTGGCTGCCATCGAGAAGAACATCCGGCTCGGGCCGCCAGCCCCGTTCGATCGCGAGGTGATAGATGGTGCCGGCGCCGATCTTGTCGGGCTTGAAGCTTGCCCAGGCTTTCGCCGTCGCCGCCGGATCGTTCTTGGCTGCCTGAGCCGACCAGTTGGCAAAGAGTGCTGCACCGTCGTCGGCAAGCGCGCCTTTCAGTGCCATGCCGATCCGCATCCAACTGTCATAGTCGAGTTCGGCATTGGGCAACCAGGCGAGTGCCCTATGGATTGCGGGCAACGTGCCTGCCTGCGCATGGGCCGGAAGCGATGGGCGGTCCGCGCCAGGCTTGGACAGGCTCTTCGGGCGCATCTCGGGTGGGATCAGCGCCAGTCCCTCATCGATGAACGCCGCCGCCATCGCCGCATCGATGACGGGCAGGCTTTCGAGGTCGAGATCCGCGAGCCCCTCGTCCGGCCAGGCATAGGGCTGCCCAGTGTCGGGATGATCGGCATAGGCCACGAACTGCTGTCCGAGGCAGAGGATTTCCAGCGGTGCGCGCCGGATCCCGCGGAATGGCTCGGCCGTGCGATAGACGAGCAGGCGCTTCGGCGCGCGACCGATACGCAGCGCCGGCGTGTCGCCGAGCCGTTCCCGCGCCAGCCGCTCGATGCGCAGGGCGAGTTCGGGATCATCGGCGATGTCGATGTCGACCGCCGCCACGGCGCCACCGACGATGCCAATGCCGCAATCTGGCCATGTGGACCAGGTCGCTACCTCGACCTCGGTGGTCGGCCGTTCGGCATGCCGGTTCCATTCCGGGTAATCGGTCCAGACGCCCCGCCTGAACTGTCCGGGCTTCTTGGTGCCGGGCGCGATCGGCAGGATCGCGTAGCCATTCGTGACGAGGCGGCCACCGAGGCGCGCCATCCAGGAGGTCTTGTCCATCAGAAAGGCACCTCCGGGGCCATGGCGTCGAGACGTTTGCGATCCTTGGCGGCAAGTTCGCGCAAGTGATCGCAGTAGCCGGTGACTACCGTCTCGACGAAGATGTCCCACTCCGTCTCGGTCAGCGCGACGAGGTCGGTCTTGGCGATACTCTCGAGGTATTCGCCACCGGCCATGCCGCCGGCGGTCATGGCGGCGCGTTCATTGGGGGTTGGATCGATCATGCCCGACCTCCTTTTGCAGATGTCCTGGCAGGCGCGGCTGCAAAGCCACTTGCGGTTTGCGTCGCGCCTTGGGTCCGAGACCCCGAATGAAGGGTTGAACCAGCCCCAGCCACGGGGTTCGCGATGGCAGACGGCACAGAGACCGGGATGGGATCGAGGCATGGGGTGAACCTGTGGCGGGTGACCTGGAAGAAGCGGTCGACGCGATCGACGGTGATGTCGCTCGGCCGGTTGAGCTCGCCGATGCGTGACAGCGCCTCGGTGACGCTTTTGGGCACCAGCGTTCCGGGCGCGCGCAGCAGCCACCAATCCACGGCCTTGCGGCGAGCGAAGCCCTGGTGCTCGAAGCAGACCCACTCGTTGTAAGTGGTCAGGCCCGAGCGGTAGGTGACCTTCATCGAGGGCCGGCCGAGCGCTTTCGTGTGACGCTGGTAGCTCACGTCATCGACCGCGATCCACTGCGAGCGCTGCGATGACAGCACCGGCAGGGTCGCCGCGGTTGGGGCGATCGCCACCTCGCGGGACGGAAACTCGTATCCGCAGTCCGGGCATTGCGTGGTCGCAAGCGCGACGATGCTCTCGCACCTGGGGCAGACCTTGGTCGGCGCCACGCCGGTGCCGCCATCGCCGGGCCGTCTGGGGCGCACGAGATCGATCGGCCCGTGGCGACTGACATTGCCGGCAAAATCCAGAACGAGGCAGTTCTGCTTGGCGTTTGCCAACCGCGTGCCCCGCCCGACCATCTGGACATAGAGCCCGGCCGACTTGGTGGGGCGCAGCAGCGCGATGAGATCGACGCCCGGCGCGTTGAAGCCGGTGGTCAGGACACCCATTGACGCCAGTGCCCGCAGATCGCCGCGCTTGAAGGCGGCAATCGTCGCGTCGCGCTCCTCCTTGCGTGTGTCGCCGAAGATCGTGCCGCAGTTGATGCCGCGCCGCCCGAACTCCTCGGCCACATGGCGGGCGTGGTCGACGCCGGAGCAGAAGACGAGCCAGGACTTGCGGTCGCGACCGTAGTCGAGGATCTCGCCGACAGCGGCGCGCGTGATGGCTTCCTGATCGACGGCTGCGGCCAGGTCGCGGGCGATGAACTCGCCTGCGCGGGTGCCAACCTTCGACACGTCGAGCCGGGTTGCTGGCTGCTTCGAGACGAGCGGGGCGAGATAGCCCTGGTCGATCAGGTCGCGTACCGAAGCCTCATAGGCGATGTCGGTGAAGAGTACATTCTTGCCTTCGTGCAGCATGCCGCTCTCGAGCCGGAAGGGCGTGGCCGTCAGCCCGATCACCTTGAGCGCGGGGTTGATTGCCTGAAGATCGTCGAGAAAGCGGCGATACATGGTGTTCGAATTGCCCGGGATGAGATGGGCCTCGTCGATCAGCACCAGATCGGTATGGCCGATCTCCAGGGCCCGATGATGGATCGATTGGATGCCCGCAAACAGGATGCGGGCTTGCGCTTCGCGCTTGCCGAGCCCCGCCGAATAGATGCCGGCCGGCGCCTCGGGCCACAGGCCGATCATCTCGGCATGGTTCTGGGCGATCAGCTCGCGGACATGGGTCACGATCAGGATGCGCTGGTCGGGCCAGGCCTTGAGCACGCCGTCGATGAAGGCGGCCATGACGAGGCTCTTGCCACCCGCCGTCGGGATGACGACCAGCGGGTTGCCGCTCTTCTTCTCGAAGTAGCCGTAGATCGCGGTGATCGCGGCCTGTTGGTAGGGGCGCAGGGTCAGCATGGGGCGGCCTCCTCTTTTCGAGCGTCGTTGGTCCAGGCCGAACCGTCGCGCATGCGGTAGGAGACGAAGTCCTCGCCGGCGTCGGTCACCTCGCCGGGGACGAGATCGGGAATGAACAGGTGCCGGGTGCATGCGCGGCGCTGGTCGGAAGGATCGAGCATTCGGTCGTGGCGCGCGCAGTGCCATCCGCCCAAGTCTTTCGTGGTCGCGCTTCCGGACGAAGAACCGGTGCCCACTTCTTCTGGAAGCGCATCGACCGGCGTCGCATGCAGGCAGGACCGGCAGGTGGCAGTCGCGGCGCCCTCGCCGTGGCAGATCGGATGATGATCGCAAAGGCGACACTCGTACCAGGCCGGATCCTGGCTGATCCGCACCGGCGGATGCTGGGCGAAGATGATGCGGCCAGCCTTTTCGAGCAGGCGTTCGCCCATCTCGGGGGCGACCGGAACCCGCTCGATATGCAGCGCGTCGGTGTCCTTGCAGACCGCCACGTACAACGCCCGGGTGATGCCGGTCAGGTGCATGTAGACCTGCATCTGCGCGACATGCTGGGGCTTGGCCGCAACCACGCCCTTCGCTGTCAATTCGGCGAAGCTTTTCGCGGAATGCGTCTTGAACTCGACGACGTGCCAGGTCTTCGGCGCTTCCAGCAGCCCGAGGGCGACGGCGTCGAGCGAGCCGCCGAAATGCCCGCAATGCGCTTCGACGCGAAACTGGCGCCCGGTCTCAGGATCGACTTCCAGCACGGTCGCACCGGTGGCGCGCAGATCACGGACGAGCCGCGCCTCTTCCAGCTGGCCGGTTTCGAACAGGCGCAGGATGCGGCCGGACTGGCGCGCAGGCGTGACCCAGCGGAAATCGTACCAGAGCGCCCGGGCACAGGACTTGCCGATCAGCGAGGCGCCCAGATGGTCGCGGAAGCCATCGCCCCGACCGGCCTCGAAAGCGGCATAGATCGCCGTGAGCGTCGGCGTTGGTGGTGCGGGAAGCTCGGCCATCAACCTGCCTCCCCCTGGACGCGCATCCGCGCTTGTTCTAGCACGTCGCTCCAGGCGACGGTGTCATGGCGCTCGCGCAGGACCGCGATGATGGCGTCCTTCATGCACTCGCGACGGCGGCGACCATCCTGGCGCGCGACGATCTCGGAACGCTCGCGAACAAGGTGCCGCAGTGCTGTTCGTGCACGGTGAAACCAGTCGGGATCCATGGGCTTGCCGCCTCGCTGCCGCGCGAGGTCCGCGGTGGCGATCTGGGTGCGAATCCGTGCGATGGCGTCCTCGATTTCCAGCAGGCTCCGCCTGTCGTCGGACATGGCGGTGCCGATCGCGGCCACGCGGGCCGCGTCAATGGTGTCGGTCATGATCAGGCTCTCAGGTCTGTCGGGTCGGGTGCCGCCGCAGGTTTGCGTCCGCGGCGGCGGCTGTCCTCAGTTCTTGCGGTTCCAGGGCGCGACAGTCGGGCGCGCGGGCGCGGGCGGCGCTGCGGTGGGTCGTGGGGCGGCGGGCTGTGCCACGCCATCCGGCACGAGATAGCGGATCGCGTTCTTCTCGCTGTAGCCGTCCCTTGGCGGCTTCACTGTCACCTGGATGGTCATCGGGATCAGGTGCAGTTCCTCGCTGTCGTTGACCTGCATCTTGCCGGTGGCGTGGCAGATCGCCGAGAGCGTGCGCTGCGCGATCTCCACCGTAGTCGGGTTGGAGTTCACGAGGTTGAGCTGGTCGAAGACCTTGCGTCCCTGGTGGGGGCCCTCGAGAATGTCGAGCATCAGCCAGAGATACTGGCCCATGCCATTGCGGGTCAGGCGCATCTCGCTCTCGACGATCTGGGCGCGGTATTTGCCGGCCGGCAGAATCTCATAGGCGACGGCGGGGTCGATGCCGGTGGCGTCGAAGGCGTCATTCAGTCGTGCCATGTCTGGTCTCCAATCTGGTCAGGTCATTCGGGCTGAGGCATCGCCGCGACGAAGGACTTCCAGTCGAGGGGAAGCGTGTCGGGCAGGCCGTAGCGGTTCTTGGCGAGGAAGGCCGGGCGCTCGGCGGTGTGCATGATGCGCTCACCCGACCCGAGGGCGCGGGCCACCTTTTTGTTGAAGCCAACTTCCGCCTTCGCGATGGACATCCGGTAGTTCGCGAAAAGCACGACGTCGGAATGCTCCTGCAGCAAGGCGGCTGCGCGCGCCTGAAGCTTGATGACGTAGCGGTCGTAGGGTTCGTGCTCGGGGCTGTCGAAACGCTTGATGTCGGTATGGGCAATCTGGATGACCGCCATGCCTTTCTGGTCGCGAAGCGCGTTCAGCTTGTCGATGTACTCGCGCCAGACGTTCAGCGCCTCGGCATACCCCTTGCCGAAACCCGGAGACTCGATCGAGGACCAGCCATTGCGGCGGGCTGTCTCCAGCCAGATGAGGGGTTCGAGCCAGTCGACGCTGTCGACCACCACAGTCCTGTACGGATGCTCCTCGGCCAGGAGGGCGTCGAGCGCCTCGAAGACATCGGCGCAGCAGCCAGCCAGCGGGAAATGCGGAACCTGCAGAGTACCGAGCCCATCCTCGGTCATGACCACCACCGGGTCGTCGGCGCCGGCCGCAAAGGTCGTCTTGCCTATCCCGGCGACGCCGTGGATCAGCACGCGTGGCGGACGAAGCGCAGACGAGCTGCGCAAGGATGCGAGCGAGATAGCCATCAGCGCACCTCCTCGCCAAGAGCAAGCCGGAACTTCGGCTTGCCGGTCCGCACCGTGCGCGCGGGCTCGAACGTCTCCCGGATTTGCGCGGGCCAGGCGGAAAACTTGCGCTCGGGCACAGTGAACGTCACGTCCACGTATTCGGCGGGATCGGCGCCATCGGTCCGGATGCGCTCGACCAGCGTGGCGAGCATGTCCTGGTCCCAGTCGACCTTCTTCGGCATGTCGGCGACCACGGTGAAATCGCCGTCGTCGAAGCGGATCGTGCCGGTGTCCTTGCCCGCCGCCTGTCGTGCCTCGGCGGCTCGCACGGCGTAGCGGACCGTCAATGCGCCATCGAGGCGAGCCTGCGCGGCCTTGTTGTGCCTGATGCGCTCGTCGACAACGCTTTGCAGGGTAGCCAGCAGATCGACCGGCAGCTGGGCGATATCCTGCAAGGCCAGGCCCGGCAGGTCGTCGACGGTGGGCGTGTTCGCGGGGAACGGCATGAAAGGGTCTCCATGATCGGAAAGGAAGGATTGGAAATCGGTCATCAGGCGGCTTCACGCAGCAGCCAGGCCAACGCGGCTTCGGCCTTGCGTTTCTTCGGTCGGGCGATGGCGAGATAGGCGAACTGGTTGGGGCCAAGTCGCATCTGAACGAGATGGACGAGGCGCATCTCGAAGGCGAGATGTGTGGCATCGGCCATCGTCCGGAGCCGCAAGCGATCCGGTCTCGGCAGGGACGAGTCCTTTTCGTCCGTGTCGATGACGAGGAAGCCGCGGTGGTATTCCAGCCATTCACCGGGTGCGGCCTGGCCGATCCACGCCCAGAAGCGCAAGGCGTCCAGCATTGGCCGCGTCGGCAGAACCGAAATCGGCGGGGGCTCGTGGGTGCAAGGTGCGCGCATCATCACCGCCCTGCCCCACCGGTTTCGGCGGTGCTGTGGCGATGCCGGCGCTGCTCATAGGCCAGCACATCCTCGATCCGGTAGACGACCCGTCCACCAATCTTCAGATAAGCCGGTCCACCGCCCTTCCACCGCCAGCGCTCCAGCGTGCGGGCCGAGATGGTCCAGCGCTCGGCAAGGTCCCTCTGGTTCAGGCAGGCTTTCGTCTGCATCGTTCTCTCCGGTTTCTGTTGTCCGGGAGAAGATGCAGCATCCCAGTGTGGGATGTCGTCGGGATTGGAGGGGGATCCAGCGTGGGATGTGTTGGAGCCTTGTGGCGCTTGCTAAAGGCGCTGTGCGGGGGATCACCATCCCCCGCCCATCCTCCTCTTCATCCCACGGCAGGATATCTTGGCGGAGCAATGCCGCGGCCGGCGCGGGCTCTCAGAGGCCCAGAAGGCGATAGTCGCCGCGGCCGTTCGATTCGATCAGCATGCGCCAGTTCGGCTTCGACTTGAAGACGTCGGCCATCTTGAGACTGCGCGATCCGGCGGCGGCGAGGATTGCCTTGCCGCTCTGCCAGGGCTGGCCCTTCTGCGCCGCCCCGTGCAGGGTCCGCACCACCTGCGTCTGGATCGGACCGAGGCGAAACCGGTGTCCGTTGCAGACGACGTCGTGGAAATCAGCCGAGGCATGGAATCCGTTGGCGCCAACCTCTTCCGCCGCAGCGCAAAACCCGCTCTCAGCCTCGAAACGGTCGCGTTCCTCGCGCCTCACGAGCAGGTCGATGTTGCGGACCAGGAGCGGCTCCGGCTCGCTCCAGAGACGGGCATAGTGAGCCCTGGTGGTCCTGAAGAAGCTGACGTGAGCCACGCCATCGCGAAACACCTGGAACACATCGCACGCATGAAGATCGAGCAGGCCATTGTAGTGCCCCCGTTCCCACGGCATGGAGATCTGCGAGCCGTCGTCTCCCTCCTCGTAGTCTCCGAATTCCATCGACAGGTGGAACACCCGGATCGACAGGCGCAGCTGATCGTTCTCGGCGAGATAGCCGAGGTCCGCCTCGGACATGGACCAGCGGGCAAGGATCTCCGGCAGGGTGTAGTAGGCCTTCTCGATTTCCATTCGAGCCCCCGATATGCGCGCGCGTTCGTTCATGATATGTTCTAACCGCTTGACGGGATCGCATCAATCCTGTTTCGTCCTACTTTATCCAAATGGCGTGCGAATCAATGACCGAGCATCACACCCTGGCCGACCGCCTCCGCGCCCGCGCGCACCAGCTCGGCCTCTCCCCCGCCCATGTCGCCGAAATGGCCGGGGTGAACCGCTCCTTTGTCTATGACATCCTGCGTGGCCGCTCCGCCCGTCCCGGCATCGATCGCCTGGCCGATGTCGCCCGCGTGCTGAAGGTCGATCGCGACTGGCTGATCCACGGGATCGGCGATGTCGAGGGCACGCCACCCTTCGTGGACAATCCGGACGATGCCTTCGTCGCCATCGCTCATGCGAGCCCGCGACCTTCGATGGGCGGCGGCGCGGTGGTGACCGAAGACGGTGACACGCCGGGCCGGGCCTATCACTTTCGCCGTTCCTGGATCCGCAACACGCTCAAGGCCACCCCGTCGCAGCTGCGCATCATGCATCTGGAGGGCGACAGCATGGCGCCCACCCTACTCAGCGGCGACGCGGTCCTCGTCGACATGAGCCGCCGCGCGCCGAACCCGGCCGGGATCTTCGTTCTCGATGACGGGATCGGCCTCGTCGCCAAGCGGCTGGAGCATATCCCCAACAGCGACCCGCCGGCCGTGCGGGTCATTTCCGACAACAAGCACTACCCCGAATATGAACGAACGGCCGACGAGATCCACATCTTCGGCCGCATCCGCTGGTTCGCGAGGGATATCTGATCGTGAGCCAGGGCATCATACGCGGCGACACGTGCATGCACGAGATCGCTCAAGCGGTAGCGGCGGATCGACGAACTGTATCGCTACCAAACGATCAATCGGTAACCGCATGGCGGCAAGCTAGGGAGAGCGTATGCAAGTAGGTAATCGCGGTCTACGATCGCGTAACTCGATCCAAAGGGTCCGCCTTATGCGATACATCGTCGCTTGCATCTCATTGCCGTTTTCGCTCGCTTTTGCTTCCCCGGTTCCAGCCTTTGCGGAAGCTCGCGTCGTCGAAACAGGCAAGAGCTACCAGAGCATCGGGGCTGCGGTGTCAGATGCGCCGTCTGGCGCAACCATCGAAGTGACCGGTGGGACTTATCGCGAAGCTATTGTGATGACCAAGGCTGTAACTCTGCTTGGCAAGAATGACGGTCGAGGCAAGCCGCTGATCGATGGCGGGACGGCAACCTCTGCTGTCGAGATCACGGCCGACAACGTAACAGTCGACGGTTTCGAGATCACGGCCTCGCAATCGCGCCAGCTGAGATTTGGCATTTTTTCGTCCTATTCGGAGGAAGCCTGTGTGATGGTTCGCGCATCGGGCGCGACGATCAGCAACAACAGCATTTCCGGCTGTCACTACGGGGTCTACCTGAGGGATGTAGAGAGTGGTTCGGTTGAATTGAATGAAATCGAGGACAACCGCGTTGGCGGCGTCTTCGTGCTGAACAGTCGCAATGTCGGCGTCCGGGAAAACAAGGTCACAGGCAATGGCTACAATGGCATTGGCATCGGTTCCGTGGTCTTTCCGCCCGGCATGATGCAGGCGATGCGACCGCTGGCGGGTGATGTGATCATCACCGCCGAGACACGTCCGCTGGAAGCCGTCATGTCCTCCGACATCGAAGTCGCTGGAAATGATGTCTCCGGCCATGGGCACGCAGGGATCGTAGCGGGCTTTTCACGTCGCATTGCCATTCTATCCAACAAGGCATACCGCAATGGGGGCCAACCGGTACCGAAGACTAATCCGCCGGTCGTACTAGGCTCGTCAACTGACATCCATGGATACGGCATCGGCCTGATCTGCGATACGCACGATTCGCGCGTCGAGAACAATCAGTCGGAAAGCAATGAAGGCCTCGGCATCCTGCTCGACACCGCCTTTGCGAACCACGTCGGCGCGAATCTGGTTACGGGCAACGGTATCGGAATCGGGCTGTTTGGCTCGACGGACAATTCTCTGAAAGGCAATCGTGTCGAGCGGAACACTGGCTATGGCATCCGGATCGAACGCGGTTTGCCTTATGTGAACCCCTCCGTTGGCAACGTCGTCCTCGCCAATGACCTTGATTCAAACGGCATCAATGCGTTCGACACATCCGGCAAGGATACTGCGCCGGCGAAAGCACAGGGCGTTCCCAAGGGTGGGCCGGTCGACGCGACCATGCTGCGTACCGCCAACCGCTGGGACGATGGCTCGCGCGGAAACCACCATTCGGACTTCGATGAAGATAATGAAGGTTTCGTCGATGCCAATGGCGATGGCGTCGGCGAAAAGGCTCGCCCGATACCGGGAGGCAAGGCTGTGGATCGTTTTCCATTGGCGCAGTCCGATTTGGGAATCCTCATCAGTCGTTGAAACGCAAATCGGACTTGAGAGTACGGACGGGAGAGTATGGGGCGCAATTTTTCCGGGATCCTGTCGATGAGACAGGGCCTTGCAGCGCTTGCCGCGGTTGCGTGTGTCCTCCTGATTGCTTCGGCGGGAAATGCTCAGGTCCGCGACGCTGCGAGTTTCCGATCCAATGGCGACGCTATCGATACTGGCACTGGATTCACAACCTTGGGCTGAACAATTATGCCGAATACATCCTCGCGAACCCGCCGAGACAGGACGACAGCAAGATGGTCGGGATCTGAATCGCTGGATGGTTCGGGAAGGCTGGGCAGTCGCCTATCGGCGGTACTCCCATGACTACGTCCTCGATGAAATCGATGCGCGGGGCGCGGGGCGCAACATCTGGTCGGGCAGCTTCGTCATGCCCTGGGAATGGCGCCGCGGAGCCCGCAACCCATGATGTCTCGGACCGACAGCCCGACTGAAGTCCTCGTCGGCCTCATCGACGAGTTCACACCCGCCGAATGCGCCAACTACTTCAGGGCCGCGGGATATGAACCGGATTAAACCGGACGTTCTCTAGGTCACGGCTGACCGGTTGCCGCCTCTTGGAGCGCCTCCCTCCGAAATCCAGATTCCGTCCAGTGCTGCGCCGTCTTGTGGCTGGATTTTACTCCGGCTGTGACAGCAGCTATCATACCGAGAGCGCGCTACGGGGCTGTTGCGTCGGAAAACACGCGAGATGCATACGATGGAATTGACCTGCTATGTCGAGGGGGACGGCGGCGGGTACGAGGTTCGACCTGCCTCCTCGCGACGGCAATGGATGGATGAAGCGCATGATCGCCATCCGTACCGTTGTCTTCCTTTGGTCGTAGCGAATGGATACGGGTGGGAGATCCTCTCCCCGGTCGGCTTTTCGGCAATTTGGAACGGCGGTCCACATAGGGATGGTCTTGTCATCCTCGCGGATCCCGGTACGGAGCCACCCGCACATAGCCATTTCGGCGAGGGTATCCTGACGTTCAGGATGCCGCTGGTCTTCCGGACCGACCCTGGAACGGACCTTATGGTGCAGGGACCGATCAATCGACCGAAGGACGCGATCGCCCCGCTCACCGGCTTGGTCGAGAGTGATTGGGGACCTTTCAGCTTTACCATGAACTGGAAGTTCACACGCGCCAAGACTGCCATCCGTTTCAGAAAGGGCGAGCCGATCTGTCATATCTTCCCGGTAAAGAGGGGCGTCTTGGAGCGCATCGCCCCAAGGATGATGCCGATATCCGCGCTGCCAGACCTTGAGACGAAGCATGCCGAGTGGTCTGCTGCGCGCAAGCAGTTCAACAGCGACCTGAGGGTCGAAGGCAGCGATGCCCGCAAGGCCAGATGGCAGAAACACTATCAGCGGGGCACCGACCCTGACGGAAACCCAGGACCATCGTCCCACCGGACGAAATCGAATGCAAAGCGCTTCACAAAGGTAAAATATTGATCGGATTCTCGCAAACTCCATATTTCTTTAAATATAAACATCGATTTGCTTCACCCTTGTATATTTGCGTCATTTTTACTGTCTCTTGCGGCGGTCGTTCGCTTGCTCCGCCATTCGGACATCGCTATTCTTGTTGAAGCCCGGTTATATGAAGCGTAGAAGCCTTGGTTGTCGCCCTCGGCAAACTGCCCGGCTGCACCGAGAAAATATAGGGCACCTTGAATGCGCAGTTCGAGGTCGGATTCAGCGACTACGGATGCGCGTCCCGGTAGACGACGACTACATTTGAAGCAGGCGACGATAAATGTGACGCTGGGCCAGCAGGCGCCAGCGTCCAGGGCTCTTCGCAGCTAGGACCATGGGTGCGGTGATAAGGTGCCGTTCCAGACGCGCCAGGCCGCGCGGCTCCATCTTCGCCGCCAACGCTGCCGATTTCGCGCAACCATAGATCTCGCCCGCCAGACGCAGCATGGTGAAAACGGGCAAGGCCGCGCCGCTCGATTCGGCCCGTTCCCGGAGCTCGCCGGGATCGACGGCGGTCCGCGCGATCATCAACCCATCGACGACATATTGCAGACGGCCGAACAGATGCGACGTCGCACCATGCAGCGCCGCCAGTACGAGCCGCGCAGCTGGCGTCACGTTTCCCCCATCGATCACGTGGAGATCATAAGTCAGGCTAAGGCGGCGGCGCAGTTCGGGCGTGTGGACTAGGTCCGTATGCACCTCCACGAGGATTGTGCCTGTGGCTCCCGGCGCGCCGTTGATCCACTGCCGCTCGGCGTAGTCGTTCGCATGCCGCTCGTGGCCATGCGGAACGAACCCGCTTCGCCGTAACAATTCGCCGAGGGCATCGGCGGCGTTCGCACGAACAAGGATGTCGACGTCACCGAAAGATCTGAGTTGGACGCCGCCATAGGCGTTCTCGGCGAAATCGATTCCTTTCACGATGATGGCGGGAAATCCGGACAGGCTATCGCGCAAGGAGCGCGCGACCGCGGCGACTTGCATGGTCGGCGCTATGAAATTGCTGCGCTGGTCGCGAACGCGCTCGTACAAGTCTGTCGCTGCCGCCTCGACCTGCGTACCCGCGAGGAAGGCGCGAGGTTCCTCTCGCAGAACCTTGAGGAGGTTCGAGAAAACCGCCAGATGAACGTTGTGGCGCACGGCCTCATAAAGCAGGGCCTCCAGCGCTCGACGATCGTCGGCAGGCAACGGAAGAGCCGGCCAATGTGTGTTGAGACCACCTGGATCCGACAGCCGCGCGAGCCATCCGTCTATCGACCGGCTCATGTCAGATCGCTCCCCCTGCGAAAGCGGCACTGCACCGCAGCCCGGTGGAGTACACCCTGCCGAAGCAGGAATACCTGGACATGAAAGGCAACTCCATCCGTCGCAAAGGCGAAAACGTTAGTGCGTCCCGCCGGATCATGGCCCACGCGAACGGCAGGAGCGCTTGAGCCGGAGATCCAGTAGAGCACGTCTTGTCCCGAAGCGGCAACCATTCACCATAGATGCAAACGTGGGCGCCTTGGGTCGCCTAGTGGGAAGGGCTGCGAGCGATGATGTCCACCCAGCCCTCCCTTACATGCGTAAAAGCTGGCCTGCCGCCACGCCATCTGTTATCGCAGACTGCCGCAAGCAGATCATCTTCGGGGGGAGACCAGTATGACGGACGTTAACTCTTCTGGCGAAAACGTCTACAAGCTCGCGTCCGACGTCTCCCTCCAGCCGCTCGGCGAGGGAGAAGGCGGGGTCGTGCTGATGCTCAAATCGGGCGAGATCTACACGGTAAACGACACCACGCTCGATTTCCTGTCCAAACTCGACGGTACGTGCAGCGTGCGCTCCTGTGCCGAAGCGATCGCTGCCGAGTACGAAGTGGAGGCAACTACGGCGATGGCTGATCTGGTGGAGATTGCCAGCGAACTCTCAGCCGAACAGATCATTACAAGAGTGGCATGAGCCCCTTTCCGCCGCTCGAGGTGCCTTTTCCTGCCAGTGTCTGGATAGCTGCTCGGCTGTTACCGTTCTGTGTCGGTTCTTCCGACCTGGAACGTCTCCTATCCCTAGCCACCCCGCGACCCGGAGCCACGGCTTACGTTAACCTGAGCCCAGCGGCAATTGCATCCGCCGTCAAGCGCGCGGCACGGCGTCCATGGGTGATGCGAGACCGGCGGTGCCTTCGCGAGGGGTTGCTGGCGTTCCACTACCTAAGCCTTGCAGGATATCGACCACTGCTGCATTTCGCCGTCGAGCCGGAAACGTTGGCTGATCGGAAGATGTCCGCTCATTGCTGGGTCACGGTCGACGATACGGTTCTGATGAACCCACCAACGTTGACGATGATGAACCTATTCGCTTGGGATGGTGCCAGAATGATCAAGCCCGAAGGCGCAACTTGGCAGGCGAACGCACATGGGTGAGATTTACCGCGTCGCGTTCGATTTTCACGGAGCAGGCCTCGAAGTCGAGGCTCCGCGCGACAGTTGGACCGCCAGCATGCGGGACAGCTTTCGCTGGTATATCACCGATCGCGCCACTGAGCCTGCGTTTCGACTTTCCGTGCGTGAGAACGAAAATCCGCAGGTGCCCTCGCACATTCCGCTAACCTGGACTGGCCAGTTGCAAGAACGCGAGGTCGGTCGAATGTACGAAACCGATACGCTTTGGGCGCTCGAAGTCGAAAATCATGGCTACCTGCTCATCGATCACGCGGCCGAGACCGCCGAACTGGTGATGCGCGAGGGGAGCGAACGCGCCTTCACGATGACGCCAATCGTCGCCGTCCTCAGCGCGGCATTACACGCGCGGGCGCAGCACATCGTGCATGGTGCGAGCCTTGGCTGCCGCGACGGGGATGGTGCAGTACTGATCTGTGCACCTTCAGGTTACGGTAAGACGACGACGTCGCTCGCGCTCGCCCGCGAAGGTTTCCGCCTGTTCGCCGATGATGTCAGCATGATTGTCTCACGCACGGACAACTCTCCGTCGCTGGTCTGGGGGTTGCCGAACTGGCTACGGATACACAGGAAGACGCTGGAAATGCTACCTTGGCTCGGTCCCTTGCCAGATAAATGGAACTCCGAGGATGAGCAGGCGGTAGCCTTGCACGCTATGGAGAGGATTCTGGCCGTTGGGAAAACGAAGCCCGCGAGATTGCGTGCGATAATCTTAATCGGAGAGCGCTCGGATCGTCACTCCGTGGTGCCGCTTGCCCGCGCTGAAGCTCTCGTCAGGCTCGCCAAGGACAATGTGGCGAGAAGTGGGGCAGGCGTGACACCATGGCATCGGCGACAATTTGCGGCCTACGCGGATGCGATCAAGACATGCCCCGTGTTCGAACTCCACGCAGGCACGGATCTCCCAGCTTTGGCCGACGTCGTAGATGCGGCGATTGGAGGATGAAAACCCCCAAGCCTCGGGACCGCAACTACAGGAGCTACGTCGCAGCCCCTAAACCTCCGGCACTGCCTTGCGGAAGGGATCATGGCGGGGGTGGAGACCAGATCATCGTAACCGGGGCCGCGGTTACGGCACCAAGCTTTCCACGCTTGGACAGCACGGGTTTCTCATAAATCTTCTTCATGGGTATCCTCCGTTAGAAGTTATCAGGCCAGAATCCATCCCGCCAGCAGGTTAGATTGGCTCGATAGAATACGATATCAGACTGTACTCATGCGATTCTCAAAACCAGATCACGCCCAATTGTACCGCATACACGGTCAACAAAGTCCCACCATCGAGACACGACTCCAATGACGGAAGACTTTAAGGTAAGGGAACCCGAACGGCAACCGACATTGAAAACGGGCACTGCCGCACAGAGGGCCGATAGAAGCTTCAGGACTTCATGATCATCGTCACGTGTCCAGCCGTAACTGCTGCAAGTTTACCGTGCTTCGAGAGTACCGGCTTTTCATAGGTCTTCTTCAAGATCATTCTCCTATTGATCGGGAAACAAGGTCGACACAGCTCTCAGAAATTATAACGATCTAGTCTTGGACGCCACTTATACAGCAATCCCCTTAATCGTCGACGACTTCACAATTCCTTACTGGGAACCAGAAGTGTCACATTTTCAGCGACCACAGCGACGAGTTTTCCTCGCCTGAACAATGAAGGCTTTTCGTCAATCTTCCTCATCGCGTCTACTCATCCAGCGGAAGTGGAACGAGTGTCACAGCCACAGGCATGGCCGTTGCATCGCCGAGCTTGCCTCGTCTCGACAAAACCGGTTTCTCATACGACTTTTTCACCAGCTTTCCCTCCTGGTGTCATTGCCACGATCGAAGTCCACCGCGCGGCTACCTCGGTTCTCAAACAAGCACGAAGGCGGCCGCAACGCGTCGAGCCACTTTACTCTGGATCAATGATCGAGACGAACATCTGAGCAGTTCTGGCGCCCAGCTTACCGCACTTCGAAAGACGCGGCTTATCATATGTCTTTTTCATTTCACCCCCTCACCCCGACGCTCCATGAGGCGCCCAAGTAGCACAAGCTTACTTCAAAGCGGTAAATATTCAATCAACCAGAGCGATCATCCCGGGTGGTCATCCGAGATCCGATCCACTCCCCTTCTGTCAGCAAATTGCGCCAGCCGCTGCCGCGTGCGGTGATCGCCTGGAGCGACTTTTTCGCCGGTTACGTCCTGGCCGCGCCGGTAGTGGCCAGGCCAGCGCTGTTCGCGTTCCGGCGAACCGGGTTGCTGAAGTGCAGCCTGAAATGCCCGCCGCCTTGACCGCCATTCCTGCATATAGGCGGATACTTCCGGATCATCCGAAACCCGCTTCAATTCCGGCTCGAAGCTCTCCAGTTCGCCGCGACGCGTCGGGTACACCTGAACGAGGGGGTCGCCCTTGCGAAACCGCACGGCGTAGTTGGGCCGTGTGATCTGCCAATGCATTGCGATGGCGGAAAGTAGCCAGTCCGTTTCGGCCGTGCCTGAGAGCGGAGATGCCCCGTCGACGGGCATGTTTGGCGGTCCCTGGATGACGAGATCGTAGCCCGCCTCGGTTCGAAAGATGGCCGGAAACAAGAAGGTGACGATACCGAAGCCGAAATGGCTGACGATGCGGTGATTGCCAGGCTCGTCGGCCAGAATCGCCAGACAATCCGGATGGTCGCCGCCGTTCCAGATCGCCGTGAAGCCGACCGGCGAACAGATTTCCCAGCCATGCTGATTCGCGATCATCATAGGCAGGCAGCCGTAGGCGAAACCCTTGTTGAGCTTCGACAACCACGCCCTGTCCGCGCGCGCCGGGCGGATGTCGAGTTCATATCCGTCCTCGACATAGGCCAAGAGTTTCATTCTGCGTGCCCTCCGCTGTGCGTCTGTTCCGGTCCAGCGCATCCTGTCAGCTTTAGAGACGAAATCACGTTGAATCTGCAACCGACTGCGCGCCCTTTCAGGATATTGAACCGCCTTCGGGACACTATCCTTGGTAAATGGAAGCGGTAACTCTAATCCGGCTCGGCAGTCGATGATAGAATTTCAGATTGTGGCATGATAGACTTCAGCCGTTCCGACAGCGATTTGAGCGCACACGTGGCGTAGCGTAAACGGCCTGCACGCTAGCGGCACACGGACCCCGGGTGCGTCGAAAGGTTTTGCATCGGACAGGTCAGGCGCTCTAACCTTCTCGATCACCTAATCACCAGCCCGATTGGGCTGACGCCGAAGAACCCCTCTTTGACGACTGGACTCGCGACTGATCTCCGGCTCGACATCCGCAAGCAACCGCTACATTGAGATGGCGGTAGCGAACGGCGAAGGCGGTACCAGCCTGGAACTTTCATGTAGCCGATCGATCCGCGAGTAAATTAATCGACAGCCTTGGCCACATCGTGTACGTGTAAATTAAAATTTGCCTAGGTCCACCTCATAGAATTAATGAACGGAGGGCGGGCGCAGATTAGAAATCTGTGTAATTAGACGTTCTCAATTGAACGCGGTCGCGAACGTTAATCCGGCGCAGATACCCCAGCACAGATAAGGGTTACCGCTGCAGCGGTCACTGGTGCAAGCTTGCCTCGCTTGAATAGAACTGGTTTCTTGTATACTTTCTTCATCTGCGTTCCTCCTGAAAGTAGTCAAAACCGTCGCTACCCTCATGAATCCCCTCATTTCACAAACGACTCACTTTTGCCGCTAGCGCTCGGGAAACCGCTTGTCGACGAATCGGTC
>JBHYDY010000037.1:0-55210 GCA_051860465.1 Mesorhizobium sp.
AGCCGAAAACGAAAGCGAGCAGGGTGGTCCGACGCCTTCGCCAGATCAATCATCGGCCAAATGCGATAGCCCTAGGCCCATCCCCTCCGCCACTTGCTCCAATGTCCGATGTCTCAGGGCACCCGAGCGGCGAACACGAAGGGGTGGGGTCCCCGACGAAAGTGCTGGAGGGACCAGTCCTTCCAGACGAGTTCCAGTCTGCCGACGCGGACCCGCGTCAAGGTCGCGAGCGGGACAGCGCCGACGCGCGCGTGGGCCTTCATGGAAGCCTCGTTGCCGGCCTCGACCAGGCTGATCATGCGGCGATAGCCCCGCTCGACCAAGCCGCGCGCGGCAAAGCCCTTGATGTCGGCAAGCAGATGCCGACCGCGCTTGTCCGGCGCCACGAGGCCACCCATCGCGAACACGTCCCGCCCCGCAGCAAGGTCGACGACGAGCCATGAATAGGCCTGGATCCGTCCGGAGGTGACATAGAAGTTCATTCCGATGATCCGCCCGGCCTCCTCCGCGACGGCCACCCGAGCGCCTTGTCCTACCCCCACCGTCGCGTTCACCATCGCAACACCGGCCCCCGCCGCGATCAACGCGCCTCGATCCGCGGTTTCGCTCCAGCGGATTCCCGACCGCGAGCCGGTTCTTGCAATGATGTCGCGCAGTTCGGCGGCGAACACGACGATACGAGCCATGACCAGACGATAGCGACGAAGACTGTCCCGCTCAACGGGGGTCGACGGCCGCCCAGGGCAATCGCTTGAAGACAGGGGGCCGGCGTGTTGTTTGCCGTGATTCACGGGAGGCCCCGGATCAACTGGGTTTCCCCATGCCCGATCGCTCGTTCCTGGATCATTTCTCCGCCCTCGAAGACGCTTGCCCGTGTCGAAGGTGGTTTATCCGCTCGACGAGATCCTGCTCGTCGTCCCGCGCGGGACGTTGGCTGGAGCGGAAGATGTCGCCGGGATCCAGCCTTGGGTGGTGCGCGAACTGGACTTCCGTCGCCGTCCGCGACCTTTCGAACGGGGCATTCCTTCGCACGACACCCGCAACGACGTCATGAACGCGCCGCCTGCCAGGCTCTTCTCCGAGTGCTTAACGGCATGGCTGGCCTGACTGGCCGAGCGTCCAGCGCGCCCGCTGCATGACACTGGAAAGCGTCGGCCAATCGAGCGATGCTCCCCTCAAACGCCTGCCCGCCACGCCGTGCTGATCAGCACGGCGACCATGCCGCCAGCTACTCCACGCCCTGGGACACGATCAACGGAAGCGGTCGCATGGTCAGGCCTAGAGTTTCCGATGGACTGGGTCGCATTACGTGCTAGCCTTCCCGGCATTCCTTACGTGTCCGACAAGCATACTGGAGACGTACGATCAGCAAAAAAGGCTTCCCTCCTACGCTTGCCAAACCACAGGATACGAAAGAACGTGAAATTGTTCCGTGCGTTTGTGGTGTTCGCGGCCGTTGCTGGGGCATGCATCCTGTCACTCCGGCTTCTTTTTCCACTTCCAGATCGGCACCACATCAACTTCACGAACGCCATCGCCGCGTCAGCGGCAACCCGGATAGGAGCGGCAGTCCTTCAGACGCGGGCCGCCAACACCGAAGAAAGCGGCGTGGTCCTTTTGGCGGGCGGGGGTGACGCCTTTGCCGCACGCGTGATTCTGGCGCGGGCAGCGGAACAGACGCTCGATGTGCAATATTACATCTGGCAGGCGGACACGACTGGCTACCTACTGCTTGATGAGCTGCGCTCTGCGGCGGAGCGCGGCGTACGGGTGCGGCTGCTGCTGGACGACAACGGCATATCCGGGCTGGATAAGGAACTGCGCGCGCTGGATGAGCTTTCGAACATGGAAGTGCGCCTTTTCAACCCCTTCACCTTGCGCCGCCCGAAACTGCTTTCCTTCGGGTTCGATTTTTTTCGCCTGAATCGCCGCATGCACAACAAATCCTTCTCGGTGGATGGGGCGGCAACCGTGATCGGCGGACGGAACGTGGGGGACATCTACTTCGCCTTTGGTCCAGGCGAGCACTACATCGATACCGATGTCTTGGCTCTGGGCCCGGCCGCGACAGATGTCGCCGCCACGTTCGACGACTACTGGAATAGCGCCTCGGCCTTTCCGGTAAACATGATCCTGCCCGAAGCCCCGGACGGACTGGCCCGGCTGCATGAAGCCGTGACTTTGGCCAGGACCTCCGATCTGGCCCAGCCCTACTTTGCCGCCATCAGCCAGTCGGGGCTGATCGGAAAGCTGACGGCGGGGCCGGATGCGATCGATTGGGGTAAGGTGACGCTGTTGGCTGATGATCCTCGTAAGGGGCTTGGCCAACAGGAAGCGGGCGGGTTGCTGATCGAGCGACTTGGTGTGATCCTCAGAGATGAGGCCACAGGCCCCGCCACCTCACTTGATCTGGTCTCGGCCTACTTTGTGCCGGGTCGGAGCGGGACCGAGCTTCTAGCCGCGCTGGCGGGGCGCAACGTCGCGGTGCGGGTGCTTACCAACGCCCATGAGGCGACCGATGTGTTGACCGTGCACGGGTCCTATGCGGAATACCGGGACGACCTTCTGGCCGGTGGTGTCTTTCTGGCGGAACTCAAGGCCGACCCGCTGGAGCCGCGGCCCGACCGCTCCTTGGCGCCATATCTCGCGGGATCGGCGTCCTCCCTCCATTCCAAGGTCTTCGCAATTGACGGCGCGCGAGTGTTCATCGGCTCGTTCAATTTCGATCCCCGCTCGGCGCAACTCAACACCGAAATGGGGTTGCTGATCGAAAGTTCGGCCTTCGCGGCTGCCGTGTCGCGGGGCTTGGATCAAGTGATCATGCAGGGTGCCTATACCGTCCGTCTGAACACGGCCGGCGCATTGGAGTGGGTATCCCACGCCGCGGACGGCACCCAAATCGTTGCGGATGTCGAACCCAACACGATCTGGCTTGACCGTGTCCTGTTGACCATTATCGGTGCCTTGCCCATCGAGTGGATGATGTAACCGCAGTCCTTTCCTGACCCCCGCAGAGCCACAAGTTCATGGTGATGCCAATGGTTCGGTGCAACGGTCACCTGGGGCATTTCCGGTGAACATTGGTTCGCCGGAAAGACTTCAGCCGCGGCAGCGGATGCCGTGATCGATGTCCGCCGGCATCGCGCGACCCGGCTCGGGACCACGGGCCGCGAGCTTGCCACCAGAGCATTTGATTATAATTTAGGCTAGAATGATTTTCTGCCTATTATGCGGTCAGTCATTGCGACTTGTTGCGCAAAGAAGTCTCAAGAAAGCCTTAACGGCGACCGGGCGCTGGCTGTTGCTGGCAGGGCCACACGTGGCATGTCCCTTTGTTTCCACGATTTTCAACGTTTTCATGACAGCTCGCCGGGGATTGGCACAGGCGTTGCATTGTCTGTTGCGGTGCAACACGAACCCTTATCGGAGGTTTCAATATGAGGGGAATGATCGCAACATTGGCGAAGCGGGTCTCGGGGGCCGCTCTTGCCGGCCTGATGATGGCCGGCGCCGCCACCGCGCAGGAGGACACCATCAAGGTGGGCATCCTGCACTCGCTTTCGGGGACGATGGCGATTTCGGAAACGACCCTGAAGGACGTCATGCTGATGCTCGTCGAGCAGCAGAACGCCAAGGGCGGCCTCCTGGGCAAGAAGCTCGAGGCCGTCGTCGTCGACCCGGCGTCGGACTGGCCGCTGTTCGCCGAAAAGGCGCGCGAGCTGATCTCGGTCAAT
This sequence comes from Mesorhizobium sp., assembly GCA_051860465.1. Lineage (GTDB taxonomy): Bacteria > Pseudomonadota > Alphaproteobacteria > Rhizobiales > Rhizobiaceae > Aquibium. Next base: position 3,735 of record JBHYDY010000037.1, read on the forward strand.
GGCGTGTCGGCCGTGTTCGGCTGTTGGACCTCGGTGTCCCGCAAGTCGGTCCTGCCGGTCTTCGAGGAACTGAACTCGATCCTGTTCTATCCCGTCCAGTACGAGGGCGAGGAAAGCCAGCGCAACGTGTTCTACACCGGTGCGGCGCCCAACCAGCAGGCGATCCCGGCTGTCGACTACCTGATGAACGAGGAAGGCGTGGAGCGCTGGGTGCTTGCCGGCACCGACTATGTCTACCCGCGCACGACCAACAAGATTCTCGAGGCCTACCTGCAGTCGAAGGGCGTGGCCGCCGAGGACATCATGATCAACTACACGCCGTTCGGTCATTCCGACTGGCAGACGATCGTGTCCGACATCAAGACCTTCGGCTCGGCCGGCAAGAAGACGGCCGTCGTCTCCACCATCAACGGCGACGCCAACGTGCCGTTCTACAAGGAACTGGGCAACCAGGGCGTCAAGGCCGAGGACATCCCGGTCGTGGCCTTCTCGGTGGGTGAGGAAGAGCTCGCAGGCCTCGATACCGCCCCGCTCGTCGGTCACCTGACGGCCTGGAACTACTTCCAGTCGGTCGACACGCCCGAAAACGCCGAGTTCATCGCCGCCTGGAAGGAATTCACCGGCGATCCCGACCGCGTGACCAACGACCCGATGGAAGCCCACTACATCGGCTTCAACATGTGGGTGAAGGCGGTCGAAAAGGCCGGCACCACCGACAGCGACGCCGTGATCGACGCGATGATCGGCGTCTCGGTGCCGAACCTCACCGGCGGCTTCTCGGCGATGATGCCGAACCACCACATCACCAAGCCCGTGCTGATCGGCGAGATCCAGGCCGACGGCCAGATGGAGACCGTGTGGGAGACCACCGGCCTCGTGGTGGGCGACGAGTGGTCGGACTACCTGCCGGACTCCAAGGACCTGATCGCCGACTGGCGTGCTCCGATGTCCTGCGGCAACTTCAACGTCGCCACCGGCAAGTGCGGCGGCAAGGGCGTGAACTGATCACGGGCCGCCGCCCCTGATTTGACCGCGACGCTTCCGGGCGGACACCTCCTCCCGTCCGCCCGGAAGCCTTCGAATCCTCACCGAAAAGGTCCGTCGAGCCCATGACCGTCCTGCGCGTCCTGTTCGTCCTGGTCGGCCTCGTCCTTTCCGGCGCTCCTTCCGCGCAGGCCGACGACGACGCGATCCGAGCGACCATTTCCAGATTCGCCGACAGCAAGAATTTCCGCGAGACCGAGCAGATCGTCCGCGATCTGGCCGCGACCGGCGATGTCCGGGTCGAGCGTTCGCTCTCGGCGCTCTCGGACGGCAATCTGAGCTTCCGCAAGTCCGACAAGCAGGTCTTCATCGCGCCCGAGCGCGGCCAGACGGCAACGCTGTTCGATCCCTTGACGGGCGAAGCCGCGGGCGAGGAGCCCAAGGGCGGCTTCACGAAGGTCAAGGTCAACAACTCGCTTCGCCGCGCCATCCGCGACGTGATCTCCGGCCTTACGCTCGCCTCACCGGATCCGGTCGTTCGCCTCGCCGCCGCGCGCACCATGTTCATCGCGCCGGATGCAGCCAACCTCGAGGCGCTCGACGTCGCGATCGCGGCGGAAACCGTCGCCAGCGTCAAGACATCGCTGGAGGCCGCGCGCGCCTCGACCATTCTCGTCTCTGACGCACCCGACGCCGCCAAGCTCGACGCCATCGCCCTGCTCGGCCAGCGCGGCGACCGCGAGACATTGTCTCTCCTGACCGGCTTTGCGTCACGGGCGCAGGGCGAGGTCCAGGCGGCCGCGCAGCGGGCGATCGACAGCATCGGCAAGTCGCTGGCGATCTGGGATATCGGGCAGAACATCTGGCAAGGGATTTCGCTCGGCTCCGTTCTGCTGCTGGCCGCCATCGGCCTGGCGATCACCTTCGGGGTCATGGGCGTCATCAACATGGCGCATGGCGAGATGGTCATGATCGGCGCCTACACGACCTTCGTCGTGCAGGCGGTGATCCGCAGCTCGTTCCCGTGGCTGTTTGACTGGTCGCTGATGATCGCGCTGCCGCTCGCCTTCCTCGTCGCCGGTGCGGTGGGGCTTGCGCTGGAGCGCGGCGTCATCCGGTTCCTCTACGGTCGTCCGCTCGAGACGTTGCTCGCCACCTGGGGCGTCTCTCTCATCCTGCAGCAGGCGGTTCGCACGATCTTCGGGCCGACCAACCAGGAAGTGGGCAACCCGTCCTGGATGTCGGGCGGTTTCCAGATCGGCCAGCTGGCGCTGACCTGGAACCGGCTGTGGATCGTCGTCTTCGCGCTCGCGGTGTTCGCACTGCTTCTCTACATCTTCAAGCGGACGGCCTGGGGCCTTCAGATGCGCGCGGTGACGGCAAACCGGCGCATGGCCTCGTCGATGGGCATCCGCACCCCGTGGGTCGACGCCTTCACCTTCGCGCTGGGCTCCGGCATCGCCGGGATCGCCGGCGTGGCGCTGTCGCAGATCGACAATGTCTCGCCCAATCTCGGCCAGGGCTACATCATCGACAGCTTCATGGTGGTCGTGTTCGGCGGCGTCGGAAACCTCTGGGGCACGCTGGTCGGTGCCTTCTCGCTCGGCATCGTCAACAAGTTTCTGGAGCCCTACGCGGGCGCGGTGCTCGGCAAGATCCTGGTGCTGGTGCTCATCATCCTGTTCATCCAGAAGCGCCCGCGCGGGCTGTTCGCCCTCAAGGGAAGGTCGATCGAGGCATGATCACCCAGCGCCTGTTCACGGGCGGCTCCAATCGCCGCGTCCTGTTCACCGTCCTTGTGCTGGTCGCCGTCGCCGTGCTCGTGCCGGTGCTGCATCTCGCGCTGCCGCCGTCGAGCCCGTTCCACGTGCCGGCCTACATGGTCGCGCTGGTCGGAAAGTACCTGACCTATGCGCTGCTGGCGCTCGCGCTCGATCTCGTCTGGGGCTATTGCGGCATTCTCTCGCTCGGGCACGGCGCCTTCTTCGCCCTCGGCGGCTATGCGATGGGCATGTACCTGATGCGGCAGATCGGGGATCGCGGGGTCTACGGCAACCCGATCCTTCCCGACTTCATGGTCTTCCTCAACTGGAAGGAACTACCCTGGTTCTGGTACGGCTTCGACCAGTTCTGGTTCGCCGCCATCATGATCGTGCTGGCGCCGGGCGCGCTCGCCTTCGTGTTCGGCTGGTTTGCCTTCCGCAGCCGCGTCACCGGGGTCTACCTGTCGATCATCACGCAGGCCTTGACCTATGCGCTGCTGCTTGCCTTCTTCCGCAACGACATGGGCTTTGGCGGCAACAACGGGCTGACCGATTTCAAGGACATCCTGGGCTTCAACGTCCAGGCGCCCGAAACCCGCGCGGGTCTTTTCGCGGCCAGCGCGCTGGCGCTCGCGCTGGCGCTCCTCGTCACATCGGCGATCACCCGATCGAAGTACGGGATGCTGATGATCGCCGTGCGCGATGCCGAAAGCCGCACCCGCTTCATCGGCTGGCGCCCGGAGAACATCAAGGTCTTCGCTTTCACAATCTCTGCGGTGATGGCCGGCATCGCGGGTGCGCTCTACGTGCCGCAGGTCGGCATCATCAACCCTGGCGAATTCGCGCCGGCGAACTCGATCGAGGTGGTCGTCTGGACCGCCGTCGGCGGACGCGGCACCCTGGTCGGGCCGATCATCGGCGCGCTGCTGGTCAATGGCGGCAAGAGCTGGTTCACCGGCATCCTGCCGGAATACTGGCTGTTCGCGCTCGGCGGGCTGTTCATCGCCGTGACGCTGTTCCTGCCGAAGGGCATCATCGGAACATGGGACAGCTGGCGGGCATCGCGCCGGGATGCCGCCGAACGGGCGCGGACGAAGGCAGAGGAGGACGCGGCCCCGCCGCCCGTCGATCCCACGACCGGACGTCCGGCAAGGGTCGAGGAGACGGCGCGGACGCCTTCGCCGGGCCTTTCCGGCGGTCCCGAACCGCAGCCGGCGGAGTAGGCCGATGTCGAAGAGCGGAACCATTCTCTATCTGGACGGCGTGTCGGTCTCCTTCGACGGATTCCGCGCCATCAACAACCTGTCGCTCGTGCTCGACCGGGGCGAAATGCGCGCCATCATCGGGCCGAACGGCGCCGGCAAGACGACGATGATGGACATCATCACCGGCAAGACCCGGCCCGACGCGGGCGAGGTCTATTTCGACGGGACGGTCGACCTGACCAAGCACGACGAGGCCGACATCGCCATGATGGGCATCGGCCGCAAGTTCCAGAAACCCACCGTCTTCGAGAGCCACACCGTCGAGGACAATCTCGTCCTGGCGCTGGCCGGGCCGCGTTCGATCTTCCCGGCGCTGTTTCACCGGCGCAGCAAGGCCGAAAGCGATCACATCGACGAGATTCTCGCCACGATCCGTCTCTCGGCCCGGCGCAACGATCTGGCGGCCAACCTCAGCCATGGGCAGAAGCAATGGCTGGAAATCGGCATGCTTCTCGCGCAGGATCCGAAGCTCCTCCTCGTCGACGAGCCGGTCGCCGGCATGACCGACGCCGAGACCGAGGAAACCGCGCGGCTCCTGAGGGACATCGCGAAAACCCATTCGGTGGTCGTGGTCGAGCACGACATGCATTTCGTGCGCGAACTCGGCGTCAAGGTCACCTGCCTGCACGAGGGGTCCGTGCTCTCGGAAGGCACGCTTGACCACGTCTCGGCCGACGACCGCGTCATCGAAGTCTATCTGGGGAGGTGAGCGCATGCTGACCGTCAAGGACGCGACACTCCACTATGGCGCGGCACAGGCGCTGCGCGGCGTCTCCCTCACCGCGCGGGAGGCGAAGATCACCTGCGTGCTCGGCCGCAACGGCGTGGGCAAGACCAGTCTGATGAGAGCGATCGTCGGCCATCACCGGCTGACGAGCGGAGAGATAGCCTTCGAGGGGAAGGCGCTCGACCGGAGCGCGGCGTACGATCGCGCCCGGTCGGGCATCGCATTCGTGCCGCAGGGGCGGGAAATCTTCCCGCTCCTGTCGGTGAGGGAAAACCTGGAAACCGGCTTCGCGCCGCTGAAGCGGGCCGATCGCCATATTCCCGAACATGTGTTCGAGCTGTTCCCGGTCTTGAAGAGCATGCTGTCGCGGCGCGGCGGCGACCTGTCGGGCGGCCAGCAGCAGCAGCTTGCCATCGGGCGCGCGCTGGTCATGCGGCCGAAGCTCCTCGTGCTCGACGAGCCGACCGAAGGCATCCAGCCGTCGATCATCAAGGACATCGGCCGGGCGATCCGCTTCCTGCGCGACACGGCCGGCATCGCGATTCTGCTCGTGGAGCAGTATCTCGATTTCTGCCGCGAACTCGCCGACGAGGTGAACATCATGGACCGGGGACAGATCGTCCATTGCGGCCCGGCCGAAGATCTCGACGATCCGCAGGTGCGCAAGTTCCTCACCGTGTGAACAGAGACGCCGGATTTCGCTACGGCGCCGGGACGCCCTAAAGGCTGTACGCGCTGCCCGGCTGGAACCAGCCCGCATCGACGACGTTGCCCTGCGACTGATCCGCAGTCGATGAGGGAGAACAACACATGTCGTCAAAACCATTCGGTACCGAGCAGGAGCGTACCTCCGAAGCCGCTGCTGCCTTCCGCAAGGAACGAGCCAAGGAGGGGTCCGAGCGTCGCGACGTCGAGGAGGAACTGCAGGAGGGTCTCGAAGACACGTTTCCTGCCAGCGATCCCGTTTCGCATGCCTCCTCCAGTGTCGCCGGCAAGCCGCCGAAGGACCGTCAGTCCCGAGACTGATCGGGCGTCGGAGCGGGCTCGCCCCGCCGGACATGCTCCAGTCGCAACGCCACCGGAGGCCGCCAGCCCGTCAGGCCGCCGCGAGCGCCATGATGCCGTCGGCGACGAACTGGACCGCCAGCGCGGCAAGGATGACGCCCAAGAGCCGCGTCAGGATGGAACGCCCGGTCTGGCCGAGATAGCGGTCGACGCGCTCGGCCAGGAGAAAGACCAGATAGGTGATCGCGATGGCCGTCGCGATCACCGCGAGAAGGATGCCTGTTCCCGACGCTCCTTCGAAAGAGCCTGACAGGAGCACCGTGGCCGAGATGGCGCCGGGTCCCGCGATCAGCGGAATCGCCAGCGGGAAGGCTGCGATATTGTGGATGTGGTCGCGCGTGATCGCGACGTCGGCCGTCTTTTCCTTGCGCTCGGAGCGGCGTTCGAAAATCATCTCGAAGGCGATGAAGAAAAGGAGCAGTCCGCCCGCGACCCGGAACGCGGGGAGGGTGATGCCGAAGACGGACAGGATCGCCGCCCCCGCGACCGCGAACAGGGCCAGCACCAGAAGTCCGATGATCGACGCGCGCAGGCCGACCTGCTTTCGCTGGGCGCGGTCCATTCCGCGGGTCAGGACCAGGAAGAGCGGTGCAAGCCCCGGTGGGTCGATGGTCACGAGGATCGTGACGAAGGCGTTGAAGACGAGATCGACGCTCGGCATGGCTGTTCCCCATCAACCGTCATCCTGCAGAGCCACCGTAGCCTTGGCCGGGAGCCGCTGTCGCAGGAGGTCGGAGCTCTTGATTCGCGCGGATCGGCCGCACTTTGCAACGACTTTTCCACGAAGTTTTGAACAGCGTCCGTAAGCAACTGTATTCAATAATGAAAATGGCCTTCAAGAGAGGTCGTCCGAATTGGAGAATCTCGACGGCTTCCTATATAAGAGGCCATTGATTCCAGCGACGAACGTGGCCCAATTTGTCTGATCTCACCAATCCGCCCTCCGGAGGTTCGAACGGCATCGAGCCGATCTCCATCATAGAGGAGATGCAGCGCTCGTATCTCGACTACGCCATGAGCGTGATCGTCAGTCGAGCCTTGCCTGACGTCCGCGACGGGCTGAAGCCGGTGCATCGACGCATCCTCTATGCCTCGCACGAGAGTGGCTACCACTGGAACCGCAAGCACGTGAAATCGGCCCGGCCGGTTTCCGACGTGATGGGTAAATACCATCCGCACGGCGACGCCTCGATCTACGATGCCCTGGTGCGCATGGCGCAGAACTGGTCGATGCGGCTGCCGCTGATCGACGGGCAGGGCAATTTCGGATCGATCGATGGCGATCCGCCAGCGGCCATGCGCTACACCGAGGCGCGTCTCACCAAGGGCGCGCACGAGATCCTCGAGGACATCGACAAGGAAACGGTCGATTTCCAGGAAAACTACGACGGCTCGTCGCGCGAGCCCAAGGTGTTGCCGGCCCGCTACCCGAACCTGCTCGTCAACGGGTCGGGCGGCATCGCCGTCGGCATGGCGACCAACATTCCGCCGCACAATCTCGTCGAGGTCGTGAACGCCGCGATCGCCATCGTCGACAATCCGGCGATCGACCTGCCGGCGCTGATGGACATCATTCCGGGGCCGGACTTTCCGACGGGCGGATTGATCCTCGGCCGCGCCGGCATCTACAGCGCCTACATGACCGGCCGCGGATCGGTGATGATGCGCGGCAAGGTCGACATCGAGCCGATGCGCGGCGACCGCGAGGCGATCATCATCACGGAGGTGCCGTACCAGGTCAACAAGGCCACGATGATCGAGAAGATGGCCGAGCTCGTGCGCGACAAGCGCATCGAGGGCATCTCCGACATCCGCGACGAGAGCGACCGGCAGGGCTACCGCGTCGTGATCGAGCTGAAGCGCGACGCCAACGCGGAAGTCGTGCTGAACCAGCTCTACCGCTACACGCCGCTGCAGACCTCGTTCGGCGCCAACATGGTGGCGCTCAACGGCGGCAAGCCGGAGTTGATGAACCTCGTCGATATCCTGAAGGCCTTTGTCTATTTCCGCGAGGAGGTCGTCAGCCGTCGCACGAAGTACCTGCTCAAGAAGTCCCGCGAGCGGGCTCACGTGCTGGTCGGCCTCGCCATCGCGGTCGCCAACATCGACGAGGTGATCAAGCTCATCCGCAGCGCGCCGGATCCGCAGACGGCACGCGAGCAGTTGATGGAGCGTCGCTGGCCGGCGGCCGACGTGGAATCGCTTATCCGCCTCATCGACGATCCGCGTCACCGGATCAACGAGGACGGCACCTACAACCTGTCGGAAGAGCAGGCCAGGGCGATCCTCGAGCTGCGCCTGCAGCGCCTGACCGCGCTCGGCCGGGACGAGATCGCCGACGAGCTGAACAAGATCGGCGAGGAAATCCGCGACTACCTGGACATTCTGGGCTCACGCGCGCGCATCCAGACGATCGTCAAGGACGAGCTGGCGGCGGTTCGCGACGAGTTCGGAACGCCGCGCCGCACCGAGATCATCGACGGCGGCGCCGACATGGAGGACGAGGACCTCATCCAGCGCGAGGACATGGTCGTCACGGTCACGCATGAGGGCTACATCAAGCGGGTGCCGCTCTCGATCTACAGGGCGCAGGCGCGGGGCGGCAAGGGCCGCTCGGGCATGGCTACCAAGGACACGGACTTCGTCACCCGGCTGTTCGTCGCCAACACGCACACGCCGATCCTGTTCTTCTCCTCACGCGGCATCGTCTACAAGGAGAAGGTCTGGCGCCTGCCGATCGGCACGCCCCAGTCGAAAGGCAAGTTCCTTCGCAACCTTCTGCCGCTGGAGAGCGGCGACCGCATCACCGCCATCCTGCCGCTTCCCGAGGACGAGGCAAGCTGGGGCGAGCTGGATGTCATGTTCGCGACGACGCGCGGCACCGTGCGGCGCAACAAGCTGTCGGACTTCGCCGACGTGAAGCGCAACGGCAAGATCGCCATGAAATTCGAGGAGGAAGGCGACGCCATCCTCGCTGTCGAAACCTGCACGGAAAACGACGACGTGCTGCTGACGGCCGACAGCGGCCAGTGCATCCGCTTCGCCGTCTCGGATGTGCGCGTCTTTGCCGGGCGCTCGTCGCAGGGCGTTCGCGGCATCGCGCTCGGCCCGGGCGACCGGGCCATCTCCATGACCGTCCTTGAGCATGTCGACGCGTCGGCCGCCGAGCGGGCGGCCTACCTGAAGCGTTCCGTCGCCGAACGGCGGGCCGTTGCGGCCGACAGCGCCGACGTCGACGAGGACGTGGCGCTGACCAACGAGGAGGTCGGCGAGGAGGCGGACCTCAACGATGAGCGCTACGAGCATCTCAAGGCGCATGAGCAGTTCGTGCTGACGGTCACCGAATTCGGCTACGGAAAGCGGTCGTCCTCCTATGATTTCCGTCTCATCGGTCGCGGCGGCAAGGGCATCCGCGCCACAGACACGTCGAAGACGGGCGAAATCGGCAAGCTGGTCGCGGTCTTCCCGGTCAACACCGACGACCAGATCATGCTCGTCACCGACGCCGGCAAGGTGATCCGCGTTCCGATCGAGGGCATCCGCTTCGCCGGGCGCGCGACGAAGGGCGTGACGATCTTCAGGACCGGCGACGGCGAGAAGGTGGTCTCGGTGGAGCGCATCTCCGAGCCGACGGCGGAAGAAGACGTCGAAGCCGCCGTCCAGCAGGCGCCTGACGCGCCCGCCGGGGAGGCGCCGCCGGATGAACCCCAGACCCCTAGCGGCGAGTAGAGGTCGTCGCTGATCTTACTGGTGAAAATGGAAACGGCCGCCCAGAGAAGCGGCCGTTCCAGTTTGGGAGGTCAGGCCCAGAAAAAACCGAATGGGGTCAGCGGCGCATGTTCGCGAAGGGGTTCCTGCGGGTCGCGCGCGCTTCTTGCCTGGCGCGCTGCGCTTCCTCGTAGAAGCCGAACGCGGTTGCGATCAGCATGGCAATGGTCATGGCCGCAGCAAGCATTGTGATCAGCATGGCATCGTTCTCCTTGCCCTATGAACGCGTTAGACACCGAAGGGTTTCGACCGTCTGTGAGTTTTTTGACACGGCAAGCTTGAACAAAGGCTGAGGGCGCCATTCATCGCGCGTTCATCTTGGCGACAAGGTGAATGATTGGTAGCCAGGCGGCGCGACAGTCTTGCGTCCGTCTCAGTCACCCGTGGTCGGGCTGGCGGGGCTTTCGATCACCTCGTCGATGATCTCGTCGAAATAGCCGTCCGCATACAGAAAGGCGCCCAGCGCCAGACACGCGACAATCGTCCAGGCGACGTATCGGGTGATGCCCCGATGCGGTTCATCCTCGAAACCGAAGTCGCGTCCTGCCATGGTTCTTCTCCGGCCTGATCATGCCGAATGGAAAACGCCCCGACCCTCGCCGTCGTTCCGCGTCAGGCAGGGCCGAAGACCCGGGCGAAGATCGTGTCGACGTGCTTGGTGTGATAGGCGAGGTCGAACTTCTCGCGCAGATCGTGTTCGGAGAGCGCCGCGCGCACGTCCTCGTCGGCCAGAAGTTCGTCCAGGAAGTCCGCGTCGTGCTCCCAAACCTTCATCGCGTTGCGCTGGACCAGCCGGTAGGCGTCCTCGCGCGAGACACCCGCCTGCGTGAGCGCGAGGAGTACGCGCTGCGAGTGCACGAGGCCGCGGAACTTGTTCATGTTCCTCAGCATGTTGTCGGGATAGATCACCAGCTTCTCGATGACGCCTGCCAGCCGGTTGAGGGCGAAGTCGAGCGTGATGGTGGCGTCGGGGCCGATGCCGCGCTCGACGCTCGAATGCGAGATGTCGCGCTCGTGCCAGAGCGTCACGTTCTCCAGCGCCGGCACCACGGCCATCCGCACCAGCCGGGCGAGACCGGTCAGGTTTTCGGTCAAGACCGGGTTGCGCTTGTGCGGCATCGCCGACGAGCCCTTCTGGCCTGGCGAGAAGAACTCCTCCGCTTCGAGAACCTCGGTGCGCTGCATGTGGCGGATCTCGGTCGCGACGTTCTCGATCGAGGAGGCGATGACGCCGAGCGTGGCGAAGAACATGGCGTGGCGGTCGCGCGGAATGACCTGTGTCGAGACGGGTTCGGGAACGAGGCCGAGCTTCTCGCAGACATGCTCCTCGACCCGCGGATCGATGTTGGCGAAGGTGCCGACCGCGCCCGAGATCGCCCCGGTGGCGATCTCGCCGCGCGCATTCTCCAGGCGGGTGCGATTGCGGCTCATCTCGGCGAAGAAGCGCGCGAAGGTCAGGCCCATCGTCGTCGGTTCGGCATGAATGCCGTGCGAGCGGCCGATCCGCACCGTATCCTTGTGTTCGAACGCCCGCGTCTTCAACGCGGCAAGCAGTCGGTCCATGTCGGACAGGAGGATGTCGGTTGCACGGACCAGCTGGATGTTCAGCGTCGTGTCCAGAACGTCCGACGAGGTCATGCCCTGGTGGACGAAGCGCGAGTCGGGGCCGATGAACTCCGCCAGATGCGTCAGGAAGGCGATGACGTCGTGCTTGGTCACCGCCTCGATCTCGTCGATGCGCGCGACGTTGAATTCGGCCGGTCCACCCTTTTCCCAGATGGTGCGCGCGGCGTCCTTCGGGATCACGCCGAGTTCGGCCAGCGCGTCGCAGGCATGCGCCTCGATCTCGAACCAGATGCGGAACTTGGTCTCGGGCGACCAGATGGCGACCATTTCGGGTCGCGAATAGCGCGGGATCATGCGTCGGTCCTCGTCGGGATAGCCTGGCGGACCCCGTAGCAGACGCAGCCGCCAGCCTCAACGCCGCTGGCGCGCCTGCACCATGGAAAACGCCAGCAGCGCGGCCAGCCCGAATGGCACGTACATCCGCAGCCCCAGCACCAGAAAATGGTAGAAGGCCGCGACCATGGTGAAGATGTTCTGGAGCGTCCAGCCGATCGAGAAGGCCGGCTCGTGCCAACGGGCGTAGTACAGACGATACCAGGTTCCGAAGAAGAAGGCCGTCAGCGCTATGGTGGCGCCAGCCAGCAGCACCATGGTGGCGGCAAAGCGCGTTTCCGCGCGCCGTCCACCCAGATACCGCGCGATGATGGTAGCCGGCGCATAGGCGATGAAGGCGCCGGCGCCGAACAGCGCGACGACGAAGACCTGCGCATCATGGTTTTGCCAGTCCCGCGACAGCAACGACAGCGCGGCGGACGCGCCCATGGCCAGAGCCCATGCCAGCGAACCGGCCAGGAGCCAGACCGCCGCTCGCAGCCGGTTGCTGTCAGGCCTGCGGGTCACAGTCGTCCGGCAACCGCGATCCAGTGAAAGTTGGGGCCTTCGAAGCCGAAGGAGCGAACCGCGATCAGGACCGCGAAGGAAGGCAAGCCCGTGTCGGGGTGAACGGTCTGGACGGTCCCGATCCGGTAGCCGAGCGGACAGCCGCGGCTGGAGGGAATGCGGCTGTCCTCGTGCAGCAGGCTGACAGCGCCGCCGGCCGCCAGATCGACCCGCAGCAGCCGGTAGCCCCTGTTCGGCCCGAGGTTTTCACACCCCGTGGCGTCGAGCTCGTATTCCTCCAGGCGGAATTCCACCGCCTCGTCGATCGGCGGGATGACCGGCCTCGGATTGACCGCCATCCGGTGAGGATCGGCCGAAAGCTCGGTGATCGCGTTCACGCCCGCAGTGTAGCCGCGGTTTTGCGCCAGTTCGGCATCGGCGACGATGGCCTGGCCGCTCGTCCTCGCCTGGGCCCTGGCATCGTCCAGCGTGGCGTTCTCGTCGTCGATCCTGACGCGGATCGGCGTGCCCGGAACGAAGCCGTCGGTTGCCACGTCGATGTAGAAGCGATTGACGTAGGGAAAACCGGAGCCGTCCTGGATGCCGTGTTCCTCGAAGGCGAAGATCGAGGCATCGGCGTTGAAACCAAGGATCTCGAGGTCGGAGATGTTTCCCGCCGAGGCGTCAAAGCCGCCGAGCGGGATCGACAGGGCGATCATGGCGGCCGCGGTACGTGTTCGGATCATGGCAGTTCTCCCGGTTGCTCGCCCCGCCTCATCGTGCCACCGATCGGCCGCTTCGATCCACCGGGACCTCGCGGGTAGAGCCGGTGCGCCGGTCACTGCCCGCCCCAACGGGACCGCCATGTCGGAAAATAGTCCCCCGGCGCGGCGTCAGCCTCGAAAACCCCGCGTGCGACCGCGCGCGCCATGGTCGCGGCCGCGGCCGCGCCGAGTTCGATCGATGCGTCGCCTTCCGGAACGACGCCGCTGCCGCCGGTGGCGAGCGAGAACACCAGATCGCCATCGGCCGGTGTGTGGGCCGGCCAGATCGCCCGAGCGAAACCATCATGGGCCGACATCGCCAGCCGCTTGGCGCCGGCCTTGCTCAGGACGGCATCCGTGGCGATGATCGCGATCGTCGTGTTGGCCGTCGGCGAATTCCCGCTGCGGAATTTCAGCCTGACATCGGTTGCGTCGCCCGGCACGGATGCCGGCATGCCACGGCCGCCGAACTCGTTTCCGATCTCGAAGGGGGCTGCCCAGAAATGCGGCGTGTCCCCCATGGTGACCGCGCCCACCGCGTTCACCGCCACGAGCGCGGCGACGGTGATGCCATTCCCCAGAATGGTCGAGGCCGACCCCAGACCGCCCTTCAGCCCCGCCGTCAGGGCGCCGTAACCGGCTCCGGCGGTGCCCATCGCGAATGTTTCCGCCGCCTTCTCAGCCGCTTCATAGCCAAGGTCGCGGTAGGGCGGGTAGCGGCCCCAATCCTTGTCTCCGCCATTGATCAGGTCGAACAGGATCGCCGCCGGCACGATCGGGATCGACTGGTCGTGAACCCTGACGCCCACGCCACTCTCGCGCAGACGGGCCTGCACGCCGGACGCGGCGTCCAGGCCGAAGGCCGACCCGCCCGACAGGACGATCGCGTGGACCTCCTCGACCGAGTTGTGCGGTTCGAGCAGGTCGGTCTCGCGCGTGCCGGGCGCGCCGCCGAGAACCTGGACGGACGCGATGGTCGGCTTGTCGCAGACCACGACGGTAACGCCCGAACGGATAAGCGGGTCTTCGGCGTTGCCCACGCGCAGGCCTGCGACGTCGGTGAAGAGATTGCGGGGGCCCGCCCTGAAAGCCATGAATTCAGTCCATCGGTTGGAAGGCGGTGCCGTCGTAGCGGTACAGCCGGTAGTGTTCGCCGTTCCAGTCGCCCTTGTCGTCGAAGCGGACCGGGCCGATCGCGGTCTGGAATGTCTCCCCGGACAAGGCCGCGGCGATCGGGGCGCCGTCATTTTCGGCCGTCCGGAGGCTCTGGAGGACGATCTCCACCGCAGCGTAGGTGGAAAGGACGTAATCAGTCGGAAGCACCTGTCGCTCGGCCAGCCGATCGAGCAGCACCGGATCGGCGGCCGCGGCTCTCTCGACCGGCGCGATCATGAGCGTGCCGGGCGCAAGGTCGACGTCGTCGCGGGCCGCGCGCAACGCTTCCCCCCCGGCGATCACCAGGTCGTAGCCCAGTTCCCGCGCATCGCGGCCGAGAATGGCGAGATCGGCCCGATCGCCCCCGGCAAACACGTGGGTCGCGCCGGATCTGCGCAGCCGTCCGGCAAGCGCGATCTGGTTTTCGAGCTGTGGCCTGAACGTATCCACGAAGACGGAGCTCAAGCCGGCTTGCTCGGCGGCGATGCGAAAGCCCTCCGCGAGTTCGCGCCCGTAGATCGTTCCGTCGTCGACGATCGCAAAGAGTTCGTCACGCCACCGTTCGGTCAGGATGCGGGAGATCGCGGCAAGCTCGCCATCCGTGCGGGGCGCCAGCCGGTAGACGGGCCATCCCGTCCGGTCGCGGCGTTCGGTCAGGCTGGCAACGCGCACGCCCGTGGTGATGACGGGGATGCCAGCCCTGGCTAGGATCGGCATCGCGGCCTCGATGGCTTCCGTGCATAGGAAACCCGTGACAGCGGCGACCTCGGCGATCACGAAGAATTCGGCGGCCGTGCTGCCGCCTTCCGCCGAACACTGCGTGTCGACGACCTCAAGCGTAGTCCCGTCCCGAGCGGTGGAGATTGCGGTTTCCGCGCCTTCGCGCATCTGCTGGCCGAGCAGTTCGGTCGTTCCCGAAAGAGGGGCGGCAAGCCCGATCGACTCCGCGCTGGCCGGGAAAACCGTGGCGCCGATCATGGCGAGGATCACCAGCGCTGTGGAGGCTGCCTTCTGCATCGTGTCTCGGGTCGGACCGGTCCTCGCCCACGCCGGAAAGGCCTGGTTCGCATCAACTGGTAAAGAACGAAGCGTTCATGTGCAATGCACACTGCGCGGCTTGTGACCTTGCCTGCTGGCCCTATATTGCGCCACATGTCGGAAACGGGCTGAAGGGCATGGCCGGGTGTTGAAGAAGAGTGAAATCGAACCGGCCCGCTATCGCGACGCCATGGCGAACTTTGCCGGCGCCGTGCATGTCGTGACCACGGACGGACCGGCCGGCAGGCGCGGGGTCACCGTGATCGCGGCCTGTTCGGTGTCCGATGATCCGCCGACCATCCTCGTGTGCCTGAATCGCGAGAACGAGAAGAATGACGTTTTCCGCGACAATGGCGTGTTCGCGCTGAACACGCTGGCGGCCGAACACCAGTCGCTGTCGGCGGATTTCGCCGGCCTGACGGGCAAGCCGCCGGAGACGCGCTTCGGCGCCGACGACTGGGACACGATCTCGACCGGCGCGCCGACTCTCAGGAACGCGCTTGCGGTCTTCGACTGCGAATTGTCGGAAGCCAAGGATTTTGCCACGCACCGTGTGCTGTTCGGTCGCGTGACAGGACTATGGGTCGGCGATAACCTGCGGCCTCTGCTCTACCATCGCCGGGACTATCGCGTCCTTTGACGCGGGCGCCACACGCACAATCAGGAGACGGCATGTCCGAGGAAACGAGCCACCCACTGCCGCAGTCGATCGACGAGACGATGGCGCTGCTCGAGAGCGCGGACTACGTGGCGGATCGTGCCCTGTCGACGGTTCTTTTCCTGGCGCTGCGGATGAAGCGTCCGCTGTTCCTCGAGGGCGAGGCGGGCGTCGGCAAGACCGAGATCGCCAAGGTCCTGGCCAAGGCGCTCGGCCGCAAGCTGATCCGCCTTCAGTGCTATGAGGGGCTCGACGTCTCCTCGGCTGTCTATGAGTGGAACTATGCCGCCCAGATGATCGAGATCCGGATGGACGAGGCCGCCGGCCAGACCGATCGCGAGCGGATGGAAAAGAACGTCTTTTCGGAAAAATACCTGATCCGCCGGCCGATCCTGGAGGCGCTCGAAGGATCGGGCGGCCGCGCGCCTGTCTTGCTGATCGACGAGCTCGACCGCACCGACGAGGCGTTCGAGGCCTTCCTGCTGGAAATCCTCTCCGACTTCCAGGTGACGGTGCCGGAGCTCGGCACGATCAAGGCTGAGGAACCGCCGATCGTCATCATCACCACCAACCGCACCCGCGAGATCCACGACGCGCTGAAGCGCCGCTGCCTCTATCACTGGGTCGACTACCCGAACGCCGAGCGCGAGCTCGAGATCGTCGCGCGCAAGGTGCCGCAGGCCAACAGGCGGCTGTCGGCCGAACTCGTCCGCTTCATCCAGAAGCTGCGCGAGATCGACCTGTTCAAGGTGCCCGGCGTAGCGGAGACGATCGACTGGGCAAGCGCGTTGACGGAACTCGACAAGATCGCACTCGACCCGGAGACGGTGTCCGACACGATCGGCGTCATTCTCAAGTACCAGGACGACATCGCCCGGATCGAGCAGGGCGAGGGCCGCCGGCTATTGAAGGAAGTCCAGTCGGAACTGGCGAACGCGGAGTAGGGCGGATGTCCGGCGCCTTCCCCAACGCCGCGAAGGCCGACGGGCGGCTGGCCGACAACATCGTCTTTTTCGCCCGCGCCCTGCGCAAGGCGGGCATGCGGGTCGGACCCGCCTCGGTGACGGACGCGATCGAGGCGGTTCTGGCCGCCGGGATCGGCAGCCGCGAGGACTTCTACTGGGTGCTCCACTCGGTTCTGGTGACGCGGCACGAGGACCACGCAACGTTCGACGAGGCTTTCCGGCTGTTCTGGAAGTCGCGCGAACTGGTCGAGAAGATGCTCGCGATGTTCTCGCCCAAGGCGCCCGACACGCGCGAGCGGCAGAAGCCGCGTGCCGCCGAGAGCAGGGTGGCGGACGCCATGTTCGAAGGCCACGAGAAGCACCGCAAGCCGCAGGAGATCCCGGAAGTCGAGGTCGACGCGCGCCTGACCTTTTCCGGTAGCGAGGTCTTGCGGGCCAAGGACTTCGCGCAGATGACGGCGCGCGAGATCGCCGAGGCGAAGCGGGCGATCGCCAATTTGAAGCTGCCTTTCGATCTCGTGCGGACCCGTCGCCATCGTCCCGATCCGCGTGGCCGGCGCACGGACCCTCGCGCCATGCTGCGGTCGGGGCTGCGGACCGGCGGCGACCTGATCCTGCCGAAGTTTCGCTCGCCGCGCGAGATCCATCCGCCGCTGGTCGTGCTGGCCGACATTTCCGGTTCGATGAGCCAGTACACGCGCATCTTCCTTCATTTCCTGCACGCGCTCGCGGAGAAGCGCAGGCGCGTGCACACCTTCGTCTTCGGCACGAGGCTCACCAACCTGACGCGCCAGATGCGCCATCGCGATCCCGACGAGGCTCTGGCCGACGCCTCGCTTGCGGTGCGCGATTGGTCTGGCGGCACGCGAATCGGCGAAACCCTTCACGAGTTCAACCGCCTCTGGTCACGACGCGTGCTGGGGCAGGGGGCGATCGTGCTTCTCATCACCGACGGGCTGGAGCGCGACGATGTCGAGTCGCTCACGGTCGAGATGGAGCGGCTGCACAAGTCCTGCCGGCGGCTCGTCTGGCTCAATCCGCTGCTGCGCTTCGACGGCTTCGAGGCCAAGGCACGCGGGGTGCGCGCGATGCTGCCGCATGTCGACGAGTTCCGCCCGGTCCACACGCTGAACGCGCTGGCGGACCTGTGCGCATCGCTCTCCGACAGCCGCTCGCGGGAGGCCGATCCGCGCCGCTTTCTGGCCCTTGGCAAGCGCCGGGCCGCGTGACCATATTCGGTGCGGGAGAACACGCCATGGACGACCCGACGCTCGACGAGACCCGCGATCCGCTGCTGATCGCGGAAGGCTGGATGAACGAGGGCCGCGACCTGGCCATCGCGACCGTGGTGGAAACCTGGGGCTCGGCGCCGAGGCCCGTCGGCAGCCATCTCGTCATCGATGCCGACGGCAATTTCCACGGCTCCGTGTCCGGCGGCTGCGTGGAAGGGGCGGTGGTCGCCGAAGCGGTCGACGTCATCGAGACCGGCAAGCCGCGCATGCTGGAATTCGGCGTCGCCGACGAGACGGCCTGGCAGGTGGGGCTCTCTTGCGGAGGCCGCATCAGGGTCTATGTCGAGCGGCTGGGCTGAGCGGAGGCATCCATGGATCCCTTGTCGCTGAAGAAGATCAACGCCGAACGCAAGGCGCGCCGGGCGGCGGTGCTGGTCACCGATCTTTCGGACGGACGCGACCGGGTGGTGCGCGAGGGCGATGCCGTGGCCGGCGACCTCGGCGTTGCCGTCGGCAAGGTCTTCCGTTCGGGCAAGTCGGGCATGGTCGAGGCCGAGGGTCGCCCGTTCTTCCTCAACGTGCAACTGCCGCCGCCGCGCCTGGTGGTGATTGGGGCGGTCCACATCAGCCAGGCGTTGGCGCCGATGGCACGCATCGCCGGCTATGACATGGAGATCATCGATCCGCGGACGGCCTTCGCCACGCCCGAGCGATTCCCCGACGTGCCGTTGTTTGCCGACTGGCCGGAGACGGTGCTGAAGGACCGGCCCTTTGACGCCTACACGGCGGTCGCCGCGGTGACGCATGATCCGAAGATCGACGATTTCGCGCTGAAGGCCGCGCTCGATGCCAACTGCTTCTATGTCGGCGCGCTGGGCAGCCGGAAGACCCATGCCAGGCGGGTCGAGCGGCTGACGGCCATGGGAACCAGCGACGCGGCCATGGCGCGGATCCATTCGCCGATCGGCCTCGACATCGGAGCGGCCAGTCCGGCCGAGATCGCGGTCGCGGTGCTGGCGCAGGTCATCGCGGCCTTCCGTTCGCGCGACCTTACGCAAGAGGCCGAAGGCCGCGCGGCATGAGGTTCGGTCCCGTCCCGGTCGCGCAGGCCTCTGGCGCTATCCTCGCCCACGCGACGCCGGCGGGCGGAAGGAGGCTGAAGAAGGGTCACGTGCTGACCGAAGATGACATCGCCGCGCTGGAGGCCGATGGTGTCGCCGCCATCGTCGTCGCGTCTCTCGATGCGGACGATCTTGGCGAGGACGAGGCGGCGCGCCGCATCGCGGCCGCACTCGGCATCCGCCACATCGAGGTGAAGGCGCCCGCGACCGGACGGGTCAACCTGCATGCGAAAGCGGCGGGTGTGTTCACGGTCGACCGCGCCCTCATCGACGCCATCAACACCGTCGATCCGTCGATCACCGTCGCCACTCTGGCCGGGTACGTCGCCGCAAGCGCCGGGCAGATGGTGGCGACCGTGAAGGTCATTCCCTTCGCCGTTGCAGCTGGCCTCGTCGACGAGGTCGCGCGTCTGTGCGCAGGTCGCGAAGCCTTTGCCGTGCATCCGTATCAGCCAAGACGGGTCGGCCTCGTCCAGACCGTGCTGCCCGGCGTCAAGGCGAGCGTGCTTGACAAGACCGTGCGCGTCACCCAGGCGCGGCTCGCCCGCTCGGGCAGCACGCTGTCGGGAGAGGCGCGCACGGGCCATGTCGAAGCGGACCTCGCGGGCGCCATCGTCGATGCGGTGACCGGCAACGATCTGGTGCTGGTCTTCGGCGCGTCGGCGGTGAGCGACGTCGACGACGTCATCCCGGCGGCGATCCGCAAGGCCGGCGGCGTGGTGGAGCGTTTCGGCATGCCCGTCGATCCAGGCAACCTCCTGGTGCTCGGCAGTGTCGGCGACGTCCCGGTGATCGGTGCGCCGGGCTGTGCCCGCAGCCCCAAGGAGAATGGCTTCGACTGGATCCTCGACCGGCTGGTTGCCGGCGTTCCCGTCGATTCGGCGATGATCGCGGGCATGGGCGTCGGAGGGCTCCTGATGGAAATCCCGACCCGGCCGCAGCCGCGCGAGCGCCTGTCGCCGGCCGCGAAGCCCGCCGTCCATGCCGTCCTGCTCGCCGCCGGCCGGTCGAGCCGCATGGGCGGCCCCAACAAGCTGATGGCGGATTTCGACGGGGAACCCTTGCTGGCGCGCACGGCAAGGCGGGTTCTGGCCAGTCGCGCGCTGGGCACGGTCGTCGTGCTCGGCCACCAGGCGGATCGGGCGCGCGCGGCACTCGAGGGGCTGGCCGTCCGGATCGTGCTCAATCCTGACTACGCGGCCGGTCTGTCCGCGTCGCTGAAGGCCGGCATCAGGGCCTTGCCCGCCGAGGCGGCAGGCGCGCTGGTGATCCTGGGCGACATGCCCGCGGTGAGCGTCGCCGATCTCGACCGGCTGATCGCGGCCTTCGAGGCAGCGCGGGGGCGGATGATCGTGCGCGCCACCTTCCATGGCAAGCGCGGCAATCCGGTGATCCTGCCGCGATCGCTCTTTGCGGACGTCGAGGCGCTGTCGGGCGACACCGGCGCCCGCCACATCGTCGAGAGCGGTGCGGCCGACATCGTCGACGTCGAGATCGGGGAGGGCGCCTTCCTGGACGTGGACACGCCCGAGGCCATGCGCGCCGCCGGCGGGGTGCTGCGGGGATGACCGGTCCAGCAAGCCCGACGAGGCGCGACTTGCGCCGCCCGGCTCGATCCTTCACATCATCGGGGATGATCCGGACGTTCCGTCTTGCCCGCCATGTCATTCTTGTCGCCTGCGCCTCGCTCGCGGCAAACATGTCGGTCGCGGCGGAATCGCTGAAACCCTACAAGGACGATCTCTTCGCCTATCCCGGCATCATCGAAAGCCGGGACGAGGGCGCCTATCGCATCGTCGACTATCGCGAGATGCGCGACATCAACGGCCGCGATGAAGTGCCCGAACGGCGCGCCCAGGCGAAATACGTGTCGCTCGGCGTGCGGCGGCAGCAGCAGACCCTGTCGCTCGACGGGATCGGCCATGTCGCGGTCGGCCGCGCCGAGGGCGCGCGGTTCATCACCATCTACCTCCACGGGCAGGGCGGCAGCCGCAAGCAGGGCGTCGACGACTTCAACTTCGGCGGCAATTTCAACCGCATCAAGAACCTGATGGCCGCAAATGACGGGCTTTATCTTTCGCCCGATTTTCCGGACTTCGGCGCGGCGGGCGCGTCAGCCGTCGGCAGGCTAATCACCTATTACGCAGACAAATCCCCGCAAGCTTCTGTCTTCATTGCCTGCGGATCGGCTGGCGGGGCGCTTTGCCACCGTCTGGCGAACGACCCGCAGGTGGTCGGGAGGCTTGGCGGGCTGTTGCTGCTCGGGTCGCTGTGGGACGACGGATATGTCCGCGGCGCCGCCTTCAGGGCCAAGGTGCCGCTTTTCATCGGCCAGGGAAGCCGCGACAAGGTCTATCCGGTCGAGCGGATGGAAGCCTTCTACCAGTCCATCCGCAAGGCCGCCCCGGGCTATCCGATCCGGTTCGTGCGGTTCGAGAGCGGCACGCACGGCACGCCGATCCGCATGACGGATTGGCGCGAAACGCTGAACTGGATGCTCGCGACGCGTTGAGCCGCGTCGATTGCGATTTTCGGGAGGAGACGGCCATGGGCGGGTTCATCGATCCGACGCGAGAGACATTCGGCGAGTTTCGGCGATTGCCGGAGGAGGGGCCGGTCCACATGCTGAACCTCGTTCGCCTGCGCGAGGAGGCGCGCTATCCCGACGGGCGAAAGGCAACGGGCGCGGAGGCCTATGCCGCCTATGGCCGCGAGAGCGGGCCGATCTTCCGGGCGCTGGGCGGGAAGATCGTCTGGTCCGGCGATTTCCGCCTCATGCTGATCGGGCCGGCGGAAGAGCGCTGGGACCGTTGTTTCATCGCCGAATATCCGTCCGGGGCGGCCTTCGTCGAAATGGTCAAGGATCCCGCCTACCAGAAGGCCGTCGTTCACCGGCAGGCGGCCGTGCTCGACTCGCGGCTGATCCGGATGGCGCCCCGTCCGTCGGGCGACGGTTTCGGCGAATGAGTTCGCTCAGGGCGCCGTGAAGTAGTCGAGTACGACTTGCGGATTGATCTCCCCGTCAAAGGTCGGGTCGACCTCGTACTTCACCAGGGTGAAGTTCCCGTCGCGAAAGAGCCAGAGGCCGGTCGATGAAGCATCGCCCAGGCCCCGCCACCTGGCGTCGGACATGATGGTGAAGTCCTCGGCGACATAGTCCGAATTGACGAGGAGCGCGCGCGTCGTAAACCCGATGATGCGCATCTCCTCGACCGGCTTTTCGGAATCGTCATCCTCGTGCCGGATGTCGAGTTCCGGTTCCGCGAAAGACAGTTCGCGCAGGCCGTCGATCTGCGTCGACAGATAGTAGACGTGGACTTCGTTGTAGGCGCCGGCCCGGCAGAAGAAGCGGATCAGCGTCGCCTGTTCGAGCGGGTCATCGTCGCCAGCATGGCCCGGGCGGAATTCGATGGAGTGGACATCCGGGGCAGGAGGCTCGTCGAAGGGCGAAGCATCGCACTCCTCGCCGCGGTTGGTTTCGAGCAGGATCCTGGCCTTCTCGATCAGGTCTTGCTGCGCTGTCAGTACAGGCGCGCTGCCGGCCGAGATTTCCAGATCGTCGTCAGCGCGGGCGGGGCCGGCAAGAAGCGCCGTTCCGGCGAGCAGAACCACGGCAAGGCGCGTCCGAAGCATGACGAATCTCCTCTTGTCGAGAAGATGATACTCCCCATGCATTGCGGCGCATGCATGAATTTGGCCGTCCGCCGCGGCAACGGTCTGCCCTTGTCGGCAGCCGTTGTCAGCGCGCTGCCATCTGCCGGGCGATGCGGGGGAAATCGGCGGGCTTGATGTTGATGTCGGCCCGTTCGGCGCCACTCATGGCGCCAAGCAGAACCATGGCGGAGCGGTAGCGCTGTTCTTCTGTGGGACGGGGGCGGGCGAAGAATTCGGTCATGAAACCCATGGTGATGCTCCAGGTCTGTCTCCTCCCGGCCCACCGAATATCGGAGATTCGTGGCGTTTTTGCAGTGCAGCATTCCGCATGGCTGATATGCGCGGGCCATGCCTCCGTGAGCGATGCGATCGGCAACGAGCAGGGTAACGGCGTGCGGTTGGCTGGACGTCTCAATTTCAAGGCGTTCCGCGACAGGATTGTTAATCGGTTTCACCGTAGGGTCGGCAACCTATTCGAGTAACGCGCGTTGACGGTCGCAGGACCCAGGCATGAACGGCTTCACACCCAGCGAATTCACCTCCCTTCTCGACGACCTGCTCGCCCGCGCGGATCGGCAGGATGACGCGCCGGCACGCCCGTCGGTGCCGTTCGGTTTCGTAACGCCGGACGCCGCGGTCGAGGAACTCTGGAACAGCGTCCCGTCCGATTTCGTCGCGAAAGTGTATGGCGAAGCCAGCGAGCGCGAGACGGTCCAGACCACGCCGAGCATGGAAATGCCGGAGCCCCTCCCGTCGACCAACCCGGAAGACATCGCAGCCGAACTGCGCATGGCGAATGCCCGCTGGCCGAAGGACTTCGACCGTATCCGCCGCGAGTTCGCCTTGATCAATCATCCCGACAAGGTGATGCCCCAACTGCGAGATCGCGCGGTCGTGCGGATGCAGATCGCCAACATGATGATCGACCGGGAGAAGCGCAAGGCCGTCGCGCGAGGCTGAAGCGGGCGCAACGCTCTCGAGCCGACGCGGCCGGATTGCAAAAGTTTCACTTTCTAGTCGCCTTTTTCGGTTGCCTTTGCGGCAGGCTTGTCGGATCTCTGTTTCGTTGAAAACGGAGACGCGATTGAATGACTGATGCCGACCTGCCCTACGCTCTGACCTCCCATGCGGACGTCCGGACCGGGATGGCCAGCCGTTACTTGCAGCAACTTTGCAAGCACTTCGGACACAAGATACCGGCGGAGTGCACGCCCGAGGCCGGAACGATCCGCTTCCCGTTTGGCCATTGCGCGCTGAACGCCGCGGACGGTGTTTTGGCGCTGGACGTCACGGCGGCGACCGAGGAAGACCTCCAGCGGATGCGCGGCGTCATTGGCAGCCATCTCGAGCGTTTCGCCTTCCGCGATACGCCGACCATTTCCTGGAGCTGATTTCGGCCGAAACGACCGGCGATTGTCTATCGGCCGATCCGTCGGTAGGATAGGAAACCCGCACCCGGGGGCTAACCCCCGACTGTTTCCCTTCCAGACGGAGCATCCCATGCAACAGCGCCCGCTCGGCCGCACCGGCCTTTCCGTGTCCGCGATCTGTCTTGGCACCATGACCTGGGGCGAGCAGAACACCGAGGCAGAGGGCTTCGCCCAGATGGACCTGGCCGTAGAGCGCGGCGTCAACTTCTTCGACACGGCCGAGATGTATCCGGTCCCGCCCAAGCCCGAGACGCAGGGCCGCACCGAGACGATCATCGGCAACTGGTTCAGGCGCACGGGCATGCGCGACCGTATCGTGCTCGCCTCCAAGGTCGTCGGGCGCACCGCCAATGCGTGGATGCGCGGCGACCGGCCTTCGAAGCTGGTGCGCGCCGACATCATGGACGCGGTCGACAAGTCGCTGGCGCGGCTCCAGACCGACCGCATCGACCTCTATCAGATCCATTTTCCGGAGCGCCCGGTGCCCTGGGGCTCGAATCCGACGCGTGTCGGGACCAAGCCGCTGCCGGAGCTTGCCGACGAGACGCCGATCGCCGAGACGCTCGCGGTCTTCGACGAATTGGTCAAGGCCGGCAAGATCCGCCATTTCGGCCTCTCCAACGAAAGTTCCTGGGGGGTGATGCGCTATCTGGCGGAGAGCGAGAACGGTGGGGGCCCCCGCGTCGCCTCGCTTCAGAACGCCTACAATCTCGTCAACCGCACCTTCGAGGTGAATCTCGCCGAGGTCTGTCGTCGCGAGACGGTGAGCCTGCTCGCCTATTCACCCTTGGCGCAGGGCTACCTGACTGGAAAGTACAATGGCGGCGCGTTGCCGGAGGGGTCGCGCAAGAAGCTGTTTGACCGCTTGCAGCGCTACGAGACGCCAGGCGCGGCGGAGGCCTTCTTGGCCTATGCCGAGCTTGCGAGATCCTTCGGTATGGAGCCGGCGCTGTTTGCCAACGCCTTCGTCACGCATCGGCCGTTCATGACGTCGAACATCATCGGCGCAACCTCGATCGAGCAATTGCGCATCGCGCTTGACTCGGCCGATGTTCAGTGGACGGAAGACATGCGGAAGGCAGTGGACGACATCCACCAGCGGGTCGGCAATCCCTGTCCTTGAGCCGCGACGGGAGGGAAACGACATGACCGGAATGCCGCGATCGGGAGGGGGGCGTTTCGAGGCGCCCGACGGCATCTGCCGGCTTGGCGCGACGGAACTCGCCGCTGCGATACGCGCGCGAGACGTCTCGGTCGTCGAGGTGATGAACGCCTTCCAGGATCGCATCGCGGCCGTGAACCCGCATGTCAACGCCATCGTTTCCTTGCGCGAAAGGCACGCATTGCACGATGAGGCGGAGGCCGCGGACGTGGCGCTCGCGCGCGGCGAGGCGCGCGGACCGCTTTTCGGGGTTCCGATGGCGATCAAGGATCTCGCACAGACGAAAGGCCTGCGCACCACCTTCGGCTCGCCGCTTTTCGCCACCCATGTCCCCGACGTCGACGACATCTTCGTCGAGCGGATCCGTGCGGCGGGCGCGATCCTGATCGGCAAGACCAACGTGCCGGAATTCGGCTTCGGCTCCAACACCTACAATCCCGTCTTCGGCCCGACCTTCAATGCCTGTTCCCACGGGCTGACCGCGGGCGGTTCGAGCGGCGGCGCGGCGGTGTCGCTGGCGCTGCACATGCTGCCGGTGGCCGATGGCTCGGACATGGGCGGGTCGTTGCGCAATCCCGCCGCCTTCAACGACGTCTACGGCTTTCGTCCGAGCCAGGGCCGCGTGCCGGCCGGCCCATCGCCCGAAGCCTTTATGGCGCAGATGGGGGTGGAAGGGCCGATGGGGCGCAGCGTGCGCGACATGGCGCTGCTGCTCACCGTCCAGGCCGGCCACGATCCCCGCGCGCCGCTGTCGCTCGACGGCAAGCCCGATTTCATCACGGACCTGACGCCCGAGATGGCGGGCCGGCGCGTCGCCTGGCTCGGGGATCTCGGCGGAAAACTGGCGATGGAGGCGGGCATTCTCGACCTGTGCGAGGCAGCGCTTGGTCTGATGGAAGAGGCAGGCGCGCGGATCGCGCCGCTGGTGCCGGCCTTCGACATGGAGACGCTATGGCAAGCCTTCGTGACGCTGCGCCACTTCACGTCGGGCAGCGCGCTGAAGGTGTTCTACGACGATCCGGACAAGCGGGCGCTCCTGAAGCCGGAGGCGATCTTCGAGGTGGAAGGCGGGCTCGACCTCGTCGCCGCCCGGATCTTCGCTGCCTCGCAGGTCCGCACGGCGTGGTACCATCATGTGTTGGCGCTGTTCGAGCGTTTCGACGTCCTGGCGATCCCGACAGCGCAGGTCTTTCCGTTCCCGGCGGACCGGCACTGGCCCGACGAGATCGCCGGCCGCGGGATGGACAGCTATCACCGCTGGATGGAGGTCACGGCGCTCGCCACCATGGCCGGCCTGCCGGCTGTCAACGTGCCGGTCGGCTTCAGCGCCGACGGTCGCGCGATGGGGATGCAGTTGATCGGCCGCCCGCGCGGCGACCAGGCCATGCTGAACCTCGCCGCCGGGTATGAACAGGTGACACCCTTCGGAGTGCGATGATCCCCGGTTTCATCGAGGGAACCATCGAGCATCACAACGGAATGTTGTCGTGCTTCTTCCAGGAGTTCTGCATGTCCTTGTTGCGCAGCATGCGCAGCGCGCGCGCCACGCGGCGGCGGGTGGAGTGCGGCATGATCACATCGTCCACATAGCCGCGCTCGGCCGCCACGAACGGCGACAGGAAGCGGTCCTCGTAGGCCTTGGTGTGGGCGGCGATCTTGTCTGGATCGGCAATGTCCTTGCGGTAGATGATCTCGACCGCGCCCTTGGCGCCCATCACCGCGATCTGTGCCGAGGGCCAGGCATAGTTCATGTCGCCGCGCAGGTGCTTCGACGCCATCACGTCATAGGCGCCGCCATAGGCCTTTCGGGTGATGATCGTGATCTTCGGCACGGTGGCTTCGGCGTAGGCGAACAAGAGCTTGGCGCCATGCTTGATCAGCCCGCCATACTCCTGCGCGGTGCCGGGCAGGAACCCTGGGACGTCGACGAAGGTGACGATCGGGATCGAGAAACAGTCGCAGAAGCGCACGAATCGCGCAGCCTTGCGCGACGCGTCCGAATCCAGCACCCCGGCCAGCACCATCGGCTGGTTGGCGACGAAGCCGACCGTGCGGCCCTCGACGCGGCCGAAGCCGGTGACGATGTTTTTCGCGAAATTCTCCTGGATCTCGAAGAAGTCCCCCTCGTCGCAGGTCTTCAGGATCAGTTCCTTGATGTCGTAGGGCTTGTTTGCGCTGTCGGGCACGAGCCGGTCGAGCGACGGGTCCGCGTCGTCGACCGACTGGAAGCACTCGATCTCGGGGATCTCGGCGGTGTTGGAAGCCGGCAGGAAGTCGATCAGCCGGCGCATCTGCAGCAGTGCCTCGACGTCGTTGTCATAGGCGCCGTCGGCGATCGACGACTTCGTCGTATGGATCGACGCGCCGCCGAGCTGTTCGGCCGTTACCGTCTCGTTGGTGACGGTCTTCACCACGTCCGGGCCGGTGACGAACATGTAGGAGGTGTCGCGCACCATGAAGATGAAATCGGTCATGGCCGGCGAGTAGACGTCGCCCCCGGCGCAGGGGCCCATGATCAGCGAGATCTGCGGAATGACGCCCGAGGCCAGCACGTTGCGCTGGAAGATTTCGGCGTAGCCGCCGAGTGCCGCGACACCTTCCTGGATGCGGGCGCCGCCGGCGTCGTAGAGGCCGATGATCGGCGCGCGATTGCGCAGCGCCATTTCCTGGACCTTCACCACCTTTTCGGCATGCGCCTCCGACAGCGACCCGCCGAAAACGGTGAAGTCCTTGGCAAAGAGGAACACGGTGCGGCCGTTGACCGTGCCCCAGCCTGTGACGACGCCATCGCCGGCATACTTCGTCTTTTCCATGCCGAAATCGGTGGAGCGGTGCTCGACGAACATGTCGAACTCCTCGAAGGAGCCTTCGTCGAGAAACACGGAGATGCGTTCGCGGGCAGTGAGCTTGCCGCGTTTGTGCTGCGCGGCGATGCGTTCGGCGCCGCCGCCCTGGCGCGCGATCTCGCGCCGCCGCTCCAGTTCGACCAGAACGTCCTTCATCCCAAGCGTCCCCCACAATCGTTGCGCCGCGCGTTCGGCTCCGTGTTAGCACGGAGGAAGCCGAGCGCAATCCCTACGGACGGCGCATGAGGATGGGAAGCAGCCTGATCGTCCGGGCGGGCCGAGCGATCCGCCGGTCCGCCCGGGCGGTCCGCGCGGGTTACCAGCTGCCGGTGTTGGGCATCGAGGCCCAGGGCTCCTGCGGGGCAAGCGCTTGGCCCTCCTGGAGCAGCTCGATCGAGATGTTGTCGGGCGACTTCACGAAGGCCATGTTGCCGTCGCGCGGCGGCCGGTTGATCGTCACGCCCTTGTCCATCAGGCGCTGGCAGGTCTCGTAGATGTTGTCGACCTTGTAGGCGAGATGTCCGAAGTTGCGCCCGCCGGTGTATTCCTCCGGATCCCAGTTGTAGGTCAGCTCCAGTTCGGGTGCGCGATGGGCAGTTGAGGTCGCCTTGTCCTTCGGAGCGGCGAGGAAGATCAGCGTGAAGCGGCCCTTCTCGTTGTCGATCCGGCGGACTTCCTCCAGTCCAAGCTTGTTGCAGTAGAAGTCGAGCGAGGCGTCCACGTCGGTAACGCGAACCATGGTGTGGAGATAACGCATGTGTTGATATCCTGACAAATTCGGTTCGGAATCGCACCGCAGCATATGGCGCTGTCAGCGCGCCATGGCAATGAATTGCGGGCTAAGCTTTCCGAAGCTTGCGCGAGCCTTGAATTGCAGATGGTACAACCGGAAAAAAATGACTTTCGTATGCTGACAGGGGCAGGCACGGTGTTATCTTGGCAGCGGGAATCAGTCGAGTTTGCGACGGAAGGTGCGTTCGGATGGGGGAAAAAACCTCTTCGGAAGGGCGAGAGCTGATCAGGGCGGGGTTCGTGAGCGCTGGCGATGGCAACGAGGCCGAGGATCTCGCCGAGATTGCGGGCGCCATCAAGTGGTTCGACGTGGCCAAGGGCTACGGGTTCATCCTGCCGGATGATCCAGGCTATGGCGACATCCTTCTGCACGTCACATGCTTGCGCCGGGACGGTTTCCAGACCGCGATGGAGGGTGCCCGGATCGTCTGCCTCGTGCGGCGCGGCGACCGCGGTTTCCAGTGCTTCAAGGTCCTGTCGATGGACATGAGCACCGCGACCCATCCCAAGGAACTTCCGGCGCAGCGCACGCATGTCAGCGTGCAGCCCGAGAGCGGCCTCGAGCGGGCGCTGGTCAAGTGGTTCAATCGCACCAAGGGCTTCGGGTTTCTCAGCCGCGGCGAGGGTACGGAAGACATCTTCATCCATATGGAGACCCTGCGTCAGTTCGGCATTGCCGAGCTTCGGCCGGGGCAGGTCGTGCTCGTTCGCTTCGGGCGTGGCGACAAGGGCCTTATGGCCGCCGAAATTCACCCCGATGTTGGGACGCTGCCGTTCTCCAATTGACAGGGTGTTTTCCGATGTTTCGATTGATCGGGCTGGCCTTCGCTCCAGCCCTTCTTGCTTTCATCTTCCTGATTCCAGCCGCGGGCGTCTTCGCCCAGGAGGGGGGCAGCCCGATGATCCTGCCGATCGATCCCGCGCCGCTGGTGGCCAGGACCGATGCGGGGGAGCAGCGATTTCAGGTCGAGGTTGCCGACACGCCCGAGGAACGCAGCCGCGGACTGATGTTTCGGGAACGCATGCCGGAGAACCAGGGCATGCTCTTCGTCTTTCCCGAAAGCCTGCCGGTCGGCTTCTGGATGCAGAACACCATCCTGCCGCTCGACCTCCTCTTCGTCGCCGAGGACGGTGAGGTGCGCGCGATTCTGCCGGGGGTGCCGTTCTCCACCGAAACGATCTCGCCCGGCGAGCCGGTCCGCTTCGTTCTCGAACTGAATGCCGGAACCGCCGCGCGCGCGGGCATCGGCGTCGGCGACCGCCTGTCCCATCCCATCATCGATGCCGCCGGCGGCGGCTGACCGCAGGACGATCGCGAACGCATGCCGAGCTTCCATCACGATGGCCTCGACCTGGCCTATATCGACGAGGGCGAGGGCGATCCGGTCGTGCTGGTCCACGGCTTTGCCTCCAGCATGCTGGTCAACTGGATCGCGACTGGCTGGGTGAAGACGCTCCGCGATGCGGGCTACCGGGTCGTCGCCATCGACAATCGGGGCCACGGCCAATCGCAAAAGAGCTACGAACCGGAAGACTATCGACCGTCGAGGATGGCGGCCGACGCGGCTGCCTTGCTCGATCATCTCGGCATCGAACGGGCGCACCTGATGGGCTACTCCATGGGCGCGCGCATCTGCGCCTTCACCGCACTGGAGTTTCCGCACAAGGTGGCGACGCTCGTCTTTGGCGGGCTGGGGATCGGCATGGTGGAGGGTGTCGGGGAGTGGGATCCGATCGCGCGGGCGCTTTCGGCGGAGGACCCGGCGACGATTCCGGATGAACGCGGCAAGATGTTCCGCGCTTTCGCGGACCAGACCAGGAGCGACCGCAAGGCGCTCGCGGCCTGCATCGCCACCTCGCGCGACCTCGTTTCGGAAGCGGACGCGGCGCGTATCGCCCAGCCGACGCTCGTGGCCGTTGGCACCACCGACGACATCGCCGGCTCGCCGGACCTGCTGGCCGGGCTGATGCCGAATGCCGAAGCCTTTGCCATCGCGGGGCGGGATCACATGCTTTCGGTCGGCGACCGCACCTTCAAGACGCGTGTTCTCGTGTTTTTGAGCGCGCATCCGCTGCACGGCTGAACGTTTCCGCCGCCATCGCCTGTTTGGTTGATCCAGCGCAAGGTAACCCGCAGGCGTCCGGCGCATTGTCTCGTCCACCAGACGAGAGCCGGAGGGTTTGCGATGTTTTCCAGAATTCTTGTTCCCATCGACCTGCATGACGATGCGAAAGCCAGATCGATGATCGATGCGGCGGTTCAGTTGCGCGGGCAGGACGGACAGATCGTGCTGCTGCACGTCGTGGAAGACATCCCTGGCTATGTCGCCGTCGAACTGCCCAGCGGGATCCTCTCGAACCAGAAGGAGGAATCCATCCGAAGCCTCGAAGACATATCGAGGCGAGACGGGTTGAACGCGGCGATCGACGTGCGGATCGGACAGCCGGCTTCCGCGATCCTGGAAGCCGCCGACGAGCACAAGTCCGACGTCATCGTGATCGCCTCGCATCGGCCCGGCCTGCAGGACTACCTGATCGGTTCGACGGCGGCGCGCGTCGTGCGCCATTCCAAATGCTCGGTGCTGGTCATCCGTTGAACGGCGGCAACGGGCGGTTCTCGGGCCTTGTGGACCGCCGTTTGGCCGGGCCAACGCGTCGATCCGGCGGCTTTGTGTCCTTCGTGTCACAATCTCGCCCTGATCCGGCCACAAGAAGTTAAGAATGTGCTAAGCACTTGCTCTGTAGAGCGGGAATGTTGGGCGTGTCGCGGGGGCGACCCGCCCGATTATCGACAGGCCCGCACCTTCCACGAGGTGCAAGGAAAAGTGACCGGGGGACCAGACCGCATGACTGACAGGGCACGCACACGGCAGAAGCGCGTGTTCTCCGTTGGGACCGTGGCGTTGATGAGCATCGTCCTCGTCGCCTGCTCGAGCCAGTCGCCTGTCTCCACCGCCAAGGTGACGCAACGGTCGAAGGAATATTTCCCGGAATCCATCTACGGCGTGAAGGCCAGCCCGCTCGTGGTCGCCGACAAGACATCCCGCATGCCGCGCGGCGGCGGCCGGGACCAGCTGGGCAAGCCCTACAAGGTCAAGGGCCAGTGGTACAAGCCGAAGGAAGATCCCAACTACGTCAAGGTCGGCGCCGCGTCCTGGTATGGCGATGCTTTTCACGGACGCCTGACGGCCAATGGCGAAGTCTATGACATGACGCACCTGACGGCCGCGCACCCGACAATGCCGCTGCCGAGTTATGCCCGCGTGACCAACACGACCAACGGCAAGTCGGTGATCGTGCGCGTCAATGATCGCGGACCCTTCGCCAAGGACCGCGTCATCGATCTCTCGAAGCGTGCCGCCGAACTCCTGGACTACAAGCATGCCGGCGTCGCCAAGGTGAAGGTCGAATATGTCGGCCGCGCGCCGCTGCACGGTCAGGACGACCAGTATCTCATGGCGTCGTACCGGCCTGGAAAGGGCGGCACCCCGTTCGACCTGCCGGGCGAACCCGCGACCGGCGTGATGATCGCCATGAACGGGTCGACGCCCACGGTCAGCGCCACCAGTGGCTCGAGGACGGCCTTCGCGTCCGCCGGCCTGTTTGCGTCGGCTGGCGACCTGTCCCTGCCGGCCGTCGGGCCGGCCGTTCCGGAGCGCCCGGCAATCGCCTTCAACGATCGCGGCGTGACGATCGCGTCGCTGTCTTATGCCGACGAGCGCATCTCGCGTTCCGGAAACCCCTTCGCGGCTTTCGACGACGGCATGACCCCGGCCATGATCGTCGCCGCCTGGGAGCGGAGCCGTGGCGCCGCTGCGGCCACGTCTTCCATATCGTCCTCCTATGTCGCCGTGGGTTCGTTCGACGATCGGAGCGAGGCCGAAGCGGTCGCGCGCGTGCTCGGGTCCGTCGGCACGGTGGAAATGTCGGTCGAACCGGCCGAAGGCACGACCTGGCATACGGTCGCGCTGCATTCCGACGGGCGCACCAACCTCGACGGCATGCTGCGCGCGGCGTGGGCGGCCGGCGCCGCCAATGCTCTGATGGTGCGCGAATAACGCGTTCGTCTCTGGAACTCCCATCGGCGCCGATCCAGCGCCGCTTCGTCGCGGCACGCCCGTACAATCCGGTCCCTTCGTGTTGATCGGTCCCGTACTTGCCTGATAGATTTGCGCTCGGCGCTGCCGTTTGGCCGCAATCGGCGGCTAGCGTCCGGCAGGCGCCGACTGGCGACGTTCGCGACAGGATCGAGGATCATGTTCCGTCACTTCAGGACGCTTTCAACGGCCTTCGCCATCTTGCTGATCCTTGTGCTGCCGGGGCAGGCCCAGCTGTTCGAGACGCGGGCCGAGCAGGCCTTCGTGATCGACGCGGAGACCGGGACGGTCCTCTATTCCAAGGACGCCGACACGCTCATTCCGCCGGCTTCGCTGGCCAAGCTGATGACCATGGAGGTCGTCTTCCACGCGCTGAAGACGGGGCGGCTCGGCATGGACGACGAGTTCCTGGTCAGCGAGAATGCCTGGCGTACGGGTGGTGCGCCGTCCGGCACCTCGACGATGTTTGCCGCGATCAAGTCGTCGATCCGGCTCGAGGATCTCATCCAGGGCGTGATCGTGCAGTCCGCCAACGACGGCTGCATCATCATCGCCGAGGGAATGGCCGGATCGGAAGAGAACTTCGCCCAGTTGATGACCGAGCGCGCGCGCCGGATCGGGCTGTCGACATCGGTGTTCAAGAACTCGACCGGACTGCCAGCCGAGGGGCAGGTCGTGACGGTGCGCGAACTCGCCCTGCTCGCGCATCACATCTGGCGCGAGTATCCCGAATACTACCGCTACTATTCACAGTCGGAGTTCACCTGGAACAAGATCCGGCAGACCAACCGCAACCCGCTGCTCAGGATGGACATCGGCGCGGATGGCCTGAAGACCGGATATACGTCAGAATCCGGTTACGCGATCGTCGGCTCCGTCGAACGCCAGGGGCGGCGGCTCTTCGCCGCGCTCAGCGGTCTTCCAAGCGAGAATGCGCGAGCCGAGGAGGCGCGCCGGATCCTCGACTGGGGCATGCGCGCCTTCGAGAAACGCGAGATCTTCGCGACCGACGAGGTTGTCGGGGCGGCGAATCTCTATGGCGGCGAAAAGGGGAGCGTCGCGCTGAAGGCGAAGGCGCCGGTGGCGATCTTCGTCCCGATCACCAACCGCGACCGTCTCGTGGCCCGCATCGTCTACGAGGGGCCCTTGCGGGCGCCGGTGGAGGAGGGGATGCCCGTCGGAACGCTGAAGGTCTGGATCGGCGATACGCTGAGCCAGGAGACGCCGTTGTACACGGCCGAGAGCGTCGGGACCGGATCGCTGCACAGCCGCGCCCTCGACGCCATCGGAGAGTTGCTGGTCGGATGGATGCGCTGAGC
The DNA here is from genome assembly GCA_051860465.1 of Mesorhizobium sp. Classification (GTDB taxonomy): domain Bacteria; phylum Pseudomonadota; class Alphaproteobacteria; order Rhizobiales; family Rhizobiaceae; genus Aquibium. The sequence continues at coordinate 37,985 of JBHYDY010000037.1, forward strand.
GTGTGACGTTGCGGCTCGGTATGGTCGTACACGTCCTGCGGCGTGGACCTGACCGATCCGCGGGACTATGTAGACGGATGGATCGCGATAGGGACAGACCTTGTTGAACGGCGGACTGTTCATCACGTTCGAGGGCGGCGAAGGCGCTGGCAAGTCGACGCAGATAAGGCGGCTGGCGGAGGCGCTGCGCGGCAACGGTCACGACGTGCTCGTGACGCGTGAACCGGGCGGTTCGCCGGGCGCCGAGGCCGTACGCCACGTTCTCTTGTCGGGCGCCGCCGAACCGATGGGTCCTCGCATGGAGGCCCTGCTCTTCGCCGCCGCCCGCTCCGATCATGTCGAGCAGGTCATCCGCCCCGCGGTCGAGCGCGGCGCCATCGTCCTGTGCGACCGGTTCCTCGATTCCAGCAGGGTCTATCAGGGCGCGACGGGAGAACTCGACCCCGCCTTCGTCACGGCGCTGGAACGGATCGTCGTCAACGGCTTGATGCCGGATCTCACGCTGATCCTCGATCTCGATCCCGTCGAAGGGTTGCGGCGGGCGGGCGAGCGTCGCGGTGTCGATGCCGCCGCCGATCGTTTCGAAAAGGAGACGGTCGCCATTCACGCACGCCGGCGCGAGGCCTTTCTCGACATCGCCATGCGCGAGCCGGAACGCTGCGTGCTGATCAACGCGAGTGGCGGGGAAGACGAAGTCGCCGACCGCATCCGGGCGTCCGTCGATCGGTTGTTCTCCGATCGTGAAGACAGGGCGGCGGCCGAATGACCTTCGAAAGGCTTGCGCCGGAGCAGCACGACACGCTGGACGGCATTCCCGAACCAGCCGAGAACCCGCTGCTGCTGGCGCATGAAGGAGAGGCCGACAGGCTTGCCGCCGCCTATCGCGCGGGAAAGTTGCATCACGCGCTGATCCTCTCGGGACCGCGCGGCATCGGCAAGGCCACCTTCGCCTTCCACCTGGCCAATCACTTGCTGAAATTTCCGGACCGAACCGTTGCGCCGGAAACGCTGGCGAAGCCGGATCCGAGCGCCTCGCTCTTCCGGATGATCGCGTCGGGAGCCCATCCCGGCGTCCTTTATCTGGCGCGGCCGCTCAACGACAAGACCAAGGTGTTTCGGACCGCGGTGACCGTCGAGGAAATCCGCCGGGTCAATCGTTTCCTGTCGATGACCTCCCACGACGGCGGCTATCGCGTCGTCATCATCGATCCCGCCGACGACATGAACGTCAACGCCGCCAACGCGCTGTTGAAGAATCTTGAAGAGCCGCCGTCGCGCACGCTGTTCATCCTTATCTCGCATGCGGCGGGCGGGCTGCTGCCGACCATCCGCTCGCGCTGCCAGACCGTGCGGCTGCACGGCTTGCTGCCCGGGCAACTCGAAAGCGTCCTGTCGGGTTTCGGACTGGTGGTGGCGGATGCCGCCGGCCTTGCCGCCCAGGCGGGCGGCAGTGTGCGGGAGGCCATCCTTCTGACGGAATATGGCGGGCTCGAGATCGCGGGCGCGGTGGAAACGATCATCCATGCGAGCCGCTTCAATGCTGTGGCGGCAACGAAGCTCGCCGATGCGGTCGCGGGACGCGACCAGGCCATCCCGTTTTCGCTGTTCAACGCCCATGCGCTCGACCGGGTGGGAGTGCAGGCGACCAACGCCGCGCTGGCGGGCGATCTCGTCCGCGCCGAGGCGCTGGCGGCCTTGTGGCAGGAAGCCAGCCGGACGATCGTGGAGACCGAGACCTACAACCTCGACAAGCGCCAGCACGTGATCGGGCTTGTCCGCCGCATTCATGGAGTTCTGGCGAACGCGGCCTGAGTGACTGAATCAAAAAAGGCGCAAGGCCGAGGCGAAAAGAGCGATTTCGAGAACCGGAGCGCAGCGTACATTCGGGTACGTGAGCACCGGAAGCGCAGAAATTGCGATTTGCAGCCCGGCATGGCGACTTTTGGATCAGACACTGAGCGATCGAAGGACGTGCTTCAGACCGCCTGTCCGCGAAGATCATAGGCGTCCGCCTCGTCGATCTTGACGGTGACGATGTCGCCGACACGCAGCGGACGACGCGACTGGACATGCACCGAACCGTCGATCTCCGGTGCGTCATATTTCGTGCGGCCCTTGGCGAGCGTCCCGTTGGCCTCGTCGATGATGACGGGCAGGCGCTTGCCGACCTTCCTTTTCAGGAGACTGGCCGAGATCTTCTGCTGGCGCGCCATGAAGCGGTTCCAGCGGATCTGCTTCACCTCCTCCGGCACGGCGTCCAGTCCGAGGTCGTTGGCGCGCGCGCCGCCGACCGGCTCATACTTGAAGCAGCCGGCCCGCTCGATCTTGGCCTCGTCCAGCCAGTCCAGCAGCATTTCGAAGTCCTCCTCCGTCTCTCCGGGGAAGCCGACGATGAAGGTCGAACGAAGCGCAAGGTCCGGGCAGGTCTCGCGCCAGCGGCCGATCCGCTCCAGTGTCTTTTCCTGGTGCGCGGGGCGACGCATGTTCTTCAGGACGCGCGGCGACGCATGCTGGAAGGGAATGTCGAGATAAGGCAGGATCTTGTGCTCGGCCATCAGCGGAATGACCTCGTCGACATGCGGGTAGGGGTAGACGTAGTGCATCCGCACCCAGGCCCCGAGTTCACCCAGTTCGCGCGAGAGATCGAGGAAGCGCGTTCGAACCTCGCGGTCGTGCCACTGGCTCGTCGCGTATTTCACGTCCACGCCATAGGCGCTGGTATCCTGGGAGATGACGAGGAGTTCCTTCACGCCGGCCTTCACGAGGCGTTCCGCTTCCCGCAGCACGTCGCCCACGGGTCGGGAGACGAGATCGCCGCGAAGCGCCGGGATGATGCAGAAGGAGCAGCGATTGTTGCAGCCCTCGGAAATCTTCAGATAGGCGTAGTGGCGCGGCGTCAGCTTGACGCCTTGCGGAGGCATCAGGTCGAAGAACGGCTCGTGCGCCGGAGGCGCGGCCTCGTGGACGGCGGCCATCACGCTTTCGTAGGCCTGCGGCCCGGTGATGGCGAGCACGTTGGGATGTTTTTCGCGGATCAGGTCCGGCGTCGCGCCCATGCAGCCCGTGACGATGACCTTGCCGTTTTCCGCCATGGCCTCGCCGATTGCGGCAAGCGATTCGTCGCGGGCGGAGTCGAGAAACCCGCAGGTGTTGACGACGACGAGGTCGGCGCCGTCGTGCTTGCGGGCGATCTCGTAACCCTCCGCGCGCAGCCGAGTGAGGATGCGTTCGGAATCGACCAGCGCCTTGGGGCAACCGAGACTGACGAAGGAGACGCGCGGAGCGTTCATTGCGGCACTTTCATGGGCGAATGGGAGATTGCGGCGCCCATAGCACAGTTTCTACCGCCTGGTCATCGTTAACTTCCAGAGAGGTTGGACAGGGCCGGAACGGTCGCCCGAGGGACACCGCTGCCGCGGCGCCGGGCCCAACCGCGCGAATGGCAAGTGCCTCCAAGTTGTCGGTGCTGGTCGGGGCAAGATCAAAATCCTACCTCTACAGAAAAATCGCTTCTGCAATCTACGGTTTATGAAGCTGACGTTGCGTAATTCGTATCTTCGGTCTATAATTAACGATTGGTAAACAAAGTAAAGTGTGCACGGCGATGTCAAATGGGTTCAAAGCGCTTCTGATCATCGGACTGCTCGCCTCGGGGGCGAGCGCTGCCACGGCGGCCGAACGTATTGGACAGGCCGTCCTCATCAAGACGAGCGTAACCGGCGAGGGGCGGTCCTTGGCGACCAGATCGCCGGTTTATCGCGATGAGCGGTTGAGAACGTCCAGTACCGGCTTGGGGGAATTTGTCTTCGAGGATGGCACCAAGTTCGCGATCGGAATGAACTCGTCGATTGTCATCGACAAGTTCGTCTACGCGGGCAAAAACACGTTCAAGGACCTGACCATCAATGCCGCCAAGGGCAGCTTTCGATGGATCAGTGGCGGATCTCCTTCTGCGGCCTACAAGATCAACACGCCTTCAGGCACGATCGGTATCCGTGGTACGGCCCTCGACGTCTATGTTGGCAATGGCGGCGTGACGGCCGTGGTGCTTCTCAGTGGCGCGGCACGTTTTTGCGGGCGGAACGGCTGCCAGGAACTGACGCGCCGTTGCGACTATGTCGTTGCGACGCCGCGCGGCGGCATCACAAGGCCGTCGCGCGTCAATCAAGGTGTCTTGCGGCAAGTCTCAAACGTGAAGGCCTTGCCGTTCATGACCGGCGATCAGCAACTGTCCCGGCGTTTCCGAACCGGAGACAGCTGTGGAATGTCGAGCACCATTTCCACGGTGCCTTCCCCGAACAACCAAAGGAGCACCGTACCGGGCAACACGCCAGCACCCAACAACCCGACCGGCCCCGGCGGCGGCGGTGGCGGCGGCGGTAGCGGCAACAGCGGCGTTGGCGTGGGCAACGGGGGCGGAAACGGGACCGGCAACGAGGGCAACGGCGCCGGGCCGGGTAACGGCGGCGGAAACGCGGGAGGAAACGGCAACGGCGGAGGGAATGCTGGAGGGAACGGCAATGGCGGCGGAAACGCGGGGGGCAATGGCAACGGCAACGGCCGTGGATGAGTCCCTTCGACACATTTCGTGTGCGTGAGGACGACGATCACGGAGTTTGAACTTTGAGGTCCGAGCGTTAAGGGTGAACCTCGTGCCGGTCGCCAAACCGCGGCAGGCTTTCTTGCTCCGTCCAGTGGCCCATGTCCTTCCTCGTCTTCCTTCGCGACAACGTGCGCTGGCTCGCTGGCGGGTTCCTGCTCACGTTCTTCTCGTCCTTCGGCCAGACCTTCTTCATCTCGCTGTCGGCCGGCGACGTCAGGCGCGAGTATGGCCTGTCGCACGGCGATTTCGGCCTGATCTACATGGTGGCCACGTTGGGCAGCGCGTTGACGCTGCCGAAACTCGGTCAGGTCGTGGATCGCCATTCCGCGCAGAAAGTTGCCCTGGTCACCATGCCGTTGCTGGCGCTGGCCGCTGTGATGATGTCGGTCTCCAGCAGCGTCGTCGTCCTGGTCCTCAGCATCTACATGCTTCGGCTGTTCGGCCAGGGCATGATGACCCACAACGCGATGACGGCGATGGCGCGCTGGTTTTCCGCCCAGCGCGGTCGCGCGGTCTCCGTCACGACGCTCGGACACAATGCCGGTGAGGCGGTCTTCCCGCTGCTGTTCGTGCTGGTGGCAGGCCTTGTGGGATGGCGCAACTCCTGGCTCGTTGCCGCCGCGGTCCTGATGCTGTTTGCGCTTCCGGTGATCTTCGGATTGATCGCGGTCGAGCGGGCGCCGCGCGCCTCCGATCCCGTGTCGACGAAACCCGTTGCGCGGGACTGGACACGCGCGGAGGTTCTCGGAGATCCCCTGTTCTATCTGCTCTTGATGGGAGTGATGGCGCCCGGCTTCATCGGCACCACGATTTTCTTCCATCAGGTCTATCTGGTCGAATTGCGCGGATGGTCGCTCGAACTCTTCGCCGGGTCGTTCACCTTCATGGCCGCCATGACCATCACCTTCGCCCTGATCGCGGGCCAGCTTATCGATCGCTTTTCCGCGGTCTCCCTGCTGCCGACGTTCCTCGTCCCGCTCGGGCTGTCCTGCCTGGCGCTGGGGCTCCTCGAGGCCCAGTGGAGCGTATTCGTGTTCATGGCGCTGCTCGGCCTGTCCTACGGTTTCTCATCGACGCTGTTCGGCGCGTTGTGGCCTGAAATCTACGGGTTGAGGCACCTCGGATCGATTCGCGCCGTCATGGTCGCCATTCTCGTCTTCGCCACGGCCATGGGACCAGGACTGACCGGATACCTGATCGATGTCGGAATCCAGCTTCCGGCGCAGATCGTCGTAATGGGCCTTTACTGCTTTGCGATGGTCGCGGTCATGAGTTTCGTGACCCGCGGGCTCCGGCAGCGTAGCTTGTCAGCACGTCACCCTTCGGATAACTCGCCATCATGACCGTCACCGTACGCTTCGCCCCATCGCCGACCGGCCAGATCCACATCGGCAACGCTCGGACCGCGCTCTTCAACTGGCTCTTCGCCCTGAAGAACCGTGGTCGCTTCATCCTGCGGTTCGACGATACCGACGCGGAGCGTTCCCGCCAGGAATATGCCGACCAGACGCTCTACGATCTCCACTGGCTCAACATCTTTCCCGATGCCGTCGAATACCAGTCCCGCCGTCGGGCCTCGCACCAGGAAGCCGTCGAGCGCCTGAAACAGAGCGGCGAGCTTTACCCCTGCTACGAGTCGGCGGAAGAGCTCGAACTCAAGCGGAAGATCCGCCTCTCGCGCAGACTGCCGCCGATCTATGGCCGCGAAGGCCTGGCCTATTCGAAGCAGGATCGGGCGAACTTCGAGGCGGAAGGCCGCCGCCCACACTGGCGGTTTCGCCTGCCGAACTTCCGCCGCGATCCTTTCGATCCGGTGCGCACCGAGATCACCTGGACCGACATCGTGCGCGGTCGCGAGATGGTCGACCTCGGATCCCTGTCCGACCCTATTCTCGTCCGCGAGGACGGCACCTACCTCTATACGCTTCCCTCCGTTGCCGACGACATCGAGTTCGGAATCACGCACGTCATCCGTGGCGACGACCACGTGACGAACACGGGCGTGCAGATCGCCCTGTTCCAGGCTCTCGGCGCGACCGTGCCGGCCTTCGGACACCACAATCTCTTGACGACGGCGACCGGCGAGGGCCTCTCCAAGCGGACCGGAGCGCTGTCGATCCGAAGTCTTCGCGAAAGCGGACTGGAGCCGATGGCGATCGCGTCGCTCGCGGTGCTGACCGGCACCTCCGAAAACGTGGTTCCGGAAAGCGACATGCTGAAGCTGGCCGAGCGCTTCGAGCCGGCTGCGACCTCGCGCTCGGCCTCCAAGTTCGACCCGGATGATCTCAACAGCCTCAATCGCGCGATCATCCAGGCGATGCCATACCAGGCTGTCCAGGACCGGCTCGTCGCCTATGGCGTCATGGGGGCAAAGGCCGAGGCGTTCTGGACGATGATCAGGGGCAATCTCGACCGCGTACAGGACGTGGCGTCGTGGTGGAGGATCGTCACGGTCAAGCCGGAGGCAGGCGTCGCATTCGCTGCGGAAGACATCGCGTTCCTGCGCCAGGCTTTCGACCTCCTGCCCGAGGAGCCGTGGGACGCCGGCACGTTCAAGGAATGGACGAACGCGATCCGCGAGAAGACCGGGCGGAAGGGCAAGGCGCTGTTCATGCCGCTACGTCTGGCCCTCACTGGACGAGAGTCGGGGCCTGAGATTGCAGATCTATTGCCCCTTCTGGGTCGGGAAGGAACGCTGGCCCGACGACCCTGATCCGGCGTTCGCGGTCCGCGCCGGGCAGGCTGGTCGACGCGGTCGGTTCCGGGTCCGCCTTCAATGCATTGACGATGTTGCGGATCGCGGCCTGGTCCAGCCCGCCGTCACGGTTGACCATGCTTTCCAGATCGATCGCCGGATCGGGCCTTGGGCGCGGCAGGGGCACGGCCGCCATGTCGGGAGCTGGCGCCTCGGCGCCGAAGGGCTCGGTCTGGACCGGTTGCGAGTGGTCCCCGGCGATGATGGAAAAGTTCTTCGGCAAACCGCAGCCGCAGGTTTGCGGGCGGACGAACCCGGCTTGTCGGTACTGAAACGCGGTCGGCAGTTGCGTATAGGGAACGCCGGCCAGCGACACCATCTCGTCCGTTTCCTCGCCCGGCGTTCGATGGATGTAGAGTTCCACGTCGGTGCCCGGGCACTGGGCCCGGCAGGCGGCCGCGTCCCGATCGAGTTCGGACGCCGACGTCGAATAGGCGACGGGAAAGAAGTAGCCGTCGCAGGACCGGACGCACAGCGTGCGGAACGTCCCCGAAAAGCGCGGCTGGATCTCGATCCGGCTGCCGTTCTGAATGATGATGCGCTGGCGCTGCCGCTCGGTTTCGATCGGCTCGCGCGTGAAGTCGTCCAAACGCCGCTCCTGGAATCCGCCGCCGAACAGGCGGTCGAGGAACGAAGGCCCGGTCTGCCCGACGAAGCCGTCCGGCCGGCGCGCAGCGGTCGTCGCACGACAGCCATTGGCGTCCAGCGACGCCAGGATGCGCGCTCTCGACGCTCCATCGTTGCGTCCGCCGCCGGAAACCCGGCGGTGGTCGCGTTCGAGTTTTGCGAGATTGGCGTACATGCGATCCAGCGTCGAGCGAAGCGACTGGCAGGCGGATGGCGAGGTCCTGCCGAATCCACCCGCGCATCCGGCGCGGCGCGTCTGGCTCTCGGCCCGATCGATCTGCCGGCGCTGGTCGGCGATGGCTCGCTCGTACTGGCGCGCGCGGGCGGGGGAACCGCCGCCGCTGTTGCCGACCCGCGCAAGCTGCCCCTCGAGGTCACGGCAAAGGCGGGAGGAGGCGCTGGCGTCGGAAATGGCGAACACGCTGGCGACGAGCAGGACCACGGCGAGTATCGCGCCGCGCATCGCCCCCTCCGGTGTCACCGCCTTCGCCATGTCCTCGCCGATCCCGCCGTCATGAAGCGCCGTGCATGCTATCCCGTCGTGGTTAACCCTTCGTTGGCCGGCTGCGCCGACGCTGTCTGGGACGCCTCGACCACCGAAAGCGCCGTCATGTTGACGACGCCGCGCGAGGTGACCGACGGTGTCAGGATGTGGGCGGGGCGCGCCGTCCCGAGCAGGATGGGGCCGACATGGAGCGCGTCCGTCAAGGCCTTGACCGTCGTCAGCGCGATGTTGGCGGCGTCGAGCGTGGGGAAGACGAGCAGGTTTGCTTCGTCCTTCAGCTTGGAATGCGGGTAGACGCGGTTGCGCAGAACGGCCGACAGCGCCGAATCGCCATGCATCTCGCCGTCGGCCTCGAGGTCGGGCGCCATCGCGGCGATCAGCGCGGCGGCCTTGCGCATTTTCAGCGTGCTGGCCGTGTCGCGGGAGCCGAAATTGGAAAGCGAAAGCAGGGCGGCCTTGGGTTCGATCCCGAAACGGCGGATTTCCTCGGCCGCCAGCAGCGTCATTTCCGCGATCTCCTCGGCGGTCGGATCGACGGAGACATAGGTATCGGTGAAGAAGGTGACGCCGCGCTGCATGATCAGCATCGACAGCGCCGAGAGATCGCGCACGCCTTCGCGGCGGCCGACGATGAGGTCGACATTGCGCAGGTGCCGCTCGAACCGGCCTTCCAGGCCGCAGATCATGGCATCGGCCTCGTCGCGCACCAGCGCGAGTGCGGCGATGACGGTGGTGTTGGTGCGCACCAGCGTGCGCGCCGCCTCCTGGGTGACGCCGCGACGGCCGGCGAGCTGGATCAGGTGGTCGACATAATCACGGTAGCGCGGATCGTCCTCGGGATTGACCAGGTCGAAATCGACCCCCGGCTTCACCTTCAGGCCGTAGCGGCGCAGACGCGTGTCGATCACGCTTGGCCGGCCGATCAGGATCGGACGGGCGATGCCTTCCTCGAGCACCACCTGGGCGGCGCGCAGCACGCGTTCATCCTCGCCATCGGCATAGATGACACGCTTGGTCGTGGCCATCCGGGCGGTCGAGAAGACGGGTTTCATGACCAGCCCCGAGCGGAAGACGAAGCGGTTCAGCCGGTCGATGTAATGGGCCATGTCGGCGATCGGCCGCGTGGCGACGCCGCTGTCGCAGGCGGCCTTGGCGACGGCCGGTGCAATGCGCAGGATCAGGCGCGGATCGAACGGGGAGGGGATCAGGAAGTCGCGCCCGAATGTCGGCGTCTCGGTGGCATAGGCGCGGGCGGCGACGTCGGAGGGTTCCTCGCGGGCGAGCGCGGCGATGGCGCGAACGGCGGCCATCTTCATCTCCTCGTTGATCGCGGTGGCGCCGACGTCGAGCGCGCCGCGGAAGATGTAGGGGAAGCACAGCACGTTGTTGACCTGGTTGGGAAAGTCCGACCGGCCGGTGCAGATCATCGCGTCGGGCCGCGCCGTGCGGGCGAGTTCCGGCATGATCTCGGGCACGGGATTGGCCAGCGCCAGGATCAGCGGATTGGCCGCCATGTGCTCCAGCAGCTCGGGCTTGAGCACGCCGGCCGCCGACAGGCCGAGGAAGACGTCGGCGCCGCCGATGACGTCGGCGAGCGTGCGGGCATTGGTGTCCTTGACGTAGGGATCCTTCCAGCGATCCATCTCGTCGACGCGGCCCTTGTAGGCGACGCCGAAGCGGTCGGTGACCCAGATGTTCTCGCGCCGCGCCCCCAGCGAGACGAGGAGGTTGAGGCAGGCGAGCGCGGCCGCGCCCGCGCCGGACGTCACGATCTTGACCTCGCCGATGTCCTTGCCGGCAAGCTCCATCGCATTGAGAACGGCCGCGGCGACGATGATGGCAGTGCCGTGCTGGTCGTCGTGGAAGACGGGGATGTTCATCCGCGCCTTCAGCTGCTCCTCCACCTCGAAGCATTCCGGCGCCTTGATGTCCTCGAGGTTGATGCCGCCGAACGTCGGTTCGAGAGCGGCCACGGTCGAGACCATGGCGTCGATGCCGGGGGCATCGATCTCGATGTCGAAGACGTCGATGCCGGCGAATTTCTTGAACAGGACCGCCTTGCCCTCCATCACCGGTTTCGACGCCAGCGGGCCGATGTTGCCGAGGCCGAGCACCGCCGAGCCGTTGGAGACGACGCCGACGAGATTTGCGCGGGCGGTGTAGAGGGCCGCATTGGCCGGGTCGTCGGCGATCGCCAGGCACGGCGCCGCCACGCCCGGCGAGTAGGCCAGCGCCAGATCGCGCTGGTTGCCGAGCGGCTTCGTCGCCTGGATCTCCAGCTTTCCCGGTTCCGGGTAGCGGTGGAAAAAGAGGGCCGCCTCGTCGAGATCCGAGAGCGTTGGTTTTGGTGTCTGCTGCGTCATGAAGGGAGAATCCGCCTGCCTGGCCGTGCGATTTAACCGGTTTAGCATGATGGCGGCGGATTTCGAGGGCATGACGGCGGAAACTGTTTCATTGTCATTCGCGCGGGGCATCCAGATCAGCCGTCGGCGAGGCGCTGCAACGACATGGCGCCGTGCGCAGCGCGGATCCTTCCCTCGTGGATGATGTCGGCGAAGACGTCGCGCGGCGGCTCCTTCACCGCCGCCGTCGGGTCGGCGCGCGGCGGGTCGTCCGCAACGCCGCCCGGCAAGGCCCTCAGAGCAGCTCGGCGGGAACCTGGCCGCCATTGTCCTTCAGCTTCTGGATCACCTGCTTGTGCAGCCACATGTTCATGGCCGCGGAATCGCTCGTGCTGCCGGTATAGCCGAGTTCGGCTGCAAGCTCCTTGCGCGCGCCAAGGCTGCTGTCGAGCCCCAGCGCCTTCATCAGGTCGACGATGGACTTGCGCCAGTCGAGCTTCTGGCCGCTGCGCTTGACGGCGGCGTCGAGGATGGCCGCGACATCGACCGGGCCGCGCGCGGCGGCGGGCGCCGGGGCTGCCGCGCCGGTTTTCGGCGCCGAGGGGGCGGCGGGCGCCGCGGTGGGGGAGGCGGACGCGACCACGGGCTTGGACGACGCGTCGGCGATGACGGGCGGCGCCGCCTCTTCCTCGTCGCTGCCCCAGATCGCGTTCTTGATCTTGTCGAAGATACCCATGCTCAGTCCTCCGTTTCGCCATGCCGGAGTTCGTGTCGACGATCGGCAGGCCCGTCCGCGCGGAAATGCGCCTGTCATCGTTTTAGTGCGCACGAATGACAAGATAAAGCGGCTTCGTCCGCGGCCCGATCGGCTTTCGGCCCCGGCTCCCGCGCACCCGGACGACAGAGACGGAAGAATCGGCCGCCGCGAAAGGGAACCGTGCCAGGCGTTCTACTGCGGAGGTTTCTCGACGAGATGCGCGGCGGCCTGCGGATTGGCCTCCAGATGCTGTTCCAGCGTCTGGCTCGTGGTCTCCGGCTCGCCGAGCAGGTCGTCGACGGCTTCACCGATCAGGGTCTGGCCGCGCACCGCGCGGGCGGCGGAGTTGACCACCAGCGTCAGCGTCCCGGCCTTGAGCTCGAGCCGGCCGACCACCTCGCTGCCGCCATCGACAAGGTCGGCGAACACCGCCTGCTCGCCGTCCGGCGTGGTCGACAAGTTCGCCTCCTTCAGCCAGAGCCAGCGGTCGGGACCGTCGCGCGTCAGGGCGGGGGCATCGTCGAGCCGCGCCCGCAGGCGCAGCGACGCGGCGCGCTGGGCCAGCGGAAATCGCAGCGTATGGAAAAGGATCGGCTCTGCGTCGAGGTTCACCGCCGTCGAGGTCTCGTCTTCCAGCACGTCCGAGAGCACGCCGTCCAGCCACGCGCCGCCGAAGAAGGCGCCGGCGTAGGCGAGCATGAACATGTCGTCGATCGTCGCGTCGGAGAGCTCGTCTCGCGCCGCGCCCGCGGCGAGGTTCCCGCGCACCTCGTCGCGATAGCCCTCGATCAGCGAGCGAAGGCCCTCCAGCAGGAGATCGGTCATCTCCGGCGGGAACACCAGGGTCGCGCCGGCGATGCGCGTCCGCCCGGAAATCTCCACGACGCGTCCCGAAAAGCGGTCGCCGTCGCGCAGCGCGTCCGCCAGCGCCGGGTCGTCCAGCACCACCGTCTCGCCGCCGGGGATCATCCCGCGAAGCGTCACCGAACGCCGCGGCTTCACCTCGACCACCTCCCAGAAGCCGACGGCAGAACTCCGCAGCGCTTCCAGATAGCGCCTGTTGGTGACGCTCTCCTTCCAGCCGCGGCGCTTCAGGTAGTCGTCGACGACGGTCAGCCCGTCCTCCGTCCGGGGCACGGTGGCGAAGTCCTCGAAGGCCCAGGCCCACAGCATGTCGGCCTGATCCTCGCCGATCAGCTCGTCCAGCTCCTCGAAATCGAGGTCGCGGTCGTCGAGGATGTCGCCGAAATGCCGGTCGAACACCTCGTCGAACAGCTCCGCCCACTCCTCCCGCTCCGCCCAGCGGGCGAGCCCGTCGAGCCCGTGCCGTCTGCTCATGCCGTCCTGCCTCGAATGATCGCCGACGATGTCTTCGAGCTAGGCCTTTCGGCCAGGGCGCGCAAGGGTGGGCATGCGATGCCGGAGCCGCCGATGGTTCGTCCGGACCGGAACACCTCAGGCGACGAGCGCTTGCCACAGCGCTTGCGGAGAACCAGTCATGACCAGCCCGGCCACGAGCGCGACCAGCGCGACGAGCTGAATCAGCATGATCGCATGGAGTTGAGTGCGGAACGGTTCCTTGCGCGTCTTGTGCCGGATCGTCCTTTGCGCGACCACGATCCCGATGCTTCCGCCGACCATGGCAAGCCTCAGCAGCGTCGCCTCGGAGATGCGCCGCGAATTGTTCCCCGCCCTGGCCTTGTCGACGACCATCGCCGCATAGGCCAGCAGGTTCACGGCCACCGCGTACCCGATGACACCGATCATCACCTGTCCCGACATGCGTCCCCTCCGCTTCAGCTGCGACAGCATGACCGGCATCGGTTAAGCCAGCGCGAACGATGGATGCGCGTGTCGGCTTGGAAGGCTCACTGGACCTGCCATCTCCGGAGAGCCCGACACCAGCATAACGGCCTGCGCGGAGGGAAGCGGCCGGTCCCTTGCGCCCCGCGATGCCAACCAGTCATCATCATCCCGTCCCACGCGAAAAAGCCCTGCCGCGCGAGGCGGTCAGGGCTCCGTGAAGGTCCGGATGTTTCCGGCTTCGGGGAGAATGCTCTCCGTTCATCTCGGGCGCAACGCGGTTCAACCGACGGCCCGACCAGGAAGTCTCTGATTGTCAGGGGAAACGGCGGGCGATGGACGGCGCGAGCGCCGCGCCTGCCGCGGTCCCGCTAGAAGCGGAACCCTGGGTAACAGTCCGGTGGAGTCATGCCTCCCTCCTGTGCCTGTTTCGCCGTGTCGACCGCGACAAACCCAGACGCGCTGGAGCCCCGGGAAGCCCCGGGCACGCCGGGGAATGGTTTCGGCGGCCGACGATCGGAGCCTGATCCTGAACCCGCCCGCGGTCAAGGCCGGATCGACCTCCGTCACCAAACGTGATCGGGGAAGCGGTTTCCAAGCGACTTATCCACAGCCCGCCTGTCAGGAGCCTGTTTCCTCTTTGTTCTTTGCGCTTGCGCCGGGCCGGGATTGGCGTCTAACTCGTTGCCGCATTGCACGCGCCTCTCGACGCGGCGGCGATCGATCCTACATGAGGACGGCGCGGGCTCCTTCCTTGCCGCGCCCTCCCACACCGAGCACGAGGCGGCGACCCGGCCATGGCCGACCAGAAGTTCATTTCGATCCGCGGCGCGCGCGAGCACAATCTCAAGAACGTCGATCTCGACATTCCCCGCGACAGTCTCACGGTGATGACCGGGCTGTCGGGCTCGGGCAAGTCGTCGCTGGCCTTCGACACCATCTATGCCGAGGGCCAGCGCCGCTATGTCGAGAGCCTGTCGGCCTATGCGCGCCAGTTCCTCGAGATGATGCAGAAGCCCGACGTCGACCAGATCGACGGCCTGTCGCCGGCCATCTCGATCGAGCAGAAGACGACGTCGAAGAACCCGCGTTCCACGGTCGGCACGGTCACCGAGATCTACGACTACATGCGCCTGCTCTTCGCCCGCGTCGGCGTGCCCTATTCGCCGGCCACCGGCCTGCCGATCGAGAGCCAGACGGTGTCGCAGATGGTCGACCGGGTGATGGCGGTCGAGGAGGGCACGCGCCTCTTCGTGCTGGCCCCCATCGTGCGCGGCCGCAAGGGCGAATACCGCAAGGAACTGGCCGAATTGCAACGCAAGGGGTTTCAGCGCGTCAAGATCGACGGCCAGTTCTACGAGATCGCCGACGCCCCCGCGCTCGACAAGAAGTACAAGCACGACATCGACATCGTGGTCGACCGCCTCGTCGTGCGCGGCGACATCGCCGCAAGGCTTGCCGACTCGCTGGAGACCGCGCTGCGGCTGGCCGAAGGCCTGGCCATCGCCGAATTCGCCGACAAGCCGCTGCCGCCGGAGGAAACCTCGGAGGGGGGAAGCGCCAACAAGTCGCTCAACGAGACCCACCAGCGGATTCTCTTCTCGGAAAAATTTGCCTGCCCGGTCTCCGGCTTCACCATTTCGGAGATCGAGCCGCGGCTGTTTTCCTTCAACAATCCCTTCGGCGCTTGCCCGACCTGCGACGGGCTCGGCAACCAGCGCGCCATCGATCCGCTGCTGGTCATCCCCGACGAGAACCTGTCGCTCCGCGACGGCGCCGTCGCGCCCTGGGCGCGCTCGTCCTCGCCCTATTACGGCCAGACGCTCGATGCGCTGGGCAAGGCCTACGGCTTCAAGCTCGGCGACCGCTGGAAGGACCTGCCCGACACCGCCCGCAACGCCATCCTGCGGGGCACCGGGTCGAAGCAGATCGCATTCGCCTATGATGACGGCATGCGCTCCTACAAGACCTCGAAGACCTTCGAGGGCGTGATCCCAAATCTCGAGCGGCGCTGGAAGGAAACCGAGTCGGCCTGGAGCCGCGAAGAGATCGAGCGCTACATGTCGGCCACGCCCTGTCCGGCGTGCAACGGCTACCGCCTGAAGCCGGAGGCGCTGGCGGTCAAGATCGCCGACCGCCACATCGGCGAGGTGACCCAGCTGTCGATCCGCAACGCGAGCGCCTGGTTCGAGGCCCTGCCGGCGCGGATGAACGCCAAGCAGAACGAAATCGCGGTGCGCATCCTCAAGGAGATCCGCGACCGTCTGCGCTTCCTGAACGATGTCGGCCTCGACTACCTGTCGCTGTCGCGCAATTCCGGCACGCTGTCGGGCGGCGAGAGCCAGCGCATCCGGCTGGCCTCGCAGATCGGCTCGGGGCTCACCGGCGTGCTCTACGTGCTCGACGAGCCGTCGATCGGCCTGCACCAGCGCGACAACGCGCGCCTCCTCGACACGCTCAAGCACCTGCGCGACATCGGCAACACGGTCATCGTGGTCGAGCACGACGAGGACGCCGTGCGCACCGCCGACTACGTCGTCGACATGGGTCCGGCCGCCGGCATCCATGGCGGCCGCGTCGTCGCCGAAGGCACGCCGGCGCAGATCATGGCCAACCCGAAATCGCTCACCGGGCAATATCTCTCCGGCGCGCTTTCGATCCCGCTGCCGCCCGAGCGCCGGGCGTTGAAGAAGGGCCGCCGCATCAAGGTGGTGAATGCCCGCGGCAACAATCTCAAGAACGTCACCGCCGAGATTCCGCTCGGCACGTTCACCTGCGTCACCGGCGTCTCGGGCGGCGGCAAGTCCACCTTCCTGATCGAGACGCTGTTTCGCGCCGCCTCGCGCCGCATCATGGGCGCGCGCGAGCACCCGGCCGAGCACGACCGCATCGAGGGGCTGGAATTCCTCGACAAGGTCATCGACATCGACCAGTCGCCGATCGGCCGCACGCCACGCTCCAACCCCGCCACCTACACCGGCGCCTTCACGCCGATCCGCGACTGGTTCGCCGGCCTGCCGGAGGCCAAGGCGCGCGGCTACCAGCCCGGCCGCTTCTCCTTCAACGTCAAGGGCGGGCGCTGCGAGGCCTGCCAGGGCGACGGCGTCATCAAGATCGAGATGCACTTCCTGCCCGACGTCTACGTCACCTGCGACGTCTGCCACGGCAAGCGCTACAACCGCGAGACGCTGGACGTCACCTTCAAGGGCAAGTCGATCGCCGACGTGCTCGACATGACGGTCGAGGAGGGCGCCGAGTTCTTCGCCGCCGTGCCGGCCGTGCGCGACAAGCTGGAAACGCTGGCCAAGGTCGGCCTCGGCTACATCCATGTCGGCCAGCAGGCCACGACGCTGTCGGGCGGCGAGGCGCAGCGCATCAAGCTCGCCAAGGAGCTTTCGCGAAAAGCCACCGGCAAGACGCTCTACATCCTCGACGAACCGACCACCGGCCTGCACTTCCACGACGTCGCCAAGCTGCTCGAAGTCCTCCACGAACTGGTCGACCAGGGCAACACCGTCGTCGTCATCGAGCACAATCTGGAGGTCATCAAGACCGCCGACTGGATCCTCGACCTTGGCCCCGAAGGCGGCGACGGCGGTGGCGAACTGGTCGCCGCGGGCCGTCCGGAAGACATCGTCGCCGAGCCGCGCAGCTATACGGGCCAGTTCCTCAAGGAGCTCCTGGAGCGGAGACCCGTGGGGAAAAAGGCGGCGGCGGAGTAGGTCGCGACGCCGAAACCGCCGATCTCCCCCCGCGTGGGGGTGAGGTGCGGTCCGGGCAGCGGACGGAAAGCCAACGATTTGGCTATCCGAGCGCCGAACGCCCGGAGCCCAA
>JBHYDY010000038.1:0-53251 GCA_051860465.1 Mesorhizobium sp.
TGGGCGCGAACCGCTCGTCGTCGTCATCCTCGGCCGACCGGAGCGCAGCGAAGGGAGAGCCGGGGATCCATGCCTCGTCGGCCGCGACGGGCGATGCGGTGCGAGAGAAGCGCCCTGAGCCCGCCGTCCGGCGCGGCCGTACTGGCGAGGCATGGATCCCGGATACGACGTTCTTCGCTTCGCTCGAACCTCGTTCCAGGATGACGATGGTGGAGAGATGCCGTGTCCGAACGATCCTCAGTGGTCGTCGAGCATTTCCACCTTTACTCCCCGCAGGCGCTTCCTGCGCAGCCTCAGATAGTCCCTGAGGCCGGGCGCGACCCGGTAACTGGCCTCTCCTCGGGAAAGCGAAGCGGCCCAGGCCATGGTGTCGCTTTCCCTTGCCAGTTCGACGATGCGGGCGCCCAGCATCGGCACCCCCAGCCCGACGGCCAAGCGCTCGCAATCGAGAGAACTCTCCAGTGGGGAACTGCCTCGCTTGGCTGCAAAGGCGAGCCCGCCATCCGAGATATCGTCGAGTTCGTTGCACAGGCGCAGCAAGATCATGTCCCGATCCCATCGCACATCATGCGAAAGGAGACGCTGGAGGTCGGAAGCGGCGAAGCCGAATCGCTGGTAACGCTCGAGGAGATCGACGATTTGCGGACCGACCCTTCGCGTCAACCATTGCCTGTGACGAGGACTCGGCCTGCCGGCGCGTCCATCCGGAAAGACCCCAGCATCGAAGACCGCGTGAAGCAGCCCCGCCAGAATCATGTCGAGCCTCCCGTCATATTCGGCGACGGCGGATGCCGTACCGACCAGATGGCACAGGAACGGCTTGCCGGTGCCGCGATGCATTCCGTTGAACATTGCGGTCGCCAGCGCATGGACGCCGACGACCTGCTTTAGAGCGGCCTGATCGAAGCCTGCACCGTGCATCTGGATGAGCAGGCCATTGATCGTCTGCCTAGGGCTGAAGCTGGATGCCGGGTTCACGGCGTGCCCGCCGTTTCCGCGCCAGAGGCGCCGAGGCGCTGCGTGCGCCGCTTCCAGTCGGCCAGTTCCCGCGCCAGAGCCCCGCCGCGGAGGCGTTTGTGAACAGGCCTTACAACGTCCCGCACGATCCGGCGTGCGGTGTTGTTTCCGACCAGCGGCGTCAGCCAGCGCCTCACCTCTGCGTAACGATGCGACTGATGGTTGCGGTGAAACCGGCGCAAGCCCGACAGCCCGCCATGCCGAAGATCAACATCGTATTTTTCGGCAATACGCGCCATTGATGCCTCGAACAGTTCGTCGCACCAACGGATCTCGAAGTAGCGCAAATCATCTTCCATCACGTGCCTCGGCGGCGAATAGGTGACCCTCGAACGCGGTTCGAACCAGATCGGACGGTTCGCAAGGCGTGCCTGCAGGCACATGTCCCAATGCTCGTGGGCCGAATGCAGGCCGCTATCCAGCCCGCCCAGTTCGCGCAGGAAGGCCGTCTCGACCAGCACGGTGTGGAACTCGGCCAGTTCAGTCGGTCCGGCCACGAACCCGACCGGTTCATTCACCATGTCCCGTCCGGCGTGGTGATGGGTGTCGACCACGGTGTTGCGACCGTTGTCGAGCTTTTCCAGCCGACATTCTCCGCCAGCCATGTGAACGAAGCGGAACTGCGGGTAGCGCTCGAAGATCAGCGGCGTAACGATGGCTGCCTGATTGTCTACGGCGGCCCGCAGCAAGGGCGCCAGCCAACCCTTTTCGACCGTGGCGTCATTGTCGACGAAAACGATGTAGGGCGTTCTGGTGTCCTTCAACGCGGCGTTCCTGGCCTGATTTGGCGTCACGAACCCGTCGAAGCCGATCGTCGTGCCGCCGACGCCCTGTGCCAGTTCGCGGAGCCTTTCGCCGATCGGGGCCGGGTATCCCGGGTCAACGCAGACAAGATCGAAAGGGAGGTCAGTGCATTGGAGAAGAGTTTCGAGATTGGCAACCGTCAGGGAGACAGTCTCGCGGGGGACGAAAGCGATCGTTACATCTGGCATGGCTGGGATTCCGATGACATCCCTCACCACGAATGCAAGATTGGCTCAAGAGAAGCAAGTCCCCTTCGAAGGGGCGGCTGTCAACGCCTGAGAATGGGCGTCCCACCCCTCCCCCTCCCCCTCCGGCGTCCGGCACCGGAACGGAACGCCGATCTCGTCTGTCTCGCGGGCCATCGGCAGACTTTTCCCGGCTGAAGTGGCCACGCGCCGGTGGTCGCACAAGTCGGCGTGGACCTCGTGCGCGTCGAGCATGGCCCATCGCGCTGTCACAGCCGCGCCGCGCGGGTTCACCTGACCTGGATGCGGTCCTCCACCGTGTGGACGCCGGGCGCGCCCCAGGCGATGCGCTCGGCGCTGCGCCGCTGCGACCAGTCGTGGACATGACCGGCCAGCACGGCGCGCCCGTCCTTGATGCTGATGCGAATGCCGTGCGCCTCGACGGAGGCCTGGCGGCGCAAGGCGTTCTCGATCGTGCGCCCGATGTCGGCGCGCGTCGAGCACGGCACGATGGCAACGCGATCGACAAGCTCGCGGACCCCCGCCAGGTTGCGCACGCAATCGAGGGCGGCCGCCTTCTGGCCATGCCACTCGACCTTGCCTTCCAGGATGACCTGGCCGTTCTCGACCGAGACCTTGATCGCGTCCGAGGGGACGAGGCCGTTCCAGCCCAGAGCCTTGGTCGCGCGCTTCTGCAGGAGATCGTCGCTCACCCTGGCCGTCTCCGGCAGTTCCACGGTGATCGTCTGCCGGATGCCCCTGATGCCGCGCAGTCGCGCGGTGGCATCTTCGGCGAGCTTGCGCTCGCGGCAACTCGCCACCGTTCCTGACAGCGTGGCGATGCCGTCCGTCACATCGACCTCAATGCCCGAGGCGTCGAGGTCGGGCTCATAGGCGAGTTCGTCGAGAACGTTCCGGAGCAATCGAGCGTCCAACATCCGTTTTCCTCCCAGATGGCCCCCGCCATTGCCAAAATAGCGCCACGCCATGCGGGCAAGATTGATCCAACTCAAACAGGATCATGAAATTCAAGATAATATCGTCCAACATCGAACAGGCATTTTCAGAACCGGAGACAGGCAGGCCCACCAGAACGAAGAAGCCAGGTCAAAAGAGGAGGAAAGGTCATGGAGGAGCGTGGAACGGGCGGCGCCAGACGAGCCGGCATCGACGACGAGAAACAGGCCGACGTCGTGATCCCCTTTAACGGTCCGGACGGCGCGCAGGTGCTGGTCACGCTCCGGACAATGTCGTCCGAGCGTTCGGGCTGCGTGGTGGCGGACGCCAAGCATTGCGTGCGCACCCTCGCCGAAGCCTTCGAACGCGAGAGGATGGCGGCTGCGCCCGAGCGGGCGCCAGGCGCCAGGCTGGACGACGCGGTGTACCGCTCGTGGGCCTACGACAGTTAGACCGGAACGGCCGCGCCTTCGCTACGCCTCCACCTCAGGCGTGCGGCGGCGCACCAGCACGCCCATCTCGTCGGTCTCGCGGGCAATCCGCAGCCGCTCCTCGGCTTCGGTGGCCTCGCGCTGGCGGTCCCACATGTCGGCGTAGAGACCCTTGGCGTCGAGCAGGGCGCGGTGGGTGCCCTTTTCGGCGATGCGGCCGTCCTTCAGGACGATGATCTCGTCGGCCGAGATGACGGTGGAGAGGCGGTGGGCGATGACCAGCGTGGTGCGGCCGCGGCTGACGAGATCGAGCGCGGCCTGGATCTCCTGCTCGGTGTGGGTGTCGAGCGCCGAGGTGGCCTCGTCGAGGATGAGGATCGGCGGCGCCTTGAGGATGGTGCGGGCGATCGCCACGCGCTGCTTTTCGCCGCCAGACAGCTTCAACCCGCGCTCGCCGACCATGGCGCGGTAGCCCTCCGGCAGCGCCTCGATGAAGGGACCGATCTGGGCGAGTTCGGCGGCCTTGCGGATCTCGTCCTCGCCGGCATCGAAGCGGCCGTAGCGGATGTTGTAGTAGATGGTGTCGTTGAACAGCACCGTGTCCTGCGGCACCATGCCGATGGCGCCGCGCAGGCTCTTCTGGGTCACGTCGCGGACGTCCTGCCCGTCGATGGTGATGGCGCCCGACTGGATGTCGTAGAAGCGGAAGAGCAGGCGCGACAGCGTCGACTTGCCGGCCCCCGAGGGGCCGACGATGGCCACCGTCTTGCCCGCCGGCACCTCGAAGGTGATGCCCTTGAGGATCGGACGCGCCGGATCATACGAAAAATGCACGTCTTCGAAGCGGACCGCGCCGTCCTTCACGACGAGGGCCGGCGCGCCGGGCTTGTCCTTGACCTCCTGGTCGACGTCGAGCAGGTCGAACATGTTCTCGATGTCGGTGAGGCCCTGGCGGATTTCCCGGTAGATGAAGCCGATGAAGTTGAGCGGCACGGAAAGCTGCATCAGCATGGCGTTGACGAAGACGAAGTCGCCGATGGTCTGGGTGCCGCGCGTGACCTCGAAGGCCGACAGCGCCATGACGATCGCCATGCCGACGCCGAAGATGACGCCCTGGCCGAAGTTCAGCCAGCCGAGCGAGGTCCAGGTCTTGGTGGCGGCCTCCTCGTAGCGCTCCATGGAGCGATCGAAGCGGCGGGCCTCCATCTCCTCGTTGTTGAAGTATTTCACCGTCTCGAAGTTGAGCAGCGAATCGACGGCCTTGGTGTTGGCGTCGGTGTCCGAGTCGTTCATCTCGCGGCGGATGGAGATGCGCCAGTCGCTCGCCCTGACGGTGAACCAGGTGTAGAGCCAGACCGTGACGGCGATGACGGCGACGTAGATCCAGCCATAGGCGAGGGCGAAGATGACGGCCACCAGCGCGAACTCGATGACGGTGGGCAGCGTGTTGAGGATGGTGAAGCGGACGATGGTCTCGATGCCTTTCACCCCGCGCTCGATGACGCGTGACAGGCCGCCGGTGCGGCGCTCGAGGTGGAAGCGCAGCGACAGCGCGTGCAGGTGGACGAAGGTGCGGAAGGCGAGCTGGCGCACGGCATGCTGGCCGACGCGGGCAAAGAGCGCGTCGCGCAGCTGGTTGAAGCCGAGCTGGACGACGCGCACCACGTTGTAGGCGACGACGAGCATCACCGGGCCGGCGATCACGGCCGGCAGCCAGGCCGGCGCGCCGCCTTCGCCCGACAGCGCGTCGGTGGCCCATTTGAAGAAATAGGGCACAAGCACCAGCACCAGCTTGGCCACGACGAGAAAGGCGGTCGCCCAGACGACGCGCATTTTCAGATCGGTGCGGTCGGCCGGCCACATGTAGGGCCACAGGTTCGCCAGCGTCGACAGCAGCGAGCCGGAATCGGCGGAAACGGTCTTGTCAGCCACGGTGGGCTCCCTGGGTTCTTCCTCGGGTTCAGTCTTTTCAGGCCGGCGGCGCGCAGCAGGACGTGATGAACGCGCCGACCCGCCGCGACAGCATGTCGAGCGCCGGCCGGTTCACCGAGTAGCGCGAGCGGCGGTTCTCCGGCTCGTAGAGCACCAGCCCGGCCGAGACCAGCACCTTGAGATGCTGAGAAACGGTGGACTGGGCGAGATCGATCCGCCGGACGATCTCGCCGCAGCAGCAGGCGTCGCGGATCGCCAGATGACGCAGGATCGCCAGCCTGGCCGGATGGCCGAGCGCGGCGAAGGCGGCGGCCAGTTCGGCGTCGCCGCCGTCGATCCGGGCAAGGCTGTCGGTCGCGGAATTCATCGTATATCGACGATAAACGATGAATGGTCGGCGCACAAGGGGGTGACGGTCACGCGCGGCCCGCCCAAGACGAGAAAGGCCCGCCGCGTTGCCGGCGGGCCGGACGCGGACGCCATGGCGCGGCCGCTACTGCGTGGTGGCGGCCGGCTCGATGGTGGTGACCTGCGCGCCCATGGCATCGAGGTCGGCGCTCTCGCCCTCGGTGGTCTTGTCGGGAACGCGGAAGACCTGGCCCGGCCAGATGCGGTCGGGATCCTCGATCTGGTCCTGATTGGCCAGGTAGAGGGTGGAGTAGCGGACGCCGCGGCCATAGACGCGCCGCGAGATGCGCCACAGCGTATCGCCCCGACGGATGATGACCGCGCTGTCGACCGCCTGGAGCGGGGCGGACGTGACGGTGACGACATCGTCGGCAGCGCCTTCCTCGGTCGCCGCCGCGGCGACAGCCTCGGTTGCGGGCTGCTCGGCCGGCTGCTCGGCTGTCGGCTGAGCGGCGGGCTCGCTCGCGGCGACCTGCGATGGCGCGATGCCGGTCGCGGGCTGCCCGGCCACGGCCGGGGCTTCCGGCTGCGTTTCCGCCGGCTGAGGCTCCGGGTCGCTGGACGCGGCGGCAACCGCCTCGCCAGCCAGAAGTTCGGCCGGCTTCTCGGCGGTCGGCTGGGCGGACGGCTCGCTGGCTACGACCTGCGCGGTCGGTTCGGAGGCCTCTTGTGCGGCAGGCTGCGCGGCTGGTTCGGACACAGCGGGTTGCGCGCCAGGCTCGCTCGCGGCGACCTGCGATGGCGCGGTGTCCGTCGCGGGCTGCCCGGCCACGGCCGGAGCTTCCGGCTGCGTTTCCACCGGCTGAGGCTCGGTTTCGGTGGACGCGGCGGCCACCGCCTCGCCAGCCATCAGCTCTGCGGGCTTTTCGGCGGTCGGCTGGGCGGCGGGCTGCTCGACGGCGACCTGCGCGGCCGGTTCGGCGCTCGGCTCGGCGGACGATGGCGCGGCTTCGGCCGGCGCGGCGACGGCGACGTCGCCCGACTGCTCTGCGACCCGCGGCGCCGCCGCTTCCGTGGAGGGCTGAGCCTCCACCGGCTGGGGCTCCGGGTCGCTGGACGCGGCGACGTCTTCGCCAGCCATCAGCTCTGCAGGCTTTTCGGCGGTCGGCTCGGCGGACGGTTCGCTCGCGGCGGCCTGCGGCGCTGGCGCGGCAGGCGCGACGGCGGCCAGCTGATCGGCGGGCGCGGCGGGTTCGACAGGCGCATCGGCGGCCGCGGCGGCGGACGGCGTTTCGGCCGGCGGCGTCTGCACGACGACGGGCGGCGGCGCGGCGATGGCGGCGATCGATTCGCCCTCCTCGCGCTGGAACGGCACGGCGGCGCGGGCGACGACCTTGCGGCCGCCATCGGCGAGCAGGTCGGCGCGGACGATGTAGTCGCCGACGGGAAGCTCGCGCTCGGTCTCGATCAGGAAGCGGCCCGCCTCGGAGGCCAGCGCCTCGCCCAGCAGGATGGCATTGGCATAGACGCGCACGATGAGACCCGGCGAGGCAAGCCCCGCCACGAAGATGTCGCGACCCTCGATCTCCACCGCCTCGACGCGGACCACGGGCTGTTCGGCGCCCGTCGGCTGCGGCGCCCTCGCCGGCTCGGACTCGGCGGGCGCGGCCGGATCGACCATGGCGACCCGTGCCTCGCCTTCGGCCGGCGCGGTCTCGCCAGCCGATTCGGCGGCGGGCGCGGCATCGGTTGCCGGCGCTTCCGCAACCGCGACGGCATCGCCGGCGGCGGGCGCCTGGCCGGCAGGGGCGGCCTGGTCGGACGCGGGCGCGGCGGAGGCGGCGGGCGCCTGGCCGGCAGGCGCGGCCTGGTCGGACGCGGGCGCGGCGTCAGGCTGCGTCGACGGCGAGGCCGGCGCGGGTTCACCGGCCGCGACCGCGACGGGGGCGGTCTCTTCGGCCGGTGCTTCATCCGAAGCGGCGGCGACGGCCTGATCCGACGCGGGCGCGGCGTCGGTCTCGGCCGCTTGCGCGATTGCGGGCTGGGCATCGGCCGCCTGCGGGGCGGCGGGCGCCTCCGCGGATGCGGCCGCGACCTCTGCCGGGGCATCGGCGGCAGGCGCCTCGCCCTCGGGCACGGTGATCAGCCGGCTCGCCTTGCCGGGCTCCTCGACGAGGGCGAGAACCTCGCCCGATTCGCTATCGGGGACCGAAACGAGCGCGGTTTCAAGCGACGTGGCGACCACGTTGTCGGGCGAGGTCGAGCGCAGCACGATCTGGTAATCGCCGGGCTTCAGGGGCTCGTCGAGCACCACCACGAAATCCCGGTCGGCATTGGCGGTCGTCGTCGCGATGACGCTGGAGCCGACGACGACCTCGATGGAAGCGTCGGCCGTGGACCGGCCGGCGATGACCATCGAGCCGTCCGGTTCGACGCGCAGCAGATCGAAGGTCGGCGCCAGAACGTCTTCGCTTTCAGGGGCCTGGGTCTGGCTTGCCGCTGGCGCGTCGACCGGCGGCACGACCGCCGAAGGCTCGGGCGCGGTGGCGGCCGGCTGCTCCTGGGCGGCCTGCTCGCCGGGAAGGGCCGCGACCATCGGCGCATCGGAACGGGATGCCTTGCCAAGATCGCCCATGTAGTAGGCGCCCGCTCCCGCGGTGCCCAGACCAGCGATGATGAAGAGAAGCACCTTCGAGGGAGAAATCGCCATCAAGCCCCATTCCTTTGCCGAATATCATCGCTCTAGCGCGTTTTTTGCACTGCGACAAGAAAAACGCCCGAACCGGTCTTGACCCCATCGCGGGCCGCGGGCTCCCTGCGCGCCATGAGCACGATTCGATCCATCTGCGTCTACTGCGGCTCCTCGCCGGGCCGGCAATCCCTCTATGTCGAGGCCGGCCGGGCGCTCGGCCGATCCATCGCCGGGACCGGGCTGCGGCTCGTCTATGGCGGCGGCACCAAGGGCATCATGGGCGCGGTGGCCGAAGGCGCCATGGCGGCCGGCGGCCCGGTCACCGGCATCATCCCGCGCTTCCTGATGACCAAGGAGCGCACCGCGTCGGACCTCGACCGGCTCGACGAACTCGTCATCACCGAGGACATGCACGAACGAAAGCACATCATGTTCGAGAAATCGGACGCATTCGTGGCGCTGCCGGGCGGCATCGGGACGCTGGAGGAAGTCGTCGAGATCATGACCTGGGCGCAGCTCGGCCGGCACCGCAAGCCGATCGTCTTCGCCAATCTGGACGGGTTCTGGAACCCGATGACGGCGCTGCTCGACCACATGCGCGCCGAGGGATTCGTGCATACGGGGCACCTGGTGCAGCCGCTGATCGTGGAGGCGGTAGCGGACATCGTGCCGGCGATCGTGGCGGCGGGGCGGGCTGCGGCGGACGCGGAGGGCGACGCGAGCGTGATCGAGAGGCTGTGAGGTGTCCCTTAATTTCGGTCGCGATTTTGTTGTGATTTGAATCTGGTAGGGTTGCCTACCGTGGCCCGATTAGCGAAGGTAGCTTTGCACACGCCCAACCGAGTGACGAAGGCAATCGTCACTCGGAAGGCGGGTGCGGCCATCTGGTCCGAGCTTGCGGTTTTCGTCAACTTGTCAGGAAGACAACCGCAAGCTCGTCCAGCGCTCTAGCTATAGCGGAACCTTTTTCGGGGTAATGGGTGCTTTGGCCAAATCGAAGGGCTGTCCACAGCCTATTTTTTTTGTTTGTTCTTTTTCAATGGCTTATTCGGATACGCATAGGTATCCTCGGTGTTCGGAACCAAGCTCATAATTGGGAAGTATCCAGCTTTTTCGGCTTTGTTGGCTTCTTCAGTTGGGTGATTCCCTCTTTTTCACCTAGGACGCGTGTGCTCGCAGGCGGATTTTGACGGTTACTGAAGGCAGATCTTGTCGGCGGCGGTCCCAGACGCCGCGCGAACTGCGGCCGAGGCGAAGGGGGACCGGAGCGTGATCGGGAGGCTTTGAGGGGGGGATTTCCCGGGTTTCGTATCGAGGTCCGGTTGGGACGCTTTGGTGGTCGCGAAGCCCGTTTTGAAGTAACCTTGGCAACGGACGAGACGTTGAAGCGGCAAGAATGAGCGCTGAACATTATCGAACCGAGCGGGAGACCTGCGAGAAAGCACTTTCGGAAGCTGTTTTCGCCTCCAATAGAGGCTTTGGGCAACTGAAAGGATGGCAGGGGCACTGGGCTTCATTCCTGCACACTCGAACGATAGTCACCACAATGACCATCTTCGATGTCATCGATGCTGCAATCGAATCACGCGGCCGAGAAAGACCACTCGACCACTTTTCTGTCGCTTCGATCGCTCGCACTGCGGTCGAAGCTGCGCTGATGATGCTTTACATCTCGGACCCCAATCTGACTTCTGACGAATGGGAACTGCGGCATTTAATTTTACAACTCCACGACACCTCGCATCGCAGCAGAATGTTCCGACCCAGGGAAACCGGCGAAAATGGCGGCGAGATTAAGAGAATGCGGACGGAGTACCGATTCCACATTGACCGTATCATTGCTGAAATCCGAACCAACCCGGAATTCACTAAACTAGAAGTGGAGCAGAGAGATCGTATCGTAAGTTGTCGAGAATACTATGTCGGCGGCATACGCAACGTCGTTAGAAAGGCTGGTTGGGACGTCTCAGACTACGATTTCTTCGAATCTTATCTCTCCGCCTATATCCACTCGATGCCTATGAGCTTCTTTCGTGCGGAAGAACATTGTGTAGATTTCAAGGCCGTTTCCGAGTTTCAATATGCCTTGTGCGGCACCGCATTGGCATGGGTTGCCCACGGACTAACGAGTTCGACTGCGCGCATGGAGGAGCTGATACGATCGGCAAACTCGGAGTGATGCTTCGTGGCCAGCTTGTACTCGCGACGACGCTCGCGCCCCCCTCTGGCCTGCCGGCCCCGGCCCTTCGTTTGCGCTCCGGGCGTTCGGCGCTCGGAAAGCCAGATCGTTGGCTTTCCGTCCGCTGCGCGGACCGCGCCTCACCCCCCACGCGGGGCAGGCAATCGCAAATGGCGGCCGTGCGCCCCCTCCACCATGCTGCGCATGGTTCCTTCCGTGGCGAGCCGTTGGTCTCGCCCCCTCCACCACTTCGTGGTCCCCCTCCCCCGTGAACGGGGGAGTATCTGGCGACGCCCGAGTTCCGTAGCGCCCCCTCCACCATGCTGCGCATGGTCCCCCTCCCCCGCGCGCGGGGGAGGATTGCGCGCCACCGTCGGCGCTCGTCCTGCAATGTCGAGCAGTTGGGCATGGCAGGCGCTGGCTGCCGCCCGGGCGGCGCGGCGCGGCACACCGGAACCGGCGTTTTCTCGCACGCCCCCCCCCCCCGCATCTTCGCGCAAGTGCGAGCTGTTTTTCCACAGGCAACCACGCGGGCGAGACACGGACGTCATAGAGCCGTGCTTCGATGGGCCTTTCGTCATGAAAGGACCGATGCCGATGAACCGAATTCTCGCCGCCGCGCTGCTCGTTGCGACTGGCTCCGCGCTGCACCTCGCGAGTGCTTCCGCGCTGCTTGTCGCCAGCGCCACCACCGGCGCGCAGGCGCAGGAGCCGACGGGCTTTCCGGTGCAGCTCGGGCCGCGGCCGTTCCATCTCGTGCGCGACATGGACGAGGGGCCGCTGAAGGAGAAGCTGCTTTCCTGCCAGAACGGACCGTTCGAGAAGACGGCTTGGTCGATCGGTCATCGCGGCGCGCCGCTGCAGTTTCCCGAGCACACGCGGGAAAGCTATGTCGCGGCGGCGGGGATGGGCGCAGGCATCATGGAATGCGACGTGACCTTTACCAGGGACCGCGCGCTCGTCTGCCGCCACGCGCAGGACGATCTGCACACGACGACCAACATCCTGGCGACCGAGCTGGCGGCGAAGTGCACGGCGCCCTTCGCGCCGGCCGCGGGCGACACGCGGGCGTCGGCCGAATGCCGCGCCTCGGACGTGACGCTGGCGGAGTTCAAGAGCCTGAACGGCAAGATGGACGCGGCCGACCGCTCGGCGACGACGGTGGCGGCCTACATGGACGGCACGGCGACATGGCGCACCGACCTCTATGCGACCAGGGGCACGCTGATGACGCATGCCGAATCGATCGCGCTGTTCAAGGAACTGGGCGTCAGGTTCACGCCGGAGCTGAAGGCGCCCGCCGTGGCGATGCCCTACGAAGGCGACTACACGCAGGCGATGTATGCGCAGCAGATGATCGACGAGTACAAGGCGGCGGGGGTGGACCCGGCCGACGTGTTTGCGCAATCGTTCAACCTCGACGACGTGCTCTACTGGATCGAGAACGAGCCGGACTTCGGCCGGCAGGCGGTCTATCTCGACGGCCGCGAGAGCAGCGTGCCGGGCTTCGACCCGATGGTGGCGGCGACCTGGGACCGGTCGATGGCGGAGATGAAGGCGCTGGGGGTGAATTTCATCGCGCCGCCGATGTGGATGCTGGTGACGCTGGAAAACGGCGCGATCGTGCCGTCGACCTATGCAAGGGAGGCGAAGGCGGCGGGGCTGTCGATCATCGCCTGGACGGCGGAACGCTCCGGCCCGCTTTCCGGCGGCGGCGGCTGGTACTTCAAGTCGATCAAGGACGCCATCGACAATGACGGCGACGTTTTCACGCTGATGAACGTGCTGCACGAGCAGGTGGGGATCGTCGGGCTGTTCTCGGACTGGCCGGCGACGACGACCTATTATGCCAACTGCTTCGGGTTGAAGTAGGGGGGCTCAGGCCCCGGCGCGTAGATCCTCCAGCCACTCGCCGACGGCGCGGGCCTCGGCCTCGTGGGCTGCCTCGCGCCAGGGCTCGGCAAGGGCTGCCTCGTACCACTCGCGCATCGCCGGCAGGGCGAGCAGGCGCGCGGCATAGGCATCGGCGGCGGGGCCGAACTCCAGCCCGTAGGTCTGGGCGCGGAAGGCGACGGGGGCATAGAAGGCGTCCACCGCCGTGAAGGCGGGACCGGCGAGGAAGGGGCCGCCGAAACGGGCGAGGCCTTCGGTCCATATCTCGGCGATGCGGGCGATGTCGCGTTCGAGCGCGGCCGGGCGCGCGTGGAGGCGGATGCGCAGGCCGCAGTTCATGGTGCAGATGTCGCGCAGCGTGCCGAAGGAGGAGTGCATCTCGGCCGCGGCCGAGCGCGCGAAGGCGCGGGCGACCGCATCGGCCGGCCAGACGCCGGCGTGGCGCTCGGCGAGGTATTCGACGATGGCCAGCGAATCCCAGACGCGCAGGTCGCCGTCGACGAGACAGGGCACGCGCGCATTGGGCGAGAGCGGCTTGTAGACGGCATGGCTGTCGCCGCCGGGGAACGGCACGAGCGTCTCCGTAAAGGAAACGTCCAGCGTGCGCATGAGCACCCAGGGGCGCAGCGACCAGGACGAGTAGTTCCTGTTGGCGATGATCAGGTCGTACACTTCAACCTCCCTGTGAAGCCGCTTCCGCGGCGCGGCGGTCGCGCGCCTGCGAGACCATGGACCAGGTGTAGATGGCGAGCGCCACCCAGATGAGCGCGAAGGCGACGAGACGCACCATGCCGAAGGGTTCGCCGAAGACGAAGACGGCGATCAGGAAGATGCCGGTGGGGGCGATGTACTGCATGATCCCGATGGTGGAGAGCTTCAGGAGCTTGGCGCCGAAGCCGTAGAGCAGGAGCGGCACCGCCGTGGCGGGGCCGCACAGCAGCAGCAGCAGCATGTCGTCGGGCCGCGAGGCGACGAAACTGGAAACGCCCGTCGCCTGCAGCCAGACGACATAGGCGAGCGCCGGGACCGACAGGATCAGCACTTCCAGGAAGAAGCCCTGGCTGGGGCCGATCGGCAGCGTCTTGCGCAGGAAGCCGTAGACGGCGAAGGAGGCCGCCAGCACCAAAGAGACCCAGGGCACGATGCTCGCCTCGACGGTCATCAGCACGACGGCGGCGGTGGCGAGGACGAGCGCGGCGATCTGTGCCCGGCTCAGGCGCTCGCCGAGCAGCACCGCGCCCATGACGACGCTCATCAGCGGGTTGATGTAGTAGCCGAGCGAGGTCTCCACGGTGCGCTCGACCGCGATGGCCCAGACGTAGAGGCCCCAGTTGATGGTGATCAGTCCGGCGGTGAGGCTGGCCAGCGCGATGGTGCGCGGCGAGCGCAGCGCCGCCTTGAGATCGGCCGTGCGCCCGGACGCGACCAGGACCGCGCCGGCGATCGGCACCGACCAGAGGACGCGATGGGCCACCACCTCGAGCGCCGGCAGGTGCGACACCGCCTTCAGGAACAGCGGCAGCATGCCCCAGAAGCCATAGGCGAGGAGCGCGTAGACGAAGCCGCGCCGGGCGCCGCCTTCGGGAAGGGCATCGGGTGTCATGTGCGACCTATGCGGCGCGCGCGCCGCAAAGGCCAATGGATTTTGTTGATGGGTGGATGAACGGCGGTGAAGTGGGGGGCAAATGCCCCCTACTCCGCCGCCACCAGCCCCGCCAACTCGCGGTTCTTCATCAGCTTGTAGACGATCGAATCCATCAGCGCCTGGAAGGAGGCGTCGATGATGTTGTCGGAGACGCCGACGGTCCACCAGCGGGCGCCGGTGCCGTCGCGCGATTCGATCAGGACGCGGGTCACCGCCTCGGTGCCGCCATTGAGGATACGGACCTTGAAGTCGACGAGCTCCATGTCCTCGATCTCCGCCTGGAACTTGCCGAGATCCTTGCGCAGCGCGATGTCGAGGGCGTTGACCGGCCCCTGCCCCTCGGCCACCGACATGCGCTCCTCGCCATCGACCTCGACCTTGACGATGGCCTCCGACACCGTCTTCAGATTGCCGTTGGCGTCGAAGCGGCGCTCGATCATGCAGCGGAAGGACGTGACCTCGAAGAAGGTCGGAACGGTGCCCAGCGTGCGTCGCGCGAGCAATTCGAAGGAGGCGTCGGCGCCCTCGTAGGCATAGCCCTGCGCCTCGCGCTCCTTGACCTGCGAAATCAGCGTGTCGAGGCGGTGGTCGGCGCGGGCGACCTCGATGCCGCGCCGCTTCAGCTCGGCGATGAAGTTCGCCTTGCCGCCCTGGTCCGACACCATGACGCGGCGGCGGTTGCCGACGCCTTCGGGCGGCGCGTGCTCGTAGGTCTGCGGTTCCTTCAGCAGCGCGGAGGCATGGATGCCGGCCTTGGTGGCAAAGGCCGACGAGCCGACATAGGGCGCCTGCGCGTTCGGCGCGCGGTTCAGGAGCTCGTCGAAGGATCGCGACAGCCGCGTGAGGCCCTTCAGCGCTTCGGGCGTGATGCCGGTGACGAAGCGGTCGGCGAAGGCCGGCTTGAGCATCAGGGTGGGGATCAGCGTGATCAGGTTGGCGTTGCCGCAGCGCTCGCCGATGCCGTTCAGCGTGCCCTGGATCTGGCGCACGCCGGCCTCGACCGCGGCGAGCGAATTGGCAACCGCCTGGCCGGTGTCGTCATGGGCATGGATGCCGAGCGCCTCGCCGGGGATGCCGGCCGCGATGACGGCATCGACGATGGCGCGCACCTCCGACGGCTGCGTGCCGCCATTGGTGTCGCAAAGCACGACCCAGCGCGCGCCCGCCTCGTAGGCCGCCTTCGCGCAGGCCAGCGCGTAGGCGGGGTTGGCCTTGTAGCCGTCGAAGAAGTGCTCGCAATCGACCAGCGGCTCCTTGCCGGCGGCGGCGGCGGCCTCGACCGAGGCGCGGATGGCGTCGAGGTTCTCGTCCTCGGTGCAGCCGAGCGCGACGCGGACATGGTAGTCCCAGCTCTTGGCCACGAAGCAGATCGCGTCGGAGGCGGACTGGAGCAGAACCGCCAGCCCCGGATCGTTGGAGGCCGAGACGCCGACGCGCTTGGTCATGCCGAAGGCGACGAATTTCGACCGCGTCGTGCGCTTCTTCTCGAAGAAGGCGGTGTCGGTCGGGTTGGCGCCGGGATAGCCGCCCTCGACATAGTCGATGCCGAATCCGTCGAGCAAGGCCGCGATGGCGATCTTGTCCTCGACGGAAAAGTCGACGCCCGGCGTCTGCTGTCCGTCGCGGAGCGTGGTGTCGAAGAGGTGGATGCGGGAGCGGGTCATGCGGATACCTTCGTGGGCGGTGTTCTTCGGCGGCCGCCTCCGCAGTGACGTCTCGTTCCTTCGCGCCCCCCTCTGGCCTGCCGGCCATCTCCCCCACGAGGGGGGAGATCGGCAGCTTCGGCGACGCGCATGATCTCCCCCCTCGTGGGGGAGATGCCGGCAGGCAGAGGGGGGCGACGTGTAGCGCTACTCATCAAAACGAAAACCATCACGCCTTCCCCGCAAATCCGTCCGTCGCCCGGATCAGCCGGTCGAGGATGCCGGGCTCGGAAAACGCATGTCCCGCTCCCTCGACGATGTGGAACTCGGCCTGCGGCCAGGCCTTGTGCAGCGCCCAGGCATAGCGCAGCGGGCACGGCATGTCGTAGCGGCCGTGGATGATGACGCCGGGAATGTCGGCAAGCTTGAAGGCGTCGCGGACGAGCTGGCCTTCCTCCAGCCAGCCGGAATGGACGAAGAAGTGGTTCTCGATGCGGGCAAAGGCGAGCGCGAACTCGTCCTCGCCGAACTTGCCGCTGGTGGACGGCTCGGGAAGGAGCGTGATGGTCTCGCCCTCCCAGAGGCTCCAGGCCTTCGCCGCCTCGATCTGGACGGCGCGGTCGTCGCCGGTCAGGCGGCGGCGGTAGGCGGCCATCATGTCGTGGCGCTCGTCTTGCGGGATCGGCGCCTGGAAGCGCTCCCACTTGTCGGGGAACATCTCGGAGACGCCGAACTGATAGTACCAGGAGAGCTCGGCGCGGGTGAGCGTGTAGATGCCGCGCAGCACGAGCTCGCTGACCGCTTCCGGATAGGTCTGCGCATAGGCGAGCGCGAGCGTGGAGCCCCAGGAGCCACCGAAGACCAGCCATCTGTCGAAGCCGGCCAGCTCGCGCAGGCGCTCGATGTCGGCCACCAACCGCCAGGTGGTGTTGGCCTCAAGCCCGGCATGCGGGGTGGAGCGGCCGCAGCCGCGCTGGTCGAACAGGATGACGTCGTAGAGCGCCGGATCGAACAGTCGCCGGTGGACAGGCGAGATGCCGCCGCCGGGACCGCCATGCAGGAAGACGGCGGGCTTGGCGCCCTTCGTGCCGACGCGCTCCCAGTAGAGCCTGTGGCCGTCGCCGACCTCCAGCATGCCAGTCTCGAAGGGTTCGATCTCGGGATAGAGGGTGCGGAGCGTCATGGGGCTGTGCCTTCGGCCGACGGCCAGGTTTGCGTGTCGTGGTCGGGGTGCTGGCGGGACCGCAGACGGGCATCCTGCCGTGCGATCCGTGCAGGATCATAATCGGACGGAACCGGCAAGCCGGCCAGTTCGGCGAAAAAGACGGCCCGACCCTCGAGGTGAAGCTGGACGGTCGGCCGCGCCTGCGCCGGGTCGTCGAGGGTGCCGATGGCGAGTTCCAGATTGCCGTTCGTCTCGTCGACGGCCAGGGGCGTTCCACAGGCGGCGCAGAACAGACGCTCGCCAAGATCGGAACTGCGAAAACGCGCCGGAGCGCCACGCCTCCAGGCCAGGCCATGGGCCGTGACGAAAATGCCGAAGACGTTGCCCGTCGCCTTCTGGCACATGCGGCAATGGCAGACTGACGAGCGGCCGAGCCGGCCGACGCGATAGCGCACCGCGCCGCACTGGCAGCCGCCGGTGACCGCCCCGCTCATGTCGGCTCTCCCGGATGATCGGGCGGCGCCCAGTCGTCGGTGTCGTGGTCGGGATGCTGGAAGGAGACGAGGCCGGTCAGGTAGGTCGCCGACGACACGTCCGCCATGGTGTCCTGCTCCGGCAGGGCGTGGATCGTGTCGACATAGGGCAGCTTCGCCTCCGTGCCCCACTGGATCCTCGGCGCGATCTCCTCGGGATCGTCGAAGGCGCCGATGGCGAGCGCGACGCCGTCGGGCGCCTCGAAAGTCAGCGGCGTGCCGCAATCGCCGCAAAAGCCGCGCCAGACCTTGCTGGAGGACTGGAAGCGCCTGGGCGCGCCGCGCGCCCATTCGAGCTTTGCTTCTCCCACCGAAACCAGCGGCAGGTAGAAATTGCCGGCGGCCTTCTGGCACATGCGGCAATGGCAGACCGAGGCGTCGCCCAGCGCGCCGGTGACATGGAACCGCACCGCGCCGCACTGGCAACCGCCGGAATAGCGGGGGACGTTGTCGAGGCTCATGGGTGGGCTCCCTCGTGCTGGACTTGGGCGGGACGGGCCAGCCCGGCGACCGTGATCACGTGCAGGCAGACATTTTCGAGGTCGGTCAGCGCGTCGGCGTTGGCGAAGCGCAGGATGGTCCAGCCGCTCTCCTCCAGGAACCGCGTGCGGACGGCGTCGGCGCGCAGCGTCTGGTCATCGGTGTGCTGGCTGCCGTCGATCTCGACGATGAGCTTGTGCGTGGGGCAGGCGAAATCGACGATGTAGGGTCCGATCGGGACCTGGCGGCGAAAGCCCATGCCCATCAGACGATGCGCGCGAACGGCGTTCCAGAACTTCAGCTCCGCGTCGGTCATGGCGCGGCGCATGGCCTTGGCGCGGGGGCGGTTCTGTGGCGGGGGGGGCGTGTGGGGCATGGTCAGAAGGTCCACCGTCGCGGGGTGCGGGGAGCGCTCATCCGCCCCGCATCGGAAGTTGTCGAAGACGGCGGAGCGAATGATCTCCCCCCTCGTGGGGGAGATGCCGGCAGGCAGAGGGGGGCGCCATGGAGTGCTAGCGTCTGCAATTGCATCATCGCCCTCACCGCTTCACCGCCCAATCCACGTCCGAGCGGACAGGCCAGCGCTCCAAGGCGCGCGCGCCTCGGCTGGCGTCGAGCCCTACGGCGCCCCCCTCTGTCCTGCCGGACATCTCCCCCACGAGGGGGGAGATCGGCAGCTTCGGCGGGTCGCCCGGATGGACAGGTCAGCGCTCTGCGGCGCCCCCCTCTGTCCTGCCGGACATCTCCCCCACGAGGGGGGAGATCGGCTGTCGCCGCCCTCACCGCTTCACCTCCCACGTCGTGACGCGCTCGCCGGTGACCGGGTCCTTGCCGTCCTTCAGCTGGATGCCCTGCGCGAGCAGTTCGTCGCGGATGCGGTCGGCCTCTGCCCAGTTTTTCTGGGCGATGAGCAGAGTTCGCTCGCCCACCAGCATCTCCACGGTGTCGAAGTCGACAATGGAGTTTCCAGTCCCGATTCCTTCCCACTCGCGAACTGAGAGTCTCAGACCCAGAAACAATAGGGTGTCTCTTATCGTGCGCCGCTGTACCTGCCCCGAAAACCCTCCGTACTTGGAAATAAAGCTCATATATTCGAGCATCTTGGCGCTGTTAAGATCATCCAGCAGCGCTTCAATTATTCCGGGGTAGACACCTTCTTCGTGATCATCGGCCTCATCTGCGATGATGTTCCAACGGCGGAGGCGAGAGTAAGCCTCCTCCAGCCGCCGCACGCTGAAGTCAATCGGCTCGCGATAATGCGTCATCAGCATCGCCAGCCGCAGCACCTCGCCCGGCCATTTGCGGCCGCCGAACCTGTCGGTGTGCAGCAGGTCATGGATCGTGACGAAATTCCCCTCGCTCTTCGACATCTTGCGGCCCTCGACCTGGACGAAGCCGTTGTGCATCCAGACATTGGCCATGGCGTGCGTGCCGTGGGCGCAGCGGGACTGGGCGATCTCGTTCTCGTGGTGGGGGAAGATCAGGTCCAGCCCGCCGCCATGGATGTCGAACTGGTGCGGGCGGGCGAGCGCTTCGGGCGACAGCCGGTCCTTCACCGCATCCCACAACAGGGCATCGCTCATGGCCGAGCACTCGATGTGCCAGCCGGGGCGGCCGTGGATGTCGGCGTGGCCGCCGTCCTTGAGGTGGAAATGTGCCTGCCAGCCGGGCTCGTCGGCAAAACTTTCCTTCCACAGCACGAAATCGGCCGGGTTCTTCTTGTGCGCCTCGACGGCGACGCGGGCGCCGGCCTGCTGCTCGTCGAGATTGCGCTTCGACAGGCGGCCGTAGTCGGGCATCGAGGCGGTGTCGAACAGAACCTCCGCGCCGGCTTCGCCGCGCGCGACATAGGCGTGGCCGCGATCGATGAGCGACTGGATGAGCGTCACCATGTCGGACCGGCCGTCGGCGCGCGGCAGCACGAATTCGGTCGCCCGCGGCTGGACCGTCGGCGGCAGGCAGCCGAGTGCCGCCACGTCCTTCTGGTACTGGTCGTAGGTGGTTTCGGTGACCTTGCGGATGGCATCGTTGAGGGTGAGCGCGCCCGAGGCGATGTCGTCGCCGAAGTCGCGCAGGGCGCGGGCGTTGATCTTGTCGTCGACGTCGGTGATGTTGCGGACATAGGTGACGTGGTCGGCCCCGTAGAGGTGCCGCAGCAGCCGGAACAGCACGTCGAAGACGATCGCCGGCCGCGCGTTGCCGATATGGGCGAAGTCGTAGACCGTCGGGCCGCAGACATACATGCGCACGTTGTCCGGGTCGATCGGGGCGAAAGGCTCCTTCGAGCGCGTCAGCGTGTTGTAGAGGCGGATACCCTCGGACATCTCGTCATTCCCAACGGGCGCGGCGCAGGCGCCGACGCCAGGTTTCCCAACAGGCGCCGCGGAACGGCGCACCAGAATTCACCCGCCGGCTGGCCGGGGCGTTTTTCTTTTCCTGGGAGAAAGGGTGAAAACGTCCGGACCAGCGCGTGCGCTAGCCACAAATGCAGATGCCGATAATGGCGACGGTCGTTTTCATGGCGTGCTTTATGCCGCCCGGCCGGCGCGGCGTCAAGCGGGGGACGGGCCAAGCATGTGTCGTTGGCGCAACAGCGAGTGGGCGAGATGTCACAGATTGTCGCAAGCAACTCGGATAATCATATGCTGCGGCGGTTTGGCCATGTTTCGGACGAATTCGAACACCACCTGCCGCAACGCGGGCCGGAGAGCCCGGATACAGAGGACCCCAAGGGGAAGAACGATGCAACGCACCGCCACCCAGGCCGAACGCGAACGCGCCAAGGCCGACCACCTGATCGAGAAGTTCAGGACGATCGGCCCGGCCGCGGTCGCGGCGGCGCTTGTCTGCTCCGACAAGCAGGCCAAGAGGACGAGCGCGATCTCGCCCGAAGCGGCGCAGCCCGAAACCGACTGAGCCGCGCGGTTCAGAACAGCTTGAGCTGATCGGCGGGCGCGGGCTTTCCGGCCGCCTTCGGCTTGTCGGCAGGCTGCGGGGCCGGCTGCGCAACGGCGATCGGCTCCAGGATATCCGGCCCGGTGTTGGCCACCTTGTTGACCTTGTCGGAAATCGCGATCGCCTCGAAGAAGCCGTGCTCGACGGGCGCCAGCAGGTCGGCCACGTCGCGCGGCTCCTGGGTCCGGCAATCGAGCCAGCGGGCGAAATCGGCCGGGCGGATCACCACCGGCATGCGGTCGTGGATTGCGGCGATCTGATCGTTGGCCGCCGTGGTCAGGATCGCGCCGGTGTCGATCTCCGAGCCGCCGGGATCGGCGAAGGTTTCCATCAGCGCGCCGAAGGCCATCAGGCCGCCGCCTTTCGGCCGGATCAGATAGGCCTGCCTGGCCTTGCCGTCGCGCTTCCATTCATAGAATCCGGTGGCCGGGATCAGCGCCCGGCGGTGACGCATGGCGGCGCGGAAGGCGTTCTTCTCGGCCGCCGTCTCGGAGCGCGCGTTGATCAGAAGCGGCAGCGCCTTCGGATCCTTGCACCAGGACGGGATGAGGCCCCAGCGGACCAGCAGCGCCGCGCGGTCGGGCAGGTTGGAACCCGGCTCGCGCGGCGGAGCGGCGATCGCCATCAGGATCGGCTGCGTGGGCGCGATGTTGTAGCGCGGCGGGAAGGCATCAAGCTCCAGCGTGGCGAGAAACGCCGCGACCTCGTCCGGCGTCGCCGCCAATGTGAACCGTCCGCACATAAGGGGAGAGTTGGCGGGTGCGGGGGCAAAGGTCAAGCGGGGCGGCGGCATTGCGCGCAAGCACCCGTCGGCGCTACCAAAGGTTCATGAGCACGCCCGTCATCATCCCCGCCGTCTCGGTCGCGCTGCGGCGCGGCGAACGGCTGTTGCTGGTGAAGCGCGGGCGGGCGCCGGCGAAGGGGCTGCACGCCTTTCCCGGCGGGCGGGTGGAAGCCGGCGAGACGCTGGAGGACGCGGCGCGGCGCGAGCTTTTCGAGGAGACCGGCTTGACTGCGCACGCGCTCCAACCGCACGAGGAGCTGACGCTCGAAGGGGCGAGTGCGGGGACGGTCTACCGGCTGACCGTGTTCCGGGCGGTGCATGTGTCGGGCGAGCCCGTGGCCGGCGACGATGCCGAGACGGCAGGCTGGTATTCGCTCGAGGAGATGGCCGGCCTGCCGATCACGGCCTCGACGCTGGCGGCGGCAAAGATCATATTGTCGCTTTCGCGTTAACCATCCGACAACCTTTGGCCGGAGGTGTCTTGTTCGCGCCCGAATCCTGCGGCACCAACGAAGGCTATGTCACAAAGCATGCGATTCCGCGCCGTTGCAATCGGCCTGCTCCTGTTCCTGCCGCTTCCGGCCGGCGCCGTCGACGCGCCCTACCAGCAACGGCTCTACCGCCTGAGCGAGGTGCTGGGATCGCTGCACTATCTGCGCAATCTGTGCGGCGAGAACGGCAACCTGTGGCGCGAGCAGATGGAAGCGCTGGTGGCGGCCGAGGACCCGGCGCCCGAGCAGCGCGCGCGGCTGATCGCCAGCTTCAACCGCGGCTATCGGAGCAATTCGGAAATCCACATGAACTGCACCAAGGCCGTGGCGTCGGCGATCGAACGCTACATGAAGGAAGGCGAAACCCTGACGCTGGAGACAGCCGCGACATACGGGAATTAACCGACGTTAACTTTTCCGGGAATGGCGGCGCGAAAGCGCCGAGACCTGTGGTAAGACGTTAACGGGACATGAAGGGACGAACGGAGGCCCTGTCTCGATACGGGACGGCCTCCGAGGCAAGGTGGGTGGAAACCATGGGACATGGACTCGGCGAAATCGACGCGCTGATCCGCGAGGAAAAGCGACTGACGGCCGTTGAAAGCCAGACGGAAGCCTGGGCCGAAGGGCTTTCGGCAGGCATCGAGCCGGAGATCATCGCGGAGGCGGCGCTGACGACGGCCTTCGTCGAGCTGATGCGCAATTGCGGCGAGGACACCGCTCTGGCCCTGCTGGACACCATGCGCGAGAAGGTGATTGCGGGCGATTTCGAGATGGTGCGCTTTCATCACTGACACAGGGACGCCGGACCTGCCCGAGGGGCGGTCCAGCGCGCTTCCCGGGACGGTCCAACGAGAGCTTTCGATGATGACGTCTGTACCGAAATCGATGGCGATCGCCGTGCTGGCGAGCGTCACCATGCTGGCGACCGGCGGCGTCGGCCAGGCCGCGACGCGCCTGGCCCTGAGCGAGATCGGCCAGGAAGCCGTGACGCCCGACGACGACAGTTCCGGCGGCGGAGAAACGCTGACCCCCGACCCGGTGCTGCGCCTGCCGCTGCCCGACATGCCCGCCATTCCGCCGGCCTCCGGCGAGGGAACACCCGCAGGCGTCGACGAGCAGGACGCGGACGATGGCGACACGGCCGCAGAACCCGTGCCGGACATCCTCTACGACTATTCGCTCTTGCCCGAAGAGGTTCGCCGCATGCGCGAACTGATTCTGGAGGCCTGCCGCAGCGGCGACCCGGAGCGGCTTCGGCCGCTGATCGGGATGGGCGACGGCGCCACGCAATTGTCCTTCGGCGGCGTCAGCGACGATCCGATCGCCTTCCTGGTGGGGATGTCCGGCGATGATCGCGGCCAGGAGATCCTCGCCATCCTGCTGGAAATCCTGGAAGCGGGCTATGTCCACCTGTCGCCCGGCACGCCGGCCGAGGTGTACGTGTTCCCCTACTTTTTCGGCGTTCCGCTGGAGCAGCTGAGCGACCCGCAGCGGGTCGAGCTGTTCAAGATCGTGACCGCGGGCGATGTCGAGGAGATGAAGGTCTACGGCGCCTACACCTTCTACCGCGCCGGCTTTGCGCCCGACGGCCGCTGGCTGTTCTTCGTCGCGGGGGATTGAGCGCGGGCCGGCCTCGTTCAGGCCGGAAGCGCTTCCGAAAACAGCACCGGCTCGCCCTGCCCCGGCGTGACGATCTCGCCTTCCCACATCACGCGCCTGCCGCGCACGATCGTGCCCACCGGCCAGCCGGTGACCTCGCGCCCGTCATAGGGCGTCCAGCCGGCGCGCGAGCCCTGGTCTGCGTTGCGGATGACAGCCTTTCGCTTCAGGTCGACGATGGTGAAGTCGGCGTCGTAACCGGCCGCGATGCGGCCCTTGCGGGCCATGCCGAAGAGGCGGTTGGGGCCGTGGCTGGTCAGGTCGACGAAGCGCTCGATGGCGAGGCGGCCGGCGGCGACGTGGTCGAGCATGATCGGCACCAGCGTCTGCACGCCGGTCATGCCCGAGGGCGATGCCGGATAGGCCCTCGCCTTCTCGTCCAGCGTGTGCGGCGCGTGGTCGGAGCCGAGCACGTCGACGACGCCATTGGCGATGCCCGCCCAGATGCCGTCGCGGTGGCGCGCCGCGCGCACCGGCGGGTTCATCTGGATCAGCGTGCCATGGGTGGCATAGTCGTCGGCGGTGAGCGTGAGGTGATGCGGCGTGGCCTCGCAGGAGGCGACGTCCTTGTGGTGCTCGAGATAGGCGATCTCTTCGGCGGTGGAGATGTGCAGCACGTGGATGCGGGCGCGAACCGACCGGGCGATGCGCACAAGCCGTTGCGTGCATCGCAATGCGGCGATCTCGTCGCGCCAGACCGGGTGCGAGGCGACATCGTCATCGATCCGCTCGCCCATGCGCTCGCGAAGGCGGAACTCGTCCTCGGAATGGAAGGCGGCGCGGCGGCGGGTGTTGCGCAAGATCGCGGCGACGCCTTCGTCGTCCTCGACCAGAAGGTCTCCGGTGGACGATCCCATGAAGACCTTGATGCCGGCCGCGGCCGGCAGGCGCTCCAGCTCGGCGATGTCGGGCGCGTTGTCGCGCGTGCCGCCGACCCAGAAGGCGAAATCGCAATGCATGCGGCCGGTGGCGCGGGCGACCTTGTCGGCAAGCGCCGCCGCGCTGGTGGTCAAGGGCTTGGTGTTGGGCATCTCGAAGACGGCGGTGACGCCGCCGAGCACGGCCGCGCGCGAACCCGTCTCGAGGTCTTCCTTGTGCTCCAGCCCCGGCTCGCGGAAATGCACCTGGCTGTCGACGACGCCCGGCAGGACGTGAAGGCCGGCGCAGTCGATCGTCTCGCCGGCGCTCGCCGTCCGCAGATCGCCGATGGCTGCGATGCGGCCGCCGGTGACGCCGACGTCGCGGATGCCCGCGCCGTCCTGGTTGACCACGGTTCCGCCCGTCAGGATGAGATCGTAGGTTGTCGCCATGGCCATCGTCGCCCTTGCCCGGATGATGCGGTCGGCTTACGTAAAGGCACCCGAGAAAGCAAGCCGAGGCCGCACGAAGCCAGCCCAGTCGCGGGGAATCAGGAACCGAAAGAACACCATGCCGACCGTCGTCCTCCCCGCGCGCGCCCTTGTGTCCGTCTCTGGCCCGGACGCCGAGCATCTTCTGCAGTCGATCCTCACGACCGACCTCGCTTCGCTTCCCGCAGGCGTGGCCAAGCCCGGCGCATTGCTGACGCCGCAGGGCAAGATCATGTTCGACTTCCTCGTCAGCCGCGACGGCGCGGATGGCCTCCTGCTCGAATGCCGCGCCGAGATCGCCGACGATTTCATGCGCCGGCTGATGCTCTACAAGCTCCGCGCCAAGCTCACGATTTCCAAGCGCGATGAATCGCTCGTCGCGGTCTCGTGGCTGGACGGGGCATCGTCTTCACAACCCGATTCAACGCCTTTTGATGCCGATTCAACAGAGCGG
This sequence comes from Mesorhizobium sp., assembly GCA_051860465.1. Taxonomy (GTDB): domain Bacteria; phylum Pseudomonadota; class Alphaproteobacteria; order Rhizobiales; family Rhizobiaceae; genus Aquibium. Next base: position 25,600 of record JBHYDY010000038.1, read on the forward strand.
CGCGACGCGCGGTTTCCCGAATCGTTTCGCGTCGTCAGGCGGCCGGTCGCGGGCGCCGAGGCCGACGCCGACCTGCCGGCCTGGACGGCGCTGCGGATCGCCCACGGCGTGGCCGAAAGCGGCAGCGACTATGCGCTGTCGGACGCCTTTCCGCACGACGTGCTGCTCGACCAGAACGGCGGGGTCGGCCTGCGCAAGGGCTGCTACGTCGGGCAGGAAGTGGTGTCGCGCATGCATCATCGAGGCACGGCGCGGCGACGCGTGCTGATCGCGGAGGCCGACGCCGACCTTCCCGAAGCGGGCACGCCCGTGCTGGCGCAGGGTCGTCCCGCGGGCGCGCTTGGCAGCGTGCTCGGATCGAAGGGGCTTTCGATCGTGCGCATCGACAAGGTCAAGGCGGCGATGGATGCCGGCGAACCGGTGACGGCCGGCGGCGTGGCGCTGCGGCTGACGATCCCGCCCGGCATGGGCTTCGGCTTTCCCGAAACCTCCACAGGCGAGGACGCCTGATGCCCGACCGGGCCGGAGCGCCGCCCCGCGCGTGGCAGCGCATGCTTTCGGGCCGGCGACTCGACCTGCTCGACCCCTCCCCGCTCGACGTCGAGATCGCCGACATCGCGCACGGGCTTGCCCGCGTCGCGCGCTGGAACGGCCAGACGCGCGGCGACCACGCGTTTTCGGTGGCGCAGCACTCGCTGCTGGTCGAGACGATCTTCGCGCTGCAGAACCCGGCCGCGACGGCGCAGGCGCGGCTGACGGCGCTGCTCCATGATGGTGCGGAATATGTCATCGGCGACATGATCTCGCCGTTCAAGGCGGCCGTCGGCGGCGGCTACAAAGCGGTGGAGGAGCGGCTGCAGAACGCCATCCACGTGCGCTTCTCGCTGCCGGTACGCGCCGACCGGCTGAAGGCGACGATCAAGAAGGCCGATCTCGTGGCGGCCTATCTCGAGGCGACGGAGCTTGCCGGCTTCTCGATCGACGAGGCGAAGAAATACTTCGGCCAGCCGCGCGGCCTCGATGCAGCCGCGCTCGACCTGGAGCCGAAGGCAGCGGGCGAGGTGCAGCGCGCCTTCCTGGAGCGGTTCGAAACCCTGCATTCCGCACTTGACGCAGGGCGATAGCGCCGCCGGTTTCGGCCACGCCGAAAATTCACGCCCTGCCGTTGCATGGCTCCGCCGCGCCTGCTAGATCACGCTCATTCGACAGGGGAGCTCCGTAACGCCGGGGCTGAGATGCGGGGCGACATGCCTCCGGACCCTCAAGCTGATCTGGTTAATGCCAGCGGAGCGAGGCGAGCATGTTTTCAGGCGCGCAGATATCCCTTTACCCGATGTGCGACGATTTCGTCGCCGTGATCCTTGGCGCGCTTTCCGCGCTCGATCCCTATCGCGAACGATTCCGGATCGAGACCGACGACGTCTCGACGCTGATCGTCGGCCCGCCGGAGGAGATCTTCCCGGCGATGCGCGACCTTTTCGTCGCCGCGGCGGCCTCGGGCGTCCATGTGGTGCTGTCGGCGACCGTCTCTCGCGGATGTCCCGGCGAGCCGGACGACCCGCGCTGCACGCCGCTTCCAGGCGGCCCGCGCGGCCCGCTCGAGACGCGGATCGCGCAGGCGCGGCAGCGGGTGGCGGACGCGGCCGTGCTGGGACAGCCGGTGGCGGCGCAATTCTCGCTCTATCCGCTCGGCGCCGACGCCCACATGGACGAGATCTACGGCTGCATCGATTTTCTCAAGGGCTCGGGCGTCTTCGACCGATCGAAGAACTTCTGCACCAAGCTGCGCGGCGATGCCGGCCCGGTGTTCGCCACGCTGTCTGACGCCTTCCTGAGCTTCGGCGCCCGGCAAGGCCATGTCGCGCTCGACCTGACGGTCTCGGCAAACAGCCCGACCAAGAGCTGATCCCGCGCGCGGACACTCGGCGCGCCCTCCCCTTTTCCAACCTGAAACCTTCGAGGTCACCATGACTGCCGTCATCCGTTCCAACGCGTGGACGTTGCGCGAAATCCTGATCGTTGCCGTGCTTGGCGCCGTGTTCGGCGTGCTTTACCTGGCCTGGGTGCAGGTCTGGCTGATCGCGCAGGCGGTCTTCGGACCGGTTACCATGGACGTGGTGATGGGCTTCTGGTTCATCGTCTCGATCATCGCCGCCAAGATCATCCGCAAGCCGGGCGCGGCGCTGCTGTCGGAAGTGCTGGCGGCGGCGGTGCAGGTGCTGCTCGGCAGCCCGGCCGGGCTGCTGCTGCTCGTCACCGGGTTCGTGCAGGGCGCCGGCGCGGAAGCCGTGTTCGCCGCCACGCGCTGGCGCAACTACCGCCTGCCGGTGCTGATGGCGGCGGGCGTGGGCGCGGCGGTCTTTTCCTTCATCTACACGTGGTTCCGCTTCGACTATGGCGCGCTGGCGCCCGGCCTGCTGATCGCCATGTTCACGCTGCGCTGCCTTTCGGGCGCGCTGCTGGGCGGACTGGCCGGGCACTGGATCACCGAGGCGCTGTACCGCACCGGCGTGCTGTCGGGGCTGGCCATCGACCGCGACCGGCGCGCCGGGATCGCATGAGCCGGCGATGGTGACGGAGCCCGCCGACATGGCACCCGCGGTGGAATGGCGCGGCGTTGCCGTACGCTACCCGTATACGGAGGCCGACGCGGTGGGGCCGGTCACGCTCGACGTGCGGCAGGGCGAGGCGCTCTTGCTGCTCGGTCCGTCAGGCGCGGGCAAGTCGACCCTGCTGGCCACCCTGACCGGGCTGGTGCCGCAGACGGTTCCGGCGGAGGTCTTCGGAGAGGTTTTCGTGTTCGGGGAAGCGGCCACCTCGCGGCGGCCGGCGCAATGGTCGGCGATGGTATCGCGTCTGTTCCAGAATGCCGAGGAGACGCTCTGCGGCATGACGATCGGCGACGAGGTGGCCTTCGCGCTGGAGAACCGGGCGCTGCCCGCCGACGTGATCGACGCGCGCGTGGCGACGGCGCTGGAGGCGGTCGGGCTTTCGGCCGCCGATCGCGACCGGCGCACCATGGCGCTGTCGGGCGGCGAGAAGCAGATCGTGGCGCTGGCGGCGCTGCTGGCGCAGGACGCGGCGCTGGTGGTCGTGGACGAGCCGACGGCGCATCTGGCGCCCGCCGCCGCGGCACGGCTGCGCGAGACGATCCTGAAGCGAAGGGACGGGCGCACGGTGGTGATCGTCGACCACCGGCTCGACGGGCTGGTGGGGCATGTCGACCGGGTCGCGGTGCTCGACGCCGCCGGGCGGATCATCGTCACGGGCGAACCGCGCAGGGTGTTTTCGGAGCATCGCGACGCGCTCGAGGCGCAGGGCATCTGGCGGCCGCTGGCCAGCGACCTCGCGGCCGAACTGGCGATGGCGGGCCTGGCGCTTACCCCGCCGCCGCTGTCGATCGACGAGGCGATCCGCGTCCTCGACACGATGGCGCCGCACCGGCAGGAGGTTGCGCGAAGGCTCGTCGCCGGCTTCGTTTCGCGGCGTCTCGCCACGCCCGCGCGGGACTCAGGCGACGCGGTGGCACGGCTTACGGCCGCGGCCTGCGCGCCCTTCCTCGGCCGCGTGGTGCTGGAGGGGATCGACCTTGCCGTCCATGCGGGCGAGGTCATCGCGATCCTCGGCGCCAACGGGGCGGGCAAGTCGACGCTGGGGGCCAGCCTTGCCGGACTTCTGCGCCTGAAGCGCGGCCGGCGCGACGGCCGGCCGGGCGGCATCGCCTTCCAGAACCCGGAAGGCCAGTTCATCGCCGGCTCGGTGGGCGAGGAGATCGCCGCCGCGCTGGGCGAAAGCGCCGATGCGGCGCGGATCGCCGAGGTGCTGCGCGAGTGGCGGCTCGACGGGCTCGAGGCGCGCCATCCGTTCGAGCTGTCGCAGGGGCAGAAACGGCGGCTGGCGCTGGCCTGCCTGACGGCCGCCGACCGGTTCGGCCTGCTGGTGCTCGACGAGCCGACCGCGGGCCTCGACGCGGAAGGCGTCGAGGCGCTGGCGCGGACGATCGAGACGTTGCGGGCGCGCGGCACGGCGCTCGCGATCATCACGCACGAGCTCGACGTCGCACTTTCGACCTGCACGCGAAGCGTCATCGTCGGCGAAGGCCGCATCCTTGCCGACGGCCTGACGCAAGACCTCCTGGGCGACCGCGACCTGATGCGCCGGGCGGGGCTGGAGACGCCGGCGATCCTCGACCTCGCCGCCTGGGCCAACGGCGCGGAGGCGGCGGCATGCTGAGCGCGCTGCACCCGCTGCCCAAGCTCGTCGTCTGTCTCGCCTGGATCGCGGCCTCGATCCTGGTCTTCGATGCGGTGTTCCAGATGGCGACCATCCTGATCGCGGCGCTGGCGCTGATCGTCGCCGAACGCCGCTCGCCGCTTCTGGTGCTGGCGCTGATGGTGCCCTTCGCGCTGTTCGGCTTCGGTTTCCTGACCACCTCGGTGCTGTTCCGGCAGGAGAGCGACTTCGCGCTGAGGATGTCGTCGGAAACGCCCTTCGGCGGCGCGGCGGTCTCGGCCGGCGTCGTCTTGTTCCTGCGGGCGATCGCCTGCGGAATGGTCTCGGCGCTGTTTGCGCTGACGACCGACCCCGGCCGGCTGATCAAGGCGCTGATGCTGTCGTGGCGGCTGCCGCCGTCGATCGGCTACGCGCTGTTTTCGGCGCTGCACCTGGTGCCCGACCTTGCAGGCGAGGCGCGGCACATGCGGCTGGCCCGCGCCATGCGCCGGGGCAAGCCGCCGCGCCGCATTCCCGGCCCCGGCGAGGCCGCCTCGCTGGTGGTGCCGCTGCTCGCCTACGCCATCCGCCGCGCGAGCCGCTCGGCCATCGCCATGGAAGCGCGCGGCCTCGGCGCGGCGTCGACCCGCACCGTGACCGGCGCGCCGGTGATGGGGCGGCGGGACGCGGTGTTCGTGGTCGCGGCGGTGGCGCTGATGGGTGCGAGCCTGGCGGTGGTGGCGTGGGCCGGGTGAGCGGCGGAGCTACCGCCCCGTACGCTCCAGCCGGTCGAGGAACCACTGCGTCAGGCGGACCCAGACCTCGTCCTTCTCGGCGGCGTCTTCCCAGCCATGGTCGAGGTTGGGATTGTCGTTGACCTCGATGACGAAGACGCCGTCGGGGGTCTCCTTCAGGTCGACGCCGTAGAGGCCGTCGCCGATGCAGCGGGCGGCGCGGACGGCGGTTTCGATGACGTGTTGCGGCGCGTCCTTGAGCAGGAAGGGCTTGATGCCGCCCTGGTCCGGCTTGCCGATGCGGTCGTGGTTGACGATCTGCCAGTGCTTCTTGGCCATCAGATAGTGGCAGGCGAAGAGCGGCTGGCCGCCGAGCACGCCGACGCGCCAGTCGAACTGTGTCGGCAGGTATTTCTGCGCGATGATCAGGTCGGAATCCTCCAGCCACTCGGTGGCGAGCGCCTTCAGCTCGGCCATGCTGGCCGCCTTCTTGACGCCGCGCGAGAAGGAGGAATCAGGGATCTTGAGCACCAGCGGAAAGCCGAGCGCCTGGGCCGCCATCTCACAGTCCGCGGGGCTGGCGATCATGACGGTCGGCGGAACCGGCACCTTGTTGGCCGCCATCAGCTCGTTGAGATAGACCTTGTTGGTGCAGCGGATCATCGACATGGGGTCGTCGATGACCGGCATGCCCTCCTGCTGGGCGCGGCGGGCGAAGCGATAGGTGTGGTTGGAGATGGCCGTCGTCTCGCGGATGAACAGCGCGTCGTAGTTGGCGAGCCTGGCCAGGTCCTTCTTGCCGATCGGCTCGACCTCGACGCCCATCTTCTCGGCGATCTTGGCCCAGTGGCGCAGCGACGAGACCATCGAAGGCGCCAGCTCCTCGTTGGGATCGACCAGCGTGGCGAAGGTGTAGCGCGAGGGCGTGCGGGTCTTGGTGTCGCGCCATTCGCGCTGGGTGTAGCTTGCGAGACCTTCGAGGAAACGCGCCTCCTCCTCCGGCTTCATGCGGCCGAGCGGCAGGAAGCCGATCTTGCGGATCGAGGCCCAGTTGTTCTCGTCCTTGATGGAGACCTCCAGCGCCGGGGCGCGGAACCAGTCGAACAATAGCCGGCCGAAGCGCTCCGTCGCCTTCGACGGCGCGATGCCGAAGAAGACGACGAGACGGGTCGGGAAAGTTCCGCCGAGATCCTTGCGCGACTTGTTGAGCGCCAGCTCGAGTTCGGGCAGCGCGTGCTCGTAGAGCTTGCGCTCCGACAGGTCGATCATGGTCTCGACGGTGGGGATGACCCGGTGGCCGCGCGAGGAGGCGAGCAGCGAGGCGTAGTAGCCGCGGCTCTGGTAGGCATAGCTGTTCGACAGGTTGATGACCTTCGGACGCTGGCCCTTGAACAACGCCGGATGCGCGAGATAGTCGCGGTTGGTGATGATCTTGTGCGGCGTGGCAAAGTGGTCGATGTCGTTCTGGCGGCCGGTGAGGATGACCCAGGTCATTGGTGGTCGAGCTTTCCGATGATGATGGCCGCCCGAAGCCCGTCCCGGCCGAACTGCGCCATGGTCATGAAGATGGAATGTGGAACCGGAATGTTGGCCGCGTCCGCCTTCGTCTCGCCGCGCTCGTCCTCCACCCAGGGATCGTGCAACAGGATGTGGTCACCGTCGTCGCCGATGGCAAGCACCCAGTGCGGAACCTTCCTGCCGAACATCAGATAGCCGCTGACCAGCACGATGACGAGCTTTCCCTCCGCCAGCGCGCCGCGGATGTCGTCCAGCGTGAAGGGCCGGTAGGACACGGGCAGGCCATGGCTTTCGGCGCGCAAACGGAAATCCACCTGCGCCAGTTCCATGACGCGGCGCTTTTCGACGCTGCGCACAGACTGAAGAAACAGCGCGCCGTGGAAAGAAACGAGAATCTCGGCCGACAGCCCATGGTCGCGCGCCGCCACCGCCAGCCCGAAGGGCTCGCAGCCGCCGGGCCCCGACATCATGAAGACCGTGGTCGATTCGCGCCAGAGCCGGATCTCCATGACGGGATCGGGGGTGAAGGTGCGGTCGAAATAGGCCTTCGCCATCATCAGGCAGCAGGGGCCGCAGGTGAACTCGCAGGTCTGTTCGTAGAACGGCACCCGCGTCTGGATCGGCACGTCGCCGCGCAGCGTCTTTTCGTAGCGCAGCGCCGTCATGCCGTCGGCATAGTAGTCCGCCTCGCGGCCGATACGGCGATAGCCCCTTTTCTCGTACACCGCGACGGCGCGGGCATTGTCCTCGCGCACCTCGAGCCGCAGCATCATGCGGTCGTGCTCGTAGGCGGTCTCCTCGGCGGCCTGAAGCAGCCGGCCGCCGGCGCCGGTGCCTTCCCGCTCGGGCGCGACCGCGATCGAATAGAGGCGGGCGACGGCCGTGCCCTTGCGAAACAGCACCATGGCGTAGCCGACGACCCGTCCTGCCTCCTCCAGAACCAGCGTCTCGGCCGATTCGCGCTCGATCAGCTGGCGAAAGGAGCGACGGGATATGCGGTCGGTCGCAAAGACGGCATTCTCGATCGCCACGAGGTCGGCGATGTCTCGCGGATGGGCGGAGCGAATGCGGGCGGTCATGTCGGGGACTTGTCTCCTCCAGACGGAGGTCCCGTGGCCGCGTTCGCGCAAGGCCGGCGGCGCATCCCTGACGCAGGGCGCACGAAATGCCAACGCTCCCCGATTATGACGGAAGTGTGGCGCAAATCACGACGTAGGGCTGGCGGGGAGCGGAACCGGGCGGCCGGCGTTGTCCGCAGCGCCCTCATTGTCTATGCAGACCCTTCCGGTCCTGCCGAACCCCCCGAAGACCAGCGACGGAGACTGACCTTGGACCCCATCGATCGCATCGAGACAAGCGCAGCCGACATGGTGATCGCGGCGCGAACCGTCTGGGAGCAGGCAAGCGCGCTGATCGTGACCTACTCCTTTTCCTTCGTCGGCGCGGTGATCCTGCTGATCGTCGGCTACATCCTGTCGGGGGTGCTGCAGCGATCGACCTATTCCGCGCTTGGCCGCTTCAAGGGCTTCGACGAAACGCTGCGCAAATTCTTTTCGCGGATCGTGCGCTATGCCGTCCTCATCATCGTCGGCGTCACGGTGCTGGCGCAGTTCGGCGTGCAGACGGCCTCGATCATCGCCGCGCTGGGTGCCATCGGCCTGGCGATCGGCCTCGCGCTCCAGGGAACGCTGCAAAACATCGCGGCGGGCATCATGCTTCTGGTGCTGCGGCCCTTCCGGGTCGGCGAATTCATCAGCGCGGGCAGCGTCATGGGCACGGTGCAGGAGATCGGGCTGTTCGCCACCGAACTGAAGACCTTCGACGGGCTGTTCGTGATGGCGCCCAACAGCGAATTGTGGAACTCGCCGGTCACCAACTTCTCGCGAAATCCGCAGCGCATGCAGGAAATCGCCATCGGCATCGGCTATGGCGACGACATCGCGCTGGCGCTGAAGACCTATGCCGAACTGGCCGCGGCCGACGAGCGCATTCTCGACGACCCGGCGCCGAACTGCTTCGTCTCGGCGCTCGGCGACAACGCGGTCATCGTGTCGATCCGTTACTGGACGAAATCGCCGGACTGGTTTTCGACCAAGCTCGACTTCACCAAGAATGCCAAGCTGGCCTTCGACGCGCACGGAATCTCCATTCCCTTCCCGCAGCGCGACCTGCACATCATCACGACCGGCGGCGACAAGCCGGCCAAGGCCGAGGCGAGCCCGACGGCGCTGCTGGAATAGGCGGCGGGCGAAGAGTGTGATCAAGATCACGACCGATCAACGAAATTGAACCTTCGACGCCGAAGTTTTCATTATCCGATCGGTCCGCGGCTGCGCTAAAGAGCGACTGAATGGAGCCCGTCCGATGCCGCAGGCCGCGAAGACCGCAAGTGCTGCCCCCAGTCTTCCCTGGCTCATCATCCTGTGCGGATGCGTGATCGCGGCGCTGACCTTCGGGCCGCGCTCGGCGATGGGCTTCTTCCAGCTGCCGATGCTGGCCGATAAGGGCTGGGACCGCGGCACGTTCGGGCTGGCGATGGCGATCCAGAACCTCGCCTGGGGCCTGGGCACGCCGATCTTCGGTGCGCTCGCCGACAGGTTCGGAACGGGGCGCGTGCTGGCGCTGTCGGGCGCGCTTTATGCATCGGGACTGATCGTGATGGCCAATGCCGAGAGCGCGACGGCGCTGCACATCGGCGGCGGCGTGCTGATCGGCCTCGGCATCGCATCGGGCTCGTTCGGCATCGTGCTCGCGGCCTTCGCCCGCAACGTGGCGCCGGAAAAGCGCAGCCTCGCCTTCGGCATCGGCACGGCCGCCGGATCGGCAGGCATGTTCATCTTCGCGCCGCTTAGCCAGGGCCTGATCGACGCCTATGGCTGGTACGATTCGCTGCTGGTCATATCGGCCATGATGCTGATCATCCCCGTGCTGGCGATTCCGCTGAGGGGCAATTCCAGTTCGGGATCGCAGCGCCAGACCGACATCGCCCAATCGGCCGGCGAAGCGTTGCGCGAGGCGGTGGGTCACAAGAGCTACCTGCTGCTGGTGTCCGGCTTCTTCGTCTGCGGCTTCCAGGTGGCGTTCATCACCGCGCATTTTCCCGCCTACATCGCCGACATCGGCATCCAGGCGCGCTACGCTGTGATCGCGCTGGCGCTGATCGGCTTCTTCAACATCATCGGCTCGCTGGCGTCGGGCGTCATCGGCCAGCGCTACTCGAAGCCGATGTTCCTGGTGTTGATCTACATCGGCCGGTCGATCGTCATAACCCTCTTCCTGCTCCTGCCGCAGACGCCGGCGACCGTGATCGCCTTCGCCATTGCGATGGGGCTCCTGTGGCTGTCCACCGTGCCGCCGACCAACGCGCTGGTGGCGATCATGTTCGGCACGCGTCATCTCGGCCTTCTCGGCGGACTGGTGTTCCTGTCGCACCAGATCGGCTCGTTCCTGGGCGTCTGGCTCGGCGGCTATCTCTACGACCTCATCGGCTCGTATGATTCGGTCTGGTGGCTGGGCGTCGCGCTCAGCCTGTTCGCCGCCGTCGTGCACTGGCCGATCCGCGAGGCGCCGGTGCCGCGGCCGGCGCTGGCCGCCGCCGAATAGGGTTTTCCCGTTTCCGAAATGGCGAACGCCCGGCCTTTCGGCCGGGCGCCGCGTTCCCGAACACGAAAGCGATCAGGCGCCGATGACGCCGCCATCCTCGCGGGTGATGACGATGGTGGCCGAGCGCGGCACGGTCCCCGGACCGTCCGGCCAGGCCGACCCCATGTCGCCGGCCGCGAACATCTCGGGTGTCGCGGTGGCGCCGGGGTGCTGGAAGTTAACGAACATCGTCTTCTGGTCCGGCGTGGTGATAACGCCGGTGCATTCCTGGCCCATGGGGCCGGTGAGGAAGCGCCGGATCTCGCCCGTCGTCGGGTCCGCGGCCAGCATGCCGTTCTGGCCGAAGGGCTCGGTCACGCCCTTGAGCTGCGCGCTCTCGCCGATGTCGGTCTGGATCCACAGCCGCGAGGAGGCGTCGCACCAGATGCCGTCCGGGCAGGCGAAGATCGAGTCGTCGTTCAGCGTCTGGCCCGCGAAGGTCGCGGATTGACGCGCCGTGCCGGCGATCACGAAGAGATCCCACTCGAAGCTCGCGCGTGTATGATCGCCGTTGGCGTAGCGCCAGCGCACGATCTGGCCGAAATTGTTCTCGGCCCGCGGATTGACCGCGTCGACCTGCGCCTGGGTGCGGCGCGAGTTGTTGGTCAGCGTGAAGTAGACCTCGCCAGAGTTCGGATCGATCGTGCCCCACTCGGGTCGGTCCATCTTGGTGGCGCCGACATGGTCGGCGGCAAGCCGAGTGTTGACCAGGATATCGGCCAGGTCGTTGAAACCGTTCGCTGGCGTCAGCCCGTTGCGGCCGGGCGCAAGCGCCAGCCATTCGCCGGTGCCGTCGTCGTTGAACTTGGCAACGTAGAGGGTGCCCGTGTCGAGGATCGAACCATCCGTCTCGCCCGGCACGAACACGTCTTCCGAGACGAATTTGTAGATGTACTCGAAGCGCGCATCGTCGCCCGAATAGCAGACCACCGGCGTGCCCTCGACGGCGGGAGCAAAGACCACGCCCTCATGGGCGAAGCGGCCAAGCGCCGTGCGCTTCACGGGGGTGGAGGTCGGGTCGAACGGGTCGATCTCGACCATCCAGCCAAAGGCGTTGGGCTCGTTGCGGTAGTCCTCGATGGCCGAGGCGCCCTTGGTCGTCGCGTCGAAGCGGACGTATTCGTCGGCGCCCGACTTAGCCAGGTGCCAGCCGTAGCGGCCGCCCTGCGGGTTGGTCGAGACGCCGTAGCGCGCATGTTCGCGCGGCAGGTCGGGCTTCTGATCGAGCTGGGTGGTGTTGGCGAAGTAGCCGGCCCAGTTCTCCTCGGCCGCCATGTAGGTGTTCCACGGCGTCACGCCATGGGCGCAGTTGTTCAAGGTGCCGCGGGTCATGGCGCCATCGGGCGAGTGGAGCGTCTTGACGTGGTCCGAGCCGCGAACCGGACCAGCGATTTCCATCGGGGTCAGGGCGGTGACACGCCGGTTGTGCGGATCCTGAACGATCGCCCAGGCGCCATCGGCCTGCTTCGTGGTGCGGTAGATGGACACGCCATGCGCGTTCATTTCCTTCAGCACCTCGTCGTCGTCACGCTTGCCATTGGCATCGTAAACGACGCTCCGGCTGTCCATCTCCATGCCCTTGTACTTCTCCGCATGCAGGAAGCGCGGCTCGATGTATTCATGATTGACCACGAGAAGGCCGTCCTCGGACGAGCCGTCGATCGGGAAGAAGTGCATCCCGTCATGGTGCTGGCCGATCTGCATGCCCTGCTCGGCACCCGAGTTCGAGGCTTTGTAGGCAGGCATGTTACCGAGGATCGGCTCGCCCCAGGCGCCGAGCACCTGGACCTTGTAGCCTTCCGGCACGACGACGGTGTCGTCCATGCTGACCGGCACCGGCTTGAAGCCGAGCAGGCCGCCGGCGTTCTGCGCGAGCGCGGTGGAACTGTTGAGTGCCGACAGGGTCGATCCGAACAGGCCGGTCGCGATGGTCGCGAGGCCCCCCATCAGAAAGCCTCGGCGCTCGATGCGGGCCTCCATCACCTGGTAAAAATTGCGGTTGGGCGACGTGTTGCACTGCGGCTCGTCGCCGTGCTCGAAATGCGGCGCCTCGCGATGATCCGGATAATCGCGCTCGAAATCACTCATGACTGGCTCCAGTGGCTGGTTGGATGCAATGTACGGGCGTCCGCGGGCTGTCTCCCGGCAACCGGGCGGCCCCCGTGGACAGACGTCCGTTTAGATCCCGCCTGTTACAGGGTTACGAAAATGCGGCGGCGGGATCGCCTGACGATCAATCGCGTCGCGGCTTGGGAGACGGCGGGGCCTTGGCCTTTCGCTGCTTGCTGGGCGCCGGATCCTCCGGTTCGGGTTGGTTCCCGACGGGCGGTGACGGCGGGGCGGGAGGCGGTTCGCCGGAACCGTCGGGCTTCTCGGCCGGAGACGTCTCTTCGGCTTCAGGCTCTTCTTCAACGATGGCGGTGCTTTCGGCCGGCTCACCCCCTTCGGCCTGAACCGGTTTCACCGACGCCGCGGGCTTCCCTACCGGTTCGACCTGCCCGACCGAAGCCGTTTCGTCCTTCGCAGGCTCCTCGACAGGCACGATCTCCTCGGTAGGCGCCGCTTCGTCCCGGCCAGCCGGTTTCTCGACGGGCGCAACCTCCCGTGCGGGCGCAGGTCCGTCCGTCGCCGCGGGCTCCTCGACCGGTATCGCCTCCCGGGGCGGCAACGTCACGCGTCGCGCCGGTGGTTCTTGCGCCGGTGCCGTCCCTTCGTCGGGCTGGCTCGCGGCTTCCGGCGCCGCGTCCTGGCGTGCCGCCGCGCTGACGAGCAGGCGCTGGTAGAACAGGCCGATGCCGATGAGCACCGCGCCGAGGCCGATGAAGGAGAAGGCGCGCAGCACGCCTTCCAGCTCGGCCATGTCGAACAGGAAGACCTTGGCCACCGCCAGCGCGACGAGCAGGCCCGACGCGACGCGCAGCGCCTGCGAGGCGAAGCGGACGCCGAGGACCAGGATGCCGACGCCGAGCGCCAGCCAGACGGCCGAATAGGCGTAGGTCTCGAGCTGCGACATGCCGCGCCAGAAGGCGAGGTTCTCGCCCTGGAAGAGACGTCGCACCGTGAGGCTGACCCATGTGAAGGCCAGGGCGGCGGACGTGAGCGCCAGCATGACCGAATACCAGCGCGGCCGGCGATCCCGCGCGAACCAGGCGAGGCCGGCCGCCCCGGCGGCGGGCACCAGATAGCCGATGAGAAGCAGGTCGAAGACGGGAATCCGGCCCGTCGGCTCGCCGGTGAAGAGCGGGTTCAGCGTGCCGAAATGGCGGATGGCGATCAGCAGGACCGACAGGACGGCGGCGGCGAGCGAGCCGATGCGCATGACCGCGCTCGGCGAGCGGGCGTCGAGCGCGACGAGGATGGCGCCCGCGCCGAGCATGATCAGCGTATAGATCGACTGCTCGGCCAGCGTGACGGCCGCTCCGTCGACGATGCCGCCGCTCATGGCGTGGCGCACCAGCATGGCCGCCGTGAGCAACGCAAACAGCACGGCCGCGGCCTCCATGGCGAGCCGCGGCCTTCCGTCGGTGGTGCGCGCGAGTTGCCAGGCGGCGAAGCCGAAAGCGAGCGCGGGGATGCCGTAGCCGGGCAGGAGCGCGTTGAAGACGGGACGCTGGCCAAGGAATTCGGCGCCGACGATCGTCGGGTCGATGGCGGCGCGGACGAGCACGAAGACGGCGGCGCCGACCGAGAGCCAGCCGAGCACGGGATAGGAGCGCCAGCGCGTGACGAGCGCCGGCAGGACGGCGGCGGCACCGGCGAGCATGGTGGTCCACAGCGGTCCAAAGGCCATCAGGAGAAGGGCGGCGGTTGCCATGGCGGCGCCGACGAAGGCGATGCTGGCGGCCAGCCCGCCGGTCAGCGGCGGTTCCTCGGATCGCGCGAGCGCCTCACCGGCCGCGACGAAGGCAAGCACCAGCGCCAGCGCGGCGGCGGCGCGCATGAGATCGCGGTCGATGTCGCCATAGGCGATCCAGCCGCCGGCCAGGACGACGAGAGGCACGAGGACGGCAAAGCCGCTCCAGATGGCGGCGCGGCGGAGATTGTCTACGAGGAAACCGCGCGCGGCGATAAAGCCGAGGCCGAGGATAAGCAGGGCCAGCAGGGCCGACATCCACGCGCCGAGACTGGTCCAGGGCAGAACGGCGGGCCCTTGGAACGTCACCGGCTCGCCGAGGATCTCGAAGGCGAAGTCGCCCGAAAGGGCGATGCGCAGATGCGCCAGCACCAGGGTGGCACCCGCGGCATGCAGCAGCGGCAGCGCCGCTGTCCGCCACCAGGCGATGGCCAGCATGGACGCGACGAGCAGCGCGGCGTGGGCTTCGCCGCCGGCCAGGATGATGTCGGGATCGTTGAGGAGCAGCAAGGCCGCGAGGCCGACGAAGAGGCCGCTCGCCATCGATGGCGGATCGGCGCGGGCAGGTTCATCGCGGTCCGCGAGCCAGACCAGCGCGACGGCCGCCAGCATGACCGCGTTGGCGAAGAGCGCGGGCGCCACCCGGATGTCCGGCATCGTGATGAGATAGAGCAGCGACCAAAGCCCCATGCCGGTCACGGCCCCGGTCATCAGCCCCGTCCAGCCGCGCAGCCGGGCAATGGCCGCGGCAGCGGCAAGCACGATCGCGAGATAGCCGAACAGCACCCAGGGGCTCGGCGCCTGCGAGGCGATGAGCAGGGGCGTGGCGAAGGCGCCGAGCAGACCGATGCCGGCCAGCGCCCGGCCGTGGATCAGCGCGGCGAGGATGGTGCCGATGCCGAGCAGGCCGAGCAGCAGGAAGGCGAAGGTTGGGCCGATGAAGCCATAGAGGCCGTGCGCGGCATAGACCGTGCCAAACAGGGTGAAGGCGCCGGCCGCGGTGAGGATGCCGGGCACCCAGGCGCCGTCGAGGCCCCCGACGGGCATGCGCAGGCCATTGCGGCGGATGGCCTCGCCGGCCGCGACGAGCGCAGTGCCGAAAAACCCGGCCATGACAAGGCGCAGGCCGGGACCGAAGATACCAGCCTCGATGGAATAACGCACGAGGAACACCCCGCCGAGCGCCAGCGCCAGGCCGCCGACCCAGACCGCCCAGCGGGTGCCGAGCGCGGTCTCGATGTCGGCGCGGGCGGGCGCGGCCGGCGTTTCGGGCTCGGGCTCGGGTTCCGGCACGGGCTCGGGCTCCGGCTCGGGGGACCAGGCGTAGCGGCGCGGGCGGGCAGCCTGGGCCTCGAGTTCGGCCAAGGCCCTGGTGGTGCTTTCCCGCGCCGCGACGGCGGCGGCGCGCTCGTCGACGGGCGCCTCGGGAAGCACCGGAAGGACGGGCGCTTCGGCGGCCTCGGCCGGCGCGGGCATCGCGTCGGTGGCCGCGGCGGCTGGCGGGACCGGCATGGTTTCAAGGACGAAGCCGCGCAGCGCCTCGAATTCGCGCTGCAGCCGGTTCAGGCGATCGTTGAGGCGCATGGCCACGACGCCCAGCGCGACGATGATGGCTGCAACGATGAACTCGATCATGTGGCCGGTTCCCCCCGGAGCCGCAGGATGGCCGAAGGCCGTTGAAGGGTCGCGTCAGCGTGGCGCCAGGTTCGTCGCCGGGAAGATGGAGCAGGTCTCGGTGCCGAAGGCAAGCAGCTTGCCGTCCTTGTCCTTGAGCGACGCCTCCGAGACGGCGATCGTGCGGCCGCGGTTGATCACCCGGCCCTCGCAGACCACTTCCCCGGTGCGCGGCGTGATCGGCCGCAACAGATTCACCTTGAACTCGACCGTGGAATAGGCCTCGCCCCTGGCCATGGTGGTGTGGACGGCGCAGCCGAGCGCCGAGTCGAGGATGGTCGCGGCCCAGCCGCCGTGGACCGTGCCGAGCGGGTTGAGGTGACGCTCGCCGGGAAGGCCGCGAAACACCGCCCTACCCTCGCCGACCTCCGACAGGCCGAAATTCATCCGCGCGCCGATGGGCGGGGCCGGATAGAGGCCGTCGATCAGCCGTTGCAGCAGTTCCAGCCCGGTGTATCGCAGCACCTCGTCGAGCGGGATGGAGCCAAGCCCCAGCGGCGAGACATGGCCGGGAAAGAGTTCGACTTCGGTCATTGCGTGCACTCGTTGAAGGTCGAAGGCCGTGGATCGTCCCGCCAGGATCGCTTCAGCGCGGACAGGAAGCCTGCGCGGGTTTCCGGCGGCTCGATACCGCGCGGTTCGTAGACGTGGCGGTCGAAGAAGAAGCCGGTGAGGCGAAACGCATCTTCCAGCGCGCGCTCGTCGCCGTGCAGCCCCGACCCGGCGGACAGGAAGGCGGGCAAAGGCAGAAGCTTGTCGCGCCAGGGCTCGCCCGCGATGCGGCTGACGGCGCGGCCGGACTTCGGCGAGACGTAAGCCAGATCCAGCGGGGTGCCGGTGGCGGCGCAGCAGGACAGGTCGAGCCCGAAGCCGAGCTCGTCGAGCACGAGCAGTTCGAAGCGGACCAGCAACTCGGCGGCGGCGCGCGGCTCGTCGAGATGGGCGATGATGATCGCCAGCGTCTCGAACAGCGGCGTGTGGCGGTCGCGCTCGGGCAGGAGCCGAAGATGGGCCGCGAGCGTCTGCAGGGCGTAGATCGCCGCGCCGCTGGCCAGGAGCCTGGCGGCGTTCTGTTCGATCGGTTCGACCTGGAACATGCCCAGATGCTCGTCGAGGCGGGCGCGCCAGACGAGATCGACGCGGTTGCCCGCCTGCAGGACAGGCTGCATGCGCCGCGACCGGCCGCCGCGCACGATGCCCATGTGGCGGCCATGCGCGCGCGTCATCACCTCGAGGATGAGGCTCGTCTCGCCATGCCTGCGCGACCCGATGATGATGCCTTCGTCTCGCCACTCCATGGCGCGGAGGTTTCCACCGGAACGGTGGCGAATGCAAGGAGGGCGGCGCGCGGGAGAAGCGGCAACATGGGGCCACGCCTCCCCGTCGTCATCCTCGGCCGACCGTAGCGCAGCGAAGGAAGAGCCGGGGTTCCATGCCTCGGCGTTCGCGACGAGCGATGCGGTGCGGGAGAGGCACCCTTCTCCCGCCGTTCCGCGTGGCCGGGACGGCGAGGCATGGATCCTGGATACGAGGTTCTTCGCTTCGCTCGAACCTCGTTCCAGGATGACGACGGTTCGGGTGCTCGCGGCCTATCGCGCACCCCCGCTCAGACGTCGAAGCCGGACCAAACCGGCTCTACAGAAGCAAGAACTGCAGTCCCAATGCCGAAGCGGCGGCCGCCATGCGACGGTCCAGCGCGCAGAGCGTCGCGCCATGTGCGATCGCCACGGCGATGTCCATCGCATCGCCGCATGCATTCACCTGACCACAATTCTAGTCATAAGGAGGCGATCAGGCGGCTTCGTGCAAGCTGAATGCGCCCGAGCAGGAAACGAGATGGCGCAGGAGGGAGACATTGCGCGGCCATGGCAAAGAGCCAGTCTTGCCCCCCGTTAATTACCTGACTAAAGTCAGAGAATGGACCGAACCGAACTCGACATCATCCGCGGCTTCAATCGCACCGTCACGCTGCGCAGCGGCGCGATGGAGGAAAGCTATCTCGGCCGGGGGAGGCCGCTCGGACAGGCGCGGCTGCTGTTCGAGATCGGCGAGGACGGTGGGGAGCTGAAGGTCTTGCGCGAGCGGCTCAGGCTCGATTCGGGCTATCTCAGCCGCCTGCTCGCGGCGCTGCGCCGGCAAGGCCTGGTGGCGGTCCAGGTGGATCGGGCCGACAGGCGGAAGCGGCGTGTCGTCCTCACCAAGGCCGGTCGCGTCGAATGGGAAGCCTATGACGCGCTGTCGGACGATCGCGCGCGATCGATGCTGGAGCCGCTGTCTCCCGCCGAGCGCACGCGCCTGGTCGCGGCGATGTCGGAGGTCGGGCGGCTGCTCGGGCTGGCGACCCTGACGATCGCGGTCGAACCTCCCGCCTCGCTGGATGCTCGTGCCTGCGTGGCCGCCTATGTCCGCGAACTCGGCTTGCGGTTCGAGGAAGGGTTCGATCCGGGAAACGGCAATCCGACGCCCGACGACGAGGCGCTGACGCCACCCGCCGGTTGCTTTCTCGTCGCGCGACTGGACGGCCGGGCGGTCGGTTGCGGGGCGTTGCGCCGGCTTGCGCCCGGCGTGGGCGAGATCAAGCGCATGTGGGTCGCACCGGAAGCACGCGGGCTCGGCCTGTCGCGCCGGCTGCTCGGAGCCCTCGAGGACGAGGCGCGCGACCTGGGACTTTCGCGGGTGCGGCTCGACACCAACCGGTCCCTGAGTGAGGCCCAGTCGCTCTATCGCAGCGCCGGCTACCGCGAGATCGCGCGCTTCAACGACAATCCCTATGCAGATTTCTGGTTCGAGAAGGCGCTGAACGGCGGGTGAGCGGCCGGTTCGGGCAACTCAAGCGGACCGCCGGCTTCGCAAGGACCCAATGCTGCGGGGACCGTGCGGGCTCCACAAGCGCCACCGTTTCGTGCATGCTTGAATAATCGCTCGCGGCTGCCGGGAGAGTTGCGGATGAATTCGGGAAGGCTGTTTGACAGGCTCGCGGCCGCGCTGATGCTGGCCGTCGCCCTGATCTGCCTGCGCGGCGCATTCCTTGCGGCGACACCCTCTGTCTCGGCCAGCAGCGAAGACTTGGTTCGCGCGATGCCCATTCCGGAAGACACCGTTACGTTCCTGCGCGTGGCGGTCTACCTCGTCGCCGCCCTGGTGCTGGGGATTGGAGCGTGGCGACGATGGATGAACGCCAACCGCACGACCGCGGCAGCGCCGGTGTTCGGCCGCGACGCCAGTCCCAGCCATGCCAGGCGGCCGCGGCGAATGCACGTCCTCGACGTCCTTATCGCCATCGTCGTCGTTGCCGTCATCTTCGACCACTTCGTGCCGATCGGGGCGAGGGTTCCCGCCACGGGAGAGGAGAGGCGATCGGTCGAAGCCCCGCCCGAAACCTCCGCACCGCCTTCGGCCACGAGCACGGAGACCTCCCCGGCGGGACAGGATGCGGCCGCCGCGACGGAGCAAGGCCCTGCGGAAGCGGACGAGCGCGAGCAGACGGCAGAGGAAGCCACGCAGCCCGGCTCCGCGCCCTCGCCTGTCGCTCCACCGGCCGACACCCTGCCGCCGCCGCGAACAACGGCACTGCCGGCTCGACCCGCGCCGAAGCCCTCGCATGCGGACGGGCACCGCGATGCGGTCGTTTGGCTTTCCGTCTCGCCAGACGGCTCCTTGCTTCTCAGTGCCAGCACCGACCGCGCGATCAAGCTCTGGGACATGGACACGGTGAGCCTCAGGCGAAACCTCGGCACGCACAAGGAGATGGCGCGCCAGGCGCTTTTCATGCCCGATGGCGTGCATGCCCTGACCGCCGGCGACGACGGCGAAATCGTCCTGCGCTCGCTCGCGGAGGGTACCGTCGTGCATGTCTTCGCGGCCGACGCGCTGGGCGCCGCCAACAAGATCGCCATCTCGCCTGACGGACGGGTCGCCGTCAGCGGCCATCGCAGCGGCGGGGTCGTCGTCTGGGACATCGACAACCGCCAGGTGCGGCACGTGATGACCGGCCATGCCTGGCCCGTCGTCTCCGTCGCGGTGTCCCCCGATGGCCGACGCGCCGTCAGCGGCAGCATCGACGGCGTGCTGAAGCTCTGGGACATCGACGCGGGATATCAGGCCCGCGACTGGCTCGGCCATGAGCGGGGCGCCTATGGCGCGGCGTTCACGGCCGACGGACTGCGCCTCGTCACAGGCAGCGGCGACTTCTCGATCAAACTCTGGGATGTCGAGGCGGGCACTGAAATCCGTCGTTTCGCCGGCCATTCGGGCACCGTCTACGCCCTCGTCCTGTCGGCGGACGAAAAGCGCATCCTCAGCGGCTCGCTCGACGGGACCGCGCGGATCTGGGACGTCGACACCGGTCGTGAACTCGCACAGTTCGCCGACGGCGGCGGTCCGGTCTACGCGGTTGCCTTCGCCGCCGACGGGTCGGTGCTCACCGGGAACAGGAGTGGCGCCATCAAGGCGTGGCCGCCCGATGGCAAACAGGCGATGACGCTATTTTCGCCAGCGCGGGAGTAACGCGCGGGCGCGACCGCGGACCCGGTTGAACCCGAGAGGCGCCGGCGATCGGCCGCCGCTCACTTCGGGAATTCGAGCCCCATCTCGCGGTAGCGCTCGGGGTCGTCGCTCCAGTTCTCGCGCACCTTCACGAACAGGAAGAGATGCGCCTTCTGCTCGAGGATTTCGGCGATGTCCTTGCGGGCGGCCTGGCCGATGGCCTTGATGGTCTCGCCCTTGTGGCCAAGCACGATCTTCTTCTGGCTGTCGCGCTCGACATAGATCACCTGCTCGATGCGCACCGAGCCGTTGGGCAGCTCCTCCCATTTCTCGGTCTCGACATGGGACGAATAGGGCAGCTCCTGATGCAGGCGCAGATAGAGCTTCTCGCGCGTGATCTCGGCGGCGAGCTGGCGCATCGGCAGGTCGGAGACCTGATCCTCGGGGTAGTACCAGGGGCCGGCGGGAAGCCGGTCGGCGAGGTAGTCGAGGAGATCGGTGCAGCCGGAGCCGTCGAGGGCGGAGATCATGAAGGTGCGCTCGAACTCGGCTTTCGCGTTGATGTCTGCGGTGAGCGCGAGCAGGGTCTCGCGCTTGACGCGGTCGATCTTGTTCAGGACCAGGATCTTCGGCTGGTGTACGTCGGCGAGGTTCTCGATCATCGAGCCCGCGTCGCCCTTCAGCCCGCGCTCGGCGTCGATCAGCACCAGCACGAGGTCGGCATCCTTGGCGCCGCCCCAGGCGGTGCGGACCATGGCGCGGTCGAGGGTGCGGCGCGGCTTGAAGATGCCGGGCGTGTCGACGAAGACGATCTGGGCGTTCTTGTGGGTGGCGATGCCGCGGACGATGGCGCGCGTCGTCTGCACCTTGTGGGTGACGATCGACACCTTGGTGCCGACGAGCTGGTTGATCAGCGTCGACTTGCCGGCGTTCGGCGCGCCGATGAGGGCCACGAAGCCGGAGCGGCGCGATTGTGCCGGAGCGGCGGTCGGGTCGACGTTCGGATCGGCGGCCGGGTCGGCCTGGTCCTGGTCTGTCATGGGGTGTCTTCCGGGTTGGGCCAGACGCCTTCGCGCTGGAGCATGGCGGCGGCGGCGGCCTGCTCGGCCTCGCGCTTGGAGCGGCCGCGGCCAATGGTGGGTTCGAGGGCGCCGACCGTCACCGTCACGGTGAAGACCGGCTCGTGATCCGGCCCTTCGCGGCCGGCAATGGAATAGACAGGGATGGCGGCGGCCGACTGGTGGGCCCATTCCTGCAACTCGGTCTTGGGATCGCGCTTGGCGCCCCGAGCCAGGCGGCTGCGCGGCCCCCAGTGCCGTTCGATCAGCGGTCGCGCGGCTTCCAGCCCGCCCTCGAGATAGATGGCGGCAAGCAGGGCCTCCATCGCGTCGGCGCGGGTGGACCGGCCGTTCGGGCCGGTCAGCGTCTTCAAGCCGGTGTCGGCGCGGATCAGGTCGGCGAGGCCGATCTCCTCGGCCACGTCGGCGCAAGTGGCGCCGCTGACCAGCGCGTTGAGCCGCACGGCGAGTTCTCCCTCGGGCGCGCCCGGGAAGGCCTTGAACAGCATTTCGGCCACGACGAGACCGAGCACGCGGTCGCCCAGGAACTCCAGCCGCTCGTTGTCGGCGCCGGCATGACGCCGGGCGCTGGAATGGGTGAGCGCCCGCTCGAGCCGCGCGATGTCGGAAAAAGCGTAGCCGGTGCGCTCGCGGGCCATCTCCGCCAGCGCCTGTCCGGTCAGCTTCCGGGCGGCCATCGCGGTCAGTCGACGAAGTTCAGGAGCCGCGACGGGCGGATCAGCGACGGCCACTTCCAGACCTCGAGCGGGCTGGCGCCGCCGGCGATCGAGAAGAAGATGATGTTGGCGCGGCCGACGAAATTCTCCTCCGGCACGAAGCCGAAGACGCGGCTGTCGGCGGAATTGTCGCGGTTGTCGCCCATCATGAAATAGTGGCCCTGCGGCACGACGAATTCGCGCGTGTTGTCCGAGATGCCGTTCGGGGTGACGTCGAGCGTGTCGAAGGAGACGCCGTTGGGCAGCGTCTCGCGATAGACGTCGACCGGACGGTTCTCCTCGGTGATGTCGGGATTGTCGATCTGGCCGATCAGCTCGCGCTGCACCGCGACGCCGTTGATGTAGAGCTGGCCTTCGCGCATCTGGATGCGGTCGCCGGGCAGGCCGACCACGCGCTTGATGTAGTCGAGCGACGGGTTGGGCGGATACTTGAACACGGCCACGTCGCCGCGCTCGGGTGGCGTCGCCCAGATGCGGCCGGAGAACAGGTCGGGCGAGAACGGCAGCGAATGACGCGAATAGCCGTAGGCCCATTTCGTCACGAAGAGATAGTCGCCCTCGAGCAGGGTCGGCCGCATCGATCCCGACGGGATCGAGAAGGGCTGGAACAACAGCGTCCGGATCACGATGGCGAGCAGCAGAGCCTGCACGATGACGCTGACGGTTTCGCCGAGTCCGCCCGATTTCTTTTGCGATTTATCCGCCACGCTCATGTCGTCCTCGGTTTGGAATGGTGTGCTCTTACCGGCTCGCGCGGCGCGGGGCAACGGAATAGGCCGACGCGGGTCGAACGCCGCGCCTCGACGATCGCGGCACCTGCGATACCCCGCATCGTCGCGAAGGTCTATCCCCGCAAGTGTGGCACCAATTCGGCGGGCACGGCCTCGATGACCACGAAGGCCTGCGCGAGGGGATAATCGTCGGTGATCGTCAGATGCACGACGCCGCGGTGGCCGGGCGGGAGCATGGCGGCCAAGCGCGCGGCGGCGCCGCCCGACAGCTCCATGACGGGCATGCCGCCGGCAAGGTTGACCACGCACATGTCCTTCCAGAACACCCCCTGCGCGATGCCGGTGCCGAGCGCCTTGGCGCAGGCCTCCTTGGCTGCGAAACGCTTGGCGTAGGAGGCAATGCGGCCGCCGCGGCTTTCGGCGCGCTGGCGTTCACCCTCGCTGAAGACACGCTCGGTGAAGCGCTCGCCATGGCGCTCGATGGAGCGTTCGACGCGGCGGATGTCGATCAGATCGGAACCCAGCCCAATGATCATATGCTGTCGGCCGCCAGGGTCCGCGCCGTCGCCTCGGCGCGACGCCTGGCCTTCTCCAGGAGACGGTTCTGGCGCTGGCGGCGGAACCCGGCGACGGACCAGCGGGTCAGGAAGTAGAAGGAGACCGCGAAGGCGAGGCCAAGCGGGATGCCGCCCACCGTCATCGGCTTCAGCAGCGGCTCCCAGAGCTGGTTGAACTCGAGATGTTCCCAAAGCTTGCCGAGCTGGATCGGTGAACCGCCATGCGGCGCGTTCGTGCCCAGGATGGCACAGCCGAGCTTGTAGCTCGACGCCCAGATTAATGGGAACGTGATCGGATTGCCGATAGCCGTTCCGAAGGCCGAGGCGATCAGGTTGCCGGCCAGCAGCCAGGCCACGCCCGCGGCCAACAGGAAGTGAAAGCCCATGTACGGCAGAAAGGAGGCGAACACGCCGGCCGCCACGCCGGCCGCGATCGCGTGCGGCGTGGCCGTCAGGCGCAGGACGCGCTTGATGAAATATTGTGCGGAACGCCAGAAGGAGCGCCGTGGCCAGAGCATCGTGCGCATTCGCTCCAGGATATCCGCCGGCTTCCTGCGCCGAAACAACATCTATCTAGCCGTGCTCCTGTCCTTCCGCGATGCCGGGTCTTCGAGACACGCATCGGCGTCAATTCCGTCCAGCCTTCACCGCGAGCCGTACCGAGCCGAGCTGTTCGGACGCGTTCCGATCGTCGGCAGAACCAATCTACCAATCGATTGTGTCACGAACAGTAAACGGTTGACCCCAACCGGTCGGTTCATCGCCATGCCCACTGACAACAGATATACTCACGTCACACGCCGTGAACAACGGGACGACGCGTCTTTGCGACCATTGGCCGAGTGCCTATGCGTAAGGCCCGCGCAAGGGGGCTCAGAGGTTGCGGCTGCCCGGCTTGACGGGCGCGATGGCGGCGAGCTCGGGCGGCAGCGCATCGGCCGGATAGGCCGGTACTTCGTATTCCGCCAGCGCCACGAGAGGAACGCCGACATCGACCTTTCCCGCCGAGCGGTCGATGATGCAGGCGGCGGCCACGACCTTGGCGCCGATGCCGCGCAGGCAGTCGACGGTTTCCCGGATCGACAGGCCGGTCGTCACGATGTCCTCGACGATGACGACCCTCGAACCCGGCGCGATCTCGAAGCGGCGCAGGCGAAACACGCCCGCCTCGCGCTCGACCCAGATCGCCGGGACGCCAAGATGACGCGAGGTCTCGTAGGCCGGAATGATGCCGCCCACGGCGGGGCCGACGACATAGTCAATCCCCTCGCCCACCGCCTCGCGTATGCGGGCGGCGAGCGCCCGGCACAGTCGCTCGGTCTTGTCGGCATGCATGAAGACGCGGGCCTTCTGCAGGAAGATCGGGCTGCGCAGGCCGGACGTCAGGATGAAATGGCCCTCCAGGATCGCGCCTGCGTCGCGGAAGATCTCAAGCACGTCGTCCCTGGTCATTCCGGTCGGTCCTTCTGGCTTCAGCCGTTGACGCGGCGCGCATCCGATACGGCCGACGTGTCCTTGAGCTGCGACAGCAGCCGATTCAGATGCTTCAGGTCCCAGACCTCCAGGTCGAGGAGCATCTCGGTGAAATCGGGCGCGGTGCGCGCCATCGAGAGCGTGTGGATGTTGGCGTCGTTGGAGGCGACCACCTGCGCGATCTCGGCCAGCGAACCCGGCTCGTTGATGGCGGTGACCGAGATGCGCGCGGGAAAACGCTCCTTGGTGTCCTCGTCGATGTCCCAACGCACGTCGATCCAGCGCTCGGGCTGGTCGTCGAAGGCGGTGAGCGAGGGCGACTGGATCGGATAGATGGTGATGCCAGAACCCGGCTGCATGATGCCGACGATCCGGTCGCCGGGAACGGCGCCTTCCGGTGCGAAGCGGACCGGAAGATCGCCTGAGACGCCGCGGATGGGCAGCGCCTCGCCCTTGCCGGTCTTGCCTTCGGCCTTCGCCTTGCCCTTTTCCCTTTCCTTGCGGGACGAGCGCCCCGGAATCTGGAACAGCATGCCGGCGGCGTTGCGCAGGTTGAACCAGCCTTCCTCGCGCGCCTTCGGCGCGGCGACCGTGACGCGCTCGTCCTTGAAATCGGGATAGACCGCGCGCAGCACGTCGGGAGACGAGAGTTCGCCGCGACCGACGGCGGCCAGCACGTCCTCGATGTCCTTTCTCGCCAGCCGGTGCAGCACGGGCTTGAGCATGTCCTTGGCGAAGGATCGCCCCGCTCGCTCGAAGGCGCGCTCCAGGATGCGGGTGCCGAGCCCCGAATACTGCTTGCGGATGGCGGCGCGGGTGGCGCGACGGATGGCCGAACGAGCCTTGCCGGTGACCACGACCTGTTCCCATGCGGCGGGCGGCACCTGCGCCTTGGAGCAGATGATCTCGACCTCGTCGCCGTTCTTCAGCTCCGTCATCAGCGGCATGATGCGGCCGTTGACCTTGGCGCCCACGCAGGTGTCGCCGACGTCAGTGTGGACGGCATAGGCGAAGTCGATGGGGGTGGCGCCACGCGGCAGCGCGATCAGCCGGCCCTTGGGCGTGAAGCAGAACACCTGGTCCTGGAACATCTCCAGTCGCGTGTTCTCCAGGAACTCCTCGGGGTTGTCGCCCTCCGACAGCGCCTCGATGGTCCGCTTCAGCCAGCCATAGGAGTTCGTATCCTTGGAAATGGCGTGGCCGGCGCCATTCTGCTTGCCGCCCATGTCCTTGTAGATGGAATGGGCCGCCACGCCGTACTCGGCGACCTTGTGCATCTGCCAGGTGCGGATCTGCAGCTCGACGCGCTGGCGCGAGGGGCCGACGATGGTGGTGTGGATGGAGCGGTAGTCGTTCTGCTTGGGCGTCGAGATGTAGTCCTTGAAGCGGCCTGGCACCATCGACCACGAGGTGTGGATGGCGCAGAGCGCGCGGTAGCAGTCCTCCACCTCGTCGACGATGACGCGGAAGGCGAAGATGTCGGACAGCTGCTCGAATGACAGCGCCTTCGATTCCATCTTGCGAAACACCGACCAGGGCTTCTTCTGCCGGCTGGTGACCGTCGCTTCGACGCCGTACTTTTCGAACAGGGTCTTCAGCGATGCCTCGATCTCGCCGATGACGCCCCGGTTGCGCTGGAGAATGTCGGCCAGCCGCTCGGTGACCGCCTTGTGACCGCCGGGATTGATATGACGGAAGGCGAGCTCCTCGAGCTCCTCGCGCATGTCCTGCATGCCCATGCGGCCGGCCAGCGGCGCATAGATGTCCATCGTCTCCTCGGCGATGCGCTGGCGCTTTTCCTCCGGCACGTGGTCGAGCGTGCGCATGTTGTGGAGCCGGTCGGCGAGCTTGACGAGGAGGACGCGCACGTCCTCCGCGATGGCCAGGAGCAGCTTGCGCAGGTTCTCGGCCTGGGCCGCCTTCTTGGAGACGAGATCGAGCTTCTTGAGCTTGGTCAGGCCCTCGACCAGCTTGCCGATGTCGGGACCGAAGAGATCGTCGATCTCCTGGCGCGTGGCGCTGGTGTCCTCGATGGTGTCGTGCAGCAGCGCGACCGCGATGGTCGCCTCGTCGAGATGCATGTCGGTCAGGATCGCCGCCACTTCGAGCGGATGGGAGAAGTAGGGATCCCCCGAGGCGCGCTTCTGATGGCCATGCTTCTGCATGGCGTAGACATAGGCCTTGTTCAGAAGGGCTTCATTGACGTCCGGCTTGTAGCGCTGGACGCGCTCGACAAGCTCGTACTGACGCATCATGGGCGTGGCGGCTCCAAAACGAAACATGCGCCGCGGACATCACGGCGCATGCTACAGATAACCATGTCTGGCGGCCGACGGTAGTGGCGTCGATGGGGCCAGGCCTCGGAGCGCGCCCGGAAACTCCACTCCGACTAGCCGGAGCGACTTTCGAAACGGCTGCTTAGTAGTCGTCGCTCTTTTCCGGAGGTACCAGGCCCTCGATACCGGCGAGCAGGTCTTCCTCGGTCATGCGGTCGAAGGTGACCGGCTCGTCGTCGGAGGCGGCCTCCGCCGTCTCGGCGGAACCGCGGTCGATCATCTCGGGCGCTTCGGCCTCGGGCTCGTCGACCTCGACGTGCTTCTGCAGCGAATGGATCAGGTCTTCCTTGAGGTCGCCGGGCGACAGCGTCTCGTCGGCGATCTCGCGCAGCGCCACGACGGGATTCTTGTCGTTGTCGCGGTCGATGGTGATCTGCGCGCCCTGCGAGATCAGCCGTGCCCGATGGCTGGCGAGCAGCACGAGCTCGAAGCGGTTGTCGACCTTGTCGATGCAGTCTTCAACGGTGACGCGGGCCATGGAATGCCCCTTTCATAGCTTATTGTCGGAGATTGACGCGTGCCATACTCCGAATGGGCCCGAAACACAAGCATGCGCGCGGTCCGTGCTAGGGCTATCGCATTTGGCCGATGATTGATCTGGCGAAGGCGTCGGACCACCCTGCTCGCTTTCGTTTTCGGCTG
>JBHYDY010000039.1:0-53083 GCA_051860465.1 Mesorhizobium sp.
ACTCCAAAATCGGAGCCATCCAAAGAATCCAGATCAAACCTCCACGCCAGTCCTATTTCTCAAATGCGATTCCCCTAGTCCGGAGGCAGGGCCCGATCCGTTCTTCGCGGGCTCGGAACGCTTTCGAGGAGGGGGTCGTTATGCATTCGAAAGTGGCGAAGTTTACAGATGCCGCGCGAGCCGCCGATCTAGACATCATCCTGACGATATCGGCGTCGACCAATCATGCCGCGCCAAGGCGCGACCAACCCAGGGAACAGATGATGACGCACCTCAAGCCGAAACTTCGCAGCCTCGCGGCGAGCGCTCTCCTGCTTGCCGCCCTCCCGCAACTGGCCCATGCGCAGAGCGCCGACGAGGTCGCCAAGCGCCTGAAGGCGCTGCTTGACCATCAGGGTATTCAGGTGTCGTGGACGGGGATTGCCTCGCGGGGCGACGGCCTCGTTCTCCAGGGCGTCAGCGCCGTGGTGGAAGGCCTGGAGGGTGCGACGCCGATCGGCGACTTCACGCTCTCCGGCATCAGCCAGGACGGCGACATGATCCTCGTCGATCGTGTGACGATGCCGAACTACGCGCATACGCAGGAGGAGATGCGGCTGTCGATCAACGGCATCGAGATGACCGGGCTGCGGCTGCCGAAGGTGGGCGCCGCCGACGCGCTGAGCACCGTCATGCTCTACGACAGCACCAGCATCGGGGAGATCTCCTTCACCGTCGCCGGCCAGGAGATCGTAGCGATCCGCCAGCTGAACGCCGAGATGGAAGCCGACGACGACGGAACCTACACCTTCGCGGGCGCGGTCGAGGCGTTCTTCGTCGATCTCGCCATGGTCGAGGATGCGCAGTCGAAGGCGGTGATCAACGCGCTCGGCTATCAGACGATCAAGGGCTACGTCGAGATGGCCGGAACCTGGAACCCGCAGGACGGCCGCCTGATCCTCGATCAGTACGACACCTCGATCTCCGACGCCGGCACGATCGGCATGACGCTCGACATCAGCGGCTACACGCCCCAGTTCATCCAGGCGCTGCGCGACATCCAGACGCGGATGGCGGCGACCGGGGGCCAGGACCAGTCGGCGCAAGGCATGGCCATGCTCGGCCTGATGCAGCAGATCAACCTGCACGGCGCCACCATCCGTTTCGACGATGACAACCTGACCGACAAAGTGCTGTCCTTCGTCGCCGCCCAGCAGGGCGCGCAGCCGTCCGACATCAAGAACCAGGCCAAGGCAGTCCTGCCCTTCGCGCTGGCGCAGGCCGGCAATCCGGAGCTGACGGCGGCGGTGAGCGCGGCGGTGAACAGATTCCTCGACAATCCCGAAAGCCTGGAAATCAGCGTCCAGCCGGCGAGCCCGATGCCGTTCGCGCTGGTCGCGGCCAGCGCCATGACCGCCCCGCAATCCCTGCCCCAGCAGCTCGGCTTCGGCATCACGGCGAACGAATGAGGGAGCGCGCAGGGAGTAGGGAGTAGGGAGTAGGGAGTAGAAATCGAGATTGGGGAGCTGTCTTTGGGAGCGGCCGGCGCAAGGCGCCACCTTCTAATACCTACTCCCCATTCCCTATTCCCTCTCTTCCCAAGCCCCCACGCACTCCCCCACGATTGCCAGCGCGCCGGCCATGAGGCCGGCATCGCTAAGCGGAAATTCAGCCCCCTCCCCCGTCAGCGGCACGTGGACGAAGCCGCTCATCTGCGGCGCAAAGCCTACGCAGGCGTGGGCGCGCGAGAGCACGAAGACCGTATTGCAGAGATAGCCGCCGGCATCGTCCGACCATTCGACCGGCAGGCCGAGGCCCGCGAGCCGCGCGTGGATCGCTTCCAGCTGCAGCCCCGACGGCAATGTCTCCGGCCCATCGCAGACCGCGCCCGCGTCGCGCAGGATGCCCGCATTGTCGGGCCGATCAGCCTCGAAGCGGTTGCGCGCCAGCCGCTCGAGCCGGAAGCCGGCGCATTCGGTGGCGAGCCCGAAATGGATGGCGATGTCGGGCGAAAAATCGCGCCCGATCGCCGAGAGCCGCGGCCCCACCGTGTCATAGTCGACCGGCAGGATCTCGGCACGGAACGCCGCCATGCCGTCGAAAGCCGGCGGGTTTGCGCGCAGCGCCGCCACCAGTTTCTCGGTCGGGTTGACCGGCGCGCCCGGGAAGGGCTCGAAGCCGGTCACCAGGACGCGCGCGCCGGTCGCCATCGGGCTATTCGTCCTTCTTTTGCGGGATGACGCGCACGCCGAGTTCGCGCAGCTGCGCCGGCAGGGCCTCCGACGGCGCGCCCATCAACAGGTCCTGCGCCTGCTGGTTCATCGGGAACAGCGTGATCTCGCGCAGGTTCTTTGCCCCCACCAGGAGCATGATGATGCGGTCGACGCCCGCCGCCATGCCGCCATGCGGCGGCGCGCCGTACTGGAAGGCGCGGTAGAGGCCGCCGAAGCGCTCCTCGACGTCGGCCTTCGACAGGCCGACGGTCTCGAACGCCTTGACCATCAGCTCGGGCGACTGGTTGCGGATCGAGCCCGAGGCGATCTCGAAGCCGTTGCAGACCAGGTCGTACTGGTAGGCCTTGATCGTCAGCGGATCCTGGTTCTCCAGCGCCTCCATGCCGCCCTGCGGCATCGAGAACGGGTTGTGCGCGAAGTCGACCTTCTTCTCCTCCTCGTTCCACTCGAAGAAGGGGAAGTCGACGATCCAGGCGAGTTCGTAGCGGTCGCGGTCGACGAGGTTCAGCTCCTCGCCCGCCCGCGTGCGCGCCTCGCCGGCGAACCTGTAGAACTTCGCCGGATCGCCGGCCACGAAGAAACAGGCGTCGCCGTCGTCGAGCCCGAGTTGCTGGCGCACCGCCTCGGTGCGCTCCGGGCCGATGTTCTTGGCCAGCGGGCCGGCGCCTTCGATGGCGTCGCCCTCCTTGCGCCAGAAGATATACCCCAGCCCCGGCTGGCCCTGTTGCTGCGCCCAGGCGTTCATGCGGTCGCAGAAAGCCCGGCTTCCGCCCGTCCTGGCGGGAATCGCCCAGACCTCGGCCTTCGGGTCGTTGGCCAGGATGTTGGCGAACACCTTGAAGCCGGAGCCGGCAAAATGCTCCGACACCGCCTGCATCTCGATCGGGTTGCGCAGGTCGGGCTTGTCGGAGCCGTATTTGCGCAGCGCCGTGTCGTAGGGGATCCGCTGGAAGGCCTGCGTCACCGGCTTGCCGTTGGCGAATTCCTCGAACACGCCGCGGATCACCGGTTCCATCGTCGTCCAGACGTCTTCCTGGGTGACGAAGCTCATCTCCAGGTCGAGCTGGTAGAATTCGCCCGGCAGACGGTCGGCGCGCGGGTCCTCGTCGCGGAAACAGGGCGCGATCTGGAAGTAGCGGTCGAAGCCCGCCACCATCAACAGCTGCTTGTACTGCTGCGGCGCCTGCGGCAGGGCGAAGAACTTGCCCTGGTGGATGCGCGACGGCACCAGGAAGTCGCGCGCGCCCTCGGGCGACGAGGCCGTCAGGATCGGCGTCGAGTATTCGGTGAAGCCGACGTCCGTCATGCGGCGGCGCATGTCGGCGATGATCCTGGTGCGCTGGACGATGTTCTTGTGCAGCGTGTCGCGGCGTAGGTCGAGGAAGCGGTACTTGAGCCGGATGTCTTCTGGATAGTCGGGC
Organism: Mesorhizobium sp.; assembly: GCA_051860465.1. Taxonomy (GTDB): domain Bacteria; phylum Pseudomonadota; class Alphaproteobacteria; order Rhizobiales; family Rhizobiaceae; genus Aquibium. The sequence continues at coordinate 3,635 of JBHYDY010000039.1, forward strand.
TCGCCGAACACCGGCAGCGGCAGTTCCTTGGCCGTCGAAAGAACCTCGATCTCGTCGGCATAGAGCTCGATCTCGCCGGTCGGCATGGCCTTGTTGACGGTCTCGGCGGTGCGCGCCTTGACCTTGCCGTCGACCCTGATCACCCACTCGCCGCGCACCGTCTCGGCCACCTTGAAGGCCGGCGAATCCGGATCGGCGACGATCTGCGTCATGCCGTAATGGTCGCGCATGTCGATGAACAGCAGCCCGCCATGGTCGCGGACGCGGTGAACCCAGCCCGACAGGCGCGCGATCGTGCCCTCGTCGGACTTGCGGAGTTGAGCGCAGGTGTGGCTGCGGTAGCGATGCATGAGGATGTCCGGTCTTCTCGAGAAACGATGGCGGGGCCGCGGGCGGCGAACGCCCGGCCCTCCAAAATCCGCGCGAAAAGCGCATGGCGGGTCGGGTTTGTCAAGAATGACGCCGGAAGCGGCATCTTCGCCGCCGTGCCGATCACCGTTCATCATCGGCGATCAAGCGTTGCCGTTCTTTCAACCGAATAGGTCTCCCTGGCACAAACGGTTCTGCCAGCCAGCGTCCATCATCGGCGTCCCGCCACCCGCAAGTGCGTTGCCATGACCTCCATCCGGCCGCTGATCCCGCTCCTGCTCGCCGCAGGCATCCTGCTCGGCGGGAACGGGCTGCAGGGGACGCTGATCGCGCTGCGCGGCGCGCAGGAAGGTTTCGCGGCCTCCACCATCGGCCTGATGGGCACGGCCTATTTCTGCGGCTTCCTGCTCGGTTGCCTGGCCATCTCGCGGATCATGAAGGCCGTCGGGCACGTTCGCGCCTTCTCCGCGCTGGCTGCCATCGCGTCGGCCGGAACCCTTCTGATGGTGCTGATGATCGACCCCGTCGTCTGGTCGGCGCTCCGCTTTCTCTCGGGCTTCTGCTTTGCCGGGCTGTTCACCATCATCGAGGCCTGGCTGAACTCCGGCGCGTCCAACGACAGCCGCGCCCGCGTTCTGGCGCTCTATCGCATCATCGACATCGGTTCGGTGACGGGCGCGCAGTTCCTGATCCCGGCGATCGGCGCGGATGGTTTCGCCATCTTCGCCGTGATGTCGATCATGATCACGCTGTCGCTGGTTCCGGTCTCGCTCGGCGACCGGTCCAACCCCGCGCCGCCCGAAGACGTGAAGCTCGACCTTGGCCGCGTCTGGCGGATCTCGCCGCTCGGCGCGATCGGCTGCATCGCCATCGGCGTCACCAACAGCGCGTTTCGAACCCTGTCGCCCGTCTATGCCGAAGCCATCGGCATGTCGGTCGCCAATGTCGTCGTCTTCGTCAGCGTCGGCATCATTGGCGGCGCCCTGATGCAGTATCCGCTCGGCTATCTGTCGGACCGGTGGGACCGGCGCAAGGTGCTGCTCTTGACCACCATGTGCGCGCTCGGTTCCGCCCTGGCGCTGGCGACCGTGGGCGGAACCGATCCCATGACGAACTTCATTCTCGTCTTCGTCTTCGGATCCTTCGCGATGCCGCTGTTCTCGCTCTCGGCCGCGCACGCCAACGACCGGGCCGACAAGGGCGAGTTCGTGCAGGTCAACGCCGCGCTGATGCTGTTCTATTCGTTCGGAGCGATCGGCGGACCGTTCGCGGCCTCCAGCGCGATGGACTTCTATGGGCCGAACTTCCTGTTCGTCTTCACCGCGGTCGTCTACGCCGTCTTCATCGGCTTCATCCTCTACCGCATGGGTGCGCGCGGCGGCGTCCCGGCCGAACGTCGCGGCCGCTTCACCGCCCTGTTGCGCACCTCCACCATCTTCGCGCGGCTGGCCAAGCGCGGGGGAGACAGGGGCGGGCAGTAGCGGACCTCATCTCACCGCCGGTTGAGAATGTCCAGTATCTGTATCTGCTTGATATCCTGATCATCATCAACCAAAGCGGGCCTGGCAACGATCCCTTTCTGTACTTTGCCATCGGCTCCCACAATGACGACCTCTTGCGGCTTCTGCTCAACTTTTTCGGCGAACGTCAAAAGGAGCGTGTTCCTGCTTAGGCGAGTTCCGCCGACGCCCGCGGAACCGGAGAGGTTCACGATCGCGAAACCGGGGCGAAGATTTGCGTCGTAGCTGAGATCGAACTCGTAGGTCCGACCGAAGCCCTCCAGAGGCAGCTTGTCGCTTACCATCTGATCAATCCAGTCGCCTATAGCGAGATTACCCCGGAAGGTTTGCGGCGCGGTCGCACCGCACCAATCCGGCGACACAGAATCGACTCCGATGCTACCACTGAATGTGGAAATGGATGTCCCCTTGTCGGAGACCCCGAACTTAGCGCCGAGTGAATAGGAGCGCGCTGCTGATCCAGGAATTATCCAACTGAATGTGTCGATACCGGCGTCCAGGCTGTTTTCCTTTCGTAGCGTTACTACATATGACGCTCCAAAATTCTTTAGTTTTTCATGCCTATATTTTGCTTCTCTCAACGCCGTTGATATCTCGCAATGCAAAAATTCACGAATCTCCTTAGGAGATACATCTTCATTGTACTTCGGGGTTGATACGCATCCCGACAGAGCGAATATCAGTAAGTACACAGGTTTTCTGGACATTGACCGACACCCCCCTTTTTCTCCCTCATTGTTTATTCTGTTGTACAAATCTATTTTATGCAACCGATATTTTTATCATCGACACAAACTGTGCGAGTGGAACGTCGGCCAGTATCCAACGGTGTTGAGGATAAGGCTGGACCGCAGCAACCATGGGGCATGGACTGCGGACACGATGAAGACTCCACGACGCGAATCCCGTAAAGGAAGCGGATGCATCTGATCACGACCTCCGACGAGCTGGCCTCCGTCGTTTCCGAACTGTCGAAATCCGACTTCGTCACCGTCGACACGGAGTTCATCCGCGAGACGACCTTCTGGCCGGAGCTGTGCCTCATCCAGATGGCCGCGCCTGGCGTGACCGCGCTGGTCGATCCGCTGGCGCCTGGCATGAATCTCGGCCCGTTCTTCGAACTGATGGCGAACGAGACCGTGACCAAGGTCTTCCATGCCGCGCGCCAGGACATCGAGATCATCTTCAATCGCGGCAATCTCATTCCGCACCCGGTGTTCGACACCCAGGTCGCGGCCATGGTCTGCGGCTTCGGCGACAGCGTCTCCTACGAACAGCTGGTGCAGAAGCTGAGCGGCGGCCAGATCGACAAGTCCTCGCGCTTCACCGACTGGAAGCAGCGGCCGCTGACGGACAAGCAACTGACCTACGCGCTGGCCGACGTCACCCATCTGATCGAGGTCTACGAGAAGCTGAAGGACGAGATCGACAAGGAGGGCCGCGCCGGCTGGCTGACCGAGGAGATGGACATCCTCACCGCGCGCCGGACCTACGACCCGCATCCGGAAGACGCCTGGAAGCGGCTGAAGATGCGCATGCGCAAGCCGCAGGAACTCGCGGTCCTGCAGGCGGTCGCCACCTGGCGGGAGTTCGAGGCGCGCGAGCGCAACGTGCCGCGCGGGCGCGTCATCAAGGACGACGCCATCTACGAGGTCGCCCAGCAGCAGCCGCGCGACGCCGCGGCCCTTGCCCGCCTGCGCACCATCCCCAAGGGCTGGGAGCGGTCGGGCCAGGCCACCGGCCTGCTCGCGGCCGTCAACACGGCGCTTGCCATTCCGAAGGACCAGATGCCTCGCCTTCCCCAGCAGAACCACTCGCCCGAAGGCTCGGCCGCGGCCACCGAACTCCTCAAGGTGCTGCTCAAGCTCGTGTCGGACGAACAGAACGTGGCGGCCAAGATGCTCGCCTCCACCGACGATATCGAGCGCATCGCCGCCGAGGGCGAGAAGGCGAACGTCGCCGCCCTGCAGGGCTGGCGGCGCGAGGTCTTCGGGGAGAAGGCGCTGATGCTCGTGCAGGGCCGGCTCGCCCTCAAGTTCAACGAGAGAAAGGTCTCGGTCTTCGAGATCTAGAGTATTTCCGGCGAACATTGGTTCGCTCTGCCGGAGGGCATCCGGCCCAAGGTCGAGGGTTTCGTCGAAGGTCGATGTGGTGCATCGGCCGAGCCGGAACCCGAAGGATCTGGACCAGATGCACCCGGCCCGAAGGGTTTGCCGCTTGCGGGCGCCCGCGTCGTCGAGCCGCTCGGCCGTGGCGCCAGCGAGCGACCGTAGCCGCCCCGTTCCGGGGCGGCCCGCGACCGACCCTACTGCTCGGCCCGCATGTCGAGCAGCTTTCCGGTGATGCGCCCGAGTTGCTGGAGGCGACCTTCGGGCCGCTCGCCCAGCAGGGCCGCATGCGACCGGGGGATCACCAGCGTGATACCGCCGCGATCGTTCTCCTCCCAGCGCAGCTGCGGGATGACGCCCGGCATCGAGGCCGAGAAGAGGTAGACCACGCGCAGGAGAGCGCCCACGAGGCGGGCGCGATCGAGATAGCGGAGGCTTGCAAGCGCCCGGATCTGCAGCGCCGCGGCCTCGTCGAACAGGCCCTCGTGGCGGAACAGGTTGGCCAGCGCGATGTAGGCCCGGCCGGGATGGTCGATGCCGATGAAGGCGCCGTGCGCGATGATGTTGAGCGACTGCGTGCCGCGATAGTCGGGATGGGCGCGCCAGCCGATGTCGGCCAGCAGGCAGGCCGCGCGGCGATAGCGCGCCTCGTCCTCCGTTTCCTCGACGCCGAAGACGCGGAACGCTTCGCCGGTCCAGTCGGCCAGTTCGTGCGCATGCCGGACGGAGCGGGCGCGCAGCAGCGCCAGTTCCTCGGACGAGGAAATTAGCGGGTCCGCCGACTTCTCGTCATCGGGCAGCAGCGAATAGAGATAGCCCTCGCGCACGCCGAGCGCCGAGATGACGATGCTCTTCGGCTTCATCGTCGCGATGATGTGGTTGAGCACGGTCGCGCCGTAGGCGAGCAGGCCGCGCCGGTTCTTGGAGACGCGGTCGATGCCCTTCATCTTGTCGATGTCGCCGCGCGCCACGCGCTTCAGGAAGGCGGCGGAACCCGCCACGTCCATCTGGTAGTGGTGCATGACATGCAGCGGATAGCCGGTCGCGTGCATGTGCAGCCGGGCGAGGTTTCGCCAGGTGCCGCCGACACAGTAGAAGTTGCGGCCCTCTCCTTGCTTCAAAAGGGCGGCGCGGGCGAGTTCGCGCTTGGCGATCCGGCCGGCGGCGAGGATCGAGCCCTTCGACATGTCGTGCAGCCGCAGGCCTCCGAGCGGCAGCGTGATGCCGTCGCCGATCGTCTCGCCGCGCACGTCGACCAGTTCGAGGCTGCCGCCGCCCAAGTCGCCGACGATGCCGTCGGCGGGATGAAAGCCGGAGATCACGCCGAGCGCCGAGTAATGGGCTTCCTCGCGTCCCGACAGGACACGGATCTCGGTGCCGAGTATGTCCTCGGCGCGCTGGATGAAGTCGGCGCCATTGTCCGCCTCGCGTGCGGCCGCCGTGGCGATCACGTGAAGTTCGTTCGATCCCGCTTGCTCGGACAGCGCGCGGAAGCGGCGGAATTCCTCCATCGAGCGGCGCACCGCGTCGGGGTCGAGCCTGCCGGTGGTGACCAGCCCCTTGCCGAGGCCGGCCAGCATCTTCTCGTTGAACAGCACCGTGGGCGCGCGGGCGACACCTTCGTAGACGACCAGGCGAACCGAGTTCGAGCCGATGTCGATGATGGAGATGGGTTGGCGATTCTGCAGGCGCCCCTGGGAATTTGCAATCATGCGGCGGTGTTCGCCTTGCCCTTCTTGCGGCGCGCCTGCCGCACGATGCGTTTCGGCGCGTTGGATTTCAACGCCATTCCGCGGCCCGACAGGCTGGGATTCGTCATGAAATACTCCTGGGCGTTGAAAGGTTCCTCACCCTCCTCCGGAGCCATCCGGCGCGAGGTGCCGTCGGGCAGTACTTCGAAACTTTGCTGGTTGTCCATGATGTTTCCGATCATGATCTGCCCGAGCACCTGTTCATGCACGGTGCGGTTGACCAGCGGCACCAGCGTCTCGACCCGCCGGTCGAGATTGCGCGGCATCATGTCGGCCGAACCGATGTAGACCAGCGCCTCGTCGGACGGCAGGCCGTGGCCGTTGCCGAAGCAGAAGATCCGGCTGTGCTCGAGGAAGCGGCCGATGATCGACTTGACGCGGATGTTGTCGGACAGCCCCGGCACCTGCGGGCGCAGGCAGCAGATGCCGCGAATGACGAGGTCGATCTCCACGCCCGCGCGGCCCGCCTCGTAGAGCGCATCGATGACCTGCGGGTCGACCAGCGAGTTCATCTTCATCCAGATCTGCGCCGGCCGACCGGCCTTGGCATGGCCGATCTCGTCGGCGATGTGCTGGAGGATGCGCTGGCGCAGCGTGAACGGCGAGACCGCGATCCGCATTTCCTCGGCCGGCTCGGCATAGCCGGTGATGAAGTTGAAGATGCGCGCGACATCCTGCGCGATCGCCGGATCGACGGTGAAATAGGACAGGTCGGTGTAGATGCGCGCGGTGATCGGGTGGTAGTTGCCGGTGCCGACATGCACGTAGCTGCGCAGCTTCATGTCCTCTCGGCGCACCACCAGCGACAGCTTGGCATGCGTCTTCAGCTCCAGGAAGCCGAACACCACCTGCACGCCCGCGCGCTCGAGATCGCGCGCCCAGCGGATGTTGGCCTCCTCGTCGAAGCGGGCCTTGAGCTCCACCAGCGCGGTCACCGACTTGCCGCTTTCGGCCGCGTCGATCAGCGCGCGGACGATCGGGCTGTCGTTGGAGGTTCGGTAGAGCGTCTGCTTGATGGCAACGACCTCCGGATCGGCGGCCGCCTGACGCAGGAACTGGACCACCACGTCGAAGGATTCGTAGGGGTGATGGACCAGGATGTCCTTCTCGCGGATCGAGGCGAAGCAGTCGCCGCCATGCTCGCGGATGCGCTCGGGAAAGCGCGGGTTGTAGGGCGTGAACTTCAGGTCGTCGCGCTGGACGCCGACGATCTCGGAAATCTGGTTGAGCGCGAGCGGCTTGTTGAGGAGGCTGACGCGCGACGAGGCCACGCCGAGCTCGCTGGTGACGAACCCGCGCAGCGCCTCTGGAATGTCGCGGTCGAACTCGATGCGGACCACCGAGCCGCGGCGGCGGCGCTTCAGCGCCGTCTCGAAGAAGCGCACCAGGTCTTCCGCCTCTTCCTCGACCTCGAGGTCGCTGTCGCGGATGATCCGGAACGTGCCCATGCCCATGACCTCATGGCCGGGGAAGAGCTTGTCGACGAAGAGCCCGACCACGTCCTCCAGCGCGACGAAGCGGATCGACCGCTCGTCGCCGGGCAGGCGGATGAAGCGCTTCAGCGCGACCGGCAGGCGCAGCAGCGCGGTCATGCGATAGCCGTCGCGCAGGTTGCGCAGGTCGAGCGCGATCGAGAAACCCAGGTTGGGGATGAACGGGAAGGGATGCGCCGGGTCGATCGAGAGCGGCGTCATGACCGGATAGATCTCGGCGTCGAAATGCTGTTCGAGCCAGCGCTTCTCGGCAGGGGTGATCGCCTCGCGCCCCACCAGCTGCACCCCCTCGGGCTCGAGCAGGGTGAGCAGGGCCGAAAAGCACGCCTGCTGGTCCTCCTGAAGGCGGCCAACCTTGATCAGGAGCTGTTCCAGCTGCTGCTCGGGCGTCCGGCCGTCGGCGCTCAGCGTTGCGATGTTTTCGCGCACCTGGCCGGCGAGGCCCGCCACGCGCACCATGAAGAACTCGTCCAGGTTGGCGGCCGAGATCGACAGGAACCGGACGCGTTCCAGGAGCGGATGGTTGGCGTTCTGCGATTCCTCGAGCACCCGCCGATTGAACTGCAGCCAGGAGAATTCACGGTTCACGAACCGGTCCGGATTGCCCTCGGCCATCACGGCGCCGGGCGGCACGTCCGTCTGGAACTCGCTTCGTTCGGGTGCTGGAGCATCCATTCCGGTCACGTTCACACTCATATCCTTGCTGTCGCGCGCGGCGTCGGCGCCGGGCCACGATTCGGGTGCGAGGCCTCGTGACGGACTGTTATCACAGGCTTGCAAACAAGCCGATTATGATACAGATGCGTGCCGGGCGTCACCACCCGGCACGCTGCATTCCAGGAGATGATGATGGCTGGACACACGATTCCCCATTTCCAGAACGACGCCGGCCATCCGGTGGTGGAGATCGGGGTGAAGGAGTTCATGTGCGTCGGCGCGACGGAGCCGTACGACCATCCGCACGTCTTCCTCGACATGGGCGACGACGTCGAGAAGGTCTGCCCCTACTGCTCGACCCTCTATCGCTTCGATCCCGCGCTGCATGCGGCCGAGACTCGCCCGGCTGGCTGCGCCTACCTGACGCGCGCGGCGTGAACCGGGGCGGTCTTTCCGCTTGAAGACCTTGTCTCCAGACAGACCGATCCTCGTGGTGGGGGCCGGCATCGCCGGGCTGACCGTGGCGCTCGCCCTCGCCGCGCGCGGGTTCTCCGTCAACCTGTTTGAGCGCGCCCACAAGCTCGAGGAAGTCGGCGCCGGCCTGCAGCTTTCGCCCAACGCGACACGCATTCTCGACCGCCTGGGCGTGACCGAGCGGATGCGCGCGGCCTGCGTGCAGCCGGAGGCGATCGTGCTGCGGCGGGCGAAGACGCTCAGGGAGATCGCCCGCGTGCCGCTCGGCGGGGCCGCCGCCGCCCGCTGGGGCGCGCCCTATCTCACGGTGCATCGCGCCGATCTGCAAAGCGCGTTGTTGAGCCGGGTGGAGCGCGAGCCGTCGATCCGGCTGTTGACCGGCGCCACCATACGCGACGCCGCCTACCATGCGCGCGGCGTGACGCTGTCGATCGACCACGCCGGCGCCATCATCGAGGCTGCCGGCGACCTGGTGATCGCGGCCGACGGCGTGTGGTCGACGATGCGCGGGACCGAGGGCTCCCCGCGGGACGCCTTCAGCGGACTGACGGCCTGGCGGGCCACGCTCCAGATCGACCGGTCGGGCGAGCGCCGCGACGCGGTTCTGTCCGGTTCGGTCGTCACCGCCTTCCTGCATCGTCGCTTTCACGTCGTGTCCTATCCGATCCGGTCGGCCCAGGCCGTGAACCTGGTCGCGGTGACACGCGGCAAGGCGCTGCGGCGCACATGGTCCGTCGCCGCCCCGCGGCAGGAACTCGAAGCGGCGCTCGCCGGCGCGCCGGCGCTGGCCCGCCTGCTGGCCGAGGCCGGGCCCTGGCGGCGCTGGCCGCTGCACACGGTCGATCCGGACGGCCCCTGGACGAGCGAGCGCGGCATCGCGCTCATCGGCGACGCCGCCCATGCGACGACGCCCTTCGCCGCGCAGGGGGCGGCCATGGCGATCGAGGACGCCGACGTTCTGGCCGAATCGCTGCACCGCCACCGCGACGACCTGCCGGCGGCGCTCGCGCTCTACGAACGGGAGCGCAAGCCGCGGGTCAGGCGCGTCGTGCGGCGCGGAGCCTTCAACCGCTTCGTCTGGCACGCGGCCGGGCCGGTCGCGCTCGGCCGTGACATCGTGCTGAAGCTGCGCGGCCCCGAGCGGACGATGGCCGACTTCGACTGGCTCTATGGCTGGGGCATGACGAAGCCGGCGGACTGAGCCGCGAGGCCAAGCCGAGCCTCGAAGGACGCACGACCATCCCCCGCAGCGTGGAAACGCTCCACTCCCACCCTCAACGAAATCAACGCCTTCCACGAATGTCACCCGAGTTCCATCCACGCCCCCACGCCTTCGCCGCACACTGGCGGCAGGTTTCTGGAGGCACGGGCATGGACATGGGGCTGGACGAAACGACGCTGAGGCGCATCATCGCGCGGCTCGTCTCGTTCGCCGCTCTGGCCGAGCGGGCCGCCGGCCGCTGCTTCCCGATCCGCTGGCTGGTGCTCGCCATCCTGCGCCATGCCGAGGGCGCGACGCTGGGCTATCTCGCCGACATGACGGGCTTGGACTGGGCGGCCTGCTTCGAGGACGACCCGGCGCCGGAAAACGGTGACGACGACGCGGCGGTTCTCGCCTGGCGTTTTCGCACGCTGGCCGCGCTGCTCGGCGCGCTGCTGCCGCCGGACGGCCGGTTCGACCATCCCGCCGGCTGGACGACCCGTCGCGACGCCGCCCGGCAAGGCCTCACGCCGCGCGTCCTTCTTGCCCTCGGCATGGCCGGCGGCTGGCCGCACCGGGCGCCAGACACGTCATAGCGCGCGCGTTTCCGCGAACGTCCTCTCCCTGTCGGATCCGATGAGCCGGGCGGCCGGAAACGGCCGCCGCGCGGCGCGTCGGCGCTGGAAATACGGGGACGGTTTACGGAATTCGGCTCGCGCGTGACGTGCCGAGGATGACGGGGACAATCCGAATCAAGAAGACCGTCCCCGTATTTCCGCGCCGGGCGTTGCAGCCCCGCTCACGCCGCCTCCCTTATCAGCGCCGCCGCCCGCTCGGCGATCATGATCGTCGGCGCGTTGGTGTTGCCGCCGATCAGCGTCGGCATGACCGAGGCGTCCACCACGCGCAGGCCCTCGATGCCGCGCACCCGCAATCGGGTATCGGTGACGGCCTCGTCGTCGATGCCCATCCGGCAGGTGCCGACCGGATGGTAGATCGTGTCGGCGCGGGCGCGGATGTGCTGCATCAGTGCGTCGTCCGAGACCGGGCCGTCGATGTAGAGTTCCTTGTGGCGATACGGCGCCAGGGGTTCGGCGGCGATGATGTCGCGCATCAGCTTCGTACCCTTGAGCAACAGGTCGGCGTCGCGCTGGTCGGAGAGGAAGGCGGGATCGATCCGGGGCGCCGACAACGGGTCCGCATCGGCGAGCCCGACCGTTCCGCGCGAGAAGGGACGCAGCACGCAGACATGGCTGGAGAAGCCGAAGCCGAGGCGGATCCTGCGGGTGTGGTCGTCGACGATGCCGGCGCAGAAATGCAGTTGCAGATCCGGCCGCGCGATCGCCGGGTTCGACTTGACGAAGGCGCCCGCCTCGGCGATGGGCGAGGCGAGATGGCCCGAGCCGTCGCGGCGCCAGGCGCCGACCTGCCCGGCGAGCGCGAGGCCGCCGCGCAGCCCGATGCCGAAGAGATCGGTCCGGCGCGATTTCCACGAGACCGTGAAGTCGAGATGATCCTGGAGGTTGCGGCCGACGCCGGGCAGTTCGTGGACGAGCGGCAGTCCGTGGCTCTTCAGCTCGTCGACCGGACCGATGCCGGACAGCAGAAGCAGTTGCGGCGAGCCGAAGGCGCCGGCCGAAACGATCACCTCGCGCGCCGCCTTCGCGACGCGCTCTTCCTTGCCGACCCGGTAGCAGAGGCCGGTGGCGCGCTTGCCCTCGAGGGTGATTCGGGTGACATGGGCGCCGGTCACCACCGTCAGGTTCGGCCGGGCCATCACCGGATGGAGATAGGCCGCGGCTGCCGAACAGCGCTCGCCCCTGTGCGGCCCCTCGAAGAACTGCGTGACCTGGTAGAGGCCCGCCCCTTCCTGTTCGGCGCCGTTGAAATCGTCGTTGCGGCGGATCTGGAGCCTGCCGCAGGCGTCGATGAAGGCCTGGCTGACCGCACGCGGGCTTGGCTGGTCGCGCACCTTCAGCGGCCCGTCCGCGCCGTGCCGATCGTCAGCGCCGCGACCATTGCCCTCCGCCTTGCGGAACCAGGGCAGGACTTCGCTCCAGCTCCAGCCCTCGCAACCGAGGGCCGCCCAATCGTCATAGTCGGACGGGTGACCGCGCACGTAGAGCATCGCATTGATGGCGCTCGACCCGCCGAGCGCCTTGCCTCGCGGCTGGTAGCCCTTGCGACCGCCAAGCCCCGGCTGCGGAACGGTCTCGAAGCACCAGTTGTTGATCTTCGAAGGCCGTCCCGGCAGCATCGCCGCCACGCCCACGGGGACGCGGACCAGCAGGTCGCGCCCGTCGCCGCCGGCCTCGACCAGGCAGACGCTGACCGAAGGATCTTCCGAGAGACGCGCGGCGAGTGTCGCGCCGGCCGACCCGCCGCCGGCGATCAGATAGTCGAAGTTCATCTTTTCTTCCCCTGCCGGACACGCCGGCGACTGGCCGATGAAAGACGCCCGGCGCGGCGTCTGTCCAGTGGACAACGAGTCGCGTCAGGCCATGCCGAAGACGCGCGACGGGCCGCCTGTGCCACCACGCACCTTTGGCGCGCCGACGACGATGGTGCCGCCCGCGGCCGGCATGGATTCGAGGTTGGCGACGCATTCCAGGCCCCAGCGTCCGGAGGGCAGCCAGGCGTAATGGACCGCGAAATCGGGCGACTGGCCGAAATCGAGCGACAGCGTGTCGACGGCCATGCCCTTCACGCCCGACGCCGATTCCATCATCATCCGCACCGCCTCGATGTGGAAGCCCGGGAAGTGCATGGTCTTGCCGTCCGCGCCGACATTGCGGAACATGTCGGTCGCGACATGCTGGCCCCAGCCCGACAGCATGGCCACGCAGGCGCCGGCCGGCAGGTCGCCGTTCGCGTCCGTCCAGGCCTTGATGTCGTCGGGCGTCACCTGGGCGTCGGCGTTGTCGGCCGCCTTGGCGCGGATGTCGACGACGACCAGCGGGCAGACCAGGTCGCCGACGGGGATCTCGGCAACCGAACGGCCATCCTCCGAGAAATGCAGCGGCGCGTCGATGTGGGTGCCGGTGTGCTCGTTCACGCGCAACTCGAACAGGTTGAACTTGTGCTCCGCGTAGTTGAACTTCTGATCGTAGAAGAGCTGCTGTTCACCGAAGAAGGTCGGGAACATGTCGTGGAGTTCGTGGGTCAGGTCCTCGGCCTTGGTCGGCATCGTCGCCTGGGCGAACAGTGGCTGGGGCGCGGCAGCCGCACCGATGGCGGCCGCTCCGGCGGCCAGGGCCGTTCCCTTGAAGAAGTCACGTCGCGAGAGCATGCTTTTCTTCACGCCGTCGATCACGCAATGATGGCACATTCTGAATACTCCGCAGGTTATCGATTTGGCCGCATCGGGAGCAGGATGACTCCGCCGTCGCTTGCCGCGCAAGGGTCAGTTGCGGCCCTGGAAGGCATTCTCGACATGCACGGGCCAACGCCGGGGAAGCACCGCCACGATGTCGAAGCGAATCGACAGGCGGGCGGCGTCCGGCTGCCTGGACAGCCACAGGTCGGCGGCGCCCTCGATGCGGCGCTGCGCTTCATGGCCGACCGAATCCATGGCATGGAGCAGCGTCGGGCGTGCCTTGACCTCGACAATGGCGACGAGGTCGCCGCGGCGCGCGATCAGGTCGATTTCGCCGAGCTTCGTGCGATGGCGGCGTGCGACGATGCGATATCCCTTGAGCATCAGGGCGAGCGCGGCCAGCCACTCGCCGCGGTGGCCCTTGCGATAGGCCCGGAAGCGCCGGTCGCGCCCGTCAGCCGCCACCGCCCTCCTCCTTCAGCGCCAGGAGCCGCTTGTAGAGCGCCTGCTTGGACTGGCCGGTCATGCGGGCGGCCTCGCCCGCTGCCTTCGACGTCGGCATCTCGGCGGCAAGCGACAGGAGCAGCCGGTCGACGTCCTCGGGCGCATCCTCGGCCGGTTCGCCCGGCGGCGCAACGCACACGACGATCTCGCCCCTGGGCGTCGGCACGCCCTCATAATGCTCTGCGAGCACCGCGAGGCTACCGCGCCGCATCTCCTCGAAGGTCTTGGTCAGCTCGCGACAGACGGCGGCCTCGCGGTCGCCGCCCAGAACGTCGCGCATGGCGGCGAGGCTGTCGGCCACCCGGTTCGGCGATTCGTAGAAGATCAGCGTGCCCGGGACCGCCTTCAGCGCTTCGAGACGGGTGCGGCGCTGGCCGTCCTTCACGGGCAGGAAGCCGGCGAAGAAGAAGGCGTCCGACGGCAGGCCGCTCGCCGTCAGCGCCGCGAGCACCGCCGAGGCGCCGGGGATCGGCACGACCCGGAAGCCGGCCGCGATGACCTCGCCGACCAGCCGGTAGCCGGGGTCGGAGACGAGCGGCGTGCCGGCGTCGGAAATCAGCGCCACCGCCTTGCCCGCCGCGAGATCGGCGAGCAGCCGCGGCCCGGCCACCTGCGCGTTGTGCTCGTGATAGGCCGTCAGCTTCTGCCGGATGCCGTAGCGGTCGAGCAGCACGCGGCTGACGCGGGTGTCCTCGCAGGCGACAATGTCGACCGCCGCCAGCGTCTCCAGCGCCCGCAGCGTCACGTCGCCGAGATTGCCGATCGGCGTCGCCACCAGATAGAGCGCCGGCTCCAGCGGGCGAGCGGGCACGACGGTCTGGTGGACGAGGAAGGTGCGAGAGCCTGGCGCTGTCATGGTGCCTCATCATAGGATGCGTCTGAGCGGGGTCCAACCACCCTCAGCGCGCGAGATCGGCCACCACGGCGTCGAGCACGATCATGCCGGCCGGCGTCGCGCGCAGTCGGGAGTTGCCGATGGGGGCGACGAGGCCCTCGCTCTGCAGGATCTCGATGCGCTCCTGCGGCAGCGGACGGCCGGCGAGTTCGGCATAGCGCACGAGGTCGAGGCCTTCGACGAGCCTCAACCCCATCAGGAGGAACTCGTCGGCCTCCTCGTCGCGCGTCAGTTCTTCGCCGTCGGCGACACCGTGGCCCTGTTGTTCGACCAGCGCCAGCCAGCGCTCGGGGTGACGCTCGGCCATGGTCACCGTGCGCGTTCCCTCGGCGATGAAGCGGCCATGCGCGCCAGGGCCGACGCCGACATACTCGCCGTAGCGCCAATAGGTCAGGTTGTGCCGGCTTTCGGCGCCCGGGCGGGCATGGTTGGAGATCTCGTAGGCCGGAAGCCCGTGCGCGGCGGTCACTTCCTGCGTCAGCTGGTAGAGATCGGCCGCCGTGTCGGCATCCGGTATCTGGAACTTCTTCGCGGCATGGAGCGCGAAGAACGGCGTGCCCTCCTCGATGGTCAGCTGGTAGAGTGACAGATGATCGGCCGCATGGTCGATCGCCTGGCGCAATTCGGCCTCCCAGTCCTCGAGCGTCTGGCCGGGGCGAGCATAGATGAGGTCGAAGGAGAGGCGCGGGAATGTGGCGCGGGCGAGTTCGATCGCCTTAAGCGCCTCCTCGACATTGTGCAGCCGGCCGAGGAACTTCAGGTCGCGGTCGTTCAGCGCCTGCACGCCAAGCGAGACCCTGTTGACGCCGGCAGCGCGGTATCCGCGGAACCGCTCCGCCTCCACCGATGACGGATTGGCCTCCAGCGTCACCTCGATGCCGGCCGGCACCGTCCAGTTTGCGGCGATCGCGTCGAGGATGGCGCCGACCGTCCTTGGCTCCATCAGCGACGGCGTACCGCCGCCCAGAAAGACGCTGGTGACCGTTCGCGCGCCCGACTGCGCCCGCATCGACGCGAGCTCGGCCTCGAAGGCGCGGGCGAAGCGCGCCTGGTCCGGGGGCTGGTGGCGAACGTGCGAGTTGAAGTCGCAATAGGGGCACTTCGCGGCACAGAAGGGCCAGTGCACGTAGACGCCGAAGCCCGGCGACCGGTCGTCCTGGAGCAATCGGCCGTCGTCGGGTGTGGCGCGGAAGCCCAGGACCGTCATGCCGACCCCAGCTTCGCCCGGGCGAATTTCTGGAAGGCGCGGGCCCGGTGGGACAATGCGGTGTCCTGTCCCGGCTTCCAGCCGTGTTTTTCTTCAGCCGTCATCTCGCCGAAGGTGTTGTCGAAGCCGTCGGGCTGGAAGACCGGGTCATAGCCGAAACCATCATTGCCGCGCGGCGGCCAGACGAGCGTCCCCGCTGCTTCGCCGCGAAAATACTCGGCGGTCCCGTCGGGCATGCACAGGCAGATGACTGCGACGAAACGGCCGGTACGCCGGGCGGGATCCAGCGCGCCCTTTTCGGCCAACAGCTTCTCGGTTCGTTCCATCGCCATCACGAAGTCGCGCGTGCCGTCGGGTTTCTGCGCCCAGTCGGCGGTGTAGACACCCGGCGCACCGTCCAGGGCGTCGACGCAGAGCCCGGAGTCATCCGACAGCGCCGGCAAGCCGGTTGCGGTCGCCGCCGCGAGCGCCTTGATGTAGGCGTTCTCCTCGAAACTGGTGCCGGTCTCCTCCGGCTCGGGCAGGCCGTAGTCCTTCGCCGATTTCGCCTCGATACCGAACGGCGCCATCAGATCGGCGAACTCGCGCAGCTTGCCAGCGTTGTGGCTGGCAACGACGATCTTGCGGCCGGCGAGTGCGTTCATTCGATGCCCCAGATGCGTGGTTCGGCGAATTCCAGCGAATTGCCGGAGGGATCGCGGAAATAGATGGACCGGCCGCCCTGCGGCCATTCGAAATCGGCTTCGATCGCGACGTCCCGCGCTTGGAGATCGGCCTTCCAGCGATCGATTTCCGCAGCGGTTGCCGCAAAACACAGATGTCCTTGGCCGCGTGTCCCGTGCGGCGGTACGGGCAGCCTGGCGTCGGGCGCCGGTGGAACCACCGTGGCGTCCGGCTGGAACAGCAGCAGCACGCCCTGTCCGCAGCGGAAGAAGACGTGGCGGGCGTCCACCTTCGTGATCCGCTCCAGCCCCAGCACGTCGCCATAGAAAGCCTCGGCCGCGTCGAGATCGGCCACGTAGAGCGCGGATTCGAGGATCGCCGTCGGCGTCATGTCCCGGCACCTTCTCCCTTCACGGCCTTCGCCGTGCGTCAGCCCTTAGCCCACCGCCATCTTCTGCAAGTCGACCAGTCGCGCGATGCCCTTCTTGGCAAGCGTCATGAGTTCGGCGAACTGCGCCTCGGAAAAAGCGTCGCCCTCGGCCGTGCCCTGGATCTCGACGATGCCGCCCTTGCCGGTCATGACGAAATTGGCATCCGCGCCGGCCGACGAATCCTCGACGTAGTCGAGGTCGATCACGCAGGTGCCGCCGTGAATGCCGCAGGAGATCGCCGCCACGTGATCCTTGAGCACCTTGCTCACCGTCAGCATCTTGCGCGCTTCCATCCAGGCCAGGCAATCGTAGAGTGCGATGAAGCCGCCGGTGATGGCGGCCGTGCGCGTGCCGCCGTCAGCCTGGATCACGTCGCAGTCGACCGTGATCTGAACTTCTCCCAGCGCTTCGAGATCGACCACGGCGCGCAGCGAGCGGCCGATCAGTCGCTGGATTTCGAGCGTGCGCCCGCCCTGCTTGCCGGTCGAGGCCTCGCGGCGCATGCGGTCCCCGGTGGCGCGCGGCAGCATGCCGTATTCGGCGGTGACCCAGCCCTTGCCGCTGTTGCGCAGCCATGGCGGCACGCGCTCTTCCAGGCTGGCCGTGCACAGCACGTGCGTGTCGCCGAACTTGACGAGGCAGGACCCCTCGGCATGCTTGGACACGCCGCGTTCGAAGCTGACGGCGCGCATCTCGTCAGGCTGGCGCTTGGAAGGACGCATCGGAGGGTTCCTCGCTGTCGATAAAGCGCGGCTTTTAACCTCATGACGGCAGCGACGCAAAGGGAAACGACCCCTCTGGGACGTTGTGTTCGCGCGCAGGCGGATTATATGGTCTTTTCCGGAGGCTCGATGCCATGACGAAGCCGATCACCGACCCGACCCTTCAGTCCCTCGACACGCGATCGCGCGAGATTTTCAGGCTGATCGCCGATTCGTACATGCGCGACGGCGAGCCCGTCGGCTCGCGCAACCTCGCGCGCCTGCTGCCATCCTCGCTGTCGCCGGCCACCGTGCGCAACGTGATGAGCGATCTCGAGCATCTCGGCCTCATCTATTCGCCGCATGTGTCAGCCGGCCGTCTGCCCACGCAGAAGGGGCTGCGCTTCTTCGTCGACGCCTTCATGGAGATCGGCGACCTGTCGGAGGAAGAGCGCCGCACGATCGACGCGCAGGTCAAGGCGTCTGGACGCGGCGCCTCGCTGGAGCACATGCTCACCGAGGCGAGCACCATGCTGTCGGGCATGTCGCGCGGAGCCGGCGTCGTGCTCGCCGGGAAGACCGAGACCGCGCTCAAGCACATTGAGTTCATCCAGCTCGAACCGGACAAGGCGCTGGCCGTACTGGTCTCCCATTCCGGCGACGTCGAGAACCGCGTCATCGACCTGCCGCCCGGCGTCACGGTCTCGCAGCTGCACGAGGCATCCAACTACCTCAACGCCCATATCCGCGGCCGGACGCTGGCCGAGGCACGCGCCGAGATCGCGCGGCTGCGCGAGGAGACGCGGCTGGCGCTCGACTCGCTGTCGCAGATCCTCGTCGAAAAGGGCCTCGCGGTCTGGGGAGGCTCGGAGAGCGGGACGCCCTCGCGTCTCATCGTGCGCGGTCGGGCAAACTTGCTCGAGAACGTCACCGCGCAGGCCGACATCGAGCTGCTCAAGCACCTGTTCGAGGACCTCGAGACCAAGGAGGGGCTGATCCAGTTGCTCGAACTGGCCGAGCAGGGGTCGGGGGTGCGTATCTTTATCGGCTCGGAAAACAAGCTCTTCTCGCTCTCCGGCTCCTCGCTGGTGGTGGCGCCCTATCGCGACAAGGATGCGCGCGTCATCGGCGCGCTGGGCGTCATAGGGCCGACGCGGCTGAACTATGCCCGCATCGTGCCGATGGTCGACTATACCGCGCAGATGATCTCGCGGATGCTCGGTTGAAGCGGTGCGCCCCTTGATTTTTGCCCCCCGAGCCTCGATATCGGGCGCAACCCACCGACCAGAATTCGAGCCTACGGGATCAAGCGATGAGCGACCATCCGAACCACGAACACGCGCCTGACACGGAGACCGCCCGGAGCGGCTATGCCGAGCATGCCGCGGCCGAGAAGCCGGCCGCCGAGCCGTCGGCAGAAGGGCAGCCGGCCGAGGCGCCGCAGGCCGATTTCGAGGCCTTCATGCGGCTGGCGAAGGAAAACGAGGAGCTGAAGGACAAGGCGCTGCGGCTTGCCGCCGAGATGGAGAACCTGCGCCGGCGCACCGCGCGCGACATGCATGACGCGCGCAATTACGCGATCGCCAATTTCGCACGCGACATGCTCACGGTCTCCGACAATCTCCAGCGCGCGTTGGCCGCGGTGCCCGCCGAGGCGAAGGAGAAGGGCGAAGCGGGCTTCGCCGCGCTGCTCGAGGGCGTCGAGATGACCGAGCGCGGCATGCTTTCGACGCTGGAACGCCATGGGGTCAACAAGATCGAGCCCGAGGGCGAGCGCTTCGACCCGAACTTCCACCAGGCCATGTTCGAGGTGCCGAACCCCGACCTTCCCGCCAACACCGTGGTCCAGGTGGTTCAGACCGGCTACGTCATCGGCGAACGCATGCTGCGACCGGCCATGGTCGGCGTGTCGAAGGGCGGCCCGAAGGCCGTGCCGGCCGAGGGCGACTCGAAGGGCTGAACGGACGGCTACGTCCCCAGCGCCGCGCTCCATCACACTCCCCCTGCCCTGCCGGGCATCTCCCCCTCATGGGGGGAGATCGGCGGTTCCGCGCTCGCCGCTCATCCTGCGACGTCGATGATTGGCGACGGCGTGTGAGCGAATGATCTCCCCCCTTGAGGGGGAGATGGGCGGCAGCCCAGAGGGGGTGTCTCGCTCTGCGTCGACAAGGTCGAGGGGATCAGAGGACTCCGGCCAGGCCGGCACCTGGTCGATGCCATTCCCGCCGTCTGGCGCAAGCCCCCACATCCGCGCTAAGCCTGTCGCAGGAGGCGCCATGATCCCGATCCTCGCATTCGACTATGCCGGCGTGGCGGTGTTCGCCGCGACCGGCGCGCTGGCCGCCTCGCGCAAGCAGCTCGACATCATCGGCTTCATCTTCATGGCCTGCGTGACGGGAACAGGCGGCGGCACGCTGCGCGACCTGATCCTCGGCGTGCCGGTGTTCTGGACCGTCAACCAGGACTACATCCTGGTCTGCGCGGCCGTCGCCGTCATCGTCTACTTCACCGCCCACCTGATCGAGTCGCGCTACAAGCTGCTGCTCTGGCTCGATGCGATCGGCCTTGCCGCCTATTGCGTGTTCGGCGCCTACAAGGGCCTGATCGTAACCGGCTCGGCCACCGTCGCCATCGTGATGGGCGTGATGACCGCGACCTTCGGCGGCATCGTGCGCGACATCGCCGCGCAGGAACCCTCGGTGCTGCTGCGCCCCGAAATCTACGTCACCGCAGCACTCGCTGGCGCCGGCACCTTCACCGTGCTCGCCATCCTCGGACTGACCATGCCGCTCGCCGCCGTCCTCGGAGCACTTGCCGCCTTCGCCGTCCGCGGGGGAGCGCTGTGGTTCGGCTGGACGTTTCCACCCTACAAGAGCCGCCCGGGACGGAAGCCGGAAGATGTGATGTGAGAGGGGAGGCGGCTATCGGAGAGAGACGCTTGAACCGTCGGAGTGTCACAGCTGGCGCGCTTGAGAGGCGACCTTCTGATGACGGCGCCGACATCTGCTGACAAAACGCCCCCTACCCCAGCCCCACCTGCTCCGCCGCCTCCCGCAAGCTCTTCATCGGCCGTGGCCCCACCTGCTGGATGACGATGCCTGCCGCCAGCGAACCGAGCCTGCCGCAGTCGGCGAGGCTCCGCCCCGTGGTGTAGCCGTGCAGGAAGCCGGCGGCGTAGAGGTCGCCGGCGCCGGTCGTGTCGACCAGTTCGGCGATCTCGATGGCGTCGACCTGGACGGTCTCGTCGCCGCGCACCACCACGGAGCCCAGTTCCGAGCGGGTGACGGCGGCGAGCCGGCAGTCCTTGCGGATCGCCTCCAGCCCCGCCTCGAAGGACGAGGTCTGGTAGAGCGACTTCATCTCGCTTTCGTTGGCGAAGACGATGTCGACCGTTCCCGAGCGCATAAGCTCGAGGAACTCGTCGCGGTAGCGGTCGACGCAGAAGGGGTCGGACAGCGTCATCGACACCTCGTGGCCGGCGGCGTGCGCGAGTGCCGCCGTGCGCCGGATCGCCTCCTTGGCCAGCGGCGGGTCCCAGAGATAGCCCTCGAAATAGGTCACCTTCGCGCCCTGCGCCTTTTCGGCCTCCACGTCGTTGGGCCCGAGTTCCACGCAGGCGCCGAGATAGGTGTTCATCGAGCGCTCGCCGTCGGGGGTGACGAAGATCATCGAGCGCGCGGTCGGCGGGAAACCCGTCAGCGGCCTGGTGTCGAAGGCCACGCCTTGCGCGCGGATGTCGTGGGCGAAGAGAACGCCGAGTTGGTCGTCCGACACCTTGCCGAAATAGGCGGCGCGCCCGCCGAAGCTCGCCACGCCCGCCGCCGTGTTGCCGGCGCTGCCGCCCGAGGCCTCCACCGCCGGCCCCATGCGGGCATAGAGCAGCTCGGCGCGCTCGGCGTCGATCAGGTTCATCGCGCCCTTGATGATGCCGTTGTCGACGAGGAAGGCCTCGTCGCAGCGCGCGATGATGTCAACGATGGCATTGCCGATGCACAAGACATCGTAGGTCGGATCGGTTGGCACGGGGAGGAAAGCCTTGCGTTTTTCGGGCGGGAACGTCGTTTCCGGTTTAGCCGATCCGCCCGACATTGCAACGGCCCCGGGCCCCGGACAAGCCCTCCCCGCTCCGGGCCGCGCCGTCGCCGGGTGCAGCGCACCATCAGCGCTTGCTTCGCGATCCGCGCGTCCCTATCTGCGCCCCGCACAGGAAACGCCCTCGATGATCCTCGACGCAGCCGGCCGGGCCGCCGGCCAGATCCTTTCCCCCGCCTTCCGCGCCGTCTTCTTGAAGACGCTCGGGTTGACGCTGCTGGCGCTGGTGGCGCTGTGGTTTGCGCTGACGCAAGGCTTCGAGTGGCTGGCGCTGCCGTTCCTCGAAGGCTTCGTTCCGGCGATGCCGGACTGGGCGAGCTGGTTCGGGCTGATCGCGGCGATCCTGGCCGGCCTTGTGCTGGCGCTGGGGCTGGCGCTGCTCATCGCGCCTGTTTCGGCGCTGATCGCCGGCCTGTTTCTCGACGACGTCGCCGACCTCGTCGAGAAGACGGACTATCCGGCCGATCAGCCGGGCCGCGCCCTGCCGCCGTTGCAGGCGTTGTGGCTGTCGCTCAAGTTCTTCACCATCGTGGTCGTCGGCAATCTGCTGGCATTGCTGCTGCTGCTGATACCGGGCGTCAACCTCGTCGCCTTCTTCGTGGTCAACGGCTACCTGCTCGGCCGCGAGTTCTTCGAATTCGCCGCCATGCGCTTCCGGCCAGAGGCCGAGGCCAAGGCATTGCGGCGCCGTCATTCCGGCACCGTGTTCCTCGCCGGCCTGGTGATTGCCGGATTCCTGGCGATCCCTTTCGTCAATCTGCTCACCCCGCTGTTTGCCGCCGCCATGATGGTGCATCTGCACAAGTCGATTTCCATCCGCCACGACACCGCGCGGTCACGCGCGCGCTGACCGCGTTGCACACGGCATCTGGCGCCGCGCTTGCGAGACTGATACTGAAGTCCATGTCGGCCGGCGCCGACGAGAGGTTAGCTTGAGCATTCTGGGGCGGATCACGGCGCGCTGGCTTGTCGGACTTCTGGCGGTCCTGATCGTGCTCGCGCATATTTCGGACGCAGGCCGCACGGCACGGTCCGGCTACGACCTTGGCCAGGCAGTGCTTTCCCCGGGGGAGCGCGCTGATCCGGCTCTCGTTTCGGAAGCCCCGCAAGTCGACATCCGCTTCCGCGGAGGGGACAAGCAACCCCTTGTCGGTGGCACCTCGGCCGACGATGCGCTGCTTCCCGCCGCTCTACGCGTCATCCCATCCGGCACGTCCCGCATTCAGCTCAGCGCGACGGCGAAGACGCATGTCCGGATCGGGTTGTTCGTTCCCGGTCAACGCGCGCCACCGACCGCATTCCCCAAGGCCTGATCGCCGCCGGAGCGTCAGCGCCGTGTGTTGGCACCCCCCGCCCCTGGGCGAGAGCGGCACGCCCCCGCGGTGTCCGCATGTCACGCCCCGCCTTTGCAGACTGCCATTGGTTTCGTCCTCGTGGGACGTTGGCCTGCATAGCGCGGGGGCGACGCGAGGGGCTGACCGCAGCCCCCACCCACGGCGTCAGGCTGATCGCCTTCGAGGCGAACGGCATTGCGTTCGGCGGTCCGCCGAACCCGCCCGCTCCCATCATTCCGGCGCGCCGAGCATTCGTCGCGCGTCATTCAATCCGCCTTGGAACCAAAACCATGTCACAGACAGATCTTTCCTATCCCGCCGCGCCACGGCGCGTCCTGACCCTCGGCAGTCTCTTCGGGGTCGCGACCGTCACGACACTGATCTCCAGCCAGTTCGTCACGGTGGGCGTCGTTTTCGTCTACTCGCTGGTGGTCCTCCTGCACCTGTCCCAGACCATCGCTCTCGGGCTCTACGGCCTTTTCGGGGCCATCGCGCTCTGGGGCTTTGTCATCATCGTGCGCCTCGCCTACGATGCGGAGACGGATCCCGAGAACAATTGACGACACAGTGCTCCCGCCGCACGAGGCCACGCGGCGGGAGCACCGCTTCCGGGTCGATTCAGCTCCGACTTGTGCTCGCAATCCGGTCGGGTCTGCCTATATGAGTTGGCGGCGTTCGCCCCTCCCCTCCTCCCTTCCTGCTCTTCGGACCATCGGAGTTGATCGCGTGACAACCCTTCTTCTGCTCGTCGGCGGCTTGATCCTGCTCGTCCTCGGAGGCGAACTTCTGGTTCGCGGATCGGTCAACGTGGCGAGCAGGCTCGGCGTCTCGCCACTGGTCATCGGCCTCACCCTGGTCGGCTTCGGTACGTCGACGCCGGAACTCGTCACGTCCGTGCAGGCGGCGCTCGCCGGGGCGCCCGGCATCGCCTATGGCAACATCGTCGGCTCCAACATCGCCAACCTCCTGCTGATCCTCGGCGTCGCGACGATCATCCTGCCGATCACCGTCGAATCGAGCACGCTGAAGCGGGACGGGCTCGTCATGATCGGCGTCGCCCTCGTCTTTGCTGCCATGGCCGCGACAATGCCGGCGGGCCGTCTGGTCGGCGCCGTTTTCCTGGCCGCCCTGGCCGCCTACATCTATCTCGCGTTCCGGCAGGAGAGCCAGTCATCGAGCGACCACGGCGCGGTCTATGACAAGAGCCTCGCCGCCCAGGGAGCCGATCCGGCGCTGGTGCCTGGCGCTGTGTCCAAGGGTTCGCTGCTCGTGCCGCTTCTGACCGCCGTAGGTGGGCTGGCCATCGTCGTGCTCGGCGGGAAATTCCTCGTCGACGGCGCGGTCTTGCTCGCGCGATCCTACGGCGTTTCCGAAACCCTTATCGGGCTCACCATCGTGGCGGTCGGAACATCGATGCCGGAGTTGGTCACGTCGGTCATGGCGGCCTTGAGGAAGCAGACCGACGTCGCCTTCGGCAATATCGTCGGCTCCAACATCTACAACATCCTCGGCATTGGCGGCGCGACGGCCCTGATGGCGCCGACCGACGTTCCACGCGAGATCGTCACCTTCGACAACCTCGTGATGATCGCCATCTCCGTCCTCGTCATCTTCTTCGCCTGGACCGGTCGGCGGATCAGCCGCGGGGAAGGCGCTGTGCTGCTGTTGGGATATATCGGCTACCTCGCCTGGCTCTGGCCGTGATTGAGCTTCCCGCCCGGCGGCAGGCCGGTCGTATCGTCATATTTCGACTTTCTTCGAAATTTCTTTGACAGTTCGCCGGGACGCGCCTAAAGGCTGGCGCCATGATGCTTGAACAGGCGGCGCGCCAGCTTGAGGCGCTCGGCAACCCGACGCGACTTTCGATCTACCGCATCCTGGTGCAGGCGGGCGCGGAGGGAATGCCCGTAGGGCACATCCAGGAAACGCTCGGCATTCCCGCCTCGACGCTGTCGCACCATTGCAAGCGCCTGATCGACACGGGGCTCGTCAGCCAGGAGCGGCACGGCACGACGCTGATCTGCCGGACCTTCTATCCGGCGATGGAAGCACTGCTCGGTTTCCTGTCGGACGAATGCTGCGTCGATGGCTCGCTGCCGCCGGGCGAGTCGGCCCCGCCGACACGCCAGGATAGCTGACCCTTCCCCTCACCACGCCGGACCCGCCGCCCATGCCTTTCGACGACGCCAAGGTCCCCGCCGCCGTGATATGGGGGCTGGGCACGACACAGGTCCTTGGCTACGGGACGCTCTACTATTCCTTCCCGATCCTGGCCCCGGACATGGCTTCGGAGTTCGGCGTGCCGGAATACTGGGTCTTCGCGGCGCTGTCGGCGGCGCTCTTCCTCGGCAGCCTGCTCGCGCCGACCGCCGGGCGGCTGGCCGACCGACAAGGGGCGGGCGTGGTGATGACGGCGGGTTCGGCCGCGGCGGTCGCGGCCCTCGTCGCCTGCGCGCTGGCGCCGGAGCGCTGGAGTTTCGTGGCGGCTCTGGTAGCGATGGAACTTGCCGCCTGCTTCGTGCTCTACGCGACGGCCTTCGTGGCGATCGTCCAGATCGGCTCGGTCGGCGCAGCGCGGTCGATCACGCACCTGACCCTGATCGCGGGCTTCGCCTCGACGCTGTTCTGGCCGCTGACGACCTTCCTGCATGCATACCTGGACTGGCGCGAGGTCTATCTCCTCTTCGCCGCCGTCAACCTGCTGCTCTGCCTGCCGATCCATGCCTGGCTCGCCCGGCTCGCCCGACGGCGCAGCGCGCGGCTGGCCTCCGTCGGCGCGACGGCGAGCGCGGTCGAGGCCGAAAGTTCCGTGGTCGATCCGGCGCGGGTGAGGCTCGTCTTCCTGCTAATGCTCGCAGGCTTTGCCATCACCGGCTTCGTGCTCTCGTCGGTGCTCATCCACATGGTGCCGCTGCTCACCGGACTGGGCCTTGGCACCGCAGGCGTGCTGGTCTCGACCTTATTCGGCCCTTCGCAGGTGGCAAGCCGGCTGATCAACATGATTTTCGGGGGACGGCTGCGGCAGACCGTGCTGGCCATCGTCGCGGCCGGCTTCCTGACGGCGGGGCTGATCCTGCTCGTCGGCACGGCGCCGCAGGTCGCGGGCATCGCCGCCTTCGTCATCCTGTTCGGGCTCGGCTCGGGCCTTTTTTCGATCGTCGGCGGCACGCTGCCGCTCGAGGTGTTCGGCCGCGAGGGCTATGGCGCGCGCGTCGGCTGGACGAGCGCGGCGCGCCAGTTCACGTCGGCCTTCGCGCCCTTCGTCTTCTCGCTGATGCTGGCCGGAACGACGACCACCGCGGCGCTGTCGGCGCTGTCGCTCGTCGGGTTGTTCGGCGTGGCGGTGTTCGCCGCGATCGCGATGCTGGCGAAGCGGCCGGCAGCTGGGGCATGGCCCGCAGCGTGATGCGCCGTCGCGCCGCCCGTCTCGGGCCTCCGGGCAATCACGCCGCCGGCTTGCGCCGCCAGGAATACTTGCCCTCGACCTCCTCGGCCCGCGTCGTCGGCTGGTAGTGGAGCGGCAGCCCGCCGACGCTGCCTTCCTCCAGCCGCTTCAGCGCGAGCGGGTGCGAGACCTCGAGTTCGTCGAAGCCGGTGCGCAGCATGTGCGGGATCTGGTCGACCAGCACCTGGCCGCAGGCCCGCACGGCACCCTCGTAGCCGTAGCGGCGGCGCAGCAGTTCGGCCTTCGAGAAGCTGCGGCCGTCGTTGAACGCAGGGAAGGACAGCGCCACGAGCGGCAGGCCGGGCAGCGCGTCGACGATGGCGTCGAGCGGCTCGCCCGGCGCCAGCAGCACGCCGATGCGGTCGCGGTTGGCCGCCTTCGTCTCCGCGTCGAGCGCCTTGTAGACGACGAGCGGGAAAATGACGGCGGCATTGCTTTCCAGCGCGTCGGCGCCGTCGGCGTGGGTCCAGCCGTCCTCGCGAAAGCCGTCCCGGGTCCAGAGCCGGGGCGCGGGGGTGGTCCGTTCGGTCATGATCGTCTGTCCCATGGTCTCAGAGCGAGGAGGCCGTCAGCGAAACGTCGAGGCCGGAGAGATGGATGCCGCACTCGGTCTTGGCCTGGCCCGCCCATCGCCCGGCGCGTGGATCCTCGCCCGCCTCGACCGGCTGGGTGCAGGGAAAGCAGCCGATCGAGAGATAGCCATAGGCCACGAGCGGGTTCTCGCGCAGCTGGTGCTCGCGCATGTAGGCGGCGAGATCGGCCGTCGTCCACTTCGCCATCGGGTTGATGCGGATGCGTTCGCCCACCGCCTCGAAAACCGGAAGGCCGGCGCGCGTCGCCGCCTGATGACGCTTGCGGCCGGTGAACCAGGCATCGAAAGGCGCCACGGCGCGCGCCATCGGTTCGACCTTGCGCACGTCGCAGCAGGCGTCGGTGTCGCGCTGGTGCAGCGTGCCGTCGGGATCGCGGACCGCCAGAAGCTCGGGCCGCGGCGCGACGACGCGCAGGTCCCGCAGGCCGAAATCGGCGGCCAGTGCGTCGCGATATTGCAGCGTCTCGCCGAAATGCTTGCCCGTTTCCAGGAAAAGCACCGGCAGCGTCGGATCAATGCGCGCGAGCATGTGCAGCAGCACGGCCGAATCCGCGCCGAAGGACGAGACGGCGGCGAGCGAACCCGGACGGAACCGCCCGATCGCCAGCGCGATCAGGTCGCGCGCATCGAGGTGGCCGAAACGCTCCTCCAGCGCGGCGGCTTCCGCCTCCGCATCGGTCGCCGTCTCAGGCGGCCTTCGCTTCGCCAGCATAGAGCGCCTCCTTGAAGGGTGCCGCGCCCAGCCTGCGGTACGCGTCGATGAAGCGCTCGGAGGCGTCGAGGCGCAGGGCCAGATAGGTGTCGACGATTGTCTCGATGGCGTCGGTCAGTTCCTCGGGCGGGAAACCGCGCCCGACGATCTCGCCGATCGAGGTGTTCTCGTCGCCGGAGCCGCCGAGCGTGATCTGGTATAGTTCCGCACCCTTCTTCTCGACGCCGAGGATGCCGATGTGGCCGACGTGATGGTGGCCGCAGGCGTTGATGCAACCGGAAATCTTGAGCTTCAGCTCGCCGATCTCGCGCTGACGCTCCAGCGAGGCGAAGCGGCGCGCAATGTCCTGCGCGACCGGGATCGAGCGGGCATTGGCGAGAGCGCAATAGTCGAGGCCCGGGCAGGCGATGATGTCGGTGATCAGGTTCGAGTTCGCCGTGGCGAGCCCGATCTCGACCAGCTTGTCATAGACCGCCTTCAGGTCGGCGCGCGCGACATGCGGCAGGATCAGGTTCTGCTCGTGGCTGACCCGGATCTCGTCGAAGCCGTAGCGCTCGGCGAGATCGGCGATTGCATCCATCTGCACGTCGGTCGCGTCACCCGGCACCTCGCCGATGCCCTTCAGCGAAATCGTCACGGCGGCATGGTCGGGATGGCGGTGCGTGGTGACGTTCTGGTCGACCCATTCGGCGAAGCTTCTGCTGTCCAGCCGCGCCAGCCGCACGATTTCGTCGCCCTCGGGCCTCCCCACCAGCGCGGGCGTCGCAAAATAGGCCTCAATGGCGCGGATGTCGGCTTCGGGCAGCGTCAGTTCGCCGTCCTTCAGATGAACGAACTCGGCCTCGACCTGACGCGTCAGCTCGTCGGTCCCGGTCTCGTGGACGAGGATCTTGATGCGGGCCTTGTACTTGTTGTCACGGCGGCCGTTGAGATTGTAGACGCGCAAGATCGCCGTGCAATAGGCGAGCAAATCGGCCTCCGGCAGGAAGTTGCGGATCTTCTTGGCGATCATCGGCGTGCGGCCCTGGCCGCCGCCGACATAGACGGCAAAGCCCAGCGCGCCCGACGCATCCTTCTTCAGGTGCAGGCCGATGTCGTGCACCTGGATCGCCGCGCGGTCGCGCGTCGAGCCGGTTACCGCGATCTTGAACTTGCGCGGCAGGTAGGAAAACTCGGGATGCACCGTGGACCACTGCCTCAGGATCTCGGCATAGGGCCGCGGATCGGCGACCTCGTCGGCGGCGGCGCCCGCGAAGTGATCGGCCGTCACGTTGCGGATGCAGTTGCCGGAGGTCTGGATGGCGTGCATCTCGACGCTCGCCAGGTCGTCGAGGATCGCGGGGATGTCGGCCAGCGCCGGCCAGTTGTACTGGATGTTCTGACGCGTGGTGAAATGACCATAGCCCTTGTCGTAGGTTCGCGCGATATGGGCCAGCATGCGCATCTGGCGGCCGCTCAGCGTGCCGTAGGGGATCGCCACGCGCAGCATGTAGGCGTGCAGCTGGAGATAGACGCCGTTCATCAGCCGGAGCGGCTTGAACTGGTCCTCGGTGATCTCGCCGGCCAGCCGGCGCTCGACCTGGTCGCGCAGTTCGGCCACGCGGGCCTGCACGAAGGTGTGGTCGAATTCGTCGTAGCGGTACATTCTCGTCTTCCCTGCTCGTAGGGGTGATGTCTGCTTCCGGCCGGCTCAGCCAACCGGCACGAAATCGGGTCGCGCCTGCTTGCCGTGGTGGCGATGGTTGGTCGGCCCTGCGGCCCGGATGCGCTCGCGCAGGCGCGTCGGCACGATGCGGTGGCCCTGCAGCTCGACGTCGATGAGGTCGACGTCGACCACGAGGTTGGCGGCGAGCGCCGCCTTGCCGATCGCCTGCAGCGTCTCGTCGCCGGCCTTGTCGCGGGCGACACGGGCGCCGTCGATCGTCTCGATCCAGGCCTCGCAGGTCCCGTACCAGACCACCTCGCCGTCGATCAGCCGGTTTGCGGTGAGCACTTTCATCGAAGGTCCTTCCTCAGGCCGCGATCGCGACGCGCCGGTGGGCGGCGAGCGGGGTCGACAGGTCGAAATTGGCGCCGGCGACGGCGTCGCCGATGATGGTCATCACCGGTCCGTCGAGTTCGCTGCGGTTCTCGAGCGATGGCAGGTCGGCCAGCGTGCCATGGAACAGCCGGCGCTGGCCGAGGCTCGCGTTCTCGACGACCGCGACCCCGGTGTCGGGCGACAGCCCGGCATCGATCAGCCGACCGGCCACCTGGGCGGCGATGGTGCGGCCCATGTAGACGGCAACGGTGGCCCCGGAGATGGCAAGCCTTGCCCAGTCGGGAAGGGCCGCACCCTTCATGTCGTGGCCGGTGGTGAAGACCATCGACGAGGCGACGCCGCGCAGCGTCAGCGGCAGCTCGAGGTCGGCCGCCGCCGCAAAGGCAGCCGTCACGCCGGGCACGATCTCGTAGGAGACGCCCGCCTCGCGCAGCGCGGCGATCTCCTCGCCGGCGCGGCCATAGACCAGCGGGTCGCCCGACTTCAGCCGCACCACCCGCTTGCCCGCGCGGGCGAGCTCGACAATCAAGTCGTTGATCTCTTCCTGCTTCTTCGAATGGCAGCCCTTGCGCTTGCCGACCGAGACGCGCTCGGCGTCGCGGCGGCCCATGGCGACCACCGCCTCGGGCACCAGCGCGTCGAACAGGATCACGTCGGCCTGCATCAGGAGCCGCTGGGCACGGATGGTGATCAGGTCCTCGGCACCCGGCCCGGCGCCGACGAGCGAAACATGACCACGCGCGGCGGCGCGGCGCCGCATCAGCTCGGCCGCGGCCTCGCGCGCCTCCTCGATGTGGCCGATCTCCATGGCGCGCGCCGGTGCGCCCTCGAAGAAATCGCTCCAGAAGGCGCGCCGCGCATTGCCCTTCGGCACCAGTCTCTCGACCGTGTCGCGCAGGCTCGCGGCGAGACTGGCGATGGGCCCGAGTGCGGGGGACAGCATGCGGTCGACGCGGGCGCGGATCATCTGGGCGAGCACCGGGCCGGCGCCCTCGGTGCCGATTGCCACCACCACCGGCGCGCGGTTGACCAGCGCCGGCGTATAGAAATCGCACAGATGCGGACGGTCGACGGCGTTGACGGGGATGCCGCGGGCGTTGGCGTCTGCGACGACTCGGCCGTCCAGCGCTTCCTCGCCGGTGGCGGCGAAGACGAGGCAGGCGCCTTCGATCAGCGCCGAGCGATAGGCCTCCTCGACCAGTTCAAGGCCCGCGTCCCGGGCGAAGGCGGCGAGTTCGGCCTCGGGTTCTTCGGCGACGATGCGGATCGCGGCCGAGGACTGGCCGATCAGCCGCGCCTTGGCCAGCGCCTCGTCGCCGGACCCGACGATCACGACGCTCCGCTTCTCCACCTTCATGAAGACCGGGAACGCGTTCATTCTTGCAGTTGCGGCAGCCATCGCGCACGTCTCCACGTTTGGGTTGCATTGTCGGTCCGGGCGGGCCGTTTCTGAAGGCATGGCGTCCTGCCGCGAGGAAAGACCCGCAATCGGTTTTCCGCTGCCCGGGAACGGCGCGCAAAACCATTCCGAACGGAAGCGTCGGCAAGATGCAGTGTCGGAACGGCTGGCTTCGCGCGGCGTTCGGTTGAGAGGAGATCGTTCCTCTCGCGGCTTGACCGCGATCAAGGCGAACACGCGCGGATGGGCCAAACCTCCAGCGTGAAACCAACGGAGACGATCATGTCAGCCATGAAGCTCGAGCACGATCTGTGGGTCCTCGTCGCCGACGGCGAGAAGGCGCTGTTCCTGCGCAACGAAGGCGATGCGCTCCATCCGAACCTGCGGGTTGTGCGGGAGATGCATCACGAGAACCCGCCGACGCACGAGCAGGGTACCGACCGTCCGGGCCGGGTCAACGACGGCGTTGGCCAACACCGCAGCGCCGTGGCGGATACAGACTGGCACCAGCTTGGAAAGGAACGATTCGCCGACGAGATCGCCGCGCGGCTCTACGAGATGGCGCACAAGGGCACGTTCAAGAAGATCGTCCTTGTGGCGCAGCCGCAGGTGCTGGGCGAGATGCGCAAGAAGCTGCATAAGGAGGTTTCGGATCGCGTCGTCGGCGAGGTGGCCAAGACGCTCACCAACCACACGGTGCCGGAGATCGAGAAGCTGCTGGCGGGAGCGTAGGCTCGCCTCGCTACGACAGAAAGTCCCGAAGCATCTCGATCTCGGCCGCGCTCGCCAGCGTCGGGGCATGGCCGCAGTCGGGCATGGTGACGAGGCGGGGCCTCGGTCCGCGCATCGTCATCTTCTCGGCGGTCGCCGCGGACAGCACGTCGGAGCTCGCGCCGCGCAGCAGCAGCGTCTTCGCCGTCACCGCGTCGTACTTGTCCCAGACGTCGAGGTCGCCCTTGTGCAGGGTGAACTGGGTGACGATCAGCGGGTCGTAGTGCACCGTCACCTTGCCGGCGTCGGTGCGGCGCGCCGAGGTGTCGGCCATGCGGCGCCAGAAAGCCTTGCTGTTGTCGCCGAAGGGCGCGTAGTTCGTCCGCAGCCAGGCCTCGAGCTCGGCTACCGTGTCGTAGACCGGCGGATTGCCGACATAGGAGGCGATCCGGCCGGTGCCGGCCTCGGGGATGTCGGGGCCGATGTCGTTGATGACGAGGTGGGTGATGCGGTCCTTCAGCGCATCCGCCGCCAGCGTCACGCCGAGCAGGCCGCCCATCGAGGTGCCGATCCAGCGCAGCGTGCCGATGCCGTAGAAGTCGAGGATGGCCAGCGCCGTCTCGCCGAAGCTCGCATAGGAATAGTCCGCGCCGCCCGGGGCCGACCAGCTCGACAGGCCGCGCCCCAGCGTGTCCGGGCAGATCACGAAATAGCTGTCCGACAGCGCCGCCGCCGCCTCGTCGAAATCGCGCCCGGTGCGGGCGAGCCCGTGCCACATCACCAGCGCCGGCCGGCCCCGCTCGCCCCATTCGGTGACGTGCATCTCGTGCCGCCCGGCGGGCACATAGGTCGAGCGCGGGATCATCGGTGGCTTCCCTTGTTCATGAGGGTTCCCGCAATGCCGGCGGGGAAGAAGTAGACGAGAAGAATGAAGAGAACGCCGAGCCAGAGTAGCCAGCGGTCCGGATTGAGCAGGTCGGGCAGCAGCGGGATGCCGGCTGTCGCGTCAGCGGCTATCTGCATCACGTCCTTGAGGTAGAACTGGGCGAGGCTCATGACCACGACGCCGATGACGGCGCCGACGATCGTGCCCATGCCGCCGATGACGACCATCAGCAGGATGTCGATCATGATGTGGAAGGACAGCGCCACTTCCGGCCCGGTGTATTTCAGCCAGACCGCGCGCACCACGCCAATGGTGGCCGCGATCACCGCCGCGATGCAGAAGATCGCCGTGCGGTAAGCGACGACCTTGTAGCCGATCGCCTCGGCGCGCATCTCGTTCTCGCGGATCGCCTGCAGTACCGTGCCCATCGGCGAGGCGACGATACGCAGCATCACCAGGAACAGGACGAAGCTCGACAGGAAGACGAAATAATAGGCCGCGATCTTGCCGTTCAGCGGCACGTCGAACAGCCGCAGCACCTTGCCGTCGGAATCCTCGAACAGCTTGAAGGCCGGCGAGAAGAGCCGCGGCGCCTGGTAGGTAAAGCCGTCCTCGCCGCCGGTGATGTCGGAGAGCTGGCTGGCCAGCACCAGCATCACCGACGCGGCCGCGAGCGTCACCATCGCGAAGAAGATCGCCTTCACCCTGAGCGAAAGCAGGCCGATCAGGACAGCGAGCACGAGGGCGGCCAGCACGCCCGCGCCGCCGCCGATCAGGATCGCGTCCCAACCGGGACCCCAGGCCTTCAGCGTGATCGCCGCGCCATAGGCGCCGAGGCCGAAGAACATCGTATGCGCGAAGGAGACGATGCCCGTGTAGCCGATCAGGAGGTCGTAGCTCGCCACCAGCACGATGAAGATGCAGATTCGCGCGGCCACTTCGGCCGAGCGCACGTCGGTGAAAAGGAAGGGCGCGAAAGCGAGGCAGAGCCCGATGGCCAGCACGATGGCATAGACGGCGAGGCGTCCGGCGGGGACGCGGCGGAGGCCCCTGGTTGAACTGGGTGCGACACTCATTCCGATCACCCCTTCACCGCCGGCCGCAGCCCGTAGGGCCGCCAGAGCAGCACCGCCATCATCAGGAGCATGTTCGACGCCAGCGCGAGCTTCGGAAACAGGAAGGCGACATAATTCGTCATCAGGCCGACCAGGATCGCGCCGAGCAGCGAGCCCTGGATGGAACCGAGGCCGCCGATGATGACCACGATGAAGACGATGATCATCAGTTCCTGGCCAAGTGCGGGCGTGATCAGGCTCTGGTAGCCGGCCCACATTGCCCCGCCCATCGCAGCGAGCGCGGAGCCCGCCATAAACACGCCGATGAAGAGCCGGTCGATGCGGAAGCCGAGCGATTCCACCATCTCGCGGTTCTCCACGCCGGCACGGATCAGCAGGCCGATGCGGGTTCGGTTGAGCGCGAAATACATGCCGACATAGACGACGAGGCCCAGTAGCAGCGCGAAGATGCGGTAGGACTCGATCGCCACGTCTCCAATGATGATGGAGCCGGTGAGAAAGGCCGGCCGCGCGACCGCGATCGGCGTACCGCCCCAGATCGCCAGGAGCAGTTGTTCGGCGACGATCAGCGCGCCCATCGTGATCAGGATCTGGCGCAGATGGTCCTTGTAGACCGGCTTGACGATGACGCGCTCGAATCCCCAGCCTGCCAGCGCGCCGAAGGCGGTGGCCGCCGCGATGGCGGCCATCAGCGCGGCGATGTTGAGCAGGACGCTGTCGGCGGCGAGCCAGACACCGAGGGCCGCCAGCACAGAGGCGGCGATGAAGGCTCCGAAGGAGACGAAGGCCGAATGGCCGAAATTGAGCACGTCCATCAGGCCGAAAATCAGCGACAGGCCGGATGCCATCAGGAAGATCATCATGCCCATGGCGAGGCCCGCCGCCGTCAGCGTCACCCAGGTCGAGGGCGAGCCGATCGCCACGAAGGCGAGGACGGCGAGGATCGCCGGCAGGGCGTAGACGCCGCCGACGCGGTCGAGGGCGGCGTTCATCGGCGGGCTCCGGGGTGAGGTCGCACGCCTTCGTCGAAGGGCGGCGCTCTGCGGCGCCCCCCTCTGTCCTGCCGGACATCTCCCCCACGAGGGGGGAGATCGGCAGCTTCGGCGGCAGCGCCATTCTTGTACCGATGGCGACTGGCCAAGGCGCCCAGGACAGCCGATCTCCCCCCTCGTGGGGGGGATGCCGGCAGGCAGAGGGGGGCGCTGTAGGGCTCGACTTCCAGAATCGCTTTCATCCCGCCCTCCCCCTAATGCTGTTCCGTCAGCGACAGGCTGAGCAGTCGTGTCTGCAGCGCCTCGTCGGCGGCCAGCGCCGCCATGTCGCCATGGTGGACGATGCGGCCGTCGTCGATCACCGCCACCCCGCGACCCAGCGAGCGGGCAAAGAGGAAGTTCTGTTCCACCAGCAGGATGGTGGTCTCTTGCGCGATCTCGCGGAAGGCCGTGATCATGTTGCGGATGATGGCGGGCGCCAGTCCCTTTGTCGGCTCATCGATCAGGATCATTTCCCGGCGTTCGACGATGGCGCGAGAAATGGCGAGCATCTGTTTCTGTCCGCCCGACAGGCCGCTCGCCTGGCTGGTCCAGAACTTTTCGATGGCCGGGAACAGCGCGAAGATGCGCCCCAGCCGGTCGTCGTCGAAACGGCCGGTGGTGGAGGCGAGCCGCATGTTCTCCTCCACTGTCAGGCCACCGAAGATGCCCATGTTTTCCGGCACGTAGGCGATACCCAGCCTGGCGATGTCGGGCGTCGGCATGGCGGTGATGTCGTGATGGCGGAAGACGATCGCGCCCTTGCGCGCCCGCCATAACCCCATGATGGTGCGTAAAGTGGTGGTCTTGCCCGCCCCGTTGCGGCCGAGCAGCACATGCACGCCGCCTTCCGGCACATTCATCGAGACGCCATGCAGGATGTGGTACTGGCCGATGTCTGTGTGGACGTCGTCGAGCCTCAGGATCGCGCCGCTCATTCCTCGTCCTCCGCGCCGACGCCGAGATAGATCTCACGCACGGTGGGCAGCGCCATCACCTCGTCGGGTTTGCCATCGGCTACGAGCTCGCCGTTATGCAGCACTATGATGCGGTCGGCCAATGCACGGACCACGTCCATCTTGTGCTCCACGAGCAGGATGGTCTTGGCCATGTCCTTCTTGATCGTCGCGATCAGGTCGAGGATCACCGGCGCCTCGTCGACGGACATGCCCGCGGTAGGTTCGTCGAACATGAAGATGTCGGGCTGCATGGCGATCAGCATGGCGACTTCCAGTTTGCGCTGGTCGCCATGCGGCAGCGCGGAGGCGGGATAGTCGGCGACGTCGGCAAGGCGCGCACTTTGCAGATAACCCATGGCCTCGTCGCGGATGTCGGTCCGCGCGGCGGCGCGCGACAGCGCCTTCGGCCCCACGCCGCGGCGGGCCTGGACGGCCAGACGCACGTTCTCCAACACCGATAGCTTCGGAAACAGGTTCGTCAGCTGGAAGGCGCGGCCGATGCCAGCCTTGGCGCGCGCCGACGGCGACTGGCCGGTGATATCGCGCTCGCCCTTGAACACCTTGCCTTCGCTCGGTCTCAACTGGCCGGAAACCAGATTGAACCAGGTTGTCTTTCCGGCACCATTGGGGCCGACGATGACGGTCAGCTCGCCCGGCTGGAAGGCGCAGGTGACGTGGTCGACCGCGACATGGCCGCCGAAACGGATGGTCAGGTTCTCGGTGCGGAGGGAGGGAGTCATGGGCGGGCGGTTCGGTCTCTGTGGTCACCGGCAGTCGGCAGTCGGCAGTTGGCAGTCGGGGGAAGGCAGGCAGCCGGCCGGGTGGAAGCGCAGGGTGACGAGGCCATATCCAATGCCCCGCTCTCCCACCCCGACTGCCGACTGCCGACTGCCTACTCCCGCTCAATCACTGCTGGTTGTTCCGCCCGATCGGAATGTCCATCTCCTCGGGCTTGATCTCGCGAACAAGCTCGGGAACGGCCCAATCGACCCCATCCTTCACGGCGATCTTGAAGTGGTACATGGACTGCAGCGCCTGGTGATCCTCGGGGCGGAAGGTCATGGTGCCCTTCGGCGTCTCCCAGCTCATGCCCTCCATCGTGGAGATCAGCGTCTCGGTGTCCCAGTCGTCGGCCTTCTCCAGTGCCGTGACGATGGCAAGGGCCGCGGCCATACCGCCGGCCGTAAAGAAGTCGGGCGGCGAGCCGAACTTCTCCTGGTGCTTGGCGACTAGCCAGTCGTTCACCTCGTTCTTCGGCGCTTCATAATAATAGTAGATCGCGCCTTCCATGCCCGGCACCTTCTTGTAGGACGCCATCGCCGGCAGGATGTTGCCGCCGGTGGACAGTTCGATGCCGTAGCGGGCCGGATCGGCGGCCGAGAGCGGCGTCATGGCGTCGATGCCGGCGACGTACATCACGATGACCTTGCGTCCGTCCTTGTCCCTCAACGCGCCGAACAGGCGCTCGATGGTGGCGGTGAAGTCGGTCGTCTGCTGCGGCACATACTCCTCGGCGACGAGGTTGGCGCCGGTGCCCTCGAGCGCCTTCTTGAAGGCGGCGATGCCGTCGCGGCCGAAGGCGTAGTCCTGCGCCAGCGTGGCGACGAACAGTTTGTCGTTCGGCTGGAGCGCCAGCGCCTGCGCCTGCATGTCCATCGACGAGTTGCGCGAGGTCTTGAAGACGTAGCGGTTGGAGTCGGGGCCTGTCAGCGAGTCGGCAACGGCCGGCTCGACCAGCAGGATTTTTTCGTATTCCGCCGCGATCGGCAGCATCGCGGTGGTCACGCCCGACGACGTGCCGCCGACGGCGATCAGCACGTCGTCGTCACCATAGGCTTCGGCCAGCACCGAGCGGGCGATATCGGGCTTGAACTGGGTGTCCTTCTCGATCACCTCGATCTTGCGGCCC
Source organism: Mesorhizobium sp. (assembly GCA_051860465.1). Lineage (GTDB taxonomy): Bacteria > Pseudomonadota > Alphaproteobacteria > Rhizobiales > Rhizobiaceae > Aquibium. The sequence goes on from JBHYDY010000039.1 coordinate 41,112, forward strand.
TTGATCTCCATCGTGCCCTTGGTGGCGTATTCGAGGCCGAGGTTGAAGCCGATGGTCGTCTGCTTCGAATAGGCCTCCAGCGGCGAGCCGGACAGGCCGTGCACGAGCGCGATCTTGACCGGGTCTTCCTGCGTGAGGCCCGCCGAGAGGCCGCCGACCGCGAGAACCGCGGCGATGGCGACCGTTGAGAACAGTCTCTTCATGTCGTCTCCTCCTTCTTGAGCATATCGTTCATTGGGCGGTCCAGCCGCCGTCCACCGGGATCGCTGTTCCGGTGATGTTGTGGGCCGGCCTCTGGCAGAGCCAGGCGGCGAGCGCGCCGATCTCCGACGGGTCGGACATGCGCAGGCTCGGCTGTTTCTCCGACAGCAGGCTGGCGATGCCGGCGTCGCGGTCGCCGCCATGGGCGGCGGCGCGGTCATCGACCTGCGGGCCGATGATCGCGGTCTCGGTCCAGCCCGGGCAGATGCAGTTGACGGTGACGCCGCCGGTCTCGCGCGAGCCGCAGGCGGCATATTCGAGCGCGGCCACCTTGCTAAAGCCGACGAGGCCGAATTTCGAGGCCACGTAGGGCGACTTGTCCTTCGAGGCGACGAGGCCGTGCACGGAGGCGATGTTGATGACACGTCCGAAACCGCGCTCGCCCATGCCGGGCATGGCCAGCCGCATGGTGTGGAAGGCCGCCGAAAGGTTGACCGCCAGGATGTCGTTCCAGAGGGCGGCGGTTGCATCGGCCAGCGGCGCCGTGCGCTGGATGCCGGCATTGTTGACCAGCACGTCCACCGGTCCCCAGGAGGCCGCGCGCGCCATCATCGCCTCGATCGCGCCGACGTCGCGCAGGTCGCCGTCGAGGAAGATCGTTTCCCGGGCGCCGGTCGCCCTCAGGTCCGCTTCCACGGCTGCGGCCTGTTCTGGCGACGCAAGTCCGTGGACGGCCACGCGGACGCCTTCGGCAGCCAGCGCCTTCGCGATAGCAAGGCCGATTCCCTGCACCGACCCGGTTACCAGTGCCGTGCGACCGGCAAGAGGCTTTCCAGTCATCAGGCGTCCTTCCTCGCGACTCGCGCGGCTTCGGACTCGAGCATCGCCCGAAGATCGGTCTTCAGCACCTTGCCATAGGCATTCTTAGGCAGGACCTCGACGAAGCGGTAATGCTTCGGGCGCTTGAAGCGGGCGATGAGGTCGAGGCAATGCTTGTCGAGTTCCGCCTGATCGACCTTCCCCCCCGGTGCAGGCACCACAAAGGCCACGACCACCTCGCCCCACTCCGCATCGAAGCGTCCGACGACGGAAACCTCGCGCACGGCAGGGTGGGTCAGGAGCGCCTCTTCCACCTCGCGCGGGTAGATGTTGGAACCGCCAGAGATGATCAGGTCCTTCGAGCGGTCCTTCAGCGTCAGGAATCCATCCTCGTCGAGCGTGCCCATGTCGCCGGTCCAAAGCCAGCCGTCACGCAGTGTCCGTTCCGTCGCTTCAGGATTGTTCCAGTATCCGGTCATCACCGGAGCACCGCGCACAACCACCTCGCCTACTTCGCCGGCCTGCACCGGTATCCCGTCGGGATCGACGACCCGAACCTCCACGCAGGACTGCGCCGTGCCGACCGAGCCAAGACGCTCCTTCCAGCGCGGATGGGATCGATCTGAGACGAGATCGCGCGGCAACGCGGTAATCGTCATCGGGCTCTCGCCCTGGCCATAGATCTGGCAGAACCGCGGCCCCATGACGTCGACCGCCTCGATGATGTCGGCGAGATACATCGGTCCGCCGCCGTAAACGATGGTTCGGATGCCTTCGCCCCTCCGGCCGCTCGCTCTGGCAACATCGACGAGCCGCCGAACCATGGTGGGAGCGGCGAAAATGTGGACGCCGCCGAGGCGCTCGGCGAGTTCAAGAATCTCGCGGGGGTCGAAGCCGCCCGTCTCCGGCACCACGTGACGGGCGCCCTTCAGCACATGCTGCACGTTGTAGAGCCCCGCGCCATGGCTCATCGGCGCGGCGTATAGCGCGGCGTCGGTCGCGTGGACCGTGTCCACGTCGGCGAGATAGGCGAAGGCCATCGCATGAATGTTGCCATTCGAGATCATCACGCCCTTGGGCTTGCCGGTGGTACCCGACGTGTAGAACAGCCAGGCCAAGTCGTCGCGACCGCGGGCCAGCGGCGCGGACAGGGCCTCGTTCTTGCGCATAGCGCCGAACTCTTCCGTTTCTAGGTCGATCATGTGCCGACAGGCGGCAGGGAGATGCGGCGTCAGCGCCACTCCCAGGTCACGCGTCACGAAAACGAGGGCCGCGCCGGAGTCCTCGAGGATCCATGCAGCCTCCCGCGGATGCAGCTTGGCGTTGACCGGAACCACGGCCGCGCCGGCGAACCAGGCCCCGTACATCGCTTCCAGATATTCCGTGCCGTTCGCCGCCAGGATCGCGACACGGTCGCCAGGCACGATACCGAAGCGCGAGACCAGCGAACCGCCGATGGCGGCAGCCGATGCGGCGAAGGCGCGATAGTCGGCCGTCACCGTTGTACCGCGCATCAAGGCGGGGCTGTCGGGCGACAAAGTCGCCCGTCTCGCCAGCCATTCGGCCAGGTTCATGAATGCAGTCCTCCCCGCGCGCAGCCGTCACCGCAATTCTTGTGTTGCGATCCTGCGCGCCTTGGTACTATCCGTCCGGGACACCATCTCATCAATAACGTACAAATACGCATGGATGACCGGGACACCACGCTAGAGACGCTGGCATTCGAGCATGCTCCGGTCGGCATCGTGCTGACGGAAAACCGGATCATCAGAGCCTGCAACCTGACCTTCGCGCAGGTGTTCCGCTATGACCGCTCCGAACTCATCGACCAGTCCTTCGCCTTTCTCTATCCGACCTACGAGGAGTTCGAGCGTATCCGCGACGTGGGGGTGGAGCCGCTGCGGCGTGCCAACGAGTATTCCGACGAACGGATCATGGCGCGCAAGGACGGGTCCTTGTTTTGGTGCCGCGTTCGCGGCCATTCCTTCACCAGGGACAATCCGCTGGCGCGGGCGGTATGGTCGTTCGCCGATCTCTCGGCCTATCGTCCGGTGATGCAACTCACGACGCGCGAACGCCAGATCGTCATGCACCTCGGCGAAGGCCGCACCAGCAAGGAGATTGCGCGGCTGTTGGCGATTTCGCCCAGAACGGTGGAAGCGCACCGCGCCCGGCTTCTCAAGAAGTACTGCGCAAGCAACGTTGCGGAACTTCTCGCTTCGCTCTCCGGCATGCCGAACTGAAGCCCATCGGGTGGGAGCAAGCGGCGGCGTCCAGGGCGCTGTCGATCCGCCGCCCCTGCGTCAGGCCAGTTGGCCGTTCAGCTCGAACCGCAGTCCGTCGCGGTCGTAGTGTGTCCGGCCCTCCCCCCAAAAGTAAGCCGCGACGATGCGGTTGGTCAGGCGCGAGCCGAAGCCGGGCCGGGCCGGCGCCTCGACGGGCGGGCCACCGCTCTCCTGCCAGGTGAAGCTGAAACCGCGCTGGTCGTGCGTGTTCCAGGATACGTTGACCCGACCGCCGTCCACCGAGAGCGCGCCGTACTTCATCGCGTTTGTCGCCAGTTCGTAGGCAGCGAGCGACAGACCGATCGCCTGCTGCGGGCTGACCTTCACCGTCGGCCCCGAGAGGCTGATTCGGCTCTGGTGGTCGAGATGCGCGCGGAGAGCCGAGCGCAGCACGACGGCGACTTCGGCGCTGTCGGCATTGTCGTTGAACAGGTTCTGCGCTTCGGCCAGCGCGGCAATACGCTGGCCGACGGTCTCGCGCGCCTCGTCGAGCGAGCGCGCCTGCCGCAAGGTCGCCGAGATGACGCTGGAGGTGACAGCCAGCGAATTCTTGACGCGGTGCATGAGTTCACGCCGCATGGTCTGCTGGGTGCGCTGGGCCAGCACCGCCTGCGTTGTCTCCACGGCCACGTTGATCAGTCCGCCCACCCGGCCTTCATCGTCGAACATCGGGCTGTAGGAAAAGCTGAAGTAGGTCTCCTCCTCGAAGCCGTTCCGATCCATCATGAGGCGCATGTTCTCGGCGTAGGTTCCTTCGCCGCTCAGCGCTGTCTCGACGAACGGTTTCATGTCGTTCCAGACGTCGGACCAGATCTCCCGAAAAGGTTGTCCGAGAGCGCCCTCCTCCTTGGCGCCCAGCAAGGGCGCATAGGCGTCGTTGTAGAGCATGTTCAGTTCGTCGCCCCAGAACAAGCAGATCGCCTGACGCTGGTGCAGAATCATCTGGACGACCGATCGAAGCGAAAGCGGCCAAGCTTCGGCAGGTCCCATCGACGTGGCGCTCCAGTCGAACGCGTCGATCGCCCTTGCCATCCGCCCGCCGGCTCGAGAAATCCGATCCAAGACCACGTCTCGCTTCGCCGCTTGACCGCTACCGCTCCAGACAGCACCGCCCGGCCTCGACAGTGTTGCATCGCAGCAAGTTTATCCGATCCTACGCACGGTTGAAATGCCTAGCATCGCTCTGCCTTCAGACGTGCTGGCCGCCGTTGATGTGGATCTCGGAGCCGGAAACGTAGGAGGACTGTGGCGAACAGAGGAAATAGATGATGTCTGCCACCTCGGCAGTCTCGCCTAGCCGGCGCAACGGGATGGTCTCGACGATCTTGTCGGTGCCGGGCGACAGGATCGCGGTATCGATCTCGCCCGGCGCGATTGCATTGACGCGGATGCCGTGCGGGCCGAAATCGGCGGCCATCTCGCGCGTCAGGGACCCGAGCGCGGCCTTGGAGGTGGCGTAGGCCGTGCCCGCGAAGGGATGCACGCGCGTGCCGGCTATCGACGTGACGTTGACCACCGATCCGCCGGCGGCGGCGAGTTCCTTGAACAGGCCGCGTGCCAACATGATGGGCGCGAAGAAGTTGACCTGGAAGACATCGCGCCAGACGTGCATCGGCGTATCGATGGAGTTCATCCGGCTGCCGTCGGTCAGTTTCGGCGAGATGCCGGCATTGTTGACCAGGGCCTCGAGTCTGCCGCCGAGGGCCTGGAGGCGATGGCGGATCTCCGACACTGCGAGGCCCACGTCCTCCGGATCGGTCAGATCGACGCGAATGTGGTCCTCGGCGCCCTGCGGCCAGGGGCAATCCTCAGAGAAGGCCTGGCGCGAACAGGTGATGACCCGCCAGCCCTCGCGCGAGAAGCGTTTCACCGTGGCATGGCCGATGCCACGGCTTGCCCCGGTCAGGACGATGGTCTTGCGGGTCTCTGTGTCTGTCATATGGGGTTCTCCACTCGCCTATGTAGGCGAGAGGAAGACGCTTGGCGAGAGACGGTTGCGGCGACGGCTCAATGGCGATCCTCGGCCTCCGCTGTCCCTCCCCGAACCAGGATCCGCGCGTCGGCGAGGCTGCCCGCATAGTCCACGTCAGGAGCCCTGACGCCGTGGCTGATCAGCGTGCGGCGCACGTCCATGGACGCACCCGCGATCACGAAGCGCACGCCGGAACGGTGCGCCTTGCGCGCCGCGCCCTCGATCACGTTGGCGGCGGTGGAATCGAGGAAGGGCACGGCCGAGCAGTCGAGGATGAAGTTCTTGCGCTGGTCGGCGATACGGTCGAGCACCGCGCCAACGGTCGCTGCCGTGCCGAAAAAGAACGCGCCGGAGATGCGGTAGACCACCGTGTCGGGGTTGCTCGCCATCGCCGCGTCGTAATCCTTGCCGTCCACGGCGTCGGCCATGTCCTCCTCAACGCGCGGCGCGTAGGCCTCGCTGGCCACGGTCTTGGCCATCCGGTCGATGAACAGGATCGAGCCCAGCAGGAAGCCCACCACGATGCCCTCCGTCAGGTCGCGGAAGATCACCAGCAGAAGGGTCACGACGAGCACGGCGGTGTCGGCGCGCGAGGTGCGCAGGATGGCGGCGAAGGCCGGCTTCTCGATCATGTTCCAGGCCACCGTCGCCAGCACCCCGGCCAGGGCCGCGAGCGGGATGTATGCCGCCAGAGGCGCCGCCACCAGCATGAAGCCGAGCAGGAACACCGCATGCAGCATCCCCGCAACGGGGCCGCGCGCGCCGGCCCGCACGTTGGTCGCCGTGCGCGCGATCGTGCCCGTTACACAGAAACCACCGAACAGCGCGGCGCCGATGTTGGCGAACCCCTGTGCCACCAATTCGCAGTTGGAGCGGTGCCGCCGCCCTGTCATACCGTCGGCCACGACCGCCGACAGGAGCGATTCGATCGAGCCGAGCAGTGCGAACGCAATCGCGTCCGGCAGGACGGCGATGACGAGGTCCCAACTGATCGACGGCAAGCCTGGCATCGGCAGCATGCGCGGTATGCCGCCAAAGCGCGTCCCGATCGTCTCGACCGGAAGCGACAGCGCCACGGCCATAGCGGAGGTCAAGACGATGGCGAACAGCATGCCCGGCCAACTTGGCCGATACCGCTTCAGTGCCACGATCAGTCCGATGGTGAGCGCCGCGATGGCGATCGCCGCCGGACTGGCGGTTCCCGCCGCAGCCCACAACGCCGACAGCTTCTCGAGGATCGCGCCGGGTTCCGGTCCCGTCAGCGTCAGACCGAACAGGTCGCGGATCTGGCTGGCGAAGATGATGACGCCGATGCCAGCGGTGAAGCCGACCGTGACCGGGAACGGGATGTACTTGATGTAGGTGCCGAGCCGCAGATAGCCGATGGCCAGAAGAAACACGCCAGACATCATGGTGGCGAGGAGGAGACCGTCGATGCCGTGCCGGGCGACGGTGGCGGCTACCAACACGATGAAGGCGCCGGCCGGGCCTCCGACCTGAAAGCGGCTGCCACCCAGCATGGATACGAGAAAGCCGCCGACGACGGCGGTGTAGAGCCCGCGTTCTGGCGACACGCCCGACGCGATGGCGATCGCCATCGACAGCGGCAGCGCCACGATCGCCACGGTCAGTCCGGCGATCGCGTCGGCCTTGAGGCCCGAAAGGCCGTAGCCCTCGCGCAGAACGGTTATCAGCTTGGGCGTGAAGAGCTCGGCGAAGCTCGGAGCGCTGGCCGACGATGGTGCGGGTTTCGTTTGCATTCTGGCCTTTCCTTGTGGGGAGCATCCCCTCTGGAAGGCGGCGGGATCGTCGGCGGGACGGTGCCCTGGGAGACGAGCAAAGTCCGAAGGTCGGCGGTCGCCGTCGCGACACTGTTCTAGCGTGGACGCCGGGCCATCGACCCGCCGCGACACGCGCGTCTCGATCTGCCCCGACGTCCGCGAGGCCGGCGTCGTTCAGTCGCCGGACGCCTTCAGCCGGACCCCGCGACCGCCGCTCTGACTTGCCTGATCCTCGCCGATCAGCTCGACGCCGGATTGCTCGAGCGCCTGGATCACCTTGACCAGCGTGTCGACCACGCCGCGAACTTGTCCGTCGCTTCCCTCCATCCGCTGGATGGTGGGCAGTGATACGCCCGCGCGTTCGGCCAAGGTCTTCTGGTCGATACCGGCGAGCGCGCGGGCGGCGCGCATCTGTGCGGCTGTGATCAACGGAGCCTCGTTCTAGTCAGCAGAATGCAACTTTAATCTATTGAAAGTGATGTTTCAAGCATCACAATTTCTGTGCATGGATGGCATGGCCGGGAGGTTAGCGGCCGGTGATGTAGGGCCCGAACGCCACCAACGCCAGGGCGAGGATGGCGACGAGAATCCCAGCGCCCTGGACGACATCCACCCGCTCGCCGAAAAAGGCGAAAGCGACGATGTTGACCGCGATCAGCTGAATGACGGCCGACAGCGACAGCGCCACGCCCATCCCGAACTCGCGGATCAGGCGCAGCATGATGAGATTTCCAAGCGTGTAGAGCGCCAGCGTCAGGGCGAGCTTGCCGTACCCGGGCGCAAGCGTCCAAGCCTTGGCGGCGCTGGCGGCAAAGATGAAGATCACGGTCGACGCGCAGAGCTGGACGAACCCGAAGGCGGTCACACGGTTGGTCCTTTGTCGGTGGACAAATCACTCACCCTCGTCGGGGATCTTGAGCTGGTATCCGCAGGCCTTGCAATGCACGGCGTCCGGATCGTGCCGCTGAAGGGCGCAGCGCGGGCAGGGAAAGAACACCTTGTGCTGCCTGAACAGCGCTTGCGCCAGCTTCACGAACAGCGCAATGCCGATGATCATGATCGCAATCGACGTCAGCTTGCCCCAGATGCCTGGGAGCACGATGTCGCCGAACCCCGTCGTCGTGACAGTCGCCACGGTAAAGTAGAAGGCATCCACGTAACCTTCCAGCCCGGAGCCACTGCGGAAGAAGAAGGTGTAGACGAAGCCGGTCGTCACCAGGAGGAAGGTCACGAGATTGACGATGTCCTCCAGCACCTCCCGCCAGGCGCCATGGCCGCGCCGCTCCAGCGGTTGCCAGATGAAGCCGCTGCGCGACAACGACCAGAGCCGCAGGATGCGCAGGAAGCCGAGATTGGCAAGCGAGTGAGGGAACAGGAGCGTCACCAGGATGAAGAGGTCGACCCACACCGTCGGCCGCCGCGCCCAGCCCACGAAACTGTTGCTGGCCAGACCGCGCGCCGCGACGTCGACGGCCAGAACCGCCGCGATCCCGTAATCCAGCCAAAGGAAACTCGGCCGGTCACGCAGCACCGGCGAAGCGACGAAGAAGGCGATGATGGCGAGATCGACCACCAGCACCGAGATCTGGAAGCGCAACGCCGCCCGCGTCCGCCCGTAGTAGAGGAGACGCAGGAACGCGCGCAATCGGTCAATTCCACGCGCCTTGCTGGTGCTGATCGCTTCCATCCCATGGGGATAGGGCTCGGGCCCCGCCTCGTCCAGAACTGCTTTGGCCCGGTGTCCGTTGCCGTCTTGAAATTCGTCCGCCCCGCCGCATCTTTCGCGCAGAAATCCGGTTTGGCGTTTTGCCCCGGAATGCTCTATACGCCCGGCCCATGACACCTTTGAAGAACATCCGCAATTTCTCCATCGTCGCGCATATCGACCATGGCAAGTCGACGCTCGCCGACCGGCTGATCCAGATGACCGGCTCCCTCGAGGTGCGCGAGATGAAGGAGCAGGTGCTCGATTCCATGGACATCGAGCGCGAGCGCGGCATCACCATCAAGGCCAACACCGTTCGCCTCGAGTACAAGGGCAAGGACGGCGTCGACTATGTGCTCAACCTGATCGACACGCCCGGCCATGTCGACTTCGCCTATGAGGTGTCGCGGTCGCTGCGCGCCTGCGAGGGCTCGCTCTTGGTCGTCGACGCCTCCCAGGGCGTCGAGGCGCAGACGCTGGCCAACGTCTACCAGGCGCTCGACGCCGACCACGAAATCGTCGTGGTGCTCAACAAGGTCGACCTGCCCGCCGCCGAGCCGGACCGCATCCGCGAGCAGGTGGAGGAGGTGATCGGCCTCGACGCTTCCGACGCCGTGCTGATCTCGGCCAAGACGGGGCTGGGCATCGACGAGGTGCTGGAAGCGATCGTCAAGCGCCTGCCGCCGCCCAAGGAGGGCAACCGCGACGCGCCGCTCAAGGCCATGCTGGTCGACAGCTGGTACGACGCCTATCTCGGGGTCATCGTGCTCGTGCGCGTCATCGACGGCGAGCTGAAGCGCGGCCAGAACATCCGCATGATGGGCACCGGCGCGAAATACGCCGTCGACCGCGTCGGCGTCATCACGCCCAAGATGCTGACGGTCGACGCGCTCGGCCCCGGCGAGATCGGTTTCCTCACCGGCTCGATCAAGGAGGTGGCCGATACCCGCGTCGGCGACACCATCACCGAGGACAAGCGCCCCACGTCGCAGATGCTCCCGGGCTTCAAGCCGGCGCAGCCGGTGGTGTTCTGCGGCCTGTTTCCGGTCGACGCCGCCGACTTCGAGGATCTGCGCGCCGCGATGGGCAAGCTGCGCCTCAACGACGCCAGTTTCTCCTTCGAGATGGAGACGTCGGCGGCGCTCGGCTTCGGCTTCCGCTGCGGCTTCCTCGGACTCCTGCACCTGGAAATCATCCAGGAGCGGCTGGAGCGCGAGTTCGACCTCGACCTGATCGCCACCGCGCCGTCGGTGGTCTACCGGCTGGCCATGACCGACGGCACCGCCAAGGAACTGCACAACCCGGCCGACATGCCCGACGTGGTCAAGATCGCGGCCATCGAGGAGCCGTGGATCCGCGCCACGATCCTCACCCCCGACGATTACCTGGGGGCGATCCTGAAGCTGTGCCAGGAGCGGCGCGGCGTGCAGGTCGACCTCTCCTATGTCGGCAAGCGCGCCATGGCCACCTACGAGCTGCCGCTCAACGAGGTGGTGTTCGACTTCTACGACCGGCTGAAGTCGATCTCCAAGGGCTATGCTTCCTTCGACTACCAGCTGACCGACTACAAGGAGGGCGACCTCGTCAAGATGTCGATCCTGGTCAATGACGAGCCGGTCGACGCGCTGTCGATGCTGGTCCACCGCTCGGCGGCCGAAAAGCGCGGCCGCGTCATGTGCGAGAAGCTCAAGGAGCTGATCCCCAAGCACATGTTCAAGATCCCCATCCAGGCCGCCATCGGCGGCAAGGTGATTGCCCGCGAGACCATCTCGGCGCTGCGCAAGGACGTCACCGCCAAGTGCTACGGCGGCGACGTGTCGCGCAAGCGCAAGCTGCTCGACAAGCAGAAGGAAGGCAAGAAGCGCATGCGGCAGTTCGGCAAGGTCGAAATCCCGCAGGCCGCCTTCATCGAGGCCTTGAAGATGGGAGAGAGCTGAGGCGCCTGATCCTCCCCTGCGAAGCGGGGGAGGATCAGGGCGCGCACCAGCGCCCTCCGGCCGCGGGTTTCGCGGGGAGGCACGGCCGGGCGGCCGATCGACAGGGGCGGAGCCAGGCTGTTCGCCGTCGCCGCGTGCGGACCTAGGACGTATCGGGCGCGGGCAACGCCGGCACCGCGCGTCCCGGCTGAGCGAGCCGGAGCGGCGTCCGCAAAGAGGCGGCCCGCTGGCCGGTCATGCGGGTAGCGAAACGCGCGCGACGCCGCGCCCGCGCCAGAAGAGCGCGGAGCAGCCGCGCCAGCGCCCGGAGATCGGCCGCCAGCCGCTCGGCGCGGTCGGTCGCCTCCGAGCCGACGACGCAGGCCGCCGTGCCGGCCGGCAACCCGGCAAGGAAGTCCCGCGCCACGTCCTCGGCCCGCGCAATGAAGCCGAGCGCGGGCAGGGCGAGGCAAAGCGGCATGCCGGCCGCGCGGTCGGCGAGACCGGCGAGCGAGACGAGCAGCACCAGGATGCTCTCCAGCATGTCGCCCTCCCTTCGCCAGTCCATCCGCCACGTCCTCCGTTTCGTTCGGAGGCAGTATGGGTGCGGCGCGGAGGGGTGTGGACAGATTTTTTTTCGGGAGGGGCGGGAGGTGCGGCACGGCAGACGAGCGCCGCCCTTTCCGCGTCGTCATCCTCGGCCGACCGGAGCGTAGCGAAGGGAGAGCCGGGGATCCATGCCTCGGCGTCGATGAGGTATGGCACGGCACAGGATGTTCGCCTTCCGCCAACCGCCTCGCATGGCCGGGATGGCGAGGCATGGATCCCGGATACGAGGTTCTTCGCTTCGCTCGAACCTCGTTCCGGGATTGTTTGACGCGCCTGGGGTAGTCTGGCGGCGGGCTCTCGACTTGTGAGCAGTGGAGAGCCCGGCGGCAGGCGACCGTTCCGGGATCGGGTCATCACCCCCGACGTCATCAAGGTTCCCTGCCGTCTTCCGCCATCGCTTGGAGAGTTGATTGGGCCCCTGGCCTGGCGCCACGCCCGCAAACAATCCGAAGCTTGTCACAAGGATAGCATCGGCATGGCCTTTCTGCATCAGCAACCTGCACTCTGTCTCGGCGCCGACATCGCCAAGCACGGCATCGTCGTCTCGGACGGCTTTGCCGCCGCCCGAACCATCGCCAATGAGCGGACCGCCATCCGCGACTTTCTCAGGCGCTGCGGCGCCGACCTCATCGTCTGCGAACCGACCGGCGGCCACGAACTGCTGCTGCTCGCCGAATGCCTGAA
>JBHYDY010000040.1:0-52610 GCA_051860465.1 Mesorhizobium sp.
GCTCCCACCGCATACATCCCCTGTCGGATCCGATGAGCCGGGCGACCAGAAAAAGTCGCTTCGCGGCGCGTCGGCGCTGGCCGATCGGCCGCGCTCGGCTTCAGCGACGCCCGTATCCGCCTGACGTCGGCGTGGTCACGATCACTGCCTCGCCGGCATGCACCACCGTCTGGTCGCAGGCCTTCAGCGTCTCGATCGTGCCGTCCTTGCGGCGCACCTCGGTCCGGCCGACCTCTCCGTCGCCGCCGCCGTCCAGCCCCCTGGGGGGCCGGCCGCGATGCGACGACAGGATCGCGCATTCCATCGTCTCGAGGAAGCGGAGGGTGCGGCGCGTGCCGTCGCCGGCCTTCCACCTGCCCTTGCCGCCCGAGCCTTGGCGGATGTGGAAATCCTCCAGCAGCACGGGGAAGCGCAGTTCGAGGATCTCCGGGTCGGTCAGGCGCGAATTCGTCATGTGGACATGGACGCCGGACGTGCCGGCGAAGCCTCGGCCGTCGTTCATGCGGCCGGCCGGTGAGCCCGAGCAGATGGTCTCGTAGTACTGGTAGGTCGCGTTGCCGAAGGTCAGGTTGTTCATCGTTCCTTGTGCATTGGCCAGCGCGCCCATCGCCCCGAACAGCGCGTTGGTGACGTGCTGGGACGTCTCGACATTGCCGGCTACCACGGCCGCCGGATAGGCGGGCCGCAGCATGCAGCCCTCCGGGATGATGATGTCGATCGGCCTGAGGCAGCCGGCGTTCATCGGGATCTGACCCTCGACCATGACCCGGAAGGCATAGAGCACGGCGGCGCGGGCCACCGGCTCGGGCGCGTTGAAATTGTTTTTCATCACCGGCGACGTGCCGGTGAAGTCGACGGTCGCCTTGCGCGCGGTGCGGTCGATCGTGATCTTCACCTTGATGATCTGGCCGGTGTCGGTGGGGTACTCGTACTGCGATGAGTCGGGCAGGCGCTCGAGCACGCGGCGCACGCTTTCGGCGGCGTTGTCCTGGACGTGGCCCATATAGGCCTCCACCACGTCGAGCCCGAAATGCGCGATCATCTTGCGGAGTTCGGCCACGCCCTTCTCGTTGGCGGCGATCTGGGCCTTCAGGTCGGCGATGTTCTGGTGCGGATTGCGGACCGGCCAGGGGTGGTCGGTCAGGAGATGATGCAGTTCGGCCTCGCGGAAGCGGCCGCGCTCGACGAGGCGGAAATTGTCGAACAGCACGCCTTCCTCGTCGACCGTGGTGGCGAGCGGGGTCATCGAGCCCGGGGCCGTGCCGCCGACATCGGCATGGTGTCCGCGCGAGGCGACCCAGAAGAGGATCCTGCGCTGCTCGGTCCCCTCGTCCTTCGAGGCTCGCTGCGCTCGCACCTCAGGATGAGGGAACCGAGACGCCGGCGCCCCTGCGTCCTCATCCTGAGGTGCGGAGCGAAGCGGAGCCTCGAAGGACGAGGATGCGGGTTCTTCCAGCTCGAACACCGGCGTCACCACGGTGATGTCCGGCAGGTGCGTGCCTCCATTGTAAGGCGCGTTGAGGGCGAACACGTCGCCGGGATGCACGTCCCCCGCATTGAGGCGTATGATGGTTTCGACGGAACGGTCCATGGAGCCGAGATGCACGGGCATGTGGGGGGCATTGGCGACCAGCGCGCCATCTGCATCGAAGACGGCGCAGGAGAAGTCGAGCCGTTCCTTGATGTTGACCGAATAGGCGGTGTTCTGCAGCGTTACGCCCATCTGCTCGGCGATCGACATGAACAGGTTGTTGAAGACCTCGAGCATGACCGGATCGGCCTTCGTGCCCAGTGCCGCCGCGCGGGCCTTGCGTTCGACGCGGCGCAGCAGCACGTGGTCCTTGGCGGTGATCTCGGCTTGCCAGCCGGGTTCGACCACGATGGTCTGGTGGCTTTCCACGATCAGCGCCGGGCCGGCTGCCTTCGCGCCTGGAAAAAGGTTCTCGCGGCGGAAGACGCCGGCCTCGCGCCATTCGCCCTCGCAGAAGACGTCACGGGTTTCCGAAGGCGTCGGCGGTCGGTCGAACGTCTGGCGGTCGATTTCGTCTCGGCCCGAACCGCGCGTGTCGGTGCCTTCGACGCTGATCGCCTCGACGATCATCGGCTTGTTGTCGTAGACGAATCCGAACTGCGCCTTGTGCGCGGCCTCGAAGGCGGCCTTCGCATCGGCGATGGAAAAATCATCGAAGTCGACCGGCAGGGCGGTATCGGTCCCATCGTAGCGGACCTGGAGGATCGGCCGCCAGGCGATCTCGGCGTCGGCTATGCCCTGGCCGCGCAGTTCCGCGAAGACGGCCTCGCGCAGGTTTTCGGCGGCGAGGCGTATGTCGGGCAGCGTCTCGTCGGCCAGCGGCTTCAGGAGCGCGTGCTGGCGCGAGGCGTAGAGGGTCGCAAGGCCGATGCCATAGGCCGAGAGCAGGCCGGAAAAGGGATGTACGAGCACGGCCTCCATGCCGAGCGCGTCGGCCACCAGGCAGGCATGCTGGCCGCCCGCGCCGCCGAAGCAGTTGAGCAGGTATTCGGTGACGTCGTAGCCGCGCTGGACCGAGATCTTCTTGATGGCGTTGGCCATGTTCTCCACCGCGATGGTGATGAAGCCCTCGGCGACCGCCTCGGCGGTGCGGCCGTCTCCGATGACGCCGGCCATGGCGGCGAAGCGTTCGCGGACCACGTCCCGGTCGAGCTGCTGGTCCTGGTTCGGTCCGAAGATCGCCGGGAAGAAGTCGGGCTGCAGCTTGCCGAGCATGACGTTGGCGTCGGTGACGGCGAGCGGGCCGCCGCGGCGGTAGCAGGCGGGACCGGGACTGGCGCCTGCCGAATCCGGGCCGGCCTGGAAGCGACCGTCCTCGTAGTGGAGGATCGAGCCGCCGCCGGCCGCCACGGTATGGATGCGCATCATCGGTGCGCGCACCCGCACGCCGGCCACCTCGGTGTCGAAGGCGCGCTCGTAGGCGCCGTCGTAGTGTGCGACGTCGGTCGACGTTCCCCCCATGTCGAAGCCGATGACCTTCTCGAAACCGGCAAGCCGCGCGGTCTCCACCATGCCGACGACGCCGCCGGCGGGACCGGACAGGAGCGCATCCTTGCCCTGAAAGAGGTCGGCGGCGGTCAGGCCGCCCGACGACATCATGAACATGAGGTTGGGCGACGCGCTCTTACCCTCCCCCTTGCTGGGAGGGTGGTCCGAAGGGCTGGGCGGGGGTGGCGCCGCCTGTTCGGGGGGCGAAGAAAGAACCTTCTCCCCCGGAGCGGAGACCGGCTCGGCGCCCAGCTCGGCCGCGACCCGGCTGACATAGCGCGACAGGATCGGCGAGAGGTAGGCGTCGACGACGGCGGTGTCGCCGCGGCCGACGAGCTTGATCAGCGGCGAGGTCCGGTGGCTGACGGAAATCTGGGCAAAGCCCGCTTGTTGGCAAAGGCTCGCCGCCATCAACTCGTGCTCGGGATGGATCCAGGAATGCATGAAGACGACGGCGACCGCCTCGATCCCGTCCGCGCGCGCCTGCTCGAGCAGCGGCTTCACGGCGTCGAACCGCGGCGCGGTCTCGACCGAACCGTCGGCACGCACGCGCTCGTCGACCTCGATGACGCGCTCGTAGAGTTGTTCGGGGAGGACGATCTCCTTGGCGAAGATGTCGGGGCGCGCCTGGTAGGCGATCTTCAGCGCATCGCGAAACCCCTTGGTGATGAGGAGCAGCACGCGGTCGCCCTTGCGTTCGAGCAGCGCGTTGGTTGCCACCGTGGTGCCCATCTTGACGTCGCCGATGCGGAGCGACGGAATGGGTGCGTCCGTCTCGATGCCGAGGAGATCCCGGATACCCTGGACGGCGGCGTCCCGATAGGCCTCGGGGTTTTCCGACAGGAGCTTGCGGGGATGAAGATTGCCTTGGGGATCACGGCCGATGACGTCGGTGAAGGTGCCGCCGCGGTCGATCCAGAAATCCCACTTGCCGTCCATCCGCCGTCTCCTCTGGTCGTGTTTGAAGATTTGCGCGTTTCAGGCTATAAGGCAAACGAACACAAAACGTCAACGAAACGTCGATATTTTGTCAGTGTTAGGGAGGATATGTTGGCGGGTGATGGGATCAAACTGGGCCCGGTCGTTTCGGCCGCGCATTTGGCGGATGGAGGGATGCCGGCGCTCTCGGAGATGGAGTTCGCCATGACGATCCTCAACAATGCCTTCCAGCGCTGGATGGTGCGGTGCATGGGCGCCGCAGGTGTCGCCGGGCTTGGGCCGCTCGACGTTCAGATCCTCCATTCGAGCAACCATCGGGGGCGCGAGAAGACGCTGGCGGACCTTTGCATGATGCTCAACATCGAAGACACCCACGTCGTGTCCTATGCGTTGAAGAAACTGGAAGCGGTCGGGCTGATCGAGACCGGACGTCGCGGCAAGGAGAAGACGGTAAAGGTCACAGCGGCCGGCGCCGATGCCTGCGCGCGCTACCGGGAGGTGCGGGAGGCGCTTCTGGTCGGCAGCGCGAAGGCGTTGCACTTCGAGGATGGGGAGATCAGTCGGATCGCCGCGCTGATGCGTGCCTTGTCGGGTCAGTACGATCAGGCGGCACGCAGCGCGGCGAGCCTTTGAGGCGGGCAGGTGACGCTTTGTTGCATCGCGTCATCCGATTTGACGAAACTGCTCGGGGGCCGCTGCATTCTCTCTTGGACGGCGCGCCGAGCGCGCCTCCAGAAAAGGAGAGTGCATCATGAAAAAGATCATCCTTGCGACCGTGTCCTCGATTGCCCTGCTGGGCCTCGCGGCCTGCAGCGACACCGACACCACCACGACGCAGAGCGTCCAGCCGGATGTCGAGACGACCGACCCGACCATGGCCCCCGGTGACGACACGAACGTGATCATCGTGCCGGAGACGACCGATGACGGCGTTGCCGCCGACCGGACGACCACCCAGAGCATCTCGCCGGATGCCGGCCCGTCCGACTCGATCGACGCCTCGCCGGATGGGACGCTCGGCACCGACGACGTCGAACCGGCGGATGACGTCCCGGCCGTACAGTAACGGTTTTGCTTCAAGATCCGCAGCGGAAAGCCGGGCTCGTCCCGGCTCTTTCGCCATCGGGCGCCATCGGGGCAATCGTCCCTTGGCATGAAGATGATTTGATCTCGACGTGCTCGCCTTTTTGCGCGAAGCACTTTAGACAATCCCCATGTCGATCTGGGCCCGCATAGGCGAGTTCGCCGCGCGCATTTCCGTTGGCGCGGCGAACGGAGTAGCCGACCTCGTCGAAGCCGTCCGCACGGTTTTCGAGGGAGACCCCGAACTGCGGCGCCGGGTGGCCTTTTCGGTCGCCATGATTGCCTTGTCCGCCAAGATGGCGAAGGCGGACGGCATCGTGACGCAGGACGAGGTCCGTGCCTTTCAGGACATCTTCTCCATGCCCGAGGAGGAGCGCAAGAACGTCGAGCGGCTGTATCGCCTCGCGATGGCGGATACTTCCGGCTTTGATGTCTATGCCCGGCAACTCGCGGGATTGTGCGGTTCCGGAAAGCCTAACTGCCGGATGCTCGAGGACATTCTCGACGGATTGTTCCACATCGCCAAGGCCGACGGGGTGATCCACGAGGCCGAGCTGCGGTTCCTGCGCCGGATTGCCGAGATCTTCGCCATCACAGAAGGCCACTTCGGCGCCATCCTCGCTCGCCATGCCATCGGCGAGATCGATCCCTGGGCGGTTCTGGGGGTCACCCGCGACACCTCCTTCGAAGAGGTGCGCCGAAGCTACCTGCGTCTCGTCTCCGACAATCACCCCGATCGGATGATCGCGCGCGGCGTGCCGGAAGAGTTCCTGGCGCTTGCCAACGAACGAATGGCCGCGCTCAATTCCGCCTACGAGACGATCGAACGCGGACG
Organism: Mesorhizobium sp.; assembly: GCA_051860465.1. GTDB lineage: Bacteria > Pseudomonadota > Alphaproteobacteria > Rhizobiales > Rhizobiaceae > Aquibium. The sequence continues at coordinate 5,877 of JBHYDY010000040.1, forward strand.
CGTCGCCGCATGAGCGGATTTTCCGCCGACCATCCCGGCGCGGAGATCAGGGTTTCGCCGAATTTCGGCCCCCGCGTCGGTGTTTCTGTCCCCGACATGATCGTCCTGCACTATACAGGCATGGCAAGCGCGGAAGGCGCCGAGAACTGGCTGTGCAATCCCGAAAGCGTCGTGTCTTCGCACTATCTCGTGCATGAAGACGGCCGCGTCGTCCAGATGGTGCGGGAGAATGACCGGGCCTGGCATGCCGGGCGCAGTTCGTGGAAGGGCGAGACCGACATCAATTCGCGTTCCATCGGGATCGAAATTGTCAATCCGGGCCATTTTCTAGGGTATCCCAACTATCCGGAGACTCAGATCGAGGCGGTGATCAAGCTGTGCGCGGGGATTTGCGTCCGCCACGGCATCCGGCCAGAGCGAATTCTGGCCCATTCGGATGTGGCACCTGGTCGCAAGATCGATCCCGGCGAAAAATTTCCTTGGGATCGATTGGCCGAGGCTGGCGTCGCGGCGCTCCGGCCCGAGCCGATGCACGAGGGTGGTCCGTGGATTGGCACCGGCGCGTCGGGAAAAACCGTAGAGGAACTGCAGGCGATGCTGGCGCTGTATGGCTATGGCATTGAAATAACAGGCCGGTTCGACGCCTTGACGCACGCGGTGGTTGAAGCTTTTCAACGCCGGTTCCGGGCGACCCGCATCGACGGTGTTCTCGACGGTGCCACCCTGTCCATCCTGCGGCAACTCTTGCTCAAGTCTTGATCTGACGCTGCGTAATTCAGCCAAGTCAAATGGTTGATGTAACATCCTGTCATCAAAGTTGAGGCGCGCGGCCATGTTGGCTGCTTATTGCGCCGTCACATGCGGCCTGCTTCGCATCCGCTGAGCCTGATCGACGGCCGGCGGATCCTTCGGACAACCGTTGCCCGGGTCAACCGGGCGCCAAGAAAAAGATATAGGATCGAATGAAGAGAATTTTCCTAGTTGCGGTGGCGCTGGCCACCGTCGCGGTGAATACCGTTGCCCATGCCGAGCGAGACCGGCGGGATGGCGGCGCCGCGTCCGTGACGGCGGCCACGGTGGGCGAATTGCCGGGCGTCGACATGACCAGGACGGCATCGATAGCCGACGACGAACGTCCTAGTCTCCTCGCCAAGCTACGGGCCGAGAAATCTTCCGGCTCGACGACGAGCGGTGTAAAGGCGGCCAAGGGCGGGCTTCCGGCCATCGTGACGCGCTACGCCAAGGAATACGGCGTGCCGGTGGCGCTGGCCCACGCGGTCGTGACCGTCGAGAGCAACTTCCGTCCACATGTAACGGGGCGTGCGGGCGAGATCGGCCTCATGCAGATCAAGCCGGCGACCGCGCGCATGATGGGCTATTCAGGTTCGGCCAAGGGACTCTACGACCCGGAGACCAACATCAAGTACGGCATGAAGTACCTCGCCAAGGCGCACGAACTCGGCGGCGGTGACACCTGCGGCACGATCCTGCGCTACAATGCCGGTCACGCCGCCAGGCGCATGAACAAGATCTCGGCTGCCTATTGCAGCAAGGTCAAGCGCGTCATCGGCAGCTGAGGCACATTCTTCGGGCGGCGGAAAGATCCGTCGCCCGAACGCATCGACCGAGGCTTGTATTTTGCGACGCGAAAGCCTTTATGCGTTCTGCCAGCTGGCCGGGCGGCCGCGGGCGCAAGTGTCGAAAGGCCGCGCTTGAGGAAAGTCCGGGCTCCATGGAAACACGGTGCCGGTTAATGGCCGGCGGGGGCGACCCCAGGGATAGCGCCACAGAGAGCAGACCGCCCCGCCTGTCTTCCGGCCCGTCGAGAGTTCGGCGGACCGGAATGCCGGCGGGGTAAGGGTGAAAGGGTGGGGTAAGAGCCCACCGCGCGACCGGTAACGGAAGCGGCACGGCAAGCCCCACCGGGAGCAAGACCGAATAGGGATGGCGCGGGAGTTCGCTCCCGGGCAGTTTCCGGCCCAGCCATCCGGGTAGGTTGCACCAGGCGGACAGTAATGTCCGCCGCAGATGAATGGCCGCCACGTTCCGGTGCAGCAATGCGCCGGGGCCATACAGAACCCGGCTTACAGGCCGGCTGGCAGTTTTTCCTTTCGGGGGCGCCGCGAAGCGTTCTCGTGCGGGAACATCATCTCCGAGGATGTTCCAGGACCCGGTGACTGATCTGCCTCACCCCACCTCGTCCAGCGCCTCCTCCAGCGCGGACCATAGTTCCTCCGCCGGCTCGCAGCCGATCGACAGGCGCACGAATCCGGTGGCGACGGCATCGCCCCAGCGGGCGCGGCGTTCGGCCGAGGAGTGGGTGCCGCCGAATGAGGTAGCGGGCTGGAGCAGGCGGCAGCCGTCGATGAAGGCCTCGGCCTTCTCCGCGCTCTCCAGAGTCAGGCCGACCAGGAAGCCGAAGCGATCCATCTGCACGCGCGCCAGGTTGTGCGCGGGATCGTCGGGCAGGCCCGGGAAGCGGACGGATTTGACCGCCTTGTGGTCGCGCAGGCGCGGCGCCAGCCGCTCGGCGGTGGAGCACATGCGGTCGTAGCGCAGTTCCAGCGTCTCGAGGCCGCGATGCACCTGCCAGGCCTCGAAGGGGCCGGGGATGGCGCCCGAAAGCTTGCGCCACTCGGCGATCGCGGCCAGCAACGCTTCGTCGCGGCTGGAGACGTGGCCGAAGAGCGCGTCGGAATGGCCGTTGGCGGCTTTGGTGTCGGCGGAGACGAGGATATCGGCGCCGAGGTCGAGCGGGCGCTGGCCGAAGGGCGTCATGGTGGTGTTGTCGACGACGACGAGCGCGCCCGCCGCGTGGGCGGCACTGGCGATCGCGGCGATGTCGCAGACGTCGAGGCCGGGGTTCGACGGCGTCTCGACATAGACGATCGAAAAGCCCTCGAAGCCGCCATCGACGTAGGAGGCGGTCGGCCGCTGGTCGGTCGCAATCCCGAGACGCGACAGGAAGCGATCGGCGAAGACGCGCACCGTGTAGTAGCCGTCCGAGGGCAGCAGGATGCGGTCGCCGGTCTTCGACAGCGCCGTGAGCACGGCCGAGATCGCCCCCATTCCGGAAGGGAAGGCGAGCGCACGGGCGCCGTCGAGATGGCCGAGCGCGTCTTCCACCGCGTCCCAGGTGGCGTTGTTGAAGCGGCCGTACTGGGAGAAGCCCGCAGGGTCGCCGGGCAGATGGAACATCGTGGTCATCGTCAGGGGGAGGGCGACGGCATCGCCCTTGGCCAGATGGCGGCGGCGCAGGTGCAGGAGATCAGCGGCGCGGGCGGCCAGGTCGGTCATGGCGAGGATCCTTCTGGTTTTCTGATCGTCTAGTCGACAAGGCGGAAATACGCCAGAGGACGCCCGTTTGCGGCGCCGATCTCAACTCTTCGTTAGGCCTAATGAAGCATAAAGGAGGAATCGGTCGAATCGCAGGAATCGGCCACTCGGTGGACTTGGTGGAGCTCTGTCCCGTTGACGCCCATGTATGCCCATGTTATCCCTTCAGCGTAATCACGTCTCCGCTATGCGGGCGCGCTCGACGTCCGATTTGGCCGCGCTCCCCGGGCTCGCGGTACGATCGGCGTTCGGCCGTGCGACGGGCAGGTGCGCGTCGGATACGCGACCGGGCGCGGTGGCAATGTTGAGCAAAGGCGCTGCGGCGCGGGCAGCTGAAACGTGTGATGGATCGCTTCCTTTCCAATGCGGTGAACCGGATCGACTCCAAGGGGCGCGTGTCCGTTCCCGCGCATTTCAGGGCGGTCCTGGCCAAGCGGAACGAAGGCGAGCTCTATGCGCTGCGGGCGCTGGACATCCCGGCACTGGATGTCGGCGGGCTCGACCTTCTCGATCGCTACGAGGCGCGGATCGCGCAGGAGGACCCTTTCGCGCAGGCGACCGACGACATGTCCTTCTTCTGCCATGGCGATGGAGCCTTCCTGAAGCTGGACGGGGACGGGCGCATCATGGTGACGGATTTCATGCGCGCGCACACCGGAATCGAGACGGAGGTTGCCTTCGTCGGACGGGGACAGTTCTTTCAGATGTGGGAACCGGCGCGTTTCCATACCTACCGGGAAGAGGCGCGGGCGCGGCTGTCGCGGTTGCGGGGGAACCAGGGCGGCGGGCCTCGGCTATTGGGAGGAACGGAATGATGGCGGGCAACGGCGACCGCGAGGACGCTGGTGGCGGACCGGCCCTCCACATTCCGGTACTTCTCGACGAGGTGCTGAGGGCGCTTGCGCCGAGGCCTGGCGAAACGATTGTCGACGGGACGTTCGGCGCCGGGGGGTATACGCGCGCCATCCTAAACGTCGGCGCCTCGGTGATCGCCATAGACCGTGATCCCGACGCGATCCGCAACGGGCGGGCGCTGGAAGCGGCCAACGACGGTCGGCTCAGGCTTGTGCAGGGCGCGTTCTCGCAACTCGACATTCATGCCAACGAAACTGTCGATGGCGTCGTGCTCGACATCGGCGTGTCGTCTATGCAGCTCGACCAGGCGGAGCGCGGATTCTCTTTCCGGTTCGACGGTCCGCTCGACATGCGAATGGCGCAGGCTGGCCCGACGGCGGCCGACGTGGTCAATTCGCTCAAGGCTGGCGACCTGACGCGCATTTTCGGCATTCTCGGCGAGGAGCGGCATGCGGGTCGCATTGCCCGCATGATCGAGAAGCGACGCGCGGCGCGGCCGTTCGAGCGCACGCGCGATCTTGCCGAGGCGATCGAGGCGCTGGTCGGACGCCATCCGAAGGACCGCATCCATCCGGCGACGCGCGTCTTCCAGGCGCTGCGCATCTTCGTCAATGACGAACTGGGCGAACTGGCGCGGGCGCTCTATGCCGCCGAGCGCGCCTTGACGCCCGGTGGGCGGCTCGTGGTCGTCACCTTCCATTCACTCGAGGATCGCATCGTCAAGCGCTTCCTCGCCGACCGTTCCGGCAGTGCCGGCGGCTCGCGTCACATGCCCGAGGTTCGCGAGGAAGCGCCGACATTCGAGAAGTCAGGCAAGGTGATCGCCGCTTCCGAAAACGAGGCGGAGCGCAATCCGCGGGCGCGGTCGGCCAAGCTGCGTGCCGCCGTCCGCTCGGACGCGCCCGCCCGGCGCGAGGACCATTCCATATTCGGGTTTCCGCGCCTGCCGGACGTCCGATCCTCAGGCGAGGGACGCTGAGATGTTTCGCACAACCGACATCGTGCTGATCGCCGTCATGGTCTCCGCCGCTGCCTTCACCTACCAGACCAAGCATGACGCCGAGGACGAATTGCGCGCGCTGCGCCAGCTCGAAAGCCAGATCCGCTTCGAAGAAGAGACGGCCGATCTCCTGCGCGCCGACTGGAGCCTGCTCACCCAGCCGGTGCGCCTCCAGACGCTGGCGGAAGTCTACAAGGATGAACTGAACCTCCAGCCCATCGACGCCCGGCAGATCGCCGATCCGGCCGAGATTCCGATGCCGGTCATCGATCTCGACGATCCGGCCAACGCGCCCCCCGGCGGGTTGGCCCAAGAGGGCACCGACGCGACCACCACCGGGAGCACACCGCAATGACGGGCTGGTTGAAGACAGGGATGGGACGAGGGAAGCCTGGTTCCGCGGAAGGCGGCCGGATCGTCGTCGAGGGTGCGCGAAAGGCGAATGGCGGACGGTCGCGCGTTTTTCTCACCATGACGGTGTTCTTCTGCATCTATGCCACGATCACCGGCCGTCTCGTCTATCTCGGCCTCCAGGAGCCGGAGGCCGGTCAGTTCTTCGGCGGCGGGCGAATGGCGGCGTCGCGGCCCGATCTGCTCGACCGCAACGGCCAGGTGCTGGCGACCGACATCAGGTCGGCGTCGCTGTTTGCCGAACCGCGCCGCATCGTCGATCCCGACGAGGCGGTGGAACTGCTCTCTACCGTGCTACCCTCGCTCGACTACGAGCAGACATATCGCAAGCTGACCAGCGGCTCGGGGTTCGCCTGGCTCAAGCGCGAGATCACGCCCAGGCAGCAAAACGAGATTCTCCAGCTCGGCATCCCGGGCATCGGCTTCCGGCCGGAGAAGCGGCGCTTCTATCCCGGCGGGCCGACGGCCTCGCACATCCTCGGTCTCGTCAACATCGACAATGAGGGCATCGCGGGGATGGAGAAGTATGTCGACGGTCAGGGGCTCGCCGACCTGCGCGCGACCGGGCTCGTCTCGTCCTCCTCCCTTTCGCCCGTCAATCTGTCGATAGACTTACGCGTCCAGCACATCGTTCGCGACGAGATCTCCGCGGCGATGGAACGCTATCATGCGATAGCGGCCGGCGCGGTCGTGCTCAACGTCAACACCGGCGAGATCATGGCGATGGCCTCGGTGCCGGATTTCGATCCGAACAATCCGTTCAACGCGCACGAAAAGGACCGCCTCAACCGGATGTCGGCCGGCGTCTACGAGATGGGCTCGACGGTGAAGAGCTTCACCACCGCCATGGTGCTCGACGCCGGCAAGGCGACGATGAACAGTTCCTATGACGCGTCGCGGCCGCTCTCGATGGGACGCTTCACCATTCGCGACTTCCACGGCAAGGGGCGGGTTCTGACCGTGCCGGAGGTCTTCATCTATTCGTCGAACATCGCATCCGCCCGTATGGCGATGGACGTCGGTATCGAGGGGCACCGCGACTTCCTGAAGCGGCTCGGCCTGCTCGACCGCCTGCGGATGGAACTGCCCGAAGTGGCTTCGCCGACCGAGCCGAGGGAATGGAAGCAACTGAACTCCATCACCATTGCCTTCGGCCACGGCTTTGCCACCACGCCCCTGCAGACCGCCGTCGCGGCGGCAGCCCTCATGAACGGCGGCAAGCTGATCCCGCCGACCTTCCTGCTGCGCAGCCGGGAGGAGGCGGACAAGGTCGCGGTTCAGGTCCTCAATCCGAAAACAACCATGGACATGCGCTATCTCTACCGGCTCAACGCCGAGAAGGGATCAGGCCGGCGCGCCGAGGTTCCGGGATACAGGGTCGGTGGCAAGACCGGTACGGCCGAGAAGGTCGTCAACGGCCGTTACGCCAAGGATAAGCGCTTCAACGCCTTTCTCGCCGCCTTCCCGATCGAGAACCCGCAATATGTCGTGCTTTCGATCATCGATGAGCCAAAGCCGGAAAAGCCGGGCATGGCCGCGACCTCAGGCCTAAACGCGGCTCCAATCGTGGCGAACATCATCCGGCGCGCCGCGCCGCTGCTTGGCGTGAAGCCCGAATTCGGCCATGAAAGCGGGGCCCTTCTGGTCTCGAATTGATGATTCTGATCGTCGCGCCGTGGGGATGGCGCGCGATAGCCTCCGAAACAGTGAACGAATGAAACTCGGCGACCTCGCAGACATCACATCCAACGGTCCAGCGGCGTCCGGCGAGACGGCCGTGGAGGGTATCACGTCGGATTCCCGCGCCGTGCGGCCGGGGTTCGTCTTCGCGGCGCTACGCGGCACCAAGACCGACGGCATGGCTTTTGCCTCCGACGCGGTCGCGCGCGGGGCGATCGCCGTGCTCGCCGCCGAGGATGCCGACGCTTCGACGCTCCCGGTGCCTGTCCTGCGGGCCACCGACCCGCGCCGAGCTCTCGCGCTGGCCGCGGCGCGCTTCCATGGGCGCCAGCCCGAAACGATGGCGGCGGTGACCGGCACCAGCGGCAAGACGTCGGTCGCAGCCTTCGTGCGCCAGATCTGGGCCCGCGCGGGCAAGCAGGCGGCCAGCATCGGCACCACCGGCGTGGTAGCGCCGGGTCGCGACGAGTATGGGGCGCTGACGACGCCCGATCCGGTGGAACTGCATCGCCTGCTCGCAGAACTGGCCGCGGCCGGGGTTACCCATGCCTCGATGGAGGCATCGAGCCACGGCCTCGACCAGCGCCGGCTCGACGGGGTTCGCCTTGCGGCGGCGGCCTTCACCAATCTCGGCCGCGACCACATGGACTATCACCCGACCGTCGCCGACTATCACGCGGCCAAGATGCGGCTCTTCACCGAACTGCTGCCGAAGGGCGAGCCGGCGATCATCTTCGCCGACGATGCGTGGTCGGACGCGACGATCGCGGTGGCGCGTCGCGCGGGCCTGGACGTGCGCACCGTCGGCCGCAAGGGAACGTTCCTGTCCTTGAAGCGGGTCGAGCACGAGCGGCGGCGCCAGCGCGCCGAGATCGAAGTCGACGGGGTCATCCACGAGATCGTGCTGCCGCTTGCCGGGGACTTCCAGATTTCCAATGCGCTGGTGGCCGCGGGACTTGCCATCTCGACCGGCATCGATACCGCGACCGCGCTGAAGGCGCTGGAGCATATCGAGGGCGCGCCGGGGAGGCTGGATCTGGTCGGCGCCACGGAGGCCGGCGCGCCGGTCTATGTCGACTATGCGCACAAGCCGGAAGCGCTGGAGAACGTTCTCGCCGCCGTGCGGCCATTCACGACGGGCCGCGTCGTGGTGGTGTTCGGCTGCGGCGGCGACCGCGACACGGGCAAGCGGCCAATCATGGGCGAGATCGCCACCCGTCTGGCCGATGTCGTCATCGTGACGGACGACAATCCGCGATCCGAGGTTCCGGCGGCGATCCGCGCGCAGATTCTCGAGGCTGCGCCCGGCGCCATCGAGATCGGCGACCGGCGCCGGGCGATCCGCGAAGCGGTCACCATGCTCGGCGCGGGCGATACGCTGGTGATCGCGGGCAAGGGCCACGAGGTCGGCCAGACGGTCGGACGCGAGATGCATCACTTCTCCGATCACGAGGAAGCGCGGGCCGCGCTGGCGGAGGCTGCACGATGACCATGTTGTGGACCAGCGAGGCGATGATTGCCGCAATGGGCGGACGCCCGCTCGGCACCCTGCCGCAAGGTGTATCGGGAATCTCGATCGACACACGGACCCTGAAGCCCGGCGAAGCCTTCTTCGCCATCAAGGGCGAGATGTTCGACGGGCATGATTTTGCGACGGCGGCGATGGCGGCGGGCGCCAGCCTGATGGTGGTCGCCGACAGCAAGCTCGCCGCGCTCGGTCGCCTGACGATGCCGATGATCGTGGTCGAGGATGTGCTCGCCGCGCTCGGAATGCTCGGTGTCGCCGCTCGTGCGCGGTCCAGTGCCAAGGTGATCGCGGTGACCGGTTCCGCCGGCAAGACGTCGACCAAGGAAGCGCTTCGGCTGGCACTGTCGGTTTCCGGCACGGTGCACGCGGCGGAACGGTCGTTCAACAATCATTGGGGCGTTCCGCTGTCGCTCGCGCGCATGCCGCAGGATGTCGACTACGCGATCTTCGAGATCGGTATGAACCACGCCGGCGAGATCCGGCCCCTGGTCAAACTGGTGCGGCCGCACGTGGCGATCGTGACGTTGATTGCGGCGGCGCATCTGGGCCATTTCCACTCGGTCGACGACATCGCGCGCGCCAAGGCCGAAATCTTCGAAGGAATCGTGCCTGGAGGCCATGCGCTGATCAACCGCGACGACCATCGCTGGCGTATTCTCGACAAGCTGGCCCGAGAAGCAGGCGTCCTGCACATCACGGGCTTCGGCGAGCATTCGCGCTCCCAGGTCAAGCTGCTGGCCTGTACGCTGGGCGAGGACCATTCGGCGATATCGGTCAAGATCGGTGGGGAGACCTTCCACGCGCAGATCGGCGCACCGGGCCGCCATGTGGTCCAAAACATCCTGGCCGTGCTGGGTGCGGTTTACCTGGCAGGCGCGGACGTTGGCATGGCCGCCGAAGCGCTCGGTGCGCTGAAGCCGGAACGCGGTCGCGGCGCGCGCACCACGCTCATGCATCCCAACGGCCGCTTTACGCTGATCGACGAAAGCTACAACGCCAATCCGGCCTCGATGAAGGCGGCGCTCGATCTCCTGGCGCAAGCGGACTTGGCCGACGGCGGCCGCCGGATCGCGGTGCTCGGCGACATGCTCGAACTCGGCACGCATTCGGCCAAGCTGCATGTCGCGCTAGCGGAGCCGTTACGCGAGGTTGCTCCCGACCTCGTGTTCCTGGCCGGCGCTGAGATGGCCGCACTCGAATCAGCGCTCGGCGAAGACCTCCCGGTGGACTATCGTGAAACCGGCGCGGAGCTTGTTCCCCTGCTCCTTTCCAGCGTCGGGCCGGGCGACGTGGTGATGATCAAATCGTCCAACGGCCTCGGATTTTCGAAAATCGTAGACGCGCTGACGGCGCGCTTTCCAGCGGACGGCATGACAAGCCCCGCGGGAACGAACCAATGAACCGGGGGAACTCCTTTCCATGCTGACCTGGCTCACGGGCATTGCCTCCGACTTTCCGGCATTCAACGTCTTCCGTTACATCACCTTCCGGACGGGTGGAGCGCTGATCACCTCGGCGCTGATCGTCTTCATGTTCGGACCGATGATCATCAACTCGCTGAGGGTCCGGCAGGGCAAGGGTCAGCCGATCCGGGCGGACGGCCCGCAAACCCATTTCAAGAAGGCCGGTACACCCACCATGGGCGGCCTGATGATCATCAGCGGCATCGTCGGTTCGTCGCTCCTGTGGGCGAACCTGTCCAGCGTCTACGTCTGGGTCGTCCTGATGGTGACGCTCGGCTTCGGCGCGATCGGCTTCTACGACGACTACAAGAAGGTGACCAAGCAGAGCCATCTCGGGATCTCCGGCAAGATGCGGCTGGCGCTCGAGTTTCTGATCGCCGGCATGGCCGCCACCATCATCATGCAAAACGGCCAGGCGCCGTTCTCGTCCTCGTTGACGTTTCCGTTCATCAAGGACCTGATCATCAACCTGTCGATCTTCTTCGTTCCCTTCGCGGCCTTTGTGATCGTGGGCGCGGGCAACGCGGTCAACCTGACCGACGGTCTCGACGGGCTCGCCATCGTGCCCGTCATGATCGCGGCGGCATCGTTCGGGGTGATCGCCTATCTGGCAGGAAACGCCGTCTTCGCCGACTATTTGCAGATCCATTTCACCCCGGGCACGGGCGAACTCGCCGTGGTGCTCGGCGCGGTCATCGGGGCGGGCCTGGGCTTTCTCTGGTTCAACGCGCCGCCGGCCGCGATCTTCATGGGCGACACGGGGTCGCTGGCGCTCGGCGGACTGATCGGCACCGTGGCGGTGGCCGCCAAGCACGAGATCGTGCTTGCCATCATCGGCGGGCTCTTCGTGATGGAGGCGCTGTCGGTGATCATCCAGGTGGCGGTGTTCAAGATGACCGGAAAGCGCGTCTTCCTGATGGCGCCGATCCACCATCATTTCGAGAAGATGGGATGGACCGAGAGCCAGATCGTCATCCGGTTCTGGATCATCGCTGTCATTCTCGCCCTGATTGGCCTCTCCACGCTGAAGCTCAGATAACATGATCCCGGCCACCACCTTCTCCGGCAAGCGCGTCGCCCTGTTCGGCCTTGGAGGGTCCGGCATCGCCACAGCGCATGCGCTGATGGCCGGCGGCGCCGAGGTGCTGGCCTTCGACGACAATCCCGAGAGCGTCGCGCGCGCCGCGGGGCAGGGGGTGCCGACGGGCAACCTGAGGAGCACGGACTGGGCGACGCTCTCGTCGTTCGTCTTGTCGCCGGGCGTGCCGCTGACCCATCCCAAGCCGCACTGGACGGTCGAGCTCGCGCGAGCGGCGGGCGTCGAGGTGATCGGCGACATCGAACTCTTCGTGCGCGAGCGCGCGGCGACGGCGACCGACGCGCCGTTGATCGCCATCACCGGCACCAACGGCAAGTCGACCACGACGGCGCTGACCGCGCATATCCTTGCCACTTCGGGGCGTGACGCGCAGATGGGCGGCAATATCGGCCGAGCCGTCATGACGCTCGAGCCGCCGGCGTCCGGTCGCGTCTACGTCGTCGAATGCTCGTCCTACCAGATCGACCTATCGCCCTCGATCGACCCGACGGCCGGCGTGCTCCTGAACCTCACACCTGACCATCTGGACCGGCACGGGACCATGCAGCACTACGCCGAGATCAAGGAACGCCTGGTGGCTGGCAGCGGCACCGCGATCGTCGGCGTCGATGACAGCTGGTGCGCGCAGATCGCCGACCGGCTGGAGCGTACCGGCAAGCCGGTGCTGCGAATTTCCAAGCGCCTGGCCCTTACCGACGGCCTGTTCGCCGAGGGTCCGGTGCTGAAGCTCGCCAGGGCCGGGCGGACGAAGACGATTGCCTCGCTGGAGGGCATCGGCTCGCTGCGCGGCCAGCACAATGCGCAAAACGCATTGGCGGCGGCGGCGGCCTGCCTGAGCGTGGGGCTGCGCGCCGACGAGATCCAGAAGGGGCTGTCGAGCTTTCCGGGCCTCGTCCACCGCATGGAGCAGGTCGCGCGGGCGGGAAATGTGCTCTTCGTCAACGATTCGAAGGCGACCAACGCGGAAGCGGCCGCGCCGGCGCTGTCGAGCTTCGAGCGCATCTACTGGATCGCCGGTGGCCTGCCCAAGGAGGGCGGAATCGAGCCGCTGCGCGGTCTCTTTCCGCGCATTGCCCGCGCCTACCTGATCGGCGAGGCGGCACCCGCCTTCGCGGCGACGCTGGGCGAGGATGCGCCCTACGAGATTTCCGGCACGCTGGAGGCGGCCGTGCGGCACGCGGCGGCGGACGCGGCGCTCGACGATGCCGGCGAAGCGGTGGTGCTGCTGTCGCCGGCCTGCGCGAGTTTCGACCAGTTCAAGAATTTCGAGGTGCGTGGCGAGGCCTTTCGGGCCGCCGTGCAGGCGCTCGAGGGAATCCGACCGATCGGAGGGACAGTCTGATGGCAAGCCGCGTCGACAGGGGATTGATCGCGACCTGGTGGTGGACGGTGGACCGCTGGTACCTGGCGGCCTTCCTGAGCCTGATGGTGCTTGGCGTGGTGCTGTCCTTTGCCGCGAGCCCGGCCGTGGCCGAGCGCATCGGGCTCGACAGCTTCCATTTCGTGGAGCGCCAGATCCTGTTCATGATCCCGGCGCTGGTGGCGATGATCGGGGTCTCCTTCCTGTCGGCCCGCAACGTGCGGCGGCTGGCTCTGCTGATCCTCGCCGGTTCCCTGGTGCTGATGGTGGCGGCGCTGTTCATCGGCGTCGAGGTCAAGGGCGCCCGGCGCTGGGTGGCGCTGGCCGGCGTCTCGGTGCAGCCGTCGGAGTTCATGAAGCCGGCTTTCGTCGTCATCTGCGCCTGGCTGTTTTCGGAGCACCGGCGGCAGCCGGAAATCCCCGGCAACCTGTTCGCCATGATCCTGCTGGTGCTGGTGCTGGCGCTCTTGGTTGCGCAGCCCGATCTCGGCCAGACCATCCTGGTGCTCGGGACATGGGGGGCGATGTTTTTCATGGCGGGCATGCCATGGTTCTGGATCCTGCTTCTGGGCGCGCTCGGGATCGCCGGGGGGGCGGCCGCCTACTCGGTGTTTCCGCACGTGGCCGGCCGCATCGACCGCTTCCTGACCGGCGAGGGCGACACGTTCCAGGTCGACACCGGGCGCGAGGCGATCATCCGCGGCGGCTGGTGGGGGCAGGGACCGGGCGAGGGCACCGTCAAGCGCATCCTGCCCGACAGCCACACCGACTTCATCTTCTCGGTCGCGGCCGAGGAGTTCGGCATCGTGCTGTGCTTCGTGGTTGTCGGGCTGTTCGCCTTCATCGTGCTGAAGGGTCTGCGCTTCGCCTTGAAGGAAGAGGACGACTTCACCCGTTTCGCCGTGTCCGGTCTCGTTATCCTGATGGGCTTCCAGTCGGTGATCAACATGAGCGTGAACTTGCAGTTGATGCCGGCCAAGGGCATGACGCTGCCGTTCATCTCCTATGGCGGTTCCTCACTGGTGGCGATGGCGATTTCAATGGGCATGGTGCTGGCCCTGACGACGCGAAGGCCGGAACGCCGCAAGACGTCGGACTTCGTGTTCCCGCCGCGCATCCTGCCGGCGGAGTGAGAAAGCTAAAGGCGCTATGGAGACCGGCTTTTCGGACAAGGGCGTCATCCTCCTGGCGGCGGGCGGAACCGGCGGGCACGTGTTCCCGGCCGAGGCGCTGGCGCATGAATTGAAGGAACGCGGCTGGAGCGTGCATCTCGTCACCGACGGGCGCGCCGAGCGCTATGCCGGCCGCTTTCCGGCGGACGCGGTCCACACCGCGCCTTCGGCCACGATCGGCTCGCGCAACCCGATCACGCTGATCCGGGCGGGACTGACGATCTGGGCCGGCGTCAAGGCCTCCACCAAACTGATCAACCGCCTCAAGCCGAAGGTCGTCGTCGGATTTGGCGGCTATCCGACGCTGCCGCCGCTCTATGCCGCCACGCGCCGCGGATTGCCGACGCTGATACAAGAGCAGAACGCCGTGATGGGCCGCGCCAACAGAGCGCTGGCGGCCCGGGTGACGGCCATTGCCGGCGGCTTCCTGCCAGCGGGCGGCAAGACGATCGTGACCGGCAACCCGGTGCGGCCCGCCGTGATCGAAGCGGCGCGGACGCCCTATTTCGCGTCGATTCCCGACGCGCGCTTCAACCTCCTTGTCTTCGGCGGCAGCCAGGGCGCGCAGTTCTTTTCCCAGGCCGTTCCGCCGGCGATCGCCGCGCTGCCCGAGAATGTGCGCATGCGGCTCAGGATCACGCAGCAGGCGCGGCCGGAGGACGAGGAAGCGGTTCGCAAGGCCTATGTCGGCATGGGCGTCTCGGCGGAGATTTCACCCTTCTTCCTTGACTTGGCCGAGCGCATCGCGGCGGCGCATCTGGTGATCTCGCGTGCCGGCGCGTCCACGGTCTCGGAAATCGCGGTGATCGGCCGACCGTCAATCCTTGTGCCCTATCCGCATGCGCTCGACCATGACCAGGCGGCGAACGCGGCGGCCCTCGCGGCGGCTGGCGGGGCGGACGTACAGCCGCAGTCGTCGCTGACAACCGAACGCCTTGCCGACCTCATCGAGCGTTCAATGACGGAACCGGACCGGCTCGCCGCTATGGCGACCGCCGCGCAAAAGACCGGCAAGCCGGATGCCGCCCGATCGCTCGCCGATCTGGTGGAAGTGCTTGCCTCGGGCAAGACGGCCGCAGCATAGTCCCAACGACAAGAAGACATCAGGAGCCTGCCATGAAGATGCCGGAGACGATCGGCCTCGTCCATTTCATCGGGATCGGCGGTATCGGCATGAGCGGGATCGCCGAGGCGCTGCACAGCCTTGGCTACAGCGTCCAGGGATCCGACCAGTCCGACGGCGCCAACGTGCAGCGCCTGCGCGACAAGGGCATCGCGGTCTTCGTCGGCCATGCGGCCGAAAACCTCGGCGAGTCGGAGGTGGTGGTGGTGTCCACCGCCATCAAGAAGACCAATCCGGAACTTCTGGCCGCCCGCGAGCGGCTGCTGCCGATCGTGCGGCGGGCCGAGATGCTGGCCGAGCTGATGCGTTTCCGCCAGGCGGTGGCGATCGGCGGGACGCACGGCAAGACCACGACGACCTCCATGGTCGCGGCGCTGCTCGATGCCGGCGGGCTCGACCCGACCGTCATCAATGGCGGCATCATCAATGCCTATGGCACCAATGCGCGCATGGGCGAGGGCGACTGGATGGTGGTGGAGGCCGACGAGAGCGACGGCACCTTCCTGAAGCTGCCGGCCGAGATCGCGGTGGTCACCAACATCGACCCGGAACACCTCGATCATTACGGCAGCTTCGACAAGGTGCGGGAGGCCTTCAGGCAGTTCGTCGAGAACGTGCCGTTCTACGGCTTCGGCGTGATGTGCATCGACCATCCGGAGGTGCAGGCGCTGGTCAGCCGCATCGAGGACCGGCGCGTCGTCACCTATGGCGGCAACCCGCAGGCGGCGGTGCGCTTCCGCAACATCGAGACCGACGCCAGCGGCTGCCGCTTCGACGTGACGATCCGCGACCGCAAGACCGGCGCGACGACCCAGATCGACGGGTTGAGGCTGCCGATGCCCGGCCACCACAACGTTTCCAACGCCACCGCCGCGATTGCCGTTGCGCATGAACTCGGGATCGGTCCGGACGCGATCCGCAAGGGGCTGCTCGGGTTCAGCGGCGTCAAGCGCCGGTTCACGCCGACCGGCGTCTGGAACGGCGTGCGGGTGTTCGACGACTACGGCCATCATCCCGTCGAGATCAAGGCGGTGCTGCGCGCCGCCCGCGAGTCGGCGCCGGGCCGGGTCATCGCCATCGCCCAGCCGCACCGCTTCACCCGGCTGCGCGACCTGTTCGACGATTTCTCGTCCTGCTTCAACGAGGCCGACACGGTGATGATCACCCCGGTCTACACGGCCGGCGAGGAGCCGATCGAGGGGATCACGTCGGAAACGCTCGTCGCGCGCATCCGTGCCGGCGGCCATCGCGACGCGCGCTTCATCGCCGGGCCCGAGGCGATCGCACCGGCCGTGCGCGACCTGGCCAAGGAAGGCGATTTCGTCGTCTTCCTAGGCGCCGGCAACATCACGCAGTGGGCGTACCAGCTGCCCAGGAACCTCGAGGCCGGGACATGAGCGGGGGGACAGCGCTTCTCGACCGGCTCGGCGACCGGCTTTCGGGCCTGCGCGGACGGCTGACGCCCGACGCGGCGATGGACAAGATCACCTGGTTCCGGGCCGGCGGCACGGCGGACGTGCTGTTCCAGCCGGCCGACGAGGCGGACCTGGCGGCCTTCCTGAAGGCGCTGCCGGCCGACGTGCCGCTGACCGTCATCGGCATCGGGTCGAACCTGCTCGTCCGCGAAGCGGGCATCCGCGGCGTCGTCGTGCGGCTCTCGGCCAAGGGGTTCGGCGAGGCGGAGGCGGTGTCCGGAACGCGCATCCGCGCCGGCGCGTCGACGCCCGACAAGCGGGTGGCGCAGGTGGCGCTCGACGCCGGCATCGGCGGCTTCCACTTCTACCACGGGATTCCCGGCTCCATCGGCGGGGCGCTGCGCATGAATGCCGGCGCCAACGGCGTGGAGACGCGCGAGCGCGTCGTCGATGTCAGGGCGCTCGACCGCCAGGGCGACCTGCACGTGCTCGACAATGCCGCGATGGGCTACGCCTACCGCCATTCCTCGGCGCCAAAGGACCTGATCTTCACCTCGGCGCTCTTCGAGGGCCATCCCGCCGACCGCGAGGACATCCGTCGCGCCATGGACGAGGTGCAGCAGCATCGCGAGACGGTGCAGCCGATCCGCGAGAAGACCGGCGGCTCGACCTTCAAGAACCCGCCCGGCACCTCGG
The DNA here is from genome assembly GCA_051860465.1 of Mesorhizobium sp. Classification (GTDB taxonomy): domain Bacteria; phylum Pseudomonadota; class Alphaproteobacteria; order Rhizobiales; family Rhizobiaceae; genus Aquibium. The sequence continues at coordinate 23,015 of JBHYDY010000040.1, forward strand.
CGTGGAAGGAGATCGACAAGGCCGGCTGCCGCGGGCTGATGATCGGCGGGGCGCAGATCTCGCCGATGCACTGCAACTTCATGATCAACACCGGCAACGCCACCGGCTACGACCTCGAATTCCTGGGCGAGACGGTGCGGGCGCGGGTGCTCGAGACGTCTGGCATCCGGCTCGAATGGGAAATCAAGCGCATCGGCGCGTTCCGGCCCGGTCACGAGGTGCAGCCCTTCCTCGGCCAGCTTCTCTGACGGGGCGGCCGCGCGGAGCTGGTCCTGGCGGGCATGGCGTGGTTCCTTTCCGATGGACACGAGGGGGCGTTCCCGCGCCGCAAAACGGCCGGGTTGATGGGTCGGGAGACGGCGCAGGGCATTGCGTCGATTGGTTTTTTTATTTGACGCGCTGCCCCGCGCCGCCGGCGTCTGACCTCGGTCTCGTTCCGGCCGGCGCCCTCGCGGGCGCCAGCTCCGGTTTTCCCCCGGGCGCGGCCCCGCCCGCCAGGTTGGGGGGGGGGGGGCCGGCGCCACACTTGCCTGGAAGGTCCGGTCGTACGTTCCGTTCCCGGCGGCAAGCTGCGAGACGAAGGATAAGGGCATGGCGGGGGGCGTGGATGAATGGGGCGGCGAAAAAAAATGAAAAATCGTGGAAGCGGTTGGAAAGATTGGGGGAATTTTCTGGGAGGGTGGGGATAAGGCGCGGTTCGAGCGACCTGGCGGGGCGAGCGCGGCGGCGGAGCGCATGATCTCCCCCCTCGTGGGGGAGATGGGCGGTAGCCCAGAGGGGGGCGCCGTAGAGTGCAAGCGTCTGCAATTGCATCATCGCCTTCACCGCTTCACCGCCGATTCCACGTCCGAGCGGACAGGCCAGCGCCCTACGGCGCGCACGCCTCGGCTGCCGTCGAGCCCTACGGCGCCCCCCTCTGCCCTGCCGGGCATCTCCCCCACGAGGGGGGAGATCGGCTCTCCGACAGTTTCGCCCGTCTTTCGGCCCCCACGGGTGGGGAGATCGGCTCTCCGGCGGTCTCGCCCGGCCGTCGGGCCACCCGCAGGTGGGGAGATCGATGGCGCGGCGGGTTTTGCCCGTGTTTCGGACGCGTTCGTTGGGCAGCTGCGCGAGGCGCTTAAACTTCCACCTGAACGTTAAAGGCTTGCCACGGGATTCAAGCTCTGATTCCTATGGTTACATAGCGTTTCCTGGTTTGATTCGTGCTCGCGTCCACCGCGTATCGTCCGGAGGCCTCGCCTCCGGAGCGTTCCGATTCATGCCGCGATCCGCATGCGTGCGGCCCATTGAAGAGGGGAAATCGGGGGAATGTCGAAGAAACACGTTGCCGTACTCCTGGGGGGCTTCTCGTCCGAACGACCTGTCTCGCTCTCCTCCGGCAACGCCTGCGCCGATGCGCTCGAGGCGGAAGGCTATCGTGTCACGCGCGTCGATGTCGGCCGCGACGTCGTCCAGGTGCTTTCCGATCTTCGTCCCGACGTCGCCTTCAACGCGCTGCATGGCCCCTTCGGCGAGGACGGCACGATCCAGGGCGTGCTGGAGTACCTCCAAATTCCCTACACCCATTCGGGCGTGCTGGCATCGGCGCTGTCGATGGACAAGGAACGGGCCAAGAAGGTGGCGCGCGCGGCGGGCGTTCCCGTCGCCGAATCGCGCGTGATGGACCGCTTCGACATCGGCCACGAGCATCCGATGAAGCCGCCCTATGTGGTCAAGCCGGTGCGGGAAGGGTCGAGCTTCGGCGTGGTCATCGTCAAGGAGGGGCAGGCCAACCCGCCCCAGGTGATCGGCTCGGCGGAGTGGAAATATGGCGACATCGTCATGGTCGAGCGATTCGTTCACGGGCGCGAACTGACCTGCGCGGTGATGGGCGACGTGGCGCTGGGCGTGACCGAGATCGTTCCGCTGGGCCATGCCTTCTACGACTATGATGCGAAGTATGCCGCCGGAGGCTCAAAACACGAATGTCCGGCAAAAATTTCACTAAATATTTACCAAAAAATACAGACACTGTCCCTCAAGGCGCATCAAGCCATGGGCTGCCGCGGCGTGAGTCGATCCGATTTCCGATATGACGACCGCTTCTCCGAAAACGGGGAGGTGATCTGGCTGGAAATCAACACGCAGCCCGGGATGACGCCGACGTCTTTGGTGCCCGAGATCGCCGCACATGCCGGCCATGGATTTGGTGAACTCTTGAGTTGGATGGTGGAGGACGCATCGTGTTTGCGCTGAACGCCGGACGATATCTCCGGACGCCGCTGGCGCAGACAGGCGGCATGCCTGGCGTGCGGCTCGGCGCCGGCGTCCTGCCGCGCTTCCTGCGGCGCCCCGCCCGGCTGCTGGCCCGCCTGACCTCGGGCGAGGTCGAGGCGCCCCGCCATGCGGGCCTGCTGCTCGCCGGGAGCCTGTTTGCCGCGACCGCCCTCTACGGCATGGCGCTCGGCGGCCATTATCCGAAGCTGGTGCAGAACTTCACCGCCCATAGCGGCTTTGCCGTCAGCGACATTCGCGTCAGCGGCAACCGGGAGGTGTCGGACATCGACGTCATCCAGGTTCTTTCGCTGGACGGCTGGACCTCGCTGATCGGGCTTGGCGCCGACGAGGTGCGCGAGCGCGTCGTGGCGATGCCCTGGGTCGAAAGCGCGACGGTGCGGAAGGTCTATCCGGTCACCCTGGAGATCGCGCTCGTCGAGAAGCAGCCCTTCGCCATCTGGCAGCACGACGGCGCGCTGTCGCTGGTCGAGCGTTCCGGCGCGCCGATCGTCCCGTACACCAGCGAACGGTTCGCGTCGCTGCCGCTCGTCGTCGGCAAGGGCGCGGCCAGGCACGCCGCCGACATCGTCGCGCTCGTCGAGGGCCATCCAGATCTGGCCGGCCGCGTGCGCGGCTACGTGCGCGTCGCGGATCGCCGCTGGGACCTGCGGCTCGACAACGACGTCGTGCTGAAGCTTCCCGAAACGGGCGAGGCGGCGGCCCTGAACTGGCTCATGATGGTCGATGCGAGCGATGCGCTGCTGTCGCGCGACATCGCGGCCGTCGACCTGAGGCTTTCGGACAGGCTCGTCGTCCAGCTGACGCCCGAAGCGCTGAAGCGCCGCGAGGCCGACATAAAGGCAAGCGAAAAGGCCCTGAAGGCCGCGGGGCGGCGCACATGAGCTGGCTCGGCGGCACAGGCTCCAACGCATCGCGGCGCTCCGGCGTCGTGACGGTCCTCGACATCGGATCGAGCAAGATCTGCTGCATCATCGGCAGGCTGAAGCCGATCGAGGGCGGCGAGTACCTGCGCGGGCGTACGCACCAGGTGCGGGTGATCGGCATCGGTCACCAGAAGTCGCAGGGCGTGAAGTCGGGCATGATCGTCGACCTCGACCGCGCCGAGCAGGCGATCCGGCTGGCGGTGGACGCGGCCGAGCGGATGGCCGGGCTGACGGTCGATTCGCTGATCGTCAACCTGTCGGCGGGCCGGCTGAAGAGCCAGATCTCGACCGCGACCGTCAATCTCGGCGGCCACGAGGTCCAGGCGTCCGACATCACCAAGGTGCTGGCGGCCGGCGCCAAGCAGGCGCTTCAGGTGGAACGCGAACTGGTCCACTCGCTGGCGACCGGGTTCTCGCTCGACGGCGAGAAGGGGATCCGCGATCCGCGCGGCATGTTCGGCGAAACGCTCGGCGTCGACATGCACGTGCTGACGGGCGATGCCGCGCCGATCCGCAACATGGAGCTTTGCGTCAACCGTTCGCACCTGTCGGTCGAGCGCATGGTGGCGACCCCCTATGCGAGCGGGCTGGCCGCGCTCGTCGACGACGAGGCCGAGCTCGGCGCCACCTGCATCGACCTGGGCGGCGGCACCACGACGATTTCGGTCTTCTCCGAAGGCAAATTCGTTTTTGCCGATTCGCTGCCGGTGGGCGGGATCCACGTCACGCTCGATCTCGCGCGCGGGCTGTCGACCAGCGTCGAGACGGCCGAGCGCTTCAAGGTCATGCATGGCTCGGCCCTGCCGACGGGCGCAGACGACCGCGACGTCGTCAACGTGCCGCCGGTGGGCGCCGAGGAGGGCGACATGCCGTTGCAGGTGCCGCGCTCGGTGATGACGCGCATCATCCGCGCCCGCGTCGAGGAGACGCTCGAACTCGTCCGCGACCGGCTGGCGCAATCGGGCTCCGGATCCTCTGTCGGGAAGCGCGTGGTCCTGACGGGCGGGGCGAGCCAGCTTTCGGGCCTGCCCGACGCGGCGCGCCGCATCCTCGGCCGCAACGTGCGCGTGGGTCGGCCGCTCGGCGTCGCCGGCCTGCCGGAGGCGGCCAAGGGCCCCGCGTTCTCTTCGGCGGTGGGTCTGATGATCTACCCGCAGGTCGCCTCGTTCGAAAGCGGCCGCGTTACGGGTTTCCTGCGTATGCGCTCCACCGGAACCGGGGGTCGGCTGGAGCGCGTGGGTCAGTGGTTGAAAGACAGTTTCTAACATCGAGGGGCTTGCCCCAGGCGGCCGCGGCGGCGTTGCGGCAAGAACAGGCGAAAAGGACGAGGACATGACCATCAATCTTCAGAAGCCGGACATCACCGAGCTCAAGCCGCGCATCACGGTCTTCGGCGTCGGCGGCGGCGGCGGCAATGCCGTCAACAACATGATCAACGCCGGCCTGCGCGGGGTCGAGTTCGTGGTCGCCAACACCGATGCCCAGGCGCTGACGATGTCGCGGGCGGAGCGGCTGATCCAGCTCGGCGCGCACGTGACCGAGGGCCTTGGCGCCGGTTCGCAGCCGGAAGTCGGGCGCGCGGCCGCCGAGGAGTGCATCGACGAGATCGTCGACCACCTTGCCGGCACGCACATGTGCTTCGTCACCGCCGGCATGGGCGGCGGCACCGGCACGGGTGCTGCCCCCGTCGTTGCCCGCGCGGCGCGCGAGAAGGGCATCCTGACCGTCGGCGTCGTGACCAAGCCGTTCCACTTCGAAGGCCAGCGTCGGATGAAGACGGCCGACATCGGCATCGAGGAACTGCAGAAGAACGTCGATACCCTGATCGTCATCCCGAACCAGAACCTGTTCCGCATCGCCAACGACAAGACCACCTTCGCCGACGCCTTCTCGATGGCCGACCAGGTGCTCTATTCCGGCGTCGCCTGCATCACCGACCTGATGGTCAAGGAAGGCCTGATCAACCTCGATTTCGCCGACGTGCGGTCGGTCATGCGCGAGATGGGCAAGGCCATGATGGGCACTGGCGAAGCCTCGGGCGAGGGCCGCGCGATGGCCGCAGCCGAGGCGGCGATCGCCAACCCGCTGCTGGACGAATCATCCATGAAGGGCGCCCGGGGCCTGCTGATTTCGATCACCGGCGGTCGCGACCTCACGCTGTTCGAAGTCGACGAGGCGGCGACCCGCATCCGCGAGGAAGTCGACCAGGACGCCAACATCATCCTCGGCGCGACCTTCGACGAAGACCTCGAGGGCGTGATTCGCGTCTCGGTGGTGGCCACCGGCATCGACAAGAAGGCGCATGAGATCTCTGCCGCGCCGATCGAGATCCGCCAGGCGCCGAAGCCGCAGCCGCGCCCGATCCAGGCGGAAGTGCGTCCGGTTCCGGTCGCCGTTGCCCCGGCACCAGCGCCAGCCCAGCATCATTACGAGGCTCCGACCGTCGCGATGGAGATGGACAATGATCCGGTGGCGGAGGCGATCCGCGAGGCCGAGCGCACCAGCCTGCGCCCGGCCGCGCCCGTGGACGAATTCGCGCCGCAGAACCGCTTGTTCCGCGCGCCCGAGCCGCAGCCCCAGCCGCGTCCGATCATGCAGCCGGTTGCCCAGGCGCCCGTGCAGCGTCCCGAGCCCGTGATGCAGCAGCCGCGCATGCCTCGCGTCGAGGATTTTCCGCCGCTGGTGAAGGCGGAGATGGATGCACAGCAGAACGCGCGCGCGGCCGCGGCCGCCGCCGCCGCCGCCGCCGCCGCCGAACCGGTCGAGGACCGCGGACCGATGGGCGGGCTGCTGAAGCGCCTGACCGCCGGCCTGTCGTCGCGCCGCGAGGAAGAGGTCGTGCGTCAGAAGCCGGTCGCGCCGCGTGAGCCGCATTTCGTGCAGCCGCAGGCCGAATCACGCCGACTGGCCGGCCCGGACGCACAGCTCTATGCGCCTCGCCGCGGCCAGCTCGACGATCATGGCCGGCTCGTACCGGCCCAGCGCCCGGTCAGCGAGGACGACCAACTGGAGATTCCGGCCTTCCTTCGCCGCCAGGCGAATTAACCAGCCGGGGCGACGGTTGACGAAACGTTAACAAAAGAGCGGAACGGCTGTGACAGGTCGTTTCGCTCTTTTCGTAAAAAGCTTTTAGATCAGTCGTTTGGAGTGAATACCTCATCTGTTTTCCGCGTAACACAAGGTAAGAAACCGTGATTTGGCGACTCCCGGCGGCATCTTTATCTTCGCGGCCAATCGAGAGCTTCCGGTGCGTTGGTTTGGGGACGCCGGAGACTTGCAATCTTGCGAACAAGAACCGCAGCCAGTCGGCGAAAGCGGTCCTGACCGGGGCGGGATCATGGGGATAGAGTTGCACGACTATCAGACCACCCTCAGCTCGCGTGCCACCCTTTCCGGCGTCGGCGTCCATAGCGGCAAGCCTGTCACGCTTCATCTGAATCCCGCGGACGCTGATACTGGCGTCATTTTCAACTGCACCGCCGAGGGTGGCGAAGTCCGGGAGATCCGCGGCCTGGTCTCCGAGATAGGCGGGACCGACCTCTGCACCGTTCTTGGCAATACCGACGGCGTTCACGTCGCCACGGTCGAACACCTGATGGCGGCCCTGTTTGCGCTCGGTGTCGACAATGTCAGCATCGACATCGACGGTTCCGAGGTTCCGATCCTCGACGGATCGAGCGAACTCTTCGTCGAGGCAATCGAGCAGGCCGGCTTGATCTCGTTGGCCTCCAAGCGCCGCTATATCCGCGTAATCAAGCCGATCCGGATCGAGAAGGGCGGTTCCTGGGCCGAGTTCATTCCCTATTCCGGGACGCGCTTCGAGGTCGAGATCGATTTCGAATCACCTTGTATCGGTCGCCAGCTCTTCGCCGGCGACATCACGCCCGATGCCTTCAAGCGCGACATTTCGCGTGCCCGCACGTTCGGTTTCATGAAGGATGTGGAGCGGCTTTGGGCGGCCGGCTACGCGCTTGGCTCCTCGCTCGAGAATTCCGTCGTGATCGGCGACGATGATCGCGTCATCAACCTTGAAGGCCTGCGCTTCTCAGACGAATTTGTACGTCACAAGACGCTTGACGCGATGGGCGACCTTGCACTCGCCGGAGCTCGTTTCATCGGTTGCTTCCGCTCCTATCGCGGCGGTCACAAGCTCAACGCAACAGCGCTTCGTCGCCTTCTTTCGGACCGCAGCGCCTTCGAGATCGTCGAAACGACCCGCCGCGAGCGCGGTCGCGCGGCGGAACTGATCGCGGTCAACGCCCCCGTTTTCGCGCCCTGGGCGCTCTGAGTCCTCTGTTGCGGGGCGCTGGCCCCGCCGATGGCGCTCTCATTCGGCCAATCGACAAACCTTGCGCCTGGAGACGGCCGTCGGGTTTCCGGGAGAGCGTCAAATGTGTCGAGGGACCGTCGTCCCGCCACAAAAAAGCGCGAAAGAACGACGATAGCGTTGTTCCCCGGGGACGGGTATGTTTTATGGCCACGGGTGCCTGCTTGCGCTCGCGCCAGAGGGAATTGAGCGAAAGATGATCTTCAAGCGGACTCCCGGTCGAGCACGACTCATGCTGCTCGCAGCGCCGATGACAGCATTGTCCCTGCTGGTTTCGGGTTGCATGGCCGAGAAGGACCTCGACCTGTCGAGCTATGTCGAAGATGTCGAGCCGGCCGACGTGTTGTACAACCAGGGGCTCGCAAATCTCGAGGCAGGACGCCTGAAGGAAGCGGTGGCGAAGTTCCAGGCCATCGACCGCCAGCACCCCTATTCCGAGTTCGCACGCAAATCGCTGGTGATGACCGCATTTTCGCAGTACCGGCAGGGCAATTACGACGATTCCATCGCCAATGCGTCCCGCTTCGTCAGTCTCTATCCATCGCATCCGGACGCGGCCTATGCACAGTACATCGTCGGCCTGAGCTGGTTCCGCCAGATCCGCGACGTGACGCAGGACCAGAAGGAAGCGCGCCGCACCGTCGAGGCGATGGATGAAGTGATCTCGCGCTGGCCCGAGTCGCAGTATGTCGAGGACGCCAAGGCCAAGAAGCGCTTCGGGCGCGATCAGTTGGCGGGCAAGGAAATGCAGATCGGCCGCTACTACCTCGAGCGGCGCGAGTACATCGCCTCGGTCAAACGTTTCCGCTATGTCGTCGAGGTCTATTCCGACACGCGTCATGTCGAAGAGGCGCTCGCCCGCCTGACGGAAACCTATTACGCCATGGGGCTGGTGTCCGAGGCCCAGACGGCGGCTGCCGTGCTCGGCCACAACTATCCGGACAGCCCGTGGTACCGCGATTCCTACAAGCTCCTGCAGACCGGCGGCCTCGAGCCCCGCGAGAACCGGGGTTCGTGGATCTCGAGAGCCGGAGCCATGCTGGTCGGCAGCTGACCACCGCGGAACGCGCATGCTCGTCCAACTGTCGATCCGCGATATCGTCCTGATCGAGAAGCTGGACATCGAGTTCGCGCCCGGACTTTCGGTCCTGACCGGCGAAACCGGTGCCGGCAAGTCCATTCTCCTCGATGCCCTGTCGCTCGCCCTTGGCGGGCGAGGCGACGCCTCGCTGGTGCGGCATGGCGCCTTGCAGGGACAGGTCACTGCCGTCTTCGACGTTCCGCTCGACCATCCCGCCCGCCGCCTGATCGCCGACAACGCGATCGAGGACGAGGGCGACATCCTGCTGCGTCGTGTCCAGAATGCCGATGGTCGCTCCCGCGTCTTCGTCAATGATCGTCCGGCCAGCGTCGCGCTGATGCGGGACATCGGCCGGGCGCTGGTGGAAATTCACGGCCAGCACGACGAGCGCGCCCTGGTGGACGCGGATGCGCATCGCGCGGTGCTGGACCAGTTTGGCGGACATGCGGGAGACGTCGCCTCCACCGGCAAGGCATACCTGGCCTGGCGGCAAGCCGAGCAGGATCTCGCCCGACACCGCGCCCGCGTCGAGGCAGCCGCGCGCGAGGCCGATTATCTTCGCGCCTCCGTGGAGGAACTGCGCAAGCTCGATCCGCGCGAGGGCGAGGAGACGGAGCTGGCCGGGGTGCGGGCGCAGATGATGAAGGCCGAGAAGATCGCCTCCGACATCGGCGAGGCGCAGGAGGTGTTTTCCGGCAACCAGTCGCCGGTGCCGGTGCTGGCCGCCCTGCTGCGCCGGCTCGAGCGCAAGGCGCAGGAAGTGCCGGGCATGCTCGACGACGTGGTGAAGTCGCTCGACGAGGCTCTGATGTCGCTCGACGCCGCGCAGACCGGCATCGACGCCGCGATGCGCGCTGCCGAATACGACCCGCGCGTGCTGGAGCAGACCGAGGAGCGGCTCTTTGCGCTGCGCGCCGCCGCCCGCAAGCACAATGTCGCGGTCGATTCGTTGCCTGCGTTGCGCGACCGGATGACGGCCGACCTTGCCGATCTCGATGCCGGCGAGGAGCGCCTGGGCGGGCTGGAAAAGGCCGCCGTGGAGACGCGGGCGACCTACGACGCCGCCGCGGCGCGGCTCTCGGCGCTGCGGCGCGCCGCATCCGAAGCGCTGGCGGGCGCCGTTATGGCCGAACTGCCGGCGCTGAAGCTCGAACGCGCGGCGTTCATCGTCGAGATCGCCACGGAGGCCGGCGACCGGCGCGAGGAGGGGATCGACCAGGTCGAGTTCTGGGTGCGGACCAATCCGGGCTCGCGGCCGGGGCCGATGGCGAAGATCGCATCCGGCGGCGAGCTGTCGCGCTTCCTTCTGGCGCTCAAGGTGGCGCTGGCCGATCGCGGCTCGGCGCCGACGCTGGTGTTCGACGAGATCGACACGGGCGTGGGCGGCGCTGTGGCCGACGCCATCGGCGCGCGCCTGGCGCGGCTGGCCGGGCGCGTGCAGGTCTTGTCGGTAACGCATGCGCCGCAGGTGGCGGCGCGCGCGGCGACGCATTTCCTGATTTCCAAGTCCGGCGGGACCGACCGGGTTGCCACCGGGGTGGCGCAACTGCCGCGCCCGGCAAGGCAGGAGGAGATCGCCCGCATGCTGGCCGGCGCGACCATCACCGACGAGGCGCGCGCGGCGGCGGGGCGGCTCCTGGCGGAGACGGAGTAAGGGACTTCGTCCGCCTGGTCGTCGTGCCTTCGTCGTCATGAGGCGTCAGCTTCGCAAATGGCACCCTTGAACCCATCGCCCGGGGCTGCACATAGTCGGCCGTTCGCAGACAGTCCGGAATCCCCGCCATGAGCCTTCCCGCCAAGCCGATCGAGACGCTGACGCTCGAGGAGGCCGCCACCGAGGCGAAGCGGCTGGCGGCGAAGGTGGCGCGCCACGACGAACTCTACCACGGCCAGGACGCGCCCGAGATTTCCGACGCCGAATACGACGCGCTGCGGCTGCGGCTGGTGGCGCTGGAAAAGGCCTATCCGGAACTGGCTGTCGAGGCGTCGCCGACGCGCGCCGTGGGCGCCGCGCCCTCCGAGACCTTCTCGGAGGTGCGGCACGCGAGGCCCATGCTGTCGCTCGACAACGTCTTTTCCGACGATGACGTGACGGATTTCGTCGGCTCGGTGCGGCGTTTCCTGGCGCTGCCGGCGGAGGCGGAGCTCGTCTTCACCGCGGAGCCGAAGATCGACGGCCTGTCGATGTCGCTGCGCTACGAGAAGGGGCGGCTGGTGACGGCGGCGACGCGGGGCGACGGCACGACGGGCGAGAACGTGACGGCCAACATCCGCACCATCGACGAGATTCCCGACGAACTGCCGGCGGGCGTCCCCGACGTGATCGAGGTGCGCGGCGAGGTCTACATGCGCCGCGACGACTTCATCGCGTTGAACGCCCGCATGGCCGGGAACGGCCAGCCTCCCTTCGCCAACCCGCGCAACTCGGCGGCCGGCAGCCTGCGGCAGAAGAACCCGGAGGTGACGAAGTCGCGGCCGCTGAAGTTCTTCGCCTATGCCTGGGGCGAGACGAGCGAGCCGCTGGGCGAGACGCAGTTCGACGCGGTCGGCCGGCTGGGCGACTGGGGGTTCCAGACCAACGAGCTGATGGCGCGCTGCGCCTCGCTCGACGAGATGATCGCGCATTACCGCCGGATCGAGGCGATGCGGGCGGCGCTGCCCTACGACATCGACGGCGTGGTCTACAAGGCCGACCGGCTGGACCTGCAGGAGCGGCTGGGATTCCGCTCGCGCTCGCCGCGCTGGGCGACCGCGCACAAGTTCCCGGCCGAGAAGGCGACCACGGTGCTTGAGCGCATCGACATCCAGGTCGGCCGCACCGGCGCGATGACGCCGGTGGCGCGGCTTTCGCCGGTGACCGTCGGCGGCGTGGTGGTCACCAACGCCACGCTGCACAACGAGGACTACATCCGCGGCATCGGCAATGACGGCCAGCCGATCCGCGAGGGCAGGGACATCCGCGAGGGCGATACGGTGATCGTGCAGCGGGCCGGCGACGTCATCCCGCAGATCCTCGACGTGGTGCTCGACAAGCGGCCGGCCGGCGCCGAGCCCTACCGGTTCCCGCACACCTGCCCGGAGTGCGGCAGCCACGCCGTGCGCGAGGAGGGCGAGGCGGTGTGGCGCTGCACCGGCGGCCTGGTGTGCCCGGCGCAGGCCATGGAGCGGCTGCGCCATTTCGTCTCCCGAAACGCGATGGACATCGAGGGGCTGGGCGAAAAGCAGATCGAGTTCTTCTTCACCACCGACAAGGCCGCGCAGAGGATCGCCGCGCCCGCCGACATCTTCACGCTGAAGGCGCGCCAGGACGCCTTGCCCGACACGCTGGAGGGGTCGCTGCAGCGGCTCGACAAGGTCGAGGGGTTCGGCGAGGTGTCGGTGCGCAAGCTCTTCGCCGCCATCGACGAGCGGCGGCGGGTGGCTTTGTCGCGCTTCCTGTTCGGGCTCGGCATCCGCCACGTCGGCGAGACCAACGCCAGGCGGCTGGCGCGGCATTTCCTCTCGTTCGACAAGCTGCGCAAGGCGGCAGAAACAGCGCGCGCTCCGGAAGGCAAGGGCGACCCCGGCAACGAGGAATGGCGCGAGATCGTCGGCGTCAACGGCATCGGCGACGTGGTGGCGGAGGCGCTGGTCGACTTCTTCGCGGAGGGCCACAATCGCGAGGCGGTCGACGCGCTGCTCGCGGCCGGCGCGGTGCCGCTCGACGAGGAGCCGGCGGGCGAGGTCTCGTCGCCGGTCGCCGGCAAGACTGTGGTCTTCACCGGCGCGCTGGAACGGATGTCGCGCGACGAGGCCAAGGCGATGGCGGAGCGGCTGGGCGCCAAGGTCGCGGGTTCGGTGTCGAAGAAGACCGACCTCGTCGTGGCCGGTCCGGGCGCCGGCTCCAAGCTCAAGCAGGCGACCGACCTCGGCATCGAGGTGATCGACGAGAACGCCTGGTTCGACCGCGTCGGCGGGTGAGGGCGCAACGTGGCATTTTCGCGCGCAAGGGTCGAGGTCGGCCGAAAAACCAGCGAATCGATCCGCGCCGGGTGACAAAACGGCGTTGCGCGCGAGCGAACGACTGTGTATGTAGCCGCTCGCGCCTAGGGGTATAGCTCAGTTGGTAGAGCGGCGGTCTCCAAAACCGCAGGTCGCAGGTTCGAGCCCTGCTGCCCCTGCCAGCGCCACGACCGCCGGTCATGCGGCTGTCACCCGCGCATGTGAAGCTGATCGGGCGTCCGGCAGACGCGGTGCGGCATCGGATCCGGCGACGGCACGATTGGCCGTCCGGGAACAATTTCCACAACCACCCTTGCGTGCCGGCGGAATCGTCTTTATGTAGCGCTATCCAGACAAGCGGTGCGTGGAGCCACGATCGGCTTTACGTGCCTTTATTGCATGGGCGGATGACCGCTTCCCCGAAGCCGGTTGTTCCTCGTGATGAGGCAAGTTTCCCGTCAAGCGGGACGATCCAGAAGACCCGGTCCACGGGTTCTGAAAGCAGAGCGGCATATGGCGTCGAAGACTTCGAATCCCTTCACCTTTCTCCAGCAGGTGCGTCAGGAGACGTCGAAGGTCACGTGGCCGTCCCGCCGCGAAACGCTGATCTCCACCGTCATGGTGCTGGCCTTCGCGTTCATCGCCGCGATCTTCTTCTTCGCCGCGGACCAGGTCCTGGCTCTGGGCGTCGAGTTGATCCTCGGCATCGGTCGATAACGCCGGCGACTAAGGAGAGCATCTGACATGACCGCGCGGTGGTACATCGTCCACGCCTATTCGAACTTCGAAAAGAAGGTCGCCGAGGACATCGAGCATCAGGCCAAGCGAAAGGGCCTGTCCGACCAGATCGAACAGATCGTGGTCCCGACCGAGAAGGTCGTCGAGATCCGTCGTGGTCGCAAGGTCGATTCGGAGCGCAAGTTCTTCCCGGGCTACGTGCTCGTGCGGGCGAACCTGTCCGACGCGGTCTTCTCGCTGATCAAGAACACGCCGAAGGTCACGGGGTTCCTGGGCGATTCCAGGCCGGTGCCGATCACCGACGCCGAGGCAGACCGCATCCTGCACCAGGTGCAGGAGGGCGTCGAGCGTCCCAAGCCCTCGATCACCTTCGAGATCGGCGAGCAGGTGCGCGTCTCCGACGGCCCGTTCGCTTCGTTCAACGGCTTCGTCCAGGAAGTGGACGAGGAGCGTTCGCGCCTCAAGGTCGAGGTGTCGATCTTCGGCCGGGCGGTTCCGGTCGATCTGGAATTCGGTCAGGTCGAGAAGGGCTGAGCCGGACAATCCCGCCAGCCACAGGCCGGCGGGTGAAGCGGGGCCGTTGCCCCGATTCGAATGGGTGGAAGGGACAAGGGGCTGAAGCCGGCCCCGGACCCGCACCACCCGACTGCAACCGCCGGAAGACACCGGCACAACCAGGGCAGAAGAGAAATGGCTAAAAAGATCGTAGGCCAGCTCAAGCTCCAGGTCGCAGCGGGATCGGCGACTCCGTCGCCCCCGATCGGCCCGGCGCTCGGTCAGCGCGGCATCAACATCATGGAGTTCTGCAAGGCGTTCAACGCCCAGACCCAGGAGATGGAGAAGGGCCAGCCGACCCCGGTGGTCATCACCTACTACCAGGACAAGTCGTTCACCTTCGTCATGAAGACGCCGCCGGTGAGCTACTTCCTGAAGAAGGCCGCCAGCCTGAAGTCCGGCTCCAAGGAGCCCGGCAAGGTGAAGGCCGGCGAGATCTCCCGCGACAAGATCCGCGAGATCGCCGAGAAGAAGATGAAGGACCTGAACGCCAACGACGTCGACGCAGCGATGCGCATGGTCGAAGGCTCCGCCCGTTCGATGGGCCTCGAGGTGGTAGGGTAAGATCATGGCAAAGAAGATCGCCAAGCGCGTCGCCAAGTCCCGTGAGGGCGTCGACGTCAACAAGTCCTACGACCTCGCGGAAGCCGTGAAGATGCTCAAGGAGCGCGCCACGGCCAAGTTCGACGAGACGATCGAAGTCGCGATGAACCTCGGCGTCGATCCGCGCCACGCCGACCAGATGGTCCGCGGCGTCGTCAACCTGCCGAACGGCACGGGCCGCACCGTGCGCGTGGCCGTGTTCGCCCGCGGCGCCAAGGCCGAGGAAGCAACCAAGGCCGGCGCCGACATCGTGGGCGCCGAGGACCTGGTGGAGATCGTGCAGAAGGGCGAGATCAACTTCGACCGCTGCATCGCGACCCCGGACATGATGCCGCTCGTCGGCCGTCTCGGCAAGGTGCTCGGCCCGCGCGGCATGATGCCGAACCCGAAGGTCGGCACCGTGACCATGGACGTGGCCGCGGCCGTGAAGGCCTCCAAGGGCGGCGCCGTCGAGTTCCGCGTCGAGAAGGCCGGCATCATCCATGGCGGCGTCGGCAAGGCTTCCTTCGAGCTGGACAAGCTGGTCGAGAACGTCCGCGCCTTCGCCGACGCGGTCGTCAAGGCCAAGCCGGCCGGCGCGAAGGGCAACTACATCAAGCGGGTCGCCGTGTCGTCGACGATGGGCCCCGGCCTCAAGATCGATCCGGCGACGCTCAACGCGGCGTCCTGACGATTTCAGGGGAGGCGGCCAGCGCCTCCGCAAACGAATTCCGGGCCCCAGGGCCCGGATATGCGGGAAGGAGACTTTCCGCATTCCTGTCCGAGATTGCAGGCGGGTCGGTTCAGTCCGGTCCTTAATCCTCACGGGTCTGCATGAGACGGGGTCGAGCCGACAAGGAAGCGAAGGTTTTGCTTCGGAGAAGGTTTCGAACCGTGTGTGCCTTTTGTCAGCACGCTTCGGCGGACTTCGTGTCCGGCGGGCGAGGCGAAAGGGGGCAGGATCCTCGAGCGCCGCTCGGGCGATTCTAACGGATTGTCCCGGCCGGCAAAAGGCAACCCGGCAGTCTCTCCCCCGGGAGGGATCGCCAACTGGAGATAGGCAGTGGACAGAGCGGAAAAGCGCGAACTCGTCACGGACCTGAACGGAGTCTTCCAGACTTCGGGCTCGGTGGTCGTGGCCCACTATGCCGGCATCACCGTTGCGCAAATGAACGATCTTCGTACGAAGATGCGCGCAGCTGGCGGTTCCGTCAAAGTCGCGAAGAACCGTCTCGCCAGAATCGCTCTTCAGGGCACGCCGTCAGAGGCGATGCGGGATCTGTTCATCGGACAGACCCTGATCGCCTATGCGGAAGATCCGGTCGTCGCACCGAAGATCGCATCCGAGTTCGCCAAGGGGAATGACAAGCTCGTCATTCTCGGTGGCGCGATGGGTGAGACTTCGCTCGACGTCGAGGGCGTGAAGACGCTTGCGACACTCCCGTCGCTCGACGAGCTTCGCGCAAGGCTGGTGGGGATGATCTCCACGCCGGCAACCCGGATCGCCCAGGTCGTCAACGCGCCGGCGGCTCAGCTCGCCCGCGTCTTTGGCGCCTACGCCCGGAAGGACGAGGTGGCATGAGGCCGGTCCTCGGACATACCAACACACGTTCGAACACATTCTCATTGAAGGAACAGAACAATGGCTGATCTCGCCAAGATCGTAGACGACCTTTCCAGCCTCACCGTCCTCGAGGCGGCCGAGCTGTCGAAGATGCTCGAAGAGAAGTGGGGCGTTTCCGCCGCCGCTCCGGTGGCCGTGGCCGCTGCCGGTGGTGGCGCCGCCGCTGCCGCTCCCGTCGAGGAGAAGACCGAATTCGACGTCGTGCTGGTGGAAGCCGGCGCGCAGAAGATCAACGTCATCAAGGAAGTCCGCGCCATCACCGGCCTGGGCCTCAAGGAAGCCAAGGACCTGGTCGAAGGCGCGCCGAAGGCCGTCAAGGAAGCCGTGTCCAAGGCCGATGCCGACAAGTTCAAGGCCCAGCTGGAAGCAGCCGGCGCCAAGGTCGAACTGAAGTAAGTATCGCGTTGAGGCGGACGGGCCAGTCCCGTCCGCCGACCCCGCCCGAGGGGCCGTGTTCGGGATGCATGATCCGGGAACCCATTTCCAGACGGCCGAAAACGGCCTTCCGGAAACGGGTTTTCACCTGTTTTGACTTTCGCCGCTCCTCGAAGCGGCGGCGACGAACGACAAGCCAGTATGGCAGCAAGGAGCGACGATGGCCCAGACCCACACGTTCAACGGTCGCAGGCGCGTACGCAAGTTCTTCGGAAAGATTCCGGAAGTTGCGGAAATGCCGAACCTCATCGAGGTTCAGAAAGCATCCTATGATCAGTTTCTGATGGTAGAGGAGCCGGAGGGCGGACGGCCGGACGAGGGGTTGCAGGCCGTCTTCAAGTCGGTGTTCCCGATTTCCGATTTCTCGGGCGCGTCGATGCTGGAGTTCGTCAAGTACGAGTTCGAGCATCCGAAGTTCGACGTCGACGAGTGCCGCCAGCGCGACCTGACCTATGCCGCGCCGCTGAAGGTGACGCTGCGGCTGATCGTGTTCGATATCGACGAGGATACCGGCGCCAAGTCGATCAAGGACATCAAGGAGCAGGACGTCTACATGGGCGACATGCCGCTCATGACCTCGAACGGCACCTTCATCGTCAACGGCACCGAGCGCGTCATCGTCTCGCAGATGCACCGCTCGCCGGGCGTGTTCTTCGATCACGACAAGGGCAAGTCGCATTCCTCGGGCAAGCTTCTGTTCGCCGCCCGCGTCATCCCCTATCGCGGTTCCTGGCTCGACATCGAGTTCGATTCCAAGGACGTCGTGCATGCGCGCATCGACCGTCGCCGCAAGATCCCGGTCTCGTCGCTGTTGATGGCGCTGGGCATGGACGGCGAGGAGATCCTGTCGACCTTCTACAACAAGCTGTCGTTCCAGCGTGACGGCGACGGCTGGCGCCTGCCTTACTCGGCCGACCGTTTCCGCGGCCGCAAGGCCGTGACCGAGCTCGTCAACGCCGATACCGGCGAGATCGTGGTCGAGGCCGGCAAGAAGATCACCGCGCGCCAGGCGCGGCAGCTCGCCGAGAAGGGCCTGAAGTACATCCGCGCGACGGAAGACGACGTCTATGGCAGCTACCTGGCCGAAGACATCGTCAACCCGGAGACCGGCGAGATCTTCCTCGAGGCCGGCGACGAGATCGACGAGAAGACGCTGAAGGTGCTGCTCGATTCCGGCCTGGACGACATCCAGGTGCTCGACATCGACCACATCAACATCGGCGCCTACATCCGCAACACGCTGGCCGTCGACAAGAACGAGAGCCGCCAGGACGCGCTGTTCGACATCTATCGCGTGATGCGTCCCGGCGAGCCGCCCACCCTCGACACCGCGGAATCGATGTTCAACTCGCTGTTCTTCGATTCGGAGCGCTACGACCTGTCGGCCGTCGGCCGCGTCAAGATGAACATGCGCCTGGAGCTCGACGCCGCCGACACCGTGCGCGTGCTGCGCAAGGAGGACATCCTGGCGGTGGTTCGGACGCTGGTCGAACTGCGCGACGGCAAGGGCGAGATCGACGACATCGACAATCTCGGCAATCGCCGCGTTCGCTCGGTCGGCGAGCTGATGGAAAACCAGTACCGCGTCGGCCTGCTGCGCATGGAGCGCGCGATCAAGGAACGCATGTCCTCGATCGAGATCGACACGGTCATGCCGCAGGACCTGATCAACGCCAAGCCGGCGGCCGCGGCCGTGCGCGAGTTCTTCGGTTCCTCGCAGCTGTCGCAGTTCATGGACCAGACGAACCCGCTGTCGGAAATCACCCACAAGCGCCGCCTGTCGGCGCTTGGACCCGGCGGTCTGACCCGCGAACGCGCCGGCTTCGAGGTGCGCGACGTTCACGTCACGCATTACGGCCGCATCTGCCCGATCGAGACGCCGGAAGGCCCCAACATCGGACTGATCAACTCGCTGGCGACCTTTGCCCGGGTCAACAAGTACGGCTTCATCGAGAGCCCGTACCGCAAGATCATCGACGGCAAGGTGACCCACGACGTCGTCTATCTGTCGGCCATGGAAGAGGCCAAGCACTACGTCGCGCAGGCCAACGCCGTGCTCGGCGAGCAGGGCCAGTTCACCGAGGAGTTCGTCATCTGCCGCCACGCCGGCGAGGTGATGATGACGCCGCGCGAGAACGTCGACCTGATGGACGTGTCGCCCAAGCAGATGGTCTCGGTCGCCGCGGCGCTAATCCCGTTCCTCGAGAACGACGACGCCAACCGCGCGCTGATGGGCTCGAACATGCAGCGCCAGGCCGTGCCGCTGGTTCGTGCCGAGGCGCCGTTCGTCGGCACCGGCATGGAGCCGATCGTGGCGCGCGACTCCGGCGCCGCCATCGGCGCCCGCCGCACCGGCATCGTCGACCAGGTGGACGCGACGCGTATCGTCATCCGCGCCACCGAGGATCTCGATCCCGGCAAGTCGGGCGTCGACATCTACCGGCTGATGAAGTTCCAGCGCTCGAACCAGAACACCTGCATCAACCAGCGTCCGCTGGTGCGCGTGGGCGACCGGATCGAGAAGGGCGACATCATCGCCGACGGTCCGTCGACGGATCTCGGCGACCTGGCGCTCGGCCGCAACGTGCTCGTCGCGTTCATGCCGTGGAACGGCTACAATTACGAGGACTCCATCCTGCTGTCGGAGCGGATCGTGTCTGACGACGTCTTCACCTCGATCCACATCGAGGAGTTCGAGGTCGCCGCGCGCGATACCAAGCTTGGACCGGAAGAGATCACGCGCGACATTCCGAACGTGTCGGAAGAGGCGCTGAAGAACCTTGACGAGGCCGGCATCGTCTACATCGGCGC
Organism: Mesorhizobium sp.; assembly: GCA_051860465.1. Taxonomy (GTDB): domain Bacteria; phylum Pseudomonadota; class Alphaproteobacteria; order Rhizobiales; family Rhizobiaceae; genus Aquibium. The sequence continues at coordinate 42,349 of JBHYDY010000040.1, forward strand.
CGAAGTCGCGCCGGGCGACATCCTGGTCGGCAAGATCACGCCGAAGGGCGAGAGCCCGATGACGCCGGAGGAGAAGCTCCTGCGCGCCATCTTCGGCGAGAAGGCGTCCGACGTGCGCGACACCTCCATGCGCATGCCGCCCGGCACCTTCGGCACCATCGTCGAGGTGCGCGTCTTCAACCGCCACGGCGTGGAGAAGGACGAGCGCGCGATGCAGATCGAGCGCGAGGAAATCGAGCGTCTCGCGAAGGACCGCGACGACGAGCAGGCGATCCTCGACCGCAACGTCTATTCGCGCCTGGTCGACATGCTGAACGGCAAGGAAGCGATCGCCGGGCCGAAGGGCTTCAAGAAGGGCTCGGCTCTCTCGAAGGCGGTGCTCGACGACTACCCGCGCTCGCAGTGGTGGCAGTTCGCGCTCGAGGACGAGAAGCTCCAGGGCGAACTCGAAGCGCTTCGCGGCCAGTACGACGATTCCAAGAAGGCGCTCGAGCAGCGCTTCATGGACAAGGTCGAAAAGGTGCAGCGCGGCGACGAGATGCCCCCCGGGGTGATGAAGATGGTCAAGGTCTTCGTCGCGGTGAAGCGCAAGATCCAGCCCGGCGACAAGATGGCCGGCCGTCACGGCAACAAGGGTGTCGTGTCGCGGATCGTGCCGGTCGAGGACATGCCGTTCCTGGAAGACGGGACGCATGCCGACATCGTGCTCAATCCGCTCGGCGTGCCGTCGCGCATGAACGTGGGCCAGATTCTCGAGACCCATCTCGGATGGGCCTGCGCGGGCATGGGCCGCAAGATCGGCGACCTCGTCGAGGCCTATCGTTCGGGCGGCGACATCAAGCCGCTGCGCGCGACGCTCGAGGAGCTGATCCCCGACAACGACCGCAACGAGCCGGTGCGCCGCTACGACGACGACAGCATCGTGCGCCTCGCCGACCAGATGAAGCGCGGCGTTTCGATCGCCACGCCGGTGTTCGACGGCGCCAACGAGGCCAACATCAACGAGATGCTGGAACAGGCGGGCCTGCACACGAGCGGCCAGTCGGTGCTGTACGACGGACGCACGGGCGAGCCGTTCGACCGCAAGGTGACGATGGGCTACATCTACATGCTCAAGCTGCACCACCTGGTGGACGACAAGATCCACGCGCGTTCGATCGGGCCTTACTCGCTCGTTACCCAGCAGCCGCTGGGCGGCAAGGCGCAGTTCGGCGGCCAGCGCTTCGGCGAGATGGAGGTCTGGGCGCTGGAAGCCTACGGCGCCGCCTACACGCTGCAGGAGATGCTGACGGTGAAGTCGGACGATGTTGCCGGCCGCACCAAGGTGTACGAGGCGATCGTGCGCGGCGACGACACCTTCGAGGCCGGCATTCCGGAGAGCTTCAACGTTCTCGTCAAGGAAATGCGGTCGCTGGGTCTGTCGGTCGAACTCGAGAACAGCCGGCTCGACGACGTGCGTCTGCCCGACGCGGCCGAGTAAACGCTCCGGGCGCGCCGAACGCGGCGCGCCTTTCCCGGCTACCCGAAACGGGCGGCCGGGCGATTTCCCAAGGTGGAGGGAGAGCCCAAGGGGGTTCCTCGTCCGCCGGCAGTCCGGGCCTGACGCCCGGAGATTTTTCGAAAAGGGGATCGGCGACGGTCCCTAACAGGAGAACGGCATGAACCAAGAGGTCATGAATCTCTTCAATGCGCAGGTTCCGGCGCAGACATTCGATTCCATCCGGATCTCGCTCGCCAGCCCCGAGAAGATCCTGTCGTGGTCCTACGGCGAGATCAAGAAGCCCGAGACGATCAACTACCGCACGTTCAAGCCCGAGCGTGACGGCCTGTTCTGCGCGCGCATCTTCGGCCCTATCAAGGACTACGAGTGCCTGTGCGGCAAGTACAAGCGCATGAAGTACAAGGGCATCATCTGCGAGAAGTGCGGCGTGGAAGTCACGCTGTCGCGCGTGCGCCGCGAGCGCATGGGCCATATCGAGCTGGCCGCGCCGGTCGCGCACATCTGGTTCCTGAAGTCGCTGCCGTCGCGCATCGGTACGCTGCTCGACATGACGCTGAAGGATATCGAGCGCGTTCTCTACTTCGAGAACTACATCGTCACCGAGCCCGGCCTCACCGACCTGAAGCAGCACCAGCTGCTGTCGGAAGAGGACTACATGGCCGCGGTCGACAATTTCGGCGAGGATTCCTTCACCGCCATGATCGGCGCCGAAGCGATCCATGAACTGCTGGCCTCGATGGAGCTCGACCGGATCGCCGTGCAGCTGCGCGACGACCTGGCCACCACCACGTCGGACCTGAAGCAGAAGAAGCTCCTGAAGCGCCTCAAGGTGGTCGAGAACTTCATGGAATCGGGCAACCGCCCCGAGTGGATGATCATGAAGATCATCCCCGTCATTCCGCCGGACCTGCGTCCGCTGGTGCCGCTGGACGGCGGCCGCTTCGCCACGTCGGACCTGAACGACCTCTATCGTCGCGTCATCAACCGCAACAACCGCCTCAAGCGGCTGATCGAACTGCGCGCGCCCGGCATCATCATCCGCAACGAGAAGCGCATGCTGCAGGAGGCCGTCGATGCGCTGTTCGACAACGGCCGCCGCGGCCGCGTCATCACCGGCGCCAACAAGCGTCCGCTGAAGTCGCTCTCCGACATGCTGAAGGGCAAGCAGGGCCGCTTCCGCCAGAACCTGCTCGGCAAGCGCGTCGACTATTCCGGCCGCTCGGTCATCGTGACCGGTCCGGAGCTCAAGCTGCACCAGTGCGGCCTGCCGAAAAAGATGGCGCTGGAGCTGTTCAAGCCCTTCATCTACGCCCGCCTCGACGCCAAGGGTTACTCCTCGACCGTCAAGCAAGCCAAGAAGCTGGTCGAGAAGGAAAAGCCGGAGGTCTGGGATATCCTCGACGAGGTGATCCGCGAGCATCCGGTGCTGCTCAACCGCGCGCCGACGCTGCACCGCCTCGGCATCCAGGCTTTCGAGCCCATCCTCATCGAGGGCAAGGCAATCCAGCTTCACCCGCTGGTCTGCACGGCCTTCAACGCGGATTTCGACGGCGATCAGATGGCGGTGCACGTGCCGCTGTCGCTGGAAGCGCAGCTCGAAGCCCGCGTGCTGATGATGTCGACCAACAACATCCTGCATCCCGCCAACGGCCAGCCGATCATCGTGCCGAGCCAGGACATGGTGCTGGGTCTCTACTACCTGTCGATCGTCAACCAGAACGAGCCCGGCGAGGGCATGGTGTTCGCCGATATCGGCGAGCTGCATCATGCGCTCGAGACCAAGGCGGTGACGCTGCACACCAAGATCAGGGGTCGCTTCAAGACCGTCGACGCCGACGGCAACCCGACCTCGAAGATCCACGACACCACGCCTGGCCGCATGATCATCGGCGAACTCCTGCCGAAGAACGTCAACGTGCCGTTCGACATCTGCAACCAGGAGATGACCAAGAAGAACATCTCCCGGATGATCGACACGGTCTACCGCCACTGCGGCCAGAAGGAGACCGTGATCTTCTGCGATCGCATCATGCAGCTCGGCTTCGGCCATGCCTGCCGTGCGGGCATTTCGTTCGGCAAGGACGACATGCTGATCCCGGACGCGAAGGCCGAACTGGTCGCCAAGACCGAGGCGCTCGCCAAGGAATACGAGCAGCAGTACAATGACGGCCTGATCACCCAGGGCGAGAAGTACAACAAGGTGGTCGACGCGTGGGCGAAGTGCTCGGAAAAGGTCGCCGAGGAGATGATGGGCCGCATCAAGGCGGTCGAGTTCAACCCCGACGGGCGGCAGAAGCCGATGAACTCGATCTACATGATGTCGCACTCCGGCGCGCGTGGCTCGCCCACGCAGATGCGCCAGCTGGCCGGCATGCGCGGCCTGATGGCCAAGCCGTCGGGCGAGATCATCGAGACGCCGATCATCTCGAACTTCAAGGAAGGCCTCACCGTGCTGGAGTACTTCAACTCCACCCACGGCGCCCGCAAGGGTCTGGCCGACACGGCGCTTAAGACGGCGAATTCGGGCTACCTGACTCGTCGTCTCGTCGACGTGGCGCAGGACTGCATCGTCAATGCGGTCGATTGCGGCACCGACAAGGGTCTGACCATGCAGCCGATCGTGGATGCCGGCCAGGTGGTTGCCTCGCTCGGCCAGCGCGTTCTGGGCCGCACGGCGCTCGACGACATCAACCACCCGGTTTCCGGCGATCTGATCGTCAAGGCCGGCACGCTGATGGACGAGCGCGATGTCGAGGCGATCGAGAAGGCGGGCATCCAGACCATCCGCATCCGCTCGGCGCTGACCTGCGAAGTGAAGGTGGGCGTTTGCGCGGTCTGCTACGGCCGCGACCTTGCGCGCGGCACGCCCGTCAACCAGGGCGAGGCCGTCGGCGTCATCGCGGCGCAGTCGATCGGCGAGCCGGGCACCCAGCTCACCATGCGTACCTTCCACATGGGCGGCACCGCGCAGGTGGTCGACAGCTCGTTCCTCGAGGCCTCCTACGAGGGCACGGTGCAGATCCGCAACCGCAACGTGGTGCGCAACTCGGACGGCCACCTGGTCGTCATGGGCCGCAACATGGCCATCGTCATTCTCGACGAGGGCGGCAAGGAGCGGGCGGTTCACCGCGTCACCTACGGTTCGCGCATCTTCGTGGACGAAGGCGACAAGGTGAAGCGCGGCCAGCGCGTCGCCGAGTGGGACCCGTACACCCGTCCGATCCTCACCGAAATCGAGGGCAGGGCGGAGTTCGAGGATCTCGTCGACGGTATCTCCGTTCAGGAGACCACCGACGAATCGACGGGCATCACCAAGCGCGAGGTCATCGACTGGCGTTCGACGCCGCGCGGCTCGGACCTGAAGCCGGCGATCACCATCCTCGATTCCAAGGGCAAGGTGGGCAAGCTCGCCAAGGGCGGCGACGCCCGCTTCATGCTCTCGGTCGAGGCGGTCCTGTCGGTCGAGCCGGGCTCGCAGGTGCGTCCCGGCGACGTCGTCGCGCGTATCCCGATGGAAAGCGCCAAGACGAAGGACATCACGGGCGGCCTGCCGCGCGTGGCGGAACTGTTCGAGGCCCGTCGTCCGAAGGACCACGCCATCATCGCCGAGATAGACGGCACGGTGCGGTTCGGGCGCGACTACAAGAACAAGCGCCGCATCATCATCGAGCCGCACGAGGAAGGTGGCGAGCCGGTCGAGTATCTCATCCCGAAGGGCAAGCCGTTCCATCTCCAGGACGGTGACGCGATCGAGAAGGGCGACTACATCCTCGACGGCAACCCGGCGCCGCACGACATCCTGGCGATCAAGGGCGTGGAGGCGCTTGCATCCTACCTCGTCAACGAGATCCAGGAGGTCTACCGTCTGCAGGGCGTGTTGATCAACGACAAGCACATCGAGGTGATCGTTCGCCAGATGCTGCAGAAGATCGAGATCACGGAGCAGGGCGACTCGGTCTACATCCCGGGCGACCATGTCGACGTCATCGAGTTCGACGAGATAAACGAGCGCCTCGTCGAGGACGGCAAGAAGCCGGCACAGGGCCAGCCGGTCCTGCTCGGCATCACCAAGGCCTCGCTGCAGACGCCGTCCTTCATCTCGGCCGCCTCCTTCCAGGAGACGACCCGCGTGCTGACGGAAGCCGCCGTGGCCGGCAAGACCGACACGCTGCAGGGCCTGAAGGAAAACGTCATCGTCGGCCGCCTCATCCCGGCCGGTACGGGCGGCACGATGAGCCAGATCCGGCGCATCGCCAAGGCCCGCGACGAGCTCATCCTCGATGAGCGCCGCAAGGCCTCGGGCGCGGAAAAGGCCGATCCGATGCTGGCCGACATGTCGCGGACGCCGGCCGAATAGGCCGTCGCCAGCCAGAGACGAAGGAAAGGGGCCGCCGGAGCGATCCGGCGGCCCTGCCGCGTCCGCCGTGCCTCATGCTCCATCCCCGGCCACGCCAATCGCAAGGCCCGATTGACGCATTCCGGCGCGAAATGAGTCCGGCGAGAATTGACGTTGAGTGAAGTAGATCACATACCCCGTGACAAAAGCCGGGATAGAGAAGAAGGCGCGGCAGTCGATCGGGTCAATGACCTCCCAGCCGCATTCTGGCCGTCCGGACAATGCCCCGCCGGACGGCCTTTTTTACGACCAGCTTCATCCTCATCATCGCGGCATCGAATCGCTGATGGAGTCGGTGGCGCGGTCAGGCCGGCTCTTCGAAGGTGACGACCGATACCTCGCCTTCGAGCGCGCCCTGGTAGGCCGACAGATGCGGCTCGTCGTCGGGAATGCCGTCGAGATCGCCGATCTGGTCGAACTCGGCCTCGGCATAGCCCTCGCGGGCGAGCGATTCGAGGGCGATGCGAACAGCCGTATCATCATCCGGGGCGATCAGAAGGACATGGACACCTTCGGAATCGCCTCCCTTGCGGCGCCAGACACGGCCGGTGATGATGGTGACGGGGCGCGCTTCGTTGTCGTTCATGTAAGACTGCTTCCGAATCGTTTGCTGGCGGGGAATCGTTGCCTCGCCGATTGTTGTTGTCGCACCGAATGGCGCGGCGCGACAGCGCGGGAACGGTCACATTGCGTTTCGATCGCCTCGAATGTTGTCAGATGGAGGCCTCGCATGGCCGATCCGCGCCCCGTTCATGACTTCGGCGCGAATATTCGACGGTCGGGCTTGACGATCCCGCACGTTGCGGGTAGAAGCCGCCTCGTCTGAGCCGATGTGAGACTTGGCCTTTCGGAGCGACCCGCTCTGAAGTTCGTCTCAAACAGGGTTCGTTTTACGAGCGACGACATTTCAGGCGTGCACGAAGCGCAATGCGCTTCCTCTGCTATTTGTTCGGGCAAGATCGCGAAAGCGGTTTTTGGCCTGAATTTGCGTATGGAAGTGGCGCTTCTAACGGCCCCGAAACGGGCTTTGGACACCGATTTGAACAAGAGGGAAGGTTGAATGCCTACCGTAAACCAGCTGATCCGCAAGCCGCGCACTGCGCCGGTGAAGCGCAACAAGGTTCCGGCCATGCAGGCCAACCCGCAGAAGCGTGGTGTCTGCACGCGCGTCTACACGACGACGCCGAAGAAGCCGAACTCGGCGCTCCGCAAGGTGGCGAAGATTCGCCTCGTGAACGGCTTCGAAGTGATCGGCTACATCCCCGGCGAGGGTCACAACCTTCAGGAGCACTCCGTGGTCATGATCCGCGGCGGCCGCGTGAAGGATCTTCCGGGCGTTCGTTACCACATCATCCGCGGCGTGCTCGATACCCAGGGCGTCAAGAACCGCAAGCAGCGCCGGTCCAAGTACGGCGCGAAGCGTCCGAAGTGACCAGAGCTTAGCGAGGCAGAGAGACCCATGTCCCGTCGTCATAGTGCAGAGAAGCGTGAGATCAATCCGGACCCGAAGTTCGGCGACCTGATCGTCACCAAGTTCATGAACGCCGTCATGCATCACGGCAAGAAGTCGATCGCCGAGACCATCGTCTACGGCGCGCTCGACCAGGTTCAGGCGAAGACCAAGCAGGAGCCGGTGACGGTCTTCCATCAGGCGCTCGACAACGTGGCGCCGCACGTGGAAGTGCGTTCGCGCCGCGTTGGCGGCGCCACCTACCAGGTTCCGGTCGACGTCCGTCCGGAGCGTCGTCAGGCGCTGGCCATCCGCTGGCTGATCACGGCCGCCCGCGGCCGCAACGAGACGACCATGGTGGACCGGCTTTCCGGCGAGCTGATGGACGCGGCCAACAACCGCGGCACCGCCGTCAAGAAGCGCGAAGACACGCACCGGATGGCGGAAGCCAACCGCGCCTTCGCGCACTATCGCTGGTAATCCCAGGTCGACACGCAAGCGAGAGACACCTCCCATGGCCCGCGAGTACATGATCGAAGACTACCGAAATTTCGGTATCATGGCGCATATTGACGCCGGCAAGACGACGACGACCGAGCGCGTGCTCTACTACACCGGCAAGTCCCACAAGATCGGCGAAGTCCACGACGGCGCCGCGACCATGGACTGGATGGAGCAGGAGCAGGAGCGCGGCATCACGATCACGTCGGCCGCGACGACGACCTACTGGACGGGTCGCGACGGCAAAATGCGCCGCTTCAACATCATCGACACGCCCGGCCACGTCGACTTCACCATCGAGGTGGAGCGTTCGCTGCGCGTGCTCGACGGCGCCATCGCGCTGCTCGACGCCAATGCCGGTGTCGAGCCGCAGACCGAGACGGTGTGGCGCCAGGCGGACAAGTATCACGTGCCGCGTCTCATCTTCTGCAACAAGATGGACAAGATCGGCGCCGACTTCTATCGCTCCTACGAGATGATCGGCTCGCGTCTCGGCGCCCAGGCCGTCGTCATGCAGCTGCCGATCGGCGCCGAGAACGATTTCGCCGGCGTCGTCGATCTCGTCGAGATGAATGCGCTCGTTTGGAAGTCCGAGAACCTCGGCGCCGAATGGGACGTCGTCGAGATTCCGGCCGACCTGAAGGCGCGCGCCGAGGAGTTTCGCGAGAAGCTCGTCGAGGCGGCGGTCGAGATGGACGAGGGCGCGCTCGAGCGCTACCTCGACGGCGAGATGCCGTCGAACGAGGAACTGCGCTCGCTGGTCCGCAAGGGCACGATCGCCGTCAAGTTCTTCCCGATGTTCTGCGGCTCGGCCTTCAAGAACAAGGGCGTACAGCCGCTGCTTGACGCCGTCGTCGACTACCTGCCGGCTCCCAACCAGGTTCCGGACATCAAGGGCGTCGATCCCAAGACCGAAGCCGAGATCGTGCGCAAGTCGTCGGATGAAGAGCCGCTGTCGATGCTCGCCTTCAAGATCATGAACGACCCGTTCGTCGGCTCGCTCACCTTCTGCCGCATCTATTCGGGCAAGCTCACCAAGGGCATCTCGCTCGACAACACGGTGAAGGGCAAGAAGGAGCGCATCGGCCGCATGCTGCAGATGCATTCCAACTCCCGCGAGGACATCGAAGAGGCTTTCGCCGGCGACATCGTCGCTCTGGCCGGCCTCAAGGACACGACCACGGGCGACACGCTCTGCGACCCGCTGAAGCCGGTCATCCTGGAGCGGATGGAATTCCCCGATCCGGTCATCCAGATCGCGATCGAGCCGAAGACCAAGGGCGACCAGGAGAAGATGGGTCTCGCGCTCAACCGTCTCGCCGCCGAGGATCCGTCCTTCCGCGTCAAGACCGACGAGGAGTCCGGCCAGACGATCATCGCCGGCATGGGTGAGCTGCATCTCGACATCATCGTCGACCGCATGCGCCGCGAGTTCAAGGTCGAAGCCAATGTCGGCGCTCCGCAGGTCGCCTACCGCGAGACGATCACCAAGGTCGCCGAGATCGACTACACGCACAAGAAGCAGACCGGCGGCACGGGCCAGTTCGCCCGCGTCAAGATCATCTTCGAGCCGAATCCCGAGGGCGAGGACTTCGTGTTCGAGTCCAAGATCGTCGGCGGCTCGGTGCCGAAGGAATACATCCCGGGCGTCCAGAAGGGCATCCAGAGCGTCATGTCGTCGGGTCCGGTCGCGGGCTTCCCGATGCTTGGCGTGAAGGCCACGCTCATCGACGGCGCCTTCCACGACGTCGACTCCTCGGTGCTCGCCTTCGAAATCGCCTCCCGCGCGGCGTTCCGCGAGGGTGCGCAGAAGGCCGGCGCCCAGTTGCTCGAGCCGATCATGAAGGTCGAGGTCGTGACGCCGGAAGATTACGTCGGCTCCGTCATCGGCGACCTCAATGGCCGCCGCGGACAGATCCAGGGCCAGGAAGCGCGTGGCAACGCGGCCGTCATCAATGCGATGGTGCCGCTCGCCAACATGTTCAAATACGTGGACAATCTGCGTTCGATGTCACAGGGCCGCGCCCAGTACACGATGCTGTTCGACCACTACGAGCCGGTTCCGAACGCCGTGGCGCAGGAAATCCAGAAGAAATACGCGTAAATCCCGCGGGATTTAGAGCCTACAGAATTTAACGCCCCCTCGCGGGCAGCAGAGATGGAGACCTCACATGGCAAAAGGTAAATTCGAGCGTAACAAGCCTCATGTGAACATCGGCACGATCGGTCACGTTGACCACGGCAAGACGTCGCTGACGGCGGCGATCACGAAGTACTTCGGCGAATACAAGGCCTACGACCAGATCGACGCGGCTCCTGAAGAGAAGGCACGCGGCATCACGATCTCGACGGCTCACGTCGAGTACGAGACGGCGGCGCGGCACTACGCCCACGTCGATTGCCCGGGCCACGCC
>JBHYDY010000041.1:0-51080 GCA_051860465.1 Mesorhizobium sp.
CAGCCGAAAACGAAAGCGAGCAGGGTGGTCCGACGCCTTCGCCAGATCAATCATCGGCCAAATGCGATAGCCCTACCAGGCTAGTGGAGCAACCTTGACATTTGAGTCCTGTTCTTGGCGCGCGACAGATGAATGTCAAATTCAAAGCTCCGCTCAGAACATGAGCTTGCTTGTGGTCCTCTGATTCGCACACTTGAGCGGGCGTTTGTCCCGGCGGTATGCAAATGTCGCAATCGGACCGCTAGTCGGCGCATGTCGAAGAACTCCTCGACCAGCGCGAAACTTGTCTGCGTCGCCGCCATCTCCTGCTGCGTCGGCTACGACGGAACCTTCGCTCTTCGCCGAACGCCGAGTTTCCTGATACGGCCGGTGGTCAGCGATGTCCTGGGATCAATCCGCCGCCCTTCTTCTTTGGACCGGATCATGAGGAAAAATGGTCGGAGTGGAGAGATTCGAACTCCCGACCCTCTGGTCCCAAACCAGATGCGCTACCAGGCTGCGCTACACTCCGATTGCCGTCCAGCGACTGGAAACCAATCGCTTTCAACTCCTGATCGACCCATCGCCCCGAGGAATGGAACTCACCGGCCTCGGATGGATGTCCGGAGATCATTGATCCCCTCCATACGGCTAGGTCTGTTCCGCGTCTTCGCGCGGCCAACGTCGGACGATTGATCGGCTAGCACGCTGGATCGACCGGCGCAACGATTTCGATCGAAGACTTACGACGCGATCCCGAACAGCGCACGCTCCATGAAGCCATCACAAGCTCCGTTCGGCGAAAGCGCCACCCGAGCGAATGTCGCGCTCAGGTCTCGCATTCGCGTTGAGACGGATTCCGGCCTCGAGGCAATAGCCTTCCGTGCAAGTCTTCACGCCTCTTCGGATGCATCAAGGCTCCCTGACGAACAGCTTTTCTGCCGCGACGACGATGGTGAAGATACCGATGGCTAGCAGCGACGACAGAACGATTGCGGCATACAGACGGTCCGACTGGTAGTTGAAGGTGGCCTGAATGATCAGCGCCCCTAGCCCCTTGTCGGAGCCGATCCATTCGCCGACGATGGCGCCGATGACGGCCGTCGCCGAACTGATCCTGAGCGAAGAGAAAAGAAGCGGCATCGATCGAGGCAGACGCAGGCGCCAGAACACCTCCCAGCGGCTGGCCGACAGCATGCGGAAGAGTTCGTGCTCGCTGGAACTCGCCGAATCCAGTCCCCGGATCATGTTGATCAGCGTCGGGAAGAAGCAGATCACCGCCGCGATGACGATCTTGGGCGTCATGCCCAGCCCGAAGATCAGGATGATGATCGGCGAGAGCGCCAGCACGGGGATCGTGTTGAAGAACAGCACGACGGGAAAATAGGCCGCCTGCATTACGCGGCTGTGGACGAAGACGATCGCGAGCAGGATCGCGGCGAGATTGCCGATCAGGAAGCCGGCCCCCGCCTCGATCGCGGTCGGCCAGAAATGGCCCGACAGAAGCGCGGCGTCGCGCGCCAGGACGGCAAACACCGCCGTCGGCGTCGGCACGATGTAGGCGGGCACGCCGGCCATCGGAAGGAGATACTGCCAAGCCAGGATGAGCGAGGCGGCGCCCGCGAAGGGCAGCACGGCGCGGGCAAGCGGCGGGAGCGGAGTCACGATGCCTCCGCGAGTGCCGCGCGCAACTCGGCCATCGCCGCGACGAGGCCGGGGTCCTCGCGCTTGCAGCGGTTCCCCGCCTGCTTGATTGGCCTGAGGTCGCGGTCGAGGCAGATCCGCCCCGGATTGGCGGCCAGCACGAGGACGCGCTCGCCGAGATAGGCCGCTTCGGCGATGGAGTGGGTGACGAACAGGATCGTCGTTCCCGTCCGCCGCCAGAGAGCGAGCAACTCGTCGTTCAGCCGATCGCGGGTGATCTCGTCGAGCGCGCCGAACGGCTCGTCCATCAGCAGCAGCTTGGGCTCGCCCATCAACGCCCGCGCGATGGCGACGCGCTGACGCTGCCCGCCGGACAATTGGTTCGGATAGCGGTCGCCGAAGCCGGACAGGCCCATCAGGTCGAGAAGCGCCTCGCTCTGGTCGGAAATCGCCCGAGTCAGGCGCGCCCGCCCCACCTGGAGCGGCAGGCAGACGTTTTCCCTCACCGTGCGCCAGGGCAGCAGCGTCGAGTCCTGGAAGACGAAGGCGACGTCGCGCCGGCTGCGCACCGCCATGGCCGTCTCGCCGAGAACCTCGACGGTTCCGGCAAGCGGCGGCAAGAGGTCCGCCACGACGCGAAGCAGCGTCGATTTTCCGCAGCCCGAGGGGCCGAGGATCGACAGGAAGGAGCCGGCCTCGACGGTCAGATCGAGGCCGGATATGACGGTGACGGGTGCCCTTGCCGTCGGATAGCCGACGTCGAGACCGACTGTCCGGACGGCTTGGGGCATCGGCTCAGGCGCCGCGCACGGCGAGCTTCGGCCGGCTGTCGGCCGTCAGGTCGAGGATCGCCGGGGTGAACACGTCCTCGGTCTTCGGCCGGCCGTTCGGATACTGCCCCACCTTGTCGAGGAGCGTCAGCTGGCTGTCGAGCGAGTCCGGGCTGAAGGTCCCCCATCCGCCCGTGGCCGTGTCCTCGTCGAAGGAGAGTTTCAGGATCAGGTCGATCGTCTTCTCCTCCCAGCCGAGATCCATTTCGGGATAGGCGCCGACCATCGTCTTGACCGCCTCCTGAGGGTTGGCGTGGACGAAGCCCCAGCCCTTGGCCACCGCGCCGATGAACCTGGCCAGCGTCTCGGCGTCGCTTTCGATCGCGCTGTCGGTGGCGAAGTAGACGTTGGCGTAGGAGTCGAGCCCCAGGTCGCGGACGAGGAGGTCGATGCGGTCCTCGCCCACCACCGACAGCGCCTGCGTGTTGGTGATCCAGCCGCCGATGGCATCGACCTCGCCGCGCACCAGCGGGCCCTTGTCGAAGCCGACGTTGATGACGTTGACGTCGGCGGGCGCGATGCCGTTCTTCGAGAGGATGGCATCCATCAGGAAGCGCGCCGTGGGTTGGATGCCGATGGTTTTGCCCTTCAGGTCGGCGACACCGTTGATCGGCTTGCCCGGCTTGGAGGTCAGGGCGTAGGGACCAGTGCGGAACCCGCAGGCGATGATGCGGACGGGAACACCACCCGCCCGGGCGGCGAAGAGCTGCGGCGTCTCGGAGAATTGCCCGAGTTGCGCGGCACCCGAGATCACCGGCGGCACGGTTGCGGAGTTGGGGCCGCCCGGGCTGAAGGTGACCTCGAAACCGGCTTCCTCGAAGTAGCCGTTCTTCATGGCGACGATGTCGCCGATCTGGCCGTTCGACATCAACCAGTCATACTGGATGACGAGCTTGGCAGCAGCCCTCGCGGATGTCGCGGAGATGAGCTGGATGCCCGGTGCAAAGGCGAGAAGCCCTGCCGCCGCGCCGCTCTTGAGGAAGGTTCTGCGGCCGATGCGGTGGTCTGGAAGTCGTTTCATGATCGTTCCCCTTGTCATTGTCGTTGCGTTTGGCCGGTCCCATCCCCGGCGCGGTTTGGGTCACGGCTGTTCGTCGTGATAGTCGCCGGGGCCGCCGTCGAGCCAGGCGTAGAGCTCCCAGAGCGTGTCGTCGGGATCGGTGAAATAGGCGCAGCGCGCATTCCACACGTAGTCCGCCGGCGGCCCCTGGAAGGGCACGCCCTTGGCCGACAGCTCAGTATGGACCCGGTCGATCTCGGACGGCGAGCCGAGCCGGACCGCCACACAGGCCTTATGCGCCGCCCGCGGCGCGCGCACGTTGGAGACGCCGGTGTGGCGGTTGATGTGGCCGATCTCCCAGGCGGCAAGCGTGACGCCCTCGCCGTGAAAATCCGCAAAGCCCTCGGCCCTGCGGCGCAACCGGAATCCGAGCTTTTCGACGTAGAAGTCGACGGTGCGCTCGATATCCTCCACAAGGAGGCAGATGTCGGAGATGCGTTGTTCAGATCCGAATGTCATGGCCGACCGCTCCCGGTTTCCTGGCTGCTTTTGCTGCTCTTTAGTTTTACGCCGACGCGCGCTGCGGCACCGATGATATGGCTGCGCATGGCGGCGGCGGCGGCGGCGGCGGCGCCGGCTTCCAGCGCTTCATAGATCACCACGTGCTCGCCGACGTTGACGTCCACGAGATCGTGCAGGGGGTTTACCGCGCGCGCATACTTGATCGACCGCCTTATCTGTTCGCAGATGAAGGAGATGAAGGTGTGGATGTAGCCATTGCCGGTGGCCCGGGCGATTTCGCGGTGGAAGGCCAGGTCGGCCTCGATGCTGCCGTCTTCCCATCGTTCCTCACCGCTCATGCGGTCGAGCGCGGCCTTGATGGCAGCGAGATGCACCGGCGTGCGGCGCACGGCGGCAAGTGCGGCCGCTTCAGCCTCCAGGATGCAGCGCAGCTCGAACAGCCGCTCCAGGTTGTCGCCGTCCTTCAGCGCGTCACGGTCGATGCGGATGGCGGCGCGCTGCTCAGGCGCGAGCACGAAGGCGCCGACGCCCTGGCGAGCCTCGATGACACCGTCGGCGCGCAGCTGCGCGACGGCTTCGCGCACCACGTTGCGGCTGACGCCGAACCGGTCCGCAAGCTGCTGTTCGGTCGGCAACCGATGACCGGCCTGAAACCCGCCCGTCTCGATCTCGCGGGACAGGAGCGCCGCGACCCGCCCCGGAAGCGCCTCGAACGCGCCGATGCTGCTGGATCGTTCTCTCATGCCTGCTCCTTCGCGACCGGGATTAGACATCCCGGGTTCATCAGATTGTCCGGATCGAGCGCGTCCTTGACCGCGCGCACCGTCCGTCGTTCCACTTGGCCCAGTCCCTCCCAAAAGGCATCCATCCGCGCCCGGCCGATGCCATGCTCAGCACTGATCGACCCGTTGAAATCCTCGACGATCGCGAAAAGGCCTTCGGTGACGCGCGGTCCGTTCTCCCGTGCGTCCTCTCGCGGCATCCCGAGCGGCGGCAGGAGATTGAAATGGATATTGCCGTCACCGGCATGGCCGTAGACCTGCGGTATCCAGTCGGGCCAGTCGCGCGCGGCGAAGGCACGCGCGGCGGCAACGAAGGCCGGCACATCGCCCAGCCTGACAGAAACGTCGCTGCGCACATGGTAGCCGCGCCGCGCCTGACCTTCGACGAGCCCCTCGCGTATGGCCCAGAAGCGGCGCGCCTGGCTGTTGCTTTGGGCAATCACCGCGTCGCCGACGAGGCCTTGTGAGATGAGGTCAGCTAGGAAGCCTTCCAGCAGCGCGCGGCCGTCGAGGCGCCTTCCGCAAGAGAGCTCGATCAGAACATGGAAAGGAAATGCTGCCGAAACGGGAGTGGTGAGCCGGTCGTCGACTAGCCGGGCGAGCGGCAGGCATTCCGTGCCGATGATCTCGAAGGCTGTGACGAGCTCGGAGAGTTCGCTCCGCGCTAGAGCGCTGATGGCCATGGCTTCTTCGATGGAGTGGACACCAGCGTAGGCGGTTTCGATTGTCGTGGGCTTCGGATGCAGCTTGAGGCACAGGGCGGTGATGATGCCCAGCGTGCCCTCGGAGCCGATGAAGAGCTGCTTCAGGTCGTAGCCGCGATTGTCCTTGCGCAAGCCGCGCATCGAACTCCACAGCGACCCGTCGGGAAGCACCGCCTCAAGCCCGAGGATAAGGTCCCGCGCCATGCCGAAACGAAGCACGTTGACGCCGCCCGCATTCGTGGCGGCGTTGCCGCCGACCTGGCAACTTCCCTGCGCTCCGAGAGAGAGCGGAAACTGCAGGCCGATCGCGTCCGCCGCATCTTTTGCCGTCTGGAGCGTGCAGCCGGCGTCCAGGTCGAGCGTCGCGTTCGCCACATCGGCCCGGCGGATCGCGTTCAGCCGCGACAGACTGACGATCACCATGCCCTGCCCCGCGGCGGGCGGGAATCCACCTCCGACCAGCCCCGAGTTCCCCCCCTGCGGCACGATACCGATCCCATGCCGACCGCAGATTTCCACACAGGCCTGAACCTCCGCAACCGAACCGGGCCTCGCCACCGCGACAGCGTCCCCGGTCCAATCACCCGACCAGTCCGCGAGGAAACCGGCCATGTCATCGCGGTCAAAGAGTAAGGCCGCACCACCCAACGATCCCTCGAGATCGGCGCGGAGATTTTCCATGGCAGACGTGGCGGTGGCAGCGAGCAAAGTCGATCCTTCATTCCGAAATCGGATCATACTGTCATCCTACAACTTGGCAAGTAGGCTGCCCTACCAGTTTGCGTGACCGGCTGTATTCCTTAGGTCGGCCGACGATTGCTCGCTGGACTGGGAATTTCGAAGGCCGCCGCGGATACAGGCAAGTGATCCTCGCCTTGCATCGATGCCTACCGCCTGCACGGAACTGCCATGGTACTTTCGGGCCAACAGATGGTTCCGACGAGGTCGGCCCTGCCTTTACACCTTGTATCGACGCATTCAGGTCAGGTCAGTCTTGCTTCACGGCCCCGCACCCTTCGCAGCCGTACCTGGATGCCGAACCCGTCGACTGGAGCTGGCTGAAGGATCCTTGGGCTCGAGCAGCCTAAGGCACCAGCTACACGAAGCGGCGGGACACAATCGGCGCCCCGAGGATGTCCTGCTCTCTCGGAGACCTTGGATATCTGCGCTTCCGCTGACGATTGGCGCGTTCGTTCAAGAATGCCGCGGCGCGATGCCCTAGCTCAAGGGCGGTCGAACCTGCCCGAGGAGGCTTTGCAATGAGTATCACCCTGAATGGTGAACACCGGGAGATCCCGGCGGAATGGGCTGACGAGCGTCTGCTCTTCGTACTTCGAGAGCATTTCGGCCTGGTCGGAGCCAAGTTCGGCTGCGGCGTTGGGCTCTGCGGCGCCTGCACCATCATTGTCGATGGCGCGGCCGTGCGCTCCTGTCTCCTGACGGCGGCGGATGCCGAGGGGACCGCAGTGCGCACGATCGAGGGACTCGCGACGGGCGGCTCGCTGCATCCGGTCCAGCAGGCATGGGTCTCGGAAGCCGTGCCGAAATGCGGCTTCTGCCAGGCCGGGCAGATCATGAGCGCGGTCGCGCTGCTCGATGCCGGAGAACGGCCGGACGACGCCGCGATCAAGGCGGCCATGGACCGCAATCTCTGTCGCTGCGGCACCTATGGCCGCATCTGCGCAGCGATCCGTCGCGCCGGGGAGGCCGCGTGATGCGGCGGCGGCGTTTCCTGGCGATCGCCGGCGGCGGACTGGTGGCACTGGTCGGTGCGGGAGCGGGGGTATGGTCGCAAGTTCCGGTGATCCCCAAGCGCCCCCTACCGGGTTCGGGCGATGCGCTTGGATGGATCGCGCATCACGAGGGACGTTTCACGCTCGTCCTGCCCCGCGCCGAAATGGGCCAGAACATCGCAACCGCGCTGAAACAGGTCGCCTGCGCCGAACTCGGCGCGACGTGGGACGCGGTCGATGTAGAACTCCACGCCACCGACCGGATCGGCCATGTCAAGGCGACGGTGGGCAGCGAATCCGTCATGCAGTTCGCCGAACCGTTGGCGCAGGCCTGCGCGGCCTTGCGCGATGCGCTCGCCGCAGGCCGTCTGACGGGCGATGTAGCGGTCACGTCGCGACCGTTCTCGGAACTCCGCGCCTTCACGGGCGCGAGCGGCGGAGTCGCTGCGCCTGAAATCGTGCAAGGCCGCGCGATCGTCACCGGCGCCCCGCTCTACGCCGCCGACATCCGTCTGCCCGGCATGGCGCATGGCCGGGTGCTGCGCGCCCCCGCCTCGCTGGAGGCCCGGTCGTGGCCGCATCGATGGAACGTCGCCGCAGCGCGGGCGGTGCCCGGTTTCGTGGCTGTCGTCGAAGCGTGTGGTCCGCCACTCGGAGGGGCGAGTGGGCTCGGCATCGTCGTTAGTCGACCGGGCGTGCTCGACACGGTGGAGAAGGCGCTGGGGGTGCAGTGGCACGTCGAGCCGCTGGCCGACGGCACGGACATCGCCGCCGCCGTAGACGTGGACACGCGGCTTGCCCAGGGGCCGCTGCCTCATGCGATCCTCGATGGGGAACCGATGGCAGGCGGTTGGGACGTCGATATCCGCCTCGACGTGCCGCTCGCCGCGCATGGCCCGATCGAGCCGCGCGCTGCCGTGGCGACCGAGGAGGATGGCCGGCTCGTCGTCTGGGCCGGCACGCAGGACGCCTTCTACGTCCGCGACCATCTGGCCGACCTGTTCGACCGCCCCGAATCGGGCGTCCTTGTGCGCTCCTGCCGGATCGGCGGCGGCTTTGGCGGCCGCACTCTCTGCACGGTCGAGGCGGAGGCCGCGGCGCTGGCGCTGTCGGCCCGTCGTCCAGTGAAGGTGCAATGGAGCCGCGCGCAGGAGTTCGCCCAGGCCTTCCATCGGCCACCGGCCTCGCACCGGGTGCGCGCGCGGCTGGAGGCCGGGCGTATCGTCGACTGGGACCATGACCTCGTCTCCTCGCATGTACTATTCACATCCGCGGCACTGCCCGGCTGGATGCAGGCCGGCACGAACCGTTTCGTCGGCGATCCCGGCGCCGCGCGGGGCCTGGCCGCTCCGTACGCGCTCGGCCGCATGCGGGCGCGGTACGACGTCGCGCGGCTGCCCGTCCACACCGGTCCCTGGCGCGGACTAGGCGCCGGGCCGAACGGCCTCGCTATCGAAAGCGCGATCGACGAGGCGGCAATCGCTGCCGGCGCCGACCCTCTCGCCTTCCGGCTCGACCATGTCGATGATCCGCTGCTCGGAGACGTGCTGCGCCGTGTCGCCGAAATCGCCGACTGGGGCGCGACGGCGACGCCTGGCCTGCCCACAGAGCGCACCGGGCGCGGCCTCGGTTGCGGCATCTACAAGGGCTCCAGCCATGCCGCCGTGGTGGCCGACGTCGCCGTGGCGGCGGACGGACGCGTGCGGGTGACCCGGCTCTGGTGCGCGCATGAATGCGGTTTCGTCATCAATGCAGACCAGGTGCGAGCACAATGCGAGGGAAACCTCGTCTGGAGTCTCGGGCTCGTGCTATCGGACGAACTGCCCGTGGATAATGGTCGGGTCAGTGCAGAGAGTTTCGCCGACGCGCCGATCCCGCGGCTGTCGGAGACGCCGCCGATCACGGTCTCTCTGGTGGAAAGCACGCGGACGCCGGCTGGCGCGGGAGAAACCGCCATGGCCGCCGCCCCCGGCGCGATCGCCAATGCGGTGCGCGCCGCGACCGGCATCCGACCAGTTCGTTTCCCGCTGCGTGGCGGGGATTTCGCGGCATGACGGCACATCATTCCTCTGGACGGGCTCAACCGTCGCGTTCCGGCGCGTTTCTCGCCTTCGGGCGCGAGTGGCTGCGTGATCCGCTAAGGGTTGCGGCGGTCGCGCCTTCAGGCGGTTCACTGGCCCGTGCGATCACCCAAGGCATCCGGCCAGACACCGCTCCCGTGATCGAACTCGGGCCAGGAACCGGCGTCTTCACCGACGCTCTGGTAGCGCGCGGCATCCCGCCGGAACGGATCGCCGCGATCGAGACCGGTGCTGACTTCGCGCTGCATCTGGCGCGGCGCTGGCCGGCGCTGCGGCTGATCCACGACGATGCCGCCCGGCTCCGCCACCTGGTGCCGTTTGGCCACCATACGGTCGGAGCGGTGGTCTGCGGGCTGCCGCTTTTGTCGATGTCGCCGGCAAAGGTCTACAGGATCGTCGCCGGAGCCTTCTCCAACCTGCGTCCCGGCGGACATTTCGCCTTGTTCACTTAAGCGCCCCGCTGCCCGGTGCCGAACGACATCCTCGACCGGTTGGAGCTGGACGTCGAGCGCACTGATTTCGTGTTGCGCAACCTGCCTCCGGCGTTTGTCTACCGCCTAACCAGAGGGTTAGAATGGAGCGGGAGGACATGATGAACGCCGACGACTTCGCATCCGCCACGATGATGCGCCTGATCGGAATCGGGCTGCGCAAGCAGGGCATCGCCGTCCAGTCGCCGCCCGAACCGAAGGGCGCACGCGTGGCGCGCGGCGACAAGTTCGGCCTGTTGCGCGCGATCATCGAGGCGCATGGACGGATGGCGATCGTGCAGATCGCCGACGCGGTGCCCGACATGCCGCCCGACCCGGTAGTCCAGGCGCTGGACCGGGCCCGCGACGTTCCCGATCTCCTGCACCGATGGGGACGCCTCGAACGGTTCAGCCACGGGAGCCACGAGGTGCGCATCGACTTCGACGGCAACGACGCCTGCACCTTGCTGCATCGGTCAAAAAAGGGCGAAGCGCAGCCAAGCGAAGCTGAGACGCTGCTCGTCGTGCCGATCGTGGCAATGCTCGCGGAGAGGGCGGCCGGTCGACCGCTCCGGCTAGTCATGGCCTCTGGCGAGGTTCTGCGCGACGACGGCCGATGGCATGAACCAGCCGGCGTGAGCACTGGCTCGCCGTTTCGACTGGCGGGCTTCGGGCAGGTGGTGACGGCGGCGGCCCAGGCGGCGATCCCGTCGGTCGACAGCGGGTTGGCATTGAGGTTGAGATCCGAAGTCGCCGCCGATCCGATCCGGCGCTGGACAGTCGAGGACCTGGCGCGCCTAACGCGGCTGTCAAAGCGAAGCATCCAGCGTCGGCTCCAGTTGGAGAAGTCCTCTTTCTCGCGGCTCGTTTCCGACGCACGGCTCGAAGCGGCCGCCCGTCACCTCGCGCGGCGGGATGGCCCCGGCCTGGCCGAAATAGCGTTCCTGAGCGGCTACGCTGACCAGTCGCACTTCACGAGAAGCTTCCAGGGGCGTGTCGGCACCACTCCACACGCCTATCGCCAGGATTTCATGGACGAAGCCTGACCGGGACGTACGCCCTTGTGCTGAGCACGCTTTCCCCAGCCACACCAGTACACCGTGCCCCGCCATTGGGCGCGCGCGGGGATCAGAACTCCAGTTCACCCTGGCCCTGGTCCAGCGCCGTGATAACGCTGGCAGCGAGCAAACGCGTGACGCGGGACTTTTGCTCGAGGGCGGCACGGTCGAGCTGGTCGACGACGCGTCCGGCGGTCGACAAAGAGCGCTCGATTCGCGAGATCAGGTAGGAAACCACATGCGCCTCGACCGCCACCTGGCGGTCGGCGAAGAGCTTGGTGATGACACCCGCGAGCAAAAGGTCGTCCGGCTCGCCGATCTCGACAATGGTTACCGCGCGTAGGCGCGAGGCGAGATCGGGCAGCGTCACGCCCCAGGCGGCTGGAAAGACGCGCGAGGTCAGAAGCATGAAACTGCCAGCGGCGCGGATCTGGTTGATCAGGTGAAACAGCGCGGTCTGGTCGGACCCGCCCGCTACGACGCCATCGATCAGGATCGCCCGCCCTTGCTGAGCGGCCTCGAAGCCGTCACCGAGCCCGGCCGGCGACAGACGCACTGCGTTGGCCGCACGCGCCCAGATTTCGGCCAGATGCGACTTTCCCGAGCCGGTCGGCCCGGCCAGCACCACGACTGGCGACGTCCAGTCCGGCCAGCGATCGACCAGCGACACGGCAGCGGCGTTGGCCGGCGAGACGATAAGGTTCTCGCGCGAGAGCTCCGCATTGTGGCCCAGATCCAGCGGCAGCTGACGCGCACTGGTATCGGATCCGCGCTGCATGGACTCACTCCGCCGTGGAGGTCGGATCGGCGGCGATTTCGCTGGTCGGTGCATGCCCGCGATACATCGGCGAATCGAGATAGCGCGTGATCGCGAAACGCACGAGAACAGCCACGGCGGCCGAGGCCGGCACGGCCAGAAGCAGGCCGACGAAGCCGAACAGCGAGCCGAATGCGAACAGCGCGAACATTAGCCAGACGGGATGGAGGCCGACGCTCTTTCCCACCAGCTTCGGCTGCAGAATGTTTCCCTCTAGGAATTGGCCGGCAAAGAAGATTCCGGCGACGACGGCGACCAGAGTCCAGTCCGGCCAGAACTGGACGAAGGCGACGCCGACCGACAAGACGAGGCCGACGAGGGATCCGATATAGGGAATGAAGCTGATCAGCCCGGCGAAGAGGCCGATCAGCAGGCCGAAATTGAGGCCGACGATGGTCAGCCCGACGGCATAGAGGACGCCGAGGATGATGCACAGCGTGCCCTGCCCGCGCAGGAAGCCGGCGGTCGCGGTGTTGATGTCGGTCGCCAGGCGCCGAACCGTGACGACGTGGTCGCGCGGGATCCAGCTGTCCACCTTGGCGATCATGCGGTCCCAGTCGAGCAGCATGTAGAAGGCCACGACCGGTGTCACGACGAGCAGGCCGCCGATGTTGATGATCGCGAGGCCCGAGGTCCAGAGCGACTGGAACAGGCCGGTGAGAAAACCCGCGCCCTGCGAGATCAGACCGCTCAGCCCCTCGCGCAGGCTGTTGGAATCCACGCCAATGGTGCGCTCCAGCCAGCCGGGGTCGAACTCCGTGATCAGCGCCTGCAGCGTAGCGAGGTAGCCGGGAAGGTTGGCGGCAAAGCCCGCGAACTGCGTTGCCAGGATCGGCACGATCACCATCAGCGCAAGCACGAAGGAAACGAGAAACGCTGCCAGGATGACGATCGTGGCCGCCAGCCGCGACAGGCCATGGCGTTCCAGCCAATCGGCCACCGGATCGAGAAAATAGGCCAGCACCATGCCGGCCACGAACGGCAGCAGGATGGAGCTGAAGACCAAAAGGAACACGACGAGGAGAACGAAGGTGGCGAGCCAGAACAAAATCTGCCGCGTTAGGGAGGCCTTCGTCGCCATGTCGGCCTCCATGTCAGTGTACTGGGGGTTCGCTCTCGCCATCGCCGTTCATGTGCCTGAGCCAGGCAACGAGATAGGCCGCCGCCGAAGCCGCGGTCAAGAGCCCCGTCAGTACGATCAGCGCGTCGCGCAGGTTGTCGATCGCGGCCGATAGCGAGAGTTCTCCGAGCACCAGCCCGGCCAACAGGATCTGCGCGGTCGTGTTCGCCTTCGAGACGAACAGCGGTTTCACGAGGACGGGGTTTCCCATCACGTAGGACAAGAGTACGGCGCCGACGATCAACGCATCGCGAGAGACAACCGCGATCACCAGCCAGAGCGGCAGTTCGCCCATCTGGCCGAGCACGACGAAGACCGAGACGAGCAGCAGCTTGTCGGCGATCGGGTCGAGATAGGCGCCCAGTTCGGTCCGCTGGTTGAACTGGCGTGCGATGAATCCGTCGACCCCATCCGATATGCCGGCGACGATGAAACCTGCGAAGGCCCAGCCGAGTTCGCCTGACATCATCGCGTAGACGACGGCCGGGACAAGCAGGAAACGCAGGATCGTGATGATGTTGGGAATGGTCAAGGAACTGTCTCGACGGCTACGCTCGCTCAGACGCCGCCCCCCTGCCGGAGATCGCAGCGCCGGAGTCGACCTTCCGGTTGCGTTCGAACATGGCCAATCGCGCGCTCGTCTTCAAGCGGCCAGTCGAAGGCGCAAGGCTGTCCAGGGGAAAACTCAAGCTGGCATGCCTCGACGACCGAGCCCTGCTTGCGAGGCTCGCCCCTTCATGCGATGGACCCCGCAAGACGGACCCAAGCGCGACGGGAACACGGCATGAGCGAGGGAAAGAACGGACTCACCTATGCAGATTCGGGGGTCGACATCGACGCCGGCAACGCGATGGTCGAGTTGATCAAGCCGCTGGTGCGCCAGACGCGGCGGCCGGGCGCCGATGGCGAAATCGGCGGTTTCGGAGGCCTGTTCGACCTCAAGGCGGCGGGTTTCACCGACCCGGTGCTGGTCGCGGCCAATGACGGCGTGGGCACGAAGGTCAAGATCGCCATCGAGTCGGGCATCCATGACACCGTCGGCATCGACCTCGTGGCCATGTGCGTCAACGACCTCGTGGTCCAGGGAGCCGAGCCCCTGTTCTTCCTAGACTATTTCGCCACGGCCAGGCTCGACCCCGAGCAGGGCGCCGCAATCGTCAGCGGCATCGCGCAAGGCTGCGTGATGGCCGGCTGCGCGTTGATCGGCGGCGAGACAGCCGAGATGCCAGGCCTGTACGGCAGAGGCGACTACGATCTGGCGGGCTTTGCCGTCGGGGCGGCAGAGCGCGGCCAACTGCTGCCCACCGACGACATCGTGGAGGGCGACGTGATCCTCGGGCTGGCTTCCTCGGGCGTGCATTCGAACGGGTTCTCGCTGGTGCGCCGCATCGTCGAGAAGGCTGGCCTTTCCTGGCGCGACCCGGCGCCTTTCGCGCCCGACAAGACGCTCGCCGAAGCGCTGCTCGAACCCACCCGCATTTATGTCAAGCCGCTGCTGCACGCGATCCGCAACACGCATGGGATCAAGGCGCTAGCCCACATCACCGGCGGCGGCTTTCCCGACAACATTCCGCGCGTGCTCACAGACGACTGGACGGCCGAGATCGACCTCGAGGCGATCGACGCGCCGCCGGTCTTTGGCTGGCTGCAGACTGCCGGCGGCGTGGCCGACCTCGAGATGCTGCGCACCTTCAACTGCGGCGTCGGCATGATCGCGGTGGTGGCCGCCGGCCAGGCCGCGCAGGTGGCGGCGGTGCTGACCGAGGCCGGGGAAGTGGTGATGCCGATCGGCCGCATCGTGCCGCGCCGAGAGGCGGGCGTTATCTACCGGGGGACCATCGACTTATGAGCAGCAAAAAACGCGTCGCCATCCTGATCTCGAGCCGCGGCTCGAACATGGAGGCGCTGGTGGCGGCGGCCGCCGGCGACGACTATCCCGCCGAGATCGTCGGCGTCATTGCCAACACCCCGAAGGCCCGTGGGCTGGAGTCCGCGCGCATGCGCGGCATCGCCACCCGCGTGGTGCCGCAGCGCGACTATCCCGACCGCGCAGCGCATGACGAGGCGATCGCCGCCGTGCTCGAAGAACTCGGCGCCGAGATCGTCTGCCTCGCCGGCTACATGCGGCTCCTGACGCCCGGCTTCGTGGCGCGCTGGGCCGGCCGCATGATCAACATCCATCCCTCGCTGCTGCCGGCCTTCCCCGGCCTCGACACGCATGCCCGCGCGTTGGCCGCCGGCGTTCGCGTGCACGGCGCAACCGTGCATTTCGTCACCGAGGCGATGGATGACGGCCCGATCGTCGCGCAGGCTGCCGTGCCGGTGCTTGCCACCGATACATCCGACGCGCTCGCCGCTCGCGTGTTGAAGGCCGAGCACAGGCTCTATGCCATGGCGCTGGCCCTGGTGGCGCGCGGCGAGGCGCGCGTGGACGACGGCCGCACGGAGTTTTCCGCCACCAGCGACTGGGGCGCAGAAGACGCGCTGTTCTCGCCCGCCCCCGACGCGCCGGCGCCAGCCGAAGCGCTGGATCTGGAGCGGCTGGCGCGGTTCACGCCGTAAGGCGAGTGGAGCGCGCGCCGGGCACTCCCGCGGCGCGCGATCATGCATGCCTCCCGTTCGGTCGGGCTTGATCCGCCGGCCTGTTTCGACCCACACTGCCCCGCCACCGCCGGGGTGGTCAGGGGACAGACGACATGGCGCATCGCTGCGATCACACGCTGCACAGGACGATCCACCATCACGGCTGGAACAACGCCAACCCGCCGGTGCTGAGGATCGCGCCGGGGCAGACGGTGGAGTTCGACACGATCGACGCCTCCGGCGGCCAGATCAGCCCGGTGTCGGGAGTGGAGGCCGTGCGCGATCTCGATTTCTCGCTGGTGAACCCGGTGACGGGACCCGTCCATGTCGACGGGGCCGAGCCGGGGGACGCGATCCGGGTGAAGATTCTGGGGTTCTCGCCGAGCGGCTGGGGCTGGACGGCGAACATTCCGGGCTTCGGCCTGCTCGCAGACCAGTTTCCCGATCCCGCGCTGCATCTGTGGAGCTACGCCACGACCTCGATGGGGCCGGCCGCCTTCGGGCCGGGCGGACGGGTTCCGCTGAAACCCTTTCCCGGCACGATCGGGCTCGCGCCCGCCGCGCACGGCACGCATTCCATCGTGCCGCCGCGCCGGGTGGGCGGCAATCTCGACGTGCGCGACATTTCCGAGGGCGTGGAGCTGTGGCTGCCGGTGGAGGTGGCTGGCGGGCTGTTTTCGGTCGGCGACATGCATGCCGCGCAGGGAGACGGCGAGATCTGCGGCACCGCGATCGAGAGCCCGATGTCGGTGGCGATCTCCTTCGACCTCGAGAAGCGCGCCAACCTGAAATATCCCCGCTTCCGTACCCCCGGCCCGGTGACGCGCCACCTCGACGCCAAGGGCTATGACGTCACCATGGGCGTCGGCCCCGACCTGATGACGGCCGCGCGCGAGGCGGTGTCGCAGATGGTCGACCTCCTGTCACGCCGCACCGGCATGGCGGCCGTGGAGGCCTACATGCTGTGCAGCGTGTCCGGCGACCTGCGCATCAGCGAAATCGTCGACCAGCCGAATTGGGTGGTGTCGTTTTATTTTCCCAGGGTGGTGCTGGAGTAGGACCGAACCGCCGGGTCGCAATCGGGGGGAGGAAGATGCGCCGGCTCTTGCCGAGGCGCGTCATCCGAGCCGCTTGGGTCGCCCCGGCGCGCTAAGCAGCGGGTAGACTGCCCCTCCCCCTTACGCCCCGCGCACCCAGACCCGGTTGTCGTGAAACGCCGCCCCGCCATAGGGCGCGGCGGCGTCCGCGCCGGTCAGCACGTTGATCCCCTCGCCGCGCTCGTGGGCCGAGTTGGGCCAGATGCCTTCGGCGATGACGACGCCGCGCTTCACCCCGTCGAAGAGTTTGGCGTGCAGCACGATGTCGCCACGGCTGTTGCCGAGTTCGACGCGTTCGGCGTCGGCTATGCCGAGGCTTGCGGCGTCGTCCGGGTGGATCAGCAGTTCGGGACGCTTTTCGCGCGCCTGCGAGGTGGGCGTCTCGGTGAAGCTCGAATTGAGGAAATTGCGGGCGGGCGATGTGGCCAGCCGGAAGGGGTGGGCCTCGTCGGCCGCCTCGATCAGGTCGACATGATCGGGGAAGACGGGCAGGCGCTCGTGCGGGCCGAGGATGCCCAGCGATTTCGGCGGCTTGTTGGGCGCGGCCCCACCTTGCCATTGCGGCTTGAAGCGGAACTTGCCGTCGGCATGGCCGAAGCCCTTCAGGTAATGCGCGGTTTCGAAATCGGGCTGCAGGTCGACCCAGCGCTGTTCCTCGAAGGTCTCGAAGCTGCCGAGCCCCCGCTTGCCGAGCAGCACGTCGATGTGCTGGCGCTCGGTCATGCCGAAGCCGGGCTTGTCGGCGACGCCGAGGCGCTTCGCCAGTTCCTCGATGACGAAGAGATTGGTGCGCGGGCCTTCCGGCGGGTCGACCAGCTTCGGCCCCAGCGTGATGTGCTGGTTGCCGCCGCCCTTGTAGATGTCGTCGTGCTCGACGAACATGGTGGCCGGCAGCACAACGTCGGCGAGCCTGGCCGTGTCGGTCATGAAGTGCTCGTGGACGCAGGTAAACAGGTCGTCGCGCAGGAACCCCTGCTTCACGAGGCGCTGCTCGGGGCAGACATTGGCCGGGTTGGTGTTCTGGATCAGGAGTGCGGTGACCGGCGGGCCACCGCGCAGCGCCTCGGCGTCGCCGGTGAGGATGCGGCCGATCTGCGACTGGTCAAGATGGCGGATCTTCGGGTCATGCATACGGCCGCCCTCAAGCAGAGACGTGTCCAGCTTGTAGATGCCGCCATTGTTGTGGAAGGCGCCGCCGCCCTCGTGCTGCCAGTGGCCGGCCACCGTGGCGATGGAGAGCGCGGCATGCATGTTGACGGCGCCGTTGCGCTGGCGCGCGAAGCCGTAGCCGAGGCGAAAGAAGGTACGCGGCGTGGTGCCGACCAGCCGGGCGAAGGCTTCGATCTCCACGACCGAGAGCCCGGTGATGGCGGCGGCCCATTGCGGCGTGCGGGTGGCCAGATGCGCCTCCAGCCCGGCCGGGTCGTCGGCGTATTTCGCCATGTAGGCGCGGTCGGCGAGTCCATCACGGAACAGCACGTGCATGACCGCGCAAGCTAGCGCGCCGTCGGTGCCGGGCCGCAGGATCAGGCCCATGTCGGCCTGCTTCATCGTGGCGTTGTCGTAGACGTCAACGACGACAATCTTCGCGCCGCGTTCCTTGCGGGCGCGCACGGCGTGCGTCATCACGTTGACCTGGGTGACGACCGCGTTTGTGCCCCAGATGACGACGCAGTCCGACTTCGCCATCTCGCGCGGGTCGGGGCCGGTCAACCGGCCGGTGCCCATGACGTAGCCGGTCCAGGCGAGGTTGGTGCAGATGGTGTCGAAAAAGCCGGAGTAGCGCTTGGCGTGGCGCAGCCGGTTGATCGAATCCCGCTGCACGAGGCCCATGGTCCCAGCGTAGTAGTAGGGCCAGACGGCTTCCGAGCCATGCTTTTCCTCGGCCTTCAGGAGCTTTTCGGCAACGAGGTCGAGGGCAGACTCCCAGGATGCCTCCTTCCACTGCCCGTCGCCCTTGGCGCCCGCCCGTACCAACGGCTTCAGCAGGCGCTCGGGGTGGTGCACCCGCTCGGCATAGCGCGCGACCTTGGCGCAGATGACGCCGGCCGTGTAGCTATTGGCCTTGGCGCCATGCACGCGGCCGATGCGGCCGGGGCCGAGGATTTCGACCTCGAGCGCGCAGGTGGACGGGCAATCATGCGGGCAGGCCGAATGGCCGATGCGGATCGGTGCGTGCTGGTTCATGGCGCATTCCTAGCGGGAATTCGGCGCGGCTTACAGGGCGGCAAGCGCGAAATGATTTGATCCATCGCGCGCGCCGTGGTGATGGATGCGGCGAACGAGCGAAGCCATGCCATGAACTACCGCCACATCTATCACGCCGGAAATTTCGCCGACGTGGTCAAGCACGCCATCCTGGTCCGCATCGTCGAGTACCTGAAGCGCAAGGACAAGGCGTTCAGGGTGATCGACACGCATGCCGGGATCGGGCTCTACGACCTGTCGTCGGACGCGGCGCAGAAGACCGGTGAATGGCGCGGCGGCATCGGCCGGGTGATGGAGGCCGCGATCGAGCCGAGGGCGGCTGCGCTGCTTTCGCCCTATTTCGACGCCGTGCGGGCCTTCAACCCGGACGGCGGGGTGCGGTTCTATCCCGGTTCGCCGAAAATCGTGCGGCACTTGCTGCGCAAGCGGGATCGGCTCACGGCGATCGAGTTGCATCCGCAAGACGCGGAGGCGCTGAAGCAGGAATTCGCCGGCGATTTCCAGACACGGGTGATCGAACTCGACGGCTGGCTGGCGCTCGGCGCACAGCTTCCACCAAAGGAGAAGCGCGGGCTGGTGCTGATCGACCCTCCCTTCGAGGAGACCGGCGAGTTCGAGCGGATCGCGAAAAAGCTCTCCAGCGCGCACCGGCGCTGGCCGGGCGGCGTGTATGCCGTCTGGTACCCGATCAAGGACCGGCTTGCGGCCGCAGCGTTTCGCGATGGCTTTCGAGCAAGAGGGATCGCAAGGGTACTCGACGTCTCGGTGGTGGTGCGCGGTGCCAGCGACGTGCCGCGGCTCGACGGGACGGGCATGCTGATCGTCAACCCGCCCTTCCCGCTCGCCGGCGAACTGGAGAGCATCCTCCCCGTGCTGACGCGGCTGATCTCCGACGGTCCGGGCGCGGCCTGGCACATGGAAGAACTGGCCGGCGAAGCGCGGGAGACTTGACCGGGCCTGCCATCCTCCGCACAGTGCCGTTCGAATTGCTCCGACCAACGCAAGACGACAGGCCTGCCATGTCCCGCCTCGCCTCCCTCGCTCTTTCCACATTGCTCAGCTTCGGCGCCGGCCTGGGTGTTTCCGGGCATGCCATGGCGGCGGACTATGGCTCGGCTGCCGTCTATGACGCCGGCATCTGCAGCGAGGCCTGGGTGCTTGGCCGAATCAGCCGCAACTTCCGTCATCAGGTGAAGAACGTCCCCGGGCTGCCCCAAGTGGATATCGTCGACTATTACGGCTTGCGCCTGAAGCGGCACCACCCGGAACGCGAGTTGTGGCCGGTGGCGCGGACCTATTGCGAAGGCACGGTTCGCCTCTCGGACGGCCACGACAGGTCGATCTGGTACTTCATCGAGGGCGGCATGGGCTTCGCGGGCGTCGGCCACAATGTCGAGGCCTGCGTTTCCGGCTTCGACCGCTGGAACGTCTACAACGGCCGCTGCCGCGTCGCGCAGTAACTCGATCTTCGGCGCGCGGGCACGGCACCCCGGCGCAGGTTTTTGCACTCCCGCCGGACGGTCCCTCAATGACACGAATTCTGATGTCCAGCGCCTCGCCCTTCGCCAACAAGGTGATGGCTGCGGCCGCCCACGCCAAGATACCGTTCGAAGCGGTGTCCGTCGACACCAATGCCGATCCGGCCTTGCTGATCGACGCCAATCCGCTGGGCAAAATCCCGGTGCTCATCCTCGACGACGGGAGTTCGGTCTATGACAGCCGCGCGATCACGCAGGAACTGAACCGCATGTCGGGGAACCAGTTGTTCCCACGCAACGCAGCCAAGCGGCGCGAGGCGGAGCAACTGGAGGCGCTGGCCGACGGTATCGCCGACTGCCTACTGGCGCAGGTCTATGAAAAACGGTTCCGGCCGGAAGACAAGCTCCACCAGCCATGGGTCGACAGGCAGGCGGCAAAGGTGGCGCGCGGGCTCGACCATCTGCACGGCAACCTGCCGCGTCTCGGCAAGAAGGCGCATGTGGGCCACATCGCCCTGCGCTGCATGCTGGCATACAACACGCTGCGCTTCGGCAGCGGCTGGGAGCGCGGCCGACCGAAACTAAAGCGGTGGGTCAAGCGCTTCGACGAGCTGTTTCCGGAACTCGCACCCTACATGCCGCACTGAGCGGGCCTCTCGAGAACGATCTCCAGACATGAAGAAGGCCGGAACCTTGCGAGTCCCGGCCTTCTTCACTCATGTCCGGTGCGGCGCCGGAGACGCCGCGCCGATCGATCAGAACTTCATGCCGATGCCGAGCAGGAAGTTGTTCGACGTCGCGTCGACTTCCGTGGCGCCAGGCAGATCGAAGGTGGACGACCCATAGTCGGTGTAGCGATATTCGCCGCGGGCGAAGACGCGCTCGGTCAGCTTCACGTCGGCGCCGACGCCGGCGGTCCAGCCGTACATCGTGTTCGAGTCGGAGACACCACCGTCACTGGCTTCGATCCGCGCCACCGCGCCGCCGGCGGTACCATAGATCAGGATGTTGTCGGTCGCGGCAACACCCATGCGGGCGCGCAGCGAACCGTTGAAGCCGCGCTCGGTCGAGGAGCCGACATTGGTACCGTCCGCCCAGTCGTAACCGACGTCACCCTCGAGACCGTATACGAACATCCCGGACTGGCCATTCCAGCCGCCAAAGAGGCTGCCGTTGAAGCCGTCGGTGTCGATGGAATTGGTGCCGCCGTTGAGACCAACGTCGGTGTCGCCCATGCTGTAGCCGCCCATGATACCGGCATAACCGCCGGCCCAGGAGGCGACGGGAACCTGATCATACTGGATCGGCTGAGGAGACGGGGGCTCCATGCCGATCACGTCGGCAGAAAATGCGGGTGCTGCGGCCAGCAGCGCGGTGATTCCGAAAGCCGCTGCGGCCGAACGGCTGATGTTGAACCTGATGGACATGCGTTACTCCTTGCACAGTCTGGAAGGGTTTTGCCCCCCTTCTCGCCTCGTATCGCCGGGGAGGAATTCATGGCGATCCCAAGTGTTCCCAATGTCGTTGCCAAATACGGCCGAACCGCAGAGCAAAAACGGTCATCCTTCGGCGCGGATAAGGCTGGAAAAAGGCGTGGCCTTGCTGCAACACCTCTCCGGCCGCATGCTCCGGCCCGTCAATCCCGTCGTGACAACAAGCTGATTTAAATTAATTTTTCGGTATTTCCCCGGCTGCTCCGAGGCGCGACCCGGCCGTCAGCGCGGAGACCGGACGTTGCGGCAGGCGCGGCTTTCCTTCTCGATTTCGCCGCATATATGACTGGAGTGTAAACGGGGGCGATGGAATGTACGGGCAGAAAAGGGTTGCGTTGGTCACCGGCGGCGCGAAGCGGATCGGCGCTGCGATTGCCGTCGACCTGGCCAAGAACGGCTTTGCCGTGGCGGTGCACTGCAACCGTTCCACCGACGAGGCAAATGCGCTGGTCGCAGGAATCACCGCGACCGGAGGCACAGCGGCGGTGTTCCCGGCAGATCTCGCCGAACATGACGCCGTGAGCGCGCTGGCCACCCGGGTTGGCGAGACGCTGGGGACCGTGCGCCTCCTCATCAACAACGCTTCGCTCTTCGAGCCTGACTCGGCACGCGAGCCCGATTGGGACCTCTGGGAGAAGCACTTCACCCTCCACCTGAAGGCCCCAGTGCAGCTTGCGGCCGCGATGGTCGGGCATCTCCCTGCCGGGGAGACGGGCCTGATCGTCAACATCATCGACCAGCGGGTCTGGCGGCTGACGCCGCAGTTCTTCTCCTACACGCTGTCGAAGTCAGCGCTCTGGACGGCCACCCGCACCATGGCGCAAGATTATGCGCCGGCCGTGCGCGTCAACGCCATCGGGCCGGGGCCGACGCTCGCCAACGAGCGCCAGCAACCGGACGACCTCGCCGCCCAGCAAGATGGTCTGCCATTGCGCAAGGGCCCATTGCTGACGGAATTTGGCAGTACCATACGCTATCTTTGGGATACGCCTTCGATCACGGGCCAGATGATCGCGCTCGACGGCGGCCAGCACCTTGCCTGGCAGACCCCGGATGTGACAGGCATGCGTGAATGAACCTACCGAAACTGCAGAGCCATCCGCTTCGCGCCGGCCGAAAGGCCAATCCGGAGACGGAAAGCGACGAGATCGCCGGGATCCTCCCTCACGAGGCCGTGGAGGATGAGGACGAAATCGAGGAGATAGAGGCGGAGCCGGTCGAGCCCGACCTCGGCGGCTACACATGGGACACGGCCTCGGTCGATGCCGAGGGCAAGTCCGGCACCGAGGTCATCGCGCATTTCGTCAAGCGATTGCCCAACGCGCCCGGTGTCTACCGGATGATGAACGCGGCCGGCGATGTGCTCTATGTCGGCAAGGCCCGGAGCCTGAAAAAGCGCGTCACCAACTATGCCCAAGGCCGTTTCCACACGCAGCGCATCGGACGCATGGTGCGGGAGACGACGACGATGGAATTCGTCGTCACGCGCACCGAAATCGAAGCGTTACTGCTGGAAGCCAACCTCATCAAGCGCCTTCGGCCGCGCTACAACGTGCTGCTGCGCGACGACAAGTCGTTCCCTTACATCCTGCTGACAGGAGACCATGCCGCGCCGGGCATCTTCAAGCACCGCGGCGCGCGCTCGCGCAAGGGCGACTATTTCGGTCCCTTCGCCTCCGCAGGGGCTGTTGGGCGTACGATCAACGCGTTGCAACGGGCCTTCCTGCTGCGGAGTTGCACCGATTCGGTCTATGAGGGGCGTACCCGTCCCTGCCTGCTCTACCAGATCAAGCGTTGTTCGGGTCCCTGCACCGGCGAGATCGGCAGCGCGGATTACGGCGAATTGGTCAAAGAGGCGAAGGACTTCCTGTCCGGGCGGAGCCAGAAGGTGAAGTCGGAAATCGCGGGCGCCATGCAGGAGGCGTCGGAAGCGCTCGATTTCGAGCGCGCGGCGGTGTTTCGCGACCGTCTTTCTGCGCTCAGCCATGTCCAGAGCCACCAGGGCATCAACCCGCAGTCGGTCGAGGAGGCTGACGTCTTCGCGATCCACCAGGAGGGGGGACAGAACTGCATCGAGGTGTTCTTCTTCCGTACCGGGCAGAACTGGGGTAATCGGGCCTACTTTCCCAAGGCCGACCCAGCGCTTGAGCCCGCCGAAGTGCTCGGCGCCTTCCTCGCCCAATTCTACGACGACAAGCCCTGCCCGCGATCAATCCTCCTTTCGCATGCGGTCGAGGAGCAGGTTTTGCTGGCCCAGGCGCTTGCCACTCGCGCGGGGCACAAGGTCACGCTTGGTGTGCCCCAGCGGGGCGAAAAGAAGGGCATTGTCGACCACGTGTCGCAGAACGCACGCGAGGCTCTGGGCCGCCGCCTCGCGGAGACTTCGTCGCAAACCCGCCTGCTGGCCGGAGTGGCGGAGACATTCGGTCTCGCCCAGCCGCCGCGCCGCGTGGAAGTCTACGACAACTCGCACATCATGGGCACCAACGCCGTCGGCGGCATGATCGTGGCCGGCGTCGAGGGCTTCGTGAAGAACCAGTACCGCAAATTCAATATCCGCTCGACCGACATCACCCCGGGTGACGATTTCGGTATGATGCGTGAGGTGATGGAGCGGCGTTTCTCGCGTCTGCTGAAGGAACATGCGACGGCAGACGGCGAGGCTGCTGCAAGAACCGCCGAAGAACCAGAGGACGCTGCGGTCTTTCCGGTTTGGCCCGACCTGATCCTGATCGACGGCGGCTCCGGCCAGATGTCGGCCGTGCGGAAAATCCTCGCGGACCTAGGTATAGAAAACCGCGTAACGGCCATTGGCGTCGCCAAGGGAGTGGATCGCGATGCAGGACGCGAGCGGTTCTTCGTCTTGGGACGGGAGCCTTTCATGCTACCGCCGCGCGATCCGGTTCTCTATTTCATCCAGCGTCTGCGAGACGAAGCCCACCGTTTCGCGATCGGCTCCCACCGCGCGAAGCGTAAGAAGGAGATGGTGCGAAGCCCGCTCGACGACATCGACGGCATAGGTCCGTCTCGCAAGCGCGCCCTTCTGCATCACTTCGGCACCGCCAAGGCAGTTGGGCGGGCCGCGATGGAGGATCTCATGGTTGTGGACGGCATATCCGCCGCCATGGCGCGACAGATCTACGAACATTTCCACGACAATGGGTGATTCCCGGTTCTGGTCCATCGATCCGCCCGGTCTTGTGGTTGACCCCTACCCGGTCCATCTGGTTTGAGTAGCCCGGCACGGACCAACATGGAACGACATGGCCAAACGCGCTTTCAATCTGCCGAACCTGCTAACCTACGCACGCATACTGGCCGTGCCGCTCATAGTCGTGTGTTTCTATCTAGAGGGGCGGACGCGCCCGACTGACTTCTGGCGCTGGGCGGCGTTTTGGATATTCGTGGTAGCGAGCATCACGGACTACTTCGATGGCTACATCGCGCGGATCTGGTCGCAGACGTCGAACATCGGCAAGATGCTCGATCCGATCGCCGACAAATTGCTGGTCGCGGCCGCGCTGCTGCTGCTGGCTTTCGACAGGACGATCGACAAATGGTCGCTATGGGCGGCCATCATCATCCTGTGCCGCGAGGTGCTTGTCTCAGGCCTGCGCGAGTATCTTGCCGAGTTGAAGGTCAGCGTTCCGGTCACGCGGCTTGCCAAATGGAAAACGACGATGCAATTGGTAGCGATCGGCTTCCTTCTCGCCGGACCCGCCGGTGAACTCGTTTTCCCCTGGACCATAGATGTAGGCATAACGCTCCTGTGGCTGTCGGCGCTGGTAACGCTCTACACCGGCTGGGACTATTTCCGCGCCGGAATGAAGCACATCGCCGACGAATGACGGAGATTGTCGTGAAACTCGTCTACTTCGCCTGGGTACGCGAGCGCATCGGTCTTTCCGAGGAGGAGATCATTATTCCAGAGGAGGTGGCAACGGTTAGGGACCTCCTGACCTGGCTGCGCGGCCGCGGCGACGAATACGAAACAGCGCTGCGTCATCAGGACGTTATCCGCGTCGCGATCGACCGGGAGCATGTCGCCCATGGAGAACGGGTGGCTGGAGCATCCGAGATCGCGCTCTTCCCACCGATGACCGGAGGCTAACCATGCCGGTCGAGCCGATTGTGCGCATTCAGCCGGAGGATTTCGACCTAGCCACGGAAATGGCACGACTGACCGCCGACCGCGGCGACATCGGGGCCGTAGTGACGTTTTCGGGCCTGTGTCGCGACGAGGCCGGCACGCTTGCGGCTCTGGAACTCGAACACTATCCCGGTATGGCGGAGGCGGAGATCCTGCGGATCGCGCGGCAGGCGGCCGAGCGCTGGCCGCTGAACGGTCTTGTGGCGATCCATCGCCATGGCAAGATCAGGCCGGGCGGGAACATCGTGCTGGTCATAGCGGCGTCCGCTCACCGGCAGGCTGCGTTCGATGGCGCGTCCTTCCTGATGGACTTCCTCAAGACTCGCGCCCCGTTCTGGAAGAAGGAACACCGGACGGACGGTACGGAAAGCAAGTGGGTCGACGCGAAGGAATCGGACGATCGCGCGGCCAAACGCTGGTAAGCCTCAGCCTCGGCAATCGTTAACCCTCTCGTGGATCGAACGTGTCCCGTTAGAATAATTACAAATACCTTCGTCCATGCTGGAGAGCAATGCATCGGCATGATGGGGTATTTTTCTTGGCTGAAGGCGCCGCATTCGATTTCGTAGGGATAGGGCTCATTCTGTCGTGCGCCCTTGCGATCGTGATGGGTGTGATGGCGGCCGGCTATCGCACCCGGTATCTCAGCACGATGGAAGAGCGTGCCAACACGCGGGAACTTGTCGAGAACCTCTCCGAGGGTGTTTATCGATCCTCGCTTGATGGACGGCAGATCAGCGCCAATCGCGCCCTCGTCAGGCTGAACGGATACGAAAGCGAAGGGGAGATGCTCGCAAGCGTCAACGACATCGGCCGCGAATGGTACGTTGACCCGCGACGACGAGGAGAGATCCGGGCCATGCTGGAGCGGGACGGCCGTGTCGAGAACGTCGTCTCCGAAATCTATCGGCACAAGACCCGGGAGCGCATTTGGATCAGCGAATCGTCCCGTCTCGTCCGGCACCAGACGACCGGGCGGCCACTCTATTTTGAAGGCTCCGTTCGCGAAATCTCCGAAACGGTAGCCCGACTGAGGCTCGAGGAGACCTTTCGGAAGTTGACCAGCCACCTGCCGGGGGCGCTGTTCCAGTTCCAGACGCGCGACAAGGGGCGGCAGGTAACGGTGGAGTATGTCAGCACCGGATACCTTGGCATCGTCGAGAAGACCCAGGAGGAATGCCTCTCTGGCGACTTCCTGCTATCGAAGATCGTCCATCCTGAAGACCTCGCTGGCTACATGGAGGGGTTCCGCCAGACCATCGAAGGCGAATCGCTGCTGGACCAAGAGTTCCGGATCATCACTCCGCGTGGCAAAGAGAAATGGCTTCGCATGACCGCGCAGCGGGAAACCAGTCCCGATGGGGAAAGCGGAACCTGGTATGGCTACATTTCTGACATATCGCTGCGCAAACGCCAGGCGCTGGAGATCGAGAAGCTGGCCTATTTCGACCCGCTGACGGGCCTTCCCAATCGGCGCATGTTCGTCGATCGTATGACCGAAACGATCAGCCATTGCGAACGATCCGCCACGAAGGGCATTCTGCTCTACATCGACCTCGACAATTTCAAATCTCTCAATGATACCCAGGGGCACGACGTCGGCGACGCCTACCTCATCGATGTTGCACGACGCCTGAAGGCCTGCATGAGGCCAAACGATATCGTCGCGCGAATGGGGGGCGACGAATTCGTGGTCGTACTCGATACCGCATCGACGGAAGAGGCGGTCGCCTCGTCGCTGGCGATCGCCACAGGCAACAGGATCATGAGAGCCCTTCGCCAACCCTTCGACAAAGGTGAATTGCGACACAACTCTTCTGCCAGCATTGGCATGCTCGTCTTCGATGGCGAGGCTGCGAGCCCCGACGAACTCCTCAAGCGTGCTGACATCGCGATGTACCGCGCCAAGGCGTCCGGCCGCGATGCGATGGCGCTGTTCCAGGCCGAATGGCTGGACGGTGAAGCGCAGCGCTTCCTGTTGCTTGCGGAATTGCGCAAGGCGATCTCCGACGAGACGCTTTCGCTACGGTTTCAACCACAGATGGATCGAAACCAGCGGGTCGTGGGAGCCGAAGGACTGCTGCGTTGGCATCATCCCAAGCTTGGCGCGATCGCGCCCGACCGTTTCATCCCGCTTGCCGAACAATCGGGGCTGATCCATTCGATATGTCGACTGGTCCTCGGCAAAGCCGTTCGGCAACTGGCGGATTGGAGCGCCGATCAGTCGACTGCTGGACTGCGCCTGTCCGTAAACATTAGCGTGCAGTCTTTCCTCAATGGCCCCCTGGTCGATTACGTGATCGAGTTGATCGAGGAGCACGGCATCAACCCGTCTCTGCTCACGCTCGAAATCACGGACCATGTGACCGCTGGAGACAAGGTCGAGATCTGCCGGAGGATGGGAAAGCTGAAGGCGCTTGGCGTGCGTTTCTCGCTCGACGACTTCGGCACCGGCTACTCATCGCTGTCGCGATTGAGGAAACTGCCGTTCGACGAGTTGAAGATCGACGGCAGTTTCGTCGCCGACGTTGACAAGTCTGAGGAAGACCGGTCCCTGATCCGTTCGATCCTGGCCATTGCCGGGACGCTCGAACTCACGGTCGTTGCGGAGCATGTCGAAACCGAGGCTCAGCAAGACTTTCTGCTTTCGGCCGGTTGCCACTGTTTCCAGGGCCATCTCTACGCCGCCGGAATGCAGGCAGCCGAGCTCGAGCAATTCGCAAGAGAAAACGGCGTGGCGCCGTCTCTACGTTCCGCGATGCCGGCCCGTCTGACCGCCTGACATCAAGGCGCCTCAACGCGCCAAGCCGCCCCAGGGAGCGGCTTGAAGACATTGGGTGGATGATTGCCCGACAGGATCAGCCGACGATCTCCATGTCGGCAAACCAATACTTGATCTCCTCGGCTGCGGTCTCCGGCGCATCGGAACCGTGGACGGAGTTCTCGCCGATCGAGAGAGCATGAACCTTGCGGATTGTGCCCTCAGCGGCATTGGCCGGATTGGTGGCGCCCATGACCTCGCGGTTCTTGGCAATGGCGTTCTCGCCCTCGAGCACCTGGACGACGGTCGGGCCCGAAGACATGAACTCGGTCAATTCCTGGAAGAAGGGACGCTCCTTATGCACAGCATAGAAGCCCTCAGCCTCGCGCAGGCTCATCCAGACGCGCTTCGACGCCACGACGCGAAGGCCCGCGTCTTCGAGCATCTTGGTGATCGCGCCGGTCAGGTTGCGCCGCGTCGCGTCGGGCTTGATCATTGAAAAGGTGCGTTCGATCGCCATCGTCAGTTCCTTCATCTATGCAATTGGGAAAGTCGCGGCTCTATACCGTCCGCCCCGACGAAAGCCAAGGGTCCGCGCACGCTCGATGAAGACAACCCGAGAACCTCAAGCCGCGGCTGGCACCCGCGCTCCGAGGCCGCCATGCAGCGCCAGACAGCGCTCGAACCAGTCTCGGATCGGATCGTCCCCTGCGAGCGCCTGGTAGGGCGAGATGACGCGGGCGAACTGGAACGCGCCAAACACGATGTAATCCGCAAACAGCGGCGATGCACCGCTTATGAAGGGCTGGTAAGTCAGCATGCTGCGCAGCGGTTCGAGCGCGGCGCGAAATCCCGCGAGCCGGGCATCGCGGTCGAGAGGGACCTCCTCGATCGGCTTTCCGAAGCGCGGCTCACGGGTGCGACGAAAATGCACCTGATCCTCAGGCGCAAGGCAGTCGTGGATATCCATAAGGATAGCCGTGCCCAGAAACGGATGGATGGTGAGTTGCGACCAGCGTTCCACGAAGCGCGCCATGCCCTTGCCACCTTCGCCACCAAAGAGCGTTGGCCGATCCGGATAGGTTTCTTCGAGGTAGAGCGCTATGTCGTAGGAGTCCGACACGAGCGTTTCGCCGTCGCGGATCAGCGGCACGATCTTGGTCGCACCGCCCTCTATAGCCGGTATCTGTGTAAAGGGTGCCGGCATCGAGGTGTATTCGAGGCCCTTGTGCGCCAGCGCCATCGCTACTTTCCAGCAATGCGGACTGAACGGGCGGCCGGCATCAGAGCCTACGAGATCGTAGAGAAGAATGGCCATTGGATCACTCACTCGGTGGATGGTATCAGAGCGACCGATAGAGCCCCATTTCGGGACGAATGAAAAGATGATGAAGCGCCATTTCCAGATGCTCGCCGCTTACAATCGTTGGGCCAATGCCCAACTGTATGGTGCGGCCGCCAATCTGACGGACGAGGAGTTTGGGCGCGACGTCGGCGCTTTTTTTCACTCCATGATGGGGACTCTGAACCACATCCTCGTCGCAGACCGGATCTGGCTCAAGCGCTTCACCGCGGACGGAGAGGCGCCGCGCGCGCTCGACGCGATCGTACATCCCAACCTAGGGCCACTAAGGCTGGCGCGCGAGGCCGAGGACGAGCGGATCTCAGGCTGGATCGATACGCTCGACGATGCGGCCTTCGCGGGACGGTTCACCTACATCACGGTGACGGACATGCGCCGGGTGAGCCAGAGGCTCGCGCCAGCGCTGACGCATTTCTTCAATCACCAGACGCACCACCGGGGACAGGCCCATACGATCCTGTCGCTGCTGGGCAAAATGCCCCCGTCGCTCGACATGATCTACTTCCAGCGAACCGAGGAAGGTCGCGCCTTCGCCTGAGTTCCAGGCCGAGCATCGGCGGCAGCGGTATCGACGCCGATGCCGGAGCTTCGGTTGGCGGTTCGGACGCCGTCAATGCCAGCGCCGGCACATCGGCAGTGGTGTGAACGCCTGCGTCGGGGCTTCTGTCGGTATCGGCATGGACGCAGGTGTGTGCGTTTCAATCGACGGGGTACTGGATGTGGTCCGGGCACGCCCGGTCGACCCGGCCAGCCCTGCCCACAGTCGCCAAGCGCAATCGTCGCCAGCATGTCGAACGCAGAACTGACCCGCTTCAAGCGCCGCTGTGACGAGGTTGTCGCCACTTCCTCGGCATGCGACCAAGTTCTTCTCGCGCTCTGTCACCTGATCAACCAGACCGCATTCCGGCAAGGCTTCATGGAAGGAGTATCCCCCGAAGGCGGTGTCGAGACGCCGCCTTCGGGCAAGCCTTGTGCGGACCAGCGTGAGTGCGCGACCGCGAGACCGAGGTCAGGCCACGCGCCGTCCCTTTTTTCGCTACCGCACTCTCTTTCCTGGCAAGACGACAGGCGAGCAAATATCTCGACGGCGGCGGAGGAACTTTCAAGGTGTCTCCTCCAG
This sequence comes from Mesorhizobium sp., assembly GCA_051860465.1. GTDB lineage: Bacteria > Pseudomonadota > Alphaproteobacteria > Rhizobiales > Rhizobiaceae > Aquibium. Next base: position 30,994 of record JBHYDY010000041.1, read on the forward strand.
CCTCTGATTTTCGGCCCTGAAACCCGCCGGCTTCAACGCCTGCGTCATGAGTCTGCTTCACATGCCGGCGGCTGGCGCGACTGCTCGCTTCATGTTCATCCCGACGTCCTCCATACACATTGCATACGCCCGGCAACGCTGCCCCTTGCCCGCCTGCCCGCCTGCGCCTAGACACGCGTCCATGATCACGCTCACCGACCTTTCGTTGCGCGTCGCAGGACGCTTGCTCCTCGACCATGCCTCGCTTGCCCTGCCGGCGGGCGTTAAAGCTGGACTCGTGGGCCGCAACGGTACGGGGAAGACTACGCTTTTTCGCGCGATTACCGGCGACCTCGCCACAGAGTCCGGAACGATCGGCTTGCCGAAGAACGCGCGGATCGGTCAGGTGGCGCAGGAGGCGCCAGGCACCGAAGAACCGCTGATCGAAATCGTGCTCAAGGCGGACAAGGAGCGATCGGCGCTACTGGAGGAAGAAAAGACCGCGACGGATGCCAACCGCATCGCCGAGATCCACATGCGCCTTGCCGACATCGATGCGCATTCGGCGGAATCGCGCGCCGCGACCATTCTTGCCGGCCTCGGTTTCGACGAAGACGCGCAGCGGCGGCCAGCTTCGTCATTCTCCGGCGGCTGGCGCATGCGCGTGGCGCTGGCGGCGGTGCTGTTTTCCGAGCCCGACCTTTTGCTGCTGGACGAACCGACGAACTACCTCGACCTCGAAGGCACCTTGTGGCTGGAAACCTATGTCTCGAAGTATCCGCACACCGTGCTCCTGATCAGCCATGACCGCGACCTGCTCAACCGCGCCGTCAACTGCATCGTTCATCTCGACCAGCAGAAACTGACCTTCTGGCGCGGCGGCTACGACCAGTTCGAGCGCCAGCGCGCAGAGCAGATCGAGTTGCAGGAGAAGGCGCGGGTCAAGCAGGAGGCGCACCGCAAGCACCTCCAGTCCTTCGTCGACCGGTTCCGCGCCCAGGCGACCAAGGCCCGGCAGGCTCAGTCGCGCATCAAGGCGCTGGAACGGATGAAGCCGATCGTCGCCTGGAACGACGAGGCGGTGCGACCCTTTTCGTTTCCCGAACCGGTGAAAACGGTGGCCTCGCCGATCGTCGCGATCCAGCAGGGCGCCGTCGGCTACCATCCGGGAAAACCGGTGCTGAAAAACCTGACGCTCCGAATCGACGCGGACGACCGCATCGCGCTTCTCGGCTCCAACGGTAACGGCAAGTCGACCTTTGCAAAGCTGATCGCCGGACGGCTGGAGGTGGGAAGTGGCACGATAACGCTTGCGCCCCAGCTCAAGGTGGCGATGTTCGCGCAGCACCAACTTGACGACCTGAGGCCAGAGGAGACCGCGATCGAGCATGTGCGCCGGTTGATGCCGGATGCCGCGGAGGCCAAGGTGCGCGCACGCGTCGCGCAGATGGGGCTGGTGACCGAAAAGATGAACACGCCCGCCAAGGACCTGTCCGGCGGCGAGAAGGCGCGGCTGCTGATGGGGCTCGCCTCATTCGAGGGGCCGAACCTGTTCATCCTCGACGAGCCGACCAATCATCTCGACATCGACAGCCGCGAGGCGCTGATCCATGCCCTTAACGACTATCCGGGTGCTGTGATCCTTATCTCTCACGATCGCCATCTCATCGAGGCGACGGCGGACAGACTCTGGCTGGTCAAGGACGGGACCGTTGCGCCCTTCGACGGGGACATGTCCGACTACCGTACAGAGGTGACCGGAGGCGCGGCCGACCGGCGACAGAAGCGCGAGGCGGACAAGTCGTCGAAGGCCGACAAGCGGCGCGAGGCAGCGGCGCGGCGTGCAGCGCTGGAGCCTCTCGCCAAGCAGATTCGTGCCACCGAGGGCCTGATCGAGCGGACCCGCAAACGGCTCGACGCCGTCGAGGACGAACTCGCCAACCCGGTTCTCTACGAAAAGGATCCGATCAAGGCGACGCGCCTCGCCAAGGAAAGGTCGGAGCTTGCCACGACGATCGCGCGACAGGAGGAAATCTGGCTGGAACTGTCGGGCGAGTACGAACAAGGCCTGGCCGAATGACGATCCGGGTGGAGAACCGCGGCGAAGTTCGCATCGTGACGATCGACCGACCCGAAGCGCGCAATGCCGTCAATCCCGCCATGGCAGAACAACTGTTCCGCGCTTTCATCGCCTTCGACCGCGACGACAGCACGAGAGTAGCGATCCTGGCCGGCGCTGCCGGGGTGTTTTGCGCCGGCTTCGACCTGAAGACCGCATCGGGCGGCATGGACGAGACCTGGTATACCGAGCATCATCTCGACGCCTCATTCGACGGCGTGGATGACCAGCCGCGCAAGGGGCCGATGGGACCGACCCGGTTGACACTGACCAAGCCGGTCATCGCGGCGATCTCCGGTCCCGCTGTCGCGGGCGGCATGGAACTGGCGCTGTGGTGCGACATACGGGTGATGGAGCGCTCCGCCTATATGGGCGTCTATTGCCGGCGCTGGGGCGTTCCTCTGATCGACGGCGGCACGGTGCGGCTGCCGCGAATCGTCGGCCACGGCCGCGCCATGGACCTCATCCTGACCGGGCGGCAAGTGGATGCCGAGGAATGCCTGTCCATCGGCCTCGCAAACAGGCTGTGCCCGGACGGCTCGGCGATCGAAGTCGCTCTCGATCTTGCGGACCAGCTTGCCCGTTTCCCGCAAGCCTGCATGCGCGCCGACCGGCTTTCCGCTCTGAAGCAATGGTCGCTCGACCTGCCGCAGGCGCTCGGCAGCGAGTGGAAGAGTGCGGAAACCTTCCGATCGGAAGGCAGCGCGGGAGCCGCACGTTTCGCCTCCGGCAAGGGACGCTCGGGCGATTTCTCGGAGATCTGAGCGATCGCGACCGGCGCCTATTCCTTGTCGCTATCTGCCCTGCCCCATCTCGGCGGAGGCGGGTTAGCCCGATCGAGCCTTCGCCTCCGCCTAACCATGGCGATGAAGCCGACGAAGCCCGTCATGATCAGAATGTAGCCGATTGGAACGGCGCGCGGATGAAGGTCGAACGCGCCCGCATTCAGGATCAGATCGATCCGCGATGGCGAAAGTTCGCTACCGCCCACGGTCCGAACGACCGAAAAGACGTAGTTGTCGCCACCGTCGACCGGATCGATCGTCGCGACGTCGTCCTCGTAGACAAAGCCGCCGGCCGCAACTCCATCCGGGTCGACGCCCGCGAAAGTGGCGGCCTGTTCCAGAACCATCTGCTCGCCGGACTGAACCGTCAGACGCAAGACCGGGATATCGCGCGACGGTATGAAAGGTACCGCGACCTGCATTGCTATCCCGACACGGACCGGCGCTTCGGACGGCGCGATGGCAACTTCCGCCGACCTCTGGCCATCGTCGTCGAGCAACGAAAACGTCCCGATCTCGTAACCGGAGACATTGCTGACCGCTAGCGGGTAACCGATGCCAAGCGCGAGGCCAGCCAGAAGCACCACCAGGAAGAAGAACCGCATGCGCCACCCGTTCGCGACAATCGCGTCGGGTTTGGCACGCGGTCGCCATCATGTCCACCAAGCGCCATGTCCGGCGTCACTGCCGCGACCGTTATCGAACCTTCCGCCCGACCAAGCGGGGACTCAGGCCTTGCGCTCCCATCGTCGATCCGGGGACTGCTGCCAGTAAGTTGCCTGATGACCAGCCGCGCGGACGGTCTTCCAGTCCTGGCGGGCCAACGTGACCTGCATCTCGTCGTGGCCGTCGAACATGAAGACGACGCGCTGGTAAGTCGCGAGATCGGGCGGGCGGGCGCCATCGACAAGGAAGCGGACTTCCGCCGCATTGGCGTTGCCGGGGCCGGTGGTCAGCAGCACGGGCTGGTCGGCGGCATGGGGCTCGTGTTCGACACCGTGACCGACAAAGGAATCGTCGCGAAAGGTCCAAAGATGCTGGTCCAGCGCGTCGCGCCGCTCGTCGCTACCAGTCTGGATCACCACTTTCCAAGCTCGAGCGAGCGAGCGCTCGACAAGGGCCGGGAGCGCCTCATCGAGCGTCGACTCGGTCAGATGATAGAACAGAACTTCCGTCACGCCTCGTAGTGATCCCGCACCAGTCGATCAAGCAGCCGAACGCCGAAACCCGAGCCCCAAGACGTGTTGGTGTCGCTCGCCGGAGAGCCCATCGCGGTGCCGGCGATGTCGAGATGTGCCCAAGGTGTCTCCTTGACGAAACGCTGCAGGAACTGCGCCGCGATGATCGCGCCACCATAGCGACCGCCGATGTTCTTCATGTCGGCGTTCTTGGAGTCGATCAGCTTGTCATATTCGGGACCGAGCGGCATGCGCCACAGTTTCTCGCCGGTTGCCACTCCGACCGCGGCGAGCTTGCCAGCCAGATCATCGTCATTGGAGAACAGTCCTGCATGATGCTGCCCGAGCGCCACCATGATGGCGCCGGTGAGCGTCGCCAGATTGACCATGAACCGCGGTTCGAAACGCTCGTTGCAGTACCAGAGCGCATCGGCGAGCACGAGGCGGCCTTCCGCATCCGTGTTGAGGACCTCGATCGTCTGGCCCGACATCGACGTAACGATGTCGCCGGGACGCTGGGCATGGCCGTCGACCGCATTCTCGACGAGGCCGATGATGCCGACGACGTTGGCCTTCGCCTTGCGCGACGCGAGCGCATGCATCAGGCCGGTGACCGCGGCCGCGCCACCCATGTCGCCCTTCATGTCCTCCATGCCAGAAGCAGGCTTCATGGAGTTGCCGCCGGTATCGAAGGTCACGCCCTTGCCAACAAAGGCAATCGGCTTGTCTTTTCCCTTGCCTCCGTTCCAATGCATGACGACGAGCCGAGCACCGCGTGGAGAGCCTTGGGCGACGCCGAGCAGCGCACCCATTCCGAGCTTTCTCATCTCCTTTTCGGATAGGACTTCGACGGTAACGCCGAGGTCCTCGAGTTCCTTCGCCCTGTCGGCGAACTCGATCGGACCCAAGGTGTTGGCGGGCTCGTTGACGAGATCGCGCGCGAGGAAAACCCCGCCCATCACCGCCTCGACCTCCGCGAAGGCCTTCCTGGCGGCCGACGGATCGGCGCAATGGATGGTCAGCTTCGAAAGCTTGGGCTTGCCGTTGTCCTCGTCCGCGGCCTTGCCCTTGGCGTCCTTCTTCGATTTGTACTTGTCGAAGACGTAGGAGCGCAGCAGCAGCCCGAGCGCGAAGGCGGCCGCGGCATTCTCGTCGGGCGCGCCGTCGGCGAGATCGAGGATGACGGCGGCGGTGTCAGCCTTGCGCAGCCGCGGCCAGGCTGATCCGCCGAGACGCATCCAGCCATTTTCGTCGCGCTTGTCGGGCGTACCCGCGCCGAGCAGGGCAAACCGGTCGAGGTCGGTTCCGTCGGGCGCCCAGATATCCAGGGTCGCGGCGAACCCGCCCTTGAACTTCGCCGCCGCGCTCGCCCTGGCGATGGAACCGGTCGGATCCAGCGGACTTACCGAGCCGGCCATCGATGCATCCTGAGCAACGAGGATCATGACGGCACCCTTCTTCGGCGCTGCAGAAAGCTTGGCGAATGCGATGGACGGTGGCTTATGCATGGCTTTTCCGGTTTTTGAGCCGACGTACGCCGGCAAGATGTATCTCTGTCTAAAGCATCGACCGATCGAAGGGAATCGTCCTGCGGGCGGATGCGCCAAATCGCTCGATGGAGCCCGGCGCCGTTCACGAAAGATTAACCTCGTCCGTTCGCCCTTTTTTAGCCGTGCTTGCGCACAATCCGCTATTGGACGACGGGCATGAGAAGAGAAGCGGTGCGACGGACGCTTGAGACACCGCCTGGCGGGGCATAATGTGCCGCGCCAACGAAACCGCGCACAGGGACACCGACAGCCAGGCTGATGAAGCTCGTCGAACAATACATATTCCTGCGCGCGCTGAAGGTTTCGGCGACGACGCTCGCCATCGCGGTAGCGATCGCCTGGACGACGCAGGTTCTCGCCCGAATCAACCTCGTCACCGACAACGGCCAGACGGCGCTGACCTTCCTCACGCTCGCGACCTTGCTGCTGCCGACCGTGATCCCGGTTGTTGCGCCCTTCGCGGTCATCATCGGCGCCACCCAGACCCTTTCGGCGATGAACCAGGACTCCGAACTGTCGGTGATCGCCGCCTCCGGCGCGGGCCGCATGACCATCATCCGCCCCATCATGCTGCTCGCGGTGCTGACGGCGCTCTTTTCCCTTTTCGTCGATGTCGCGGTGGAACCGGCCGCCCGGCAACGCGTGCGTGCCATCATCTCGACATCGCACGCCGATCTCCTCTCCACGGTCATCCAGGAAGGCACGTTCCGCAGAATCGAGAACGGCCTCTACGTCCAGGTGAGCGATCGGCTTCCGGACGGCAGGCTGGGGGGCATCGTCGTCGCCGATTCGCGGCAGGAGAACATCGATCTCCTGTTCTATGCCAAGGACGGCGACATCCAGGAGGTCGAAGGGGGCCGGGTGCTGCTGATGCGCGACGGCGAGGTTCATCGCAAGGCACCGGGCGGCGACGTCTCGGTCATCCGCTTCGTTTCCTATGCGTTCGATCTCTCGGGATTCGCGTCGAGGTCGGGTGAGGTCTACATGTCGGCCAAGGACCGATCGCTGGCCTATCTGCTCGATCCCCCCGCCGACGACCGGATCATGCAGCAGTCGCCCCGGCGTTATACCGCCGAGATCCACCGCATTCTCTCGGAGTGGCTCTATCCGATCGTCTTCGGGCTGTTTGCGCTTGCAGCCGCCGGTGACGTTCGCTCTCATCGCGAAGCACGGATTCATCCCATGATCGCCGCGATCGCTTGCGGGCTGGTCGCACGCTGGCAAGGCTATGTCCTGACGGACAACATCGAGGACTCCCTCGCCTACGTCCCATGGCTCTATGCCGCCATCGCGGGCAACGTCGTATTTGCGCTCTTCTTCATCCTGACGGGACGAGCGATGACCCCTCCCGCTGGCTGGTTCACGGCAATCGGCGGCGCGTTCACCGTCTTGACCGGGCGCCGAACAGATGGATTGAACCCTGCCCGGGCGGGCGCGGCACAGGGACGAACATGATCGGGTGGACCCTCGGGCGCTACTTCTTCCGCCGCTACATCGTCATCACGATCTGGTTTCTGATCGGGATTTTCTCGCTGATCTTCATCATCGATTTCACCGAGCAGTCCAACCGGCTCGGCGGCTTGCCGGGCTATAGCCTACAGGTTGGCCTCCTGATGACGAGCCTGCGGGCGCCGATGGTCCTCCAGGTCACGGTTCCTTTCATCGCGCTTTTCGCGGCCATGGCCACGCTGATCGTGCTGAACCGGAAGTATGAACTCGTCATCGCGCGGGCTGCGGGCATCTCGGCTTGGCAGTTTCTCCTGCCGCTGTGTGTCGGCGCCCTGGTGTTCGGCCTCGCCTCCGTCATTGTCCTCAACCCGATCGCCGCTCACGGCTATTCGCGCGTCGAACGCATGGAAAGCGAAATCCGGTCGGGTCGATCGAACAAGGTATCGAGTTCATCCGCGCATTGGCTCCGGCAGCGCGGCGACGATGGCGACATCGTCATCGGCGCGCGCGCGGTGCTCGAAGGGGGCTTGGTTCTGTCGGACGCGGTGTTCATCCACGTCGACAACGACGGCCAGATTACCGAACGCCAGGATGCCCGTCGTGCCAAACTCGCCCAAGGCGAATGGATCCTCAGCGACGTGCGCGGCTTCAAGTCGGGTGAGATGCCTGCACTGACGGCGACTGCGCGGATACCCACGAATCTGCGGCCGGAGTTCGTCCAGCAACGCCTCGCCCGACCGGAGGCAACGCCGTTTTTCGAACTGGGTGAAAAGATCGAAACCGCGAAAGCCTTCGGCTTTGCCACCAACGCGTTTTCGATGCAGTATCACTCGCTAATCGCGCTGCCAGCACTCATGGTGGCGATGACTCTGATCGCGGCGACGGTATCGATGGGATTCGTGAGGCTGGGGCAATCGGGTACGCTCATTCTGGGTGGCATCGCCGCCGGCTTTCTGCTTTATGTCGTCACGACTCTCGTGAAGGCGTTCGGCAGTTCGGGGATTGTGCCGCCGGTCGTGGCGGCGTGGGTTCCGGTTGTCATCGCGATGTTCTTTGGCGTGACATTCCTGCTGTACAAGGAGGACGGTTAGTGCAGTTGGTGTGGAGTAGCGGCGGGGTGGCTGCGCACGCGCGCAATCTCTGCGGCGCGACGGCCTTGGCCTTGCTCTGCGCGTTCGGCGCAGCGTCCGTCCATGCGCAGGAATTCGGAGACCTCAACGTCGCCTCGAGCGATGGCCCGATGCTGCTCGAGGCGGACAACCTCATCTACGACAACGACAAGCAGACGGTCACTGCGGCCGGCGACGTGCGGATCGAGTATGACGGCAATCGCCTCGTCGCCCGCCGCATCACCTACAACCAGCAGACCGGCCGCATCGTGGCGTCCGGTAACGTGGAAATCATCTACCAGGATGGGACGCGGATCTTCTCGGACGACATCGACGTCACGGATGACTTCAGCGACGGCTTCGTCAATGCGCTGCGCGTCGAGACTGTGGACGACACCTATTTCGCCGCCGAGAGCGCGGAACGCCGCGGCGGTTTGCTGACGATCTTCAACAATGGCGTCTACACCGCCTGCGCGCCGTGCGAAGCAAAGCCGGATCGGGCACCGATCTGGCGTGTGAAGTCGCGCAAGATCATCTGGAATGGCCAGTCCCGGACCGTCCGGTTCGAGTCCGCCCAGTTCGAGTTCTTCGGCATGCCGCTCGCGCGCCTGCCAGCCTTCGAGATCGCGGACCCGTCGGTGAAGCGCAAGACGGGCTTCCTGATTCCATCGGTTGGCTATTCGAATGAACTCGGCGCCCGGCTATCTCAGCCCTATTTCATCGCGTTGTCACCAACCTACGACCTGACGCTCACCGCTCACACCTACACACGGCAGGGTTTCCTCGGCGAGGCAGAGTGGCGCCAGCGTTTCGACAACGGCTTCTATTCGCTCAAGGCCGCCGGGATTATCCAGCAGAACCCCGACGCGTTTCGAGCCGGCGACATCGACGCAGAAGAGACAACGCGCTGGATGGTGGGCACGACGGGCTCGTTCACGATCAATCCGCGCTGGGTTTTCGGCTGGGACGCGCTGATCCAGAGCGACCCGAGTTTTTCGCGGACATACAACATCGAAGGCTATTCGCAGGCCAGGCGTGTTGACACGATCCATCTGACCGGCCTTGACGACCGCAACTATTTCGATGCCCGCTTCCTGAAGTTCAGGGTTCAGGACCGTGTGCGCGACGAACGCGATCCGTTCCAGCCCTGGGTGCTGCCATCGCTTGATTACGCTTACACGCTCGACGAACCGGTGGTCGGCGGCGAACTCGGTTTCGACGTGAACCTCACAGTGGTTCACCGCAGCGACCTCGACTTCGACGCACTTAACCCGCTGGACGATTCGACCCCTCGCTTCGGCGGCGTGGAGGGAACGACGGGCCGCCTGACGCTGGCGACGGAATGGAAGCGGAACTTCATCACCCCGAACGGCATCGTGCTGACTCCGCTACTGTCGGCGCGCGGCGACATGATTGGATCGGACCTCTCTACCGCATCCACGACCGCCTATTCCGACATGGCGACAGATCTCGCTGGTCTCGCCTATTCGCACAACGGCAGTTCCTATGGCGCAGTGGCTGCCGAAGTGCGCTCGTCCTACTATCGCGGCATGGCGACGGCCGGGATGGAGGTCCGCTGGCCGGTGATGTTCTCCACCACCAGCGCCTCGCACGTGCTTGAGCCTATCGCCCAGATCCTGATACGTCCGGACGCCCCCTACGGCAACTCATTGTCGATTGCCAACGAGGATGCTCAGAGCCTCGTCTTCGATGCCACGAACCTGTTCGAACACGACAAGTTCTCGGGCTACGACCTGATCGAGGGCGGTACTCGTGCCAATCTCGGACTTCGCTACTCCGGCGATTTCGGGGGTGGCTGGACAGCGAACGCCGTGTTTGGCCAATCCTATCAAATCGCGGGCGAAAACCCCTTTACCCAGCCGAACCTTGTCAATGCCGGCGCCTATTCGGGACTGGAGACTGACGTGTCCGACTTCGTGGGCATGGTCAGCGTCCAGACACCCGGCAGCCTAACGCTCTCGGCCAGCGGACGGTTCGACGAAAAGACCTTCGCGATCCGTCGCACCGACTTTGGAGCGCAAGCGACGATCGGACAGGTCGATCTCGTTGCAGGCTATACCTTCATCGAACGTCAGCCCCTTTACGGCTTCGACAATGATCGGCGCGAAATCTCGCTGGCCAGCCGCGTCAGGCTGACGGAGAATTGGTCGGTCACCGGCAGGGGAGCCTATGATTTCGAGTCCGAGACGCTGGTGCGGAGCGGCATTAACTTCGCCTATGCCGACGAGTGCTTCACCTACGCCATGGCGGTGACACGCACCGAAACCATCGATGAGGGCGATGTCGATTTCAATTTCGGTTTCCGGATCGGCATTCGGACCATTGGCGATTTCGGGTCCGCGGAGACGGGATTTCCGGAGTTTACCGTCGTTAATCGATAGTCGATAGGGCGGGAAGACATGGTTTCGCCGCATCAATGCGAGATGAGGCGGGGCTCGACCGTCCGAAGACCTACACGGGGGAAACCTTTTCCATGATGTCGATCCTACGACGCCTCGCGATCCCGGCCCTCCTGTCCGCCGGCATCGTCGCGCCTTTCACAGGCTTGACCGTTGTCACCGCCGCACATGCCAGCGAGATCAAGCATGTGGTCAACAACATTCCGGTCACGAGCTACGATATAGCCCGCCGTAGCGCGTTCATGAAGTTGCAGCGCCGCAATGGCAGCGCTTCCGATGCGATGATCGAGCAGGCCTTGCAGATGTCGGAGGTTGCACGCCTGAGGATCAATATCCCCGACAAGCAGGTCGACGAAGCTTATGCGCGATTCGCGTCGGGCAACAAGCTCGGTGTCGCCCAACTCGACCAGATCCTCGCTCAATCCGGTGTCACCAAGCAGCACTTCAAGGACTACATTCGCGCCCAGATCGGTTGGAACCAGGCTCTTGGCGCGCGCGCGCGCGCCGAGGGACGGATCAGCGAGCAGGACGCCGTCCAGCGTATGCTCCAAAAAGGCGGACAGAAGCCCACGGCCACCGAGTACATGCTCCAACAGGTGATCTTCGTGCTGCCCGCCAGCGAGCGCAAGACGCGGATGGGCGCGCGCAAGCGCGAGGCCGAGGCCATGCGCGCACGCTTCAATGGCTGCGATACCACGCGCGAGTTTGCCAAGGGCCTCATCGACGTAACCGTGCGCGATCTGGGACGGATCGTGGCGCCCGAGCTGCCGCCGGATTGGGAAGCGCCCATCAAGGCGACGCAGCCAGGAAAGGCAACACCCGTGCGCGAAACCGACCGTGGCGTCGAGTTCATCGGCATCTGCAGCACGCGCGAGATCTCCGACGATCGCGTGGCGCGCATGGTGTTCCAAAACGAGGCCGCCGAGGACGGCAAGGTGGACGAGCTGGCCAAGAAGTACATGGACGAATTGCGCAAGAATGCGCGTATCGTCAACCGCTGAGGTCCCGCCCCTGCCCTTGGCGCTGACCTCCGGCGATCCCTCGGGGATCGGTCCGGAACTGACGATCATTGCCTGGATGCAGCGCCAATCGCTTCGCCTGCCGCCCTTCTATACATTGTCAGATCCTGCCCTCATCGCCGCCCGGGCGCGCTCGCTCGGGCTCGACGTGCCCCTTGAAGCAGTCTCTCCCGGAGAGGCGGTCGGCGTCTTCAGTCGGGCCCTGCCAATCGTCAGGCTCGCCGGGCGCCTGACGGATCGACCGGGCGAATCCGTCCCCGACAACGCGGCCGGCGTTGTCGAGGCGATCGACCGGGCCGTCGCCGACACGCTTGCCGGGCGCGCTGGCGCCGTCGTGACCAACCCGATCGCAAAGAAGCCGCTGTACGAGGCCGGCTTTCTTTTTCCGGGCCATACCGAGTACCTCGCCGATTTGGCTAAACAGGCAACTGGAAAGCCGGTGCACCCAGTGATGATGCTGGTTGGGCCGGACCTACGCACCATTCCCGTAACGATCCACGTCGCACTGCGCGACGTCCCCGGCCTGCTGTCGGTCGAACTCATCGTTGAGACCGCGCGGATCGCGGCACACGACCTTGCGAAGCGTTTCGGCATCGCGCGCCCGCGCCTGGCGATAGCCGGGCTCAACCCGCACGCCGGCGAAAACGGCGCCATGGGAACCGAGGATGAGACGATCGTGCGGCCCGCGGTCGAGGTGCTCCAGCGGGAAGGCATCGATGCCCGCGGCCCGCTGCCCGCTGACACCCTGTTCCATGCGCGCGCTCGGCAGGGCTACGACGTGGCGCTCTGCATGTATCACGACCAAGCGCTGATCCCGGCCAAAGCGCTTGCCTTCGACGAAGCCGTCAACGTGACGTTGGGGCTTCCCTTCGTGCGCACCTCTCCGGACCACGGCACTGCCTTCGACATCGCCGGAAAGGGATTGGCGAGGCCGGACAGCCTTATTGCGGCGTTGCGGATGGCGGCCTCATTGGCCCATGGCCGCGGGCGTTCCGACCCATGACCGCCGACGGACTTCCTCCGCTGCGCGAGGTGATCGCCACGCACGGGCTCGACGCGAAGAAGTCGCTCGGGCAAAACTTCCTGCTCGACCTGAACCTGACCGGAAAGATCGCCCGGACGGCCGGCGACCTGACACAATGCACGGTCATCGAGGTGGGCCCCGGTCCCGGCGGACTGACGCGGTCGCTTCTGTCTTCAGGCGCGCGACGGGTCATCGCCATCGAACGCGACGAGCGGTGCCTGTCCGCGTTGGCGCAGATTTCCGGTCACTATCCCGGGCGGCTGGAGGTGATCGCGGGCGACGCGCTGAAGACCGATTTCGCCGCGCTGGCCCCCGGCGAAACCGTACGGATCGTCGCAAACCTGCCCTACAACATCGGTACAGAGCTACTCGTGCGCTGGTTGACGCCGCACGACTGGCCGCCCCTCTGGGTATCGATGACATTGATGTTCCAGAAGGAGGTGGCCGAGCGAATCGTCGCTGCTCCGGACACCGACGCCTATGGCCGCCTCGGCGTTCTGGCCGGCTGGCGGACCGATGCCCGCATTGCCTTCGACGTGCCGCGGCAGGCCTTCACACCACCGCCGAAGGTCACCTCTTCGGTGGTTCACCTCACGCCGCGGGCCGCACCCTTGCCCGCCGAACTGAAGCTTCTGGAGCGCGTCACAGAAGCGGCCTTCGGACAACGCCGCAAGATGCTGCGCCAGAGCCTAAAGCGTGTCGGCGGCGAAGCGCTGCTTTCGATTGCCAGCATCGACGGCACGCGCCGGGCGGAAACGCTGAGCGTCGAGGAATTCGTACGTATCGCCAATGGTATCGCCGCGCCGGCCTGAGAACCTTCGCGCTCAGTCGACCTTCTCGTCGAGCAGGCGCGTCACGTAGTCGAAGAGGCCGAGACTGCGGTCCCGGCGCAGCCTCTCCGCCGCGACGATGGACAGAACCTGCTGATAGGCGCGATCGAGGTCGCGGTTGATGACCACATAATCATAATCACGCCAGTGCTCGATCTCATTGCGGGCATTGGCAAGGCGACGCGAGATGGTCTCGGCGTCGTCTTCGGCCCGCCGCTGCAACCTCACCTTGAGTTCGCTCATGGAGGGCGGCAAGATGAAAACGGAGACGATGTCGCCCTGCATCTTCTCGCGCAACTGCTCGGCACCCTGCCAGTCGATATCGAATAGCATGTCGCGCCCCTCGTTCATTGCGCGCTCGGCCGGTTCGCGCGGCGTGGCGTAGTAATTGCCGTGTACCTCGGCCCATTCGAGCAGTTCGTCATTGGCACGCAGATTGTCGAATTCCCGCCGGGTACGGAAGTGATAATGAACGCCGTCGATCTCGCTCGACCGACGCGGCCGAGTGGTCACGCTGACGGACAGTTCGAAGCCCTTGTCATTTTCAAGGAGGTTGCGGGCGATGGTCGACTTGCCCGCGCCGGAAGGCGAGGACAGGACCAGCATCAAGCCCCGGCGCCGAATTCCGTCCAGTTTAGAACTGTCGGCCATGCCTCTACTCCAGATTCTGCAACTGTTCCCGGAACTGATCGACGACGACCTTCAGTTCAAGGCCGATCGCCGTGACGGTGGTCGCATTCGACTTCGAGCACAGCGTATTCGATTCGCGATTGAATTCCTGCGCGAGAAAATCGAGCCGCCGCCCGACGGCGCCCCCATCCTCGATCATCCGGCGAGCCGCCGCCACATGAGCTTTCAGGCGGTCGATCTCCTCGCGTATGTCGGCCTTGGTGGAGAGGAGCGCGGCCTCCATGTGCAGTCTGGCTTCATCGAGCGTGGCGCCGGCCGCGTCCATCAGGATCATGACCTGACCGGCGATCCGCTCGCGGATCATGGCGGGATCGCGCGATGGATCCGCCTCGGCAAGCAAGACGAGGTGCTCGATCGCGGCAATTTGCCCAAGCAGGATGGCAGACAGCGCGGCCCCTTCCGCACGTCGCGATTGCTCGAGACCGGCCAATCCTTCCTCGATCACGAACAGGATGGCTTTGTCCAGGGCGGTGCGCATCGCTTCGTCCTCGGCGAGTTCCGGGATCTCCAGGACACCGCGCAGGGCGAGCAGCCCATCAGCCGTCGCGGGCGCACAGCCGAAGCTCTCTTGCAGGCGCTGCGCCAAGCGGGCCAATTCCTCGAGCAGGACCTCGTTAACGACCGGCCGCGTTGCGGAACCACCGCGCGCAACCGTGAGGGACGCCTGGACGTTTCCGCGCGTAAAGCGCTTCTGGATGGCTTGCTTAGCGGCCTGCTCTACTCTTTCCAGGCCAGGCGGAAGACGCAAGCGCGTTTCGAGCCCCTTGCCATTCACCGAACGTAGCTCCCAGGCAATAGAGGTGCCCGCAAGCTCCGCCGACGCGCGGGCGAAGCCCGTCATGCTCTGGACAGACATGAATTACCCCCGCTTCAGCGTCGTCGCTCAGTCGGCCGCCGCCGGCGCGGGTACCTCTGTCGCCGCCGCTGCTTCACGGCGTTTGCGCTCGATCTCGCGCCAGCGCGAGACGTTCTCATTGTGCTCCGCCAACGTCGCGGCAAAGACGTGACCACCTGTCCCATCGGCGACGAAGTAGAAGTCGTTGGTCGTCGACGGATTCGCCACGGCCTCAAGGGAAGCGCGTCCAGGAGAGGCAATCGGACCGGGTGGCAGTCCGTTGATCGTGTAGGTGTTGTATGGCGTCGGCTTGTCGATATCGGAGCGGTAGATCGGCCGGTCGGACGGTTTACCCTTTCCTCCGAACAGGCCGTAGATAATCGTCGGATCCGATTGCAGGCGCATCCCCTTGTTCAGCCGGTTGATGAAAACCGCGGCCACCCGCGAGCGTTCCTCCGCCTGTCCGGTTTCCTTCTCGACGATGGAGGCGAGCGTCACGAACTCGTTGATGTCCTTGAGAGGCAGCCCTTCAACGCGACGCGCCCAAATGCTCTCGACCAGTCGGGATTGAGCCGCGATCATGCGCTCGATCAGGTCCTTGCGCTGGGTCCCGCGCGTGAACCGTTGCGTATCGGCCACCAGGCTGCCTTCCGGAGGCATTTCAGACGGCATCTCCCCAACAAGCGCCTCGTGTTCGGCAATGCGCTGGAACGCCTGCTCCACGGTGAGGCCTTCCGGGATTGTCAGAGAATACAACACGGAACGGCCGCTCTTGAGGAGTTCCATGATGTCGTGCATGGACGCGCGCGGCTTGACCTCGTATTCGCCCGCCTTGAGCGCGGAGTCGGCGCCATAGGCACGCACCCCAAGGGCGAATATGCGCGCATCGCTGATCAGCCCGGAGCGCTCGAGTTGCGCGGCGATCTCGCGAACACCTGTGTTTGGTCGGATCATGACGACATCGCCTGTCGCGGATGGTCCCGGACCTTCGAATTCCCCTTTGCCGAAGTACACGAGCAAGCCGGCGCCGATCGTGATCAGGAAGATCGCGGACATGACGAAATTCAGGAAGATGACGAACTGGCTGCGCGAGGCTCGGGAGCGACGAGGCGGAGGCGTGCCTATCTCCGGGCGAAGTGCCTCGTTGGCTGTCTTAGGCACGATCGGCTTCGCCGCTTCACGACGGCGTCCAAACTCCGGCTGATTCGCGGCATCGCTCATCGGTTCACACTTGCTCCCTCATTCCGGCGTCCGTCCGTGGTTCGATTGCGGAAGACTCCAGCGTCAACGGTCGCTCTCGGACGGAACTGCATCGAATCGCAACCGCTCGCACATACACCATCTTCAGGTCACGATGTCGCGGGCGAAGACTATCGAGGATTATGGCAAAATTGACGCCCCAACGCGACCGTCAACCATTATACCGTTGAAAGACGAGCGAGGCGTTCGTTCCGCCGAATCCGAACGAATTCGACAGCGCGACGTCGATCCGACGCTCACGAGGCGTGTTCGGCACGAGATCGAGCGCCGTCTCGGTCGACGGGTTGTCAAGATTAATCGTGGCGGGCGCGATATTGTCGCGGATCGCCAGCAGGCAAAAGATCGCCTCCGCGGCGCCGGCCGCCCCCAGGAGATGACCGATCGACGACTTTGTCGAAGACATGGAGATCTCGGAGGCAGCGTTGCCGACGAGCCGCTCCACGGCCGCGAGTTCGATCGTGTCGGCCATCGTGGAAGTGCCATGTGCGTTGATGTAGTCGACGTCAGCGGGCGACAGGCCGGCGCGCTTCAGCGCGGCCTTCATGCAGCGATAGGCTCCGTCGCCATCCTCGGCAGGTGCGGTAATGTGGTGGGCGTCGCCGGTGAGGCCATAGCCAACCACTTCCGCGTAGATCCGGGCCCCGCGGGCCTTCGCATGCTCGAGTTCCTCGAGAACCACGACACCGGCGCCCTCGCCCATGACGAAGCCGTCACGGTCGCGGTCATAGGGTCGCGAGGCTTTCTCGGGGGTGTCGTTGTAAGCGGTGGAGAGCGCACGACACGCAGCGAAGCCAGCCAGCGACAAACGGTTGATCGGGGACTCGGCGCCGCCAGCCAGCATCACCTCGGCATCGCCGAAAGCGATCAGGCGCGCCGCGTCGCCTATGGCGTGGGCTCCGGTGGAACAGGCGGTGACCACGGAATGGTTCGGGCCCTTTAGCCCGTGACGAATCGACACCTGCCCGGAAACGAGGTTGATGATGTTGCCCGGGATGAAGAAGGGACTGATGCGGCGCGGACCGCGCTCATTCAGGATCAACGCATTCTCGGCAATGCCTTCGATGCCGCCGATGCCCGAGCCGATCATGACGCCGGTCGCGCACTGGTCTTCTTTGGTTTTCGGCTCCCAGCCGGAATCCTTCAAGGCCTCGTCAGCGGCGGCGATGCCGTAGGTGATGAAGTCGCCGACCTTGCGCTGGTCCTTGGGTTCCAGCACGTGGTCGGGATTGAACGTGCCGTCGTCGCCCGTCCCGCGAGGGATCACGTTGGCGATCTTGCAAGGGAGGTCACTCGTCTCGAATGTCTCGATCCTACGCGCGGCGCTCCTGCCTGAAAGCAACTGCTTCCAGGAGTGCTCCACGCCAGGTCCGAACGGAGACAATAGGCCTAGGCCCGTAACGACGACACGTCTCATTGCGGGTTCCACCCGGCGCAAAAGGCGCCGGCCAAAATCAGGCCGAAGCCTTCTCGATGAACTTGACCGCGTCGCCGACAGTCAGGATTGTCTCGGCTGCATCGTCGGGGATCTCGACGCCAAACTCCTCTTCGAAGGCCATCACCAGTTCGACGGTGTCCAGGCTGTCAGCGCCCAGATCGTCAATGAAGCTCGCGCCCTCGGTAACCTTCGCTTCTTCGACTCCAAGATGTTCGACGACGATCTTTTTGACGCGTTCTGCGGTATCGCTCATTAGGGAAACCCTCGACTTCGGTTCAAGTTTGTCTTCGTTAGCGGCAGGATTGCCGCTAATCAAGCTGAAAGATGGCGCTTTCCCGGTCGGTCCAACGCGGATACTCCGGACTGCGTTTTCCTTTCTGATTGGCATGTCCCGACGGCTACGCCTTGACGGAAATGCCGGCTCGCGCGGCGCATATCACGAAGCCGTGGCCCCGCAAAGCCGGATTCGGGTATGTCGCGGCCGGATTGGCCCTAGCGATCCGAAAGAGGGCCGGCGTGTCTAGAACATCGCCATACCGCCGTTAACGTGCAGCGTCTGTCCTGTCACGTATCCAGCCTCCCACGAGGCGAGGTAGACGACGGCTGTCGCGATCTCCAGGCCGGTGCCCATGCGCCGCATCGGGATTGCACCCATGATGGCGTCCTTCTGCTTGTCGTTGAGCTTTTCGGTCATGGACGATTCGATGAAGCCCGGCGCGATGCAGTTGACGGTCACGTTACGTGAAGCGATCTCCTGCGCGAGCGACTTGGAGAAGCCGATCATCCCGGCCTTCGAAGCGCAGTAGTTGGCCTGTCCCGGGTTGCCGGTGACGCCAACCACCGAGGCCATGTTGATGATCCGGCCGTAGCGACGGCGCATCATCGGATGGGTGAGTTCGCGCGTCAGCCGGAAGGTGGAGGTCAGGTTGACCTCGATCACGGCATCCCAGTCGGCATCCGACATCCGCACGAAAAGGCCATCGCGCGTGATACCGGCATTGTTGACGAGAATATCGACACCCTCCAACTCCGCTTCCGCCTTCTGCCCAAGCGCCTTCACATCGTCGCGGTTCGACAGGTCGGCCGGAAAGATCTTCACCCGGTCGCCGAGATCGGCTGCGAGCGCCTCAAGCTTCTCGACACGCGTGCCATGCAGGCCGACGGTCGCGCCCTGTCCATGCAAGGCGCGTGCAACCGCCTCGCCGATGCCGCCGGAGGCGCCGGTCACGAGAGCCTTGCGGCCGGTCAGATCGAACATGTCGCTATCCTTTCCCGAATTCACGCGCGACGGGGAGCCGCGGCAGGGTTTAGCCTTGGACGAGCGCCGCAAGCGCGGCCTCGACATCGGCGGGTGTGTTGACGGCGGCCGTGGCTGTGTCGCGACTGATGCGACGGGCAAGCCCGCACAGAACCTTGCCCGACCCGACTTCATACAATGTGCCGACGCCGTTGGCCGCGAACCACTCGACGGTCTCGCGCCAGCGGACTCGGCCGGTCACCTGCTCGACGAGCCGCTGGCGGATTTCGGCCGGATCGGTCACCGGTTCGACGGTAACGTTGGCGACCACCGGCAGCACCGGCACCTTCATCTCGACGGCCGCCAACGCGTCGCGCATGGCATCGGCCGCGGGCGCCATCAGAGCAGAGTGGAAGGGGGCGGACACCGACAGCATCAATGCGCGCTTGGCGCCCATTTCCGTGCACAGGCGCGCGGCGTGATCGACCGCGGCCTTTGATCCAGAGATGACGAGCTGTCCGCCGCCATTGTCGTTGGCGATCTGGCAGACCCCGCCTTCGGCCCTGACGCAAGCCTCTTCTACCTTGTCCTGGTCTAGGCCAAGGACGGCGGCCATGGCGCCCTCGCCCGCGGGAACCGCCGCTTGCATGGCATTGCCTCGGATGCGCAGGAGCCGTGCCGTGTCAGCCAGCGAGAAGACGCCAGCCGCGCACAGCGCAGAATACTCTCCGAGTGAGTGGCCAGCGACATAGGCCACCTTGTCTTCGAGCACCAGGCCGCGCGCCTGCATCACGCGCAGCGCGGCGATCGAGACCGCCATCAGCGCCGGCTGGGCGTTGGCGGTGAGCGTCAGGGTTTCCTCGGACCCATCCCACATGACGGCCGACAGCTTTTCGCCAAGCGCGGCGTCGACCTCCTCGAACACGGAGCGGGCCTCGGGAAAGGCTTCCGCCAGATCGCGGCCCATTCCGACGGACTGGCTGCCCTGGCCCGGAAAGGTGAATGCGATTGCCATCAGATGTTCTCCGCTCGCTCGAACTCGCCTGCCTGTGACGCAGGAGCGGGCGGGGAGTCAAGTGCGGGCAGGGCCGGCGGTAGGGCTATCGCATTTGGCCGATGATTGATCTGGCGAAGGCGTCGGACCACCCTGCTCGCTTTCGTTTTCGGC
>JBHYDY010000042.1:0-50555 GCA_051860465.1 Mesorhizobium sp.
GGACCTTGCAGACCATCGACAACCCGTTCGGCACGAGGTTGTCACCCATGTCTTAGGTACAAACTGTCACCCATGTCCCCGGGTCGTACAACGGGAAATCTGGTCGGAGTGGCAGGATTCGAACCTGCGACCCCATCGTCCCGAACGATGTGCGCTACCAGGCTGCGCTACACTCCGTGACCAGTCGGGGCGGTCTATAGCGCTCGCCCGCCGATCCTGCAAGCGCGACGACCGAGATTTTCGTCGTGTCTTCAGGCGGATTCCCGGTTCGGCCTTTTCCAGCGCATGACAGACCGCGAAAGGGGCGGCCCGGGGATGCGGCTGGCCGGACGGCGCGACGGGGAGTGCCGCCGCCGCGCAGGCTCAGTAGGGGCTGTCGACGTTGCCGGTCTCGACGTAGACAGTCTTCAGTTGCGAATAGTGATGCAGGGCGGCAAGCGAGTTTTCCCGGCCGATGCCCGACTGCTTGACGCCGCCGAAGGGAATTTCAGCCGGCGACAGATTGTAGTGGTTGATCCAGCAGGTGCCGGCCTGCAACTCGGCGATGACGCGGTGGGCGCGCGGCAGGTCGCGGGTGAAGACGCCGGCCGACAGGCCGAATTCCGTATCGTTGGCGCGTTCGATCGCCTCGTCCTCGGTGGAGAAGGCCAAAACGCTCATCACCGGCCCGAAGATCTCCTCGCGCGCGATGCGCATGCCGTCGACGACGTCGGTGAAGATGGTAGGCTCGACGAAGAAGCCGCCCTCCAGTCCCTGCAGGCGCGGCACGCCGCCGCCGCAGGCGAGCGTGGCGCCCTCCGCCTTGCCGATCTCGATGTAGCCGATCACCTTCTCGTGCTGCTGGGCGTTGATCAGCGGTCCCATCTGGGTGTCCGGATCGAGGGGATCGCCGATGCGGATGGCCTTGGTGCGGGTGACGAGCCGGTCGAGGAAGCGCTCGCGGATGCCGTCCTGGACGAAGACGCGGGTGCCGTTGGAACAGACCTGGCCGGTCGAGTAGAAATTGGCGAGCAGCGCGCCGCCGACCGCGTTCTCGACGTCGGCGTCGTCGAAGATGATCAGCGGCGACTTGCCGCCGAGCTCCATGGTCGCCTGCTTCATGTGCGAGCCGGCGAGCGCCAGCACCTTGCGGCCGGTGGGCACCGAGCCCGTGAGCGATACCTTGGCCACGACGGGGTGCGAGGCGAGCGCCGCGCCGACCTCGCCAAAACCCTGGACGACGTTGAACAGTCCGTCGGGCAGGCCGGCCTCGGTGTAGATCTCGGCCAGCGCCAGGGCCGAGAGCGGCGTGTTTTCCGATGGCTTGAACACCATGGCGTTGCCCATGGCCAGCGCCGGCGCGGATTTCCAGGCCGCGCCCTGGATGGGATAGTTCCAGGCGCCGATGCCGACGCAGACGCCAAGCGCCTCGCGGCGGGTGTAGGCGAAGGGGCCGCCGAGGTCGACATAGTCGCCGGTCACCGAGGCGATCGCGCCGCCGAAGAACTCCAGCGCGTCGGCGGCTGATGCCGGGTCGGCGACCAGCGTCTCCTGGATCGCCTTGCCGGTGTCGAGCGTCTCCAGCCGCGCCAGCTCGGCGTTGCGTTCGCGCAGCAGGTCGCAGGCGCGGCGCAGGATGCGGCCGCGCTCCACAGGCTTCAGTCGCGCCCAGGCCCCTTGCGCCGCGCGCGCCGCCTCGACGGCAAGCTCGACGATGTTGGGCGTCGCGGCATGGATGCGCGCGATCACCTCGCCGGTGGCCGGGTAGATCACCTCCATCGGCTGCCCGCCCTCGTCCTCGACGAAGCGGCCGTTGATGTAGTGCGAGGCTTTGGGCTGGGCGTTCATCTGGGTCTCCCTGGGCGCGAATGACGCGCGTTCGGCTCAGTTCTGTTCGACGGTCAGGCCGCGCTCGTCAATTCGAATCTCGACGCCCGACGGCTTGGTCTCTTCGCGCAGGACGTAGAAGGCAAGGGCGATGACGGCCACGACGAGCGCGCCGATGACGAGATAGAGTCTGTTGTTCTGCATAGCTGGTCTCCGACCTGTTGGATCCTGCTCTTACCCCGACAGCGCGTGAACCGGAAGGAGGGCGTGACTAGCCCCTTACCGGTCGCTCGCCTGCCAGCGCGGGTTGACCCACGGCTCGAGGTTCGACGGCGGCAGCGGCGCGCGGCCGAGAACGTGGTCGGCGGCCTTCTCGCCGGTCATGATCGACGGCGCGTTCAGGTTGCCGTTGGTGATGCGCGGGAAGATCGAGGAATCGGCGACCCGCAGCCCCTCGACGCCGATCACCCGGCACTCCGGATCGACGACGCTTGCCGGATCGTCGGCCCGGCCCATCCGGCAGGTGCCGCAGGGGTGATAGGCGCTCTCGACATGCTCGCGGATGAAGTCGTCGAGTTGCTCGTCGCTCTGGACATGCGCGCCGGGCGAAAGTTCGCGGCCGCGATAGGGGTCGAAGGCCGTCTGGCCGAAGATCTCGCGGGTCAGCCGGATGCAGTGGCGGAAATCGCTCCAGTCGTCGGGGTGCGACATGTAGTTGAAGCGGATCTCGGCCTTGGCCGCCGGGTCTGGCGAGCGCAGCGTCACCGCCCCGCGCGACTTCGAGCGCATCGGCCCGACATGGGCCTGGAAGCCGTGCATCTTCGCCGCCGCCTTGCCGTCGTAGCGGATCGCGGCGGGAAGGAAATGATACTGGATGTCGGGATAGTCGATGCCGGCCTTCGAGCGGACGAAGGCAGCGGCCTCGAAATGGTTGGTGGCGCCGAGGCCGGACTTGAACAGCAGCCATTGCAGGCCGATCCGCGCCTTCGACAGCGGGTTCAGCACGGAATAGAGCGTCACCGGCTGGATCGATTCCTGCTGGATGTAGAGTTCCAGATGGTCCTGCAGGTTCCGGCCGACGCCCGGCCGGTCGGCGATCACCTCGATTCCGCGGTCGCGCAGGTGTGCGGCCGGGCCGATGCCCGACAGCATCAGGAGCTTGGGCGAGTTGATCGAGGAGGCCGCCAGGATCACCTCGCGACGCGCCCGCACGACCTGATCCGGCCCCCGCGCGCCGATCTCGACGCCGACGGCGCGGCCGTTCTCGATCACCACCCGCCGTGCGAGGCCGTTGACCAGCCTCACGTTCGGCCGCTTCAGGGCGGGGCGCAGATAGGCATTGGCCGCCGACCAGCGGCGCCCGTGATGGATGGTCTGCTCCATCGGGCCGAAGCCTTCCTGCTTGGCGCCGTTGTAGTCGTCCGTGACCTCGAAGCCGGCCTCGCGTCCGGCCTCGATGAAGGTCTGATAGAGCGGGTTCCGTCGCGTGCCGCGCCTGACGTGCAGCGGCCCGTCCGTGCCGCGCCAGCCCTCCTCGCCGCCATGGGCGTACTCCATGCGCTTGAAGTAGGGCAGCACGTCGGCATGGCTCCAGCCGGTGGCGCCGGCTTCCGCCCAGTGGTCGAAGTCGCGGGCGTGGCCGCGCACATAGACCATGCCGTTGATCGACGACGAGCCGCCGATCACCTTGCCGCGCGGGGTGGCGAGCCTGCGTCCGCCGAGATGCGGCTCGGGTTCGGTCGACAGGCCCCAGTCGTAAAGGCTCATGTTCATGGGAAAGGACAGCGCCGACGGCATCTGGATGAACGGCCCGATGTCGGTGCCGCCATACTCGATGACGATGACGGAGTTCTTCCCGTCCTCCGACAGGCGGTAGGCCAGCGCGCAGCCGGCGGAGCCGGCGCCCACGATGACGAAATCGGCTTCAGGCATGGTCTGCACCCAGTGGGGAACGGGCGTCACGCATCGGCGACGTGCTTCAGGAAGTCGGCGAGCGCGATGTTGCCGCCGGTGGCGATGACCAGCACCGTCTTGCCGGCGACGTCGGCCTGGCCCGACAGCAGCGCCGCAAGCGAGGCGGCGCCGGAGGGTTCGAGAACCAGCTTGAGGCGTTCGAAGGCGATCCGCATGGCCTTGCGCACCTGGGCATCGGAGACCGCGATGCCGTCGACGCCGGCCGCGCGCACGGCTTCGAACGGCGCGTCGCCCGGCCGGCGCGCCATCAGCCCGTCGCAGATCGTGCTTGGCCCGATGGCGGTTGCCTCGATCGAGCCGTGGGCGAGCGAGCGCCCCATGCCGTCGAAGCCTTCCGGCTCCACCGCGAGGATGCGGGTCGCGGGCGAGAGATAGTGGAAAGCGAGCGCAACGCCGCCGATCAGCCCGCCGCCGCCGACCGAGCAGAACACGATGTCGGCCTCCTCACCCTTGGCCGCGAGCTGTTCGAGCGCCTCGAGCCCCGCCGCGGCCTGGCCCGCGACGATTTCGGGATCGTCGAAGGGATGCAGGAGAGTCAGGCCCTCGTCCGCGGCGATCGCGCGGGCCTTTTCCGACGCGACCTCTTCGCGGGCGCGGTCACCATGCTCGGTCAGCACGACGCGCGCGCCATAGCCGGCGGTGGCCTCGCGCTTGGCGGTCGGCGCGTCGACCGGCATGACGATGGTGACGGGAATGCCCAGCGCCTCGCCGGCCGCCGCCAGCCCTTGCGCGAAATTGCCCGACGAGTAGGCGACCACGCCTCGCGCCGCCGCTTCCTGCGACAGCTGCTTCAGCCGCCAGTAGGCGCCGCGCGCCTTGAACGAGCCGGCCCATTGCAGCGACTCCGGCTTGACGAAGACCCGCGCCGCGCCCGTCAACCTGGCCAGCGCCGCCGATTCGAGCAGCGGCGTGACCTGGGTCGCCTCGCGGGTGACGGCATAGGCGCGTTGCAAATGGTCGAGGGACGGGATCATGTCATTCTCCCCTCGGGAAGCGCTTGGCTTCCTCCAGAACGTTGAGGTCCATGTGGTTGCGCATGTAGCGCTCGGAGGCCTTTTGCAGCGGCTGGAAGTCCCAGGGGTAGTAGGAGCCGTTTCGCAGCGCGGGGTAGACGATCCAGCGGCGCGCCTGGCTCTCGCGCACCTCCGCGTCGAAGCGGGCCATGTCCCAGCGCTGGCGTACCAGGCCCATGCAGCGCGCCACCGTGTCGGCATGCGCCGCGTCGGCGGCGAGGTTGGTCAGTTCCAGCGGGTCGGCCTCCTGGTCGAACAGAAGCGGCGGATCGATCTCGCAATGGACGAACTTGAACCGCCCGTCGCGGATAGCCACCAGCGGCGCCTGCGAGCCCTCGGCGGCGTATTCCATCAGGACGGGGACGGAGCGTTCGGCGCCGGACAGAAGCGGCACGAGCGAGATGCCGTCGGTCCACGGCATGATGGCGGCCATGTCGATGCCGGCAAGGTCGCAGAGCGTCGGCAGCACGTCGAGATTGGAGACCGGCGCGTCGAACCGCCCGGCGGCGATGCCCTTGCCGGCGATCATCAGGGGCACGCGCGACGAGCCTTCGAAGAAGCACATCTTGAACCAAAGGCCGCGCTCGCCGAGCATGTCGCCATGGTCCGAGCAAAACAGGATCAGCGTGTCGTCGAGCATGCGCGTGCGGGTGAGGACGTCGATCAGTTCGCCGACCTTGTCGTCGAGATAGGAGATGTTGGCGAAGTAGCCCTGACGCGACCGCCGCACCATCTCCGGCGTGATGTCGTAGGACGGGTAGTCGCTCGCCACGTAGAGGCGCTGCGAGTGCGGATCCTGCTCCTCGTAGGGGATGAAGCCGACCTCCGGGTCCAGCGCGGGGCAATCCGTGTAGAGATCCCAGTACTTTCGCCGCGCCACATAAGGGTCGTGGGGATGGGTGAAGGAGACGGTGAGGCACCAGGGGCGGCGGTCCTCGTCGGTCGAGTGCCGGGCGTATTCGTAAAGGCGCTGGCAGCCGAGGAAACAGACCTCGTCGTCGTACTCCATCTGGTTGGAGATCTCCGCGACACCGGCGCCGGTGACCGAGCCGAGGTTGTGATACCACCAGTCGATGCGTTCGCCAGGCTTGCGGTAGTCCGGCGTCCAGCCGAAATCGGCCGGGTAGATGTCGGTCGTCAGCCGCTCCTCGAAGCCGTGCAGCTGGTCGGGCCCGACGAAATGCATCTTGCCGGACAGGCAGGTGCTGTAGCCCGCCGCCCGCAGATGATGCGCGAAGGTGGGGATCGACGAGGGAAATTCCGCGGCGTTGTCGTAGACCCGCGTGCGCGACGGCAGCTGCCCGCTCATGAAGGCGGCGCGCCCGGGCGCACAGAGCGGCGAGGCGGTGTAGTTGTTGACGAAGCGGGCCGAGCGCGCCGCCAGGGCCTTGAGGTGCGGCGCGTGCAGGAAGTCGTCCGGGCCGTCGGGAAACAGCGTCCCGTTCAGCTGATCCACCATGATGACGAGAATGTTGGGCTTCGACGTCATCGAGGGGCTCCGGCGTCTTGCAGTCTGGATTCGAGATAGTCTTCCACGAGCGCGATCGCGGCGGCGGCGTCCGGCGGCTGGTCCTTCAGCGCGTGGCGGATGTAGAGCCCGTCGATCATGGCCGCGATGCCCTCGGCGGCGCGCGCGGCCGTCGGCCGGTCGAGGAGGGCCGTCAGCCCGCTCATCAGGTTGGAGTGGAGCCGCCGCGCATAGACCCGGAGCAGGCGGCGCGTGGCCGCCGAGCGCTGCGCCTCGACGTAGAAGGCAAGCCAGGCGGCGATGATGTCCGGCCGGAACTGCTTTTCGGAGAAGTTGACGGCGATGACCGCCGACACGCGCTGGCGCGGGGTGCTCACGCCCGCCAGAGCGGCTCGGCAATCCGCGCCGAGCTCCGACAGAAGATGGCGCATTGTGGCCTGCAACAGGTCGGTCTTGGCGCCAAAGTAATGATGCGCGAGCGCCGACGAGACACCCGCGAGACCGGCGATTTCCGACATGGTGACGTCGATGGAGCCGCGCTCGCCGATCGCGGCGATGGTGGCGTCGATCAGCGCCCTGCGGCGCTTTGGCTCCATTCCGATCCTGGGCATTGCGGTCTCCGATCGGCGCGGAGATTAATTTTGATTGACGCATCAATCAAGAAAAAATCCGCTCGACGCGGAGGGGGTGGCCGAACCCGCCGGCGTGCGTGAGGTAGGGCAGGGTGTCAGGCGGGCGTGGGCCGGATCGGCAAGGGGCAAAACGACGAAAGGGCCGCCGAGGCGACCCTTTCGCGCAGGGTGCGGCAGTCCGCGATCAGTCGAGATCGCCGACCATGTCACACAGCCGCTGCATCGAGGCGACGTTGACACTGGCGCCGGCATCCATGGCGCCGGTCGCGCCCGTGGCGGCATCCGGCGTGGTGCTGGCCGTGGTGTCGGTGGACACGCCGCCCGTGGCGTCCGTGCCCATCGTGCCGGTGGTGGCGCCAGCCGTCGAGTCACCCGTCACGCCGGGGGTGGTCTTACCCTCGATGCTGGGGGAGGCCGTGCCGCCCGCAGTCACGCCGGCGGTGGCGTCGCCCGACGGCATCGTCGAACCGTCGACGCCGGTCGCCGAAGCGGTATCGATCGTGTCGCAGTAGCTGGTCACCTGCGCCTGCTGCTCGGCAGACAGGCTGGCCCAGTTCGTGCTGATTTCATCCTCGGTCCTCAGCGTGCC
This sequence comes from Mesorhizobium sp., assembly GCA_051860465.1. GTDB lineage: Bacteria > Pseudomonadota > Alphaproteobacteria > Rhizobiales > Rhizobiaceae > Aquibium. The sequence goes on from JBHYDY010000042.1 coordinate 7,483, forward strand.
GAGTTCCGCATCGGTGAAGAAGGCGTTGCCGATCTCGTCGTTCCATCCCTGCGGCATCGCCGAAGACATGCTTGCACTGGAGTTCGCGGTGTCGGTCGTCGTCGCCGTCTGGGCGAAGGCGGGAGCACACAGAATCAGCGCGGCGGCGGAAGCCGTCAACAATCTGGTCTTCATGGCTTTGGTATCCTTTCTTCTCGTTGGTTGTGCCTGCCCGGGGGCAGACAACCGAAAAACCGGATGCGGGCGAAGTGTTCCCACACCCCTGGACATTTATGGAAACGAGTGTCGCGAAACGTGACGAGGACCCCGCCGCAAGGAACATTCCGGATCGAACGCCCGTTGCGGGGGAGGGCGCACTCAGGAGTCGAAGCACGGGATGGACACGCACGAGAAGACCAGGAATCGATACGGACATTCCGCACCCCGGATCGTCATCGTCGGCGCCGGCTTTGCCGGGCTGGAGGTGGCAAAGCAGCTTGGCCGCGCCGGACTCGGCGTGACGGTCGTCGACCGCGAGAACCATCATCTGTTCCAGCCGCTGCTCTACCAGGTGGCGACGGCGGGTCTTTCGGCGACCGAGATCGCCGAGCCGATTCGCAAGGTGCTGCGCGGCCACGAGCGCGTGACGGTCCTGCTCGGCGAGGTCACCGGCATCGACGCCGCGGCGCGCCGGATCTCGCTGGCCGACGGTCCGGAACTTGCCTACGACGTGCTGGTGCTGGCGGCTGGCGCCGTCGACAGCTATTTCGGCCATGACGAATGGGCACCCCACGCGCTTGGGCTGAAGACGCTGGCGGACGCGCACCACATCCGCTCCCGCGTGCTGCTCGCCTTCGAGGAGGCGGAGCGCAGCACCGACCCCGTCGAACAGAAGCGCCTGATGACCATCACCGTCGTCGGCGGCGGACCGACCGGGGTCGAACTGGCCGGGTCGCTGGCCGAACTCTGCCGCCATACGCTGGCGGACGATTTCCGCAACATCGCGCCCGAGCATGCGCGCATCATGCTTGTCGAGGCGGGCCCGCGCCTGCTCGCCGGCTTTTCAAAACAGGCGTCGCGATATGCCGAGCAGCGTTTGCGCAAGCTCGGCGTGGAGGTGCTGACGGACACGGCGGTGGAGGACGTGCGCGCCGGCACGATCCGCATCGCCGGCCGCGACCAGGCCGTCGGGCACACGCTGTGGGCGGCGGGCGTGGCGGCATCGCCGCTTGCCGCCATGCTCGGCGCCGAGACGGACAAGGGCGGCCGCGTGCTGGTCGACGAGACGCTGGCGGTGCCGGGCATGCAAGGCGTCTACGCGCTCGGCGACCTGGCCCATTGTCCCGGACCGGACGGCAAGCCTGTTCCGGGCCTGGCCCAGGTGGCCAAGCAACAGGGCTGCCATCTGGGCGAGAGCCTCGTGCGTCACATCCGCGACGGCAGCTCGCTCCGGCCCTTCCGCTATCGCGGCCGCGGCAACGCGGCCATCGTCGGCCGCAACGCCGCCGTCTTCGAACAGGGGCGCTTCAAGGTCCGCGGCTGGTTCGCCTGGGTCGCCTGGGTGGTGGTCCACGTCTACCTGCTGGTCGGCTTCCAGAACCGGGTCCAGGTGTCCATCCAGTGGTTCTGGCGCTACCTGACCTATGAGCGCGGCGCCCGCCTCGTGACCGAGAAGGACGGTTCGCGCGGGTGATGCCAGGGCATGGCAGCGCTCTCGGATGCGGTTGTGCATGGGCGCGTACCGCTTGTGCGGGCCTTCAATCGGTTCAAGCTTGAACAACTCCTTGTGCCGCCCGTGGCATTTCTTGTATCGTGGGCAAAACAGGTTCCGCAGGGAGAGACATCCATGACCGCTGCCATCGTCGGCTGGGCGCATTCGCGCTTCGGCAAGCTTGAGGACGAGACGCTCGAGAGCATGATCGTCAAGGTCGCGACCGAGGCGATGGAGCATGCCGGCATCGGCCCCGACGACGTCGACGAGATCGTGCTCGGCCACTTCAACGCCGGCTTCTCGCCGCAGGAGTTCACCGCGAGCCTGGTGCTGCAGGCCGACGACCGGCTGCGCTTCAAGCCGGCCACCCGGGTCGAGAACGCCTGCGCCACCGGCTCGGCCGCCGTGCGCCAGGGCATCCGCGCCATCGAGGCCAACGCCGCCCGCATCGTGCTCGTCGTCGGCGCCGAGCAGATGACCAAGACGCCGGGGGCCGAGATCGGCAAGAACCTGCTCAAGGCTTCCTACCTGCCCGAGGACGGCGACACGCCGGCCGGCTTCGCCGGTGTCTTCGGCAAGATCGCGGCGGCCTATTTCCAGCGCCACGGCGACCAGTCCGACGCGCTCGCCCGCATCGCGGCCAAGAACCACAAGAACGGCGTCGACAATCCCTATGCCCAGATGCGCAAGGATTTCGGCTACGAGTTCTGCCGCGCCGAGAGCGAGAAGAACCCCTATGTCGCCGGCCCGCTGAAGCGCACCGACTGCTCGCTCGTCTCCGACGGCGCGGCCGCGATCGTGCTGGCCGACATGTCGACGGCGCTGTCGATGCGCCGCGCGGTGGCCTTCCGCGCCAACGAGCACGTGCAGGATTTCCTGCCGATGTCGAAGCGCGACATCCTTCTGTTCGAGGGCTGCTCCACCGCCTGGGGCCGCGCGCTGGAGAAGGCACGGCTGACGCTCGACGACCTGTCCTTCGTCGAGACGCATGACTGCTTCACCATCGCCGAACTGATCGAGTACGAGGCCATGGGGCTGGCCAAGCCCGGGCAGGGCGCCCGCGCGGTGGCCGAGGGCATCACCGACAAGGATGGCAAGCTGCCGGTCAACCCGTCGGGCGGGCTGAAGGCCAAGGGCCACCCGATCGGCGCGACCGGCGTGTCGATGCACGCGCTGACGGCCGCGCAACTGACCGGCGAGGCCGGCGGCATCCAGGTCAAGGACGCCCGGATCGGCGGCATATTCAACATGGGCGGCGCGGCGGTGGCCAACTACGTGTCGATTCTCGAACGCGTGAAGTGATATCGCCGCGACCGGCGCGGCTGCCGCGGGCACGTGATTCCCTTTGCCGGCGGCGCCGGCCATGACAAGAATTTCGGAGAATGATGACGTGATACGCCGTGTTTGCCTGACCCTTGCCGCCGGCCTTGCGCTGACCGGCGCCGCCGCCGCACAGGTCGATCTCGGAACCCCCTACGTGCAGGCCTTCTGCGTGCTGTCGAGTGCCGAGGACGGCATGGGCAGGCTCTATCTGTCGAGCCCGGGCCTCAACGAGGCGATCATGAAGGCCGTGGCCGAGAACGAACGGCTGCAGGCGACGGCGCCGAACGAGAAGCCGCCGCTCGGCGACGGCATTCCCTGGCAGAGTTTCCCGGACGTCGCCCCGGTCTGCGAGGCCGGCGCCACGACGCAGGACGGCGACAGGCTGATCGCGCAGGTGCAGTACCGCTTCCCTGACCAGCCGGACGGCGACTGGATCGATCGGCTCGTGCTGATGAAGGGCGCCGACGGCGCCTACACGATCGACGACGTGCTCTACGGCGAGGAAGGCGACGAGTCGCTGCGCGGCGTGCTGGCGGAGGCCTTCGCCGAGTAGCGCTCTACGATCCCGGCCACAGTGGCACGCGCCCGAAAGCCGGGATCTTCACCGCCGGCCGGGCGATGTCCACGCCGGCGACGAGCCCCAGGAAATGCACCTCGAGGCCGCTGCGCGCGCCAAGCGCGAAGCCGGCGAGGCCGTTTAGGGTCACGTGCAGGTCGCGGCCGTCCGGCGCGAGGTCGACGGAGGCCACGCCCGGCGCATAGTCGCGGCCGGCGGCGTTGGGCGGCAGCGTCGCGCCGAGCGCCGGCACCTCGCGCAGCACATGGGCCACGAAGCTGTTGGAGTTCGGGCCTGGCCAGATGCGGTAGTCGCCATGGTGCGACCAGGGATAGGAGGCGATCGCGTCGTCCATCTCCGGCAACAGGTCGATGGCGCGCGCGCCTTGCGCCATCGCCACGATCTCGGGCGGGTTGGAGTACCAGCGCCCGTCGGCCGCCCAGCCGTCGCGGCGGATCGGCGAGCCCCATCCCACCTTGTCGTAGCGCTCGTAGCGGGTGGAGCCCGGACGCTTGAGCACTATCCAGCTGTGCACCGAAAACGCGCCCTTGAGCCCGCCGGTGCGGGCGGCCAGCACGTAGACGGCGGCCTCGTCGGAGACCGGCGCGGCCGGCAGCTTGCCGCTCGACGACCAGTCGGCCGAGCGCCACGTGCCCGGACGGTCGACGAACGACCACCAGCCGGCGGTGGCGACGGCGGGCGCGACGAACAGGATCGCGATCAGGATGGTCAGCAGCTTCAGCGGTAGCAGGATCGGAAAGCCTTTGCGTCTCATGATCGAAGGGAATAGGTGCGGGCAAAAGATTGTGACAGTGAAATCTTGGTGAAGCCATGGCGAACCCCGTCCTCGTCGAAGTCACGCGCGGCAACCGCGTCGAAAGCCGCCATCGCGGATCGGTCGTGGTGGTCGACGCCGAAGGCGGAACGGTGGTCGAGATCGGCGACGCCGACCGGCCGGTGTTCCCGCGCTCCTGCATCAAGGCGATCCAGGCGCTGCCGCTGGTGGAGAGCGGCGCGGCCGACGCCTTCGGCCTCGGTGACGCGGAACTGGCGCTCGCCTGCGCCTCGCATTCCGGCGAGCCGGCGCATGTTTCGGGCGCCGCCGAGATGCTGGCCCGCGTCGGGCTCGACGAGACCGCGCTCGAATGCGGCGCGCACTGGCCGGGCAGCCAGGAGGCGATGCTGGAACTGGCCCGCTCGGGCGGTGTTCCGTCGCAGCTTCACAACAACTGCTCGGGAAAGCACGCCGGCTTCCTGTGCACCTGCAACCACCTCGGCCTCGCCCACCGGGGCTATGTCGACTACAGCCACCGCTACCAGGCGATGCTGCGCGGCACGATGGAAGAGGTGACGGGCGCGATCCACGACGAGGGCAATGTCGGCATCGACGGCTGCGCCATTCCGACCTATGCCATTCCGTTGCGGGCGCTGGCGCTCGGGTTCGCGCGCATGGGAAGCGGCCTCGGCATGGGCGTCGAACGCATGAAGGCGGCGCGGCGGCTGTTGTCGGCCTGCATGGCGCAGCCCTTCCACATGTCGGGCACCGGCACGATGGACCTCGCGCTGATCGAGGCCGGCGAGGGCCGCATCTTCGTCAAGACCGGCGCCGAGGCCGTTTATGTCGCGGCGCTGCCGTCGCTGGGGCTCGGCGTGGCGGTGAAATGCGACGACGGTGGCACGCGCGCCTCCGAAGCGATCGTGGCCGAGGTGCTGGCCGGCCTGTTTTCCGGCGACCATGCGCTGTCGGTCCGGCTGCGCGACCTGGCGCGTCCGGCGGTGAAGAACCGCAAAGGCGTCGCCGTGGGACAGGTGAGGCCGACCGAGGCGCTGGCGCCCGTCGCGTCCTGAGTTTCGCCCGGCTGGCGGGCTGGCGGCGCGCTGAGGACGGGGCCGCGTCAGCCGACATGGTTGCGCTCGACGGTCAGATGCGGGAAGCCGGCATTGCCGATGCGGGCGAGATCGCCGGTGGCGGCCTTGCCCCAGCGATGGCCGACGATGGCGCCGTTGCGCGTCTCCGAGATCACGTTGTCGGAAATGATCGCTGCACCCGCGCCCTCCACGACGCTGACCGCGATGCCGGTGCCGGCCTGGCGGATGACGTTGCCGGTGGCGGTGACGTTGCGCAGGAACGGCCCCCAGCCGAGCTGCATGCCAAAGCGGGGCGCGCCCTCGACGACGTTGCCGGTGACGGCGGCGTCGGCCTCCACCGTGATGCCGATGCCGAAACCCGCGCCCGACGATTCGTAGGGGCCTTTCTCGGACAGGTTGCGCACCAGATTGCCCGAGCAGACGCCGAGCCGGCCGCCCTCGTTGAAGTTGACGATGGAGATGCCCTTGGCCGCGCCGTCGACGACGTTGTTCGAGATCACCGCGCCCTCGAAGGCGAATTCCGAATAGATCGCCGTCTCGCCCGAGCGCAGGCAAGAGTTGTACGTGACCTGGAGGTTGCTGCCGCCGTTCGACCGGATGGCCGAGAAGGCGCAGTCCGAAACGTGGTTGCCCGAGACCATGACGTTGCCGGCGCGAAACACGTTGATGCCGTTGCCGACCTGGCCGGTGCCGCCGTTGCGGGCCGAAATCCGCTGGACGCGATTGCCGGCGACCATCGTGCCGTCCTCGCCGGGCGTCCAGCGATGAACCAGGATGCCGCCATTGCCGCAGTCCGAAACAGTGTTGCCGGAAATCTCGAGCCCGGTCGCCTCGACGCTGTAGAGGCCGAAATCGGCCGCGCCGGAGAGCGTCGACCGCGTCACGCGGCCGCCGCAGCGCTCCAAGGACAGCGCGCTCTTGCCGGAGCCGATGAAGGTGCAGCCGTCGACCACCAGCCGCGCCACGCCGCGCAGGTCGAGCGTCGCCCGGACGCTCTCGCCGAGCCTGCGGCTGGCGCCATCGAAAACCAGTCCGGAGAGATCGATGTGCTCGGCCCAATCGCAGGCGAGAAAGCGCCCGTCGCCGCCATGGACGATGCGGGTGGCGCCCGGCACGCCCGACAGCACCAGCCGGCGGGGCAGGGTGATGTCGGAGACGACGAAACTGCCGGCCGGCAGCGCCACGGGCACGTCGCGCTCGGCGGCGGCCTTCAGCAGGCGGGAAAAGGCCCTGCTCTGGTCGTCGAAGCCGCCGGGCCGCAGGCCGAACTCGGCCGCGTCGATGGCGCCGCGCATCGATGCCGTCTCGAAACCGGACAGACCCTGCCCGCGCGCGCTGCCGGTGCCCGCCGCGACCATCGCGCCGGCGCCCGCCAGTCCCGCCATGAAACGACGCCTGTCCATCATCGGCACGTCCTCCTCGTCGAGGGAGCCGTCTCGCAGGAACCGTGCCAGCCGGGTCATTCGGCCCGCATGGGTTGTTCCCGATGCTCCGAAGCCTTACCTTCCATCGATGAGCAGAGCCTTCACCAGCAACGACGACAGCGCGACCGGCCTGAACGACATCGGCGAACGCCCGGTCAGCCCGCACCGCAACCTCGTGACGCGCGAGGGGCTGGCGGCCATCGACGCGCATCTGGCCGAGCTGCACGAACGTTTTGCCAGGGCCGAAGCCGAGGCCGACCGCGAGCAGATCGCGCTCGTCTCGCGCGATTTGCGATACTGGACCGCGCGGCGCGAAAACGCCGAACTGTCCGAGCCCGACCCCGACAGCGACGTCGTGCGCTTCGGCATGACCGTGACGATCACCGACGAGGATGGCACCGCCAAGACCTGGCGCATCGTCGGCGAGGACGAGGCCGACGCCGCCCACGGCACCATCAGCCATGTCTCGCCGATGGCGCTGGCGCTGTTCGGCAAGGGCGTCGGCGCGCTGGCGACGGTCGGCGGCAGGGAGTGGGAAATCGTCGGGCTGGGCTGACGGCGCGCCGTCGGGCGGCCGGGACGGGAAATGCGTTGCAACGCCCGGCGCGGAAATACGGGGACAGTTTTCTTGATTCGGCTTGTCCCCGTCATCCTCGGCTAGGCACGCGCGATCCCGAATTCAGTAAACTGTCTCCGTGTTTCTTCGCGCGCCGACGCGCCGCGAAGCGACTTTTTCTGGTCGCCCGGCTCATCGGATCCGACAGGGGATGTATGCGGTGGGAGCGCGGGGCTCATGACGTGTCGTGAAACGCCGGCCGACGGCCATTGCGCAGGGCGAACAGCCAGACGGCGGGCGTGAGGCCTTGCCGGGCGGCGTCGCGACGGGTCGTCGAGCCAGCGGGATGGTCGAACCGGCCGTCCGGCGGCAGAAGCGCGCCGAGCAGCGCGGCCAGCGTGCGAAAACGCCAGGCGAGCACCGCCGCGTCGTCGTCACTGTTTTCCGGCGCCGGGTGATCGTCGAAACAGGCCGCCCAGTCGAGCCCGGTCGTATCGGCGAGGTAGCCCAGCGTCGCGCCCTCGGCATGGCGCAGGATGACGAGCACCAGCCAGCGGATCGGGAAACAGCGGCCGGCGGCCCGCTCCGCCAGAGCGGCGAACGAGACGAGCCGCGCGATGATGCGCCTCAGCGTCGTTTCGTCCAGTCCCATGTCCATGCCCGTGCCTCCAGAAACCAGCCGTCAGTGTGCGGCGAAGGCGTGGGGGCGTGGATGGAACTCGGGTGACATTCGTGGAAGGCATTGATTTCGTTGAGGGTGGGAGTGGAGCGTTTCCACGGTGCCACACTTCACGACTCTGATTGTTCCATGGTCTGTGTTCGTGAGGCGTCTCCAGATTCGCTGCCACGTTCGGATCGCGATTTCGGGTCGATATGCGATCCAGTTTCTGAGCGCGACGAAGCGGCCGATCAGCGACGCGCACTGGGCCATCGACGAGCCGCCGCCACGGTCCAGCACCTCCCACAGCACCCGCAGGCGCGCGCGCCGCGCGACGACCGCCAGCACCAGGAAGTTGACGTCCTTCGTGCCGATGTTCCAGTTGGTCCGGTCGAGGACGAGCCGGTAGGGCGGCGCCAGCCTCGCCAGCGCCACCAGCGTGCGCGCCAGCCAGTCGGCATCCAGGCGAACATGCTGGAAGAAGCGCTGTAGACGGCGGTCGTTCGACGACAGCTTCGCCGGCCCGCAGAACGCGCCGGCCGTCAGCGTTCGGTCGCCGAGACGAGTTCCTCGACGCGGCCGCCCGCGCCGCAGCCATGGACGCCGATGGACAGGCGGCGGCCGGCCTTCAGCAGGTGCTCGAGCGTGGCGCGGCGCGCCTGGAGGTTCGGGCCCGAAAGCGGCTCGACATTGATGAAGCCGCTGCCGAACCGGTCGTCGATGAAGGTCATGCCGTCGATGCCGCCGCCGGGGCCGCCGCGCCTGACCTTGCCGACGACGCCGGTGGTCTCGGCGAAGGCGCAATCCGTGGCGCGGCTCAGATCGCCGATGCTGACCTTGCCGGCGGCATTCCGGAGCAGGGTCCCGACTGAAACGGGCGTGCCCCCGGCCGGCGCGCAGGCGGCCTCGACCGCGCCGATGGCGCGGCTGGAGCCGCGCAGCGGGATCGTGTCGAAGCCTTCATTCAGGGGCGGCGAGGTGTCGACGAGCCTGACCTGCCGGCCGGTCTTGAGCCGGGCCACGATCGACGCCACGTCGCCGGTGAGGCGCGTCGGAAACGCGGTGCCTTCGCCGGCCGGTTGCTGGCCGACGCGAAACGCCTCGCCGTCGATCGCCACCGAGAAGGACCCGTTCAGGCCGCCATCGGAATTGAGGAAATAGAGGCCGAGCGCGCCATCTTTCTCGCACCGCACCGCAAGGCATGTCCAGAAGTCGTCATTGGTGGAGACGCTGCATCCCACGGCCGGCTCGCCCGGCTCGCCGGGATAGGGCGACGAATCCCACCCCCTGCTGTTGGCGAGAGCGCTGCCCGACAGGCAGACGAGCAACGAGATTGTCGTGGCGACCAATGCACGCATGAAGAGACCTTTGAACTCCTTGTCCTACGATTGCGGGAAAATGGATCGGGTCGCCTCGAAACGCAAGTCGTGATCGAGCAGGCCGGAGGGCGGGTTGATCGATGTCCGCGGGCACCGGACGGGGCGTCGTTTTCCAGTCTGGACGAGCCGCCGCGCGCAAGAGCGAACCAGGAATCGGGATTCAACGTCAGGCCGGGAGCGCATGATCCCGGAAGAATGCGGACGCGCCTGTTTCGTCGATCTCGCCGGCGGCCAGCGCCATCGTGAAAACGTAGACCTGCCCATCGTCGGCCGTCATGCGGCAACCGTTGAGGGCGAGGAACAGCATCGCGGTGACGATCGCCGTGCGCTTGTTGCCGTCGACGAAGGCATGGTTGCGGGCAAGGCCGAAGGCATAGGCGGCCGCGAGTTCGAAAACGTCCGGTTCGCCGTACGCCGCCTTGTAGCGGGCCCGATTCAGCGCCGATTCCAGTGCATTCTCGTCCCGCAGGCCCTGCGCGCCACCGTGCCGGCGCAATTGCTCTGCGTGGAGGGCCTCGACGACCTGACGGCTTGGAAACCGCCAGGTCATTCCGCGAGTTTCTGGAGCGCGACCTTGTAGCGGTCCATGATCTCGCGGGCGGCGGTCATCTGCTCCTCGAACTCGTCGCCAGCCTTCTTGAGCACGATCTCGCCCTTGTCCTCGGAGATCACGACACTGTCCCCGGCCTTGAGATCGAGGCCTTGAAGCAGTTCCTTCGGCAGGATCACGCCTTCGGAATTGCCGATCTTGCGGATGACGGTGTTCATGGCCGATGCCCCTGTTGCAACGTCTATTATAACGCCAACGATCGACGGTGACAATCGCGAATGCCGCCGTGCGGCCGGGATCGTCCCGAAGGAGGTCGGCTAGGCCGGCAGCGTCTCGATGTCGGTCTCGCGCAGCGGCCGGTCGAGCGTCAGCATCGGCGCGCCGGCCGCCCTGGCACGGGCATAGTGAAAACAGTCGAAACTGCTCAGGCGCCGCTTGCCGACACCATGCCTCTGCGCAACCGCGACGGCGTGGGACAAGGCCTCGTGGGGAGAAGTCGGCTCGCGCAGTTCGATGTGACGCTCGGCGAGCCAGTCGACGACGAGGGCTTCGGTCGCGGTGTAGGGACAGTCGAGCTGATCCGGGCGCGACATGACGATGATCGCCTCCCAGGCCGCCAATGGCGAGGTGAAGGGCGCATCGGCCTTGTTCAACTCGGCCTCGTAGGCGGCGGCCGTGTCCTCGTTGGCCATCAGCGCGACGATGACGCAGGCATCGACGAACATCAGTCCTCGCCGGTCAGGTCATGGTCCAGGTCGTGGTAGACACTCTCCGGGACGGGCTGGCGGCCCGGTTTGAAGGAAAGGCCATGCTTGGCAAGCAGCCGCCTTGCCGTCTCGCTCGGCGTCTCGTTCCGGAGCCGGTTGCGGATCGTCTCGCGCAACGCGACGATGACCGCGTCCGTGATGGTGGTGTCGTCGATGCGGGCAAGCTGGCGCGCGAGCTGGTCGGCCTCAGGATTTCGAATGTTCAGCGTCATGAGTGTAGCCTCGTCCGTGTAGCCGAGAATACAACACAGGGTGCCGAGGGGCAAACTACCCCTCGAGCAGCGCGTCCATCAGCTTTTCGGCCGCCTCCGGGATCACCGTGCCCGGCGGGAAGATGGCGGTTGCGCCGGCGGCGAGAACGGCCTCAAAATCGTCGGGCGGGATGACGCCGCCGGCGACGATCATGATGTTGGAGCGGCCAAGGCGCGACAGGGCCTCCCGGAGCTCGGGGATCAGCGTCAAATGGCCGGCGGCGAGCGAGGAGGCGCCGACGATGTGGACGTCGTGCTCGACGGCGAGTTTGGCGATCTCCTCGGGCGTCTGGAACATGGCGCCGACGGTGACGTCGAAGCCGAGATCGGCGAACGCGGTGGCGATGACCTTCTGGCCGCGGTCGTGGCCGTCCTGGCCCATCTTGGCCACGAGGATGCGCGGCGCGGCGCCGGTCTTTTCGCGGAAGGCCTCGACCTTTTCCTGGACGCGCGGGATGGCAGGAATGTCGCCGGCCTCGGCCCGGTAGACGCCGGAGATCGTCTGCACGGTCGCGACGTGGCGGCCGAAGACCTTCTCCAGCGCCAGCGAGATCTCGCCGACGGTGGCCTTGGCGCGGGCGGCGCGGATGGCGAATTCGAGCAAATTGCCGCCGCCGGCCGCTGCTTCGGTCAGCGCCGACAAGGCGCCCTCGACGGCGGCGACGTCGCGCGTGCCCTTCAGCTGCTGGAGCTTGGAGAGCTGGCGGGCGCGCACCTGCGCGTTGTCGACCTTGAGCACGTCGACCTCGATCTCGCGTCCCGGCTGGAAGGCGTTGACGCCGATCAGCGCCTGGCGCCCGGCGTCGATGCGCGCCTGTGTGCGGGCCGAGGCCTCCTCGATGCGCAGCTTGGGGATGCCCTTTTCGATGGCGGCGGCCATGCCGCCAAGCGCCTCCACCTCCTCGATGTGGGCGAGCGCGCGCGCGGCAAGGTCGTAGGTCAGCCGCTCGACGAAGGCCGAGCCACCCCAGGGGTCGATGAGGCGGGTGGTGCCGGATTCCTGCTGCAGGATGATCTGCGTGTTGCGGGCGATGCGGGCGGAATGGTCGGTGGGCAGCGCCAGCGCCTCGTCGAAGGCGTTGGTGTGCAGCGACTGGGTGCCGCCCTGGGTGGCCGCCATCGCCTCGATCATGGTGCGGGTGATGTTGTTGTAGGGGTCCTGCGCGGTGAGCGACCAGCCCGAGGTCTGGGTGTGGGCGCGCAGCGCCAGCGACTTGTCGCTCTTCGGCGAAAAGTTCTTCTTCATCAGGGCGGCCCAGAGCAGGCGGCCGGCGCGCTGCTTGGCGAGCTCCATGAAGAAGTTCATGCCGGCGTTCCAGAAGAAGGAGAGCCGGGGGGCGAAGGCGTCGACGTCGAGCCCGGCGGCGATGCCGGCCCGGACATATTCGATGCCGTCGGCGATGGTGTAGGCGAGCTCTAGGTCGACCGTCGCCCCGGCCTCCTGGATGTGGTAGCCGGAAATCGAGATGGAGTTGAACTTCGGCATCTCCCGCGAGGTGTAGGCGAAGATGTCGGAGATGATCCGCATCGAGGGCTTCGGCGGGTAGATGTAGGTGTTGCGGACCATGAACTCCTTGAGGATGTCGTTCTGGATGGTCCCGGCGAGGTCCTTCTGGGAGACGCCCTGTTCCTCGGCCGCCACGACGTAGAGCGCCATGATCGGCAGCACGGCGCCGTTCATGGTCATCGACACGGTCATCTCGCCGAGCGGGATGCCGTCGAAGAGCTGGCGCATGTCGAGGATGGAATCGATCGCCACGCCCGCCATGCCGACGTCGCCGGCCACGCGCGGATGGTCCGAATCATAGCCGCGATGGGTGGCGAGGTCGAAGGCGACCGACAGGCCCTTCTGGCCGCTGGCCAGGTTGCGCCGGTAGAAGGCGTTGGATTCCTCCGCCGTCGAGAAGCCGGCATATTGCCGGATCGTCCAGGGCTGCTGGACATACATGGTCGGGTAGGGACCGCGCAGGAAGGGGGCCGCGCCCGGCACCGTGTCGAGGAACGGCAGGCCCTCGACGTCGGCCTCGCCATAGACGCGCTTGATGGCGATGCCTTCCGGCGTTTCCCACAGATCGTCGCGGCTCGTCTTGCCGCGCGCGGGCTTCGACCAGTCGATGGCGGCGAAATCGGGGATCATGCCGGTTCTCCCAGGCTCTCGTCGATGCGGGCGGCGGCGAGCTTTTCGCAGAAGGCGCCGCCCTCCTTCGGTCCCGCGCGCGTCTCGGCGTCGAGCGTCGCGACGGGCCGCTCCTGCGAGAGCGGGAAGATGGTGGTGCCGACGATGCGGCGCTCGCCCGCGCGGTAGCGGGCGATCCGCGCGTTCCGGGCCTCGACCACGCGTGCCTGGTAGCGGCCGGCGGCGAGGCTTTCGAGGAGGCCGCCCTCCTGCTCGATGGTCTTGAACTCCTCCCAGGCGGCCTCGCACAGCGCCTCGGTGAGATAGGCGATGCTGCCCGCACCGGCGGCCGGATCGTTGACGAAGCCGACATGCGCCTCGCGGGCCAGCACAAGCTGCGTGTTGCGCGCCACGCGGCGGGCGAAATCGTCCGGCAGGCCGTGGGTGAGCGTGTGCGGCAGCACCGAGATCGAATCCGCCCCGCCGACGGCGGCGGCGAAGACCGCGATGGTGGAGCGCAGGATGTTGGTCTCGGGGTCCTTGCGCGTCATCATCCGCCACGAGGTCTCGGCATGGATCATCGCCAGCGACGGCTCGACCGAGCAGACCTCCTGCACCCGCGACCACAGGCGGCGCAGGGCGCGCATCTTGGCGATGGTGACGAACTGGTCCTGGTTGGCGGCGGTGGCAAAGCCGATATGCGGCGCGGCGTAGACCAGCGGCTGGCGCGCGGCCTGGAACATGCGCAGGTGCGACAGCGCCGACGACAGCATGAAGGCGAGTTCCTGCGCCTCGGTGGCGCCGGCATTGTGGCAGACGCGGCCGTCGGCCTCGAGCAGGACGCCGGGCACGCCGAGCGCGAAGAAATGCGCCAGCGACTGCGGCAGCGACGCCTTCAGCGCCTCGATCGACATGCGCATGCGCCCCGTGCCGGCAAAGATCGCGGCGGGATCGATGCCGAAGGAGAGGTGCATGCGGGACGGATCGGCGCGCCGGGCGGTGAGATAGGCCACCAGCCATTCGGCGGTGATGCGGCTGGTCGGATGCGTGTCGACGCGCAGGTCGAGCCGGTGCAGCGGCACGTCGTCGAGCGTGGCGGCGAGCGCCTCCTGCGTGGCCGGCAGGCCGTAGCCGAAGGCGTTGGGCGCGCCCTCGAAGACGATCGACAGCCCGTCGGCGCCGTTCGATACGTCGTCGAGCGCCTGCGCCCGCGCGCGGACGGGATCGGGATCGTCGACGCGCTGGACGATGCGCCAGCCGGCATGCTTGTCGACCCGCGAGATCGGCTGCGGCTCCTGCGACCGGGCATGCAGCGGCTCGACGCGGATGCCGTCGTCGGTGCGCGAGACCAGCGTGGTGTCGTAGTCGGCGCCGCGCAGCGCCTTGGCCGCCATCTCGCGCCAGAGCGCCTCGTCGACCGGCGGAAACGCCGCTTGGCTGAGAAGATCAGGTGTCATCGCATGTCCGCATCCGCGCGGCCGACAGGGGACCGCTCGTCGCCAGAGTAGAGGGCAACGACGGGCCTCGCAACAAAGCCCACATGCGGCTTTGTGCATCGCACGTCCCTTGAAGCATTCGCGCCACACTCCCCCATCGCCGCCGCTCCTCCCCCGAAGGCGCTTGCCGGTCGATTAGGCCGACGGCGGCGCCACCGCAACAGCGACTTTCGCAACCCCTGCGCAGTGCCGTCGTGGGCGCGGGGGGTGTCGGCGCCGGGCATGTGCCATGGCGCTCGCACGCCCCACCGTTGTGGGGCGGCATCGGTCCGATTATACCTGACAGGGACGACTCGCCGGGGGCGGGACTACGGAGGGGAGCGCCAGATGAGCGACGACAGCCTTTTTCTCGGCGCGAGCCGCACGCCGGACGATGCCTACCAGCGCGCCGAGACACTGCTGTTGAAATACGCCAACCGCCACGGCCTGGTGACCGGCGCGACCGGCACGGGCAAGACCGTGACGCTGCAGATCCTGGCGGAAGCCTTCTCCAACGCCGGGGTGCCGGTGTTCTGCGCCGACATCAAGGGCGACCTGTCGGGCATCGCCGCGATCGGCGAGCCGAAGGATTTCCTCGTCAAGCGCGCCGGGCAGGTGAAGCTCGATCCCTACGACTTCCAGGAATTCCCGGTCATTTTCTGGGACCTGTTCGGCGAAAAGGGCCACCCGATCCGCGCCACGGTGTCGGAGATGGGGCCGCTGCTCCTGTCGCGGCTGATGAACCTGTCGGACGCGCAGGAGGGCGTGCTCAACATCGCCTTCCGCCTTGCCGACGAGGACGGGCTTCTGCTGCTCGACCTGAAGGATTTGCAGGCGATGCTGGCGCACGTCGCCGACCGGGCGGCGGAAATCTCCAAGCTTTACGGCAACGTCTCCAAAACCTCGGTCGGCGCCATCCAGCGCTCGCTGCTGGTGCTGGAACAGCAGGGCGGGGCGAATTTCTTCGGCGAGCCGGCGCTGCGGATCGAAGACCTGATGCGCACCACGCGCGACGGCCGCGGCGCCGTCAGCGTGCTGGCCGCCGACAAGCTCATGATGAACCCGCGCCTCTATGCGACCTTCCTGCTGTGGCTGATGTCGGAGCTGTTCGAGGCGCTGCCGGAGGTGGGCGATCCCGACCGGCCAAGGCTGGTCTTCTTCTTCGACGAGGCGCATCTTCTGTTCGACGGGGCGCCGAAGATCCTGGTCGACCGGGTGGAGCAGGTGGTGCGGCTGATCCGCTCCAAGGGCGTCGGCGTCTATTTCGTCACCCAGAACCCGCTCGACGTGCCCGATACCGTGCTGGCGCAGCTCGGCAACCGCATCCAGCACGCACTGCGCGCCTATACGCCGCGCGAGCAGAAGGCCGTGAAGGCCTCGGCCGAGACGTTTCGCGCCAATCCCGATTTCGACTGCGCCACCGCCATCACCCAGCTCGGCGTCGGCGAGGCGCTGGTGTCGACGCTGGAGGCCAAGGGCGTGCCATCGGTCGTGCAGCGCACGCTGATCCGCCCGCCCGCCTCGAGGCTCGGGCCGATCACCGACCAGGAGCGGGCGCGGATCCAGGCGCTGAGCCCGGTGGCCGGCCAGTACGACGAGACCGTCGATCGCGAATCGGCCTACGAGATACTGCAAAGGCGCGGCGCGGAAGCCGCCGACGCCGCCGACCGCGAGGAGGGGCGCGACGGCGGCCGCGCGAGCGGGCCGTGGGGCGGAGAGCGGGACGACCGGCGCCAGGAGGCGGGCCGCGAGGGCGACCGCTGGACGCTGCCCGATTTCGACGGCAAGGGCCGCCGCGACGAGGAGTTCGAGGAGGAATACCGCAAGCGGCGGCCGGCAAGCCCGAGCCGCACGACGTCGAGCCGCACACGCGGCAAGTCGTCCGCCCCGCGCCCCGCGCCGCGCCCGCGAACCTCGAACCGCCAGACCGTGGCCGAGGCCGCGATGAAATCAGTGGTGCGCTCGGTCGGGTCTTCGCTGGGCCGGGCGCTGGTGCGGGGGATCTTGGGGAGCTTGAAAAGGTGAGGGGGGTGCGATTTTTGTTGGGACTGGTGTCTAAGTCCACCTCAGGCCGTCGTTCACGGCGTCGGTGCTCCGAGACACGCGGTAAATGGCTTGCCTGCCAGCGGCCGGACGATTGACACAAATGCCCAAACCGATCGGCGACCTTCACCTGTGAAGCAGAGCTACCGATTTTGATGATTGCCGCTACGCGAGCAGGAATCAAATCGAATCCCAGTTCGTCGAAAAGTCGAGGTCGGCGATGAAGGCAATTGGATGCATCCACTTCACTCCGCAGTCTCCGCACACGTCTGGCACGTGGCGTCTTGCGCCAGTCCGAGCTGGCTTCGAGACTTCCGCCGTGACTACACTGCGGTCAGCATATCCGAGCGCAGCTGCAATTAAGAAAGGATCCTGACCGATTGTAATGAGGTCCGCATCGGTCAGCTGATCTCCGTAGAAGCCAAGCACCTTCCTCACCGTATCGGGGTCACTTTCTTCGCCAAATAGTAGCGCTCTTTTCGTGGCCTTATCATGCATCCAAAGCGCGAGAACATCGCTTCCGCTTTCGACCTCCGCATATATTTCTGCCGGAATTTTCACCGTGCCAGCCTCTCCATGATGAGTTAGCCAGCGCCAGAACTCCGGAACACGGTGTTGACCGTACCATGTGTTGTGCGCGGTAATCAGTGCGTTGGCATCCAGCAAATAGAGCATCAGGCCGTCGCCCGCCTTGGTTCAGCGAGAAGCGGGTAAACGTTCATCGGCTTGACGCCGAGCATTCTTGCGGCACGGGTGGGGGTCAGAGATCCATCCGCCATCCCCTGTCTTGCTACAGCCAGGATTGCGGAGCCGAGACGATGCCGACGGACGACATACCAATTCGGCCCGCCTTCCGCAGCACGGCTCTTTTCGCGCTCCCGTTCCTTCTGCGCAAGCCATTGCGCGCGGAAAGTGTTGCGCAATTCTTCCCAGCGCGCCTGAGCAATCATTCCGGTGCGAAACAACTGGTAGGCGACCATGGAGCGGCTGATGCGCGCTTGATTGGCAATTGCGTCGATGTTCGAAACGTCATCGCCGCCGCCTTGCATCAGTTTGCCGAACTCGGTGACTTCGGCCCTGGTGATTAGCACTGCGGCAGCCGCATCACTGCATAGCTGCTCGATCCGGCCATTCGGCGATCCGCCGCTAACGCCGGACTCGCCGAGCAGTAGATGAGCCACTTCGTGCAACAGCGTGAAGGACCACGCTGTCCTCGCGTCCTGATCGTTCACCACAACGAAGGGTGCGAACCTATCCGCGATTGCGAAACCCCGGAAGATTCTGACTTCGATCGCAGTGGACCAATGCCCGCAATCTCCAGCCAAGAGTACGAACACGCCCTTCTTTTCTATCAACTCGCGTAGGTAGCTAAACGCGTCCTCGCTGCTCGCGTGAGCGCGGTAGGCACTTCTGTCGAAGCCGATGCTCTCAACGATGAGGTCGGCGAGTCGACGAGAATCGCTGATACCCGAAGCTGCGCCAATGAAAGCTACCTCCTCTGCATCTTCATCGTCTTCGAGGATTTCTCGGACGAGTGCCTGGCGCGCCTTGACATCTCGTAGCAACGTAGCGAGCAGCACGTTGGAAGGGTCGCTTTGGTCGGGTACCGTCCTGAAATCATGCCCGAGCCCAACCGGCGCAGGAATCTGTGGCAGGTAGAAGGTGATAAGGGGACGGTGGTACTGAGCCGCCATACGCCGTAGAAGCGATTTCGAAGGCATGCTGACACCGGCCTCGATAGCCGCCAATCGCTCCGCGCCGGGAACACCCCGTGCCGGATTGAGGCCGATCTTGCGGGCAGCCGTGTCCCTGTCGAGACCTGCAGTCTCACGCGCCCAGATCATGATCTCAGGATTCAGCCAAGCCATGCCTACATCATGCACATGCCAAGGTTAATTCGCTACCTCGGTGTTTGCGTTAGCTCGCAAAATCTCGACGGCTTCTTGTGATCCGTACTCCACGACAGCGAGCCTTAAAATAGGACTCAAGCACCGGAGCTCTCACCGTGCAGATCGCACTCCCCCGGCTCACGGCCCCCGCGGAAAAGTTCCAACAGTCGAGCCACGAATCCGCCCGAAATGCTGGAACCCTTGATCCGCTTGAGAAAACCCCTGCGGCGGAGCCCTACACCACCACGATCGGGGCGCCGACGGGCACGCGATCATACAGGTCGATGACGTCCTGGTTGATCATGCGCACGCAGCCCGACGAGACCGAGGTGCCGATCGACCACCATTCCGGCGAGCCGTGGACGCGGTAGAGCGTATCGACGCCGCCCTGGAAGATGTAGTGCGCGCGCGCGCCGAGCGGGTTGTCGAGGCCGCCCTGCTGGCCGCCTTCCCAGTTGTTGGTGCGCGGGACCTGCGTGCAGCGGAAGCGCGACAATTCCGGCTGCCGGCCGATCATCTCCTCGGGCGGGCACCAGCGCGGCCATTCCTGCTTGCGTTCGATCACGCCGCTGCCCGACCATTCGAAGCCGGCGCGCCCAAGCCCGACGCCGTAACGAATGGCGCGGCCGCCCGGCTGGGTGAAATAGAGGAAGTGGTCGCGCGTATCGACCACCATGGTGCCAGGCGCCTGGCCGGTGGTGTTCGCCACCTGCTGGCGCCGAAAGCGTGCCGGGACGCGCTCATAGGGTATGGCGGGGAGAGAAAAGCCGCCGTCGCCGCGCGCGGCATAGATGCGCGCATGGTCGAAGCCGCCGCCCTCCTCGTCGTCGAAGCGCGGCAGCGACGGAACCTGCGGCATGGGGCGCGACGTCGTGCAGGCCGACAGCGCAAGCTGGGTGACGCCGACAGCGCCCGCGGTCAAAAGGAAGCGCCTCGAAACGCCTCCGGTGGAAGTCGTACGTCCGGTCATGGATATCTGTCACCCCTCTTGGAAGCCGCACAACGCGCGCGCGGCCAAACGGTTGCCCCGTTTTCGCCGCACGATGGTCATGCTTTCGGTATCCCCGATCAGCCGAGGTTCGGCAAGCCTTCAAGCGAGGGCAGGATCATGGCCGGCGGGTGGTCGAGATACTCGTCGGGCTGCCCCGAACGGTTGATCCAGACCGTGCGAAAGCCGAATTTCGCAGCGCCCGCAACGTCCCAGCGGTTCGACGACTGGAACGAGACCGCGTTCGGGTAGACCCTTAACGTCGTGGTCACAATGTCGTAAACAGCCGGATCGGTCTTGAATTTTCCGATCGCGTCGACGGAGAAGACGTCGTCGAGCACGAGGTCGAGGCCGGCCGATTTGACCGCCGCCTCCAGCATCGCCGGCGAGCCGTTGGAGAGAATCGCCAGCCGCGCGCCCTGCGCCTTCAGGGCCTTCAGCACCGACGGCACCTCCGGATAGCAGTCGAGCCGCCAGTAGGCGTCGAGCAGGTTCTGCCGCTGCGACCGGTCGGCGCTCGGCACCCGCGCGAAGGCGTGGTCGAGCGCCTGCTGGGTCAGCTGCCAGAAATCGACGTAAGAGCCCATCAGCGTGCGCACCCAGGAGTATTCGAGCTGCTTGGCGCGCCAGATGTCGGACAGGAGCTGCCCGTCCGGCCCGATGGCCTGCGCGTGGCGGCGCACGGCGGCATGGACGTCGAACAGCGTGCCATAGGCATCGAAGACGTAGGCGGAGTGGCGCATGCGGCGATCCTGTCAGTGAGGCCTAGACTTGATCCGATCGCGGGGCATGGGTCAAGCATCGCGCTGGTGCAAGAAAAACGCCGCATGGAACGATTGACGCGGCAAGACGAGCCGCTATCCATAGGCCCCAACGAAAAAGGCGGGCATATGATGACGGTCGATACGAAAGCGCAGAGCCTCACCTGGACCTATGTCGACGGCGACTGGCACGAGGGCAACGTCGCGCTCGTCGGGCCGCGCAGCCACGTGATGTGGCTGGGATCGAGCGTCTTCGACGGCGCGCGCTGGTTCGAGGGCGTCGCGCCCGACCTCGACCTGCACGCCGCCCGCGTCAATGCCTCGGCGCTGGCGCTCGGCCTCCAGCCAACCATGACCATCGAAGAGATCGTCGGCCTGACGATCGACGGATTGAAGAAGTTCGACGGCCAGACGGCGGTCTACATCCGCCCGATGTACTGGGCCGAGCACGGCGGCTACATGGGCGTGCCGTCGGACCCGGCCTCGACGCGCTTCTGCCTGTGCCTCTACGAATCGCCGATGATTCCGCCGGCCGGCTTCTCGCTGACGGTGTCGCCCTTCCGCCGGCCGACCTTCGAGACCATGCCGACCAACGCCAAGGCCGGCTGCCTCTATCCCAACAACGGCCGGGCGATCCTGGAGGCGCGCTCGCGCGGCTTCGACAACGCGCTCGTCCTCGACATGCTGGGCAACGTGGCCGAAACCGGCGCCTCCAACATCTTCATGGTCAAGGACGGCGTGGCCTTCACGCCGGTCGCCAACGGCACCTTCCTGTCTGGCATCACCCGCGCGCGGACCATCGGCCTGTTGCGCGAGACGGGACAGGATGTGGTGGAAAAGACCCTGACGGTGGCCGATTTCCTCGGCGCCGACGAGATCTTCTCGACCGGCAACCATTCCAAGGTCGTGCCCGTTGTCCAGATCGAGGACCGGACGCTCCAGGCCGGCCCGGTCGCCAAGAAGGCGCGCCAGCTCTACTGGGACTGGGCGCACGGCCGCGCCGCCTGAGCCGACGTCGACGGCGGCGTCGCGCGCGGCCTCGCATCGCGCGGCCGCCTGTCCTATATGAAGTCCAATCCGTTCACCGACCCCGCAGACGATCACAGGAGATCGACCATGGCTTTCGAACTTCCCGAACTTCCCTATGACTACGAGGCGCTCCAGCCCTTCATGTCGAAGGAGACGCTCGAGTTTCACCACGACAAGCACCACAAGGCCTATGTCGACAACGGCAACAAGCTCGCCGCCGAAGCCGGCATGGACGGGCTGTCGCTCGAGGAGATCGTAAAGCAGTCCTTCGGCAAGAATGCCGGCCTCTTCAACAATGCCGGCCAGCATTACAACCACATCCATTTCTGGAAGTGGATGAAGAAGGGCGGCGGCGGCAAGAGCCTGCCGGGCGCCCTGCAGAAGGCGGTGGATTCCGATCTCGGCGGCTACGACAAGTTCAAGGCCGACTTCATCGCCGCCGGCACCACGCAGTTCGGTTCGGGCTGGGCCTGGCTCTCGGTCAAGAACGGCAAGCTGGAGATTTCCAAGACCCCGAACGGCGAGAACCCTCTGGTCCATGGCGCCTCGCCGATCCTCGGCGTCGACGTTTGGGAGCACTCCTACTACATCGATTACCGCAACGCGCGGCCGAAGTACCTCGAGGCCTTCGTCGACAATCTGATCAACTGGGACTACGTGCTGGAATGCTGGGAGAAGGCTTCGGCCTGATCGCTTTCCACCGATCCTCCACGCCGGCGACGCCCCGACCTTGGTCGGGGCGTTTTTCGTTGACGGTGTGTCGTGAACGCTTATCGTCCCTTCACGCGAGCGTGAACGCGCGTGAACGCGAACTTTGCCATTGTGGGCACTGGACGGCTCCACCAACCCAGCAAGGCTGCTCCCAAGCACGGCACCCGGAGGACAAAGATGAAGAAGTTAGTTTTCGCCGCAGCGGCGCTCACGTTCGCGGTCTCGGCATCGATCGCAGGTCCGATCGAGGATCGCGAGGCGATGATGAAGGCGTTCGGCGGCGCGCTCGGCCAGCTCGGACCGATCGCCAAGGGCGAGAAGCCCTTCGACGCGGCCGCCGTCAACGCGGCCATCGAGGCGCTCAACGCCAATGCGATGAAATTCGACGTCGCCGCGATGTTCCCGGCCGGCTCGGCCGAGGGGACCGAGGCTCTTCCGGCGATCTGGGAGAACATGGCCGACTTCGAGGCGAAGGTCGCGAAGTTCAAGGCCGACGTGGCCGGCGTCGCCGCCAACCCGCCGGCGGACCAGGCCGCCGTGGGCGCGGCGCTCGGCGTGATCGGCGGCAATTGCGGCGCCTGCCACCAGCCCTACCGCGCCAAGCAGGGTTGAGGACACACCGTCCAGATGAGACTTGTCGGCAAGCTTGCCATCGCCGCGGGCGTTCTCGCGGGCACATCAGCGCTTGCCTTCTGGTGGCTCACGATCCCCCGGACGTTTCCGGGGGACGTCGTCGCCGCCTTTCCGCCGGGTGACGCGGCCGAGGGCGAGCGCATCTTCTGGGCCGGCGGCTGTGCCTCCTGCCATGCCGCGCCCGGCGCCGAGGGCGAGGCCCGGCTCTCGTTGCCCGGCGGCCTGCGGCTGAAGACCGACTTCGGCGAGTTCGTGGCGCCCAACATCTCCTCGCATCCGACCGATGGCGTCGGCGCCTGGGACATCGGCGACTTCGCCAACGCCATGCAGCACGGCGTTTCGCCCGACGGCCGGCACTACTACCCGGCCTTTCCCTACACCTCCTACGCCCGCATGGTCCCCGACGACATCGCCGATCTGTTCGCCTTCCTCAAGACGGTTCCGGCCGTGGAAGGCAAGGCGCCCGAGACACGGCTGGGCTTCCCTTTCAACATCCGCCGCGGCATCGGGCTGTGGAAGCTCGCCCATCTCGATCCCGCCCCTGTGGTGTCGATCGAGGGCGCGTCGGCGGACATACTGCTCGGCCAGTATCTGGTCGAGGGACCCGGCCATTGCGGCGAATGCCACACGCCGCGCGACCTGTCGGGCGGCGTGAAGAGGGGCGAGTGGCTGGCGGGCGCGGTCTCTGCCGAGGGCGAAGGCATCGTGCCGAACATCACGCCCCAGGGTCTGTCCTGGTCGGCCTCCGACATCGCCTACTATCTCGAGACCGGCTTCACGCCCGACTTCGATTCGGCCGGCGGGTCGATGGTCGACGTGCAGAAGAACATGGCGATGCTGCCGGCCGAGGACCGCGCCGCCATCGCCGCCTACCTGAAGGCCATTCCAGGCCATCCGAACGGCTATCCGGCGCGGTAGGAGGCGATGCCGAATGCGGGCGCGAGGGTCGTGCGTGTGCCTGAAACGGTGATCGGCAAGCGGTATTGGCGAATGGCGGCCCCATCGCCTACATTGGGCGAAACGGATCGTCGGGTGAGCCAATGATGCTTCTGGACAGGTGGCAGCGAAATCAGGCGCGGGTACGCCAGGCGGGAGTCGTGGCGCTCCAGCAGGCGAAGGAGGCCGGGGTGGCGGCCTATTATCGCGATCCGTCGGCGGGAGATGGCCTCGTCAAGGAGATGCCCGATGGCAGTCGCCTGCTCGTGGAGGTGACCGGGCACGAAGAGCGCGTGACCGCAATCCTCGGCCCGCGTGGCTGAACGGCCGACATCGACATCTTTCTGCACGATCGTCGCGGGTCCGAATGGATCTGGCAAATCCACGATCTATGGTCTGCTCGAACCAATCGGCACATTCATCAACGCCGACATCTTCGCGCGGCGCCTGGACAGCAGGAATCCTGAAACCGTGTCGATGGCTGCCGGGCGGCTGGTCCTCAGGGCCATCGACGAGGCCTTGGAGCATCGGCGCAGCTTCGTCTACGAAACCACGCTTTCAAGCCGCCAGTCCATCAGCGTCATGGAACGATGCAAGGAAAGGGGCTACGAGGTCTCCATTGTCTTCGTGGTGCTTGACCACCCTGATCTCAACGTTCGACGCGTCGCCGAGCGGGTGTCACGTGGTGGACACCATATCCCCGAAGATGTGATACGGCGTCGCTACAAAACGGCTTTCGGCCGCCTGCCTTTCGCTCTCAGACTGGCCGACAACGGACTGGTCTTCGACAACAGTCGTCTTGCTCCCGAGTTGCTGCTGACGATTGAAAGGGGGCAGATCGTTGCGAGCCACCTGGAAGAAGCGAACGCACTCCATGTGCGCTTGGCTCAAGCTGTGGCGGAGGCGTTCGACCTGACGCTGGACAAGGTTCTCAAGCGTCACCCTTAGAATCACGAAGACCCGGAGAGGCTGGCAAGTCTACCTCCGGGTCCAAGTGATCATCTAAGGAACGGACCGGGGCGCGAATGCCTCGGTCCACTCCGGAAACAAAGCTTGCCCGCGCCCGATTTTCAACGCCCGGCCGCGTTTCGCTCGGTCACGGATCGGCAAGTCGAGCGCTGCCCGACGTAACATCGCCACCCGGTCAGCCGGCGGGCGGGACGTCGGCCTTGTCGGCCATCTTCAGCGCGAAGGCGTAGGTGTAGGCGATCTCCTCCAGCCGCGAGAAGCGGCCCGAGGCGCCGGCGTGGCCGGCTTCCATGTTGATGCGGAAGAGCACCGGGCTGTCGCCGGTCTTCTCGTCACGCAGTTTCGCCACCCATTTGGCCGGTTCCCAGTAGGTGACGCGCGGGTCGGTCAGGCCCGAGACCGCGAGGATCGGCGGATAGTCCTTCGCGCCCACATTGTCGTAGGGCGAATAGGCGGCGATGGTCGCGTAATCGGCGGCGGACGCGATCGGGTTGCCCCATTCGGGCCACTCGGGCGGGGTGAGCGGCAAGGTCTCGTCGAGCATCGTCGTCAGCACGTCGACGAAGGGCACCTCCGCGACGATGGCGCCGAAGGCCTCGGGCGCCATGTTGACGACAGCCCCCATCAGCATGCCGCCGGCCGAGCCGCCCTGCGCCACGATGCGGTCATGCGCGGTGAAGCCCTCGGCCACGAGGTGGCGGGCAACCGCGATGAAGTCGAGGAAGGTGTTCATCTTGCGCGCGCGCTTGCCCTCCTCGTACCAGGAGAAGCCCTTGTCCTTGCCGCCGCGCACATGGGCGATGGCGTAGACGAAGCCGCGGTCGGCCAGCGACAGGCAGTTGGTGTTGAAGGCGGCGGGAATGGCGATACCGTAGGAGCCATAGCCGTAGAGCAGGCACGGTGCCGAGCCGTCGAGCGGCGTGTCGCGGTGGTAGAGCAGCGACACCGGCACCAGTTCGCCGTCGTGCGAGGGCGCCATCAGGCGGCGCGTCACGTAGTGGTCGGCGTCGTGGCCGGACGGGACCTCCTGCGTCTTCAGGAGTGTGCGCTCGCGCGTCGCCATGTCGTAGTCGTAGACCTGCGAGGGCGTCGTCATCGAGGAATAGCTGAAGCGGATGACCGTGGTGTCGTATTCGAGCGAGCCGATGAGGCCGAGCGAATAGGCTTCCTCGTCGAAGAAGATCGAATGCTCATCGCCGCTCGCCCGCTCGCGCACGACGATGCGCGGCAGGCCGTCCTTGCGCTCCAGCCGGACCAGATGGTCGCGGAACGCCATCACCGCCAGGATCAGCCGGCCGGGCTCGTGCGGCACGAGGTCGGTCCAGTTCTGCGGGCGCGGATCGGCGGCCGGCGCGGTCATCACCTTGAAGTCCTTGGCGCCGTCGAGATTGGTGAGGATGAAGAAGACGTCGCCGCCTTCCTCGATATCGTATTGCACGCCCAGTTCGCGCGGCCGCACGACGACAGGCTCGGCGGTCGGCGCGGCGGCGGGGATCAGCCGGTACTCCGACGTCTCGTGGTCGTTGATCGAAATCAGGATCCAGTCGTTTGTGCGGGTGCCGCCGACATTCATGAAGAAGCCGGGATCGGTCTCCTCGTAGACCAGGCGGTCGCCGGCGGCGTCGTCGCCGAGCGCGTGGAACAGGATCTTCGAGGGCCGGTGGTTGGCGTCGACATGGGTATAGAAGAAGCCGTCATTGGCCGCCGTCCAGATTCCGCCGCCACCGGTGTCGCTGACGATGTCCGGCAGGTCCGCGCCCGAAGCGATGTCGCGGACCTTGAGCGTATAGAATTCCGAGCCCTTGTCGTCATAGGCCCAGAGAAGCCGGGCATGGTCGCTCGAATGGTCGGTGCCGCCGAGCCGGAAATAGGCCTGGCCCTGCGCTTCCGCGTCGCCGTCGAGCAGGATCTGCTCGGCTCCGCCGTCGCGCGGCGTGCGGAAATAGCGCGGCTGCTCGCCGCCCTTGACGAAGGAGGAGCCATAGGCGAACGGGCCGTCCTTCATCGGCACGGAGGAATCGTCTTCCTTGATGCGCCCCTTCATTTCGGCAAACAGCACCTTCCGCAAAGGCTCGAGATCGGCCAGCATGGCCTTCTGGTAGGCGTTCTCCGCCTCCAGATGCGCCCGGATCGCCGGGTCGAGCACGGCGGGATCGCGAAACACCTCCTGCCAGTTGTCCGCCCGCAGCCAGGCATAGGCGTCCATGCGGGTCACGCCGTGGTGCGTGTCGGTCACCGGCCGCTTCTCCGCATGGGGCGCGGCGAGGGACGGAAAGGAGATAGTCTTGGCCATGGACACGTCGCTTGCTTGAATGGAAAATGAACGGGGCGGTTGGCGGCTGTTCACGTCAGCTATGTCATTCTCCGGGTCTGTTCAAATGCTTTGGGAGACAAACACGATGAAACCGCAGCTTCGCCTCGCCTCCGCATTCGTCGCCCTTGCCCTCGTCGCCGGCCTGCCGGCCGGTGCGCAGGCCTCCACCTTCCACGCCTGGGAAGTCGCCAACGTGTCGTGGGGCGACGTGCTCAACGTGCGCAAGTATCCGGCCAGCACCTCGCAGATCCAGTCGGCCTATCCGAACGGCACGGTCCTGCAGATGACCGGCCGCTGCACCGGTGGCCTGGAGCTCGACGACGTCGCCGGCCAGCCCGACTGGAAAAAGGCGCAGGCCGTGCGCTATCGCTGGTGCGAGGTGTGGCACGACCCGGCACAAAACGGCAATTTCGCCACCGGCTGGGTCTACGGCAAGTACATCGCCCCGTACTGAGCACGCCGTGCTTTCGCCGCGCCAGCATTGCCCAAGAGCGGTGATGGCGCGGCGGACGCCCCGTCCCCGAAAGGAACCGGTTTCACGCCGGTTCGCGGCCGTTGAAGCGCCTGGGCACAAAAGTCGTTGGCGCGCCGCATTTGCTTGCGAGGTCCGGACCGAGTCGCTATCTGTCCCCCGGCACGCGCGGCGTGACCCACACAATGGCGGGGACGGGACTCCTGAATGGCGGACGGATCGCAGTCGGTTACATTTCTTGCGCTGATCTTGCCGTTTCTGGCCGCCGCGATTGCCCCCGCGCTGACCCGCATCCTCAAGCACAACGCAGCCTGGGTTCTGGCGCTCGCGCCGCTGTTTCTGTTCGTCCATTTCTTCGGCTATCTGGGCGACGTCGCGGCCGGCCGCGCTGTGACCGGCGGCTATGCCTGGATCCCCAGCCTGGGCGTCGACTTTTCCTGGTTCATCGACGGCTTGTCGCTGACCTTCGCGCTCCTGATCTCCGGCATCGGCACGCTGATCGTCCTCTATGCCGGCGGCTACCTGAAGGGCCACGAGCAGCAGGGACGCTTCTTTTCCTTCATTTTGATGTTCATGGGCGCGATGCAGGGGCTGGTCCTGTCGGACTCCTTCATGACGCTGTTCGTGTTCTGGGAACTGACCTCGATCACCTCCTTCCTGCTGATCGGCTTCGACCATTCCCGCGAGGCCTCGCGGCGCGCGGCGCTCCAGGCGCTGGTTGTGACCGGGCTCGGCGGCCTGTCGCTGCTCGCCGGCCTGCTCGTCATCTGGGCTGCGACCGGGGAGGGGACGCTGTCGGGCCTGCTTTCATCCGGCAATGCACTGCGCGAAGCACCCTTCTACCTTCTGGCGCTGGTGCTGGTGCTGGGCGGCGCCTTCACCAAGTCGGCGCAGTTCCCGTTCCACTTCTGGCTGCCCAACGCCATGGAGGCGCCGACGCCGGTTTCGGCCTATCTCCATTCGGCCACCATGGTGAAGGCCGGCGTCTACCTTTTGATGCGCCTCAACCCGGTTTTGGGCGACACCGTCTGGTGGGAGACGATCCTGCCCATATTCGGCGGCACGACGCTTCTGGTCGGCACGCTGCTCGCCATCCGCCAGACCGACCTGAAGCTGATGCTGGCCTACACGACGGTCGCCTCGCTCGGTCTTCTGGTGATGCTGACCGGCCTCGGTTCGGAGATCGCGATCGAGGCGGCGGTGCTCTATCTCGTCGCCCACTCGCTGTTCAAGGGCGCGCTGTTCATGGTCGCCGGCCTGATCGACCACGAGGCCGGCACCCGCGACGTGCGCCGTCTCGGCGGCCTGCGCCACGCCATGCCGATCACCTTCGCGGCAGCGCTGCTGGCCGCTCTGTCCATGGGCGGGCTGCCGCCCTTCTTCGGCTTCCTCGCCAAGGAGGAGATCTACGCGGCGCTGGACTTCTCCGGCGGCTGGAACTCGCTGTTCACGGCGGTCGCCATCCTCGGCAATGCGCTGATGCTGGTGATCGGCTTCGCGGTGGCGCTGAAGCCTTTCCTCGGCGCCGCCGTCGACACGCCCAAGCACGCGCATGAGGGGCCGGTGCTCTTGTGGCTCGGACCGCTGACGCTCGCCATCGTCGGCTGCGTTGCCGCGATCTTCTCCGGCGTCTCGCATCACTACGTCTCGGAACCGATGGCCGCGGCCGTGGCCGGCGCGCCGGTGGAGATCTATATCTCCGTCGTCCCGCATGCGAGCCTGGCGCTGCTGCTCTCGCTCGTCACCATCGCGCTCGGCATCGCGATCTTCCTGATGCTCGACCGCGCGCGCGACGCCGTGGCCCGCGTGCTCGCGGCGATCGGCTGGGGCCCGGACCGGGGCTTCGACCAGGCGATCCGCGGCCTGATCCGGCTGGCCAGCGCCGTGACCGGCGTCATCCAGAACGGACGCATGGAAGTCTACATGACCGTCACCTTCGTCATGATCGCACTGGCGATCTGGGCGCCCATGCTGATGTTCGGCGAACTGCCGACGATGCCGACCTTCCCGCGACTGACCTTCTACGAATGGACCGTGTTCGCCATGGCCGTGATCGGCCTTGGCGCCGTGGCCTACGCCGCCGACCGCTTGACCGCGATCGTGTCGCTCGGCATCCAGGGTTTCGCCGTGGCGCTGCTCTTCCTGCTGTTCGGAGCGCCCGACCTTGCCTTCACGCAGTTCATGGTCGAGACGTTGTCGGTCGTGATCCTGGCGCTGGTGATGACGCGGTTGCGGCTCTATCCAAGCGACCACCGCCCGACATCGGAGAAGATGGTCGACATCGGCATTGCCGGCGCCTGCGGCATCGGCTTTGCGGTGCTGCTCCTGAAGGTCACGCAGGTCCCGTTCGATTCCACGCTGTCGGATTTCTTCGGCACCTATTCCTACGTGATCGCCCACGGCCGCAACATCGTCAACGTCATCATCGTCGACTTCCGCGGCCTGGACACGCTGGGCGAGATCGCCGTGGTGATGATCACCGGACTGGCCATCCTCGCCCTGGTCCGGATACGGATTCCCAGATCGCCGGGTGCGACGGAGGCGAAGTCCTGACATGCAGACCGTCATCTTCAGAACCGCCGCGCCCTACCTCGCCAGCCTGATGGTGATGTTTTCGGTGTTCGTGCTGCTGCGCGGCCACAACGAACCGGGCGGCGGCTTCATCGGTGGCCTGATCGCGGCCTCCGCCTTCGCCATCTACGGCATCGCCTGCGGCGTGGCGCCCGTGCGTCGCGCCATGTACTTCCACCCGATGGCGATCGCCGGCTTCGGCCTCTTCCTGTCGACCGTGGCTGGGCTGGTGTCGCTCGCCATGGGGGTGCCTTTCCTGACCGGCCTTTGGACCAAGGTCCACCTGCTCGGAGTGACCATCGACCTGTCGACGGTCCTGTTCTTCGACTTCGGCGTCTACTTCGTCGTGGTCGGCGCGATCACCTCGATCGCGCTCGCCCTGGAAGAAAGGGAGGAAGACTGATGGAAACCGCCCTTACCGCCCTCGTCGGCCTGTTCTACGTCGTTGCCATCTACCTGATGCTGTCCAGGCACATCATCCGCGTGCTGCTCGGCATCGCCATCTTCGGCAATGCCGTCAACATGACGATCTTCACCGCCGGCCGCATCATGCGCGAGGTCCCGCCGATCATCCCGGAGGGAATGTCGACGCTGGACGGCGTGACCGCCAATCCGCTGCCGCAGGCGCTGATCCTCACCGCCATCGTGATCTCCTTCTCGTTCTTCGCCTTCCTGCTGGTTCTCGCCTATCGCGCCTTCCAGGAACTGGGGACCGACAACACCGACGAAATGCGCATCGCCGAACCGGAGGGCGAAGGCCTTCCGCCGCTGGGATATTGAGACAGACATGGCAGCCGTAACCTCCGCTCCGGTGGACACCAGCGCAGCCCTGGTGCAGACCGCGACGAGCCTGCTCGACTGGGTGGTGATCGCACCTGTCGCGCTGCCCATCCTGGGCGGCGCGCTGCTCTTGATGGTGCGCCACCGCACCCACCTTCACGCCGCCGTGACCTTCGCGTTCCTGCTGGCCACGCTTGCCGTTTCCCTGGTGCTGTTGTGGCGCGTCGTCGGCGAGGGCGCACTGGTCATGACCATGGGCCGCTGGCTGCCGCCGTTCGGGATCACCTTCAATGCCGACGTGCTGGGCGCGTCCTTTGCCGCCGCCGCCACCTTCGCGACCACGGGGGCCGCCGTCTTCGCGCTGCGCGACATCGACGCCACCAGTCGCCGCTACGGCTTCTATCCCTTCCTGCTGCTGATGCTCGCGGGCGTGAACGGCGCCTTCCTGACCGGAGACATTTTCAACCTTTACGTGTGGTTCGAGGTGTTCGTCATCTCGTCCTTCGGCCTCCTGATCCTCGGATCGGAGCGCCGCCAGATCGATGGCGCGGTGAAGTACGCGGTGCTGAACCTGGTCGCGACGACGGTGTTCCTGATCACCACCGGCTATCTGTATGGCGTCTTCGGGACGCTCAACATGGCCGATATCGCCCGCAAGGCGCAGGGCCTGCGCGAGAACGGTCCGCTGATGACCATCGCGACGCTCTTCCTGCTCGCCTTCGGCATGAAGGCGGCGGCCTTTCCGCTGAACTTCTGGCTGCCGGCGTCCTATCACACGCCGCGCATCGTCACCTCGGCCATGTTCGGCGGCCTGCTCACCAAGGTCGGCGTCTATGCGCTGCTGCGCACCTTCACCACGCTCCTTCCCGTCGAGCGCGCGATCCTGTCGGACGTGATCGCCATCGTCGCCATCCTGACGATGATCCTCGGCGCGCTCGGCGCGCTGGCACAGAGCGACACGCGGCGCATCGTCGGTTTCGTGGTCATCTCCGGCATCGGCACCATGCTGGCGGGGCTTGCGGTGGGCTCGCCGCTGGCCCTGTCGGGCACCGTGCTCTATGCCGTCCATTCGATCCTGATCATGACCGCGCTCTACCTTGTCGTCGGCCTGATGCGCGAGGCGGCCGGGAGCTTTTCGCTGCACGATCTCGGCGGGCTCTACCGGTCCCATCCGCTGCTGGCGGCGCTGATGCTGGCACTGGTCCTGGCGGCGGCCGGGCTGCCACCGCTGTCGGGCCTCTGGCCGAAGGTGGTGCTGGTCAAGGCGGCCATCGAGGGGAACGCCTGGTGGTTGACCGGAGCGATTCTTGTCTCCAGCGTGCTGACGACCATCGTGCTCGGCCGCGTCTTTGCGCTGGCCTTCTGGCGCCCGGAACAGAACGCGTCGTTGCGCTCCGACACACGCCCGATCGATCCGGTCGCCGGCTACGGTACGGTGCTCTTCCTTCTCGTCCCGGCGGTCTGGATCGGTCTCTGGCCAGAGCCGTTCCTGCGCATCGCCGACCTCGCGGCGGCGGGTCTGTCCGATCCCGCGGCCTACATCGGATCGGTCTTTCCCGCGCAAGGTGGATCATGATGCTCTATCTCGCCAATATTCTCCTCGCGCTGGCCTGGATGGTGGTGACCGGATCGGCCACCTTCATCAACTTCCTGTTCGGCTATGCGCTGGGCGCCGGTGCGCTCTATCTCATCCGCGAGCAGGTCGGCTCGCTCGGCTATTTCGAGCGCAGCCGCCGGGTGCTGTCGCTTGCGCTGATGTTCGTCTACGAACTCATCCTGTCTTCCTGGCGCGTCGCGGTGCTGGTGGTGACGCCCGACATGAAGCTCAAGCCCGGCATCTTCGCCTATCCGCTGAAGGTCGATCGTGACTTCGAGATCACGCTCCTCGCCAATCTCATCACGCTCACCCCCGGCACCCTGTCCGTCGACGTCTCGGAGGACAGGCGCTTCCTCTACATTCACGCGCTTGACTGCTCCGATCCCGACCAGGCGCGCATGGACATCGCCACCGGGTTCGAGCGCAAGATCATGGAGGCGTTCCGGTGAGCGGCAGTGAAACCTTCCTGGCCGGCGCCGTCACGATCGCGCTCGTCCTGCTCTGCCTCGCCTTCCTCACGACCGTCTATCGCGTCGTGCGCGGACCGACCTTGCCCGACCGCATCGTCGCGCTCGACATGCTGGTGGCCGTCGCCCTCGGCTTCATCGCCGTCATCGGCATCCGCTCGGGAATAACGCTCTATATCGACGTGGCGATCGCGCTGGGTCTCGTCGGCTTCCTGGCGACGGTGGCGTTTGCGCGGTTCGTGCTCAGCCGCGGCAGCTATCGCGAGAAGAACGCCGCCGACGGCGAGACCTCGCAGCCCAATCCGGAGGTGAAACCGTGACGGACATCATCACGAACTACCTGACCGGCATTCTCCTCGTCATAGGAGCGGCCTTCGCGCTGGTTGCTTCCGTCGGCCTCGTTCGACTGCCGGAATTCTACACGCGCATGCATGCCGCCTCCAAGGCGGGAACCCTCGGCGCCTGCGTGATGCTCATCGCGGTCGCGGTGTATACGGACGACAGCGCTGTGGCCTCGCGCGCGCTTGCCGGGGTCGTCTTCTTCCTGATGACCGCGCCGATCTCGGCCCATCTCCTGGCGAAGGCGGCCTATGCAGCGGGCTATCCCTTGTGGGAAGGCTCAGTTCACGACGAGATGCCGCCACGTCGACCTCATCAGGAAGAATGATCGGCTTCAGTTGCAGCCGAGACAGACCCACAGATCTTTTGCGTTTTTTATTCGAATGCTGCGCGCATCTCGCAAAAGTTGCAGTTCAGAAAGTTCATGAACCACTAAAACAAGCTGTTACATTATTTTTTTGTAATTTCATCAATCAGAATTGACTTGATAACTGTCGTGTCCCATTTATCGTGATGGTAGGCGAGTCGTACAGCGACATTTTCGCGATCCCATACGTACCGGTGCTTAGAACGCCGACAACAAACCACTAGCTAACTAACTGGGGCCTGATCAATATGGAACTATCCGAGTCGAACCTGACTCAGGGCAACATGCTCATCGAGCTGACCGCCGACGTCGTTGCCGCCTATGTCAGCAACAATCCCGTTCCCGTGTCCGAACTTCCGAACCTGATCGCCGACATCCACGCCGCGCTCGGCCGTGTCGGCATGACCGCCGAGCAGGCGCCGGCCGAAAAGCCGAAGCCGGCGGTCAATCCGAAGAAGTCGGTCCACGACGACTACATCATCTGTCTCGAGGACGGAAAACACTTCAAGTCGCTGAAGCGTCACCTGATGACGCACTACGGCCTCACGCCGGATCAGTATCGCGAGAAGTGGAACCTCGACGCCACCTATCCGATGGTCGCGCCGAACTACGCGGCCGCGCGTTCGCAGCTTGCCAAGAAGATGGGCCTCGGTCGCAAGCGCAAGACGGCGCGCTGATCGATCCCGACGCTTTGTCACGACCAGAACGGCGGCGCTTCTCGGCGCCGCCGTTTCTCGTTGCGCGGTCAGCGCGCCGCCGATCGCCGCCGCCAAGTTGGTCGAGCGCCTGCTTGAGGGCGATGTGCCGGTTCAGGTCATAGCTCCAGTGGCGCGCGGCGCCGCGGATCCGCTCGCGTTCGATGAGACGCTCCAGTCGCTTTCGCACGGCAGTCCGCGCATCGCCGGCCGATGCCAGCGCGACGTCGATCTCCAGACCCGTCGCCAGGAAGAACGCGGCGCGGATCGACGCCTTGCGGAGGGCCAGCGCCTTCTGCTCGACATGGGCTCTTGCCTCTTGAGAGAGTGTGGTCACTGCGGCCTCCGAATGGGTGAAAACTGAGACCGCATGATCGTTCGAGGCGTGGGGGGTGGGGAAAGAATTCCTGTGGTATCAGCGATAAGAATAGAAAAGATATCACGAAAACAAAGGGTTGAAAGAAATCTGCGATTTTCGGTGTTGCGGTTTTGTTCACACCCTCGCGGAGTTTCGCTATAAGAGGAACATATTCCTACTCAAAGGGGGAAATGTTCCGTGCCATCGACAAACGCCTGCCAGCTCCTTTGCATCGCCACCGTCGCGCCCGGGCTTCCGCGTGCTCGCGACGACCGTCCATCCGTGGCGCCGACGCGCCCGCCCGAGCGGATCGTCTTCGTCTGCGACTGCATGATCGACATCTGCTCGGCGCTGTTCAACGTCAGCGGTCGCGAACTGCGCGCCTCCGGACGGGCGCCGACGAGCGTTTGCCGCGTGCGGCAGATCGCGATGTATGTGACGCATGTGGTCATGGGCCTGTCGATGTCGGAGGTGGGGCGTGGCTTCGGGCGCGACCGAACCACCGTGCTGCATGCCTGCCACCTGGTCGAGGACATGCGCGACGACGCCGATTTCGATGCCATCGTGGCCATGACCGAGCGGGTGGCCGGCGCGGCGCTTCGCGGCCTGGAGCGCCGCTGATGAGACGCGCGGCGGACAAGGTGCGGCTTCGCATCCTGCGGTTCCTCGTCGGCGGCGAGGCGCTTGTCGAGGAGGCGGCCCTGCGGGGACGGGTCAGGCTCCGCTCGGAGCGTCTGGGCGTGATCAGTGTCGAGGTCGCGGCGCTGGCGGTGCTCGTCGAGGCGAACTGCGTGCAGCGCCATGGCGACGGCATGGTGCGGCTGACCGAAACCGGGCGGGCCGCTTATGAGCGGTTCAGGGAGACCGAGCGGCCGCTGCTGCTCCAGCATGGCGAACTCGGCGTCGTGACGGTGGAGACGGCCGACGGCCCGCGCCCGGCGGCGATGAACGTCCAGGAATCGCCGCTGTTCAAGCTCGCCCGCCGCAAGGACCGCGACGGTCGGCCTTTCCTCGACGCAGATCTGTTCCGAGCCGGCGAGCGGCTGCGCCGCGACTACACGCGCGGATTGCTGATGCCGCGACTCGGCGTGAACTGGGATTCGCTTGGCGGCGGAGGGACGGGTGGGCCGGGCGGCCGCGCCCTGGACCTGACCGACAGCGCGCTGGCCGCCCGCGCCAGGGTCGACCGCGCCATCGACGCGGTCGGTCCCGAGCTCGCGGGACTTCTGGTCGACGTCTGCTGCTTCCTGAAGGGCCTGGAGACGGTGGAGGCCGAGCGCGGCTGGCCCGTCCGCTCGGCCAAGGTCGTGCTCAAGGCTGCGTTGTCGGCGCTGGCGCGCCATTACGCGCCCGAACGGCGGCGAACGGCTGGCCGCATCCTCCACTGGGGCGCCAGCGACTACCGGCCCCGCACCGCCCGGCCGTGACGCCGGGCGGCCTCAGGCGGGGTCGGAGAGCGCCATGCTCGCATCGTGGCGGATGCGCTTGACCATCGAGCGCAGACCGTTGGAGCGCTGCGGCGTCAGGTGCTCGTCGAGGCCGAGGCCGGCGAGCATCCCCTCCGCGTCGGTTGCGACGATCTCGCTTGCCCTGCGGCCGGAATAGAGCGCCAGCATCAGCGCCACGAGGCCGCGCACGATATGCGCGTCCGAATCGCCCGAGAACTCGATGACCGGATCGGCGCCGCTGCCGCGCCTGGTGGTGAGCCAGACCTGGCTGACGCAGCCCGGTACGCGGTTCTGCTCGGTGCGCGCACTTTCGGGAAAGGGCGGCAGGTCGCGGCCAAGGTCGATCACGTAGCGATAGCGGTCCTCCCAGTCGTCGATGAAGGCGAAATCGTCGATGATGGACTGGATGTCGGCGGCCATGGTGTTTTTGCGTCCCTGTTGACCGCCATATAGAGCGGAACACCCGCCTGTTGAACCGGCCGGCGGACGATTTCGGCGCAACGAAAAAAAAGCCGCATGCACGAGGCCCATGCATGCGGCGCGCCAGGAGTCCGGCAGTCGATCCGAAGGGGTGCGAGCGGTTGGCCCGCTGCCTTCTTGCGGGCGGGCGGTTAAGGCTGGTCGCTTGCGGCCTTATTGGGCTGGTGTCACGCCGCCCGTGGTGAGGGTATCGGCGCCGGTCGGATCGGGCTCCAGCATCTGGTAGGCCATCCGGGCGCCTTCGCGAGCCCGAACGCCGATCGTCTGCATCGCGGCGCGGCCGGTCTCGCAGACCTGCGGCTCGCGGTCGCACATGCCGCCGACGTCGCCGATCGCGTCGCGCGCCGCCACCAGCGCGGCGAGCGGGCTCACCGTCTCCGTTTCGTCGTCCGGCGTGATCGGCAGGAACAGGAGTACCAGCGAAAACCAGAAGCCCGTCCGGATCAGGAAACCCATTGCCTTACGTCCCGTCATCCCTTGGCCCGCCACGAAATCGCGGGCTGTCGAAGCCGTGATACAGGACAGCCCCCAACGTCCGATTGCAACGGGTTTTGCAATTTTCCTCAAATTGGATGCAAATGGGAAGGGTTCGCGCCGCCGACTCTTCGATGCAAATGCGAGACGTTGCCGAAAGCGGATGGTAACCACCCATATCCCTGAAAAAGAACGACAATCGCCCCCCGAAGCCGGTTGGGCCGGGTCCCCGCGGCGCGGTTTCGCGAACACGCTCCGTTAACCATCAACCGAAGCTTGCGGACGGATGAGGCGCACCGCGGCCGATTTGCCGGTTGCCGGGGTCTTCGCCATGCCCTGCCTTATTCATTCATTAAACCGGGAATGCGAGGGTCGACGCGAACGAAGATCCGTCCAACGGACGTCAGTGAGTGCGTGGTGTTGAGTAGGCTGCCGACAGGAACGAGCGAAGGGTGTTCGCGGCTTGGACAGGCCTGCGACCGGCTTGTCCATCCTTCGATCACCGACGCGGGTGAGCGCGAGCTGCACCGGCGGCTGCTCGCCGTCGCCCTTGCGGGACCGCTCGTCGCGGGCGGCGCCTTCGCGCAGGTTCTGTCTCCCGCCGTGAACCTCCCCGTCGCGCTGGCCGCCATCTGCATGGTCTTCGTCGTCGGCTGGAGCGCCGCGGTCGTCATCGCGCAGACGGGCTCGCGCAAGATCGCCGCGCCCTTGCTGCTCGCCTTCGCGGCGGCGCCCGTGGCCGTCATCATCCATCTTGGCGGCGGTGTTGCCTCGCCGCTGTTCCTGGCCTGGCTGCCGCTGGTGCTCGAGCCCTGGTTCGCGCTGCGCAGCCGTGGCGCCCTGCGCTCCGGCCTTGCCGCGACGGGCGCGGCCATTGCCGTCGCCATCGTCCTGTCCTTCCTCTGGCCCGAAGCGGCGCAACCAGCGGCCGGCGCGCACTGGCTGCTGCCGATCGCCTACGGCATGACGCTGTGGCTGCGCCGCGGCGCGTTCTCCGACGTCGACGACACCGCCCCGGTCACGCAGGATCTGCCGTCGCTCGAGGCGATCCTGCCGGCCGTGGTGCTGCGGCTCACCCGTGCCGGCGATGTCGTCGACTGCTCCGACCGCTCCCGCGCGCTCCTGAAGCTGGATCCCGAGTTCCTGTTCGGGGCGGGCCTGTTGGAGCGCATTCACGTCGCCGATCGCATCGCCTGGCTGACCGCGCTCGCCGACCTGCGCGACGGCGCCGACCTTCGCCATGTCGAACTGCGGTTGCGCCTGCCCGCCGACGGCCTGCGCCGCGATGGCGGCCACCGGTCCTTCGCGCTCGATCTGATCGGGCAGGGGCGTCCCGACGCCGGCTTCGTGGCAATCCTGCGCGACAATGCCGAGCAGGCCGGCCTGCGCGAGGCCCTGGCGGACGCCAATCACCGCGCCGAGATCGGCAAGGCGCGCTTCCTGGCGACTGTCAGCCATGAACTGCGCACGCCGCTCAACGCCATCATCGGCTTCTCCGACATGCTGGCCAGCGGCATGGCCGGTCCGCTCGCCTCCGATCGCCAGCGCGACTATGTCGGCCTGGTGCGCGAATCGGGCGAGCATCTGCTTGCCATCGTCAACGCCATCCTCGACATGGCGCGCATCGAGTCCGGCACCTACCCGATCCTGCCCGAGACGTTCCGCCTCGCCGACGCCGTCGACACCTCGCTGTCGATGGTGTCCTGCCAGGCCAAGACCAAGGACGTGACGCTGGTGCGCGAGATCGACGCGGCGCAAGGCGACCTGTTCGCCGATCGCCGCGCCATTCAGCAGATCCTGATCAACCTCCTGTCAAACGCGGTGAAGTTCACGCCGCAGGGCGGCCGCGTCACCCTGACCGCCGCGCGAGACGCCCGCCGCGTGACGCTGACGGTCGCCGACACGGGCATCGGCATCAGCGCCGACGACCTCGCCCGCATCGGCCGGCCCTTCGTGCAGGTTCTCAACGACTACACCAGGCAGTATGAGGGCACCGGCCTCGGACTGTCGCTGGTCAAGGGACTCGTCGAGCTGCAGGACGGCTCGATGACCATCGACAGCGTGCCGGGCGAGGGCACGCTCGTCACCGTCACGCTGCCGATCCGCACGCCGCCGAGACACCAGGACCAGTTCGATGCCGAAATCGTCGCCATCCCGCCCGCAACAAAGCCGAGGACGTCAGCCGATGAAGCGCTCCGGCAATCGGCGTGAGCCATCACCCCTGGCGAACTTCGTCGGCGGCGCTGTCGCCGCGTCGGGCGCCGCGATCGCGGAAAACCCGGTTCTGGTCGGCTCGTCCACGGCCTTCCTGGTCGTGCTGTTCTACGTGTCGGCCAATGCCTTGTGGAACCAGCCCTACCGCCATCCCGGCCCGCTGATGGAAACACGCTTCGTGGTCCAGCGCGCGGCACCGGCTCCGCAGCCCGTGGCGCAGCCGGCGGCGCGGCCCGCGCCGCCCATGCAGCAGACATCCGAAGTGACGAACTCGGTCTCTCCCGGCGACGAGCCGGCATCCACGGCGCCGTTGCAGGCCTCGCCCGTGCAGGAGCGCACCATGCGCGTCCAGATCGCGCTCGAGAGCCTCGGCCTTTACCGCGGGACGGTGGACGGGCTGATGGGGCCGCAGACGCGCGCCGCCATCGCCGGCTACCAGAAGACGCTCGGCATGGAGGCCACCGCCGAGATCGATGACCGGCTGATGGAGGCGCTGGGGATCGGCGCCGCCCGCTCGCTGCCGGCCGAACAGCCGGCAAACGCGCCGGTGCCGCTGCCGGCTTCGCCCGCCGCCGCATCCGAGCAGGCCTATGCGGCCGTTCCGGTTGCCGCGCCGGTGCCCCGCTCGCGCGATGCCGCTACCGCCAACACCGCCGACCTGCTGCGCGAGGCCCGCGCGGCCGTCGCCGTGCAGGCCGACGTGGTGCGGGTGCAGGCCGGCCTGCGCGCCTTCGGCAACGAGGGCATCGAGATCGACGGGGTGATCGGCGAAAGGACCCGCTCCGCCATCCGCGAGTTCCAGGCGCTGTTCCGCCTGCCGGTCACCGGCGAACCGGACGACGAACTGCTCGCCAAGATGCAGGAAATCGGCCTGACCAACTGAGGACGACTGGAGGGTCGTCTTCCCGGCCGAACCGAACCGCGCGCATGGGCGCCGGGCCATCGGAAGCATCAGGCGTCCGGCGGGGACACGATGCGCACATATGGCGGTTCCGCTCGCAGTGCCGACACCCGGACATAATTCCAGCGGATTGCTGACGGTTTCTTGCGGCCGGCCGGAGCTGTACCCGATTGTTGACAGTCAGCGCCTCGCCGATGCCTACTCGCGGAATACCGAACGGGGGAACGAAGCCCGGCCATGCACCGCTTGCCTGCAACCCTGCTTCTGCTGGTCGTGTCCATGGTTGCCGGCCTCTTGCCGGCCCGGGCGCAGTCCGGCTCCTGCCAGATGCCATCGGCCGAAACACCGCCGTTCGAGATCCTGACCGAGCAGCCGGGCAGCGGCGCTCCGCTGACCATTGCCTGGTCCGATCCCTGGGCCGCGCCCGACGCATGCCCCGGCGCGCGCTACCTCGTCTTGGCGATGCCGCGCGAGGTGCGGTTCTCCGGCAGCGGGTTCATGGCGCTGGAGCCGGGCGCGCCGGCGCCCTTCGGGCTCGATTTCGCGCAAGACCGGATGCGCGTCATCATCCCGCTGCATGATTCCGCCCACGGCGCCGGCCGGCTCGACATCCTGCCCTATGTGACGGGTGGCCTGACGCTGGACTGGGCGCTCGCCCATGTGCCCGCCTTCCTGGCGGGGAACGGCGATCCGGTCGTGGCCGCGGGCGAAAGTCTCGCGCTGGAACTCTCGCCCGGACGGCCGCGGATCATCGTGCAGGACCCCTTCGACGTCGAGACGCCGACGGAAACCATCCTGTCCAACGACGGGCGGTTTGTCCTCGAAATACGCACGGAATCCTTTCGCGTGCTGAACGCCCAGACGGGCGCGCTGGTCTATGCCGGCCCGGGCTTCCAGCCGAACTTTTCGCCGGGCTCGCGCTACGTCCACGCGGTCGGCCCCGCGATCGAGCTGGAAGAAGGCTATTCCCATCTGCGCAGCGATCTCGTCGTCGTCGATCTCTACGCCGAACGCCCCGTGCTCGAACTCGACGGCGGCGGCGGGTCGCGCAGCGGCTTCGTCCACGCGCTGCACTGGGCGTGGAACGACAGCCTGCTGTTCGTCGGCCATGTCGGCGCCGGCGCCGTGACCTTCAGGCAGATGCTGCATGACGACCGCGAGACGGTGGTCAATGGACATGGCTGCGGCGCCTGCACCTTCGCCGACGGCGGAGTGGCGGAGC
The DNA here is from genome assembly GCA_051860465.1 of Mesorhizobium sp. GTDB lineage: Bacteria > Pseudomonadota > Alphaproteobacteria > Rhizobiales > Rhizobiaceae > Aquibium. The sequence continues at coordinate 48,755 of JBHYDY010000042.1, forward strand.
TGCGCCTCGCCGACGGCGTGATGAAGCTCGGGCACGGGCCGACCGGCGATACCTACGATGTGGTCGACCTCGTCGATCCGTCCCGGCACCGGTTCTTCGACTTCGACACGTTGGAGTCCCCCGCCGTCCCCGGCTTCGGCCTCGACGGCGCAGCGCTGGTCGAAAAGGTAGACCTCCTATCCCAGGACGCCCGCAGCTGGGTTTTGTTCAACCCGGACGACGACGTGCCGCCGGAACCCGTCGCCACCCATCGCGTCCAGGACCGGGCCCGGATCGACACCGCCGGGGCGGCTCGGATCGACGACGGCAACGGCCTGACGCGCGGCGCCGCCGCGCTGTCGAAATCGGTCGGCATCGGCGCGCAGCGCCGGGCGCTGGTGCGGCTGGCCGAATTCGGCGTCACCCTTCGCCAGGCGCCGAGACTGCTGCGCGAGCTGACCGACGCGCAGTTCGAGGCGCTGGGACTGCCGGAAGACGATCCGTCCTGGGACGAGCTCGACTATTACGACGAGGATGGCGAGCCCATCGAGGAGAACTTGCGCGCGCTGGCGGCGCGGCCGCAGAACTGCCAGGCGGCGATGCCGGCCATGGTGGCGCGCCGGCTGACGCTCGACGAGGCGCGGACGCTGTGCGCCAGGGAAGCGACCGCGCTGCTCGACGAGCAGTTCGACACCTGCATCGACACCGAAGCCTATGTCTGGACGCTCGCCGCGGCCGGCGGCGTCTCCATCATCCACCAGCGCGTCTGCCGCATGGGTTCCTCGTCGTCCGCCTTCGGGCTGGCCACCTTCCTGCGCCACGACCGCGACGGCCAGCGCGCCGAGTTGCTGTCGGGCCATCCCTATCTGTTCGTTTCCGAGGACGGCTGGGGCGACGACGAGCCGGTGCTGAAGGGAACCCTGCCGCTGTTCGCCGAGGCGCCGCTCGTCGTGCAGGCGCTTTCTCCCAATCGGCTGGCGATCGCCGGCCGCGACCGGCGCATCTTCGTCGTCGATGCCACGACGATGAACCTCGTCACCACCATCCGCACGCCCTCCTCGGCCGAGGACATCGACCTGCTCGGCCTGCTTGCCGACGGCGCGCACATGCTCCAGCTCGACCGCGACGGGCGCTTCTACGTCTATGCGCTGGCCGATGGCGCGCAGACGCTGTCGGGGCTCTATGTCGATGACGAGCTTGTCGTGATGGACCCCGACCTGCGCTACCAGGCGACGCCGGAAGGCGCGCGCTACGTGCAGGTCAAGTTTCCCGGCGACCCGGTGCTCTATTCGCTGCAGAACCTGGCCGCGCCGCTGAAGACCGACCGGCTGGTCGAGGCCCGTCTCGGCAGCCGCGCAAGGCTCGACGCGCCGCCCGCCATCGGCCGGCCGCCGCGGGTGGAGCTGCTGTCGCAGGATGCCTCTAGTGCGCGCCTGCGGGTCTCGGCCACCGGCGGGCTGGCCGGGCTGTCGCTTTATCGCGACGGCATGCGGATCGCGCAAACCCCGCTGACGGGCGAGCGGGCGGAACTGGAGGTGGAGCTTCCCGCGCTGCCGGAGACGCGCTGGTTCGCCTTGCAGGCAACCGACCGCAAGGGTCTCTCCAGCCGCACCGTGACGCTGCCGCGCGCGGGCCTCGAAACCGGGTCGGCGCAGGGGCGGCTTTTCGTGCTGGCGGTCGGCACCGACCGGTTCGACGACCCGGGCATATCGCCGCTCAACTTCGCCGTCGCCGACGCGCGGGCCTTCGCGCAGGCCTTCGCGACGCCGGGGCGCTATGGCGATGTCGAGGTCGAGACGCTGCTCGACGATCCGGACCTCGC
>JBHYDY010000043.1:0-48576 GCA_051860465.1 Mesorhizobium sp.
TACAGGGTGTCGAAGATCGAGGTGACGCCGAAGGGCAAGCAGGCGTCCTATTCGATCAATCTGGTGTGGCTGTCGACGGACTTCTTCAAGTCGCTGCTGGTCTCGCGGATCAGGACGCCGCTCGATCAGCCGGGCTCCTTCATCGTGCCGGACGACATCGATGAGGATTACGCCAGGCAGCTCGTTTCGGAGGTGCGCGTCGTCGATGGCGCCACCGGCAAGCCGCAATGGGTGCAGCGGTCGCGGCAGAACCACTTTCTCGATTGCGAGGCGCTGGCCATGGCGATCGGCTATTCGCTGAACGTCCAGCGCATTCCCGATGGCGTGGTTCGTGAACGAGCGGACGCAAAGCTCCTTGGGGCGGGGCATGGTGACATCGTTGCCGTCGGTGTCGACACTGATACAGACGCTGTAGACGGAGCGATCGAGTCTCCTCCGGTCAGGACCGCCGCTGCCATGGCGGCTGCGGCCACTCCCGATCTTCGGGCGCGCTTTGCCGGGCTCTCCTCGCGGCTGAACAGGTGATCCATGGGCATGATGAACCGCGTCCGGGACTGGCTGGCGCCGGTCCGTGGACGGCCGGCTGCACCGCCGACCATCCGCGCCGACTTCATGCGCGGCAATCGCGGCGTGGTGTTCGGTGGCTGGCGGCCGGCGCTGCGCGATGCATCCGACGATGTCGGCGCCTCGTGGGATCTGGCCGCCGCGCGCACCATCGACCTGATCCAGAACTCCGGCTGGATGGCCGGCGCGCTCGACCAGGCGGTGGCCAGCACCGTTGGCACCGGGCTTCGGCTGAAGGCCATGCCGGAGAACGACGTCTTCGGCATGAGCAATGCCGAGGCAGAGCAATGGGCGCAACTGGTCGAACAGCGGTTCGGGCTCTGGGCCGAGCGACCCTATGAATGCGACATCGAGGGGCGTCGGTCATTCGCCTTGATGCAGGCCGGCGCCTTCCGCTCCTGGTTTGCCACCGGCGAGATCTGGGCGGAACTGCCATGGCGCGAGCGGCCGGGTGGCAGGTACGGAACCAAGGTCCGCCTCGTTCCGGCGCACCGCGTGTCGAGACGAAACGACAGTCTGCGCCGTGTGATCCAGGGCGTGCGCATGAACGGCGACGGCATGCCGGTGTCCTACCTGGTCTGCCGCAAGGACCCGGTTACCGGTCTGACGCAGGAGACGGAGGTAATGGCCCGCGATGGGTTGGGCCGCATTCGCGTCGTCCATGTCTTTGACGGCCTGCCCGGCCAGGTGCGCGGCATCAGCCCGCTGACACCGGCCCTGCAGGTGGCCCGCCAGTTCGACCAGCTGTCGGATGCGACGCTGACGGCGGCGATCCTGCAGACGGTGTTTGCCGCATCGATCACATCGGACGAGCCGACGGAGGAGGTTCTCGCAGGACTGCTCACCCCGCAGGAACAAGCGCGCCTGTCGGCCGGAGGCATCTCGCCATGGGACGCCTATATCCAGGCGCAGGCGGGCTGGTACGACAACGCCGCCATCAATCTCGGCATCAACGGCCGCATTGCCCATCTGTTTCCGGGTCAAAAACTCGAACTGCATCGCGCCCAGCACCCGCATTCGGACTATCGCGACTTTGCCGCCCATCTCCTGCGCGAGCTCGCCCGCTGCATGGGAATGACCTACGAGAGTGCGACGGCCGACTACACCAATGCCACCTATTCGTCGGTGCGCATGGCGACCGGCGAGATTTTCCAGATCACGCTCTACCGCCGCGCCCACATCGTCGCCCCGTTCTGCAATGCCGTCTACGAGGCCTGGCTCGAGGAAGAGATTGCGCGCGGCGGCATTCCGTTCCCGGGAGGGCTCGAAGGGTTCGTGGCCCATCGCGCTGCGGCCTCGCGGGCCATCTGGCGCGGTGCGCCAAAACCGCAGGCTGACGATCTGAAGACCGCCAAGGCACACGAGATCTGGTGCCGGCTCGGCGTGATGACGGACGCCTCGATCGCCGAGGATCTTGGCTACGACATCGAGGATGTCTATGCGCAGCGCGCCCGGGAGAAGGCGTTGCGCCAGACCTACGGCCTGCCGGACGCGCAGCATCAGGGGATCACGACGATGGCGGGTAGTGACCAGGGTGGTCAGGACGTCGACGCCGACGATGCACCTTCGGAGGCCGCCGATGACCGTTGACGAAAGCGACCCGTGTGCGGCCGCCGCCACCTTGCGGAAAATCTACTACGACCTGATCGCGGGGCAGGGCGCGATGATGGTGACGTTCAAGGCGGGATCATCGGGTGTGGAGCGTTCGGTGACCTTCCACCGGGCGCAGCCAGACCGGCTTCTCAGCGTCATCCGCGGTTTCGAGCAGAAATGCGCGCTGTCTGCGGGCCAACGCCCGCGCCGGTTTGCGATCGCGACAGGAGGGAGCTTGTGACGCAACCGCCCGACATCATGCCTCTGGCGGAGGGACCGACCCTTGCGCATCTGGCGTCGCGCGTCCTCAACCGGCCGCTGCTCCTGCATCCCGACAAGGCTGATATCGTGCTGCACGTGCTTCAAGGCCGGATCGGCGTGGAACAGGTGGCGCCCCTTTCGCCTGACGCCAACCGCTTCATGGGCAGCCGGATCGGCGAGGACGGCCGACAGCGGACCTATTCTATCGTGGGGGGTGTGGCGACGATCCCGATCGTCGGCTCGCTGGTCAATCGCGGCGCCTGGATCGGCGCCAGTTCAGGCCTCGTCTCTTATGAGGGGTTGAGCAAGCAGCTGACGGACGCGGCCGCCGATCCTGAAGTGTCGGCCATCCTGCTCGACATCGACAGTCCGGGCGGTGAGGCGAGCGGCATGTTCACGCTGGCCGCACAAATCGCGCAGGTCGCTCAGACAAAGCCGGTCACGGCCTTCGTCAACGACATGGCGGCATCGGCTGCCTATGGCCTTGCCAGTGCCGCCCGAGAGATCGTGGTCTCGGCAACTTCGATCGTCGGATCGGTCGGCGTGGTGCTGACCCATCTCGATCGCTCCGGCGAAATGGAACGCAAGGGCGTGAAGGCGACCCTCATCCATGCCGGCCGGCACAAGGTCGACGGTCACCCGTTCGGGCCGCTGCCGGAGGCGGTGCACGCCGATCTGCAGGCCGAGGTGACGAAGGTCTACGACCAGTTCGTGGCCCTCGTCGCCGCCAACCGGCCCGGCATGACCGATCAGGCGGTCCGGGCAACGGAAGCCCGGACCTATCTTGGCCAGGACGCCATCGACGTCGACCTCGCGGACCGGATCGCGACACTGGACGCGGTCCTTGCCGAATTGTCCCAACCGGCCCGCGGGGCCACCAGCACAAGGAGAGGTTTTGCCATGAGCAAGCCAGTCGAGACCGCCCCGATGGCTATCGCGGGCATCAGCCAGGCCGACCACGACGCCGCCGTCGAGGCCGCGCGCGCTGAAGGAAAAATCCTCGGCCAGACCGAGGCAACCGCCCGGATCCGAAGCATTCTCGGCTGCGAGGAGGCGAAGAGTCGTGAGGCGCAGGCCATGGTGCTGGCGCTGGATACAGCCATGGGTCCGGAAGATGCGGCCAAGGTTCTGGCTGCGTCGCCCAAGGCTTCGAGCAATGGCGTCGCATCGATCGCCGAGCGCGCGGCCGGGCAGGCCGAAATGGGTGGCGATACCGGCAGCGGCCGCATCGATGCCACCGAGCGTGTCGCCAGCGGCTGGGCCCGGGCCATCGCCAACGCCAACCAGCGCTTCGCCTGACGCGCAGCACATTATACAATAGGGAAACACGACCATGACGGTTCTGACCGAAACCCGCCATCCTGGCGAATTCCTGATGAGCGAGGCCAATGGCCAGCGCTCGCGCGAGACCATCACCGTCGCCAGCGGCGCGGGCGTCATCGCCCCCGGCTCCGTGCTTGGCAAGATCACCGCGTCGGGCAAATATCTGGTCTCTGCCATTGGTGCCACGGATGGGAGCCAGACGGCAGCCGCCGTTTCGCTTTACGGCTGTGACGCCACCTCGGCCGATCAGAAGATCGCGGCGATCCTGCGTGACGCCGAAGTCAACGGCAACATCCTCACCTACCACGCCGATCGCGACCAGGCCGCCGAACGAGCCGCAGCCAGGGCCGACCTTGCCGCCGTCGGCGTCATTGTGCGCTGATCCAGCCCATCCGGTGCTGAGCCCGCCTTCGACCAGCAATCCACCTTCATGATCGCCGGACGGTCGTAGCACGCCGGCAATCGACCGCCGCCCAACCCAATCCGCACTCGTGACCCGGACGCATGCTCATGCGCTCGCCGCTCTGTCGCGTGCGCAAGAAAATGACAGGAGACCTCCATGTCCATTCTGAACATCTTCAGCCAAGACGCTTTCTCCGTCATGCGCCTCACCGACGCGCTGCGCGAGATCAAGTACACCCCCTCGCGCATTGGCCAGATGGGGCTGTTCCAGGTGACCAGCATCGACACGCTCGACATCGCCATCGAGAAGGACAAGCAGCAAAACCGCATGCTGGTCGCGGCAAGTCCCCGCGGCGGACCGGGCCAGACTTTTGACAAGTCCAAGCGCGCCGTGCGCATGCTGAAAGTGCCGCACTTCCAGGTCGACGACGCCATCTATGCCGACGAGGTGCAGCAGGTTCGCGCCTTCGGCCAAGAGATCGCGGTCGAGCGCCTGCAGGCCAAGATCGCCGACCGGGCGGCGGAAGCCTCGCAGTTCTTCGCGCTGACCGAGGAGTATCACCGCCTCAACATCCTCAAGACCGGCCAGCTGCTCGATGCCGACGGCTCGGTCCTGTTCGACTATTTCTCCGAGTTCGGCGAAAGCCAGCAGGCCGAGATCGACTTCGACCTCGACAATGCCAATCCAGCCGAGGGCGCCTTGCGCAAGAAATGCGCCGGCGTTGTGCGGCAGATGGCGGGCATTCTCGACGGGTTGCCCTATTCCGGCATCCTGGCGTTCTGCGGCGATGCCTTCTTCGACGATCTCGTCGCCCACAAGGAGGTGCGCGAGACCTACAAGGGCTATGCCGAGGCCGCCAATCTGCGCGCCGCCTATATCAGCACCGGATCCTCGGGCATCTACGGCACCTTCGACTTCGGCGGCATCACCTGGGCCAACTACCGCGGCGGCAACAATGTCGGCATCGCCACCGACAAGTGCCATCTGTTCCCGCTCGGCGTGCCCGGCCTGTTTCGCACGGTCTATGGTCCGGCCGACTATATCGAGACGGTCAACACGCCCGGCCAGCGGCTTTCTGGCAAGCAGTGGGAGATGCAGAACGGCAAGGGCGTGAACCTGGAGTTCCAGATGAACGCGCTCCAGTACTGCACCCGGCCGCGGGTGCTGATCCCCGGCAAGCGCACTTGATCACGGGTGGGCTCTTCGTTTGCTGTCCGGGCTGACGCATGATGTGCATGAGGCAGCCGGCAATACCGATCAGGACCGGTGGGCGTCCCGGAGCTTCTCCCATCGATCCAGCAATGATTCGGTCTCGGCGATCAGCATGTCTCTTTGGACAGCATAGACATGGCGCGCCTCTTCGCCGCCCAGCAAGTTGGGCTGTGATTCTTCTCTCGCAATCTGTTCCAGCCGTCGATGAATCGCCGCGAGGCGTTGCGTGACCTGGTCGTCGTAAGCCATCGGGTCTGTCCTCCTGCCAAAAGCATACAGGAGCCGATGGCGGCATGCGACACCCGCATCAAGCGGGAGAGTTTCCAAACCGAGATACGACCATGACCTCGCCGTTCGACGCCTTCGATGCTTCGTTGTCGGCTGCAACGGTGCAGGCATTTGGCGAGCGGGCGGTCCTTCGACCTCGCGTGTCTTCGCAATATGCGGAGCGAGCAGCCGACGAGGACCGCCATCAACAGGCGGTGACTGGCATCTTCTCGGCCGGCCCCGCCGAGAATTCGCTCAAGGGGTCTGCCAGTTCGGGCGACTTTGCCGGTACGACAAGGCTTGCCACGCTGACGGCCGCGTTCTGGATCGCCGCCGATACGGCAGCAACACTCTCGGCGCGTCCCGTGAAAGGCGACACGATCATTTTGATCGGCCGCGAGGAGTGCCCGGTCTTTACGATCGCCCGGGTGGAGCCATCCGATCGCGGCGATCTGAACTTCATCCTGGTGCGCGAGGATCAGCCGTCGTGAGCCTTGCGCGACTTGCCATGCGGATCACCCGGATGGAGTCATCCGACCGCGGCGATCTCAACCTTCTTCTCTTCGGGAAGGATGTTGCGTCATGAGTCTGGCCCGTCTTGCCATGCGGATTGCAGCCGCGCGTGCCCTGAAGGGTGCGACACTTGCCGGCGACCGCGTCTTCGACAGCGCCATCGATCCGATCGACCAGACCATTGCAGAGACCCGCCAGCCGATCCTGGTCGTCATGACCGACGATCACGAGGCCGACATCACGGGCAGGGACCTGACCTATGGCGATGCCCATTGCGACCTGGTGATCGAGGCGGCCATCGCCGCGCGGGTCGAGATTCCGGCGACGGATGGTGACGGCAATGCCACGACCATCGCCATTCCACACACCGACGAGGGCATGGAGCTGGTGCTCGACATGATCGAGCACCAGGTCGTTGCCGCGCTGACGCGGGAACGCACCGACTGGTCGCGGGTCTGGATGAAGCTGGTGCCACGGATCAGCAAGCGGCTGTCGCGGCGCGGGGCGTCGGCCGAGAACGGCGTGCGCTTTGCCGCCCGCCAGATCGTCATCACCTGCGATCTGATCGAACCGCCCGTGGCTGGCGCAGACATCCAGCCCGGCACCACCTGGGACGACGTTCTCACCGTGATGTCGACTGACGATGTGCTTGTTCCGGTCGCAAACATGCTGCGCGCCGAGATCGAGGGCGAGCCGGCCTCCGACTGGCAGCGTGCCGCCAACAGTCTGGGCATCACGCTTGGCGAGGCTGCGGCTCTCGGGATTGGCGAGGTACTGGACGAGGACGGTGATCCGGTCGAACTGACCAGCATCATCCTCGATCCGGACGCGGGCGATCCCTTCACGGTGGCCGACCATGCGTGAGATCGTCGAACTCGCCGCCCGAATAGCCGAACTGGAGCGCCGCTATGCCGGCACGATCCGGCATGGCACGGTGGCCGAGGTGGACCCGGCAAAGGGCCGCGCCCGGCTCGATCTCGGCGAAAGCACCGCAGGCGGCCGGTTCCTGTCGCCATGGGTGCCGTACTCGCAGGTCGCGGGCGCGCTGAAAGCGCACATCCCGCCGACGGTGGGCCAGCAACTGACGCTGCTTGCACCCGGCGGCGATTGGCAGCAGGCCGTGGCGGTGCCGCTCGCCTTCTCCAACAAGAACCCGTCACCGTCGAGTGCTGCGGACCAAAACGTCATCACCTACGGCAACGTCACGCTGACGCTGGCCGATGATCTGGTGACCATCGACGTTGGCGGCGTTTCGTTCGAAATCACCGGCTCCGGCATCGAGATCACCGGCGGCACGATCCGCCACGACGGCCGGAACATCGGCTCGAGCCACATCCACGGCGGCGTGACGCCGGGCGGAGGCACGACCGACGTGCCGGCGAACTGAGAAGCTGGCCATCAAGAATCATCGCCCGTCCTTTGCCCGACGGTAGCTCGCGCCGATATCGCCGCTCGGCGTCGTGTTCGGGGAATATGTCAGCGACACGTCCCGGCCGCCGCAACCATCGCAGCGCAGGCGGGGGATCAGGTCGGGCGCCATGGCGGGCGCGTCGGGACCTAGGCGCTCGCGCAGCACGGTGAGGTCAAGCTGGCGGTTGTGATGGCAAGCGTTGCAAGACGCGTGCAGCGTCATGCGATCGTCGATCAGTTTTTGCACCGTCCAGGCCATGTCTGACACATAGGCGTCGCTGCGCCCGGAGTCAGCCGTTCAGTTCGCCGCGTTGCTGTTTCCTTGCAAGCATCACATTCAACGGTTCGACGACCAGCGCGATCGCGAGTGTGGGAAAAAAATGGTGGGCCGGGAGGGACTCGAACCCCCAACCAAGCGGTTATGAGCCGCCGGCTCTGACCATTGAGCTACCGGCCCTATCAGGCGTTTCGGTGCGGACGGCAGAACTTTGCCCAAGCACGATCGAAGTCGCGGGCCCTCGGTTCCTTGTGTCTGCCAATGCCACCAATTCCACCTTCAAGATCGACGTATGCCGTTCTCGATTGCGATACAAGCCTTCGATACAGCCCGCAGTGCATATTCCAAACTGCCTGTTTCAACGAATTTCTGAGCGCTGCCGTCAATCCTGTTCGTTGCCATCGGATTTCATCACATTCCGGATCAGGTGCTCGGCCGTCTCGTTGAAGTAGCCCATCATTTCGCGATGCAGCAATTGAAACTCCGCAAACACCACAGTCAGAAACTGGGAGCTTTGGACCTTGACGACAACCGTGGTGTAGCGTTGCCGCGAGTATCGGTAGGGCGTGATGCCGTGTTTGCGGCAGACGGCGAAAAACAGCCGCACGGCCCATGCGTCCGGCAACGAATACTGAAGTTCGACCAATGGCTCTTCGTTGCGTTTAGGCCTGTTGCCGATTTGCGCTTTAAGGCGCTCGATCGCGGCGGCGGCCGCTGCTGCTTCGCCGGCCGTCCCGGCCCTGGCGAACAGCGCTTCCACCTTTTTCAGGCGTTCGTAGATGTCGCTTTGCGATGACATGATCGTCCCCCGTGACCAGCGCAGTTCAAAGCCGGTCTGACACGCCAAATCAAGCAGAGACCGTCCCAAAGGAAGACCCATGCCACGCTATGCGATCACCGAACGCGCCGGGCGTTTCGTCGCCGGCCAGACCAACACCGGCGTCGGAACGGTTCTCACCCTGACCGGGAAGCAGGCCGAACACGAGGTGCGTCTTGGGACGCTGGTCAGTGTCGACCTGCCCAAGCCCGAAACTGTCACGCAAGGCGCCAGAGAGGCGCCCAAGGCACGCACCCAGCCCAAGGCCAGGAAGGCTGCCGCTGCTTCGCCAGTTGACGCCCCTTCGGCAGCCGCAACGCATACGGAGGTCGACACCGTGGCCAGCGACGCGTCCAAGTAACGACCAAGGCGGAGGCCTTGACCCATGGCGACGCTGCAAAATCCCTCGATCGGCATTGACGCTGCAACCGGCGGGACGATCACCGGCTGGGACCATGTCGAGCTGAGCCTGCGCGACATCTTCTTCACCCAGTTCGGCACGCGGATCATGCGGGAATGGTACGGCTCCTTCGTGCCGAACCTGCTCGGCCAGAACATCACGCCAAAGGACGTCACGCCTTTCTTTGTCGCGGTCACCTCGGCGATCGAGCAGTGGGAGCCGCGCTACCGGGTGACGCGGATTGAGATCGTCAAGGTGACGCGCGAGGGCCGGCTGCACTTCTTCCTCGACGGCGAGTACCGCCCGCGTGCCGTGTTCGGCGATCTGACCGCCGTCGGCGCGAGGCGGGTTGATGCCTACGCCAACCCGGACGGCATCCTGATCGAGCAGAGGCAGAGCACATGAGCCGGTTCACCGCCATCGACCTGTCGGCCATGACGCCGCCCGACATCATCGAGACGCTGGATTACGAAACCATTGTCACCGACATGCGCGACGACCTGGTCGCGCGCTTTCCCGCCATCGTTGGGGTGATCGACCTGGAGAGTGAGCCGGCGCGCAAGCTGATCGAGGTCTTTGCCTATCGCGAACTTCTGCTGCGGGCCCGTATCAATGACAGCGCCCGAGCGGTCCTGCTGGCGTCGAGTTACAACTCGAACCTCGACCATCTCGGCGCGCTGTTTGCGACTGCGCGGCAGGAGGGTGAGACGAACGACCGGTTCCGCCGCCGCATCCAGCTTGCGCCCGAGGCATTCTCGGTCGCCGGCCCCGAGGGTGCCTATCAGTATCACGCGCTGACGGTGGCGCCGTGGGCGCGCGATGTGAGCGCGATCATGACGGCGCCTGGCACCGTAAGGGTGACAATGTTGAAAGAGGGCGCCGATCCTGTGCCCACGGCAGGCGAGCTGCAATCCGTACTGATCGCGCTTCGCGACGACGCGGTCCGGCCGCTGACAGATGTCGTGCAGGTGCTCGGCCCGCAGGTGGTGGCTGTCACCATCGACGCCCGGCTGACGCTTTATCCCGGTCCGGACGGGACACTGGTGCAGACCCGCGCGCTGACAGCACTCGCCGCATGGGTCGAGCGCAATCGGATGCTGGGCATGAACCTGCGACGCTCGGCGATCTTCGCCCGGCTGCATCAGGAGGGCGTCCATTCGGTCGAGCTGCTCGCGCCGGCTGAGGACGTGGTCCTGGACGACAAACAGGTCTACGCGCTCACCGCGCTGACCGTGACCGTCCAGACGACGCGGGACCAATAGGCTCTCTCGGGCCCAATGAGGACCGACTTGTTGTCGACCTGCATTCTTTTTGGGCGGCCAGCCCGTTCTGTAAGTCAGGACTGACCCATGACCCGCGAGACGCTTCTTCCGGCCAATCGCACGGCATTCGAGGAAGCGGCGGATCTGACCGGCGCGCGCATCGCCGACCTGCCGCTCGATCTTCCCAAGCTGGTGCGGCCCTACGAGGCGCCGGCACCATTCTTGCCATGGGTCGCATGGGGGTTCTCGGTCGATTTCTGGGAGAAGGACTGGCCGGAGGACAAACACCGGCTGATGCTGGCGCGCTCGCTCCGAATGCATGCGCGAAAGGGGACGGCCACCGCGATCGCCGAGGCGGTCAAGATCATGGGCGGCGATCTGCGTCGCTTCATCGTCCCGCCCGCAAAAACCCACCTGTCGCCTGCCTTCACGCAAGGCGAACGCGAGGCGTACCTCGCGCTGTTTCCTCAGCTGCGCGTCTATCCCTTTGTCGCTCGTGGCCGGACGGGACCCTTCGGCTGCTTCCTGTCCGTGAAGCGAATGCTCGGTGAGACGCTGCTCGGACCGATCCGCCAGATCAGCAGCCACGCGACCCGCTACACGCGGACAGCGAAGCTGTGGGACCGCGGCGTGGAGACGACGGTGACGCTCCGGGAGGTGAAGCTGGAGACCGTCGGCCTGGTTGGCGCCAAGGAGTTCGACGAGGTGATCCTCGGCCCAAAGGCCACCAGGGCGATCCACCTCGATGCACCGCCGCGCCCGCGCGGCTTCCTCGTCGATGATCAGGGCGTGGCGCAAAGGATGATCCGCATCCCCCGCGATGCCAGCTACGTGTTCCGTCTCGGGCGCGAGACCTACACAACGGTCTGGCCGCAGGCCCAGATGATCGACGTGCGGCCTCGGTTCATCGCCGAGGTTCACGCGGGCCAGAAGGGTGCGGTCCATGCTGGTGGCGGAAGTCGGATCGCGGGCGGGTTCCTTCCGCCCACCATTGCCTGGCGGCATCTCTTCGAGCGCTGGCACATTCATGACCCCGATCGCATCCCGATCGAGCGGCGCAGGTCGATGCATCTCGGGAACACCCGTCTCGGCATGCCGGCCTACCATGCCGAGGCCAGCATCCGGCTGCCTGGCCTGCGGCCGTGGCGCGTCACCGGGCGGTTCGTGCAGGGTTTTGTCATCTCGACGACCAAGCAGCCGATCGCCGACGCGCGACACGCGGTTCGGATCACCAAGTCGCTGCGCGACAAGATCCTGATCGACACCAAAACCCATCGCGCCATCCGTGCCGGCGATCGCCAGAAAGTCGGCCAGGCTGCCGTCGGCGGATACATCGAGGTCTGAACATGGAACGCATCGTCATCTATCGAGACCGGCAGGAGCTCCAGTCGGGCGATCTGAACAGCACGCAGGAGTTCGCGCGCACGTCGCTCGACCACATCGTCAGGGACGCCGTCGAGCCGGGCCGGGGCTATGTCGGGTTTGCGGTCACCAAGACCGGAGCAACCGAGGTGACGCTGTCGGCTGGCCGCCTCTACGCCAATGGCGAGGTCCATGACCGTAACGAGAACGTGGTGATCGACCTCTTCAACGCGCTGCCCTTCCTGACGCGGCGTCGCGTGGCGATCGTCACCTTCGGCCAGTCGGTCGACACCGACGTGCAGCCGCGCGACTTCCTGATCGATGCGGAGGCTGGTACGACCGAGCCGCAGTCGGTGGCGATGGAGAACCTGCGCCGTGCCGAGGTCTCGACGGTCGCGGGCGTCGAGGGTCCGGACCCGAGCTATCCGACGACGGACGCCAATGTGACGGTCATCGCGTACCTGCTGCTCGACACCACCGGCGTTGTCGGCATCGAGCAGTGGGCGCCGACGCAGCTCCCGAACCTTCGCGCAGTGGCAAACCGCGCAACAGCGCTGGAGAACTGGCGCGGCCAGATCAGCGGTCAGGTCGACACGCTGCGCACCGACCTCTCCGCACTTGCCGACCGCTTCATGGCTGTTGCGCTGAAGAACGAGATCGTCGATCTGACGCAGCAGCTCGACGAGCTGCGCCAGCGGGTCTTTGAGCCGGGCGCCTACATCTATTATGGCACCGACCATTTTCTGAACGAGGAGGGCACCAACCTCGATCATGCGAGCTACCACGCGGTGGTGGGCGAGGGCATCCGCTTTGCCATCGCCGGAACCCAGACCGCGCCGCTGGCGCTCCTCAATCCCAATAACGTCTTCATCCAGAATAATTCCGGCTTCGTCCTGCCGAAGTTTTCCCATGGCCTGCGCATGGATCTCACCGGCTACACCGGCGAGACCCGGATGGCGCAGTACACTTTCGAGACCACCGAGGTCCGGCAGCTGACCCGAACCCGCGAACGGCGCCGCTTCGGCTCGACGCGCACCGTCTGCACCAACTCGACCTGGTGGCGGCAGGGTCAGTTCGACATGGTTTTGGGCGTGTTCCAGCGCGACGGCGAGACCTGGCAGGTCACCAATGGGTTGCCCGACACCATGCCGAACGGCCAGCGCATCCCGAACGGCAATGTGCACTGGGTGCGGCTGACCCAGTTCTGGATTGACGTCTATGTCGAGCCCTATTGGGATCGTGTGGCGTCGACCGCGACGATCAACGGCCAGCAGGTCGCGCAGACGTTTCTGAACAGCCAGGATGGTTGGCTCTCGCAGGTCGGCCTGTTCTTCTCGCGCAAGGCGGCCTCAGGCGATGTGACACTGATGGTCTGCGAGACCGGGTTCGGCATGCCGAACCTTAACCGGGTGCTTGCGCGCACCACGGTCCCTTTGGCCGACATTCAGGTCGGGGCCAATTCGGGCGGTGCGGGCCTGCCTTCGCTGATCGAGACGAAGGTGGCGATCGCGCCGACCTACCTGGTGGCGGGCCGCCGCTACGCGATCGTCGCGATCACGACCGGCGACCATTATGTCGCGATGACCAACACCGACAATGGCGTGGTGCAGGGCACGTTCTTCGTCTCGACGGACGGGGCCTTCTTTGCCGGCAACCTCGTCGACGACCTGAAGATGCGGCTCTACTTCGCGAAGTTCGAGCGCACCCGCGTGTCGATCGAGATGACGGCGCTGCAGCTTGCCGGTGGCATTCTCGACATCGACATCCTGAACGAGGCGATCACGCCGCCCGCCTGTCGCACCGACTTCGAGGTGCAGGTGAACGGCGCATGGGTGCCGCTCGACGGGGCGCCGAACGGGCCGAACCTGACCGGGCTACCGGCGATCCTGCCGCTGCGCGTGACGCTGACCGGTACCACCGACCTGATGCCGGGCCTCGGGCTGACGGGATCGCAGGCGATCGTCAGCCGGACCAAGACCGCCTTCACCTGGGTCGGCAAGACGCGAACGCTGGGCTCCGCAACGACAAGCGTCAAGGTCGTGACAGACCTGCAGGCGTTCGACGAGGCAGATCACGACTGCACGGTATCGCTTCTCACCGGCGTGGCACTGGATGGCATCGAGACCGCGGACGTGGTCGAGGACGTGGTTATGACCGATGGCACCATCCGCCGGACCTCGATCTTCAACGTCACCAGCGTCACCACCTATGCGGTGAAGATCGTCGGTTCGACCGTTTCTGCGGCGAGCACCTTTCATGTCGCCGAGCTGATCGAGTTCGCCCAGTCCTGATCTGGCCCAATCCACGCTGATCCGATGCCATGAAGGAGACGCCGTGATGGCAAAAACACCCTCGCACTACAGGATCACGGTGAACCGGCACATCGAATTCGCCGCCGCGCGCTTTCGACCGGGTGCGCGCTACACCGTCAAGGCGTCGGTCTACGATGCGCTGAAGGCCGAGCACCCCGAGGCGATCGCGTCGGCGAGCCCGATCCGGATGGAGTGATGCCATGGTGGTGCGGTTCGAGGACCTTCGGGTCCGTGACAGCCAGGACCTCGATCGGGACTTCTTCAATCGCCGCTATCGGCTGATCGTCGAGAGCCTGAACGAGCTGGCCGGGCAGATCACGACGATCACGACGGCGTCCGACAACCTCGTGATGCTGGGGCTGACCCGAGTGAACGAGGTTCTGGGCCCGGCACTCGCGCAGGTCAGCGCCGCGGCCGAGAGCGGGTTCCTGGTGGCGACGTCCGCGTCGCCGCTGACCGTCTCGGTTGGGCTTGAGACCACCATCGTCATCGACGACATGGCCGCGCGGGCGCTCTTCGCGCCAACGCCCTACGTGATCCTCTCGCGCAACGCCGAGGGGGCGGCGGAGGGGACGATCGACGATTGGGCGCTCCTTGAGGTGCATGCCTACAGCCGCGAGACCGGCGCGCTGGCGTTCAAGGTCGCGGCGATCAGCGGCAACATCGGCGCTGCCCAGCACGACGACTGGGTGATCTCAGCGAGCGCCGGGCTGGCGAAGACGATCATCGAGGCGGCCACCAACGTCACGGCGACGCTGGTTCTGGCACAGCAGGCCGCACAGGACGCTGCCGCTGCAGCTGCGACAGCAGAGGCGGTCCTGGCGGCGGGTCCGGTCGCCTCTGTCAACGGTCAGACCGGCGTGGTTGCGCTCGGCATTGGCGACATCCCGAACCTGACGACCTCCCTTGCTGGCAAGGCAGACAGCAACCACGGCCACGGCATCGGTCAGATCTCCAACCTCCAGACGACGCTGACCAGCCTGCAAACGCAGATCAACGCCATCACCGACGGCGGCGCATACTGAGGCGCACCCCTCCCACAATCCATCACCCAGCCCATCACGGCGCCCCGCGGGCCTCTCCGGGGCGGCTGGGGCTCACTGTTGAGGAGACACGCACATGTCCGATCCGACCTTCGGCATTTCCATCACGCGCATCGACAACGAGCCGCGCCCCGCCGTCTACAGCGACATGGCGGTCGTCGGCATCATCGGCACGGCGCCGGATGCAGACGCGGAGACCTTTCCGGTCGACACGCCGGTGTTCCTCTATTCCGACGACGCCGCGATGCTGGCGTCGCTCGGCGCGTCGGGAACACTCAAGGACGCCATCGTGCTGATCAACAACCAGCTCGGCGAGTTCCAGGTCGCTGCCAAGGTCGTCGTGGTGCGCGTCGCCGAGGGCGCCGATGTCGACGAGACCATCACCAACATCGTCGGCGATGGCGTCTCCACCGGCGTGAACGCCTTCCTGGAAGCCGGTCCGCTGCTCGGCGTCATCCCGCGCCTGGTCTGCGCGCCCGGGCATACCAGCCAGCGCGACACCGGGGTCACAGGCATCGCGGTGGCGAATGCAGGCTCCGGCTATACCACCGCTCCAACGGTCACGATCAACGGCGGCGGCGGCTCCGGTGCCACGGCGACGGCCACGGTGGGGGACGGTGCGATCACCGGCTTCATCATCACCAATCCAGGCAGCGGCTACGAGACGGCACCGACTGTCGCGCTGGATGGCGGCGGCGGCACCAACGGTGCTGGCACGGCGGCCATTGCCGACCTCGCCAATCCGGTCTGCGCGGTACTGCCCGCCGTCTGCGCCAAGCTGCTCGCCCATGCCGTCGTCGACGGCCCGGCAACCACTCGTCAAGACGCGGTCAACTGGCGCGAGACGCTGAACT
Source organism: Mesorhizobium sp. (assembly GCA_051860465.1). GTDB lineage: Bacteria > Pseudomonadota > Alphaproteobacteria > Rhizobiales > Rhizobiaceae > Aquibium. The sequence goes on from JBHYDY010000043.1 coordinate 15,874, forward strand.
CGGACCGCCTGATCCCGGTCGATCCCGCGGTCAAGATGCTGGTCGGCGGTGTTGCGACCGTCGTGCCGCTGTCGCCGGCAGTAATCGGTATTGGCGTGCGCCGCGATCACGAGAAGCAGGGACGGCCATTCCACAGCTGGGCGAACCAGGCCGTGCAGGGGATTGTCGGCCCGTCGCGGCCGATCAGCTTTTCGCTGACCGATGGCGCCACCGAGGGCCAGACGCTGCTGTCGAACAACATCGGCGTGCTGTTGCGCGGCGAACTCGGTGTGGAGACCGCCATTGCCTCTGGCGGTTATGTCTTCGTCGGCACCGACAATGCCGGCGAGGACGATCTCTGGCGCTTCTACAACGTCACGCGCGGTCGCGACTATATCCACCTGATGCTCTTGAGGACCCTGCGGTTCTATCTCGGCCGGTTCAACCTGACCGGCCAGACCATCCAGGCGGTGCAGAACACCATGGTCATGGCGCTGCGCGACCTGAAGGCCGACAACGACATCCTGGGCTTCGAGGTGAAGTTCACCCGCGACCAGAATTCGCCGGAGGAACTGCGGCTTGGCCGCTTTACGGTCAGCTTCGCTGCCGAGGAAGCACCGGTCCTGCGCTATCTCGGCATCCAGTCCTCCCGCTACCGCCCCGCGCTCGACGCACTCCTCGGCGATCTCATCTCGCAGGTCGGCGCGGTGACCGGTTGATCGTCAACATCGACATGGAGAGGCTCGCATGAGCACGATCTACATCATGGAAGCCGCGAACCTGTTTTGCGGCGATCACGATCCAACGGCCTCAAAGCACCTGACGCTGACGGAGTTGCAGTTGCCTGCCTTGCAGGAGATGTACCAGGACCACCATGCCGGCGGCTCGCGCGTGCAGATCGAGGTCGCCGTCGGCATCCAGAAGCTGGAGCCGACCTTCAAGCTCGCCGGCTGGGATCCCGACCTCCTGACCAGGTTTGGCCTCGGCGCCAGCCGGGCCAGCGTCTTCACCGCCTATGGCGTGGTGCGCGACAAGCGCACCGGCGTCGCCCACGAGGCCAAGGCGATCATGGAAGGCAGGCTCGGCAAGGTCGAGGCTGACACGTTTCAGCGCGGCGAGATGATGGGCCACGGCTACGCCATCAACGAGGTGATGCACTACGAGCTCTGGTTTGCCGATCGCGAAAAACTCTACTGGGATTTCTATTCCACCGACTGGCGGCTCGACGGTATGTCCCAGAATGACGACGAGCGGCGCATCCTGCGCATTCCGACCACCGGCTGAGGAGGAACACATCATGGCAAGGACCATCACGATCAGGCTGCGCGAGCCCATCGAGCATGGCGGCTCGGCGATCGCGGAAATTACCGTGCGCAGCCCGAAGGTGCGCGATCTGCGCGCCATCGATGCAGAGGCTGGCAAGGATGCCTCCGAGTTCGACAAGGGCATCGTCATGGCAGCCCTTCTGACCGGCATTCCGGTCGAGGCCGTCGAGGAGATGGGGGCAGCGGACTTCGCCGCGGTCTCGGAGGCGGTCGCGGGTTTCATGCAGGCGGGGGCAGCACCAGCCAGTGGCGCGGCCTAGTCGCCGACGTGGCGCATGTGCTCGCCACGCCGCTCCCCGCCTTCGACGACATGGACTGGGCCGAGTTGCTGCTCTGGCATGAGGAGGCCCGCCGCCTCAGCGGTACCAGACGGTGATTGACGTCCAGGAACGCGCCGGACGGAAGCCTCGCGACCGACAGGTGGAGTGAACGATCATGGCCAGCCTGACATCACAGCTGATCGTCTCGCTGGTCGACAATGTCTCCGATGCCGCAAAGCGGATCGGCAGCAATCTGACCGGCATCTCGCGGACCATCCGCGAGACGAACGCGCAGCAGCTGTCGCTGTCGGAGCGTGTCGACGCCGCGATCACGCGCAACAACCGGGCGCTCGAAAGCTCGCGCGGCCGCATGGCCGAAAGCATCGGCACCTTCTACGCGCTGCGTGCCGCCATTTCCGCGCCGATCGAAAGCGCCAAGGCGTTCGAGAGCACGCTGGCCGAACTCGGCGCCAAGGGCGATCTGTCTGCCGGGCAGCTGGACAGCATCGGAACGGCGGCGCGTCAGACCGGTGCAGACGTCAACCAGTTCGCCGCAGACATTGTGAAAGCACAGGACTTCCTGGTCGGCATGGGCCTCGACGTCGAGCGTTCGACAAAGGCGATGCCCGCCATCGGCAAGGCCGCCACCGCGACCAAGGCCGACATTCTCGATCTGTCGAAGGCCGGCTTTGCCGCCATGACGAACCTCGGCGTCGCAGCCGAGGATCTTGGCTATGCGATGAACGTGATGGCGCAGGCAGGCAAGGATGGCGGCTTCGAGCTGCGGGACATGTCGCAGTACCTACCATCGATCACGGCTCTTGCCTCGGCCAAGGGCATGTCGGGAATGGGCGGCCTGGCGGATATCGCTGCCGCATTGCAGATCGTGCGTCGCGGCGCCGGTGACAGCTCGGAGGCTGCCACCAACTTCATGAACGTGCTGCAGAAGATCAACGCAAACGATGCGGCGGCGAAGTTTGCCAAGGCCGGCATCGACATCAACAAGGTGCTCAAGGATGCCGTCGCCAATGGTGCCAGCCCGCTTGAGGCAGCACTCAAGTCCATCAGCCAGTTCATCGACGGCGACCTGTCGAAGCTCGGCACGCTGTTTAACGATGCGCAGGTGCAGAAAGGCCTGATCCCGCTCCTGAACGGCATGCAGGACTATGTCGCGCTGCGCGAAAAGGCGGAGGGCGCGGGCGGCGTCATCGACGCCGACTTCGCGCGCATGATGGACACGAGCGCAGAGAAGGCCAAGGCATTCGAAGTGGCGATGAGCAACCTGAAGACCGGGGTCGGCACATCTCTTCTCGACGCCATCGGCAAGATCAACACGGCACTGCTGCCGCTGGTCCAGACGCTTGGCGATCTGGTCGACAGGCATCCGAGTGTCACCGCGGCCCTGTTGGGCATCACGGCAGGCTTCATCGCGCTCAAAGCGGCGGTCAATGCCGGGCAGTTCCTCGCGCTGACCGCGCGCGGCGGCGTGCTCGCGACACTCTCGTTCTCGATCAACACGGTCGGCGGCAGCCTGCTGCGTCTGAAGGGCGGCGCATCGGAGATGATCCGTCTGCAGTCCGCGCTGGCGGCCATGCAGGGGATCAACATGACCGGGTGGCAGACATTTGCGGCTGGCCTGCACGGCATGGTTCTGGCGATCCCCGGTGCGTCCGGCCTCACAGCCGTGCTCACCGGCATAGTCAGTGCGATCGGCGCGATCTCGGCGCCGCTCTGGCTGGCGATCGCGGCCGCGGTTCTGGCGGTGGGTGCGGCCTGGAAATACTGGGATCGCATCTCGGCCATCATCGGCGGCGTCGCATCCGCGATCGGCGACAGGCTACGGCCGGTCTTCGACTGGCTGGGCGAGAAGCTTGCATTCATGGAGCCAGTGCTCACCGCTGCAAGCGATGCCTTCGGCCTGCTCGGCACCGCACTTGGTGGCGTGGTCGATGCAGTCGGCGTGCTATTCTCCGGCATCTTCAGCCAGGAGGTTCTGACCGACGAAGACAAGGCGCGCATCTCGCAAAGCACCGCCGACATGACCAACCGCATCCTGAGCGGGTTCGGCAGCCTGGCCACCGGCCTCTACCAGGCCGGCGCGGACGCCATCCAGGCTCTATGGGACGGCATGAAGGCGGTCTTCGACAGACTGATCGCATGGGTCAATGAAAAGGTGGCGGCGCTTACCGCGCCGTTCAAAGGCATCATGGGATCATTTTCTGATCCGGCTTCTGCGACAAAGTCCGTTACACCTGCTCGCAGATCGCGCAATGCACGCGCACGCGGCGGTCCGATCTCACGCGGCTCCGACTACATGGTCGGCGAAGAGGGGCCGGAGCTGATCACCGCGTCGCGCTCTGGCTATGTCAATCCGACAGGCACTGGTGCGTCGGGCCCGTCCATCACGGTGGCGCCGAGCTTTACCTTCAACGCCATGAGTGCTGCCGACGCTGGCATCATCGAGGCGCAGGTGCGCCGCACGCTTCACGACGAGGTGCAGGAGATGTTCCGTGGCGTCTACGCCGATGCGGGCATGAGGTTTGCGTGATGCTGATGATGATCGGACCCGTACGCTTCGAGATCGCGCCGCTCAACGCCACCGGCTTCGGGCACGCCCATGAGGCCGGCTTTGCCGAGAAGCCGGTCCTCGGCGCCATGCCGCCGCTGGAGTTCATCGGCGCTGGCCCCGAAAGCTGGACGATCAATGCACGACTGTTCCCGCAAAAATTTGGCGGCATGGGCGACCTGGAACGGCTCGCCCAGGCCCGCGCGTCGGGCCTGCCGCAGTACATGATGCGCGGCGATGGCTCGCTGATGGGCTGGGTGGTGATCACCCAGGTCTCCGAGAAGTGGTCCTATCTGGACGCCAGGGGACTCGGGCGCGTCATCGACGTGACGATCACCGTGCAGCGATGTCAGGGACCGTCGTCTGGCGCTTATTTCTCGATCCTGTCGGCGGCACTCGCATGAGCACGATGACGCAGACCGTCACCGTCGAGGGCGATGCGTTCACCGTGTCGCTGATCGTCTGGCGCCGCTTCAAGCGGCCGATGCCGGGATTGGTCGAGGCGATCCTCGATGCCAATCCGGGTCTCGCCGATCTCGGGCCGATCCTGCCGCTCGGCACCGTGTTCGAGATGCCGGCGCCCGTCCCGCAGGACCACCAGGTGCTCGACCCGATCAGGCTCTGGTAGGCACGCGACCGGGACCATCTGGCAGGAACCTTCAAGCCATGTCGAAGCGCGCGCTCGTCTCGATCTCCGTGGCCGGGACCAACATCACCTCGACGCTGATGCCGGTGCTGACCAACCTCTCGGTCTCCGACAAGGTCGGCACCCATGCCGATACCGCCACGCTGACGATCGACGACAGCAATGGCCGGATCATCCTGCCCCAGATTGGAGCACCGGTGACCATCGCGCTCGGCTGGGCCGGCGCGGGTGTGCGTGTCGTCTTCGAGGGCACGGTCGACGAGGTGAAGTCGTCGGGCAGTCGTGGGGCAGGGCGCATGCTCACCATCACCGCCAAGGGCGTCGACACCACCGCGCCGCCCAAGCAGGGCCAGCAGCGACACTTCGACAACAAGACGATCAAGGATGTCCTCACGGACGCGGGAAAGGCTGCAGGCATCACCGCCATCGACGTCGACCCCGAGCTTGCCTCGATCCGGCGTGCCTATGTCGACATGCGCGACGAGAGTTTTGTCCATCTGGGGGAGCGGCTCGCGCGCGAGATCGGCGGCAATTTCCGGATCCAGGGCAGCCAAGCCATCCTGTCGAAACGCGACAGCAGCTACACCGCCGCCGTCACCGCGACCTGGGGCGTCAACCTGCACGCATGGGACCTTGCGCCGCAACTGGGCCGCACCCGCTTTTCCGCCATCCGTACCCGCTGGTACGATCCTACGAAGGCGGAATGGAAGGCCGTCGAGAACGCAACCGGCCTCCACGTTGACGCCATTTATGCCGACCGCCTACCGCGCGCCGATGAGCACGAGGCCAACCAGCAGAATGCCTCCGACAAGGCGACCACGAAACGCGACAAGGGTGGCGGATCGGTCACCATCGAGGGCAACACACAGGCGATCCCGGACGGGCTCTGCATCATCGTCGGCGCAAGGCCCGGCGTCGATGGTGCCTACCGGATCGACAGCGTCACCCACACATACAGTCGCGGCGGCGGCTTCGTCTCGCAGCTGTCGTTGAAGCAGCCGGAAAACGGCTGAACGGTGGAAGTACCCAGAACGGTTGATGTCGGGGACGGTGCCCACGCCGACGCTGTCATCGTTACGGTCAGTGCAGCGGTCTGAAGCCTCTCGCCATTGCCTCGTGGCACAGGCGTCCGACCTCCAGGGCGGCCTCGTCAACGGAGGCAAAGGATCGGATCACGACCCGGCCCTTGCCGCCTATCGATCCCGACAGGATCTCGACGATGAAGCAGCCAAACAGGTCTGCGCTGACTTCGGCGCGCCAGAAACGGACAGTGTCCAGTCCTCTGTAGGCCTGTTCGAGATAGACCGGCTCGAAAAGCCCGTCCTCGTCACGATCCCTGGTCCAGTTCCTGTCCAGATAGGTCGCGATGGAAACCACATTGTCGCACCGGCCAGGGCGCCGAACAGGTCGGGAAACTGCAACTTGACGGGATGGGACAGGGGACGGGCATGGCTCGGTCATGACATGGGTCATCCTGCCTGGTTGCACGGCTCGGACGATTTGGTTCGCCATCGCCGTCACGCCACGACGGTTGGTCCCACAAGGTTAATTTTCCGTAAAAATGCGCGAGGCCGGGCGACGCCTGCCGCCACGATGTCCGGAAATCGCGTCCATTCTGGTGCCTGTTCCCGTTGCGGGCTGATGCGTCGATCACTGCCCGCCTGAAGTCGGCGAGCGACTGTGAGGGTCGAAACCATGACGGTCGAGATCAGCGAAGGTCCGGCGATCGTCGCCGGCTATGAATATCGTTTGCAGGTCGAGGCGAACAGTCCGGCATTTCCGGACGGCTGCACGCTCGCAGCACAGCTTCGAGCCAAGGTCAGCGACACGACGGTGATTGCCACGCTGACCACCGGGAATGGCGGCCTCGTGCGCAGGTCGGACATGGTGATCGAGATCGTCATCGCGCCGGAGGCGAGCGCGGGCCTGGTGGCTGGCAGCGTCGTCCTCGACGTCGTGCGCACCGATCTGCAACCACACCAGCACCTGAACTTCACCCTCGAGATCCCGGTCATCCGGCCTGTCACGCGAGGGTTGCCATGACGCAAGGCATCGAGGTCACGACACACACGGGTCCGATCCGCTCCTGCGGGCAAATCAGGGTTCGCGCCCTTGTGACCCCGATCACGGTCAAGGTCCTCGGAACCCCCGGCCCTCAGGGAGCCAGCGGCAATCCGGGGCCTCAAGGATTGCAGGGCCCGCCCGGCAATCTCGATGTCGGGATCACCATCGACGGCGGCAACTTCTGAACCGAAAAGGCAACACCCATGGCAAACGTCATCCGCATCAAGCGGCGCGCCTCCGGGAATGTCGGCGCTCCGGCATCTCTGAAGTCGGCCGAGCTTGCCCACAACGAGGTCGACAACACGCTCTACATCGGCAAGGGCGACGACGGCTCCGGCAATGCCACCACGATCGTAGCCGTGGCCGGCTCCGGCTCCTTCGTCGATCTTTCAAGCACGCAGACCATCGGCGGTGCAAAGACCTTCTCGATCGTGCCAAAATCGTCGCAGGACGCATCCAGCGCGACGGACCTGGTGCGCAAGTCGCAGTTCGACACCGGTCTCGCCACCAAGGCCAACACGTCGCATAGCCACGCGATCTCGGATGTGACCGGTCTCCAGACCGCGCTGGATGGCAAGGCGGCATCGTCGCACATCCACGGCATCACCGATGTCACCGGGTTGCAGACGGCGCTCGACAACAAGCTCGACGACAGTCAGGCCACTGGTTTCGGCCTGTCGCTTCTCGATGACGCGGATGCGGCTGCTGCTCGCACCACGCTTGGTCTTGGCACTGCCGCGACCTTGAACACCACAGCCTTTGCGGCGGCGACCCATTCCCACGCCGTCTCCGACGTGACGGGATTGCAGACCGCGCTCGACGCCAAGGCACCTCTTGCGTCGCCCACCTTCACCGGCACGCCGGCAGCACCCACCCCTGCCGCCGACACGAACACCACGCAGGTAGCCACCACCGCCTTCGTGGTTGGCCAGGCATCCGCGTCGAACCCGATGATGAACGGGGTGGTTGCCATCGGCGGTTCGCTCAAATTCGCGCGCGCCGATCACGTCCATCCGACCGATACCTCGTGCGCGCCTCTGGCATCGCCGACATTTACCGGCACACCGGCGGCGCCGACGCCGGCCAATGGCACCAACACCACCCAGATCGCCACCACGGCCTTCGTTCGCGCTACCCGCATCGACCAGCTCGCGCAGCCGACGGCTGACGTCGCGTTCAACGCCCGCAAGATCACCGGCCTGGCCGATCCGACATCCGCACAGGACGCCGCGACCAAGAACTACGTCGATCTGGCGGTCCAGGGCCTCGACCCGAAGCAGTCGGTCAAGGCGGCGTCGACCGCCAACATCGCATCGCTCTCCGGCGCCATGACCATCGACGGGGTGTCGCTTGTTGCTGGCGACCGGGTGCTGGTCAAGGACCAGAGCACGGCCAACCAGAACGGCGTCTATGTCGTGGCAGCCAGCGCGTGGTCCCGGGCGACCGACATGGACATCTGGGACGAGCTTGTGTCGGCCTATTTGTTCGTCGAGCAGGGCACCGTCAACGCCGACATGGGCTTCCTGTGCACCGTGGATGCCGGCGGAACGCTCGGCACGACGTCCGTGACGTTCGTCCAGTTCAGCGGCGCTGGGCAGGTGACCGCTGGTGCCGGTCTGACCAGGACCGGCAACACCCTCGATGTCGGGACGGCATCGACCGGCCGGATCGTGATCAATGCCGACAGCATCGACCTCGCCACCACGGCTGTGAGCGCTGGGACCTATCGGTCCGTGACCGTCGACACCTATGGGCGTGTCACCGCTGGGTCCAATCCGACGACGCTCTCCGGTTACGGCATCACCGACGCGCAGCCGCTCGATGCCACGCTGACCGCGTTCGCCGGCCTCGCGACCGTGGCCGACCGTCTGCCCTATGCGACCGGAACCGACATCTTCGCGCTCGCGACCTTCACCGCCTTTGGCCGCTCGCTCGTCGATGACGCGGATGCCACTGCCGGCCGAACCACGCTCGGTCTTGGCACCATGGCAACGCAGGCCGCCAGCGCTGTCGCCATCACCGGCGGCACGATCGACGGCGTGACCATCGACGGCGGCACGTTCTGACGCGCCGACGCTTCACCTCCCGGCACCATGGCAACTGAAGGGGAGCCCCGATGGGCATCAAGCTGAAACGCTCGTCCGTGGCTGCCAGGGCACCGGTCGTCGGCGATCTCGAACTGGGCGAGCTTGCCGTCAACACCCACGACGGAACACTCTACCTGAAGAAGAACGACGGCACGGAGGTCATCGTCGAGGTCACTGGCTTTGACGACACCCGGCACGGATCACGCGCGGGGGGCACACTGCACGCCGCTGCCACGACGTCCGTGGCCGGCTTCCTGTCGTCGGCCGACAAGCTCAAGCTCGACGGCGTCTCCGCCAGCGCCGACGCGACCGGGGCCGCAATTCATGGCGCCACGGCGAAGACCACGCCGGTCGATGCCGACACGATCGGCCTGATCGACAGTGCCGCCTCGAACGCGCTGAAGAAGCTGTCCTGGGCCAACCTGAAGGCGACGCTCAAGGCGTACTTCGATACGCTCTATGTCGCGCTGTCCGGCAGCGCCCTGACCGGCGGCTTCACCGCAACCGCGGTCGACGACGGCACCAAGTCGAGCGGCACCTACACGCCGACCCCTGTCGGTGGCAATTTTCGGCGCGCCATCAACGGCGGTGCGCACAGCCTCGCCGCGCCGACGGCGGCCGGCGACTACACCATGGTCGTCCAGTACACCAACAACGCCTCGGCCGGCGCGATCACGCTGACCGGCTTTTCCAAAACCAGCGGCGATGCGTTCACCACGGTCAATGGCGACGACTTCCTGGTCTTCATCACCAGGGTCAACGGCTTTGTTCACGCGCAGGTGGTCGCTCTGCAATGACATTCCCAATGCCGCACGTCCCATCCGCAAGTTCGCCCTTGCTGATCATCAATAATCCAGGCGTGGCGTATTCAACCGACTTCGGGAACCATCAGAACGCGGATGATTGGTCTACTTTCAGGAGCGATGATCATGCTTCATTGTCGATTGTAAATTCCGGCATTATCTCCAGCAAATGTTTGCAGCTTGAAGATGCCAACGCCGCAATGTCGTACATGGCGTATCAGTGGCTGCTAAGTGATGCAGTCTCTACCGACGATCAGGAGGTTTTGGCGCTAATTGAATTCAACGGCACGAAAATTTCTCAGTCTGGTTTTGTTCTGCAAGCTGCGGCAGCCTTGAAGTGCTCTAGTGTCTTTCAGGTTATTTCTGCTGGAATAGGCAGAAATAGCTCTGCGGATAGCCAGGGACGATATTCAAATGCGTCATCTCAAGAAGGCGGCCAAGCTTCTTTCAGCTGGAGCGTGGGTTCGCGTTATTGGGTGCGTTTGCGCATCCAGTCAACGCGTCAGCTACGACGCAAGATATGGGCATACGGCGGGAGTGAACCCGGGTCTTTTACGACAAACACGCCCGCTACATCGGCTTGGCCTACTGCCGCTGGCAGGGCAGGTGTGTTTTTCTTTAACACGCCGGTCGGCGGGAATATGCGAGTGCATTATATTTCCGTTGCTTACGCTGGTGGCACAGCACCTTCGCCATAGAAACGCTCATTGCGCTGCATCGTCATCCCCCAGCACTGATACAAAGGAAGACCGATGTCCGATCTTGTCTTGAAGCACAACGGCGCAGACATCCGCCGCGTTCGCTCTGGCAGCTGGCTCGACCTGCCCGACGGCCGCCAGGTGTCGCCGGCCTACGCCGGCTGGCAGAGCGACGACGGCTACGCGCTGGCGGCGTATGTGGTGCCAATCCCGCCAGCACCGACCGCAGAGCAAATGCGGGTCGAGCAGATCGAAGCGGTCAAGGCCGAGGCCATGCGCCGCATTCTGACCATCTGCCCGGAATGGAAGCAGCGCAACCTGACCGCTCAGGCGGCGATCCTGGCCGAGAAGGGCCGCACCAGTTGGTCCGCGGACGAACTCGCCGCCTGGGATGCCGGCAGGGCGATCTGGGACCAGATTGCCGCCATTCGGCTACGCTCCGACGCCATTGAGGCGACGGACCCGATCCCGGTCGATTTTGCTGACGATCATCACTGGGCGTAACCGAACGCCAACGCCCTTGGGCGAAGGCGGTCGGTGCGAGCGCGGGAGGTCTCGCACCGACCTGACCACTGTGCACTGGGTGGAGGGTGCACCGTGGTTTTCGGATTAAAGCACGGCCGCACCGAAGCCGATCGGGCCAGCAAGGCGGTATTGGCTGGCCGACTAATTCCGTCCGGGGGTTGCCGGCCTGCCATCCTGGCCCACCGGCGTCCCAGCCAAACCAACATCCAATCCTGACCAACTGAATGAGGTTTCCCGTGGACAGCAACTTCCAGCGGGCGCTTTCGCGCGTCCTGAAACATGAGGGTGGCTATGTCGACCATCCCAAAGACCCTGGTGGCGCCACCAACAAGGGCGTCACGATCGCAACCTTCCGCCGATACGTGAAGCCGAACGGCACCAAGGCCGACCTGCGCGCCATCACCGCCGAACAGGTCGCCACCGTCTACTACAAGCACTACTGGGCCGCTGTTCATGCCAATGAGCTTCCAGCCGGCGTGGACTACGCCGTGTTCGATCTGGCCGTGAACTCCGGACCGTCCCGAGCAGCACGGTTCCTGCAGCGCGTCGTTGGCGTAGCACAGGACGGTCGTATCGGCCCGGCAACGCTGGCGGCGGTCAAGACGGCCGATCCGACCGAATTGATCGCAAGACTCTGCGACGCGCGGCTTGCCTGGCTGAGAACGCTGAAGACCTGGCCGACATTCGGCAAGGGCTGGGAACGGCGCGTCACCGACGTGAGGCACGACGCCATTCTCGACGCCGCCCACGAGGCATTCGCCAAGGCCGTGGTCGAGGACGCAACCACCATCGACGAGGTGCCGGCACCGACACCGTACACGCCTACGTCCAAGGCCCACCGGATCGGCCTCCTCGCTGCAGCAATCATCGGCGCCATCGTCATGGCGCTCTCCCAACTCTGGAACTGGATCACAGGTGGCTGACCATGCTGCAATCCATCCTGAAATACGTCCTTCCCCGGTCCCTCACATGGTGGGCCGGTGCCGCCTCGCTCGCCACCGGTGCCGGTCAGATCATCGCACCGGACGCGACAGCGCTCGGGCAGGTCGGAGAAATCATCTCCATGCTGAACGGCGCTGGCGCTGCTCCGACGCCGGCCACGCTGATCGTGCTCGGCCTTGGCCTGATCGGGCTGCGCAAGAAACTGGAGCAGCGCTGATGACAGACATTGACGAAAATCGCCTCGACCGTATCGAGACCAAACTCGACAAGATGGCCGAGGCGCTCATCGTGCTGGTGCGCATCGAAGAGCGCACAAGCACATTGTTCAAGCGTCTCGATGCCAGCGACGCGCGGATGAACGGCATTTCCACACGGGTCACTGATCTGGAGAAGACCAGCGACCGGCGAGGCGTGACCTTCCGTCTAGTCGACCGGCTGTTCTGGATCGCCGTCACCGCCGCAGTCGGCATCGGCGCATGGTGGGTAAGGGGTGGTTGAAGCGCAGTCTGGTCAAGGTAGGTGGTCTTTTCGAAGAACCTTCGCAGATCGAAGATGGAATTCAAGCTCGGAGCAACTCGGCCTCGTTTTCAGTTAAATCGAGGTCCGCCAGCGGTCTCAATGGAAGTATCCACGGCCGACGGGATCGACACGTTCGCTGCCTTGAAATTTCAGAGAAGCGCCGAGCCTTGGTGTGTCAGATCTTGCCGACATTCTCGCCGCGCCGAATGCTTGCGATCTTGCTCGCGAGCTCCAGATGAAGTTCCGGCGCGCTCTTGATCAACTGCCGGTACTCGCGGCATATACAGGACCGGTGAAGCCGACCAACAACGCTTCCGGACGAGCGCCCGGCCAGCCGTGATCCAGCGAAAGGTCAACAACCGCTATCGTGCCATGTGGGCTGCAAATGGCGAGGCGGAAGTGCGAACCGTCGACGACACCGCTCGCATACGAACCGGTGATCGCTCGTTCCAGAACATCTTCATCGTAGTCGCCGCCTGACACCGCAAGATCGAGAAAAGAGGCGGAATTGGATCTTACGATTGAAGACGGTCTTGCACATCAGGGCAATGTCAAAACAAAAATTGCGATTGACCTGATAAATCAGGTCAAGACGAGCTTTGCGAGGAATGCAGGCCCGAATGTAAATCGCGTCGGTCTCTTCGCGGCTGTTACTGCGGGCCAGAAGATGTTCTTCATGGGAGTGAAAATATATTGAGGCGAGGCCCGATACACCGGGGCGGGACTTAAGCACCTGCGCGTAAAGCTCAGGAAAGCGTTCAACATACTGGCGTAGCGGAGGGCGTGGACCGATAAAGCTGACATCCCCGCGCAGCACGTTCCAAAGCTGAGGCAATTCATCCAGCCGCGTGCGTCGCAGAAATGGCCCCGTGCGCGTGATCCTGTCCGACTTGTCGCCGCCTGAGACGCCGCTATCGCCATCGACGGGCTTCATTGTGCGAAACTTGATCAGAGCGAACCCCTCGCTCAGGGATTTCATCCGCTCGGCAATGTAGAACACAGGCCGACCATCCAGCACCAGAATGGTCAGCGCTATAATCAGGAGGATGGGACCCAGCAGGATCAACAGGAGAATGCTGCCAATGATGTCCAGAAGTCGTTTCGAAAATGTCATGACGGGAGCGTAGCTTTCCATTGCCGGACCATGTCTTCGGTGTCCGAATCCAACGGTGTGAAAGCGTGAATCGAGGCCAGCGCACTGCAATTGAGCGTTATGTGCTGGCAGGCGTTCTCGGATGGTGCGCGCGGCGTCCAGGGGTGGCGGGCGGCATCGGCAAGCGCGTCCATCGACACGGGCGACGGGGCCGCAAGGTTCAGGACAGGTGGCAGTGCGTGGGGGTGCAGGCAGAGCGTCTGCAAGACCTTTGTCATGGTCTCGACCCCGATATAAGATCGGATCGGCCCATGCCCATTCTCGAAAATGTCGATCTCGACCGCCTCTTTCGGGTCGGCGCGGGCGATGTTCTGCAAGAGCGCGTCCGCCCCCGCGACATTGCCAATGCGCAGATAGCACAGATCCATGCCGTCATGCCGAAAACGTGCGCAGTCACGCTCCATAGTCAGCTTGGACGCGCCATATGCATTGATTGGATGGCAGGCTGCTCGCTCGTCAAATGCCGCTCCGTCACCTGCTCCATAGACCGCAGAGGAGGACGCCAGCAGAACCCGCCGGACGCGCGCACGGGAAGCGGCATCGAGGCAGGCTTGCGCAAGTCGGGTGTTGAGATCCAAATCCCGACCCAACCCCGGGGTGACGCCTGCCAGCATGACCATTGCATGGAAAATCTCACCCTGCCTGACCGCATCCAGCAGGAGTTGGGCACCGGTCATCGGATCCCAAGTCAATCCGCCCTCGAGCGCGCTCCGAAACTGTGGGATTATCCTAGTGGGGCCTGGGTCGCGCTGCCAGTGATACAGCACCATGCGCCCCACGCGCCCCGAGGCCCCCACCATCAGGATCCGGAGCGCCTCAGCTTCGGGCATAGACATCCTCATATCTGACGATGTCATCCTCTCCAAGATAGCTCCCGGTCTGCACCTCGATCAAGACTATCGGCAGCTTGTCCGGGTTCTCGAGGGGGTGCACCGCGCCGACGGGGATGTAGACTGACAGATTTTCGGTGAGAAGACGGACCTCGCCGTCAATCGTGACCTTTGCCGTGCCTTCGACGACGATCCAGTGTTCCGACCGGTGCACATGCGATTGCAGGGACCGAGCGGCGCCGGGGTGTACCACGATGCGCTTGACCTGAAAGCGCGGCCCGAGGGCGATGCTTTCGTACCAGCCCCAGGGGCGGAAGTCGCGCTGGAAAGCTGTTGCCTGCTTGACGCCCTTGGCCTTCAGGGCAGCGACCGCCTCCTTCACGCGCTGTGCGCTTTCTTTGCGGGCGATCAGTACGCCGTCCGGCATGGCGACCGCCAAGATGCCCTCAAGCCCGATGCCCATGACCTGCGGCCCCTCGGCCTCGGAGCGCAGGAGCGTATCGTGGCAGTCGATGGCGGTAGCGTCCTGGGAAAGAACGTTGCCAGATGGATCGGGACCGCCTTCCTGCCAGACCGCCTCCCACCCGCCAAGGTCGGACCAGTGCCCGGCATAGGGCGTGACGGCGAGGTTCCGTGCATTTTCCATGATTGCGTAGTCGATCGAGATGTCTGGCAGCTTGCCCCAAGATGCCGCATCGAGGCGGGTAAAGGTGAGGTCGGCGCGGGAACCGTCGACCGCCGCCCGGGTCGCGGCAAGGATCTCGGGCGCATGCGCCTTGAAGGCCGCAACCGGTTCCTTTGCGTTGAAGAGGAAGATGCCAGCGCTCCAGAAGTGGCGGCCGTCGGCTATCATCGCTGCGGCTCGATCCACGTCGGGCTTTTCCGCGAGGCCGCGAGCGGCTGCGGGCAATCTGTCCCGGCGCCCTCGGCCAGACGCAGGTAGCCATAGCTGGTTTCGGGGCGGGTGGGGTGGATGCCGAAGGTTACGAGATCGCCGGCCCGGGCGCGGGGCAGCGCGGATTTGACCGCCGCGCGGAAGAGCGCGGCATCCTGGATCACGTGGTCCGAAGGCAGCACCAGCATCGCTACCTGCGGTTCGCGGGCCAGAAGCGTGAGTGCGGCAGCGAGGATCGCGGGCGCGGTTATGCGCACTCCGGGCTCGATCAGCACGGCGGCGGGCGCGATCTCGACGGCTGCAAGTTGCTCGAGCACAATGAAGCGGAAGGGATCGCCCGTGACGATCAAGGGTGCCGCGAAACCCGGGGCCACGCAGCGCCGGGCCGAGGCTTGCAACAGGCTCTCATCCCCAATGAGTCGCGTGAGCTGCTTGGGGTAGCTTTGCCGCGACAGGGGCCAGAGCCGGGTGCCGGAGCCGCCGCAGAGGATGACAGGATAAATGCTCATGGGGCCTCTCTCAGATACGCGGCACCTCGGCATTCTCGAGATACCAGCGATACGCTCCCTCGATTCCCTCGCGCAGGCCGATCTTTGCGCGCCAGCCCATTGCATCTAGGCGGCCGACGTCCATCAGCTTCCTCAGGGTGCCGTCGGGCTTGGTCGCGTCGAACACCAACTGCCCGCGAAACCCTGTCACCTCGGCAACCATCCGGGCGAGGTCGGCGATCGAGATGTCCTCGCCCGAGCCGACGTTGATGTGGCTGAGCATCGGGTGAGTATTCGCCGCATAGACCTCGGCCGGTAGGTCAAGCACGAACAGGCTTGCATCGGCCACGTCGTCGACATGCAGGAACTCGCGCCGCGGGGTGCCGGTGCCCCAGATCGTGACCTCGGCCGCGCTCGCCTGCGCGGCCTCGTGAAACCGACGGATCAGCGCGGGCAGGACATGGCTGTTCGTCGGGTGGAAGTTGTCGCCCGGCCCGTAAAGGTTCGTTGGCATGACCGAGCGGTAGTCGGTTCCGTGCTGGCGGTTATAGCTTTCGCAGAGCTTGATGCCCGCGATCTTGGCGATCGCGTAGGGCTCGTTCGTAGGTTCGAGCACGCCGGTCAGCAGCGCATCCTCGCGCATCGGCTGCGGCACTGCGCGGGGGTAGATGCAGCTCGACCCCAGTTGCAGCAGCCGCCGCACCCCGGCCGCGAAGGCCTGGTGGATGACGTTGCACTCGATCATCAGGTTTTCGTAGATGAAATCGGCCGGATAGGTGTTGTTGGCATGAATGCCCCCCACCTTCGCCGCCGCCAGGATCACGACATCCGGTTGTTCGGCCTGCAAAAAGGCGCGCACCGCCGCCTGGTCGGTCAAGTCAAGCTCGGCGTGCGTCCGGGTGATGACACCGGCCCCGCGCGCCTGCAGGCGGCGCAGAATCGCGCCGCCGACCATGCCGCGGTGTCCGGCGATGTAGATGCGAGGCGCCATGGCGGTCAGCCCTCCAGCGACACGGGCACGTCCAACCCGTGGTCCTTCAGAAGCCGGTGGCGCCGGGCCGCGCGAAGGTCCTCAGCGACCATCTCGGCGCAAATTTCCTGCGCTGTGATCTGTGGGGTCCAGCCCAGTTTCTCGCGCGCCTTGGTCGGGTCGCCCAGCAGCGTCTCCACCTCGGCGGGGCGGAAATAGCGCGGGTCGATGCGCATCACCACCTGGCCGGGCTGGACCGCCGGGGCCTTGTCGCCCTCGACCGCGACGACAGTGGCGGTCTCGTCCACCCCCTCGCCCTGGAAGCTGAGCGTCAGGCCCAGTTCGCGCGCGGACCAGGTGATGAACTCGCGCACCGAATACTGAAACCCCGTGGCGATGACGAAGTCGTCGGGCGCGTCCTGCTGCAGCATCAACCACTGCATGCGGACATAGTCCTTCGCATGGCCCCAGTCGCGCAAAGATTCGATGTTGCCCATATAGAGGCAGTCCTCCATCCCCTGAGCGATGTTCGCCAGCCCGCGGGTGATCTTGCGCGTCACGAAGGTCTCGCCCCGGCGCGGGCTCTCATGATTGAACAGGATGCCGTTGCAGGCATAGATCCCGTAGGCCTCGCGGTAGTTCACCGTGATCCAGTAGGAATAGAGCTTGGCGACTGCGTAGGGGCTGCGCGGGTGGAACGGCGTCGTCTCGCGCTGCGGGACCTCCTGCACCAGCCCGTAAAGCTCGGAGGTCGAGGCCTGGTAGAACCTTGTCTTCTTCTCCAGTCCCAGGAAGCGGATCGCCTCCAGGAGCCGCAGCGCGCCGATGCCATCAACATCTGCCGTGTATTCCGGCGCCTCGAAGCTGACCGCGACGTGGCTCTGGGCGCCAAGGTTATAGACTTCGTCCGGCGAAACCTCGTGCAGGATGCGCGTCAGGTTCGATGTGTCGGTCAGATCGCCGTAATGCAGCTTCAGCCGCGGGTTCGGGTTGTGGGGGTCTTCGTAGATGTGGTCGATCCGCTGGGTGTTGAACAGCGAGGCGCGGCGCTTGATGCCGTGGACCTCGTAACCCTTGGCGAGCAGGAACTCGGCCAGATAGGAGCCGTCCTGCCCCGTGATGCCGGTGATGAGGGCGGTCTTGGTCATAGAATACACCTGCCTGTCCAGAAACTGCAAAGCGTCACTCGGTGACGAACACCGGACGCGTCGGGTCGGGGTTCACAAACTCGGCGTCCAGTGTCAACCGCAACGCTTGTTCCAGCGTGGTCGCTGGGAGGAACCCCAGAGCGTCCTTGCGGCTTGATGCGAAGGAAGTCGTCGCCGCAAACTTCTTCACGCGGATCCAACTGACAGGCAATCGGCGACCTGTGATGGCGGCTACAACGTCAGCCAACCGACCTATAGCGATGCCCAGGCCCAGGGGTATGCGGGGACCGACGTTGTCCTGCCCGCGCAGTTCGCGCCGAACCATGCGCACAAGCTCGTTCATCGTGAGGTCCGGACCGTCCGTGTAGTTGAAGACGTGCACCCCCGGTCCGGCCGACAGGCTGTGCACCAAGAAGTCCGCCACATTGCCCACGAAGGCTATCGACTTGGTGTTGGTTCCGGGACCAATCATGACGAACCGCCCGCTCGCGATCTGGCGCAGCAGGTTGTAGACATTGCCGCGGTTGCCGGGGCCAAAGACGACCGTGGGGCGCGCCAGCGTCAGGCTTCGCCGGTCTGGCGCCTCGGCCTGCCAGGCGCGCAGCACATCCTCGCCTTCGGCCTTAGTACGGCCATAGTCGTTGAAGGGTATGCGGGCTCCGGTTTCATCTGTGCCGGGGGGCGCAAACCCGAACACAGCAACGGAACTTGCAAAGACGATGCGGTCGATTCCTGCGGCTGTGGCGGCCGCACAGACATTCCGCGTCCCCGCCACATTGACATCGTCGTAAAGCGAACGCGGTTTCACATCGTCACGGTGCACGGCGGCAAGATGGATCAGGGCATCGCCTTGCACGACGCGAAGCAATCCGGGCAGGTCACGGATGTCCGCCGCAATCCGCTGCTGCGGAAAAGTCGCGCTGTCCTGAACATCGAAGATGCGGAACGAACGGCCCTCGTGCTGAAGCCTCTGGGCGACGGCAGTGCCGATGAAGCCGCTGCCTCCCACGATGCAGATTTCCGGACTGGCTGCCATGTCAACTCTTACCTCTGAAACAATTCAAGAATCTTGAACGGATACTTCGCTAGGAGGTGCAGTCCGCTGCTGGGGATACCGAGTTCCCGGCAGGCCCGCAGTACTTCGGTATTGAGAATCCATTTGCTGTGAAGCCCGCCCGTACTTGCCCCGCCCGTCTGCATACGTGTCCATACCTCGTCGAAGTAAAGGTAGCGCAGCGTATTGTCCTTAAAGATGCGCGCGACGAACTCGAAGTCGCTGGCGATACGGAAGTCCGTCCGGTAGAGGCCGAATCGGTCGAACACGCGACGGCGCAGGTAGAGCGTCGGATGTGCCGGCATCCAGCAGTAGGACAGCATCGCCGGTGTGAAGCGATGCGAACGATAGCGGCGCACAACCCGCAGAGGTTGTGCGGGCGCAAAGAAAGTCACGTCGGCAAAGACCGCATCCAGCATCGGTTCAGCAAAGGCCCGAGCAATGCGGCCGAGCACGCCGTCGCCAGCGAAATGGTCGTTCGAATGCAGAAGCCCGATCACTTCGCCCCGCGCGCGGCCTATCCCCTTGTTGATGGCATCATAGATGCCTTTGTCGGGCTCGCTTTCCACGCGGATCAGCGGGCTGTCGTAGGATCGGACGATCTCGACCGTCCGGTCGCGCGAGGCGCCGTCGACCACCACCAGCTCGCGGTCGGGGTAATCTTGCGCTAGGAACGACTCCACACTGCGGGCGATTGTCGCCTCGGAGTTGTAGCAGACGGCAATGACGGAGATTTTCATCGTGCGCCTCGCTGGCGGTTCGGTAAGCACCCTTGGCGCGATCCCATCGTGGTGCCGTTCGCATGTCCGCATGCCGACCCAGATTGAGACTGCAACCTGCCTTGGAAGATGATGGGAGCACCCGGAAAACTCCCTACATCCCTTTGCATGGATGCATGAATTGCTTCGCACTGCCGAGTGTGTACTATTTGTGCTCGCACCACGCACTGTCGGACATCGACGTCAGATTTCTTAAAGAAAGTCACAGCTTTCCCGTGGTCAGAATTGCGGCCATTTGCCTGTCGAACCGCAGCGGATCAAATCGGGCAGTCGCTTCAGCCGCCGCTGCTGGATCAAGCGCAGGAGAAGCGGCCTCATCCATAATCGCTAGTGCAATCACATTCGGCTCAGGCTCAACCAAACGACCTGGATACGACCCAAGGGTGGCGCGCATCGCTGGAGTATCCGCGACAATCACCTTGCAACCTGCACTCATGGCTTGAACGATCGCGAGTGGCTGGCACTCACTTGCGTACCAGGAGGGTAAAGCAACCAAATCAGCCTCCACCACAGCGCGCGCGGCTGCGTCAGGGGTAACGGGACCGCGCAGGTCGACCCAGTCGATCGCAGACAATGTTCGGCAAAACGCCGACATCTCGGCGGTGGTGGCTTCGCCGTCACCAATCGGACGACCCAAAATAATAAGCCTAATGCCAAGTCCGTCAGCATGTGCAATGCGCGCCGCTTCAACAAGCTCACGAATGCCTTTGCTTGCCATAATGTTTGAGTTCCAGAGCACACGGAACTCTCCCGTCTGAGGTCGTTCACCGTGACGTGCTACCGGTGAAGAGAAGTTTTCGACTAGATGTATCCTCTTGCAGCCAGCTTCTGCGAGTGGCGCAAGAAGATGAGTAGACGGCACGATGACCTCACAGCGTCTGTAGAAATAGCGCGCCATGCGCCAGATCATGCCCCGACTCAGCAAATCAGGAAGTTCCGAACCGTGGGCATGAACGATGACGCGCACACCAAACACACTGGGAAGCAGAGCCGGAACATCACGCAAAAAGCCTAGCGCCGAGCGCGAGCAAACGACGTAGACCTGCTTTCCCCGACCAGCGACGAGCGTCCACCAGAGCACGAGGACAGCACGAAGGAAACCCAGAAGACCCCTCGGGCCAGCCGGATAAACAGCCATGCGCCACGAGATACCGTCACTCAGTTGCGCCACCCTCGCTGTCACGATGGCCTGTCCGTTCGCACCATGGAAACTCGCGGACCAAAAGACGGTCGGGGTCCGACCATGCGACTTCATTGCCGCCTCCGCCCAACCGCAGCTAGCAGAAGGGCGTCGAGCGACCGTATGCGTCGTGGTGCCTGAGTCAGGGCAGCGCGAGCTATGTCAACCGCTGCAGCGGCGTGGGTCTCGGGAGTGTATCCGGCGATGATCCGCTGGCTCGCAGCTCCCATGGCGGCACGCTCGGCTTCGGGCATGCGGGCGATCTTCAACATCGCCCTCGCCCATGCGGCTTCATCGGCAGGTTTCAGCGCATGGCCGTTTACCCCTTCCTCAATCAGGTCTGGCACACATCCGCACCGATCGGAGACAAGAACGGGAAGCCCAGCAGCCATCGCCTCGTTGACCACAAGACCCCACTGCTCAGTAGTGCTCGTATGTACAAACACACCGGCTGCTGCAAACGCAGCAGGCAGGTCTGGGTACTGGAGAAATCCTTTGAACAACACCCCGCCACCTTGCCGCTCCGCTTGCGCTTCAAGTTCGGCACGCTGCGAACCGTCTCCGAGAAGCGTGAGGTCCCAAGGGGTTTCACTTGGAACCACAGCAAGGTGCATCGCGCGGTAGGCCGCATGTGCGCGCAGCAGAAACGGCAGGTTCTTCTTCGCGATGAAGCGGGCCGAAGCGATGAAGCCCCGGCGTGTCCGATTGGGTAACACGGCGAAATGCGCGTTGTCCACGACATCGTAACCTGTGCGAATCATGGATGAGGGGATCCCCAATGCGCGCGCATAGTCAGCATGCGGCGTGCCTCCGACCAATGCGCCCGAAACATGCGCAAGAATGCGCCGTTTGACCCATTCCACGTGGGCGTTCCGCGGAAAGTCGATAGCCTGCGACGCTGACATAACGATTGCGGGCACACGGTTCCGGCCAGCCCAGGCAAGCGCCGCAAGATCCGCGCTCGAACTCCAGCCGGACGTAAAAATGACATTTGGCGGCTCAGTGTCCAGCGCATGCTGAACGAGCAACCAAGGGGCGCCATAGGGCTCGCTCGCAATCAAAGTATCTCGTCGGAACGGAACTGTCCCTGCCCGCGACCAAGCATATTCTACACTATTTCCATGCACTTCGATTGCTCGAACATTGGCTAATCGCGAGATCGCCGAAAGTCGGGCAATGTGATAAGGACCAAGATTGTCGATGATGAAAGAGAGGTTCATTCCGGTCGTCACTATGTGGTCCTTTTGCGCCTCGCACCAAATCCAAGCCGCCGCGTCAGCAGGAAACGGACAGTGATGATTGAACACAATGTAGAGGAAATGTAGGCGAAGGAACTCATCAGATCACCGCGAACAAGGAAGAAAGTCCCGCCAATCAGAAATAGATATATTGCTTCACTCGCGCGACCATTATACCGACCCTGCCAAAATCGAGAGTCAAGTCGACCAAACAAGATACCAAGCGATATTGCGAAAACAAATACACCAATTATTCCAAAATTCACGTAGCCTTCTCCAAAAAAGTTCATTGCGATATTGCTAAATCCAAGATCAGAAATTCCCGCGAGTTCGTGACCAGAGCCAATTGGCTTACCGGGCCAAACTGAGCGAGGTATGAAGAAGCCGAACACACCTAACAGCTGCCATCCCCACGACACAAACCCACTCTCAATAGCTCGCGCGAAATTTTGCATCGAGTCAAAATGTCCTGCCAAGATCCAGTCGAAACCAAAGCGCAACTGAATCTCATCCTTAAAGTACCTGAACAGGTCGAGAATAGGAAACAAGGCAAAAAGCCCAAGGAATAATGCCCACGCGACCATGTTCCTTCGCGCGGCGACGCGCGGAGCGAAGCTAATCAAGATAGCAAGGTAGAGCATGGCAGCCTGCCATCGCGGCATGCCCGTTGGCGGATTACCCAGCAGTACCAGAGAAAATAGAAGAGTCACGACAAGAAATCTTCGGCGGTCGCCGAGAAGGTATAGAACCAGAGTGATGCTGGGAATTGAGTAGAGAAAATATGCATAGATCAACCGTTCTGATTGAGATAGCGAAGCTCGCCCGATCTCGTCACTACCACCACGAAAGATCACATTGGTGTAAGAATAGCCATTATAGTCAAAAATTAGCAGCACGGCTGCCGCAGAGATGACCACCGCCCCCCAGCCAGATATTGACGCCCGCGACTTTTCCACCGCTACAGCTGGAAGACGATATTGCTGAGACCGCCAGCTCAACAAGAAGAGCCAAACTGCAATTAGGGAAATGAGAGTGACTTGTGGATAGAAGTAGAATACGGTTGTAGACGCACCCCAATATGCAATCCCAACGTTCATCTCCACTCGTGGAACGATTGCCAGTAGAACCAGACTAGCCAGCGCGAACACTTGCATTAGGGAATACGGCGCTGGTGTCGCACAGAAGACAAGAAATAGACAGCTGACTCCGAGCAGAAGGTTTAATAGACCGAACAATGTCTCAACTGGGAATAGAAGGGAAAAAATAAGCCATGCAATCAGCGTTATGCCGTACCATACAAGCCCCGATGCTGCACTTCGCGTCATCTTCACGGTTCCTGTCGGTGCAGGAAGTTCTTGAGTGATGATCAGCCGCTTCACCACACCGCCGCCCTTATCGTCGCCATGCTTTGCCGGGACCACTCAGCGATCAAGATCGCGGGAGGTGTGGGCCGGATTGTCACCTCGGCCAGGTGCCGTGCGGCCTCGGTCGCATCGTAGGGTAGAGCTAGAACCGGTTGGCACAACATGAGCGCGTAATTCTCGAGCATCGACCCCTCGCGGATGACCGCCATGCGCCCGCGCTGCACCGCTCGGCCGAAGATGCCCGACGCCTGATCGTAAGAGGGATCGTAGCAGGCCCAGACCAGGTCCGCTCCGCGGTATATTGCTGTCATCTCGGACTCGCTGATCCGGCGGGGCCAGAGCGTAATGCCATGCCGCTCAAGCCGCTCGGCCGCCGCGCGACATGGTTCGGTAACTTCGCCCGCGACGACAATACAGAACTGGCGCGCAAGGTCGGGGCGCGCCTCGACCATCGCAGCAAGAAGGGGAAAGCCCTTGATCGGCGCGACTTGACCCAGGAAGGCCAACACCCGGCGCCCGCCGGCAAGATCGCGCAGTGTCTCCTGCATCGTAGGGTCGGGGTCGTCGGGGCAGTCGTGCAGGTCCCAAAGCTGAGGGTCGTGCACCCAGCCGGACACGACTGTGGCCTGCGCCGGGAAAAGGTCGGTCGGCAGGATGGACAGCGTCGTCACGCCGGGAACACGGCGCAGCAGGCGGAACGCGGTCCGCTTTATCAGCGCCTTCCGACCGGGCTGCAGGCAGGCATGTGGACGCAGAAAAAGACCCGCCGTCCTTCGACCCCGCAGCGCGCGCAGCACCGCGACCAAAGCGTAGCCGACCAGGTCGTCGTCAATCGTCGCGAAGAGCATTCGCTCTGCCCCGACCAGGGGACGCAGGGTCCACCACGATACTCGACCGGATACGGGACGCAGATCCAGCCTGGCGGCGAACAGCGTCTGATACTCCGCGCGGTGGCCGGAGGGGCCTATGACATGCACGAGCCCGCTCATGCTAGTCTTCCGGATCGGCAACGCCGCAGGGGGCTGTTCGGGCAATGAGGGCGATCCTTTGCAACTGACCCACCCTTCCCGTCGCACAGCTGTCGGCAGGGGGCCGGGGAGGCCGCGGCGCGTGCGCTGCGCTTCTCTACAAACATGCGCCGCCCCCCCCTCAACCCCGAAGCGAGCGGCCGGGAAAGCCGGGGCAGATTCCCGCCCGTCCGTCCGACACCTGGGAGCCGACCCGTCTCCGTGCGAAGACCAGAACGCCGCCTGCCCAGCATTCCATGAACACGATGTCACGATTACGACAACGCTGACAACCCGACAAGCCCGACAAGCCCAATGGCAACAAGTCCCGCCGCGCACATTCCAAGGACGCCCCTGAGTGCCGGCGCCAGCCCAAGAGTGGTGGCGTTTCCAATCGCCACCACTGCAGCACTAGACAAAAGTCCGACGAGCTGCCCGAAGACGATACCTGCGGGCCCCATCACCAGCGCCGTCGCGGGTCCAGCGACTGCGATGCAACCAGCCATCAGGAACTGCGCGGCGAGGTTCCACCTCATCACCCCGCGCCCCATCCCGACAAGGAAAAGGGGCACCGAAACAAGGTTCACCCCGTATCCCATCGCCAGAAGAACCGCGTAGAGGCTCAGGTCGGGCTGTGCATCATCTAGAATGAACCGCGAATAGTGCGGAATTGCGACGACAAGGACGCAGACGTAGGAAACACCCGCAAGGATGGCGAGCCTCTGCGCACGAACCATAAGGTTCCTGGCCTCCGCCCCGTCGTGATCGAGGGCAGCGACCTGAGGCATCAGGGGCTGCATCGCCGCGACGAACATGGACCGCACCTGTTGCACGAGGCGCAGCGCAAGCTCGTAGATCGCGGCTGCCGTAGCGCCTCCCTCAGCCGCGATCAGCACGCGCGCCAGCGGATCCGAGAGAAGGCCTGCAAAGGCCGTCGCCTGAACCTTCATGCCGAACTTGAAGCTGACGCGGAATGCCATGGCAGACCAGCGAACAGGCAGCCAGCCCATGCGCGGCAATCGCGACCGAAGAACCAGCCAGGCACCGACCACCAGAAACAGGTGCTGCGCTGCAAGGGCGGCGGCGAAGCCCAGGATCCCCATTGGCCCAAGCAGGAAAAGGCTTACGAAAAACAGAACCCCGTAGGACAGCGACATCAGGAGGGCGCGAAGATCGGTCCGCAACGTGCCGTCGATCGCCGCGCAAAGCGCCGAGGAAAGCGACGGAAGCAGGACGGATACTACGAGGACGACCGGGAGGAGGGACGTGATCGCATCGGCGCTGTCTGGAAGGAACCGACGCAGCACGGGCGGTGCGATCACCTGAACGAGAGCGCAGCCCGAAAGCACCAGGGCAAGGCCGGCAAGGACGACCGTGTGGACAAACAGGACTGCCTCGTCCTTTTCGTTCCTGCTCAGCCTCTCGGCTACAAAACGGGCCAGGCCGCTTCCACCGCTCACATCCGCCAAGCGGGCAGCCGCGGCGCCAGCCATCAGGACCGACCACAGGCCGAACATCTCCAGTCCCACGGCGTCGATCACGTTGCGATAGGTCGCAAAGGTCGCCAGCATGGCGACAAGGGCCTGTCCGAAGGCGGCAAGCACGTTCCGCCTCAGTCCGCCGCCGATCAACTGGAGCACCCTTACCCGCATGAACTAGGGTCGCATGCGTCTGAGACGATGGAACTCGCGGATCAGGATCGAGGGGCCCATCCCTGCGAGCATGTCCTCAGCGTTCTGCGGTCGCTTGTAGAACGTATGCCCAAGCTCGGAATTGGGAGCAAGCTCGATGATGCGCTGCACCAGGCTGCCAGTCATGTTGACGGTCGGGGAGCCCCGCTGATGCGCCAGAATGGACAGGATCGACTGGTCGTACCTGTGCGCCTTGAACCCCGGCAGGTCGGGGTTGCCTAACACATTGGGCGCATCCGAAAGGCAGCGCGGATCACAGCAGTAGGACAGCCACGTCTCCAGAAAATCGATGGATTCCGGCGAATTCGTCCAGAGACTCCACGTCATCAGCAAAGGGACCCGGCGCACCGCCTCCGCTGTAGCGCCCATAATATCAAGACAATCGCGCTTCGTCCATTCGCCGACCAGACCCAGGTGAGGAACCGGACTCCCGATAAGGTAGCCCCGCCCTGCAGCCTCCATCTTATCGATCAGGCGACGGGGACGCGACGAAAAGGAATAATAGTTGGTCCGCCCCGCATCACTGTAGAGGACGCACTCGCCGCGACCCAGCCGACGCACGGCCTGCAGGACAAGATACGGTTTCCACAGCCAATACCCCGCGCCGCGGGGCGCTTCCAGGAGCGCGGCATTGCGGCGACGAAAATCGGTCTCCGCAATATCCTGCGGCCCAAGTAGGACTGCGTCATCGAACCCACTGGCGATCGCGCTGTCGACAAGGTTCTTTGCCGGTCCCGCGAAATTGGGCGTCGCGTAGGTCAGGAGCGTCACTTTCAAGATTTCCGTCCTCTTTGGCCACCCCGGTGCAAAGCGGCTCTGCATCCGCTGGCTCGGATGCCAAGCACTCTGCGACGATCGGGGCGCGTTGCCCCTTGACCCGTTCGCCCGCCCTCTCCGGCATCGGCTCGCAGGCCACGACCACGGAGCCCCTGGCCCCCGCACCCGCCGTATTCCCGCGGGTTAGCCTCTGCGGCTCGTTGCCGCCTCCGCGCTGGAGCCGGAGCGATGTCCTCGAGATGCGGCGTGTCCCGTTCACCCGACTGGATCGCGATCCGATCCGCCGACGAACCGGCCAGCGTCGCACCACGACCGTACAGCGGCACGCTAGCGGCTCTTGAAATCAGGAAGCCGCACCAGAGAAGAAGTCACGTCGCGGTGGACATACCATGAATCGATCCCGGATATATGAGGAAAAACCGTACGATAGCCGTGAGGTTGCAGGATTTCCCCTAGTTTCCTCTGCTTATCCATGTCGTGATTGTGTTCGATCGTCATCACCCTGAAACGGTATCTGTTAAGGTCGAGCCCGGCCAGGATATCCAGTTCGCTGCCCTCGGTATCGAGCGACAGGAAGTCGATGTCTTGCGGGGCTTGCGCAGCTGACAGCGCATCGTTCAGGGTTATGGTATCGACATCATAGTATTCGGTAGCCGCCCCCGCGAGATCGTAACCGCCGGTCCCCACGATGCGCGAATGCTCACCAGCCTGCGTGTACTCCTCGAAACGGAGCTTCTGACCACCGCGCGACGCAGCCGCCTCGCGGACCAATGTCGCGTCACGAAGTGCCTTGATGCTTTCGTGCGAGGACCTGTTGGGTTCGACAAGCAGACCTCTCCACCCAAGCAGCTTTTCCAGCAGGTAGGTGTTGGAAATCGACTTTCCGTTTCCGACCCCGACCTCCAGGAAGTATCCTTCTCGTTTCTCATCGAGAACAAGCGCACAGAAGACATCCTGCAGCAGCTGCGACTCGGAAAACGAAAGGAGTCGCTTCAAATGCTCTGCACCTTCGGGGGTTGCTTCCGCCGCGAGGAGTGTCGCAACCTGGAACTGCAGAATGTGGCTAGGCGAGAAATTACTGATTCCGCTGAACTGGAGGGCCCGCAGATAATGCGGATCGCCCGCCAATGCCAACCTGCCAAAAGCCTTTGAACCCAGTGCACGACCGGCAAGATACAGCAGCGGAGCGCTCAGCATTCCCGCAGCGTGCGTCACCTTCCGTGAAGTATCCATCGCTCGCCTCCTTTCACTGGTCGGGCGAGTCGGTCGCTGCCGGCTCTGAACGTCCCGGATTCCCAAATCCGGAGCGACAGGAAGGCTGAGAACCGACTGTGTTCCTTACCCTCAATTCTCCCGGAACAGATCGCGCGTGAAGACCTTCGCCTCCAAATCCGCAAGGTCGGGCGCCATGCGGTTCGCGACGATCAGGTCGCACTCTGCCTTGAACCGCGCAAGGTCGCGCTCGATGCGCGAGTTGAAGAAGTGCTCGCCTTCCAGCATTGGCTCATAGACCACGACCTCGATGCCCTTGGCCTTCACCCGCTTCATGATCGCCTGGACCGAGCTTTCGCGGACGTCGTCGGACCCTATCACCAACCTTTAGATGCCTACCACTCGGGGCTGCATGGCCATGATGCGTGCGGCAAGGAAATCCTTGCGCGTCCGGTTCGCCTCGACAATGGCGGCGATCAGGCACTGCGGGACCGAAGCTTCGTTGGCCAGAAGCTGCTTGGTGTCCTTTGGCAGGCAATAACCGCCATAGCCGAACGAGGGGTTTTTGAAATGCGTGCCGATACGCGTATCGAGCGACACGCCCTCGATGAACTGACGCGTATCCAGCCCGGCTCGCCATCGCATGGCTATCAAGCTCAACAAAGAACGCCACCCGCATGGCTAGATTGGTGTTCGAGAACAGCTTGATGCATTCCGCTTCGTGGAATGGTCGAATTGATCAGGAGGACAGTGCCCTGATCTGTTTCAAGCACTATCCGGCAAATGGAATCAACCGACGACTTGTGAAAGAAACTGGAAATCGGATCATAATCCTTCGGCGTTGACACTACGACGAACCGGGCTCCGGCGACCGACGCCGCAAGGTCAGTGGTCGTCACAAGATTAAGCGTTTTTTTTGGTCAGGTATGCCTGCCATTGCTGGCCGGTGATAGGGCTCTTGCGGTGATTGACCATCGCTACCCACTCGGCCGAAATATCGACCGCTACCGCTTGGTTTTCCTGCGTAAGGATCACCGCGTTCGACAGTCCGATATAAGTCACGTCCCCGCACCGGCAACGAGCAATACGGCATTTGGATTAGTTGTGATAAGTAATCGGGAAATGTGTTATCAACGTTCAGTTGGATCAAAACCGCCGCCGGGTATCTCGCCCTTTAGTGCTTCAATCTCTTCCCGCAGAGCCTCATATTCTTCCATCTTCCGCACCAAAAACGCACGAGTCAGCGCCGCCTTCCGCGCGAGCCCCTTAGGCGTCAGGATATAGGCATACCGCCGCTTGTCCTCCGCTGCGGTGAAATTTCCTAGCTTAACGAGCCCCTTTTTGATCAGGGCATTCAATACGTAGTGAATGCCGCCAACGCTGACGCCAACCGCCTCGGCCAGCTCCCGCTGCGACATTTCCTGGTTGTTCTGGAGTAGGCGAATAACACGGAAATGCGTGTCTTCCTGAAGCTTGCTTTTTTGTCCGACCATTACTCAAGCTACCGCACGAGTACTGCTTTCAAGGCGGCTCGTGTCGCATTTAGATGGGAGTTGTACAGAAACAAACAAAACGCTCAAGTTTGGGCAATAGCAGATTGCTGCAACCGCGAAAACCCAGGCTTGGTGCATTTCCGCATAAGTGCTGGACTGTCCGCAGACACGCCACGCCCGCGCTGGGCATCAGCACGCTCAAGGAGCACCTGCTTGTCTTATGACTTTTTCCGCCAGACAGGCGAAAAGGGGACCGCCGTGAGAGGGTGGCAGCCCTCTCGTCGGCGGCGAGGGTCGGATCGGAGAATTGCTGACCGTCTGACGGGTCGAGCTAGAGTGGGATCGCCGTCGTCCTTCCCTTGAGGCCTGAACGGATACCCGCAGCTGGGCTGCGGACGACAAGCACAGGACAAGCGAAAGATGACCAACGATACCATCGGCGTCGACATCTCGAAAGACCATCTCGACGCCCACAGAATGTGTGATGGCGCCAGCCGCCGCTTCACCAACGACAGGACCGGCCACACGGCCTTCGTGGGCTGGTCGGGTCCCCGCGGCGCCCGGGTCGTCTATGAGCCGACTGGTCCCTATCACCGGGCCTTCGAGCGAAGATTGGCGGAGGCGTGCTTCGCGCTCGTCAAGGTCAATCCGCGCCAGGCCAGGCGCTTCGCGGAAGCGACAGGACGGCTCGCCAAGACCGACCGGCTGGATGCCGCCATGCTGGCGCGCATGGGTGCCCTGCTCGACCTCGAAGCGCGACCGGTGCGCAGTCCCATCCTTAACGACCTCAAGGATCTGCACATGGCCCGCGAGGCGTTGGTGAAGAACCGCACTGCGGCGAAGAACAGGGCAAAGAACCTGAACTTGCCCCTCCTGCGGCGCCAGAATGCTGCGCAACTCCGGCAGATCGAACGCCAGATCGTCGCGATCGAGGCCGAAATCATGGCGCTCATCAAGGCCGAGCCGGACCTGGCGCTACGCTTCGCCATTCTCGTCTCGATCCCGGGCGTCGCGGCCATCACTGCCTTCACGCTGATCATCGACATGCCCGAACTCGGCAGCCTTGGAAACGGCCAGGCCGCTTCGCTGGCAGGGCTGGCCCCCGTCGCGCGGCAGTCCGGCCAGTGGACCGGCCGCGCCTTCATTCGCGGCGGCCGGGCCAATGTCCGGCAGGCGCTCTATATGCCGGCGCTCGTCGCCATGCGCTTCAACCCGGACCTCAAGACGAAATACGAACAGTTCGTCGCAGCCGGAAAGCCGCCCAAAAAGGCCATCACAGCCATCATGCGACAGATGATCCTGCTGGCAAACGCCCTGCTCAGGGACGGCCGCAAATGGACCCCATCACTCCCTTGACCAACACGGATACTCTGGGAAGATGGCCCTGAGTGATATGCTGTCCGCCGAATACCAGTGACCATGCAATGATACGACCGAGGTGACTGGCCACACGATGCTACGGCATCCGGAGAACATGGTCAGCCGGAAACCTCTGTCAAGCTCGGACCGACCTGCGATGAAAATGAGAGAAGCGGATTGTTGCCAGAATGTATGAACAGTCGCAGACGCTGTCGGATCACGGTTTGGGCGGGAGGCTAGTGCGGCGCGAGGCCGTGATCGGCGTGGTCGGCCTCGGCTACGTCGGGCTGCCGCTCGCGGCGGCCTGTGCCCGCGCGGGCTATTCGACGCTGGGCTTCGACGTCGATCCCGGCAAGATCCGCGATCTGAATGCCGGACGCTCCTACATCGATGCGGTGTCGTCCGCCGATCTCGCTGCGTATGTCGCGGCCGGACGCTTTTCGGCCACGGGCGATGTCGCGTCCTTTGCCCGGTGCGACGTCATCGTCATCTGCGTCCCGACGCCCCTGACGCGGCACAGGGAGCCCGATCTCCAATATGTGACGATGACCGCCGAGGCGATCGCGGTGCATCTGCGCCGTGGCCAGCTCATTGTGCTGGAATCCACGACCTATCCGGGAACGACGGACGAAGTGTTGAAGCCGATCCTGGAAGTGTGCGGTCTTTCCTGCGGCGCCGACTTCTTCCTCGGCTACTCGCCGGAACGCGAAGATCCCGGCAATGCAGCCTTCCAGACGGCGTCTATCCCCAAGATCGTGGCCGGCGACGGCCCGGTCGCCGCCGCGCTCGTCGAGGCCTTCTACGGCGCGGTCGTGGCACGCGTCGTTGCCGTTTCGTCGCCCGCAGTCGCCGAAGCCGTGAAGATCACGGAGAACGTGTTTCGCGCCGTGAACATAGCCCTCGTCAACGAGTTGAAGGTGATCTACGACGCCATGGGGATCGACGTGTGGGAGGTCATCGACGCCGCCGCGACGAAGCCGTTCGGCTACATGCCCTTCTATCCTGGCCCCGGGCTCGGCGGGCACTGCATCCCGATCGATCCCTTCTACCTCACCTGGAAATCGCGCGAATACGGGCTGACGACGAAGTTCGTCGAGCTTGCCGGCGAAATTAACGTCTCCATGCCGCGCTACGTCATCGCCAATGTCGAGCGGCAGCTCGATCTTCGCCAGAAGCGGTCCCTGAGCGCATCGAGGATCCTGATTCTCGGTCTTGCCTACAAGAAGAACGTCTCCGACATTCGCGAGAGCCCATCCTTCCACCTGATGGACATCCTCTCCCTGCGGGGCGCGACGGTCGATTACCACGACCCGCACGTGCCGGTGATTCCCGCCACGCGCGAGCACGGGCAGTACGAGGGCATCCTGTCGGTAGCGCTGACGCCCGAAAGCCTGGCGAGCTATCATGCCGTGGTCATCTCCACCGACCATGACGCGGTCGACTATACCTTAGTCGCGGAGCACTCGACGCTGGTCATCGATACCAGGAATGTCTTCGCGCGGAAGGGAATCGAATCCCCGATCATTGCAAAATCCTGATCCTGCTTGCAGATTCGGCGTGCTCGCGCGCCGGACCACGCTGCACGACACAAGGCTGGCTGAGGGCGGCAAGATCGATTCAACTGGGCGACTCCGACCAAGGAAACGCCCAA
>JBHYDY010000044.1:0-45954 GCA_051860465.1 Mesorhizobium sp.
CTCCAAAATCGGAGCCATCCAAAGAATCCAGATCAAACCTCCACGCCAGTCCTATTTCTCAAATGCGATTCCCCTAGGATCCAGCCATGGGCGTGCCGTGTCGGCCCTTCGTCGGGGGAGCCAAACGCAGACTCCGTGCGAAGGCTCGAAGAGCGATGAACCCTCTGTTGCTCGCCAGCAAAAATGGCGCCGTCGCGCGCGACCGCGATCAACCGCTGCGGGTCGGGGCGGATACGATGGATGGCGCGGCGAAGGCCGCCATGTGGAAGGCCTGCTGGTCGGCCGCGTAGCGATGTTCGGCGCCCACCGGGCAGGCCCTGCGGTCGAGGCAGCCGCCGGTGGCGCAGGGCGAGCCGGCCGGGGACCGCACATGCGTCAGGCATGCCGGATAGTCGAAGCTCCCCCCTGAGTGCGCGCCGACCGGACAGGCGTTCAGGCAAGGTTTTCCCACACATGCGTCGCAAGGATGATTCATCGCGCTAGGTCCAGGCGCGAAATCCAGCGGCCCGTCGAACAGGAGCGCGCCGCGAAAGGCGTGCCAGAGCCCCCACACCGGGTGCATGAGCAAGCCGAGCGGCGACGGACGCAAGCCTTCCGCGCGCATCGCCCAGGCCTGGAACGGCAACCAGGGCCGGTCGGAGGGCGACACAGCACGGGCGCCAAACCGCTCCGCCACAGCGCCGATGACCTGCCGCGACCAGGCATCGAGCGGATCAGCGAGGCCGGCCGGCTGCGCCGCCCGCCAGGCCTGGAAATGCGGCCAGATCGAGGATCCCGAATGGCCGACGAGGAGCACGGCGCGGGCCGGCGCGCCCGACGGCCCCGGCGGCGCCTCCTCGTCCGGACCGAAGTCGATCCCGCCGCGCAGGATCAGCCCGTGCACGGCGAGCGCTGCGGCGAGGCCGTCGAAATCGATCGCACCCATCCCCTTGCCGCCTCCCTGCCCCGGCGCGGGATCAATGCACCAGCGTCTCGTCGAAGAGGGTGATCAGACGCTTCCAGTGACGCTCGGCCCCCGCCTCGTCGAAGACGGAATGGTCGGGCACGCACCAGCCGTGTTTGGTGCCGGCATAATTCTCGATGACGTGGTCGACTTCGGCGGCCCGCAGCGCTTCGGCCAGCCTGCCCGCCTGCTCGGGCGGGAAGGAACCGTCGACGCCGGCCGCGCCGACATAGATGCGGCCCTTCATCCCGGCGGCGCGCCGATGCGGGCTGTCGTCGGCGTCGGTGGCGAGACTGCCGCCGTGAAAGCTCGCCGCCGCCGCGATGCGATCGGGAAAGGCCGCGGCAACGTTGAGCGCGCGGGCGCCGCCCATGCAGTAGCCGGAAACGCCGACCGGGCCGGCATGACCTTCGGCCGAGAGCGCCTCGAGGAAGGCGCCGGTGTCGGCGATGGTCATGGCCTGCGTCGTCTCGCGCAGCATGGAAAACAGCCGCGCCTTGGTGGCCTCGTCGGCAAAGGCCGTCCTGGTGTCGAACTGCGGCTTGTCGCCGAAGCGGAAGAACAGGTCCGGCAGCAGCACGGCGTATCCGGCCGAAACGAGTAGCCCGGCCATGGCATCGAGCGCCGGGCGCAGGCCGAAGATGTCCATGAACAGGATGACGGCGGCCTTTGCCGGCTCTTCCGGCTGGAAGAGGCCGGCCCGGCAGGTGCCGTCGGCGGTCAGGATGTTGATCGTGCGCTTGGTCACGGCAAAGGCTCCGGGCTGGTATGCTCCGGAGCCTTGTCGCATTGCGGTGCGGTCGGTCGCAAGCCTCGGGCGTCTCAGGCGGCGTGGCGCTCGGGGCGGATCATTCGCATGAGAACGTCGGTCTTCTTGACGAAATGCTGCACCAGCGCGCCGACGACGTGCAGCGCCACCGCGATGACGATCACCGGCTTGGCGAAATGGTGGACCGTGCCGGCGAGTTCGATGCCGCCGAACCAGGCGATCGCGCCGCTGACCGGCATGGCGACGATGACGACATAGAGCACGGCGTGGACGAGATGCGCGATGCCGGTCTGGAGCCGGCTCTGGCCGGCGGGCATCGGCGGCGCCCCGTGCATGAGCCGAAGCGCGATCCGCACGATGGCGAGAGCCAGCACGCCCATGCCGACGGCGACGTGGACGTTGGCGGCGAAGAGATCGGCCTCGGCCGGCGTCGTACCATCCCGGAACGCCAGCCAGGCGGGACCGATGTTCTCGCCCATGACAACCTGGAAGACGATCATCGCTGCCATCACCCAGTGCAGCATGATCTGGGCGGAGGAATAGCTGGTGGGGCGGGCGGCGACATCTGGAGCAGCATTGGCGGACATGACGAGACCTTTTCGAAACCTCTCCGTGACATGCGCGTCACGATCTCCTCGAGGTTAGGATCGGGCCTTGATCGAAAACAAGCCGAGCAATGTTTCGCAAGGTAAAGTTCTGTAAAGCCGCGCAGGACCGGCATCCCGGGGGCCACGGAAGCTCCATCAGGGGCGTAGCGGGACCTCCGCCGCGCGTTACGTCGCGCGCGGCTTCTTGGGTCCGGAGAAGGCGGTTCTCCAGACTTCCTTGTGGATCAGATCGGCCACTTTAGCCCGGCCTGTATCGGGCTCGCTTCAAGTGAAGGCGTCTGGCATGGACTGCTTCTTGGTCGCAATGAAGTCGCGCAGGCCCTCGGCAATGCCCTCGTCGAGCGGCGGCGCCTCGTAGGTCTCCAGCCAGCGGCGGGCGAGTTCGTTGGCGCGGGTCTCGGCGCGCTTCTCGCCCTCGGCCTGCCACTGCTCGTAGGAATTGTTGTCGGCGATCGACGAGCGGTAGAAGGCCGACTGGAAATTGGCCTGGGTGTGCGAGCAGCCGAGATAGTGGCTGCCGGGGCCGACCTCGCGGATGGCGTCCATCGCCTGGCCGTTCTCCGACAGGTCGATGCCGGCCGCGAGCTTCTGCTGCATGCCGAGCTGGTCGATGTCCATCATGAACTTCTCGTAGCAGGAGGCCAGCCCGCCCTCGAGCCAGCCGGCCGCGTGCAGCACGAAGTTGGTGCCGGCGAGCAGCGTCGAGGTCAGCGTGTTGGCGCTCTCGTAGGCAGCCTGCGCGTCCGGGATCTTGGAGGCGCAGAGCGAGCCGCCGGTGCGGAAGGGCAAGCCCAGCCGCCGCGCCAGCTGGCCGGCCCCATAGGACACGAGCGTCGGCTCCGGCGTGCCGAAGGTCGGCGCGCCCGACTGCATGGAGATAGACGAGGCGAAGGTGCCGAACAGCACCGGCGCGCCGGGCCGCACGAGTTGCGTGAAGGCGGCCCCCGCCAGCACTTCGGCCAGAACCTGCGTCAGCGTGCCGGCGACGGTGACCGGGCTCATGGCGCCGGCCAGGATGAAGGGCGTGATGATCGTGGCCTGGTTGTTGCGCGCATAGACCTTGGCCGCGCCCAGCATGGTCTCGTCGAAGACCATCGGCGAATTGGCGTTGATCAGGTTGATGATGACGGTGTTCTCTTCGACGAACTTGTCGCCGAACAGGATCTTGGCCATCGCCACCGTGTCTTCCGCCCGCTCCGGCGCCGT
Organism: Mesorhizobium sp.; assembly: GCA_051860465.1. Lineage (GTDB taxonomy): Bacteria > Pseudomonadota > Alphaproteobacteria > Rhizobiales > Rhizobiaceae > Aquibium. The sequence continues at coordinate 3,527 of JBHYDY010000044.1, forward strand.
CACCGAGCCCATGAAGGGCTTGTCGGACAGCGTCATATGGGCTTCGATCATATCGAGGTGGCGCTTGTTGACCGGTACGTCGACCGGCTCGCACACGGTGCCGCCCGAATGGTGCAGCGACGGCGCCATATAGGTGAGCTTCACGAAGTTGCGAAAATCCTCGATCGTGGCGTAGCGGCGGTTGCCGTCGAGGTCGCGCACGAAGGGCGGGCCATAGACCGGCGCGAAGACGGTGGCGTCGCCGCCGATCTGGACGGAACGTTCAGGATTGCGGGCATGCTGGGTGAAGACGGACGGCGCCGTCTTGAGCAACGAGCGCGGCAGGCCCTTCGGGAAGTGGACACGCTCGCCCCTGACGTCGGCGCCCGCGTCGCGCCACATCTGCAAGGCTTCCGCGTCGTCGCGAAACTCGATGCCGACCTCTTCGAGCACGGTGTCGGCATTGGCCTCGATGATCGACAGGCCCTCCTCGTCGAGGACGTCGTAGACCTTGATGTTGCGCAGGATGTAGGGCTGCTGCAGGCCCGGGCCGCCGCCGGACCGCGCCGCACGCCGCGCCGATGCGCCGCCGCGGTCGCCACGCCCGCGCCGCGCCGCTCCAGCCGCTTGCTCGACCGCCAGATTCTCGTCCATGGGTTCGCTTCCCGACATGAGTTCAGGCCGGTTTCCGGCCATTGGCCCGGATCGTAGTGATGGGCCATCGGCGAACCGTCCCGGCAACGCCAAGGACTGTCGCAAAATCGACACCGTCGCGTGATGATTTCCAGTCGCTTTCGTCGCGTCGCAAGTCGCAAATCGACTATGCCTGCCCTACCCTTGCCGAATACACATTGGCCATTGTCCAGGGGCGTCATCACATGCCCCGAAGCATCCTCTGGAGCCCAAGATGTCCGACGACGAAATCATCCTTTCCGAGCTGTCCGACGACGAACTCGTCCAACAGATGCATGACGATCTCTACGATGGCCTCAAGGAGGAGATCGAGGAGGGAACCAACATCCTGCTCGAGCGCGGCTGGGCGCCCTACAAGGTGCTCACCGAGGCGCTGGTGGAAGGCATGCGGATCGTCGGCGAGGATTTCCGCGACGGCATCCTGTTCGTGCCAGAGGTGCTGCTGTCGGCCAACGCCATGAAGGCGGGCATGTTCATCCTGCGCCCGCTGCTGGCCGCCACCGGCGCGCCCAAGCAGGGCAAGATGGTGATCGGCACCGTCAAGGGCGACATCCACGACATCGGCAAGAACCTCGTCGGCATGATGATGGAAGGCGCCGGCTTCGACGTCGTCGACCTCGGCATCAACAATCCGGTCGAAAAATACCTCGACGCCATCGAGCGGGAGAAGCCGGACATTCTCGGCATGTCGGCGCTGCTGACCACGACCATGCCCTACATGAAGGTCGTGATCGACACGTTGAAGGAAAAGGGCATCCGCGACGACTATGTCGTCCTCGTCGGCGGCGCTCCGCTCAACGAGGAATTCGGCAAGGCCGTCGGCGCGGACGCCTATTGCCGCGACGCCGCCGTGGCGGTTGAAACGGCCAAGGAATACATGCGCCGCAAGCACAACCAGCGCGCCGACGCCTGAGCCGGCGCGCCGCGACCGGTCAGTTCGCCGCTTTTGCGACGTTTGCGCCGGCATTCTGGGTGGCGTCGACAGTGTTCGCAGTGTCGCGGCCGATGCCGCGAATGGTGTTGGCGCAGCCGGTCGTGGCAAGCGCCATCACCGCCAGCAGGGCAAGGCGCGAAATCAGGGAGGCGGACATTTTGGGAGGTCTCCTGGAGAGGGTTGGCTCGGTACCGAGCCAGAGTCAACGCGCCGATGCCGATAAGGTTCTCGTCATCGCCTGCGGCATGATCGCCCGCGAGGTGCTGGCGGTGAAGGAGCGGCTGGGCCTGACCCATCTCGAACTCACCTGCCTGCCTGCGGAGTTCCACTTCCATCCCGACCGGATCGCGCCGGCCATGGACGCGGCCATCGCCAAGGCGAAGTCGGACGGCCACGAGAACATCTTCGTGGGCTATGCGGATTGCGGCACCGGCGGGCTTCTCGACCGGGTCTGCGAGAAACACGGGGTCGAACGGATCGACGGACCGCACTGTTTCGCCTTCTACCAGGGCATGGACGCCTTCAAGGACATCGCGGACGACGACATGACGTCGTTCTACATGACCGATTTCCTGTGCCGGCAGTTCGACGCCTTCTTCATGAAGCCGCTCGGCCTCGACCGTCATCCGGAACTGGCGAAGGATTATTTCGGCCACTACGAGAAGCTGGTCTATCTCGCCCAGACCGATGCGCCGGAGCTCGAAGAGGTCGCTATCCGCGCGGCCTCCATGCTGGGGCTTGCCTACGAGAAGCGCAGGACCGGCTATGGCGATCTCGAGCCGGCGCTTGGCCGTGCGGCCCACACGTCGCAAACGCCTTCGTAAATCGTCTGGGCCTCTCCACGAATAAGCCCGATTCCCGGTTCTAGCTCATCTCGCAAAGCGCGACGTTACGAGGGTATCCCGCCCGCGTCGTCGCAAGCTGTCCGCCGCACGTTTTCCACTGGCGCAAACTGTCATCAGGGATTAACGGCCATTGTTGCATATGCGGCCGGGGCAAGGCGCAAGCGCATGACTTTGGTGCCGGCGCGGGGACAGGACATGGACGGTGACGACGAGACGCGCACGCCTGAGCCGGCGAGCCGGCGCCAACCACGGCGCCTCTCCGACCTGTTTGCGAGACTCGCGGAGGAAGCCGAAGGACCGATCACCGTCGGAACGATTCGCGATGCTCTGGGCGACCGCTCCTTCGCCACGCTGCTCGTCTTCTTTTCCGCGCTCAATCTCCTGCCCCTGCCGCCGGGCACGTCGATCTTTCTCGGCATCCCGATCGTCATCGTCGCGGCGCAGATGGTGCTGGGCTACGACAAGACCTGGCTGCCTGCCTCCCTCCTGTCGAAGTCGATCGCGCTCGACCGGTTCCGCGCCGGCTCGGCACGGGTCGTGCCGCTGCTCCAGCGGCTGGAGCGGCTCGTGCGCCCGCGCTACTGGCCGTTCTGGCGGCACCAGGGCGACCGCGTCATCGGCATCATCGCCCTGGTCCTCGGCATCGCCGTCGTGCTGCCGGTGCCGCTCGGGAACTGGCTTCCGGCCTTCGCCTCGGCGCTCGTCGGCCTGGCCCTGTCGGAGCGCGACGGCATTCTCTTCGGCATCGCGGTCGGGATCGGCATCACCTCCATCGCCATCATCGTGGCAGTGGTGGTTTCGGCCGGCGCGGTGCTGAACCTCCTGTGGGAAACAGCCGGGATGCACCACTGGTTCTGAGCCATGGCTCGACCTGCCATGCGCTGCCGTTTCATGTCCGCAATGCGACGTCGCTTTTGAAGGCCCCCACGTCGTCGCATGAGAAGCGGGGATCGTCGCGTTCCGGCACATCTCGTTCCAGATCCTGTGGAGCAAGGCCAATGGCCGAACTGATCGTCGTCTACTGGAGGGACATCCCCGCCCAGATCATCGTCAAGAAAGGCCGGGCCACGGCCAAGCGCGAATTGTCGCTTCGCTTCACCGAAGCCATCGACATGGCGGCGATGCGGTCGGGCGCGGCCGAAAGCGGCGCCTATCTCGAGGAGTGGCGCAAGGCCGCCCCCGTTCCCGTCGGTGACGACCTCGAAGCCGAGGCCGACAAGGCGGCGAGCGCCATCGAGGCCGACTACGGCCGCGACCGGCTCGTCGCGCTCGCCAAGGCCGGCGGCCGCGACGGCGGCTGATCGCGGCGATCGTGACCCGTCGCTTGCCGTCCTGGCGCAACACCTGACCGCACCTCATTCAGACCTTTCACCGCGTCGCTGACGCCCGGAGAACACAGACATGACCCGCACCATCGTTGCCTCGGCGTCCCGGGAAATCATCATCGGCTTCGACCAGCCCTTCTGCGTCATCGGCGAGCGGATCAATCCGACCGGGCGCAAGAAGCTCGCCGCCGAGATGGTGGCCGGCAATTTCGAGACGGTCATCAAGGACGCGCTGGAGCAGGCCGCGGCCGGCGCCACCATGCTCGACGTCAATGCCGGCGTTACCGCCGTCGACCCGAACGCCACCGAGCCTGAGCTTCTCGTCCAGACGCTGCTGATCGTGCAGGGCCTGGTCGACCTGCCGCTCTCGATCGACAGCTCCGTGACGGCGGCCATCGAGGCCGCTCTGAAGGTTGCCAAGGGCCGGCCGCTGGTCAACTCCGTCACCGGCGAGGAAGAAAAGCTCGAGGCCATCCTGCCGCTCTGCCGCAAGTACGACGTGCCGGTGGTGGCGATCTCCAACGACGAGACCGGCATCTCGATGGATCCCGACGTGCGCTTCGCGGTCGCCAAGAAGATCGTCGAGCGCGCCATGGACCACGGCATCAAGCCGCACGACGTGGTGGTCGACCCGCTGGTGATGCCGATCGGCGCGCTGGGCGATGCCGGCCGCCAGGTGTTTGCGCTGTTGCGCCGCCTGCGCGAGGAACTGAAGGTCAACACCACCTGCGGGCTATCCAACGTTTCCTTCGGCCTGCCGCACCGCCACGGCATCAACGCCGCCTTCATCCCGATGGTGATTGGCGCGGGCATGACCTCCGCGATCATGAACCCCTGCCGTCCACAGGAAATGGAGGCCGTGCGCGGCGCCAACGTGCTGAACGGCACCGACAAGGACTGCACCAACTGGATCCGCACCTACAAGGACTACAAGCCCGGCGAGCACGCCGCGCCCGCGCCCGTGCAGGTCAACGCGCCGGGCGACGGTGGCGCTGGCGGCGGACGCCGTCGTGGCGGCCGCGAGGCACGGATGGCGCGGGGGTAAACGGGTTGATGGTGCGTCCTTCGAGGCTCGCTGCGCTCCCACCTCAGGACGAGGACCGCTGGTGCGCTTCGGACGCACCTCGGGATCACGAACGGTGGTGCGCTTCGGACGCACCCCATCGTGAGGACCGGAGCAGCCTTTCCGACGCCCCTCATCCTGAGGTGCGAGCCAGCACCGCCATCGACCGGCGCATGGAAGCCTCCGCGGGCGAGCCTCGAAGGACGCACGACTCCCATCAAGCGCAGCCAGTCTCGAAGGACGCACGGACTTGAACAACCCCACCGATCCCCTCGTCCTCTTCATGCCGTCAGGCAAGCGCGGCCGCTTCCCGGTCGGCACGCCGGTGCTCGACGCCGCGCGCTCGCTCGGTGTCTACGTCGAGAGCGTGTGCGGCGGGCGGGCGACCTGCGGGCGCTGCCAGATCGAGGTGCAGGAGGGCCATTTCGCCAAGCACAAGATCGTGTCGTCCAACGACCACATCTCAGCCCGCGGCGCCAAGGAAGAGCGCTACGACCGCGTGCGCGGCCTGCCGGATGGACGCCGCCTGTCCTGCTCGGCCACCATCCAGGGCGACCTGGTCATCGACGTGCCGCAGGACACGGTGGTCAATGCGCAGGTGGTGCGAAAGTCGGCGATCGACCGGATCATCGAGCGCAACCCCGCCGTCCAGCTCTGTTATGTCGAGGTCGACGAGCCCGACATGCACAAGCCGCTGGGCGACCTCGACCGCCTCAAGGTCATGCTCGACCGCGACTGGGGCTTCGACAATCTGCTCGTCTCGCAGTATCTCATTCCCCAGGTGCAGGGCATCCTGCGCAAGGGCAACTGGGGCGTGACGGCGGCGATCCATCGCGACCTGGAAGCCTCCCGGCCCAACATCATCGCGCTGTGGCCCGGCCTGCACAACGAGGCCTACGGCATAGCCTGCGACATCGGCTCCACCACCATCGCCATGCATCTGGTCTCGCTCCTGTCGGGACGCATCGTCGCCTCGTCGGGCATGCAGAACCCGCAGATCCGCTTCGGCGAAGACCTGATGAGCCGCGTCTCCTACGTGATGATGAACCCCGACGGCCGCGCCCAGCTAACCAAGGCGGTGCGCGACGCGGTCACGGAGCTGACGCGCAAGGTCTGCGCCGAAGGCAGCGTCGATCCCAACAACGTTCTCGACGCGGTGATCGTCGGCAATCCGATCATGCACCATCTCTTCCTGGGCATCGACCCGACCGAACTCGGCCAGGCGCCCTTCGCCCTCGCCGTCTCCGGCTCTGTCCACACCTGGGCGAGCGATCTCGGGCTCGGCATCAACACCGGCGCGCGCATCTACATGCTGCCCTGCATCGCCGGCCATGTCGGCGCGGACGCGGCCGGGGCGACGCTCTCGGAAGGGCCGCACCGGCAGGACCGGATGATGCTGCTCGTCGACGTCGGCACCAATGCCGAGATCGTGCTCGGCAACCGGAACCGCATCGTGGCCGCCTCCTCGCCGACCGGCCCGGCCTTCGAGGGCGCCGAGATTTCCGCCGGCCAGCGCGCCGCGCCCGGCGCCATCGAGCGCGTGCGGATCGATCCCGCGAAGCTGGAGCCGCGTTTCAAGATCATCGGCTCGGACCTGTGGTCGGACGAGCCCGGCTTCGACGCCGACGCCGAAAAGCTCGGCATCACCGGAATCTGCGGCTCGGCCATCATCGAGGTCGTCGCCGAGATGTTTCTCTCCGGCATCATTTCGGAGGACGGCGTCATCGATGGCGCCTTGGCCGCGCGCAGCCCCCGCATCCGCCAGACCGGTCGCACGCATTCCTACCTGCTGCACCAGGGCAAGCAGGAGATTTCCGTCACCCAGAACGACGTGCGGGCCATCCAGCTCGCCAAGTCGGCGCTCTATGCCGGCGTCAAGCTGCTGATGGAAAAGCTCGGCGTCGACCATGTCGACACGATCAGCCTGGCCGGCGCGTTCGGGTCGTTCATCGATCCGAAATACGCCATGGTGCTCGGCCTCATCCCCGACTGCGACCTCGCCGAGGTCAAGGCGGTCGGCAACGCGGCCGGCACCGGCGCGCTGATGGCGCTGCTCAACCGCGACTATCGCCGCGAGATCGAAAAGACGGTGCATCGCATCGAGAAGATCGAGACGGCGCTGGAGCCGCGCTTCCAGCAGCATTTCGTCAACGCCATGGCACTGCCCAACAAGGTCGACGCCTTTCCAAACCTCGCTGCCGCCGTCGCCCTGCCCGCCCGCGCCACCACAGTGGACGGCGCAACGGGCGATTCGACCCCGCGCCGCCGCTCGCGCGAGGAACGCGACGCGCGGCGGAACCGGAACTGAGGCGACGCGCTGCCGAGGGCCGACCATGTCTGGCCGCTGATCGAGACCATCGAGGTCCGCCGCGCCCGCGACCATATCCTCGCCCACCTGGCGAAAGGCGCCGGACCGAAGCTTCCGGGCAATGTCGGCTCGACGCGAAAGCCGGCTCAGAACCGGCCGGTCTCGCGAAAAGCCTCGAACGTCGCGCGGATGTGGTCGGCGGCGGCAAGCACCGGTGCTGCCGTATCCGGCGCCACCAGCATGGCGATGTCGTAGGTGCCGATCTCCGGCAGGCCGCTGTCGGGGCCAAGCACCACCACGTCGCCGCCGACGAAGGATCGCGGCAACGGCGCGACCGCGAGATCGGCGATGATCGCCGAGCGCTGGCCCGCCGTGTGGGCGCTCATGTAGGCGACGCGATAATCGCGGCCGATGCGGCCGAGCGCCTCCAGCGCGCTCGAGCGCCACGCGCAGCCCTCCTCCCAGAGTGACACCGGCAGGGGCTCGCGCAGATGCGCGCAACCCCCCTTGGCCCCGCCCCAGACGATCGGCTCCGTCAGGAGTACCTCGGCGTCCGGGACCCGGGACTTGTGCGAGCAGGTCATCAGCGTGATGTCGAGCCGGCGGTCCTCCATCCGGCGACGCAGGTTCGAACTCTGGTCGATCACCACGTCGACGGCGATCGAGGGATGCGACTGGGCGAAGCGCTTCAAGACGATCGGCAGCACGCGCTCGCCGAAATCGTCGGGCGAGCCCAGCCGGACGACACCGGTGATGTCGGGGACGATGAACTTCGCCACCGCCTCGCGGTTGATCGACAAGAGCCGCCGCGCATAACCGAGCAGCACTTCACCGTCGGTCGTCAGCGACACCGAGCGCGCGTCGCGGTTGAACAGCGAGCGACCGAGCTGCTCTTCCAGCTTCTTGATCTGCATGGACACCGCCGAGGGTGTGCGGAACACCGCGTTCGCCGCCAGGGTGAAGGAGCCTGTGTCGGCGATCGCCACGAAGGTGCGGAGCACGTCGAGTTCCAGAAGCGGCAGCGGATGATTGAGAGGCGCGTTCACCGGGTGTCCCTCCGTTCAATATTCCTGACTGTAAGCGTCATTCCATTTCGTTTGATTGAACTAAAGGCAAAGCCGATAGTCAAGCCATCGACAACCGGGAGCAATGGAAAAGGAGATTTCGCACATGTCGATCCTGACAGACCTTGGCAGTATCGCCCGCACCTGGCGCCACTGGCGGCGTGCCGCCCGCACGGAGCGGGCCATCGGATCCCTGCCCTTCGACATCCGCAAGGACATCGGGTGGCCCGACCGCTACACGGCAGAGATCGGCCGGCACCCCGCCAGCGACCATTTCGGGCGCTGAATCATGATGGCGGCATGGGGCCGGCGACCTCGCGACGCCGGCCCTGTCGAAATCACGACACGGCGTTTTTGCATGCCGCAATTGAGCAGCAAGCATAACGGCGACATTTTTACTTCCATCCTGTTGTTTTGTTTTGCGTTTCGTCCGTCTCCACATGACTTGTCGCATGTCGCATTTTGTGCTTTGTACTTCGCATTTCCTGCGTCCGAAGCAGACAACGAAGCCTATATGAAGGGCAACACGCGCCGCCCCCCTCCAATGCGCGAAGGCTGAGCCGTCCAACAGCATGGAGTTACCCCGATGAAGTTTCTCGTTCGCATGTTTGCCCGCCGCCCTTCCAACCTGACGACCGCTCTCGAGCGCCAGCGCCTGCAGCGCACCATGCCCGGCCAGACCGGCGCGCTCGCCGCGGCCCGCCTCGGACACTCGTTCGGCTGAGTTCTTCGCGGGTTTGCCCGCTCGTCACGCACCACGTCGCGCCCGCATGGCCCTGCCCTGCGGGCGCCTGTGCGAAGGGACAGAGACGGGTAAATTCTCGTTGTCCCGGTGGGTGTCCCCGTTGACATGGGCCCTCCATCCGGATGACACTTTCGCTATGATGGCATGACGATCAGACAACAAGAAAACAGCCATTAGCGTGGGGCATGCACGTGAACGCGAAAGCAACCGTTAAGCGATCGATCGTCTTCTTCCTCGTCCCCGATTTCACGATGGTGGCCTTTGCAACCGCCATCGAACCCTTGCGGATCGCCAACCGGATGCTGGGCTTCGAAGCCTATCGCTGGCGCCTGGCGAGCGCCGACGGCCGACCCGTCAAGGCGTCCAACAGCGTGGAATGCGCCGTCGACACCTCGCTCGACGAGGAGCGCCGCAAACTCGGCGGCCCCGATCGCCCCTCCATGGTCGTCGTCTGCTCCGGCATCAACATCGAGAGCTACGCCAACAAGTCGGTCTTTGCCTGGCTGCGCGAGGAATACAATCGCGGCGTGGCCGTCGGCGGATTGTGCACCGGCGCCCATGTCCTGGCTTCCGCCGGGCTGCTTTCCAACAAGCGTTGCGCGATCCACTGGGAAAACCTGCCGGGATTCTCCGAGAAGTATCCGAAGGCCAACGTCTTCGCCGACCTTTTCGAGGTCGACCAGAACATCTTCACCTGCGCCGGCGGCACGGCCTCGCTCGACATGATGCTGAAGCTGATCGGCGACGACTTCGACGAGACGGTCGTCAACCGGATCTGCGAGCAGATGCTGACCGATCGCGTGCGCAGCCCGACCGACCGACAGCGGCTGCCGCTTCGCGCGCGCCTCGGCGTCCAGAACGCCAAGGTGCTGGCCATCATCGAGTTGATGGAGGCCCACCTCGCCGAGCCGCTGTCGCTGGTCGAGATTGCCGATGCCGTCGGCCTGTCGCGGCGCCAAATCGAGCGGCTGTTCCGCCAGGAGATGGGCCGTTCGCCAGCGCGCTACTATCTGGAGATCCGGCTCGATCGCGCCCGCCACCTTCTGGTGCAGTCTTCGCTGCCCGTGGTGGAAGTCGCGGTCGCCTGCGGCTTCGTCTCGGCGTCGCATTTCTCGAAATGCTATCGCGAACTCTATGCCCGCTCGCCCCAGCAGGAGCGTGCCGACCGAAAGCACATGCTGGCGGCCTAGAGACCAGGGTCAGTTTTCCCAGTAGCGCTGGCGGTTCTGCCAGATTCGTTCGCCGATCAGGCAGTCATAGCCGGGCGTGGCCTGAGCCAGCACGACCACTGGCTCCTTGTCCGAACCAGCGGTCGGCGCGGGCCATGCCGGCGGGATCATCGCCAGTTCCAGCACCAGCTTGCGTCGGATCGCCTCTGGAAACTGCGACCATTCGTTGACCGGGATGACGAAGGCGCCTGGCCCCCCGATCACGCAGTTCTGGTAGTAGGCGTCCAGATCATTGACATCGAAGCTCGACGCGAATCCGCCACTCGTCATCAGCGGCAGGCCATTGATGGTGATACCCTTCGCTGCGATCGCATCGCGGGTTTCGGCCACGGGCTCTCCCTGGTTGTTTGGTCCGTCGCCGGACACGTCGATGACCCGCTTCATCCCGCGGAAGCCGCTGTCGTCGAAGAGCTTCTCGGCATAAAGCAGCGCACCCGAGATCGACGTGCGCCGGGCACTGCGCGGCGGGTTTGCCGTCATCTGCGCCACGAAGGCCTGCGCCTCGGCCTCATTGGAAATCCGGGTCCAAGGCACGACCACATGCTGCGTGTAGTCGCCGGCCCATTCGAAATAGGTGACCGCGATCTTCCCATGCACCCCATCCTTGATGGCCCGCATCACCTGCTCGTGGACCAGTGCAGCCGCATAGCCATCACGCTGGATGTCGAGTTCGGAGGGCGACATGGAGAGCGAGACGTCAACGGCAAGCACCAGTTCAACGTCGACCACCTCATCATCTTCGGGATGGGTCTGCGCGAACGCAAGCGTGGCAGGCCATAGGGCAAGGAGCGCGGCAACGATGAATGAGCGGCAGCCGAGTGTCACAACCGCCATGGGGAGGATGCGCGAGGACATTCCCGAAAGATACGCGAAACGACGCACAGGAAAAGTGAACGGACGCGAAATGGACGACGGCGCACTTCACAATCGCGCGACCTACATCTACCGACCGGAGCCGATTCAGTCAGGTCTCAGCTCCGCGGCTTCAAATTCTCCGGATCGTACAGCGGCTTATAACCCACTGCCGCAACCTCGACCGGGAACGTCTCGGCGAAATACTCGACATTGAGCTTGCGCCCCACCTCGCAGTATTCCTGCGGCAGATAGGCGAGCGCGATGTTCTTGCCGATGGTCGGGCCGAAGGCCACCGAGGTGGTGTAGGAGCGGCGGCCAAGCGAGTCGATCAGGACCTCGCCGGTGGCAGGATCGACGACCGGCATGGAGCCGACGGGGTAGCGGGCCACGCCTGACTTGTCGACATTGTCGGTCATCACCAGCGTGCAGAGCATGGCGGGCTGCTTGGTCCGCGCCTTGTATTCGAGATGCTTGGCCTTCCCGCGGAAATCGGCCTCCTTGACCTTGGGACGCGCGAGATCCGCTTCGATCAGGTTGTACTGGGTCAGGAGGTCGGCGTTCTGCAGGCGCAGGCTCTTTTCCATGCGTCGGGAATTGGCATAGGTCTCGACGCCGAAGGCCATGACGCCGGTGGCGCGCAGCGCATCCCAGACGGCAAGGCCGTCTTCGTATTTCATATGCAGCTCCCAGCCCTGCTCGCCGACATAGGAGATGCGGAAGGCAGTGACCGACTTGCCGGCGATCTCGATTGGTTTGATCGCGGCGAAGGGGAAGTTTTGCACGTCAAGGCCCGCCGGGTCGGCGACGGCCTTTTTCAGCGTATCGCGGGCGTTGGGGCCCCAGATGCCGATGGTGATGTATTCTTCCGACGTGTCGGTGATTGTGACGTCGAGGCCGCGATCCTGGGCCACGCGCTTCATATAGTGGAAGTCGCGCGGGCCGGCATCGGCACCGTTGACCAGGCGGCAGCGGTCGGCAAGGCGGAAGACGGTGAAGTCGGCGCGCACCATGCCCTCGTCGTCGAGGAAGTGGGTGTAGATGCCCTTGCCGATATTGCCGTCACCGCCGATCTTGGCAGCGCAGAGCCATTCCAGGAGCTCGACATGATCTGGGCCTTCGATGTCGACCATGTGGAAATGGCTCAAGTTGACGATGCCGCAATCCTCGCTCATCGCCAGATGTTCGGCATTCGAAACGCGCCAGAAGTGTCTGTTATCCCATTCGTTTTCACGAACCGGAGCGCGATCACCGTATTTTTCCAGAAGGTGCTCGTTGGCGGCATAGCCATGCGCACGCTCCCAGCCGCCGAGTTCCATGAAGTAGCCACCGAGCTCGACCTCGCGCTCGTACATCGGCGAGCGCTTGGCATTGCGGCCAGACGCATAGGGTTCGCGGGTGTGAACGGCAGGGAAATAGATCTTCTGGGCGGCCTCGAAGCAGCGGCCGGCGATGAAGTCTTCGGTCAGCTGATGCGGGTAGAAGCGGGCGTAATCGATCGAGTTGTGGTCGATCTCGGTGCGGCCATCGGTCATCCAGTCGGCGATCAGCTTGCCGTAACCGGGGCCGTCCTTGACCCAGATGGCGACGCAATACCAGAGGCCGCGCACCTTCTGGCTTTCGCCGCAGGACGGGCCGCCGGCGGCGGAGACCTGCAGCAGGCCGTTGAAGGAATGGCTCTCGTTGTAGCCGAGTTCGCCGAGGATGGGCGTCAGCTCCATGGCGCGCTCGAGAGGCGCGATGATCTGCTCCATTTCGAGGTCGCGCTGCGATGGCGACAGGCGCGACTCGTGCTTTTCCAGGATGTCGCGCGGGTGGCACAGGCGCGGGTTCGTCTCTTCGTAATAGCCCCATTCGATCTGGCCGCCCTCGGAGGTCTTCGGGTCGCCGGTGTCGCGCATATAGGCCGAGTTGCCCTGGTCGCGCAGGAGCGGATAGCCGATTTCCTTGCCGGTGCCTTCGAATTCATTGTAGGGGCCGAAAAAGGTGAGCGGATGGTCGACCGGCATCACCGGCAGATCCTCGCCCACCATTTCGGCGATCAGGCGTCCCCAGATGCCGGCGCAGACGACGACGTGATCGGCCATGATCGTGCCGCGATGGGTGACAACGCCCTTGATGCGGCCGCCCTCGACGATCAGCGACTGCGCCGGCGTATTGCCGAACATCCTGAGCTTGCCGGATTTTTCGGCAGCATCGACGAGCTTGCCGGCCACCGTCTGGCTGCGCGGAATGACGAGGCCCGCGTCGGGGTCGAACATCCCGCCCATGACCTGGTCTTCCTCGATCAGCGGGAAGAGCTTCTTGATTTCAGCCGGCGAAACATAATGGGCGCGGGTGCCGAATGCCTTGGCTGAGGAGAGCTTGCGCTTGACCTCCTCCATCCAGGTATGGTCGCCGGCGCGCACCACTTCCAAGCCGCCGATGCGGGCGTAGTGGCCCATCTTCTCGAAGAAATCGATGGAGTACTGCGTGGTCCAGACCGAGAGATAATCATGGCTGGTGGTATAGCAGAAGTCAGACGCATGCGCGGTCGAGCCGATGTCGGTGGGGATGCCCGACTTGTCGATGCCAACGATATCGTCCCAGCCGCGCTCGATCAGGTGATGCGCGATCGAGGCGCCGACAATGCCGCCGAGACCGATGATGACGACCTTCGCCCGTGCCGGGAACTCTGCCATAGTCCGATGCTCCGAAGTGCAAGTTTGGGCGGACTATATTGCGCCGCGACGGCGCCGTCGCAGCCTGTTTGCGACATCGGCGGAAGGCGGCGCGACCTGCGGCGCGGCGCCATCGTCATTAACAATAACTCAAAGTTGCCACTGCAAGTTAACAGTTCCCGGACGAACGTCTGATACTGAATGACGGCGATGCTTGCAGCACCGCTGGCCATGGTCGAGAGAGGACGGACTTTGCAGCAACAGGCTCGCCACACCGTGTCGACCGCCAGACGCGGCGCCCTCGCCGCCGATGGCCGCCGCCTCGACATCGCCCGCGACGACGGCTTCGATTTCGGCGGTGCTGACTATGCTCGGCTCCATGCCGCCTCGGGCGCCACCGCCTTCCAGCATCCGCTATGGCTCGAGGCCTTCTACCGACGGCTCGCCGGTCCCCGCGGCGCCGAAAAGATCGTCGTCACCGGCCGCGACGCCGACGGGACCCTGCGCCTCGTGCTGCCGCTGATCCGGCGCCGCATGTCGGGCGTCGCCCTGCTCGAGAGCTGCGACCTCGGCGTCAGCGACTATGCCGCGCCCGTCGTCGATGCCGACCTCGCCGTCGGAGCCGGCCTCGCCGATGCGGTCGCCGCCGTGCTACCTCAGCACGACATCCTGCGCCTTCGCCCGGTGCGCGCCGAACATGTGGAGGCCTGGCGGTCGCTCCTGGGCGGCCAGGCGGCGCGGCTCGACTTCTTCGCCCACGCCACCACGTTGCCCGCAAGCTTCTCCGCCTGGCGCCAGTCGGCGTATGCCGACGGCTTCCGCCGCATGCTCGACCGCAAGAAGAAGCGCTTCCTCAAGCAGGATGGCGCGCGCGTCCGGCTCCTGACCGAAGCGGCCGAGATCGACCGGGCCATCACCGACATCGCGCGCCTGCGGGCCGGCCGCTTCCAGGGCGACCTGATCCAGCAGGACTTCGTCGCCGCCTTCTATGCCGACGTGGCGCGCATGGGCGCGGCGGGGCTCGCGCGCACCTACGCGATCGAGTTCGAAGGCGCGCCGATCGGCCATGCCTTCGGCATCGCGCACGCGGGCCGCTTCAACTACCTCCTGATCGGCTGCGACTACGAGGCGCACGGGCGCCATTCGCCGGGCCTGATCCTGTACGACTCGATGATCGCGGATTGGATCGGCGCCGGCGGCGCGACGTTCGACTTCACCATCGGCGACGAGCCCTTCAAGGCCGACTTCGGCACAGCGCCGACGCCGATGTTCGAGATCTCGGCCAGGCCCACCTGGCGCGGTCGCCTCGCCGCCGCGGGCTTTGCGGCGCGCGAGCAGCTGCGGCGGCTGCGGCGGGACCAGACGGCGTAGTGACCCGAGCGGAACGCAATGCAGAGACCACCATGGCCATCCCGAAAGACTTCCTGAAGAATTCGATGATCGTCGGCGCGCATCCCGACGACGAACTCCTGTGGTTCACCTCGATCCTGAAGGATGTGGACGAGGTGGTGGTCGTCTACAGCGACTTCTGGGCCCATCCCGGCCTCGGCGACAGGCGTCGCGCGGCCCTCGCCGAATATCCGCGCGGCAACGTCACCTGCCTGGACATCGCCGAATCGGGCGCCTATGGCTGCGCCGACTGGAGCGACCCGGTGATCACGCCGCACGGCATCGGCTTCACGATGGAGGCCAGCCGGCGCGAAGTCACCCGCCTGGTGCGCCGGTCCCTGTCAACCATCCAGGCCGCCAATACCGCGCGCATCGCCGACGCCAGCGTCGCGCGCGCCTACGAGGACAATCATGCCGCGATCATGGTAGCTCTGGCGCCGAGGCTTCGGCCCCACATGAACGTCTTCACGCACAACCCCTGGGGCGAGTACGGCCACGAGGAACACATTCAAGTGTTTCAGGCGCTGAGTGCGCTACGCGACAGGATCGGCTTCCGGCTGTGGATGTCCAACTACTGCACCGAGCGCGCCCTGCCTCTCGCCATGCAGCATTTCTCCGAAGCGCCGGGCGGCTACATCCGCCTGTCCGCCGACAAGGTCTTCGCCGAGACGGTGGCTGACGTCTACAAGAAGCACGGCTGCTGGACCTGGTCGGACGACTGGGCCTGGTTCGACGAGGAGTGCTTCATGGAGGCGCCGCGCGCTCCCACGGGCTCGGCGCCTCACCGCCACCTCTTCCCGCTCAACTTCTTCACAATAGACACCGCCGCGCGCCCGCGCAGCTGGATGCCGATCGCCATCACCATGTCCGCAGCCGCCTCCGCCGCGATCACCGCGGTCTCGCTTGGCGACTTTTAAGGCGGCGGCGCTCTCTGGTCGTGCGCCCTACACGCCAGCAGGCCCCTCTCCGCCGGGGCCCGGGCGACCGACCTTCTCCATGGCAAACGCCCTGCTCAGGCACGGCCGCAAATGGACCATATCCCTGCCTTGACCAACACGGATACTTTAGGCACCGAGGACAGGCAGGTCTACGTGTGGCTTCCATGCCGCGATCAGAATGAGGCCCATGGCCGCGACGAAGGTGAAATAGAAGCGGTCGTCTGGCAACGGAAAGCTCGCGAACTTGCCGAGCGTGCCAATCGCCAGCGCAAAGGCCAGCGCATTGGTGCGCCCGGCAGCGATGCGTCCCGCCCGGGCGAGCATGGCCCAACCGACGATCAGGACGAGGAACAGGCCCGGCCAGTCGTTGGCGGTCAGCGCCACCATCAGGCCGCGCACATAGCCCTTGGCGAAATCAACCAGCGAGAAATCCGGTGCAAAGCCCGTCATCGAGTTCTGAATCTGCACGCAGGAGAAGTAGAAATGCGCCCACCAGCCAGGATGGTCGCCAAGCTTCGATATCAGAAGGCAGGCCGCGAACGAGACGACGAAGGTCGCCAGCATCGGCAGGAGCCGCCAACCGAACAGAACGGCGGCGATCAGCAGCGCGAAGATCAGGATGATGTTGTCGGGCCGGACAAAGACGGAGGAGAACAGCAGCAGACCGGCGAGCCCGTCCCTGCCGCGCAAAAGCAGCAGCACCGCGCCGAGCGACATCGCCGCGAGCAGCATGTCGGGCGTAACCATCGCTGTCATGGTTATGAAGTCGGCGGTGGCCAGGAACGGAACAAGCAGCAGCAGCCCTTGCTCGGCACCCTCGCGCACAAGCCACCATAGACAGAGCGCGCCGAAGGCGATGGACGGGAGCACGCTGAGCAGGATCGATGCGGTCGCCAGACCAGCGAAAGGCTCCAGCCAGCGAAGCATTTCGACGTAGAGCACCTTCACCCGATACATGGAGAGCTGAGACTGGAAGTCAGCCGCGTTCTGCCATTGGTGCAAATTGTAGGGATTGGAAAACTTGAGATGATAGATCTGCGATTCGCGCGCACCGGGCTCGATCTCAGCCCATGTGCGGTCATGCAGTTCGACCGGATCGCTTATCCTGTTCTCCATTGCGGTCGCCACATAGGCGACCATGTCCCAGTTATAGACGGGCCTGAGCCAGGAATAGGCGGCGACACCGGCGATCACCAGCGCCATGAAGCAGACCGCGAGGCGATCGAGGAAGGCGCGCGTCGCAAGTCCCGCCACCAGCGTTTCAGCGAAGTTGGTTCGCAACGCCCAGTCTACGACGCTGTTTTGCGATCCGATCATCGCCATGGTTCCATCTCCCCTGCCTTGCCCGCCGTTTTGCCGCTCAACTCACCTGGCTCTTCACGAAATCCTTGACGATGCCGACGATCCCGCGCGACAGCAGGCCGTCGAGCGCGTCACAGAAGGCATCGACGTGCTCGCGCTGGCAGATCAGCGGCGGTTCGAGACGGATGACGTTGCGGTTGTATTCGGTGAAGGCCACGAGCACGCCGTAGTCGCGCAGCAGCAGCGCGCCGATGAAGCCCGACAGCGAGCCCTTAAGCTTGTCGTCGAGCATTGCCACCACCGGGCGCAGCACCATCGGCAGGGTCTGCGAGAAGTCGTGGAACTCGAGACCGACCATGAATCCCTGGCCGCGCACGTCCTTGACAATGGACGGATGCTTGCGGCGGATCGCCTCCAGCCGTTCGAGCAGGTAGTCGCCCGTCTCGGCGGCATTGTCGATCAGCCCCTCGTCATAGAGCACGTTGAGCGCCTCGATTGAAGTGATGCAGGCCTCGCCGATGCCGCCGAAGGTCGCGGCGGCGTGGATCATCGCGGTCTTGGGCGTTCCATAGGCCTTCATGTAGACCTCGCGACGCGCGATCATGGCGCCTACGGCCGACTTGCCGCCGCCGAGAGACTTGGCCAGCGCGGTCACGTCCGGCACCACGCCGTAGTGTTCGAAGGCGTAGAAGCGCCCGGTGCGGCCGAGCCCGCACTGCACCTCGTCGGCGACCCACAGGACGCCGAATTGGTCGCACAGCCTGCGCAGCTTCTGCCAGAACTCGGCCTGCGCCTGGATGATGCCGCCGCCGCCCTGTACCGTCTCCAGCACGATGACGCCGATTTCCGGATCGGCCCTGAAGGCGCGCTCGATCGCCTCGATGTCGCCGAAGGGCACGCGCACCGTGTTGTCGACCAGCTTGAATTCGCCACGATAGAGCTGGCCGTCGGTGATCGAAAGGACTCCCTTGGTCTTACCGTGGAAGGAGTTCTCCGCATAGACGATCTTCGGCCGCTTCGGGCCAGCGGCGCGTTCGGCGACCTTGATGGCCGCTTCCATCGCCTCGGAACCGGAAGAGCCGAGGAACACCATGTCGAGGTCGCCCGGCGAGCAGGCGGCGATGTTGTGCGCCAGCGCCGAGGCATATTGCGACATGAAGGCGATGGCGATCTCGTGGCGCTTTTCTTCCTGGAAGCGCTTGCGCGCCTCGATGATGCGCGGATGGTTGTGGCCGAAGGCCAGCGAACCGAAGCCGCCGAAGAAGTCGAGGATCGCGCGGCCGTTCTGGTCGTAATAATACATGCCCTCTGCGCGCTCGATCTTCACCTTGTGGAACCCGAGCAGCTTCATGAAGTGAAGCTGGCCGGGGTTGAGGTGTGCCTTGAACAGGTCGGTCATGCGCGCCACGTCGAGCGACTTGGCGTCCTCGACAGAGAGCAGCGGCGGCTTCGGCGTCTTCGTCGGCGCGAGTTCGGGCGCGCCGATCACGGAGCGCGCCTCGGTCTGGTCGGGCTTGGTCATGACGTTCATCTCGGTCTTTCCCTCATTCGGCCGGCGCATGCGAAACAGCGGGCGCATGCGTCCCGCCGATCTTCGCGCGATATTCGGAATAGGCGGCGATCAGCATGTCCTCGTCGCGGTACTGAGGCACCCAGCCGAGGTCGCGTTTGCCCTTGGACACGTCGAGCAGGCAGTCCTCGTCGGCGATCAGATACTGCTCCGGATCCATCAGCGGCAGGTTCATCCAGTCGAGCAGGTCGAGCGTGCGCTTGACGGCCCATCCCGGCGTCGGGATCAGGATCGAGCGCGAGCCGGCATGGCTGATCAGGTCGCCCAGGAGCTTGCGCACCGACGGCGGATTGAGCGAGCCGAGATTGTAGGCCTCGTTCGGCACGCCGGCCGTGAAGGCCAGGCGGGCCGCCTCCGCGCAGTCGAAGACGGAAATGAACTGGTAGGGATTCTTGCCCGAGCCGATCATCGGCACCGGCAGGTTCCAGTCGATCAGCTTGAACAGCTTCTCCAGAATGCCGAGGCGGCCCGGGCCGATGATCAGCCGCGGGCGAAACAGCGAGATGTTCATGCCGCGCTCGCGCCACTGGGCAGCGAGTTCCTCGGTCTTGAGCTTGGACAGGCCGTACTCGCCGAGCGGCGCGACCGGATGGTCCTCGGTCATCGGGTGATGGACCGTGTGGCCATAGATCATGTCGGTGGTGAAGTGGACGAGGTTCCTCGCCCCGGCCGCGTCCATCGCCTGGATGATGTTTTCCGTGCCGTTATAGTTCACCGGCCAGAAGAACTCGTGGCGCTTGGCCCGTACCTGGATCGGCGACAGCATCTTGGCCGACAGATTGTAGACCATGTCGTCGGCCTCGATCCCCACCGCGCGCACCGAGGGCGCATCGGTCACGTCGCAGTGGACGAAGCGCGCCTGGGCATAATGCGCCAAGTCGCTTCTGGAGATGTCGGCGACCACGACCTCGTGGCCGTCGGCGACCAGCTTTGGGGCAAGATGGCGTCCGACGAAGCCGTCGCCGCCGAAAATGATGTGTCTCATTGGGACATCTCGCTCTTGTGCATGGGATTCCCGGCAATATCCGTGCCATCGGCCGCATGGCTGCGGTCGCTCTGGGCGATCAGGATGGTGCCGAGGCAGATGAAGCCGATCCCGGCGATTCGCCAGGCGTTCAGGTCCTCGCGAAACACGAAGTAGGCGAAGATCGCGACCGCCACGTAGGCGAGGCTCAGGAACGGGTAGGCGAAGGACAGGTCGACCTTCGACAGGACGTAGAGGTGCGACGCCATCGAGATCACGAAGACGCACAGCCCGAAAAAGATCCAGGGGCTGAACACGATCTGGAGGATCTTGAGCACCGGATTGACCCCGGCGAACGACAGCGGCCCCAGCGACATCATGCCGTACTTCAGCATGAGTTGCGCGGCGGCGTTGGTCATCACCGTGAACAGAATGAAGACGATGTATTTCATGTTGCTTCGCCCCTTGGCGCCTTCATTAGCGGACAGAGAAAAATCTTCGGTGAAATGAAACACCGCAATTTGGACGTTCTGCGTTTACAGTCCAAAAACCATGTCGGCACCGTCGTCTATTCGGCCGCGATCGCGCGCGCCTCGCCCGATAGCGCCAGGGCGGTGCGGCGCCAGAAATCGGAGACGAAGGCCGGATCGCGATGCTCATCCAGCGCCCGCCATTCCGGAAACGAAGCCTCGAAGACATGCGCGGGCATGCGCGCATCCTTGTAGGGGTTGACCGCGCCGCCCGCTTCAATGGCGATCCGGTCGAGATCGGCAAGCAGCGCCTGCGTCCTTGCGCCCCGGTTCGGGAAATCGAGCGTCAGCGTGTAGCCCGGACGCGGGAACGACAGGATGCCTGGCGAGGGCCGATCGCCGAAGCGCTTCAGCACGGTGAGGAACGACCCTTGCCCCCTCGCCCGTGCGGTCGAGAGCAACGCCGGCACCGCGTCACGCGCGGCCGCTTCGGGAATCACGCTCTGATGCTGGAAAAGCCCGCCCGGACCATAGAGGCGGTTCCAGTGCGCGACGCTGTCGAGCGGGAAGAAGAAGCTCTTCGCCGGTACGCGCTCGGGCTCGCGGCGGCGGCCGTTGTTCCAGCGGTAGGCCGCATTGAAGAGCCTCAGGAAGGGGCGGTTGAGGACCGTGAAGGGAGGCTGCACGGGCACCGACAGCCTGCTCGGAGCTGTGTCGTGGTCAGCCCCTTCGGCCCCCTCGGCGTGGTTGCCGGCCAGAAGCAGCCCCCGGCCGGCGGCATCGCCCGCGGCGAGCTGGTCGATCCAGGCGACCGCGTATTCGTTGCGGGCATCGGCGTCCTCGGCCATGTCGAAATACTCGGAAAGACGGCGAAAGGGCCGCACCGTCTGGACGACGTGCGGTGAACCGACCCGCATCAAGCGCATCGTCGCCTTCAGGATCAGTCCTGTGAGGCCCATGCCGGCGATGGTGGCGCGGAAGAGCCCGGGATGGCAGTCGGCGCTGCAGACATAGGTCCGCCCATCCGAGCGCAGCAGCGACAGCGACAAGACATGCGCGCCGAGACTGCCGCGGCGATGATGATTCTTGCCATGCACGTCGTTGGCGATGGCGCCGCCCAGCGTCACGTTCTGGGTTCCCGGCACCACGGGCGGGAAATAGCCGTGCCGGGACACGTGGGCGATGATGTCGGAGAGGAAGACTCCGGCCTCGGCGGTGAGGATCCCCGTTTCGGGATCGAAAGCGAGAATGCGGTTGGCGCTTCGCATGTCGACGAGCGCGCCGCCGGCGTTCAGGCAGCTGTCGCCGTAGCTGCGGCCATTGCCGTAGCCGAGCAGGCTGCCCGGTTCGGCCCTGCCGCTCTCGAGCAGCGCGATGGCCGCGTCAGGCGTCAGCACGCGCCCCTGGCCGGGGAAGACCCGGCCGAAACTCTCCAGCCGGCCGTTCATGCGACCACCGCCGCGGCAACGAGGAGGACGGCGCCGACGGCCGAGACCATCTGGCTGCGCCAGTCGCTGGCGATGAAGACGATCGGATCGTCGTGCATCTCGCCGCGGCGCGCCAGAACCCAGATCCGCAAGGTGAGGTAGAGCACGATCGGCGCCAGCGGCCAGATCATCCAGGGATGCGAATAGAGCTCCTTGACGCTCATGCTGTCGATGTAGAGCGCCAGGACCAGCGCCGAGGCAAAGGCCGAGGCAACGCCGGCCTGGGCCACCACGTCGATATCCTCGGGCCGGTAGCCGCGGCCGGCGAGCCGCGCGCCACGCGAAAGCTCGGTGCCGTCGAGCTCGACGAAGCGCTTCACCAGCGCCAGCGACAGGAAGAAGAAGAGCGAGAACGCGAGCAGCCAGAACGACAGGTCCGTGCCGGTTGCCATGGCCCCGGCGATGATGCGCATCGTGTAGAGGCCGGCGAGCGTGAAGACATCGACCAGAAGCATGCGTTTCAGGCCGAAGGAATAGGCCGTCGTGACGACGAGATAGGCCCCCAGCACGAGCCAGAACAGCGGTGGCAGGAAGGCTGCTGCGGCGACGCTGACGGCAAGCAGGACACCGATCGAACCCAGGCCGAAGGGGATGGACAAGGCCCCGCTGGCGAAGGGCCGGCCGCGCTTGGTGGCATGGCGGCGGTCGGCCGAAAGGTCGGTGAAATCGTTGATGATGTAGATGGCCGACGCCGACGCGCTGAAGGAGACAAAGGCGAGGATGCAGGCAACGATCATCGCCGGGTTCAGATATTCATGCGCCAGCACCATGGGGACGACGATGAGGCTGTTCTTGAGCCACTGATGGGCGCGCAGCATCCTGAGCACCGACGTCTTCGTTGGGCGCGCGCCGGGCACCAGTTCGCAGCCATGCTCGGCCTGCCAGCGTGCCGCATGACGATCCGGCGCCACCACGATCGAGGCGCGCGCCGCATCGAACACCTTCAGGTCGTGCCGGCTGTTGCCGACATAGTCGAAGCCGCCATCGCCGAACATCTCCATGAGGCGCACACGCTTGCGCTCGGACGTCAGGTTGTGGCCGGGATCGTCGGTTGCGAGCACGACGTCGAAGACGCCGAGATGCGCCGCGATCGCCTCGGCGAATTTGCGTGGCGTGCCGGTAGCCAGAAGAATGGTTCGCCCTGCTGCCTTCTCCGCATGGAGCCTGGCGACGATCTCATCACGGTAGGGCAGCGTGTCGGCGTCGAGTTCGATCCGCGCGGCGATCTCCATCTTCAGCCGGGCCGGTCCCGAGGCGAGCCATACGGGCACCATGAACAGGAAGAGCGGGTTCTTCTTCAGGAGAAGAAACAGCCCCTCCCAGAGGATATCCGTCTTGATCAATGTCCCGTCGAGGTCGACGGCGAGCGGAACAGCCCTAGTTTCCGACCGAGCATCCATGCCAAGTCACCTTCCCGTGTGCCAGGGCGCCGAGACGAGCACCCATGCGGACGTTCTAGGAAACAAGCACCTACGGAAGGTTGAACAGGGCCCGCAACCCGCGGCCCTGCGACGGAATTTCCGGTGCGAGGCTTAATCGCCGGTTACGGGGAAAGCGAAAATGCCGGACATCCGCCCGGCCTGATGATCTTAATTGCACCACGAGGTCCGGAACGCCTACTTGATGCGCGCCCGTCCGCCCGAGATCTCGATCACCTCGTTGCCGGACAGGGCGAAGCGATCGCCGTCGGGCATCGTGACAAAGCAGCTGGAGAAGCAGAACTGCACGGTCTGGCCGGGCGCAATGACCAGCTCCTCCTGCTTGGAGCCTTCCGTCACCACGATGATGCGGACCTCGGTGTCGTTGTTGAGCGCGCTCGCGGCCAGCACCGGAGATGCTACCGCCAGAAGAACCAGAGCCGCGCCAAGGATAGACTTCATGTCATGAATCCGGTGTCGCCACCGCCTCTCGCATCGTTCGGGAACCGTTGGCCCCCGTTGAGCGCATTCTATAGGTGATGACGGATGAACGGCAACTGAACGGTGCGTCAGAGGATCTCGTCGCCATCGTCGGGGTCTTGGCGCTTGCGCCGCCGCCGCCGCGAAGCCACCGGCAACGAGACGACGTCGGCACCCGCCGCGCCTGCCGCGGCCTTCGTCTCCGGCTCCGGCGCAGGCGCAGGCGCGAGATCGGCCAGCGGGGTGGAGACGGTGATGTTGGCGCCCTTGAGGTTGACGTCGCGCTGCGGGAACGGGATCTCGACCCCCTCGCGCTCGAACGCTTCGGCGATGGCGAAGCGGATGTCGTTTTGCACCGAAAGCCCGCCGGTGATGTCGGCCAAGAAGAACCTGATCTCGAAATCGAGCGACGATTCGCCGAAATTGGCGAAAAAGACGAAAGGCTCCGGGTTCTTCAGCACCATCGGGTGGCTGCGCGCGATGTCGAGAAGCATCGCATGCACCTTGCGCGGATCGGTGCCGTAGGCGACGCCGACCTTGATCTCGATGCGGCCGAGCTTGTTCTTGTGTGTCCAGTTGCCGACGGCAGCATTGATCAGTTCGGAATTGGGCAGGATCACCGTCTGGCGCTGGAACGTCTCGATCTCGGTGGCGCGCACGCTGATGCGCTTGACCGTGCCCGTGACCGGTCCGGCCACGATCCAGTCGCCGGCCTTGAACGGCCGCTCGGCAAGCAGGATCAGGCCCGACACGAAGTTCGACACGATGTTCTGCAGGCCGAAGCCGATGCCGAGCGACAGGGCGCCCGCGACCAGCGCCAGGTTCGACAGGTCGATACCGGCCGCCGAGACGCCGATGAGCGCGGCCAGCGCAATGCCCGCATACCCGACCGCGGTGCGGATCGAGTTGCGCAGCCCCACATCCACCTTTCCGCGCGCCATCACCGACCCGTCGAGCCAGCCCTGGAAGCCGCGCGTCATGAAATAGCCGACGAAGAAGATGACGATGCCCGTGGCGATGCCGACGAGCGAGAACGATACCGTTCCGATGGTGATGTCGGTCGCGAGCCGATGTGCCCATGTGGTGATGTCGCCCCACTGGAAGCCCCATTGCAGCAGCACCAGCGGCACGCCGACGCACACCACCAGGATGTAGGTGGCGATGCTGGCGACGAGCCCCAGCTGGTCGAGCGCGGTTTCCTCGAGCTTGAAGCGAGCGTGCAGCGCCTCGCCGAGCGCCGTGCGCACGAAGGCGCCTTCCGCCGAGATCGCGCCAGCCGACAGGAAGCCGATATACATGGTCGAGGCGATCGCACCCGTGACCACGATCTGCTGCGACAGGAACCGCGCAAAGCCGATATAGCCGAGCAGCGCGGCGGTCATGGTACCGATGCCCAGCCCGAGAAAGATCCAGTTGAGCGCGGAGAAACGTCGCGGCCCGCCATCCGCCCGCGTCGGTCGGACAAGGCCGATCAGGATCAACAGGATGCCGACGATCACGGTTGCCACGAGGCTCTTGGCGATGGTCAGCGAAAGCGGCGAGCCCATGACGTGGTTGACGCGGTTCAAGACGAAATCCGCGCCGGTGACGACGGCCGTCATCGCCGCAAGCCAGAAGAGCTTTCGCGCCGAACCGGTATCGACCGGCACGAGCCGCCAGTTCGGCCTGTTCGGCCCGAGGGCGGAACGTGCCAGCCGGCTCACGAAGAAGACGATGGCGATCACCTGGAACAGGGCCGACAGCATCTGCCCGATGTCGGCGCGCAGGATCTTGAACGTGTCGTAGAGGTAATAAGTGGTCGACAGGAACACCAGAAGCGTCACCGACGGCATCAGCGTCGACCAGAAGGCGACCGACAGCCTCGACAGGTAGGAGGGCGACGCGCCCTTCCCAGCCTCCATCGCGGCGCCGAACAGGCGACGCCCGCCAAAGGACAGGACCGCGGCCGCCGCGAGCGCCATCAGCGTGGCAAGCAGGACCGACTGGAGCTTGAAATTGGTGACGAACAACAGCCAGGCGGTCGTCGTCCGCCTCAGAGCGACGATCTCCGATTGAAGATCGGCGAGCGTCGCCGCGCTCATCGCATTGCCGATGTCGTACCGCTTCGACAGCGTGCTCGTGAAGAGATCCCGACGCAGGGTTCCGATCCGGTCGATCAGGCGATTGATCTCGACGGACAGGGTCTCGGCCACGCCGATCAGCGCATTGATCTCGGCCTTTCGCCGCAGCAGCTCGGCCCGCTCCGTGCTGGTGATATCGGGCTCGGCGGGCATGCCCTCACCCGGAGGCGCGCCGATCTGCTCCAGCCGGGCATTGATTTCCTGGAGGCGGGGTCGGAATGCGACGCCAGCCGCAAGCACCTGCCGGGCAAGCCGCTCGAGTTCGATACGCGTCTCGGCGAGTTGCGCATCGTCGTTGACATAGCGATCGACGCGGGCCCGAAGTTTATCGAGGGCCGCCGAGACTTCATCGATGACCGGCTTTTGCTCGTCATAGATGGAGACCGAGCCACCGGCGAAACGTCCGGAGGTCGCGTCGGTCGCGGCATTGGTGGCCGCGGGCGCAGCGGCGCGGGCAGGATCCGGAGCTTGCGCGGCGGAGGACGCGACCCCGCCAAGTGTCGCACCGGCCAGCAAAACCGCCGCGACCATCCCCCAGAGCCAGCCTTTCGTCATTCTCCCCACAACCGCCCGGTTCCTCGCGTTCCATGCATCCATAGTGACGACATCGACGCCGGGCAAGGCTGGCGGCATGCTCCGCCATGCGCCAACGTCGGCGGTTCGAAAGGCAGCGGCGCAATCGTTGCATTCGCTCCGGCTGCCGGGCGATAGTGTCCGGCGGCTCGAGGACAAAGAGAGACATGAAGGAATATTCGGCGCTTGCGCTGCTGAAGAACGCGTTCTCCGGCAATCGCGACTGGAAGCCCGCCTGGCGAAAGCCCGATCCGAAGCCCGAATACGACGTCATCATCGTGGGCGGCGGCGGGCATGGACTGGCAACGGCCTACTACCTCGCCCGCGAGCACGGCATCACCAACGTCGCGGTGGTGGAGAAGGGCTGGCTCGGCGGCGGAAACGTCGGCCGCAACACCACCATCGTACGCTCGAACTACCTCCTGCCCGCCAACACCGCCTTCTACGAGCATTCGATGAAGCTGTGGGAGACCCTGTCGCACGAGCTGAACTACAACGTCATGTTCTCGCAGCGCGGCATCCTCAACCTCGCGCATTCGCCCAGCCAGGCCGACGACTACATACGCCGCGGCAACGCCATGCGCCATGACGGCATCGACGCGGTGTGGATGACCCCGGCCGAGATCGCTCGCAAGGTGCCCGGTCTCGACGTGTCGGCCAGGGCCCGCTTCCCGATCGTCGGCGGGCTGATGCAGCCGCGTGCGGGAACGGCTCGCCACGACGCGGTCGCCTGGGGCTATGCGCGCGGCGCCGACCGGCGCGGCGTCGACATGCTGGAGAATTGCGAGGTCACCGGCTTCCTGCGCGACGGCGACCGCATAACCGGCGTCACGACCACGCGCGGCGATATCCGGGCGAGGAAGGTGGCGGTGGCGGTGGCCGGCTCGACCGGCCGCGTCATGAATCTCGCCGGCATCGACCGGCTGCCGATCGAGAGCCACGTGCTGCAGGCCTTCGTCTCGGAATCGCTGAAGCCGGCCATCGACACGGTGGTGACCTTCGGCGGCGGCCATCTCTACGTCTCGCAGTCCGACAAGGGCGGGCTGGTCTTCGGCGGCGACATCGACGGCTACAATTCCTATGCGCAACGAGGCAACCTGCCCGTGGTGGAGGAAGTCATGAGCGAGCTCGCATCGCTGTTTCCCGGCTGGGCGGGCGTTCGGCTGTTGCGCTCCTGGGGCGGCATCATGGACATGTCGATGGACGGCTCGCCGATCATCACCAGCGGCCCCCTGCCCGGCCTCTATCTCAACACCGGCTGGTGCTATGGCGGCTTCAAGGCGACGCCGGCCTCCGGCTGGTGCTTTGCCTGGACCATCGCCCGCGACGAGCCGCACCCGCTCAACGCCGCCTTCACGCTGGAGCGTTTCCATCGCGGCGCCGTCATCGACGAGAAGGGCCAGGGCGCAACGCCCCGGCTGCATTGAGGCCGCACGGATGCTGATCACCTGTCCCTATTGCGGCCCGCGCGACGTGTCGGAGTTCACCTACCAGGGCGACGCGAACCGCATCCGTCCCGATGCCGACTCGACCGAGCAGACGACGTGGAACGCCTATGTCTACGACCGCGTCAACACGGCCGGAGACCACCGCGAATACTGGCAGCATTCCGGTGGCTGCCGGTCGCATCTCATCGTCCTGCGCTCGACGCTGACGCACCAGATCGAAAGCGTCCGCTTCGCCCGCGACGAGGCCAGTGGCGGCACGTCTCGCCGGGCCGGCGGGAGCCGCGCATGAGTTCGCGCCGCACGGCGTCCGGCGGGCGGATCGATCGCACGCGCTCGATCAGTTTCCGCTTCGACGGCAAGCGCTACACCGGCCATCCCGGCGACACGCTCGCCTCGGCGCTGCTCGCCAGCGGCGTCAGCCTGTTTGCCCGCTCCTTCAAGTATCACCGCCCGCGCGGCCTTCTCGCCGCCGGTATCGGCGAGCCGAACGCGCTGGTCACCGTCCTGCGCGGCGAGGTGCGCGAGCCCAACCTGCCCGCCACCCAGGTCGAGATCTTCGACGGTCTCGTGGCCGAGAGCCAGAATCGCTTCCCGTCGCTCGACTGGGATGTCGGTGCGCTCAACCAGCTGGGCGGCAAGCTGCTTTCGGCCGGCTTCTACTACAAGACCTTCATGGGCCCGGTCGTTGGGCCGCTGCAGGGTACCCGCTTCTGGATGCTGTGCGAGCAGGTCATCCGGCGCGCGGCGGGCCTCGGCCGCGCCGGCCACGCGGCCGACACCGCGCGCTACGAGAAGATGAACGCCTTCTGCGACGTGCTCGTCGTCGGCGGCGGGCCGGCAGGCCTCGCCGCGGCGCTCGCGGCGGGCAAGGCCGGGCGGCGCGTCATGCTCGCCGAGCTTGATCCGGCCTTCGGCGGTGCGCTGAAATGGTCAAGCGAGGCGCTCGACGGCGCGCCAGCCGGCGAATGGGTGGCCGAGACGCTGGCCGCGCTCGCGTCGATGGAGAATGTCCGCCTGCTGCCGCGCACCACGGTCTGGGGCTATTACGACGGCAACACGCTGGCAGCGCTCGAACGCGTCGGCGACCATGTCGCCGAGCAGGTGAAAGGCGTGCCGCGCCATCGCCACTGGGTGATCCGCGCCGGGCATGTCGTGCTCGCCACCGGCGCATTCGAACGGATGCTGGTGTTTCCGGGCAACGACCGGCCAGGCGTCATGCTTGCGTCCGCCGCCTGCCGCTTTGCCGCCGAATACGGCGTACTGCCGGCCCAGCGCTTCGTCGTCTTCGCCAACAACGACACCGCCTACGCCGCCGCCGCGCATTTGCGCGAGGCGGGTGCCGCAATCGCGGCGATCGTCGACGTCCGCGCCGACATCGCCGCCGAAGCACATGCGCTGGCGACGAAGGCCGGCGGCGAGCTGCTGCTCGGCCATGCGGTGGCCGATACGAAAGGCGGGCGCCATCTGACCGGCGTGACCGTCCGGCGCTTCGATGCGGCGACGAAGACGCTGTCCGGCGAGCCGCGACGTATCGAGGCCGACGGGCTGGCCGTGTCCGGCGGCTGGTCGCCCGCGATCCACCTGGCCAGCCAGGCGGGCGCGAGAGCGCGCTGGGACGACGGTCTGCAAGCCTTCCTGCCGCCCGACCCCGACGCGGGCTGGAAAGGCGCGGGCGCCGTCCTCGGCCATGCAACGACGGAGGTGGCGTTCGCCGACGGGCTGTCGGCCGTCGCGGCACCCAACGGCGGCCCCGCCGAACCGGCCGACCTCCCCGTCAGCGACGCGCCTGTCCTCGATGCCGCGCCTGCCCGGGTCTTCGAGATCCGCGCGCCGGACGGCCGCGGCTCGAAGGCCTTCGTCGACTTCCAGCACGACGTCACCGCCGAGGACGTGCGGCTCGCCCACCGCGAGGGCTTCGTCTCGGTCGAGCACCTGAAGCGCTACACGACGCTCGGCATGGCCACCGACCAGGGCAAGACCTCCAACGTCGCGGGCCTCGCCATCATGGCCGAGGCCCGCGGCCTGGCGGTCGACGAGGTCGGCACCACGCGCTTCCGCCCGCCCTTCGCCCCGGTTTCGATCGGCGCGCTGGCGGCCGAGCGCTTCGGCGAGCTAAAGCCCGACCGGCTGACGCCGCTGCACGACTGGCATGTCGAACAGGGCGCGACGCTGTATGCCGCAGGCCTCTGGCACCGGCCGATGATCTATGGACATTCCGGCGAGACGATCGAGCAGGCCTATGTCCGTGAGGCCAGGGCCGTGCGCGACACCGTCGGCATCGTCGACGTCTCCACGCTCGGCAAGATCATGGTGCAGGGGCCCGATGCCGCCGCCTTCCTCGACCGGGTCTACACCAACGTGTTCTCGACGCTGCCCGTCGGCAAGGCCCGCTATGGGCTGATGCTGCGCGAGGACGGCTTCGCCTTCGACGACGGCACCACCTGGAGGCTGGCCGAGACCGAATTCCTGATGACCACGACGACGGCCAATGCCGGCCGCGTCATGCAGCATCTCGAATACCTGCTCGACCTGGTCTGGCCGGAGCTCAAGGTGATCCTGACCTCTGTCACCGACGAGTGGGCCGGTGCCGCGCTGTCGGGTCCGAGATCGCGCGCGGTGCTCGCCGCCTGCGTGGCGGGGACGCCCGTCGATGACGCCGCCCTGCCCTTCATGGGCATCGTCCATGGCGCCATAGACGGTGCGCCGGTGATGATCTGCCGGCTCTCGTTCTCGGGCGAACTGGCCTACGAGGTCTATTGCGGGGCCGGGCACGGTCGCCAGGTCTGGGACGCGCTGATGGACGCCGGAAAGCCCTTCGGCATAGTTCCCTACGGCCTGGAAGCCATGGGCACGCTGCGCATCGAGAAGGGCCACGTCACAGGCGCCGAGATCGACGGCCGCACCACCGCGCGCGACCTGCATCTCGACTGGATGCTGTCGAAGAAGAAGCCCTTCGTCGGTTCCGCCATGATGGACCGCGAGAGCCTCGTCGCCGAGGACCGGATCCGGCTCGTCGGCCTGGTGGCGCTCGACGGGCGGGCGCTTCACGGCGGCGCGCATGTCGTCGAGCACGGCGACCGCACGCTGAGCGGGTCGATCGGCCACGTCACGTCGGTCTGCTTCTCGCCGGCGCTCGGCCAGTACGTCGCGCTGGCGCTGGTCAAGGGCGGCAAGGCGCGGCATGGCATGCGAGCCTTCGTCTCGGATCCGCTGCGCGGGCGCTTCGGGCCGGTGAAGATCGTCAGCCACCATTTCTTCGATCCCGAGGGGAGCCGGATGCATGGTTGAACAGGTCTCGCCGCTCGGATTTGCCTGGAAGCCCGGCCGTCACGGCAACGTCGCTGGCGCGCCGGGCGTCGTCCTGTCGGAAACACGGCCCGGTTCCATCGTCCAGGCCGCCGCCTTTCCCGGCAGCGAGAAGGCGGTGATGACGGCCATCAAGGTTGCCAGCGGGCTCGCCCTGCCCGATGGTGCCGGCGGCGGCTTGTTCACCGGCACGAAGGCTTCCTTCGGCATCGCACCGGGCCGCTTCCTCGTCGTCGATCAGGTCGAGGGCCTGGCCGAACGGCTGAAGGCGGCGGTCTGGATCAAGGATGGCGCAGTGACGGACCTGTCGCATGGTCGCACCGCCATGCGCATCGCCGGCCCCAAGGCCGATTGGGTGCTTTCGAAGCTCTTCGCGATCGATTTCTCGCTCGCAGCCTTCCCGCTCGGGGCCGGCCGCGCCACCCAGCACCACGACATCCTCGCCGCGATCCAGCGCACCGGGCCGGACCGCTTCGACCTTTACGTCTTCCGCTCGTTCGCGCGCTCGTTCTGGACGCTGCTCCTCCATTCGGCGGAGGAGGTCGGCTGCGAGGTGCTCTGACGGGCGGGTCGCCGCGCCCGCCTGCCGCAGAACCATGCCATCACCCGCCGCTGATCGCGGTGAGCACGTAGACCTCGTCGCCCGGCGCCAGCGGGGTCTTCAAACTCGCCCGGCTGCCGTCGACGAAGACGTTCATGTGCTTGCGGATCGCTGGCCGCGTGTCGCGGATGCGGTCGCCCATGCCGGGCCACAGCCGGTCGAGTTCGTCGATCATCTCGGCCACCGTGGCGACCACCATCGACACCTCGCGCCGCGAGCCCGGGAACAGGTCGCACAGCACCGGCGACAGCTTCACCGTCACCGGCAAGGCGGCGCGGACCGCAGAGGCATGACCGGCCGCGTCGGACATGTCGTCGTGCCGGGCCATTCTCAGGCGTCCAGCACGTGGGTCTCGACCGACGAGATCGTCGGCAGGTGCGCCACGATCTGCGACCAGTTCTCGCCCTCGTCGGCGCTGGCATAGACTTCGCCGCTGCCGGTGCCGAAATAGACGCCGGCCGGCGCCATCGCGTCCACCGCCATCGCCTGGCGCAGCACGCCGAAATAGGCGTTCTCCTGCGGCAGGCCGGCCCGCATCGCCTGCCACTTGTCGCCGCCGTCGCGGGTGCGCCAGACCGCCGTCTTCGCGTCCGGCATGAAGCGGCCGGCCGAATCGCCGTTGAGCGGGATCAGGTAGACCGTGCGCGGATCGCGCGGATGGACAGCGGCCGGGAAGCCGAAGCTCGACGGCAGGCCGTTCTCCATGCTCGTCCAGGACCGGCCGCCGTCGTCCGAGCGGTACATGCCGCAATGGTTCTGCTGGTAGAGCAGCTGGTCGGTCCCCGGCGCCAGCACCATGCAATGGACGCACTGGCCGAGCTCGGGATAGCGCTGGTCCTCGGGGAGATAGTCGGCGCGGGTGCCCCTGTTGCGCGGCTCCCAGGTCTGGCCGCCATCGTCGGTGCCGAAGACACCGGCCGACGAGATGCCGACCCAGAGGCGGCTCGGGTCGGTCGGGTGCGGTACCAGCGAGTGCAGGATCAGCCCGGCCCCGCCGGGATTCCAGTGCGGCCGGCTCGAATGGTCGCGGAGGCCCTTCATATGGGTCCAGCTCCTGGCCCCGTCGGTGCTGCGAAACAGCCCAGCCGGCTGCACCCCGGCGTAAAGCGTGCCGTCATGGCCCGGCGCCAGGCTCCACACGGCCGAGATCGGCTCCTCGCCCTCGGGATAGGCCAACCCCTCGCTGGAATGCGTCCAAGTCGCGCCGAGGTCGTTCGACGTCCAGACCGCGGGGCCGAACCACTCGTTGCCGCCAGCGGCATGGATCGCTCCGGTGGACGGGTCGAAGATGGCGTGGTGTATCGGCCAGGTGTTGCAGTAGGGTCCACGCAGCCGAAAGGTCCTGCGATCTCCGTCGCTCTCGGCGACGAACAGGCCCTTCTTGGTGCCGATCAGAACGAGTATGCGCTTTGCCAACGGGACGGTCTCCTCTCCCAAGAACGACCAGCCACTTCCGCCGCCCCGCCAGGAAACGCTGGACATTTACGTTGATATCAACATTATAGGTTCATGTCAAAGCCCTTGAACAACCACAGCGTCGGTTTCGATGTCACCTTGCAGGTCAAGAACGCCTGCCTTTGCCTTCACGTGCAGCGCGCCGCCCGTTCGCTGGCGCGGTTGTTCGACGAGGCCTTTCGCCCCGTCGGGCTGACCAACGGGCAGTTCTCGATGCTGATGTCGCTCAACCGGCCCGGCCCCGCCCGCATGCGGGAAGTGGCGGCCCTGCTCGCCATGGACCGCACGACGCTGACGGCGGCGCTGAAGACGCTTGAGCGACGAGGCCTGCTTCAGGTTCGCACCGACCCCGAGGACCGCCGCGGCAAGCTGCTGACGCTGACGGATGCCGGCCGCGAGACGCTCGCGCTGGCGCTGCCGATCTGGCGCGAGACACATGCCGTGCTGGAACAGGGGCTCGACGACGCCGACGGACTGCGCGCGGCGCTGCTGGCGATCTCGTAAGCGAGCGAAGCCCGCGGCAGAGAAGCGTCACTTCACGAAGGTGACGAACTCTTCCAGCGGCACGCGTTCGGTGCGCAGGCTGTTTTCCGGCTTCGAGGCGTCCTCGTAGCCGAGCGCCATGCCGCAGACGACGATCTCCTCGTCGGGAATGCCCAGCACGGGGCGGATCTGGTTGTGGTAGGGCGCGAACGCCGCCTGCGGGCAGGTGTGCAGACCCCTGCCCCGTGCCGCGATCATGATCGACTGGAGGAACATGCCGTGATCGATCCACGAGCCGTGGTTCAGGCGGCGGTCGATGGTGAAGATCATGCCGACAGGCGCATCGAAGAAGACGAAGTTGCGGTCGTGCTGGGCGCGCATCTGGTCGACGTCGCGCTTGCCGATGCCCAGCGCCCCGTAGAGCGCGAAGCCGACGGCGCGACGACGCGCATAATAGGGCTCGAAGAACTGGTCGGGATAGTACTTGTACTCGTCCCACTTGGCCTTCTCGGCGCGGATACCCGAGTTCAGGATTGCGTCGGTGATCTTCTGCTTGGTTTCGCCGGTCGTCACCCAGACTTTCCAGGGCTGCATGTTGGTGCCCGACGGCGCGCGGCTGGCGACGCGCAGGATGTCGCGGATCGTCTCCTCGTCCACCGGATCGAGCAGGAAGGCGCGCACCGAACGGCGCGAGGTGATCGCCGCGTCCACGATCTCCGCCTCGTCGATCACGTCTGTCTGCTTGTCTGGAGCGAGCATGCCGAGGTCCCCTCGTCGTTTGCACCTTCTCTGGCATATCGGACACGATTGGTCCAACCGCGTCGATCCGCCGGTGCAGTATTCGGATTTGCGGGGGCTCGTAACACATCGTCTGAAATTCTGCTTGAACTTTTCATTACAGACGTATTGATGAAATTCGAGAGGAATTTTTCACGAGGTCGCCGCGCGTGACACAGGCAGGGGACGTCTTGTTGGCCGGAAACCTGCGCGCGCTGCGCAAGTCGCGCCGCATGACGCTCGTCGATCTCGGCCAGCGGCTGAACCGGTCGGTCGGCTGGCTGAGCCAGGTCGAGCGCGGCCTGTCGCGCCCCTCGGTCGAGGACCTGCGCCGATTCGCGCAGGCCTTCGGCGTGCCGCTCGGACTGTTCTTCGGTCATGACGCGCCGACCGAGTCGGAAAAGGGCGTCATCGTGCGGGCCGGGCGGCGGCGCTCGCTAGGGTCTAGCGAAACGGGCCTGGTAGAGGAATTGCTGTCGCCCGATCTCGGCGGCAGCTTCGAACTCGTCCGTTCGGAGTTCGCGCCGGACGCACGTCTGGAGGTGTATTCGTTGCGCCCGACCGAGGAGGCCGGCTACATCGTCTCGGGCCGCTTCGACATCGAGATCGACGGCGCCTGGCACCGACTGTCGGCCGGTGACAGCTTCCGCTTCAAGGAAAAGCCGTTCCGCTGGCGCAACCCCGGCCCTGAACCGGCGGTCGTCGTCTGGGTCATTTCGCCGCCGGTCTATTGACCATGTCCACTTCGGGAGAACCGCATGACTGACCTTCCTTCCCATGCCCGCGTGGTCATCATCGGCGGCGGCGCCATCGGCGTTTCGGCGCTCTACCATCTCGCCAGGGCCGGCTGGACGGATTGCGTCCTCGTGGAAAGGAACGAGCTCACCTCCGGCTCGACCTGGCACGCGGCCGGCAACGTTCCGACCTTCTCGTCGTCCTGGTCGCTGATGAACATGCAGCGCTATTCGACCGAGCTCTATCGCGGACTGGCGCAGGCCGTCGACTATCCGATGAACTACCACGTCACCGGCTCGATCCGGCTGGCCCACGGGCGCGAGCGCATGCGCGAGTTCCAGCGCGCCAAGGGGATGGGCCGCTACCAGGGCATGGCGCTCGACGTCATCGGACCGGACGAGATCCGCCAGCATTACCCCTTCATCGAGACGCACGACCTGGAGGGCGCGCTCTTCGATCCGGCCGACGGCGACATCGACCCGGCCCAGCTGACGCAGGCGCTGGCCAAGGGCGCCCGCGACCTGGGTGCGAAAATCGTCCGATTCTGTCCTGTCACCGGGGCAAGCCGTGACAAGGACGAGTGGGTGATCGCGACCACACAGGGCGACATCCGCTGCGAATATGTCGTCAACGCCGCCGGCTACCGCGCCGCCGAGGTCGGGCGGATGTTCGGGCGCGACATCCCGATGATGGTGATGAGCCACCAGTACATCCTCTTCGACGAGATCCCCGAGCTTGCCGCCTGGACGAAGGAGGTCGGCCACAAGCTGCCGCTGCTGCGCGACGTCGACACCTCGTATTATCTGCGCCAGGAAAAGAGCGGCATGAACCTCGGCCCCTACGAGAGGAACTGCCGCGCGCACTGGGCGACGGCGGACGACCCGATGCCGGACGACTTCTCGTTCCAGCTCTTCCCCGACGATCTCGACCGGCTGGAATGGTATCTCAACGACGCCGTCGCGCGCGTGCCGATCCTCGGCACCGCCGGCCTGTCGAAGGTCATCAACGGGCCGATCCCCTATGCGCCCGACGGCAACCCGCTGATCGGGCCGATGCCGGGCGTGCCCAACGCCTTCGAGGCCTGCGTCTTCACCTTCGGCATCGCCCAGGCGGGCGGCGCCGGAAAGGTGCTGGCAGAGTGGATCACCGAGGGCGCGACCGAATGGGACATGTGGTCCTGCGACCCCCGCCGCTTCACCGCCTTCGCCTCGGCCCCGGACTATGCGGTCGCCAAGGGCATGGAGGTCTATGGCCACGAATACGCCATCCACTTCCCGCGCCATACCTGGCCGGCGGCGCGCGGGCGAAAACTGTCGCCGATCCACGACAGGATCGCCGCGCTCGGCGCGCAGTTCGGCGCCTACAATGGCTGGGAGCGGGCGAACTGGTATGCGCAGCCCGGCGACGACACGTCGGAGGAGGCGACACAGACCTTCCGCCGCGACGGACCCTGGCAGCGGCGCATCCGCGAGGAGTGCCTGGCCGTGCGCGATGCCGCCGGCATTCTCGATCTTCCCGGCTTCTCGCGCTTCCGCCTGCAAGGCCCGGGCGCGGCCGACTGGCTGGCGACGCAGATCACCGGCTCGGTGCCGAAGCCCGGCCGCATCGGTCTCGGCTATTTCGCCGACGACAAGGGCCGCATCGTTACCGAAATGTCGGTGATGACGCTCGCCGAGGACTCCTTCTTCCTCATCACCGCCTCCGTCGCGCAGAGCCACGACTTCGAGTGGCTGTCAAACAAACTGCCGCAAGGCACTGAAATCGGATTGCAGGACGTCACCGAGGCCTTCGCCTGCCAGATCCTCACTGGGCCGAAATCGCGCGCCATCCTCGCCGCCGTCTCCGACGCGGATCTCGGCAAGCCCTGGCTCACCCATCAGTCCTGCCAGATCGCTGGGCGCTGGCTGCAACTCGTCCGCGTCTCGTTTGCCGGCGAACTCGGTTGGGAACTGCACGCCAGGGTCGAGGACACCGCCGCCGTCTTCGACGCCGTTTGGGCGGCCGGACAGCCGCACGGCCTGAAGCCCTTCGGCATGTTCGCGCTCGATTCACTTCGGCTCGAAAAGGGCTACCGCGCCTGGAAACAGGAGCTGTCGACCGACTACACGATCCTGCAGGGCGGGCTCGAGCGCTTCGTCAAATGGGACAAGCCCGCCTTCACCGGCAAGGCCGCGCTCCTGTCGGAGAAGCAGCAGGGCGTCTCCAAATGCTTCGCCCTCCTCGTCGTTGATCAGCCCGGCGACTGCGACGCGCCCTACATGTCGACGATCTGGCACGACGGAACGATCATCGGCGAGACCCTGTCAGGAGGATGGGGGCACCGGGTGGACAAGTCGATCGCCCTCGGCATGCTGCGCGCCGATCTGGCGGTGCCGGGCACGACGGTCGAGGTCGAGATCTTCGGCGAGCGGTTTACCGCCACAGTGCAGGAGGATCGGCCGCTGTGGGACCCGGAGAACGCAAGGTTGAAATCATGAGCAAAATCATCCTCACCGACGGCGGCATGGGCCAAGAACTCCTGCGCCGCTCCGGCGCCACGCCGACGCCACTGTGGTCGGCCAAGGTGCTGATGGACGAGCCCGAACTCGTGCGCGACCTGCATGCCGACTTCATCCGCGCCGGCGCCCGTGTCATCACCATCAACACCTATGCCGCGACGCCTGAGCGCCTGGCGCGCGAGGGCGTGGGCGAGATGTTCAAGCCGCTGCAGCAGGCCGGCCTCGACCTCGCGGCGCAGGCCCGCGACGCCGTCGGCACCGACTGCGCCATCGCCGGCTGCCTGCCGCCGCTGTTCGGTTCCTACGCGCCGAAGCTCACCCTCCCCTTCGACGAGACCGTCGACCTCTACCGCCGGATCGTCGCCGAGGAGGCCGGCCGCGTCGACCTTTTCTTGTGCGAGACCATGGCGTCGGCGCAGGAAGGGCTCGCCGCCGCCACCGCCGCCGCCGAGAGCGGCAAGCCGATCTGGATCTCCTGGACGCTGTCCGACGACGGCGAACCGGGCCTGCGCAGCGGCGAGACGATTGCGCAGGCGGCGCAGGCGGTCGCGCACCTGCCGATCGCTGCGCGCCTCGTCAACTGCTCGCGCCCCGAGACCGTCGACGCCGCCTTCGGCGGTCTGGCAGCGCTGGGCGGCGCCGTCGGCGCCTATGCCAACGGCTTCACTGCGGTCGAGGCCCTGAAGCATGGCGGCACGGTCGACGTGCTGTCGGCCCGCGAGGATCTCGGCCCCGACTCCTACGCCAGTTTCGCCATGGGCTGGGTGAAGCATGGGGCGACCATCGTCGGCGGCTGCTGCGAGGTCGGCCCCGAACACATCGCGCGGCTGCGCGACCGGCTGGTGGAGGCCGGATACGACATCGGAGGTTTCCATGCCTAGGCATTCCGCCCGCATCGGCGGCATCACCCCGTCCGGCAAGGACGGCTGGGAGGTTCACTTCACGGCGATGACCCGCAAGCAGGCCGGCGAAGACATCATGATGCTGTCGGTCGGCGACCATGATTTCGACACGCCGAAGGAAACCGTCGAGGCCTGCAAGGCAGCCCTCGACGCCGGCTTCCACCACTACACCCAGTTGCCCGGCCTGCCGCGCCTGCGCGCGGCAATGGCCGCGGTCTCGACCCGCTGCACGGGCGTGGAAACGTCGGCCGCCGAAGTGATCGCCACGCCCGGCGGCCAGCTCGCGCTCTATGCGGCGGTGCAGGGAACGCTCGATCCCGGCGACCACGCGATCGTGGTGGCGCCCTACTACGCCACCTATCCCGGCACGTTCCGCGCCGCCGGCGCCGCGTTCACCATCGTCGAGGCGAAGGCCGAGAACGGTTTCCAGCCGCTCGCCGCCGACATCGAAGCGGCGATGCGCGACAACACGAAGGCGATCCTGATCAACACGCCCAACAACCCCACCGGCGCGGTCTATTCGCGCCAGACGCTGGAGGGCATAGCCGACCTCTGCCGCATGCACGATCTCTGGCTGATCTCCGACGAGGTCTACTGGTCGCTGCCGGCCGATGGCGGCCACCTGTCGCCGCGCTCGCTGCCCGGCATGGCCGAGCGCACGCTGATCGTGAACTCGATGTCGAAGAGCCACGGCATGACCGGCTGGCGCATCGGCTGGCTCACCGGCCCGGCCGACATGATCGCACTGCTGATCAACCTCAACCTCGTCTCGACCTACGGCCTCAACGACTTCGCCAGCCGCGCGGCGATCGAGGCGCTGGAAAACGACTGGGGCGTGGCCGAGATCGCCGCGCTCTATCACCGCCGCCGCGAAGTCTTCCTCGATCATGTCCGCGGCCTCAACGGCATCCGGGTGCGCGGTTCGGAAGGCGGCATGTACGTCATGCTCGACATCTCCGCCATCGAGCCGGATTGCGAGGCCTTCGCCTGGGCGTTTCTCGAAGAAGAGAAGGTCGCGGTCATGCCCGGTTCGAGCTTCGGCGACGCGGCGCGGGGCCACATCCGCATCAGCCTGTGCCAGCCCGAGCCGGTGCTGGCGGAAGCGGCGGCGCGGCTGAAACGGTTCGTACTCGCGCATACGGAGCGGAGCGCGGCGGAATGAGCCGACGTCTCGCGGCGAAACGATGAAGCCGAACGGAATCGAATGATGTGTAAAGGAAAGTCCGTCGCATGACCGCCCTCCCCGCCAAGGCCCGCGCCGTGATCATCGGCGGCGGCGTGTCCGGATGCTCTGTCGCCTATCACCTGGCCAGGCTCGGCTGGACCGACATCGTGCTCCTGGAACGCAAGCAGCTCACCTGCGGCACCACCTGGCACGCCGCCGGGCTGGTCGGCCAGCTGCGCGGCTCGCGCAACATGACGCGGCTGGCCAAATACTCCGCCGACCTCTACGCCCGTCTGGAGGAAGAGACCGGCGTCGCCACCGGCATGCGCCAGGTCGGCTCGATCACGGTGGCGCTCACCGAGGAGCGCAAGGAGGAGATCTACCGCCAGGCCTCGCTGGCCCGCGCCTTCGACGTCGACGTGCGCGAGATTTCGCCGGCCGAGGTCAAGGCCATGTACCCGCACCTCAACGTTTCCGACGTGATGGCCGCCGTCCACCTGCCGCTCGACGGCCAGTGCGACCCGGCCAACATCGCCATGGCGCTGGCCAAGGGCGCGCGGATGCGCGGCGCGACGATTGCCGAGGGCGTCAAGGTCACCGCCGTTCACGAGACCGGCCGGCGCGTCACCGGCGTGTCTTGGGAGAAGGACGGCGAGACCGGCACGATCGAGACCGACGTCGTGGTCAACTGCGCCGGCATGTGGGCGCGCGAACTCGCCTCGAAGAACGGCGTGGCGGTGCCGCTGCACGCCTGCGAGCATTTCTACCTGATCACCGAGCCGATCCCCGGCCTGACCCGCCTGCCGGTGCTGCGCGTGCCCGACGAATGCGCCTATTACAAGGAGGACGCCGGCAAGATGATGCTCGGCGCCTTCGAGCCGGTGGCGAAACCCTGGGGCATGGACGGTATCGCCGAGAGCTTCTGCTTCGACCAGCTGCCCGAGGACATGGACCATTTCGCGCCGATCCTCGAAATGGGCGTCAACCGCATGCCGATGCTTGAAACGGCCGGCATCCACACCTTCTTCAACGGTCCCGAGAGTTTTACCCCCGACGACCGCTACTATCTCGGCGAGGCGCCCGAAGTTTCCGGTTACTGGGTGGCGGCCGGCTACAACTCCATCGGCATCGTCTCGTCGGGCGGCGCGGGCATGGCGCTGGCGCAGTGGATTCATGACGGCGAGCCGCCCTTCGACCTGTGGGAGGTCGACATCCGCCGCGCCCAGCCGTTCCAGAAGAACCGGCGTTATCTCAAGGAACGCGTCACCGAGACGCTCGGCCTGCTCTATGCCGACCACTTCCCCTTCCGCCAGATGGCGTCCGCCCGCGGCGTGCGCCGCTCGCCGCTGCACGAACACCTGAAGGCGCGCGGCGCCGTCTTCGGCGAAGTCGCCGGCTGGGAGCGCGCCAACTGGTTCGCCCGCGAAGGCCAGGAGCGCGAGTACCGCTATTCCTGGAAGCGCCAGAACTGGTTCGACAACCAGCGTGACGAGCATCTGGCCGTGCGCAACGGCGTCGGCCTGTTCGACATGACGTCGTTCGGCAAGATCCGCGTCGAGGGCCGGGACGCACTGGCGGTCCTCCAGCGCTTGTGCGCCAACGACGTCGACGTGCCGGCCGGCCGCATCGTCTACACGCAGATGCTGAACGCCCGCGGCGGCATCGAGAGCGACCTGACCGTCTCGCGCCTGTCGGAGACCGCCTTCTTGGCTGTCGTGCCGGGCGCCACCTTGCAGCGCGACCTCGCATGGCTGCGCCGGCATGCCGGCGACGCCTTCTGCGTGATCACCGACGTGACGGCGGCCGAGGCGGTGCTGTGCGTCATGGGTCCGAAATCGCGCGACCTGATGCAGAGAATCAGCCCGAACGATTTCTCCAACGAAACGAATCCCTTCGGGACGTTTCGTGAGGTGGAGGTCGGGATGGGGCTCGCCCGCGCCCACCGCGTCACCTATGTCGGCGAG
Organism: Mesorhizobium sp.; assembly: GCA_051860465.1. Lineage (GTDB taxonomy): Bacteria > Pseudomonadota > Alphaproteobacteria > Rhizobiales > Rhizobiaceae > Aquibium. The sequence goes on from JBHYDY010000044.1 coordinate 45,269, forward strand.
CTCGGCTGGGAGCTTTACGTCCCCACCGACCAGGCCGCCCACGTCTTCGAGGCGCTGGAGGAGGCCGGAACCGACGTCGGGCTGAAGCTCTGCGGGCTGCACACGCTCGATTCCTGCCGTATCGAAAAGGCGTTCAGGCATTTCGGCCACGACATCACCGACGAGGACCACGTGCTGGAGGCAGGCCTCGGCTTCGCGGTGAAGACCGCCAAGGGCGACTTCATCGGCCGCGACGCCGTGCTGAAGAAACGCGAGGCCGGCCTCGACCGCCGCCTCGTCCAGTTCCGCCTCGCCGACCCCGAGCCGCTGCTGTTCCACAACGAGGCGATCGTCCGCGACGGCTTGATCGTCGGCACGATCACGTCGGGCAATTACGGCCACCATCTCGGCGCCGCCATCGGCCTCGGCTACGTCGATTGCAAGGGCGAAAGCGAAGCCGACCTCCTCGCCTCCACCTACGAGATCGAGATCGCCGGCGTCCGCCACGCCGCGCACGCCGCACTGAAGCCGATGTACGACCCGAAGGCGGAGCGGGTGCGGATGTAGACGCGCGCTTGAAGGCGGCAACGCAGCCATCGGCGAGGGGCTGGGGCTGGGGCTGGAAACGCGGGAAATGCGGGGACAGTTTACCCAATTCGGGATCGCGGCGCTCGGGGATGGATGAGCCAGGCAGCCGAATTGGGTAA
>JBHYDY010000045.1:0-42795 GCA_051860465.1 Mesorhizobium sp.
CTGCCGCCGGACGGCCGGTTCGACCATCCCGCTGGCTCGACGACCCGTCGCGACGCCGCCCGGCAAGGCCTCACGCCGCGCGTCCTTGCCGGCCGTATCACGTCCGGCGGCTGGACGCTCTCGCCCTACGACACGTCATGACGGCAGCGGGGCTCAGCGTACATCGATCCGGGAAGGTTCCGGCGACCGCCATGGATTGGTCCATGCGGCGCGATCGCGGTGCTGCGCCTCGTTCATGAGGCGCCGGACATGCCGCGCCTCGACGCGGTCGCTCGCCATCAGCATCCGCACGATCGGTTCGTCCAGCAGTTCATCCAGTGTCGGTTCGTTTCGCATCTTCGGCCTCCGGGGGCCCCCGCCGTCCGCGTCTTAGTCCGAAGCGATGACTCTTTGATGTCGCACGCGTGACGAAGTGTGGCGTCGGGTGGCGGGCGCGCCTCGCCCCCGCTGTGGTGGTTCGGCGCCGACTTGCCGCAAACGGCATTTCCTGAAATCTTGCGCCCCGACTCAAAGGAACGAAGGAAGACACCCGATGAAGACCCGCGCAGCCGTTGCCGTCGCCGCCGGAAAACCGCTCGAAATCATGGAGGTGGACCTCGAAGGGCCGCGCGCCGGCGAAGTGCTGATCGAGATCAAGGCGACCGGCATCTGCCACACCGACGAGTTCACGCTGTCGGGCGCCGATCCGGAAGGTCTCTTTCCGGCCATTCTCGGCCACGAGGGCGCCGGCATCGTCGTCGACGTCGGACCCGGCGTCACCTCGGTGAAGAAGGGCGACCACGTCATCCCGCTCTACACGCCCGAATGCCGCTCCTGCCCGTCCTGCCTGTCGCGCAAGACCAACCTGTGCACCGCCATCCGCTCCACCCAGGGCCAGGGCCTGATGCCGGACGGCACCTCGCGCTTCTCGATCGGCAAGGACAAGATTTTCCACTACATGGGCTGCTCGACCTTCGCCAACCACACGGTGCTGCCCGAGATCGCGGTGGCCAAGGTCAATCCCGACGCGCCCTTCGACATGATCTGCTACATCGGCTGCGGCGTCACCACCGGCATCGGCGCGGTCATCAACACGGCCAAGGTCGAGATCGGCTCGACGGCGGCCGTCTTCGGCCTGGGCGGCATCGGCCTCAACGTCATCCAGGGGCTGCGCCTGGCGGGCGCAGACATGATCATCGGCGTCGACATCAACAACGACAAGAAGGAGTGGGGCGAGCGCTTCGGCATGACGCATTTCGTCAATCCGATGGAGATCGACGGCGACGTCGTGCCCTACATCGTCAATCTCACCAAGCGCGGCGCCGACCAGATCGGCGGGGCGGACTACACCTTCGACTGCACCGGCAACGTCAAGGTGATGCGCCAGGCGCTGGAATGCGCCCATCGCGGCTGGGGCGAATCGATCGTCATCGGCGTGGCGGGCGCCGGCCAGGAAATCTCCACGCGCCCGTTCCAGCTGGTCACCGGCCGCACCTGGAAGGGCACGGCCTTCGGCGGCGCGCGCGGCCGTACCGACGTGCCGAAGATCGTCGACTGGTACATGGACGGAAAGATCCAGATCGACCCGATGATCACCCACCGCCTGACGCTCGACGAGATCAACAAGGGCTTCGACCTGATGCATGCAGGCGAGAGCATCCGCAGCGTCGTGGTGTACTGAGGCTCCAAGCGGAACTTCGGCCGCGCTGCGGCATTCCTGCAGGCTAGAGTGCGTTCGAACGGGGTACCGTTATGACGAACTGGTCAAGGCTTCCGCTGATCGCAGTCGGCGTCTCACTTCTGGCGCTTGCAGCGTGCAGCGACGAACAGACCGTCCAGCAGAGCGAGGGTTCACCGCCCGTGGTCGGGAGCCCTCAGGCGCCGTCGGCGTCCGGGGCGCCCGAAACCGCCCCCGGTCAGGACCGGAGCGACGATGCGCTCAACCGTATCGGTGAAGGCGCGGGCCTCATTCTCGACGGCGCCGGCGAACTCGCGCGCGATGCGCGTCAACGGACCGAGCGACTGCTGGACGATGCCGGACCGGCCATCGAGCGGGCGCGCGACTATGCGCGTGAACTAGGCGTGGTCATCAACGAACTGACCGAGCGCGCGATGCGGGAATTCGCCACCGGCGTGGAAACGCTCGAGCGGCGGATCGAGGAGTCCGACCAGGCTGATCAGCCGGTGACCGGCGATGCCGCGGCGGTGCTGTCGTCGCCCACGCGGTTGCGGGCCGACACCAGAGCCGCCGCCCGAGCCGGACCCGCCGGTGTCGGCCCCGCCTATGTCGGCGTCTGGGCGGGCGATGCGGCGTCCTGCGCGCGCATCGACGTCGATCCCGTGGAAATGATGGCCATCGTCACACCGACGACGATCCGCCGGTTCGAAACGGTCTGCAACTTCAGCGAGACGCCGCTCACCGACGGTTCGGCGACGCTCCCGGCCTCCTGCATCGCCGAGGGCGAGATGGAAGACCGCCAGATTTCGCTGGCGATGCCGCAACCCGACGTCCTCCTGATCGACGGGACCGCGCGGCTGGTACGCTGCCACCTGCCGGAATGATCTTCGCACATCGGCGTGCGTCCGCTATGATCTGATCGACTGGGGACACACGGCTTGGACGCGACGCGGAACATCCATATCTACGTCGATGCCGACGCCTGCCCCGTCAAGGACGAGGTGGTGAAGGTCGCCGAGCGCCATGGCCTCGTCGTCACCTTCGTCTCCAATGGCGGCTTGCGCCCCTCGCGCGACCCGATGATCCGCAACGTCGTCGTGTCGAAGGGCGCGGACGCCGCAGACGACTGGATCGTCGAGTACGCCGTCGAAAACGACGTCGCGATCACGGCCGACGTTCCGCTGGCCGCGCGACTGGTTCCGAATGGCGTCCACGTCCTCGGCCCGACCGGACGTCCGTTCACGCCCGAATCCATCGGGATGGCGATCGCCATGCGCGACCTGAAGCAGCATCTGCGGGAGACCGGCGAGGACCGCGGCTTCAACCGCTCCTTCACCCCGCGCGACCGGTCCGAGTTCCTCGGCGCACTCGACCGGATCGTGCGCCGCGCGCAGGCTGCGGCGCGAACCGGAGGCGGCGACTGATCCCCGGCGGCGGTCCGGCCGCGAATTTGGCATTCCCGCCCCTCCATGATAGGGGGAAATCACCTTCCCCGCCTCCCTTCGAGGCGCTACCTGACGACCATCGGACAGAGGCGGCCGGCCCGGCCGGATGCGCGACGCATGACCATCACGACAGTCTCCACCGCGAAATCCCACGGCGGCACGCAGGGCGTCTACAGTCACGCCTCCGAGGCCTGCGCTTGCGACATGACCTTCGCCGTGTTCGTCCCGCCGCAGGCCAAGGACGGCCCCTGCCCCGTGTTGTGGTATCTCTCCGGCCTCACCTGCACCCATGCCAACGTGATGGACAAGGGCGAGTACCGGCGCATGGCGGCTGAACTCGGGCTCATCATCGTCTGCCCGGACACCAGCCCGCGCGGCGAGACCGTCCCCGACGAGAAGGACAACTGGCAGTTCGGCTCGGGCGCCGGTTTCTACGTCGATGCGACAGAAGCTCCCTATGCCGCCAACTACCGCATGTACTCCTATATCGTCGAGGAATTGCCGAAGCTGATCGCGGCGAACTTTCCAGCCGACATGACACGGCAGTCGGTCTTCGGCCATTCGATGGGGGGGCACGGCGCGCTGACCATCGCGCTGAAGAACCCAGACCGCTTTTCGAGCTGTTCGGCCTTCGCGCCAATCGTGCATCCCTCGACGGCGGACTGGGCGTCGAGGGCCTTCGAGCGCTATCTCGGCCCCAATGAGGCCGAATGGCGCGCCTACGACGCCTGCCTGCTGATCGAGGACGGCCATCGCTTCGATGCCTTCCTCATCGACCAGGGCAAGGCCGACGGTTTCCTTCAGGACGGGCTTCGTCCCTGGTTTCTCGAGGAAGCGTGCCGCAAGGTAGGCATCCCACTGACCTTGCGCATGCAGGACGGCTACGATCACTCCTACTTCTTTATCTCCAGCTTCATGGAGGATCATCTGCGCTGGCACGCGACACGGCTGGGCGTGGGCGGAGGCGACGCGGAATGACGCTCGCCGGTGAGACACGGGGTGGGAGTTCGGCATATGATCAACACAGATTCGGTTGAAGAGGACGTTCGAACCATGGCGGTCGTGACACCCATCCACCGGCGGCTTCCCGATCCCGACACGTTCGGGGGACGGTTGTCGCGCATTCGCGATGCGCAGGGCATGAGCACGGCTGCGCTGGCGCGCCGTGTCGGCGTTCGGCAAAAGACCATCGAACAATGGGAAAGCGACCGTTCTGAGCCCGGCGTCGAGCGTCTCGCCCTGCTGGCGGGTGTCCTCAACGTCAACCTCGTCTGGCTCCTGCACGGTGTCGGCGACGCCCCCACCGACGAGATCGGTCCGGATCCGCTGGCGGCGATCACCGTCCAGTTGGAGCGACTGAAGCGCATGCACGAGGATACGGGCCGCATCATCGACCGGATCCAGCGCGAACTGACCCGGCTCGAGGAGGAGCGCTGAGCGCCTCCCCCGCTTGATCAGGTGGATTGGCTCGGGCTGCCGACCGGTCAGGCGACCTTGTCGATCAGATCACGGATGGCCGGATGGATTTGCGGCGACTCGCGACCGATGAAGGCCAGCAGCGCCTTCTCGTTGTCGTGGATGACACGGTCGCGGGTGATCCGATCCACGAGCCATTCCGCCTCGGCGGCGTCTATTGCCTCGGCCCGTGCATCAGCGGCCGCGCGTTCGGCATTTCGCTTCTTCCAGGCGGCTTCCAGACTGGCTGGAGTACGATAGGCTTGCAGGATACCCCCCGCCCCCGCCGACGCCATGGCCCGGAAGAAGCCGGGGACATCGATGCTTGTGTCGTCGAGAAACATCTCCTGCCTTAACGCCTCTTCTCGCGACGGCGGAGTGTAGCCGGAAGCGCACATGACGAAGTTTGCCATGGCCTTGACGAAGAGTTCCGTCCATTCGGGATGACTTGCCGCCCCGGCCGTTCGGTCGTTCAGGTCGAACAGGACCTCGGCTTCCTCGCGACTGATGCCTATGCCCGCACCGCCGCCGAAAGCGTAGAGGATGCGACGCAGCAGATCGACTTCCGCCCTGCCGATGACGCCCGCAACGAGATGACGTCCGTCGGGCATCCGCAGGATGCCATCGACCACGGCATCTGCCACGCGTTCGAGCGCATGGGCGGAGAGGCTTGCGGGCGAGTTCTTGGCGCGTTCCAGCACGCCGATCAACACCTCCAGTTCGGTCGCGGGGCTTGCCTTGCCCGCCGCCGCGATCAACCAAGTGGCATTCGCGTCCGAGACGTAGCCAACCGGCGCCTCCTGATGAACCAGATAGTCGGACACCGCCTCGACCAGAAAGGTAGCCCAGTCGATGTCGACCGAGACCGCCTGACCGTCCATCCCAAGAAGCCGCTCGGCCTCCGCCCGGGTGACGACGCCGTCGGAGAAGACCTCCGCGCGCCACCTTGGGACGTTTCTCGCCGCGATGGTCCCCTCCGCCGCGTCGTCGCCCGGCCCGTCCTTGAGAATGCTTCTGTCCGTCATGTCTTCCACCCCGGCCGATCAGAAAAGACCCGATACATTGGGCGGACACTACAGGGCTCGGCTTGAAGAATGGCGAAGACGGATGGTTAGCAAACCTTTAGATTTCCTGGTCGCGTATCCAGCAGCAACGCCAGCACCGTCGGAAGCCCACCGGGCAGATCTTCGGCGATCAGGCCGGGGCCGAAGCGCGAACCAGCGGCCGCGTGCAGCCAGACAGCGGCGCAGGCTGCCTCGAAAGCGGGCATGCCCTGCGCCAGCAGTCCGGCCACGATTCCCGCCATCACATCGCCCGATCCAGCCGTCGCCAGATAAGGCGTTCCGTTGACGTTGATCGCCGCCCGGCCGGATGGATCGGCGATCACCGTATCCGGTCCCTTGAGCACGATGACCGCCCGCGATTGTCGCGCCGCCTCCCGTGCCCGATCGAGCTTGGAGAGGAGTTCGTCAGCCGCGATCTCTGGAAAGAGGCGCCGGAACTCGCCTTCGTGCGGCGTCAACACGGCCACCGGTTCGCCGGCAGCCGTCGATCGCTCCAGCGCCTCGAACAGCGCAGGTGGGTTGTCCTCGAAGGAGCTCAGGGCATCGGCGTCGAGCACCAGGCGCAAGACGCCCTCGCCCGAAAGGTCGGCCAGCACCCGAACCAAATCGGCGCAGCGGCCGCCGACGCCGAAGCCCGGACCGATGACGGCCGCCGCCATACTGCGCTCGCGGACCAGGGCCATGGCCTCGGGCGACGTATCGCAGCGGTGCAGCATGATCGACGTCAGGTGCATGGCGTTTACCCGCAGAGCGGACGCCGGTGACAGGACCGTCACGGCCCCGGCCCCCGCGCGCGCGGCCGCCAACGCCGACAGCCGCGCCGCGCCGGTGGCAGACGGTCCACCCGAGAAGACGCCGACATGGCCGCGCGCGTATTTGTGCGTCTCCCGATCGGGCTTTGGAAAATGGCTCAGCCAAAGTCTAGGCTCGTTTTGGACGGCTCGGGGTTTGATTTCGTCCAGCACCGCGGCTGGAACCCCGATATCGGCCAGCACCGTTTCCCCGCACAGGCTGCGACCGGGTTCCAGCAGATGGCCGGGCTTCAGCCGAAAGAAGGTCACCGTCAGGTCGGCGCGGATCGCCGTGCCCAGCGGCCGGCCGGTGTGTCCAGAAACACCTGACGGCAGGTCGACTGCGACGATCACGGCCCCCGAAGCGTTGGCTCGCTGGATCGCCTCGGCGGCAGCACCGGTCACGGCCCGTGCAAGTCCTGCTCCGAACAGGGCGTCGACGACGAGATCAGCGGGGTCCGGTCGACAGGCGTCGAGCGGCGCCGGTGTCGACCCCCACCCCCGGCGGGCCCGGCCTGCTTCGCCATCGGCGGGCGGCGCGTCGCAGTGGAGTCGCACGTCGACGCCTGCTTCTCGCAACCGTTCAGCGATGACGAACCCGTCTCCGCCATTGTCGCCCGGGCCCGCCAAAACGTGAACTCGTTGCGTTCCGGGAAATCGGGTGAGGATTTCGGCGGCAACCGCCGCGCCCGCGTTTTGCATGAGCCCCCAGCCATCGCACGGGCCGATATCGATCGCGAGGCGGTCGGCCTGCGCCATTTCTGCGGGTGTGAGGAGTTCGAGGGTCATGCGGTCATCCCTGCGGGTGCGACCGCAAACTAGCCCGCCCATCGCATTTGTTGCAAACTAGCGCCGCGCCTATTTTTTTGGCTTTCTGCCCAATTCATGGTCAATATTGATTGCGGCGTTGCGTCGTTTCCGGCAGTTTCGTCGGCGTGAAACCGCTCCCCGCCAGCACAAGGCCGCATGAAGCTTCAACTGGCGTTGATGGCGCTGCGTCAGTCGAATCTGGTGTCAATCTGGCACGGTTCGTGCTTCGGTTCGGCGGAAGCGGGCTCGATTTGCCACGCATACCATCGGAGGCCCCCATCGCATGAAGAAAATCGAAGCGATCATCAAACCTTTCAAGCTCGACGAGGTGAAGGAAGCCCTTCAGGAAGTCGGCTTGCAGGGGATCACTGTCACCGAGGCCAAGGGCTTCGGACGGCAAAAGGGTCATACCGAACTTTACCGGGGAGCCGAGTACGTGGTGGACTTCCTGCCGAAGGTGAAGGTCGAGGTCGTGCTCGCCGACGAATCGGTCGACGCGGCGCTCGAGGCGATCCGCAAGGCCGCTCAGACGGGGCGGATTGGCGACGGCAAGATCTTCGTCTCCAACATAGAGGAAGTCGTCCGGATCCGCACGGGCGAAACCGGTATCGACGCCATCTGAACGGTTCAGCCCGTTTCTACAGAGTTTCACATCGTCAGACAGGGAAAACGAAATGACGACAGCCACCGACATCATGAAGCAGATCAAGGACAACGACGTGAAGTTCGTCGACCTCCGCTTCACCGACCCCAAGGGCAAGCTGCAGCACGTCACCATGGACGTGGCAGAGGTCGAGGAGGACATGTTCGCCGACGGCGTGATGTTCGACGGGTCCTCGATCGCCGGCTGGAAGGCCATCAATGAGTCCGACATGGTGCTCATGCCCGACACCGAGACGGTTCATATGGACCCGTTCTTCGCGCAGTCGACCATGGTCATCCTGTGCGACATCCTCGACCCGGTTTCCGGCGAATCCTACAATCGTGATCCGCGCGGCACGGCCAAGAAGGCCGAGGCCTACATGAAGTCGGAAGGCATCGGCGACACCATATTCGTCGGCCCGGAAGCCGAGTTCTTCGTGTTCGACGACGTCAAGTACAAGGCCGATCCCTACAACACCGGCTTCAAGCTCGACTCGACCGAACTGCCGTCCAACGACGACACCGACTACGAGACGGGCAACCTCGGCCACCGTCCGAGGGTCAAGGGCGGCTACTTCCCGGTTCCGCCGATCGACTCGCTGCAGGACATGCGTTCGGAGATGCTCACCGTGCTCACCGAAATGGGTGTGCGCGTCGAGAAGCATCACCATGAAGTGGCGGCCGCGCAGCACGAGCTCGGCATCAAGTTCGACACACTCGTCCGCAACGCCGACAAGATGCTGATCTACAAGTACGTGGTGCATCAGGTCGCCAATGCCTATGGCAAGACGGCGACCTTCATGCCCAAGCCGATCTTCGGCGACAACGGCTCGGGCATGCACGTGCACCAGTCGATTTGGAAGGATGGCAAGCCGACCTTCGCCGGCAATGAGTATGCGGGCCTGTCGGAGAGCTGCCTTTTCTACATCGGCGGCATCATCAAGCACGCCAAGGCCATAAACGCCTTCACCAACCCGCTCACCAACTCCTACAAGCGTCTGGTGCCAGGTTACGAGGCTCCGGTCCTGTTGGCTTACTCGGCCCGCAACCGGTCGGCGTCATGCCGCATCCCCTTCGGCTCGTCGCCGAAGTCGAAGCGCGTCGAGGTTCGCTTCCCCGATCCGGGCGCGAACCCCTACCTCGCGTTCGCGGCGATGCTGATGGCGGGCATCGACGGCATCAAGAACAAGATCCACCCCGGCCAGCCGATGGACAAGGATCTCTACGACTTGCCGCCGAAGGAGCTGAAGAAGATCCCGACCGTCTGCGGCTCGCTGCGTGAAGCGCTCCAGAGCCTCGACAAGGATCGCGGCTTCCTGAAGGCCGGTGGCGTGTTCGACGACGATCAGATCGATGCCTACATCGAACTGAAGATGCACGAAGTCATGCGCTTCGAGATGACACCGCATCCGGTCGAATTCGACATGTACTATTCGGTCTGATCTCCTCCCGAGACCAATGACGGAACGAGCCGGGGCATCTTGCTCCGGCTCTTTTCGTTTGGGGAGGACGCTGACAGGAGAGTGGCTTGCCGCCGTGGCGCGTCACTGTCCGATCGGATAGACATCGGGGGGACACAACGCGGAGACGACCACTCCATGAAGATCGCGACCTGGAACATCAATGGCGTCAAGGCGCGCATCGAGAACCTGCTTGCGTGGCTCAAGGAGAGCCAGCCGGACATCGCATGCCTGCAGGAGATCAAGTCGGTCGACGAAAACTTTCCCAGGCTCGAGGTCGAGGCGCTCGGCTACCATGTCGAGACGCATGGACAGAAGGGCTTCAATGGGGTGGCGATCCTGTCGAAGCTGCGTTTCGACGAAGTGAACCGACGATTGCCGGGCGATGAAGCCGACGAGCAATCGCGGTTCATCGAAGGTGTTTTCTCGACAAGCGCCGGTGCGCTCAGGGTCGTCTCGCTCTACCTGCCGAATGGAAACCCCGTCGGAACCGAGAAGTTTCCCTACAAGCTGGCCTGGATGGAGCGCCTCGAGCGCTGGACGGCCGGACGCCTGGCGCTGGAGGAACCGCTGGTGCTCGCCGGCGACTACAATGTCATCACGCAGCCGATCGATGCGAAGAGCCCTTCGGCCTGGGTCGACGACGCCCTGTTTCAGACGGAGACCCGCGAGGCGTTTCGGCGGCTTGAATGGCTCGGCATGACCGATGCGATCCGGGCGGTCACCGACGAGCAACTGTTCACCTTCTGGGACTACCAGGCTGGCGCCTGGCAGAAAGACAATGGCATCCGCATCGACCATCTTCTGCTCTCTCCCGAGGCTGGAAAGCATCTGGCCTCGGCAACGGTCGAGAAGCATGTCCGCGCCTGGGAGAAGCCGTCCGACCACGTTCCCGTCGCGATCAACCTGGCGCTCGACGCCGGCGCCTGAATCAAGGCGATACCGCAACGCCTCGCCAAGCCGTCTGGCTCGACCTTGCCGGTTGTGACATGATGTCTGAATGATGCGTCAGGCGGCAGTTCTCTCCCTCGTCATCGTCAACGCCGTGGCGACCCATACCGCCGCTCGCGCCGACTGCCTGTGCGCGGCCAACGGTCTGCGCTACGAACAGGGCGAGACCACCTGCATCCGTCTGTCATCCGGTAGCTATCTCGCCCGATGCGAGAAGGTGCTGAACAACTCGTCGTGGACGAAGATTTCGGACGACTGCCAGGATCCGACCGAATCCGCAGAGCAGGCTGAACTCGCGCTCCCGAGGCAACCGACATCGGATGTGGCACGAAACGAAGAGCGCAGCTTACAGGACTGACCAATTCCCAATGGACAACGACGTTCCCGGCAACACGGCCGCGCTGACAATCAGCGAGCACCGCTCCGCAGCATGTCCTCGGCCAATGCAATGGCCGTCCGACGATCGGACTCGCCGGCCAGCGAGAAGGCCTCTTCCTGCAGGCTGCGGATCCACACCTGGTCGGACGGTGAGGCACGTTCGAGCGCAGCGGTCATCATGGCAAGGCCGCGCACGACCTTGCCGCTCTGGAACAGCAGATCGCCGAGCGTCGCTTGGGCGCCTGAATGGCCCTTCTCGGCAGCGAGTTGGAACCAGCGACCGGCCTGCTTGACACTGACCTTGACGCCTTCGCCCCTCAGGAACATCCGGCCGATCTCGTATTGGGCGGTCGGGTTTCGATAGGTCGCGGCCGCACGCATGTAATAGTCCTGCGCGGCTACGGGGTTTGGCTGAACGGGGGTTCCAGGAATACCCTTGCGGACATAGCCGGCAAGCGCCACCAGTGCGTCCGATATATAGCTTTCCTCAGGGCTTCCTGGCTCCACGTCCTGCTGGACGATCAGGCTGAAGGCCTTGAAAGCCTCGTAGTCGTTGCGCTGCACGCCGTCGCCTTCGGCGTACATGCGCGCGAGTTTCCAGCGCGCGCCGAGCTGGCCGTTCTCGGCGGCGTAGCGATAGGCCTCGACCGCTTCCTGTTTGTGACCCTGCCTGTACGCGTCGAAGCCAAAGCGGAACACATCCCACGGGCTGGAGCCCTTCTCTTGCATCGACTTGGGATCAAGCGCGAACGCGCCTCCGGAAGCGCCTAGCCCGGCTCCAACCACAACACTCACCAGGGTCGCACGGACCCACGCACTCATCGGCATTTCAATGGGCTCTTCTTGCCTGGACATCCGAGGATCCCACATGGCCGGGGGGCCGTGGCAAGCCATTCCCCGACTGCGGATCTTTCCGTTCCACCATGGCATCTACGTTCCGTTCAACACCCGAGAAGGGCAAACTGATCGAGCAAGGCGCAAGCCGCCTTTGCAATGTCATCTGAGTTGCTACTCGTTTATGGCGGGAACGCGGCAATCGCCAGACGACGGCTGCGAGCGTGATTGCTTCCTGAACGGGTGTTGCGGAATCGACACTGCCAGCGACAGGAGAATGCCCCCGAGCGCCTATCGGCGAACTCAGCCCTTGGCTTCGCCCTCACCCTTTTCGCGGGTCAGGACCGAGGTCACCACCGACCCGATGATCAGGATCGCCGTGACCATCAGCGCCACCGTTGACGGAACCTTGTAGACATGCGCCAGCAGCATCTTTCCGCCGATGAAGATCAGGACGAGGGAGAGTCCGGTCTTGAGATGATGGAAGTCGCGCATCATGCCCGACAGCACGAAGAACAGCGCGCGCAGGCCCATGATGGCAAAGACGTTGGAGGAGAAAACGATGAACGGATCGTTCGATATGGCCAGCACGGCGGGAATCGAATCGACGGCGAAGATCAGGTCGGTGAATTCGACCGTCACCAGCACCACGAAGAGCGGGGTCATGTAGAGCAAGCCCTGGCGGTTGACGAAGAAGCGCGAGCCTTCGTACTCATCCGTAACGCGCCCGGTCTTTTTCAGCAGTCGGACGATGCGGCTCTGGCCGGGGTCGATCATGTCGTCGCCGGACCGCATCATCTTGTAGCCGGAAAAGACGAGCAGGGCTCCGAGCGCCACACCAATCCATTCGAACTGGTCGACGATCTTGACGCCGGGCACGATAAGCGAGAGGCGCATCACGATCGCGCCGACGATGCCGTAGAACAAGACCCTGTACTGCGCTTCCGATGGGACCCGGAAATAGCTGAAAATCAATGCAATGACGAAGATGTTGTCGAGCGACAACGCCTGTTCGACCAGATAGCCGGTCAGGAATTCCGCCCCCTTCTCAGTGCCTCCGAACCAGAACACCCCCGCGCCAAACATGAATGCGAGCGAAACGTAGCCGGCGACCGTAATGCCGGCTTCGCGGGAACTGATCACATGGTCCTTTCGGTGGAGAACGAAGAGGTCGACGAACAGGATGATCGCGACGAACGCCAGAAAACCGGGCCAGAGCCAGTCGTGCAGATCCATGGGGATTGAAGCCCGCGCCGCGTAAGCGCTCCGTCTTTCGGTCCGACATCACAGGCGACGCCTCGCCTGTCAGAGGGGCCCGGCCCGGGTGACGACACTATGTGCGCCCGTTCGAGGTGCTTTACAAGCGGCTCGGTGCATCAATGCGGGAAACTTGCATGCCGGACCCGAACGCTCCTGGCGCGTTTCCCCGCCTCAGCCCTTTCCGGCTACGCGTTTCAACGCGATCGTGAGGCGCTCGAGCACGGTGACGAATTCGTCACGCTTCTCCCGCTCCGCTTCTACGATCTCGTCCGGTGCGTTTGCTACGAACTTCTCGTTCGACAGTTTCTTGTCGATGCGCCCGATCTCGGCCTCGATCTTCGCGATTTCCTTGCCGATGCGCGCGGCCTCGGCCTTGAGGTCGATCAGGTCGCCGAGCGGGATGCAGGCAGTGGCATCGCCGACGACGATCTGCGCGGATCCTTTTGGTGCCTCCGTGGCGAGCGCTATCTCGGTGATGCGCGCAAGCCGGACGATGGCGGGTGCATGGCGTCCCAACCGTTCGCGCGTAACGGCATCCGCCCCCACCATCGCGAGGGGAGCCTGTGCGGCCGCCGGGACGTTCATCTCCGAACGCACAGAGCGGATGCCCGATACGAGGTCGACCAGCCAGTTGATCTCGGAGGCGGCGGCATCGTCGGCAAAGTCCCGCTGCGGCCAGCGAGTCAGCGCCAGCATGTCCTGGCGTTCGCGGCCACCCGGCGCGGTGCGCGCCCAGAGTTCTTCCGTCATGAAAGGCATCATCGGATGCAGGAGCTTGTAGATCTCTTCCAGAACGTAGGCAACGCAGGCGCGCGACTCCGCCTTGGCTGCCTCGTCCTCCCCCATGAAGACGGGTTTCAGCAACTCCAGATACCAGTCGCAGACCAGGTTCCAGACGAACGCATAGGCTGCACCAGCGGCCTCATTGAAGCGATAGGTCTCGATACCGCGGGTGATCGCTGCGCTCGCGCGGGTCAGTTCCGTCAGGATCCAACGGTTGACCGTCAGCTTCGCATCGTCTGGCCGGAACCCGGGATCGATCACCGCGCCATTCATCTCAGCGAAGCGCGTCGCATTCCACAGCTTTGTGCCAAAGTTGCGATAACCGGCGATGCGGGCCGGATCGAGCTTCACATCACGACCCTGCGCCGCCATGATGGTAAGCGTGAAGCGCAACGCGTCCGCACCATATTCGTCGATCAGTTCCAGCGGGTCGATGACGTTCCCTTTGGACTTCGACATCTTGGCGCCGTTCTTGTCGCGAACGAGCGCGTGGACGTAGACGGTGTGGAACGGTTCCTTCTCCATGAAATGAAGGCCCATCATCATCATCCGGGCAACCCAGAAGAAGATGATGTCGAAGCCGGTAACCAGCACCGACGTCGGATAGTAGATCTTCAGTTCCTCGGTCGCGTCTGGCCAGCCGAGTGTCGAGAACGGCCACAGTGCCGAGGAGAACCAGGTGTCGAGGACGTCTTCGTCGCGGGTCAGGATGTCGCCGGGCTGGAAGTTCTCCAGTTTCTCCTCGACCCAAGCCTTCCAGGGTCCATCGAGCGCAAGATAATACTCGACGGCGGCTTCAAGCGCCTGCTTTTCGGTCTTCTCGACAAAGACGTGGCCGTCAGGCCCGTACCAGGCCGGAATCTGATGGCCCCACCAGAGTTGGCGCGAGACGCACCAGGGCTGGATGTTTTCCATCCACTCGAAGTAGGTCTTCTCCCAGTTTTTCGGGACGAAGCTAGTGCGGCCCTCGCGTACGGAGGCGATGGCCGGCTCGGCCAGCGTCGCGGCATCGACATACCACTGATCGGTGAGAAACGGCTCGATCGGTACACCACCACGGTCGCCATGCGGCACCATGTGCCGGTGCGGCTCGACCTTGGCCAGGAAACCACCTTCCTCCATCAACTCGACGACCAGCTTGCGCGCCTCGAAGCGATCGAGACCGTCCAGTCGATCCCAAATCTCTTCACCAATCAGGTCGAGATTCAAACCGTCGAGGAAGTCTTCGTTGTCCTTCAGCGTAATCTTCGCTTCGACGGTCAGAATGTTGATCGCACGCAGCTTGTGGCGCTTGCCGACCTCGAAATCATTGAAGTCGTGCGCCGGCGTGATCTTGACCGCGCCAGTTCCCTTCTCCGGATCGGAATAATCGTCGGCGATGACCGGGATACGGCGTCCCACCAGCGGAAGCACGAGATTCTTGCCGACGAGATGACGATAGCGCTCGTCGTCGGGGTGAACCGCGACGCAGGTATCGCCCAGCATCGTCTCGGGACGGGTCGTGGCAACGGTGATGAACGTCGTCGGATTCTCGGGGTCGAAGGCGAGGCCTTCGACCGGATAGCGAAAGTGCCAGAGACTGCCGTTCACCTCAAGTTGCTCGACCTCGAGATCCGAGATCGCTGTCAGAAGCTTCGGGTCCCAGTTGACGAGCCGCTTGTCCTTGTAGATCAGTCCCTGCTTGTAGAGCGTGACGAACACTTCGACGACCGCCTTAGAAAGGCCCTCATCCATCGTGAAGCGCTCGCGCGACCAGTCGCAGGAAGCGCCCAGCCGCTTCAACTGATTGACGATGATTCCGCCGGATTCGTCTTTCCATTCCCAGATCCGGTCAATGAAGTCCTCACGGCTCATGTCGCGACGGCGGATCTGTCGCTCGGCAAGCTTGCGCTCGACGACCATCTGGGTCGCGATGCCCGCATGATCCATGCCCGGCTGCCAAAGAACGTTCTTGCCGCGCATTCGTTCGAAGCGGACCAGGATGTCCTGCAAAGTGTTGTTGAGTGCGTGCCCCATGTGTAGCGAGCCGGTGACATTCGGCGGTGGAATCACGATCGTGAAGGGATCGGCACCATGGGCTGCGCCAGCTCCTGCACGAAAAGCGTGCTCCTGTTCCCAGCGAAGGGCTATTGTCGGCTCGACGCTCGCGGCGTCGTATGTCTTGTCCAGCATGTCCAGGCGTCCGCACTCGCGAGGCAATTGGGGCCCGCCAACAACCGGCCGATCCCTGAGCACGGTGTAAAGCCGATGGTTCAGGGCAAGTCAACCGCGCCAGCAAGCGCCATTCGACGCTGGCTGTGACAGGGTTTCCAGCCCATGTCCAACCCCTACCCGCGCATCATGGCGCTCTCCAAGACAGATCAGTGTAACGCACAGATGCGGCGCGCCTGGAACTGACAGATCGCGTTTCAGCGCCCGCCGCGGGCGACACGCTCGATCTCTTCGCGAACGAGCTTCTCGACCAGAGTCGGCAGATTGTTGTCCAGCCAGTCCTGCAGCATCGGCCGCATCATCTCCGTGGCCAGTTCGTCGAAGCTCTTGCGACGGCTCGCCTCGAATGCTTCCGAGAGTTCGCCGAACGCGGCAGCAACCTGGCGGCCGGTCCGTTCGGAGATAAGCGAGGCCTTCTCGACCGGCGCGGGCGCCAGTTGGTCGGACGAAACCGCTGCCATCGCCTCGGCCGAGACGGGCTCGTCGGATTTCTCATTCGTGACCGGTTCGACCTCGTCGGCTTCGTCGAACACCTTGCCGCGTTCAGCTGTCTCGGTTGCTTGCATCCGCGACTCGGACTGGCGCGGGGCGGACGAAATCTCGGCCCAGGAATCGTCGAGGGTCTCCGAGCGCGCCGTCGGTTCCTCTTCGGCCAGCGGTGCGGCGACGGCAGGCGCCTCGAACGCTCTCCGATCCCGTCCTGGCAGATGAAACCCCGAAGCCGGCGCATTGGCGGCGATCAGGTCCATCGGTTGCAGTTCCGCCTCGTGCGTCGCCGCCTCCGTCGGAACCATGTCTTCCACCTTGCGGGTCTGGTCGCTGTCTTCGATGATGCGACGGATCGATGCGAGAATCTCCTCCATCGAGGGCTCGCGCTGCGACCCACCCGCCTGAGGCATCTTAAGTTCAGCCGCCGGACTGGCCATCGTTCGCATCTCCATTCCCGATCGAGATCGGTCACCGAATCATTGCGCAATCCTAGCGGTTCGATTCCCCTGAGAGAATCCCCCCGCCGGCAAGGCCCCCGCTTTCACACAGATAACCACATCCCGCACGAAAACGGCCGCGCAGGGCGCGGCCGACATGTCGAGCTGAAGGCGAAACCGGTCAGCGGCCGTCGGGTGTGCGAAGTCCGAACCACTTGTCCTTGATGGCATCGTAGTGCTCCTCGGGCTTGTAGGTCGCGACCTTCAAGCCGAGGCTCTCGACACCAAGGCGGCCGACTGCCGACAGGATGGCGAAGCTCGCCAGCACGACGTCGTGTTCGGCGCTGACCTGGTTGATCTGCGCGGTGATCACGTCGGCCTGCGCGTTGAGCACGTCGAGCGTGGTCCGCTGGCCGACATTGCGCTCCTCGATGACGCCGTTAAGCGCGAGTTGGGCTGCCGAGATCAGTTCACGGTTGGCGGCCACCACCTCTGCGCCAGCGATGTACTGGGTCCAGGCGGACGTGACCGCCGCGCGCACTTGGTCGCGACTCACGTCGACCTCGATGCGAGCCTGGCCTAGCGATTCCTTCGACTGCCGCACGAGCGCGGACGTGCGCCCGCCTTGGTAGAGCGGGATCGTCAGGGTGGCGCCGATCTGCGCCGAAGTGGAATACCCGTCCGATTGCGGGCTCGCCGGTGACGAATCGCTGAAACTCCGGCTGACACCGGCACTTGCGGTCACGCCGGGCAGCAGCGCGCCTTCAGCCGAATTCACCGAAAAGCCGGCAGCATCGACGAGATGCTGGGTCGCGAGGATCGCCGGATGACGGACCAGAGCCGTCTCGATCGCTTGCGGCAAGCTTCTGGGCAGGAGCTTGGCCAGCGGACTAACCGGCTGGAGCCTGCCCGGCGCGTCGCCGATTACCTGACGATAGATCGCCTCGCTCGCCTGCGCGCTGGCGCGTGCAGCGCTCAGTTGGGCCACGGCGGCGGAACGGCTGGCGTCCGCCTGCGCCACGTCGGTTCGGGTGCCCTCGCCGACTTCGAACCTCGATCGTGACGCGCGGACCTGTTCGCTGAGAAATTCGAGGTTGCGCTCGCGCAGCACCGCGATCTGGCGATTCCGGATCACGTCGAGATAGGCCGTGGCTGCGCTGTAGAGTGTGTTCTGTTCGGTGTTACGCAGCGATTCCCGCGAGGCGAACACGCGCGACTTCGCAGCCATGACGTTGTTCCTCGTCTGGAAACCGTCGAACAGGGTCTGGTTGATCTGAACCCCGAAGGCACCCGACCGGATGCTGCTGTCGCTGATGCCGGACCTGTCAGTGTACTGAATCGAGCCGGTCGCAGCGATGGTCGGACGATAACCCGATTTTGCGATGGCGACGTTCTCGTCGGTCACACGCACCCCGGCGCGGGCTGAATTCAGGGAGGAGTTGTTCTGATAAGCCTTGGTCAAGGCCCCGAGTATCGTTTCGGCGCTGGCCTGAACCGGCGAGACCACGGCCGCGGTGACCAACAACGCTGCCAACAGATTTCTGCTCATCGACGCCACCACGGACCTCATTACATGACCGGACGCGTGCTGAGCGTCCCCCAATCCCTGGCCGGGCCTTGGCCCGACCTGCACATTATCCTCCCTCCCGAATCGTACGTCCCGACGATTGGTAATCGTACGCTTGACCAAGATGCCTCTTGGCACCGCTCACTGCAAGTCCCATCAGAACTCGAAGGCGGGTTCTTTCTGAAATCCTGGCAATGGCTTGACCGCGGCATTGAAACCGCGCCGAGCAGAAACGACATCCCCCTGTTTCACATAGAGAGTGGCAACACCGGCATTGCCATGGCCCTCGACCACCACGAGCCGACCACCGTCCTTGATCTGGTCAAACAGGGCTTGCGGAACTTCGTCCACCGCTCCCTCGATAACGATGACGTCGTAAGGGGCCTCGGACGCGTAGCCGACGGGCAAAGCACCCTGAACGACCGCAACATTGTCGAAGCCGAGCTCGGCAAGGTGGGCCGTCGCGGCATCGGCGAGCGCCGCATCATCCTCCAGCGCGATGACCGAACCGGCTATGCGCGACAGGATGGCGGCGGAATAGCCGGTGGTCGCACCGACATCGAGCACGAGATCCGTCGGACCGATATCGGCCAGTTGAAGAAGCTTGGCGAAGGGTGACGGCTCCATCAGGAAGCGGCGCTTCTGCGAACTGGAAGAGGTGATCTCCAGATCTTCGTCGATATAGGCAAGAGGCTTCAGCCGGGCCGCCACGAAGGCCTCGCGGGGTACCGACATGAACGCATCAAGGAGCGGGACGTTGTTGACATCCGTCGTTCGAAGCTGGCCATCGACCATCTTGGCCCGCAACCGCTCGAAGTCAGCGCTTGTCGTCAATGTTCGTCTCCGCCGGCCTGTATACGCCTTCGCCGGGGACGACGACGTCCCTGGCGAAACAGCCGGCGCTGGAGGCCTCGCCCGGAATCGAACCGGGGTGCAAGGATTTGCAGTCCTCTGCGTAACCACTCCGCCACGAGGCCTCGCCGCGATCAGCTGTCTATGCGCGATCTGTTAACAGAGGGTCACCGGGCCGACAAGCGCTCCGCTTCAAAATCAACCGCTATTGACGATGTGCCGCGACGGGCCGAGAAATCCGCGGCACCGTACGGTACAGGCGCCAAGCGGATCGCGCGTGACGGTCGTCAGGGCTGGTTCCGACGCCGATGCCACCAGACCGCGGTGCGCCTGCGCCACCGACGCACGGAGGGAACATCATAGGAAAGAACGAACAGACCGGTTGGAATCATCCAGAAGCCCAGGACCGGCAGAAAGCCGAAAATGCCGCCGACGATCAGTGCCGACCCGGAGGCAATCCTCATCCGACGCGAACGCGGCATGCGTAGCTTGCGCCCAAAGGCGCTGATGGTCGGCCCAGTCTCCTTGTCGCGGTGGGCTTCGTCCGTCTCCCCTACCCGGTCGTCTCCGCGCGCCATAAGCTGTCCCTCTTCCCCTCTCCCTTGTACTCATCCGTTCGCGCAGCGCTCGAACGTGCATGGAGCCGGAGCGCCTATATCGGACGCATCGCCGCGCATTGCGATGGATGGCTAGACTGATCCGAAAAAAAAATAATTCGCGCTTGGCAAGTCGGAAAGGCATTTGCTATACGCACCCCACTTCAACGAGCGCTGTTCCCCGGTAGCTCAGTGGTAGAGCAACCGGCTGTTAACCGGTTGGTCGCTGGTTCGAATCCGGCCCGGGGAGCCAACAATTCGAAGAGCTTAGCATATCTGCAAGTTGGCCGAAAAATTGCCAGTCTACAGTATGTCTACACAAGCCGCCTTTGCTGAGAGTCTGAATCAAAAAGATCGGTTTGATTTCATTGTCTTGCCAAACGTCGGGTAAGCATGCGGATGTTGGCGACAAGGGTCCATGCCTGTGCGGGTTCGATGGATCGCTCGAAGTCCTTCGCCAGTCTCCGGCATCTGCCAAGCCATGCGAAGGTTCGTTCGACGACCCACCGGCGCGGCAGGACCTCGAAGCCTTTGGCGCTGTCCGACCGCTTCACGATCTGCATCGTGAACTTGCCTATCTTCTGCAGGGCGCCCCGTAGTTTCGGGCCGGCATAACCGCCGTCGGCGAAGATATGGCGCAGCCATGGCCAGCGCTTGATGATGGATTTCAGGACGGCAGGTGCGCCGTCTCGGTCCTGGACGTCGGCGGCGTGAACGACGACGCCGACCAGCAGGCCCAGCGTATCGACGACGATGTGCCGCTTGCGGCCCTTGATCTTCTTGCCCGCGTCGAAGCCCCGGATGCCGCCACTTTCGGTGGTCCTGACGGACTGGCTATCGATGACACCGGCCGTTGGGCTCGCCTCGCGACCCTCCCGCTCCCGGGCTGCCGTGACGAGGGTGTTGTTGATGGCGCGCAGGACGCCGATATCGCGCCAGGCGTAGAAATAGTTCTGCACCGTGGTGAAGGGCGGAAAGTCCTTCGGCAACATGCGCCACTGGCAGCCTGTCGAAGCCATGTAGAAGATCGCGTTCACCACCTCGCGCAGATTTGCCACACGCGGGCGCCCTACCGGCTTCGGGCCAGGCAGCAGCGGCGCGATCAGCCCCCATTCCTCGTTGCTCAGGCCACTTGCGTAGCGCGCGGCCTCCCGGGCATAGTCACGCCGGGTGATATCGGTCCAGGGCATCGTGCTGTCCTTCGAATCTTCGCAAATCCGACGGAATCACAACCTGCTGATATCACTCAACTCTTTTTAGGTCAGGCTCTTAGCTAGGAAGGATAGGATTCATCGGAAATCGCGATCGTAAGACTAGACAGATGGATAGCCTGCCGCGAATCGCGCCCCCCGTTGCCTTCGTCTCATGCAAAGGCAGGAGCAACAGGCACAGGATGAGCGGTTCAACTGGACACCTCGAAGCCCCTCCCCATCCCGGCCTTTTCCTGATTCACTGTCGCGGTGATTTGCGGGAGGCTGCGAATGCGGGGGCAGGCCGGATTCTGGGACCTCGGCGAGCGCTATGTGCGGCTGAGCGAGGCCGGCGATCCGCTGGAGAAGCTGAACGCGCTGGTGCCGTGGGAGGTTTTCCGCAAGCCGCTGGCCAAGGCGCTGAAGCGGTCCGACGGCGCCAAGGGCGGCAGGCCGCCCTACGACCCGGTGATGATGTTCAAGATCATGGTTCTGCAGGCGCTCTACGGGCTGGCGGACGACCAGGCCGAGTTCCAGATCCAGGATCGGCTGTCGTTCATGCGCTTTCTCGGGCTGGGGCTCGGCGATCGGGTGCCGGACGCCAAGACGATCTGGCTGTTCCGCGAGCACCTCGCGCAGGCCAATGCGATCGAGAACCTGTTCGCGCGCTTCGACAAGCACCTCACCAAGGCCGGCTACCTCGCGATGGGCGGCCAGATCGTCGATGCCACGATCGTGGCGGCGCCGAAGCAGCGCAACACCGACGCCGAGAAGGCCGACATCAAGGCGGGCAAGGTCCCGGACGCATGGAAGGAGAAGCTTGCCAAGCTGCGCCAGAAAGATCGCGACGCCCGCCGAACTGCGCCCGCATGACGGGCAAAGGCGGCCAAAGACGCCGCCGAGACGCCGAACTCGACAATCCACGTCAGCCCATGCACCAGTCTGCACCGTGCTTTATAACCGCACGGCACTCGCTGCGATCCTCACGCGCTGGAAAAGCCGGTAGTTCGTGGTGTCCAACTGCGTAGCGTCGATGCGCGAGACACGTCCGACACTTTGTTGGTCGAGTTCGACTGGCGCGCTCCATGCAGCGTTCTCTAGGTCGAGCGTCTCGATTTCAGCCAGTTCCTCCGCGAGGCGTGGCCGGAAGCGAGCGATGCGTTCCTGATCTTCCCTGCCGTTCATCCGGGCAGTAAGCTCATCCGTCAGCGGAACATCAAAACCGGTATCTTGCAGCGGCGAACCATGGCCTCGGTGGTGGAGCCGATGACGAGGCTGCGGATGCGCGAGTGGCCATAGGCGCCCATGACGAGGAGGCCGATGCCCTGCGTCTCGACATGGTCGCCGATGACATCATCCGGATCGCCCTGCTTGAGCAAGCCTTCGACCTCGAAGCCTGCCTCGCGCAGGCGCCTGACCGGAGCGTCGAGCCGCGATCTGTTCTCGGCCGTGTCGGCGCCAACGGACAGCACCGTCGCCTTCATTCCCGTCAGCAGGCTGATGGAAGCGACGAAGTCGATAGCTCGGTTGGCGCTCCTTCCACCATCGAACGCAACGAGGAAGTGGTCGAAAGGCGCATAGGTCCGCGAGGCCACGAGGACCGGGCGCGTCGAAGACCGTACGATGCGCTCAATGTTCGATCCCAGATGGAGCTTGGCGAAGTCGGCCGCCTCGCCACGTTTGCCGACGACAACGATCCGTGCGTCGCTTTCCAGGTCCGCGAGCGCTTCCATGAGATCACCGTGACGAAGCTTCGTCTCGACCTCTCCGACGCCAGCGGATTTGACCAAGGATCTGGTCGTCTCCAGAAGGGCGCGACCCTTGGCCTGAGCCAGCTTGGCGTGTTGCTCGTCGAGGCGCGCATACTCGTCGAGAAGCGCGGCCCGCTGGTTCACCTCCAGGCTGCCGCTGAGATCGAACGTTCCCGCCATGCGGCGGCCCAGCACATGCGCGATCTCGAGCTGTGCATTCATGCGCACCGCCGCCCAGGCGGAAATGCGGCAGACGCTTTCGGCGTAAACCGAGCCGTCGATGAAGGCGAGTATCTTGGACATCTTCTTCCTCCCTCAGTGACCGGCCAGTTGGTCGAGCGCGCCCGGCTTGTCGTGAACGGCGAGCTTGTCGACCAGCGTCGCGCTGGCTTCGTTCAGGCCGATGACCTCGACGTCCGCCCCCTCTCGGCGGAATTTCAGGATCACTTTGTCGAGCGCCGCGACCCCGGTCAGATCCCAGATGTGGGAGCGGCTGACATCGATGCTGACCTTCTCCACCACCTCCTTGAAGTCGAAGGACCCCTGGAAGCGGTCCGCGGAGGCAAAGAACACCTGCCCTTCGACGATGTAGGACCGAGTTCGGCCATCCTCTGAAATCGTTGAGGTAACACGGAAAATCTGCGCGACCTTGGCGGCGAAGAACAGCCCGGAAAGCAGCACGCCGATCAATACACCGATGGCTAGATTGTGCGTGAACACGACGGCCACCACGGTCGCCATCATCACGACCGACGAGCGACGTGGATGATCGCGCAGGTTCCTGATGGAACCCCAGGAAAAGGTGCCGATCGAAACCATGATCATGATGGCGACAAGCGCCGCCATCGGGATGATGGAGACCCAGTCGCCCAGACCGACGCATAGGGTCAGCAGAAATACTCCGGCGGCAAAGCAGGACAGCCTGCCCCGACCGCCCGACTTCACATTGATCACAGACTGACCGATCATGGCGCAGCCTGCCATCCCGCCGATGAAGCCGGTGACGATGTTGGCAGCGCCCTGGCCGACGCATTCTCGGTTCTTGTCGCTGCCCGTGTCGGTCAGTTCGTCGACGATCGAAGCCGTCATCAGCGATTCCAGCAATCCGACCACCGCGACCGCCGCCGAGTAGGGCAGCACGATCATGAATGTCGCGAAGTTCAATGGTACGTCCGGCAGCAGGAAGACCGGCAGCGTCGCCGGCAACTCGCCCATATCGCCGACGGTGCGGATATCCATCCCGAAGAACAGCGCAAGTGACGTTAGCACGACGATGCACACCAGCGGCGACGGGATCGACTTCGTCAGATAGGGGAACAGATAGATGATCCCCAGACCGGCGGCGACCATCACATAGGTCAGCCAGGGTACCCCGACGAGTTCCGGAATCTGCGCCATGAAGATCAGGATCGCCAATGCGTTGACGAAGCCGGTGATCACCGAGCGCGAGACAAAGCCCATCAGGTTGCCGAGCTTGAGAAACCCGGCCGCGATCTGGAGCGCGCCCGCGAGAATGGTCGCGACCAGCAGGTACTGGAGGCCGTGATCCTTTACCAGGGTGACCATCAGCACCGCGGTGGCAGCCGTCGCGGCGGAGATCATGCCGGGTCGGCCGCCGGTGAACGCAATGATCACGGCGATCGAGAACGACGCATAGAGGCCGACCTTCGGGTCGACGCCCGCAATGATGGAAAAGGCAATGGCTTCGGGAATAAGGGCAAGCGCCACGACGAGACCCGCGAGCAAGTCGCCGCGAACGTTGCCGAACCACTCGTCGCGGTAAGCAGAGATAGAACTCATCAAAATCCACGGGAAAAACGGAACCGCCGCGCTAGCGCTGCCATCGGAGAAGAATGTCAGGAGTGTCGGTTCAGTTGACCGGCGGGTCGGCGGCCGGAGGAGCCACCCGGAATTGCACCGGGTCCATGCGATGACGCGATGTATGCGCAAACCATGTTGCGGCGCAACAGTATTCTCGACATCGCCGCCATTCACGCGTCAACGCGGCCGGCAGCTTTCGACCTGGACCGCGCTCCCATGGCCGATTCGGATTTCGCCCCTACCCTTCACGTGCTTCCGCTGCTACCCATCATTGCTCGCAAACGACCGGCCACGAGCCATCCAGCGTTTGCATGCTCGCCATCGCGAATGGCACCCTGCTTGACCCGGATAACAATGGCCAGCCCTCACTCCGACGACAGTGTCATCCATCCGGCAGGGGTGTCGTGACGGGCTGGCTACACGAGCAACGACTCGAGGCGGTGCGGGATGTCATCCGCGATCGCGAGGCGCGTTCGGTTCTCGATCTTGGCTGTGGTGACGGCGATCTGCTCCTTCGGATCGCGCTGGAGCGCGGCGTCGAACGCGTCGTGGGCATCGACATCTGCGCCCGGTCGCTGGCCCGACTTCGGGCGCGCCTCGACGCCGGGGAGCCGACCCACTGCCACGTCGAAGTACTGAATGCATCGCTGCTCGACGCGCCCCACCGGCTGCGCGGGTTCGATTGCGCGGTTCTTGTCGAGACGATCGAGCATCTCGACGCCGAGCACCTGGGCGCCTTCGAGCGTGCGGTCCTTGGCCGCCTGCGACCTCGGACGGTGGTCGTCACGACGCCTAACGCGGAGTTCAACGCGCTGCTGGGCGTCCCTGCGCATCGCTTTCGTCATGCCGACCATCGCTTCGAGTGGGATCGCCCCCGCTTTCGCCGGTGGGCAAAGGGCGCGGCCGAGAGGCACGCTTACCGCGTCCGTTGTTCCGACATCGCCGGACGCCACCCCAAACTGGGCGGGGCCAGCCAGATGGCCGTCTTCGACCTGCCCGAACCTGATCATGATCGACGGAAAGCAGGGGGCGTCGACGATCCATTGGACGTTGGGGAGAGCGGGCGTCAACTGTCCCTCCCCCGAATCGACGGGTTGGAGTAGAACCTCGCTGACGCTGCGCCTCGCCACTCGTCCGAGGGCATCGATCGGAGCATTGCAATATGACCACGCCTCCCCGCCCAGACTTCGTAGCCGAACAGCGCGCCACCCAGTCGGCGTTCTTTGCGGCAGCAATTCCAGGCCATGGCGGTTTCGAAGGCAGCCTCTATCGCCTGCATCCGAACGATCGGCTCTCCAATCTCAACCCCGGCATCCGCGACGCCGCCGAGCGATTCTTCGCCGACAACGTCATCGCCTGGCACCAGCATGCAGCACACGGACTGTCGTCGCAGGTCGCTTGCCTCAATTTCCTCATGCCGCTGGCCACGCGTCCGGACCTGTTGGCGCGCCTGGTCCAGTCCGCCATCGGCGGCGAGCGTCCCGAGATGCTGCCCGTCGAGAACGGGCCTGACGGCGAGCCATGGTTCGTCGGCTTCGAGTGGATCGGCCGCGAGGACTACCTCAACGAATGGCCGCGTAGCGGTCATCCCCGGCGGGGCGCTAATGTCACCTCTGCGGACGCAATACTGCGCTTCCGGCAGGCGGGCCGGATCGAGACCCTGCTCGTCGAGTGGAAATACACCGAGTCCTACGGAACGCCGCCCGAGCAAAAGCGCGAAGCAGAGCGCCTGCGCCGCTATCAGAAGATTATCTTTTCACCCTTCGGCCCCCTGCGCAGCGATGCCGGACTGAAGCCGGCCGACCTGTTCTGGGATCCGTTCTACCAGCTGATGCGCCAGCAGATCCTCGCCGCGCGGATGCAGGCGGCGAAGGAGGACGGCGCCGAGCGGGTCCGCGTGCTTCATGTCGCGCCGAGCGGCAACTGGCGCCTGCGGCGCGTGACCTCGCCGGCACTGCGTGTCCTGGGCGACGATGCCTTCGCTGTTTTCGGCAGCCTTCTGGCCGATCCCGAGAGCTTTGCCAGCCACTCGACCGAGGCGCTGTTTGAGCCTCTACTCGCCGATGCACCGCCCAACGACCAATGGGCGCGCTACCTTCGCGAACGCTACAGGTTTCTGACGCCGTCCGCGCCGAGCGATGGGCTTGGGGACCAATAGCCAATTGTTCCGTTTCCTCCACAGCAGCGACCTGCATCTGGGAAAGCGCTTCGGCAACCTCGCCGAAGACCTGCGCGGCCGTCTGCGCGAAGCACGCCATGGCTCGATCGAGCGGCTTGCGGCGCGTGGACGGGAACACGGCGCCGAAGTCGTCTTGCTTGCTGGCGACACCTTCGACACCGAGACCCCGGCGCCCGACATCCGTCGCCAGGCGCTTGCCGAAATGGGCCATCACGCGCCGCTGCGCTGGGTCATTCTGCCCGGCAACCATGATTCGCTGCAGGCCGCGCAGCTCTGGACCGCCTTGCGGGCCGACCTTCCGGACAACGTCATTCTCGCCACGGACCCGGTGCAGATTGCGCTCGCACCCGGCGTTGTCCTCCTGCCGGCGCCTTGCACGACGCGACGGCCCGGTCGCGACCTGACCGAATGGATGGACGCCGCCGCCACCCCGGAAGGGGCGATCCGCCTCGGCCTTGCCCATGGTCCGATCCGGAGCTTTTCCGAAGACACGATTGCATCCGACATCCTGGCGCCTGATCGGGCGCGACGGGCCGGGCTCGACTATTTCGCGCTCGGCGACTGGCATGGCGCCGTCGCCATCGATGTCCGCACCCAGTATAGCGGAACTCCTGAACCGGAGCGTTTCAAGCACGACAAGCCGGGCCAGGCGCTTGTCGTCAGTGTCGAGGCTCCGGGTGCCGTGCCCATCGTAACCCCCGTCGAGACCGGTCTCTTCACCTGGAAGACAGAGACGCTCGATCTCTTGCCAAACAGCGATTGCGAGGCTGCGCTCGCGGCCATCCTGCCGCAGGCCCGCCTGCGCCGCCAGACTCTCCTGCGCATCTCGGCAACCGGCCGCACGGGCATTGCAGGACGTACCTCGCTTGCCGCCGCGATCGAAGCTGCCGCTCCCGATTACGCCCTGCTCGAACTCGACGAAACCGGCCTGTCGACTGAATGCGACGCGACCGAACTCGACCGGATCGACCGCACGGGCGCGCTGCGCGACGCCGCCGAAGTTCTCCTGGCGCAGGTAAGTGACGAAAATCGCACCGAAGCCGACCGAGCGGTCGCGCGCGGCGCGCTGGTGCGCCTCTTTTCCTATTGCGCGGCGGCCTCGTCATGAAAATCACCGCGCTCAGGCTCTACAACGTGAAGCGCTTCGCTGGCCGGGGCGTCGCCATCGAGGACATCGGCGACGGGGTCAACGTGCTCTGCGCAGCCAACGAATTCGGAAAATCGACGAGCTTCGAGGCGCTGCATGCGCTGTTCTTCCAGGCCCATACCGGCCAGCCGAAGGACGTCAGACGGCTCCAGCCATATAGCGGCGGCAATCCCGTGATTGAGGCCGACATCGAGATCGAAAAGGGCCACTACCGGCTCGCCAAGCAATTCATCGGCGGCCGACGCGCCACCGTGACGGACCTCGGCAGCGGTCGATTGGTCGCTCAGGCCGACGAGGCCGAGAACTTCATCGCCGGGCTGACGCGGGGCGGCACGGCGGGACCGTCCGGCCTTCTCTGGGTCCGCCAGGGCATTACAGGCATCGAGGACCGCGACAAGCGTGAGGAAGAAGACGAGCGTCGGGTGCGCGCCAGCCTTCTTGAATCGGTGCAGGGCGAGGTCGAGGCTGTCACCGGCGGCCGACGAATGGCCGAGGTGTCGGCCCTTTGCGCCGAAGAACTCGGTC
This sequence comes from Mesorhizobium sp., assembly GCA_051860465.1. Lineage (GTDB taxonomy): Bacteria > Pseudomonadota > Alphaproteobacteria > Rhizobiales > Rhizobiaceae > Aquibium. The sequence goes on from JBHYDY010000045.1 coordinate 28,296, forward strand.
GGCTCGTCACCGCGACAGGACGTCCCAAGGTAGGAGGCCCCTTTGATGCCGCGCTTGGCGAGCGAAAGAGGCTCGCAGACCGGGAAGCCGAACTGGCGGCGGACGTCGTGGCGCTGCGCAAGGATCTCGATGAGCGCGCCGCGGCCGAAAGGCAGCTGAAGGAACTGGACGACCCCGAGGACAAGGTCGCGCGCCGCGCCGCACTCGAAAAGGCCCGCGCCATGCTCGAAACCGCAAATGCCCACGGCGAGGCGCTGAAGTCGGCGCTCGCCGAACTGATGCTCGCTCGCAGCCGACGCGATGCCACGCGGCGCGATCTCGACGCGTTTCGCAGGGCGATGGCAAAGCTTTTGGAACTTGACGGTCTGATTTCGACGGCGGAAGACGGGCGCCAAGCAGCCCTCTCAAGGCACCAGGCAGCAATGGAAGTGATCGTCAAGGCGGATGCCGACACGCAGGCCGCCGAAGCTGAAGAAAAGCAGGCTCGAGCCTTGCTTGCACGGCTCGACGCCGCTCTGAAGGCAAAGGACCATGCCGAGCGATTGGCCGCACTGGAGACGAAGCTCGGAGCCGTCGAAGCATTGCGGATGAAACTGGAGGCTGCCGAGGCCGCGTTGGCCTCGCATGCCGTCCCGGCTAAGGCGGTGGAACGTCTGCGGGCCCTGGAAATCGAGATCGCGGGCCTCGCGGCACTGGAATCGGCTCGCCAACCGAAACTCGGCATCCTCTACGAGACCGGCGCAACCGTCCGCGTCACCCTCGATGGCCACGCTATCGAGGACGGCGAGGAGCGCGGTTTTGGCGATTCCTCCCGCCTAGACATTCCCGGTATCGGCACGATGACCCTTCGCACCAGTCGCCCCGCCGGCGACGACGAAGCCCTTCGCAAGGCCAAGGCGGAGCGCGACGGCCTGCTGGTCAGGATCGGCGCCGAAAGCCTGCTGGAGGTGTGGCGACGCGAAGCGGACGCTCAGCGCGGAGCGGTCGAGATCGAGCACCTCCGCGCCAGCATCAAGGCCCTGGCGCCGCAAGGCCTACCTGCCTTACGCGAGGAGATCGCGCGTCTCGCCGCAGCAGGCCCGCTCCCCCTCGAGCTCAAGGGCGATCCGGATGCGGCGCGGCAGGGCGTCGAGCAGGCAGCGGAGCGGGTCGCCGCGGCGCGGCTGGCCCTGCGCGAGGCTCAGCCGACGCGCGGTATCGCCGAGAACGCCTTGAGGGGCGCAGAGACGTCGCTGGCGTCGCTCCAGGGCGAGCGGGCGCAGGTCGAGGCCTCGCTCGGACCCGCAAACGAACGCGCCGGCCGCGAGCGGGCGTTGGCCGAGGAAGCCCGTCTCGCCGACGAACACGCGGAAGTAGCGGAGACCAAAGCCGCGCGCCTTACCGAAGCGGCCCCCGATATCGCATCGGCCGAGGCCACGGTCAGGCGCCTACGCTCGGCCGATGAAGCGGCCACAAAGCAGATCGGCGACTTGCGAGAATGCATCGCCGGGCTGCGAGAGACGATCAGGGTCCGATCGGACGAAGCTGTTGAGGAGCAGTTGCAGGAGGCCCGCGAGGCACTCGAGGCCGCCAATCGTCGCGTCGAGGCATTCGAAACGGAAACCGCGGTGCTCGCCCGCTTGCAGTCGACGCTGCTGGCCGCCCGTTCCGCTGCCCGCGACCTCTACCTGAAGCCAGTGATGCAGGAACTGCGCCCGCTACTGGCGCTGATCTTCGACGATCTGTCGATCACCTTCGATGAAAAGACGCTTCTGCCGCACAAGATCATCCGCGGCGGCGAGGAGGAGGACGTCGAGCGTTTGAGCGGCGGCACGCGCGAGCAATTGTCGATCCTGACCCGGCTGGCCTTCGCGCGGCTGCTTGCCCGCGACGGTCGCCCCACGCCGGTCATCCTCGACGATGCTTTGGTCTATTCCGACGACGACCGAATCGAACGCATGTTCGATGCCCTGCACCGCCAGTCGGCAGACCAGCAGATAATTGTCTTTTCCTGTCGCCAGCGGGCTTTCGCCCGCCTCGGCGGCCGGGCGCTCCGGATGATCGACTGGAAGCCGGACGCATAAGCAAACGCCGCACCAGATGCCTTCAGGCAGAACGATTCAATGTTCACCGGAAATGCTTGAGATTTCGGCAGGGTCGGCGTTGCTCAGGATCAACTTCCCGATGGTGGCCGACCGGCAAGCACGGCGGCACCGGCCTCCTCGCCGGCCGGTTCCAGTGACTTCAGGAAAGCGACCAGTGCCAGACGGCCCCTGTCGGTCAGAACGAAAGGTTCCAGTGCCGTGTGGCCGGACGGCGCCTCGAGGGCGAGCGCGTAGTGGTCCAGCACGTCTTCCAGCGTCGATATCTGACCCGCATGCATGAAGGGTGCTCGGCTGGCAACGCCGCGCAGGGACGGCGTCTTGTAGGCACGTTCCAGTTCCTCGCCTTCCCTGACCATGAACCGGATCTCGCCGCACTGCTCGGGCACAGCGTCGGAGAAGGGGCCGAGACAGTTGAACGGGTCGGCGAGCACCTTGGCCACAGCGTCGGCCCGGCCGCGATCCTCAAGCAATCCGGGCACGGCTGGAACGCCGGTGTTATGGAAATGGTCGTCGGTGAGGCGCGGTCCGTTGTGACAATTCACGCAGGACGCCTCGCCGACGAAGAGCTTCAGGCCCTCGATCTCCAGATCCGACAGCGCGGCTTCGCCTTCCGGCCGCCGACCGGCGGCGACCGCATCCGCGAAGCGGTCAAAACGGGTCTCGACCGGCACGATCATCCGCTCGAAGGCGGCAACGGCCTTGCCCATATTGGCGAAGACGCGGTCCACGCGGCTCCGCTCATCCCCCGTCAGCGTCGCCCAGGCCGCGCGTTCCGCATCTCCGCCGAATGGCCCGGCATTCTCGGGCAGTCCCGACAGGTCGGGCAGCGGTCCGAACACCGCCTCGTACTCGCCGCGATACGCCTCCGCCACGCGCCGTACCAGCGCGACGCGGTTGCCGCCGTGCTCGACCGGGTTCTCCCAAGGGCCGAGCGCCTGCGCCCACAGGCTGTCGGAGCGACCGTCCCAGAACTGCCATGGACTCCAGGCCACGCCTTCCAGCGGCATGGTGCGTCGGTCGGCTTCGCCGATGCCGATCGCCCGCGCTATCCCGTCCTGGAACCGCCGTGTCGGCTGGTGGCAGGAGGCGCAGGACACGGAGCCGTCGGAAGACAGATCATGGTCGAAGAACAGGGCCTGCCCGAGAACCGCCGCCGCCGGGTCGTCAGCGACGCGGTTCGACGGATCGGCGGGAAGCGGCGGCAGGACCGAGAGCGACAGCGAGGCGACGATCCGCGCCTCCTCCTCTGTCAGGCTCGATGGCTTGCATCCGCCTGCGAGCAGCACCGCCGCCAGGGCAGCCACCGTCGTCAGGAGGCGCGGGTGCATGCTCTCCTCACAGAACAAGATTGAAGGTAACGTCGTCGCTCGCTCCACCGGCAGCGATGGCGAGCTTCAGTTCCCACCAGCCACTCATGTTGAAGCGCATACCCTCGATGCGGTAGCGTCCGTTTCCGAGTGCCCCGGTCATTGCCGGCGCTGTGGGTAGGCCGTGGCCATGCTGCGGCATGCCGCCGTCGACCGCAATTGTCGCATCCTCCACCGGCGCGCCGTCGGGCGTCGTCACAGTCACGATCCAGCTATGGAGCGGTCCCTGCTGCAACGGCTCTCGCTCCGGCGAGACGGCGACAACGAAGACGCCCGCCACCGACGGCTTGGAGCGGGCCAGGTCGAGGTCATCCGGCGGCGACATCATCATGCGCCAGCCAACAAATGCGGTCGCGACGGCCACCACGGCGGCGAGAACGTAGATCAGCTTCTTCATGCTCGTCTTCTGCCTTCATGGCCGCCGACGGTCGCCGGTCCGATATCGGCGGACGCTCCGCCCGCAATGCCTTTCGAACCATACGGCTTCCCATCACCGGAAGGTCAAGGGCGAAACTCGCGGGCCTCGCCTTCGCGTGGCAGCGCGTGTAGAGGGTGCCAGAAGGGGAGAGAAGCATGGCCGGACAAGGGATCGCAACGATCGGGGAATGCATGCTGGAGATGTCCGGCACAGGCGGCGACGCTTGGCGCATGGGATTTGCCGGCGACACCTTCAACACGCTCTGGGCCCTGCGCGCGCTGACGGACGGCGACCGCCCAGCCGACTATGTCAGCGCCTTCGGTGACGACCCCTTCTCTGACAGGCAGATCGCCTTCATGCGCGACGCGGGGATCGGCATCGCGGCGAGCCCGGTCATTCCCGGTGCGCGGCCCGGCCTATACGCCATAACGCTCACCGGAGCCGAGCGCTCCTTCACCTACTGGCGGGCCGACGCCGCCGCCCGGCGTCTCGCCGACGATCCGGCCGCACTGGCCGCCTCGCTGGAGGACCGCGGCCTGGTCTATTTCTCGGGCATTACGCTGGCCATCCTCGACGAAGCGCCGCGCCGGACCCTTCTCGCGGCCATCGCCTCGGCACGCGCGGCCGGCGCCCGCGTCGCCTTCGACCCCAATTACCGCCCGCGCCTCTGGCCTTCCGTCGATGCAGCCCGCGCCGCCATCACGCAGGCGCTCGCCGTGGCCGACATCTGCTTGCCGACCTTCCCCGACGAGCAGGCCCTGTTCGGCGACGCGACGCCCGCCGACACCGCCGCGCGCCTCATGGCCGCCGGCGTTTCCGAAATCGTGGTCAAGGATGGCGCCGATCCGGCGCTCGCCGCCTGTGACGGCAGACTGGAAATCGTACCGGCGGTTCCCGTGGAAACCCCGGTCGACACCACCGGCGCGGGCGACAGCTTCAACGGCGGCTATCTCGCCGCACGCCTCGCCGGAGACGCGCACGACGTCGCCGTGCGGCGCGCCCATGCCGTCGCCGCCGCCGTGGTGCAGGTGCGCGGCGCTCTGGCGCCGTTCGAGGTGCTGCAGCAGGCGTTTTCGGCCCCGCTCACCCAAGCCTGAACCGATACTCCGTCGCCTGGCGATAACGGTCGCCTGGATAGAGCAGCGCCTGCGGGAAATACGGCCGGTTGGGCGAGTCCGGCCAGATCTGCGGCTCCATGGCGAAGCCGGCATAGGCGCCATATGTGCGGCCGCCGAGCCCCGGCACCGTGCGGGCGACCTTATGCCCGGCATAGAATTGCAGACCGGGTTCGGTCGACCAGACCTCCATCTCGACGCCCGAGTTCGGCCCCTGCGCCCAGGCCATCTGCCGAAGCGGTCCGCGCGCGGCGGCAATGCAGAAATTGTGGTCGTAGAGCACCTGCTCGCCATCCACCTCCATTCCGATCTGGCGCGGCAAAAGGAAATCGAACGGCGTTCCCTCCACCGGCTGGACGACACCGGTCGGGATCAGTTCGTCGTCGACGGGCGTATAGGCCTGCGCCGGCATCATCAGCCGGTGACCGAGCACATCGTTCATCCCGCCATCGTTCAGGTTGAAATAGGAATGGTGCGCGAGGTTGCACAGCGTTGGCTGGTCGGTCGTGGCGGAAAGCTGGACCGACAGCGTACCGGGCAATTTAAGGCGATAGGTACAGCTGATCTCGAGGTTGCCAGGAAAACCCATCGCACCGTCAGGGTCAGTCAGGGCCAGTGTTACGAAATCCGGCCCGCGATCGGCCAGTCGCCAGACGCGCTTGCCAGTGCCCTTGGCGCCGCCATGCAGCGTGTGCTTGCCGAGGAAGTTCGTGTCGGCCTGATGCCGCTGGCCCTCGATGGTAAACCGGCCTTGCGCGATCCGGTTGGCATAGCGACCGGCGATCGCGCCGAAATAGGCCGAGTGGACCGGGTAATCCTCGAAGCGCTCGAAGCCCAGCACCAGAGGCGCGTCATGCTCGGCCAGTCGCAGATCCTGCACCACCGCGCCCCAGGTCAGGATGCGCGCGGTCAGCCCCCCGCCCCTGATTTCGACACGATGGACGGGCTGGCCCTCTGGCGTCGTCCCGAACTCCTCGGCATCCGCCATGCGGCGCTCCCCTCACCCAGAAGATGCGGGCGCCGTTGCCGGGGGCGCCCCGCCCGTTCGAGCGTCGATCAGAGGCCAAGGCCGCCGATGCAAACATATTTCGTGTCGAGATAGTCCTCGATACCCTGGTGTCCACCCTCGCGGCCGAGGCCGCTTTCCTTGACGCCGCCGAACGGCGCCTCTGGCGTGGTGATCAAGCCTTCGTTGACGCCGACCATGCCGTACTTCAGGTTCTCCATGACCCGGAAGACGCGGCCGAGGTCGGAGCTGTAGAAATAGCAGGCGAGGCCGTATTCGGTGTCGTTGGCGAGCGCGACGACCTCTTCCTCGGTGGTGAATTTGAACACCGGGGCGACAGGGCCGAAGATCTCTTCCTTCATGAAGCGCATGTCGGGCGTCGCGCCGGAAATCACCGTCGGCTCGAAGAAGGAACCACCGAGTTCGTGGCGCTTGCCGCCGGTTACGACCTTGCCGCCTTTGGCGGTGGCGTCACCGATCAGTTCCTCGACCTTCTCGACCGCCTTGCCGTCGATCAGCGGCCCCTGCTGCACCCCGGCATCGAGACCGGACCCGACCTTCAGCTTCGCGGATGCGGCTGCGAATTTCTCAACGAAGGCTTCGTAGATGCCAGCCTGGACGAAGAAGCGGTTGGTGCAGACGCAAGTCTGGCCGGAATTGCGATACTTGGCGAGCATCGCGCCCTCGACCGCGCGGTCGATGTCGGCATCGTCGAACACCACGAACGGCGCATTGCCGCCGAGTTCCATCGACACCTTCTTGACGGTTGCGGCCGACTTTTCGATGAGGATCTTGCCGACCTCGGTCGAGCCGGTGAAAGTGATCTTCTTGACCAGAGGATTGGCGCAGATCTCGTCGCCGATCTCGCTGGCCGAGCCGGTAAGGATGTTCACGACGCCGGCCGGAATGCCGGCCTCTTCGCACAACACCCCCCAGGCGAGGCCCGAATAGGGTGTCTGCGAGGCCGGTTTCACCACCGTGGTGCAACCGGCGGCGATCGCCGGGCCGATCTTGCGGGCGAGCATCGACGAGGGAAAGTTCCAGGGCGTGATCGCGGCGATGACGCCGACCGGCTCGCGGGTGACGATGATCCGGCGGTCCGCCCATGGCGAGGGCACGACGTCGCCATAGGTGCGGCGCGCTTCCTCGGCAAACCAGAGGATGTAGGCCGCAGACGCACCCACTTCACCCTTGGCCTCGGCCAGCGACTTACCCTGCTCCAGCGTCAGAAGCTCGGCCAGCGCGTCCTGGTTTTCCAGGATCAGGTCGTGCAGCCTGCGTAGCATCTTGGAACGATCGTTGGCGGTCGTCTTCCTGAACGCCTTGAAAGTCTTGTCGGCTGCTTCGATGGCTCGGCGGGTCTCGGCCTTCCCGGACTTCGGCACGGTGCCGAGTTTCTGCCCATTGGCGGGATTGGTGACATCGAGCGTCGCACCGGAGTCGGCCTGAACCCACTCGCCGCCGATCAGGTTACCCTGGCGCATGTAGTGGTTGGATTTCTGTAGCATCGGTACGCCTCCTGCCGCCTTCAGCCGGCGGCCAATAGTTCGATTTCCCTGACGAGCACGGTCTCGACCTTCAGGCCGTCGCGTCGAAGGCGGTCACGAATAGCCTGCCGCCTCGAACCTGGCAACCGGGCGCCATGCGTACCGGACACCATCGCCGCCATTGCCGCGAAACGGTCCAACGCCTGGGTGCCATCGAAGGTTTCAGGGTCGATCGCGATCAGCAATTGCCCTGTTCCAGGCGCTTTGCCCTCGGCGTCGAAGAAGGAGCTCTGCTCGTAGGCATAGTTCGCTCCGGTAAGGCCGGCGCAGAGCAGTTCAACCATCAGCGCCAGCGCCGTGCCCTTGGCGTCGCCCAGCGGCACCATGGTTCCGGCAAGTGCCGCCTTCGCGTCGGTCGTTGGATTGCCGTCCACGTCGAGCGCCCAACCCTCGGGGATCAGTTCCTGCTTCTGGTTGGCCGCCATGATCCTGCCGCGCGCGACTTTCGACATAGACACATCGACAACGATGGGCTCGCCGCCAGCGGACGGGCAGGCAAAGGCAATCGGATCCGTGCCGAAAAGCGGGCGGCGTCCGCCCCAGGGAGCAATGGCGGCCGGCGCATTGGAAAAGAGCAGCGCCACGAGGCCCTTCTCAGCCAGCGCCTCGACGACCAGCCCGGCCACGCCCGCGTGATGCGAGCGGCGAATTCCGGCTGCGGCGATACCTTGGGTGGACGCCATGTCGACGAGTGCGCGCGACGCAAGGTCGAGTGCCGGATAGGCGAAGCCATGCGCGGCATCAATCGCCATCGAGCCCGGCCGCACGCGTGTCGCGACCGGCGTCGCGTAGCCGTCGACCTTGCCGGCCTTCGCCTGTGCGGCATAGGCTGGCACGCGCCGGAGGCCATGGCCGCCCTGCCCCGCCAGTTCCGCTCCGATCAGAGCATCGGCGACGATCGCGGCGTTCTCCGGCGAGGTCTTCGAGGCCGTCAGCGCCGCGCAGACCAGTGCGTGCGCCTCGGCCACCGAAAGGGTGGTGTCCGACATGTTAGGCCTTCTCCAGATGGGCGATCACCGTGTCGGCGATCAGGTGCGACACGCGAACGTTCGATTCCATCGTGACGCCCGCGATGTGCGGGGTCAGGATCAGGTTGCCGATCGCCTTGAACCGGTCGCCATCGGCCTCCGACAGAGGTTCCTCGGCGAAGACATCGAGCGCCGCACCGCCCAGCCGTTTTTCCCGCAGCGCCGCCGCTAGCGCCGCCTCGTCGACCACGCCCCCTCGCGCGGCATTGATCAGGATCGCGTCCGGCTGCATCGCCGCGATCTGGTCGGCCCCGATCATGTTCCTCGTCGCGTCGGTCAGCGGCACATGAAGGCTGACGACGTCGGAGAGCGTGAGCAGTCCGTCGAGCGAGACGTTGCGGGCGAGTTGCCAGGCGGGATGGTCGGCCATCAGCATGGGATCGTAGGCGACGACGTTCATGCCGAAGGCCCGCGCCCGCCAAGCGACCTCGCGGGCGATCGAACCGAGGCCGACGAGCCCCATCGTCCTGCCCGCCAGTTCGCGGCCGATCAGGCGCTGGCGCGGCCATGCGCCGCCCGCCACGTCGGCGCTGGTGAAGAATGCGCCGCGCAGCAGCGTCATCGCCGCCGCCATGACGTATTCGGCGACGGACAGGTCGTTGGCGCCCGTCGCGGGACAGACGGCGATGCCGCGCGACCGGCAGGCGTCAACGTCGATATTGTCGAGCCCGACACCGAGCCGGCCGACGCAAACGAGAGACGTTGCCGCCTCCAGCAGCATGCCACGAACCTGCGTTCGGTTGCGCACCACCAACGCCCGCGCGCCGGCCACGGCAGCGCGCAGGTCGTCCGGCCGGTCGACGAGGCCCGGGTCGTAGAGTGTTTCGAACCGCTCCTTCAGGCGCCCGACGGCCGCGTCGTCCATGAATTCGGTGATGACGATGTCAACCATCTGCGCGCCCCAATCAGTCTGTCCGCGCGCTTTTGCGCGCCCAGGCCGCAAGCGGCCGTGTGGAAAATCGATCCGCCTCGGCGTGCCGCCCGATGACCGCCCGGCGAACCGGTCCTGTGCTGCGAGCACGTGGCTGAACCCGCCATCTCGCGAAAGGAGGCGACTTGCCCCGTCATGCCTATTTCAAGATTTCCGGCAGTGCGACTCTGGAACATCTGCGAGGAGGACATCCCAACGCTGCACCCCGTCATCGAACCGACAACAAGAGAAAGCGCGAGAACAATGTGTGGCGCTCATGCGCTCCGATAGAGCTTGGTCATCACGAACTCGCGGTGGCCCAGCGCCTCGGCTGCCGTGTTGCGGCCATTGGCGGTGCGCACGATCATGTCGATCAGCGCGTCTCCGGCCTCGTCGATGGTCATCTCGCGCCGCAGGATGCCGGAAACGTCGACGTCGACATGCTCGCCCATGGTGCGAACGGTGCGCGGGTTGGCGGTAATCTTGATCACCGGCACGATCGGGTTGCCGACCACGTTGCCCTGCCCGGTCGGGAAGGTGTGGATGACGAAGCCGCCGGCCGCCATCAGCGTCACGCATTCGGCCGCGGCCGACGACGAGTCCATGAAATAGAGCCCCTTGCCCGACTTGGGCGCCTCGGCCGGCTCGAGGATGTCGATGTAGCGCGATGTGCGGCCGATCTTTTCCAGGTTGCCCAGCGCCTTCTCCTCGATCGTCGTCAGCCCGCCCTCGATGTTGCCGCGAGTCGGCTGGCTCTCCGACAGGTCGTTGGTCTTGAACTGCTCGATCACGCTTGTTTGGTAGGCCTTCCACATCGCGTACCAACGCTCGCCCACCTGCGGGTTGATCGCCCGCGCCTTGGCGATGTGCTCGGCGCCGGTGATCTCCGACGTCTCGCCGAAGCAGCCGTAGATGCCCTCGGGGAGCAGTTTGTCATACATGTTGCCCACCGTCGGGCACGAGCCGAGGCCGGTTGTGGTGTCGCTCTCGCCGCACTTGGTCGAGACCCAGAGCTCGGAGATCGAGCACTCTTCCCGCTGCAGTTCAGTGGCGTAGTGGACGAACTCCTTGGCGGTGCGGCTGGCGTCCATGATCGTCTTCAGATCGCCGTTCTGCTCAATGGAAAAGCCTGCCACCGGCTTGCCCGTGGCGGCGATGCCGTCGACGATCCTCTTGGTCCAGCCGGGCTCGATGCCTATCACCACCACGGCGGCGACGTTCGGGTTGGCCCCGGTGCCGATCATGGTGCGGAAATGCAGGTCGAGGTCCTCGCCGAACTGCAGCCGGCCGTAGGCGTGCGGCAGGGCGAGCGTGCCCTTGATGTTGCTGGCAACCGCCTCGCAGGCGGCGTTGGAGATGTCGTCCACCGGCAGGATTACCACGTGGTTGCGCACGCCCACGCGGCCGTTATCGCGGCGAAAGGCGCGGATCGTCATGTTGGAGTATTTCGAGGCCATCAGCCCGCCCTTCCCTGAAATGAACGCGGCGGCGCGCGGGTGTCGCCCCGCGCCTCGCGATGCGACTACCAGCGCTTGGTCTTGAGATTGTGCACGTGGACGTGTTCGCCGCGGCCGACGTTGGCGACAAAGCGGCCGATATCCTCGCCATACTTCGTCGCGGTGTCGCCGGCGTCGAGATCCTTCAAGGCCACCTTGTGCCCGATCGGGATGTCGGCCTTCGCCTCGATCTCGAACGAGGAATTGTCGGCGGTGACCACGGCCAGCATGCTGGTGCCCGCCTTGAGGCCTTCGACCACGACCACGCCGACATTGTCGCCGTGATCATGAACCAGGAGGTGCGGAATGCTCATCGGTGTCCCTGTGGTTCCTGTCGTCGCCTGCGAGCGACGCGCCGCAGGTCTTATATAAGATATAAGATAGGAAATGCTGGCAGAGTCAATCGGCGGGATGCTATCAAGGCTCGTTCGCGCGGGATTTCGACATGGACCAGACCGTCTTCGCCTACCGCCCCCTGTACGTCCAGGTGCGCGACCAGCTCGTTCGCCGGCTCATCGAGGGCGAGTGGCAGCCGGGGCAGCTTATCCCGTCCGAGATCGAACTGGCGCGCGAGATCGGCGTCAGCCAAGGGACGATCCGCAAGGCGCTCGACGCCATGACGACCGAAAACCTCCTGATCCGGCGACAGGGACGCGGCACCTTCGTGGCGCGACCGGAGGAGAGCCGCATCCTGTTCCAGTTCTTCCGGCTGGTGCCCGACGACGGCAAGCCGAGTTTTCCCGATTCCGCTATTCTCGACCGGCGGCAGGCGGGCGCCACGGCGCAGGAGGCAGAGGCGCTGGCGCTCGTTCCCGGAGCGCCGGTCTGGCGTATCGAGAGGGTGCGCACGCTGGCTGGAGCGCCGCTTCTGGTCGAGACGATCACACTCTCGGATGCCCGCTTTCCCCGTTTCGACGAACTCGCCGCCATCCCCAACAACGTCTACGGCCTCTATTCGGAGCGCTGGGGCATCACCATCGGCCGGGCGAGCGAGAAGCTGAAGGCCATCGCCGCCACGCCGGTCGACGCCGACGCGCTGGGCTGCGCCGCCGGCACGCCGTTGCTCAGCATCACCCGCATCGCGCTCGATCTCGAGAGCAAGCCGGTCGAACTGCGCGTCTCGCGCTGCCTGAGCGAGACGGTGCACTATTCGTCGGAGCTGGGCTAACCTCACCCGTAGATGGCGTGCAGCAGCATGATCCAGAAGGACGTGGTGACGACGCCGAGCCCCGTCGCCAGCGTGATGGTGTTCGAGGCCAGCGCCTGGCCGGTGCCGAACTGCACGGCGATCAGGTAGCAGTTGACACCCGCCGGAAGCGCGGCCGTCAAGACCGCGACGGAGGCCACCAGCGGCGGCAGGCCAAACAGCGTCGCCATGCCGAGCATGATCGCCGGCATCGCCATCAGCTTGAGCAGCGCCAGCGTCACGCCGGGGCGCAGGTTGCCCGAGATGCCGTAGCGGCGCAGCCCGAGCCCCATGGAAAACAGCGCCAGCGGCCCGGCGATGGCGCCCAGCCCGTCGACGAAGCGCGCGGCGAGCGAGGGAAGCGGCCAGCCGGTCATGCGCCAGGCAAGCCCGGCCACGATGCCGATGATCAGCGGGTTGGCGGCGAGCTTGCCGATGAAGGTCCTGGCGAGGTCGAGCGGCCGGAACCCCTTGTCGCCGCCCTCCAGCACGGCGAAGACGACGATGGTGGCGGCCATCATGGCGCCCAGATGCACCGAGATGATCAGCGCCAGCACCTCGAAACCCGCCTGCCCGTAAACGCCGAGCACCAGCGGAATGCCGAGCAGAACCGTGTTGGAAAACGACGCCGAGACGCCGCCCACCACGCCGGCCCGCGCGTCGCGGCCAAACAGCCGCGTCGTCACCAGGTGCCCGATGACCCAGGCGATCGCGACCGAGGAGAAGTAGGCCGCCCACAGCACCCAGGGCGCGGCGCCCTGAAAATCAGCCGACAGCATCGTGCGGAACAGGAGCAGCGGCAGCGCCACCCCGACCGCGAACTCGCCCAGCGCCTCGCCCGTTTCGGCCCGCAGGTAGCCCGTCAGCCCGGCCAGATAGCCGATGGCGACGAGACCGAAGATGAACAGCGCTGCTTCGACCTGGGGAGACATCGCCGCGTGATAGGGGAAAGCCGCCCGCTCCGATAGGGGTTGCCGTGACGCCGAGGCCGGCCGGTGCTACTCCCTGCTCGTCCAGCCGCCGGCCACGTCGTACTCGCCGCGCTCGTGGACGACGTTGGCGCGGCCGACGAGCAGATCGTCGACGCGGCCGACCCGCGACGCATCCTTGTCGGCATAGGGCAGCGAGTGGAGCACGTAGCGCATCGCGTTCAGCCGCGCCCGCATCTTGTCGTTGGACTTGATCACCGTCCAGGGCGAGTCGGCGGTGTCGGTGTGGAAGAACATCGCCTCCTTGGCCTGGGTATAGGCGTCCCACTTGTCCAGCGAGGCAAGGTCGATCGGCGACAGCTTCCACTGCTTGAGCGGATGGACCTTGCGCTCCTTGAAGCGGCGGCTCTGCTCCTCGCGGCTGACGGAGAACCAGAACTTGATCAGGTGGGTGCCGCTGCGCACCAGGTTGCGCTCGAACTCCGGCACCTGGCGGAGGAACTCGCGGTACTCCTCCTCGCTGCAGAACCCCATCACCCGCTCGACGCCGGCGCGGTTGTACCAGCTGCGGTCGAACATCACGATCTCGCCCATCGTCGGCAGGTGCTCGACATAGCGCTGGAAGTACCATTGTCCGCGCTCGACCTCGTTGGGCTTCTCGAGCGCAACCACGCGGGCGCCGCGCGGGTTGAGGTGTTCCATGAAGCGCTTGATCGTGCCGCCCTTGCCGGCGGCGTCGCGCCCCTCGAACAGGATGATGATGCGCTGGCGCGCTTCCCGCACCCAGGATTGCAGCTTCAGGAGCTCGGTCTGGAGGATGAACTTCTCGCGCTCGTAGTCGCGGCGCATCATCTTGAACTTGTAGGGATAGCCGCCCTCGCGCCAATCGTCGGCCATCTCGTCGCTGGTGCGTCGCGGCCGGCCCTTCGGCTTCGGCAGGCCGAGCGCCTCGCGCAGCAGCACCGCGTCGTCGGGCGCCGCGCCATCGATGATCGCGCCGATGCCGTCGCCGTCCCCGCTCGCCTCGAGGCTTCGCGCGGTGGCCAGGGTCGCCCCGTGCGCGGCCTGGGTCTTTTCATCCGCGAGTCCGGCCTGGATCGCCTCCGACATGACTTGCGCTTCCGTCTTCGCAACGTCCCGGGAGGTCTTCTGGTTCATGTCGGCTCCTCGATGATGTCTGAACTTAGGCTTCCGGGCAGCCCCGCGTCGACCGCCATCCCCGGCCCCCGCCAGCGAAAGGCCCCGCCGGCCCACTGTCAAGGTACCACCATGCCACGGGTCGATGTTGACGTGGATCAACAAATCCTTCGCCGGCAAGGCAACCTGAGCCCCCCGTCCCATGCGCCGGCGGCCGCCGTCGAACCGGGTTCGGGCGGGACGTCTTGCGGCGGTTTCGATCGCGCCCGCTCAGGAC
>JBHYDY010000046.1:0-38944 GCA_051860465.1 Mesorhizobium sp.
CTTGCCGTGGTCAACGTGACCGATCGTGCCGATGTTCACATGAGGCTTGTTACGCTCGAATTTACCTTTTGCCATGTCACTTTCCCTGGACGGCCGTTGCCGGCCTGTTGCGGTTGCCGCGCGATTAGCCGCAACGGGCGGAAAACACAAGAGGCTGGCTGGCGCTGGACCCGCCGGCAGCGGGGGCGACCCGGCCTGCGTTCCGTCGACCCCGCGCCAATCCCGCACGGCGCCGGGCTATTGCTCCGCCCGGCGCAGCCGTATCACGCATTGATCGCCATCGCCTTTGGCGTCGCGGAGGTTCCGAGCGCCTTGTTGACCGCCGGAATGATCTTGTCGCCCCAGGTCTCGATCTGCTTCAACATGGTCTTCTGGTCGAAATCACCAAGCTGCGTCTGGACGGCAACCTGATCCGGCTTCAGGATCTCGATCTCCTCGAGCAGCCGGTCGATGACGCGGTTGACGCTGCCGACCGGAAGGTTCTTTCGCATGGTCTCGAAGGACAGATCCTGCTGGGTCGGGGTTTCCTTGAGCATGTAGCCGTCCTCGCTCTGCTGCCGGCGCTGATGCAGGGCCTCGGAGAGGCGGCGCTGGAAGCGCGCGTTCTCCAGATAGCTGTCGATCTCGGCCTCGTCGTCGCTGGCATAACAGCAGCGCAACAGCGCGACCTTGACGTCGCCGACCTGCTTCTTCTCGGCGGCTGCGGCCTGCTCCAGCGTCCGGCGCAGCCCGGCGATGGCCTCGATCCCGCCATGCAGGGCGGTGACGAAGAGATTATGGCCCTCGCGATAGCCCCGGCCCATGCTGCGCGCCGAGCCCGCGGCGATCCAGATCGGCGGCGTCGGACGCTGCACGGTTCGGACCGAGATCGCCGTCGGCGGGATCCTGATATGGGTCCCCTCATGCTCGAAAATTGTCTGGTTGAGCCCCTTCATGATGATATCGAGATATTCGGAAAACACCGCTGGCGCGTCGTCGACATCGACGCCGAAGCGTTCGAACTCGAACTGCTGATAGCCCGAGCCGACCCCCAACTCCAGGCGACCGTTGGAGACGATGTCTGCGAAACCGATCTCCGAGAGCAGGCGCTGCGGCTGGTAAAGCGGCAGGACGCAGACGGCGGTACCGAGACGGATCGTCTTCGTGACGCCCGCCAGATGCGACACCATCATCAGTGGTGACGGCACCAGACTGTAGTTGTTGAAATGGTGCTCGGCGAACCAGGCCGTATCGAAGCCCGCTCGCTCGGAGGTGACCGCCTGCTCGATCGAGTTCCTCAGCACGACATCCGACGGCTGGTGATAGCCGCGCTGGGCGGCAAGAATGAAGGTTCCGAATTCCATGGTGTTTCCTCTGTCTTGTTCCTTGAATCCAGATCGGCGGGGCCGCCTCCGCGCCGGTCAGGGCAAACGTTCGACATGGGCGCGAATGGCGCTGGTGGCTTCGTCGACCCAACCTTTCCCGGCGGCATAGGCGACCATGGCCTGGAACCCGCGCCGCCATTCGGCGGAGTCCGGGGCTCCGGGCAGCATCGGCACCAAATCCATGCCGATCAGCACGTTGCCGTCGTCGACGAAGCGAACCCCTTCGATGATTGGCCGGGGATCGGCCAGGCCGGACAGACGCAGCTTGAAACCCTTGAAGTCGTCGGCTTCGAGCAGACGGAGGCCGTCGTTGGGTGAATAGTCGACGATCATCCGGTCTATGCCCCGCTCGAGTCGCCCGTTGCCCCGCTGGCGAAGCCAGCGTTACCAAAAGCGGTCCAGCCGCCATCGACGTAGAGGATCGAGCCGTTGACGTAGGACGCATCCGGCGAGGCCATGAACAGGGTCGCGTCGGCGATGTCTTCCGGTCGGCCCATCTCGCCCATGGGAATGCGACGTCCGATGCCTTGCGGATCGATTCGCCCGGCTGATTCGAGCGCGGCGACACCCGGCGTGCGGATATAGCCCGGCGCGATGGTGGCGGTGCGAATGCCCTGCGCGCCGAGTTCGGCCGCCATGCAGCGCGTCAGGATGTCGATTGCGGCCTTCGAGGCGCCGTAGGCATGGCGCGGCGCGAAGGGCAGGAAGGTGTTGATCGAGCCGATGTTCAGGATCATCGAGCCCGGGCGCATGGTCTTGAGTGCCTCGCGCGTGCACAGGAACGCGCCTGCCAGATTGACATCGAGCACGGCTTCCAGGTCGGCGGGCCCCTGCTCGAGCGCCGGCTTGAAGCCGTCCGCGACGGCCGCATCATTGACCAAGATGTCGATGCGGCCGAAACGGCGCGCGATATCGGCGAAGACGGAGACGACCTGGTCCTCCGAGGAGACGTCGAGATCAAATCCGGCGTGCGGCCCGCCAAGCGCGCCGGCAACGGACCGGGCGCCCTCCCCGTCACGGTCGGCGATGACCACGGTATCGCCATTGGCGGCGAAGGCCCGCGCGATCGCCTCGCCGATGCCGCGTGCGGCGCCGGTCACGACGACGACGCGGCCGCTCTCGGGCATCTCGGGACGAGTCAGTTCGTCCTGCGGAGTGCCGTCCACCGGGGGATGCGCGTCGCCCGGCTGGTTGAACGACGCCCATCCGCCGTCGACCGCCAATACCGCGCCGGTCACATAGCGAGCCCTCGCCGACGCAAGAAAACGGGCGGCTTGCGCGATCTCATCGGGCCGCCCCATGCGACCGACCGGCACGCGGCGACGCACGGCGCCGAGATCGGCCTTCCCCGTTCGCTCGAGTTCGGCGACCATAGGCGTTCGGACATAGCCCGGCGCAACCGCGCTGACCCGGATGCCGCGCGCAGCCCATTCGCAGGCGAGCGACTTCGTCAACGAGATCAAACCGGCTTTGGAAGCGGCATAGGCGTTGCGTCTTGGATTGCCGAGCACGCCGGCAAGCGAGGCGATATTGACGATGGCGCCACCCGGCTTCATGCGCCGCGCCGCTTCGCGCGCCATCACGAAGGGCCCCACGAGGTTGACGCCGATCGCCTTGCGGAAGGCGTCGAGACCCGTGTCCACCGTCGCCGCCATGGTCGGCCCCATCGCGGCATTGTTGATCAGCGCGTCGACGTGACCGTAGCGCTCGTCGATGCGGGCGAACAATTCCAGGATCTCGGCCTCGGACGAGACGTCGCAAGTCAAGCCCAGATGGCCGCCACCAACCTTTTCGGAAAGGGCGACAACATCGGTTCCCGGCAGATCGACGGCGACGACGGTATCGCCATCGGCTGCAAAGAGACCGACCAGCGCGCGACCGATGCCGCCCGCCGCGCCCGTCACCACCACGATCCTGCCCGTGTCCCGCATGCAATCTCCTCCCTTGACGGCGCGCGTCAGGCGACCGGCGCCAGGCGACGGAACGAGCCGTCCCGATAGATCAAACCTTCCTGGTCGAGAGACGCCGTCGTCACGACCCGGCCGAAATAGACGTTGTGGGTCCCCGATGGGACGCAGTCTTCGACAAGGCAGTCGAAACTCGCGAGCGCGCCGTCGAGCACGGGCGCTCCGGTGGTCCGCGACTGCCAGCGGCCTTCGGCGAAGCGCTCGTCGGAACTGAGCTTGGAGGTGGAGAACAGACGGGCGATCCGATGCTGTTCCTCGGTGAGGAAGTTCACCGCGAAGGATCCGCTTTCGGCGATGATCGCGTCGGCCGACGCACCCTTGTTGACGCATACGAGAAGCACCGGCGGGCTTGCCGAAACGGAGCATACGGCGGTCGCGGTCAACCCGTTGACATGCTTGCCCGAGCGGGCCGTGATCACCGCGACGGAACAGGCGACCTGACGCATGGCTGTCTTGAACTCGCCTTCGTCGACCCCCGTCGGTAACTCTGTCACGGTTGCCTTCCTCACTGGTTCACTCCTCACCAGAGAAACCCGGAAGAATGCGGGGAACCGGCGCACCGCCCGTATCACGGGCGTTGTATCGTTGTTCCGTCACTGTCGTGCCCGCATTTTCGGCAGCAACCTGAAAGCCATTGTTAGGAAGAGCCGTCTGCATGCAACACCTTCAAGCATCAGATAGAATGTTTCAGGTCGGTGAAGCCTGAACGACGCCAAGCGCGGCGTAGATCGGGTCTTGCGGAAAGGCCGCTCCGACCGGCCGACGTGCGCCGAAGCGTTCGCCCTCGCTCGCGGAAGGCGGCGTCTGCTCCTCCACCCAGTCATAGGCGACCACCCGATCCGCGACGCGCCACTCCCCGGCCCGCTTCTCGAAGCGGTCGCAATAGCGACCGGCAAGCAGGAACTGGCGCATCACACCCTCCCGGTCGGGGCCTCGTTGCAGGGCGTTGAAGTAGCTCTCGACCACCGCCACGTCCGGCGCGGTGAACTCGATCAGGATGTTCGAAACCTGATGCACATTGCGCGGGCCGGTCTTGAAGACCTCGAGCGCGAGCCCGATGAACCCCTCCGCCGAACCATTGTAGGCGCCATGGCAGTCATGCGCGTCCTCCCAGTAGGACGAACGCAGAGCCGCTTCGTCGGCCCGGTCTATCCCTCGGCAATATCGATAGATGCAGTCGCGGATCGCCTCGCGATCAAGAAGCTGCATCAATCTGGCTTCGTCCATTCCGCTCACTCCAGTCGTTTCGTCAGGTCCGCGGCACGATCAGCGCGTCAAGCGCGACCAGGCCATTGCCTCGTTGCAGCACCCGGATCGGATTGAGATCGATGCTCTCGATCGCGGCCGCGTTGGCGGCGGCGAAGCGCGACAGCGCCGACAGCATCGCCGCTAGCGCATCGACGTCGGCGGGGGCCGCGCCGCGCACACCTTCGAGCATCGTGAAGCCGCGGATCTCGCGGATCATCCTGTGCGCCTCTGCGAGGTCGAACGGAGCGGCGCGGAAGGTCACGTCCTTCAGCACCTCGACGAAGACACCGCCAAGGCCGAACATGACCACCGGGCCGAAAGTCGGATCGCTCGACACGCCGGCGATGACCTCGACGCCACCCGCAATCACCGGCGAGACAAGCAGGCCGTCGATCCGGGCGTCCGGGCGGTGCCTCGCGGCTCGCTCGAGGATTTCAGCGGCGGCGCTTCGGGTCTCGTTCTCGTCCTTCAGGCCGACGATGACGCCTCCGATCTCGGTCTTGTGGGCGATGTCGGCCGAGGCGATCTTGACCACGACCGGAAACCCGATCGCGGCGGCCGCCTTGCCCGCATCTTCGCCCGGCCGCACCAGCGCTTCCTTCGGAAAAGGAATGCCGGCGGCCGACAGGATGCGCTTTGCCTCGTGCTCGCCGATCGCAGCCTTGCCGAGTCCGATGGTCTCGGCATCCGGCATTTGCTCGGGCGCCTCTTTCGCGCGCTGGAAGCTGCGGCGGAAGTGAACCAGCGCCCCAAGCGCGTTCATGAGCGCGGTGCCGTCCTCGTGGACGAGAAAGCCCTTCTCCTCGTAGGAGCGCACGATCTCCGGCGGCGCCGACATGGTGAGCGCCATGATCGTGCCGCGCGACGCCGCGGACGCCGTCTCCAGCACCTCGCGCAGCCGGCCCGCGAAGGTGGGGCTGGCGGGACCGCTGCCGAAGATGCCGGTGAAGAGGTCGTAGCCGCCCTTCTCCAGCATCGCGGCGATGTAGCTGGTCATCAGCGGCAGGTCGGTGAGCGCCTGCGCGGTCGCATCGACGGGATTGCGCGGCGAGGCATAGGGCAGCATCGCCTTCAGCTCGGCCTGCGCCTCTTGGGGCATCGCCGCAACGTCGAGACCGGCGGACTCGGCGTCGTCGGCCATCTGGATGCCGAAGCCGCCGGACAGGGTGAAGATGCCGAGCGTGTTGCCGGCCGGATAGATCCCGCGCGAGCAGGCATAGGCGACGTCGAGCTGCTCGGCGGTGGTTCTTGCCCGCCAGACGCCATACTGGCGAAACACCGCGTCAAAGATGGCGTCGGAGCCCGCGAGCGCGGCGGTGTGCGAACTCACCGCGTGCGCGCCAACCTCGGAGCGGCCGACCTTCATGAAGACGATCGCCTTCTCGCGCTTGCGCGCCACGTCGAGGGCCTCGACGAAGGTGTCGCGGTTGCGGATGCCTTCGGCGTAGGCCATCACAACGTTGACGTCCGGCTGCTCGACCATCCAGCGCAGCGCCTCGGCGACGTCGACGTCGCATTCGTTGCCGGTGGTGATCCAGTGACCTATGCCAAGGCCGCGCTGGCGCGCCAAATGGGCAATGTGCGAGCCATAGGCGCCGCTCTGCGACACGACGCCGACCGGGCCGGGCTGGATGAAGGCACCGTCGAGGATGGCGGAAAACGTGCCGTAGTAGCCGGTCGCCGAACTGAAGACGCCAAGGCAGTTGGGGCCGAGCAGGCGCATGCCGCTCTCGCGGGCGATGCCGGTCATCTGATCCTGGATCGCCCGACCCGCCTCGTCCGTCTCGGCAAAACCGGCCGAGAAGACGATCGCCGCCTTGACCTTGCGATCGGCGCAAGCGCGCACCGCGTCGAGCGTGCCGGAGGCCGGTACGGCGAGGATCGCGACGTCAGGGGTCTCCGGCAGGTCGGCGATGGAGGCGTAGGCGCGCAGGCCCTGGACGGTGTCGCGTTTCGGGTTCACCGGATAGACCGCACCGCGATACCCGCCTTCGCGCAGGTAGCGCAGCGGCCGCCCGCCGATCCGCTGGGCGTCGTCGGACGCGCCGACCAGGGCGATCGAGTTCGGCGCGAGCAGGGCGGAGAGGCCGTTCATGCGGTCGAGCATCAGGAAGCCTTCGCGATCGGTTCGGCCGTCGTTTCGCCAAAGCGCGCCTCGGGCAGGCCGCGCACGCCGAGCCCTTCGATGGCAAACAGACAACCGCCCCGCGGATGGCGCGAAATGGCGCGACCGGAGCCGGAATCCTTGATTGAGGTGACGTAGAGCGTCGACAGGTCGTCGCCGCCGAAGGCGACGCAGGAGGGCATGTCGGTGGGCGCGTCGATCAGGCGGTCGAGCTTGCCGGCCGGCGTGAAGCGGGCGATCTTGCCGACCTGCACGAGGCAGACCCAGATGCAGCCATCGGCGTCCACCGTCGCGCCGTCGGGCCCGGAATCCCAAGGATTGGTATCCGCCAGCATCCGCGGATCTCCGACCGGCGTGTCTCCCGGGCCATAGGAAAACGCCCGGATCGCGCGGTCGAGGCTGTCGGCGAAGTACATTGTCATGCCGTCCGGACTGAAGCAGAGCGAGTTAAAGATCCGGATGCCGGTGGCGAAGACCTCCGAACGTCCGTCGCGATCGACGCGCCAGAGTTTGCCGAGCGGATCGGCGTGCACGCCCATCGTGCCGCACAGGAAACGGCCGAAGCGGTCGTTCTTGCCGTCGTTGAAGCGGACCTTCGGGTCCGGATCAGGCATGAAGATCGGGTTGAACGCGCCAGTGTCGAGATCGAATTCGTAGATGCCGTCCGCCAGCCCGGCCACGAGCGACCGGCCCGCGCCAAGGGCAATGGAGCCGACCATCGACGGCGTCTTCCAGGAGCGGAACGTGCCGGTGGCCAGATCATGCGCATGGATCAGCCGCGAAACACCGTCAACCCAGTAGAGGGTCCGGTCGCGACCGTCCCACACGGGGCTTTCGCCCAGCAGATCGGCGTCCCGCGAGACGAGGTGGAACTTTGGGTTCATGAAATCGCCTTGGAAGATCGGGGGGTGGCGAAGGGGCAGACGCCCCTTCGCCGGAGCCTTGGGAGGCTTACTGGGACTTCAGAAGCGGGCAGTTGCTTTCCGATGCCGGCCGCCAGACGTCCTCGGCGGGAATCGTCGCGGTGACGGTATAGTAGTCGTAGGGCTGCTTCACTTCGTCGGGGCTCTTGATGGTAACGGCGTACATCGGCCGCATTACCTGTCCGTCCGCGCGGATCATGACATCCTTCATCTGGAAGTCGTTGATCGGCATCTCGTGCATCTTGGCGACGACCGCTTCGCCCTCGTCGGTTCCGGTTTCCTTCACCGCCTTCAGGTAGTGCGTGATGGCGCTATAGGTGCCGGCCATCGTCTCGTTCGGGATGCGGTCACGGAAGCGCTTCTTGAAGCGGTCGGCGAACTCGCGGGTCTCGTCGTTCAGGTCCCAGTAGCCGGGCGTGACGATCGACATGCCCTTGACGGTGTCCAGGCCGATACCGTGGACCTGGTTGATCTGCAGCCCGAGCGCGACGACCTGCTGGCCGCCTGCCTGGATGCCGAATTCCTGCGCCTGCTTGACCGCATTGGCGAAGTCCGAACCGGAGTTGGCGAGAACGATGACCTCGGCGCCGCTCGCCTGCGCCTGAAGGACGTAGGACGAGAAGTCGTTGCTGTTGAGCGGATGAAGCACCGACCCCAGCACCTTGCCGCCGGCTTCCTCGATGAACTTGGTGGCGTCGGCCTGCCACTGCTTGCCGAAGGTGTAGTCGACGGTGATGAAGTAGAAGGACTTGTTGCCGGCCGCGATCATCGACTGGATCACGCCCTTGGCCAGCGAATAGGTGTCGAGAACCCACTGCGTACCCATCGGCGAGCAGGCATCGTTGGTCAGGCCCGACGAGGCGGTACCGGCCAGCATGTAGGGCTTCTTCTTCTCGGCCATCATCGCCTGGATGGCGATCGCGATCGAGGAGGCGGAACCACCGACGATGGCGTCGACACCCTCCTCGTCGACCCATTTCTGGGCGATTGCGGCGCCGATGTCGGGCTTGTTCTGGTCGTCGGCGATGACGAGTTCGATCTTCTTGCCGTTCACCTCGCCGCCGAAGTCCTCGATGGCCATGCGCGCCGCCTCGACGGTGCCAGGTCCGCCGTTGTCGGCATAGGGACCGGACTGGTCATTCATGACCCCGATCTTGACCACGTCGCCCGAAATGCCTTCGGCGATGGCCGCCGGCACCAGAAAGGTCGAGGCGAACAGCCCCGCTACCGCGTACTTGAACGTTTGCTTCTTCATGTCTTTTCCTCCGCTTGAAATCTTCGAAAGTCCCCGAAGGTGACCAGAATTCGAAGATGGTTGCATCGGCGGCGATTGCCGCGATGAATTACGAGAACGCGAATGTCATGGCGCCGTCGACGAGCATCATGTCGCCGCTCACCCAGCTGGATTCAGCGCCCGCCAGGAACACGGCGGCATTGGCGATGTCTTCCGGCTCGCCAAGCCGGCCTAGCGGCACTTTCTGTCGACGACGCTCCCAGCCGGCTTCGTCGACGACGAGATTGGCGCCGTCCGTGCGGGTCGAGCCGGGCGCGATGGCATTGACGCGGATGTTCAGGGGGCCGAACTCCGCCGCCGCAGAGCGCGTCGACGCCTGCACCGCGGCCTTGACGGCACTGTACATGACGCCGTTCTTCAGCGCGATCAGCGCGGCGGGCGACGCAATGTTGATGATCGAGCCGCCGCCAGCCTTCTCCATCTGCGGCACCACGGCCTGGTAGCCCCAGATTACGCCCTTGAAGCCGACGTCGATCATCCGGCCGATCGTCTCCTCGGTCTGCTCGAGCAGCGAGCCGTAGCGGTTCCACATCGCATTGTTGACGAGTACGGTGACCGGACCGAACGCCTGCTCGAGCTTGGCCGCAGCGTCGAAGACGTCCGCACGCTTGGCAACATTGCCGACGAGCGGCATCGCCTTGCCGCCGGCGGCGTTGATTTCGTCAGCCGCCGCGCCTGCGATCTCGGGTTTCAGGTCCAGAACGCCAACCATTGCGCCTTCGCGCGCGAAGGCATCCGAGATCGCCCGGCCAATGCCCCGGCCGCCTCCCGTCACCAGCGCAACGCGCCCCTCAAGCCTGCCTGTCATCGCCACTCCTTCCGCCGCTGCACGTGCTCTTCCATTCAACCGACCTTCGCGGCCTTGGCGAAGGTTTCGCGCGAAGCCATCGGAATGGCGCCGCCGCGCGTCGGATCGGCATAGGTGCCGCCGGCGCTCGCGTAATCCTTGCCCGACCGACGCTCGAGCACGATGCCGATCGACTCGACATTGGGAACATCGTCCACGCGCAACGCCGCCATCCGCGGCTTGCGGGCGAGCGCCTTCTCGATGTAGGGCGCGAGTTCCTCGTCCTTGCGGCGCAGTCGCTCGTCCTCGCCTTCCTTCAGCGCCGGCATGACCTCGCTGGCGAAGAGTTCCATCGCCTCGCAGATGTGGTCGTGCCGGTTCATTCCCGACTGCTGGATGAAGATCATCTGGTCGACGCCGACATCGGCATAGCTCTTCAGGTGTTCGCGCACGCTGGCGGGCGTGCCGATCGAGCCCGCGCCGGGCGTGTCGCGCATCTCGTCCTTGATTGCCTGAAACCGTTTCCAGAGATTGGTAACGCCCGGTCGATGCTCGCCATAGACGGCATAGTGGGCAATCGAAAAGCCGAAGAAACGGAAGCCGTCGAGGCCCCGGCGGATCGCCTCGTCGTGCTTTTCATGCACCATCATGCCGTTCAGGGTTGCGAAGTTGGCGTTGACCGCATGGCCGATCGGCACGCACTCGTCCGACTTGATGATCGAATAGTACTCGTCGCGCCAGAGCTTGGCCTGGGAAGCCTCGACGAAGCCGAAGACCAGCGCCCCGACGCCGTTACGGGCCGCGCGCAGGATGCTCTCGCGGCGCGAGCACGCCATCCAGATCGGTGGATGCGGCTTCTGTACCGGCTTCGGCACGATGTTGCGCGTTGGCATCGAGAAAAACTGTCCATTAAAGCCAGGGTACGGCCGCATGGTCATCATGTTGGCCGTCTGCTCCACGCCTTCGCGCCACATGGCCGTCTTCTGCTCGGGCTCGATGCCGAAGCCGTGCATCTCGACAAGTGACCCGGACTCACCGGTACCCCATTCGACGCGTCCACCCGACACGAGGTCGAGGGTGGCGAGGCGCTCGGCTACGCGGGCGGGATGATTGTAGGCCGGCGGCGACAGGCAGATTCCGTGCCCGAGACGGATGTTCTTCGTGCGCTGCGAAACGGCCCCGAGAAACACCTCCGGCGCCGACGAGTGCGAATACTCCTCGAGAAAATGATGCTCCACTTCCCACATGTGGTCGAAACCGAGTTTGTCGGCGAGTTCGACCTGATCGAGAGCCTCGTCGAACAGCCTTTGCTCGCTGTCCTCGCCCCACGGCTGCGGCAACTGGTGCTCATAAAAAACACCGAGCTTCATGGCTCATCTCCTCCCGTCGCGAACGTCCCTTGCGGGCGTCCGTCTCGTCTCCTCCCGGCGCCAGGGCGTGTTCGGCCTTGACTGATGCTACCTTGTCATGCCCAGTGCGGACGAGCCAGAAGCAATTCGTACGTGGTGGGCAGTTTCACATCTCTGATACCGCACTCAGACCAGAGGATCGACCGATGCAGAATTCGCAGGTCAAGTCGGCGACGCGTGCCATCGAGATTCTCGAGTATTTCAAGCGCGTTAGACAGCCTCGTGCGATGTCGGAGATCGCCGTGGCGCTTGGCTATCCGCAATCGAGCACGACCGTGCTGCTCAAGACGCTCGTCACGCTCGGCTACCTGAACTTCGATCGAAGCGACCGGCTCTACTTTCCGACGCCCAAGGTGACGTCCTTGGGTGACTGGATCCCCCGCGCCCTGTTCGGCACCAGCCGGGTACTCGACGCGTTGCGCGACGTGCATGCGGCGACCGGCGAGACGGTTTCGATCGGGACGCGCAACGACGTCTACCTCCAGTACGTCCAGATCATCCAGTCGGTGCATGCGTTGCGGTTCCACGTCGACGAAGGCACGTTGCGACCGCTGACCCAATCGGCCGTCGGCTGGATGCTCCTGTCCACCATGCCCGACGACAAGATCGACAACATCGTCCGCCGCGCCAACATCGCGACTCCGAAAGCCTCCGAGCGCGTCAAGATCGGCGACATGATGGAGAAGGTTCACGAAATCCGGCAGACCGGCTTCTGCTGGACCGAGAACGTGCCTTTCCTGGGCGGCGGAACGATCTGCGTGCTTTTGCCGATCAGCATCCAGAACCAGCCGGTCGTGCTCGGCCTCGGCGGCGCGGCCGAGCGAATCCGGGTCAACCGCGACCGCTATCTGGCGGCCCTGCAGCGGGCTGCGAAGGCCGTGCAACCGAGCGACCCGTTCGACCAGCCAATCGACATCGAATTCTAACCTCTCACCGAGGTCGACAGCATCCGGCCGCATCCTGCAGCCGGCGCGGATCATTGCGCGCCGGCCGGCTTGCTTGCCGCGGCTTTCGCATCAGGCTTGCGGCGGTTGGCGAGGTAGGTGGCCAGCGCCGACAACTCGCCGACGAAGCCGCGACGGAAGAACACGATCACGACCAGCAGGATCACGCCCTGGCTGATCAGCGCCCACTCGCCGAAACCGGCCAGGTAGTCGTTGAGCCAGATGATGATCCCGGCACCGAAGATCGGACCCAACAGCGTGCCCAGACCGCCGAGCAGCGTCATCAGGATCACCTCGGCCGAGATCGGCCAGGAGGCATCGGTCAGCGTCGCGAACTGGTAGACGGTGGCCTTCATGCCGCCGGCAACGCCAGCCATGGCGGCGGAAATGACGAAGGCGAGCAGCTTGATGCGCTCCGGGTCGAACCCTAGCGATTCGACGCGTGGCTGGTTGTCGCGAACCGCCTTCAGGATCTCGCCATAGGGCGAATGGACGACGCGATAATAGACGAAGACGCAAAGGAGCGTGAAGGCAAGCACGACGTAATAGTAGGTCATGTTCTGGCTGACGTCGATCAGGCCGAACAACGCGTTTCGCGGTATCGCCTGCATGCCGTCCTCGCCACCGGTGAAGGAGGCCTGGAGGAGAATGAAATAGATGAACTGCGAAAACGCGAGCGTGATCATGGCGAACTGGATCCCCTGCCTGCGGATCGTCAGCAGGCCGATGAGGAGACCGAGCAATCCGCTCGAGACGCCGCCGGCCAGGATCGCCAGTTCGATGGAGATCGGCGTGGTCTTGAGGATGTAGCCCGTGACATAGGCCGCGCCACCGAAGAACATGGCGTGACCGAAGCACAGTAGGCCCGAGTAGCCGAGGAGCAGGTTGAACGAGCAGGCGAAGATGACGAAGCACATGATCGTCATCAGGGTGACGGAGTAGAAATGGAAGGGCGCGATGGCGAGCAGCGCGACCGCAACGGCAACGAGGAGAAGACGGATCATCAGTTCTGCTCCTTGCCGCTGAAGATGCCGGCCGGGCGAAGGTAGAGCGCCACCGTCATGAACAGGAAGATCACCACGCTGGCAGCTTCCGGATAGAAGACCTTCGTCAGCCCTTCGACGACGCCGAGCATGTAGCCGGTGGCAACCGCGCCGATGATAGACCCCATGCCGCCGATCACCACGACCGCGAAGACGACGATCATCAGGCTCGATCCCATCGACGGAGACACCTGGTAGATCGGAGCGGCCAGAACGCCGCAGAGGCCGGCAAGACCGACGCCGAACCCGTAGGTCAGCGTCATCATCTTCGGCACGTTGATGCCGAAGGTCTGGACCAGTTGCGGCTTCTCGTTGGCGGCACGCAGATAGGAGCCGAGCTTGGTGTGCTCGATGAGGAGCCAGGTGCCGAGGCAGGTGACGACCGAGAACGCCACCACCCAGAGCCGGTAGTAGGGCATGAACATGAAGCCGAGATTGACCCCGCCCGGTATGGGGTTCTGATACGGCAGCCCGGTCGAGCCGTACTGGTAGCGGACGAGACCTTCGACGATCAGCGCGACCGCGTAGGTGGCCAGCAGGCTGTAGAGATGGTCGAGCCCGGCCAATGGTCGAAGCAGGACCCTTTCCAGGAACATGCCCGAGATCGCCACGACCACGGGCGCGATGACCAGGGCCGGCCAATAGCCGATGCCGAGATGGTGGAGCAGGAGCCAGGCCACGAAGGCGCCGAGCATGTACTGGGCGCCGTGGGTGAAGTTGATGATGTGCATCATGCCGAAGATGATGACGAGCCCCATCGAAAGCATGGCATAGAACGAGCCGTTGATCAGCCCGATCAGGATCTGCCCCATGAGCAGTTGCGTCGAGATGCCGTCGAACATCGGCTCACACCCCCAGGTAGGATTTGACGCGGCCCATGTCGGCGGCGAGTTCTTCGTTGGTCAGCGTATCGACAACAGCGCCGTTCTCGACCACCACGTGGCGGTCGGCGACGAGCCGGGCGAAGCGGAGGTTCTGCTCAACCAGGACGATGGTGAAGCCTTGCGACTTCAGCCTCTTGATGATCTCGCCGATCTCCTTGACGACGACCGGCGCCAGTCCCTCGCTCGGCTCGTCTAGCAGGAGGAGCTTCGCCCCTGTGCGCAGGATCCGGGCGATCGCCAGCATCTGCTGCTCGCCGCCGGACAGCTTGGTGCCGGGGCTGTTGGCGCGCGCCTTGAGGTTTGGAAACGTCTCGTAGAGTTGCTCGTCCGACAGACCGCCCGGGCGCAGGACGGGCGGAAGGAACAGGTTCTCCTTCACCGAGAGAGAAGCGAAGATGCCGCGTTCCTCCGGGCAGTAGCCGATACCCATCCGCGCGATCTGGAACGGCCGCCTTGCGATCGTCTCCTCGCCGCCGAAACGGATCGATCCCGTGCGCTTCTGCATCAGGCCGACGATCGACCGTAAGGTCGTCGTCTTGCCGGCGCCATTGCGGCCGATGAGCGTCAGCAGTTCGCCTTCCCGCACTTCGAAGCCCATGCCATGCAGGACGCGCGACTCGGCATACCAGGCGCTCAGGTTCTTCACCTCGAGGAGCGGCGCGCCGACTGCCTCGGCGGCCGGGATCGCCGGTTGTGCAAGGCTATTCATCCACGCCTCCCATGTAGGCCTCTACGACCCGCTGATCGTTGGAAACCTGTTCGTATGTCCCCTCTGCCAGCACCTCGCCGTGTTGGAGAACCGTGATGCGATCGCACAGGTTCGAAACCACCGACAGATTGTGTTCCACGAGGAGAACCGTGCGTCCGACGGCGACCTTCCGGATCAGGTCGGTGATCGGCTCGACATCCTCGTGGCCCATTCCGGCGGTGGGTTCGTCGAGCAGCATCACCTGGGGTTCGAGCGCCAGCGTCGTGGCGATCTCCAACGCGCGCTTCTTGCCGTAGGACAATTCGGCCGCCGTGGCGCCGCGGCTCTCGATGATGCCGACCTGCTCCAGCAATTCCTCGGCGCGCCGGTTGAGCGGCGAAACCGCGCGCAGCGACCGCCAGAAATGGTAGCCCGTGCCATAGGGCGCCTGCAGCGCGACACGGACGTTCTCGAGAACGGTGAGGTTGGGGAAGATCGCCGATATCTGGAACGAGCGCACGAGGCCGCGACGCGCGACCTCGGCGGTCCGCAAGCTGGAAATGTCTTCGCCATTCAGCAGAATCTTGCCCTTCGTGGGCTGGAGCGTCTTGGTCAGCAGGTTGAAGCATGTCGTCTTGCCGGCGCCGTTCGGCCCGATCAACGCATGGATCGAGCCCCGCCGCACGGCGAGGTTGACGTCCTTGACGGCGGCGAAGCCGCCAAAGACCTTCGTCAGGCCTTCGCCGACCAGCGCATAATCCGGGTCGGTCGCCCGCGCGAGCGCATCCGCCGAAACGGCGGCTTCCAAGCTGGCCATGTACTCCTCCCTAGTTCCGCGGTCTCGCCGCGGCAGTCAGTTCAGCTCGGCAACCGCAGAACGGCCTTCGCCAGGATATTCTTCTGTATCTCGTTCGACCCGCCGAAGATGGCCGGTGCGCGCGAGTCCAGGAACAGGTTCATCGCGTCGACCTGGCCGTTGCCGGCCTCAATGTCATCGAAGAAGCGCGCATCCTCGCCCGCTAGCATCAGCGTCTCCTCGGTGATGCGCTGGTAGAGTTCGGTAGTGAAAATCTTCAGCATGGACACGTCCGCGCCGAGTTCGCCGCCGTCGCGCAGCACCTTGGCAAAACGCTCGAAGGCGGAGCCGAGATCGTAGATGTCGAGGCGGTGCCTTGCATAGCGCGACAGGAAGGCCTGATCATCGAATGCGCCGCGCGCGCGGGCGAGCTTCTCCAGTCGCTCGATGGCGATCTCGGGGCGGGTCGTCGCGCCGAGGAAGATGCGCTCGTGGCCCAGCACGGACTTCGCCACGTCCCAGCCCTGGTCGATCTCGCCGACGACATTCTCGACCGGCACGCGGACGTCGTCGAAGAAGACCTCGCAGAAATCCGCCTCGCCGCGAAGATTGGCGATGGGGCGAACCCGTACGCCAGGCGTCGTCAGGTCGATCAGGAGAACGGTGATGCCCTTCTGGCGAACCTTCTCGTCGCGGCTGGTGCGGACAAGCGCGAATATCCAGTTCGCGCAGTGCGCCAGCGTGGTCCAGATCTTCTGGCCGTTGACGATGAACACGTCGCCGTCGCGCACGGCTGCGGTTCGCAGGCTGGCAAGATCGGAGCCGGAATTCGGCTCGGAATAGCCCTGGCACCAGACATGCTCGCCTGTGATAATCCGCGGAAGATAGTGAGCCTTCTGCGCCTCGGTACCGTGTTCCAGGAGAAGCGGCCCGATCAGCCCCAGGCCATGGTCGGGAATGCGCGGACAGCCAAGCCGGCCCCATTCCTCGACATAGATCATGTGCTTGGCCGGCGTCAGCCCCATGCCGCCATGCTCGACCGGCCAGACCGGCGCGAGCCAACCTTCCTCAGCCAGCGCATGATACCAGACGGCCACTTCGTCGAAGAGCGGCCGCTGCTTGCGCATGAAGCGCAATTCGTCGGGCAGACGCCGCTCGACGAGATCGCGAAACGCCTCGCGGAAGGTCTCGTCCGACATCGCATTCCAGTCGGTCGCGGTTGCCATCAGATCTCGTCCTTGAACACCGCGGGGCGCTTCTCGATGAAGGCACGCATGGCTTCCTTGGAATCCTCGTGGCGCGTCATCTCGACCGTCAGGTTCTGCTCGAAGCGGTAGCCATCGCGCAGCGGCATGTTCTCGACCGTGTTGATCGCGCGCTTGGCGAGGCTCAGCGCCTTGGGGCTTTTCGACGCGATGGTGCGCGCCATCTTCATGGCCTCATCCATCAGGTTCTCAAGCGGCACGCAGGCCTCGATGATGCCTCGCCGATAGGCCTCCTCGGCCGGCACGCGGTAGCCGGTCAGGATCATCCGGCGGGCGAGCGACTTGGGAAACAGGGACATCGTGTGGCGCGCACCGCCCATGAGGCCGATGTCGATCTCCGGCAGGCCGAAAACGGCATTGTCGGAGGCCAGGATAATGTCGGCGGCAATGATCGGGCCCATGCCTGCACCCAGCGCCGGCCCGTTGACGGCGGCGATGACGGCCTTGCCGCACTCCATGATGCAGTTCGACACCTCGCGCGTGCGGCGCAGGTGGCGATAGGTCTCGCCCTTGATGTCGCCGATCGCCTGGCGGTTCTTGATGTCGGCGCCGGCGGAAAAGATCTTCTCGCGGCCGGTGATGACGATGC
This sequence comes from Mesorhizobium sp., assembly GCA_051860465.1. GTDB lineage: Bacteria > Pseudomonadota > Alphaproteobacteria > Rhizobiales > Rhizobiaceae > Aquibium. The sequence goes on from JBHYDY010000046.1 coordinate 17,327, forward strand.
AACGGACTTCCGGGGTGTCGTTCAGTTCGTCGAACACCTCGATCATCTCGTCGGAGAAGTCGCGCGAGTAGGCGTTGACGGGTGCGTTGTCCATCTTCACGACCGCGATGCGGTCCTCGATGGTCACCTTGATGAGATTGTTGCGCACTTTGTCCTCCCGGCCTTCAGGCCGCACGTTCCAGTTTGACGAATTCGAGCCGCAGATCCTCGGGCTGGCCGAGTGTCGCGTTCAGGCTGATCGCGCGTTTGAGATAGAGCCCGATGTCGCATTCATCGGTGAAGCCCATCGCGCCATGGAGATGCACCGCGCGGCGGCAGATCGAAACGGCGGCATCGCCAGCCCGCGCCTTGGCGGCCAGCACGGCCATACGACCGGCCTGCCCGTCACCATCGACAAGGGTCTCGACCGCATTGACGACCGCCGCGCAGGCGAACTCGGCGTCCGACCACATGTCGACGAGGCGATGCTGGACGACCTGGAAGCTTGCGATCGGCTTGCCGAACTGCACGCGCGCCTTTGTGTAGTCGATGGTGATTTCGACGGCCTGCGAGGCGATGCCGGCGAGTTCCGCCGCCAGCGCGACACGGGCATTGATGACGGCTTCCTCCAGAAGCCCCGCCTCACTCGACGCCTTTGCGAGCAGAGCAGCTTGCGGCAGCCTGCACTGATCGAACCGAACGGCGCCGATCGCGGCGCCGTCGACGCCGGCCGCCGTCTCGACAGAGAGGCCCGAGACATCGGCGGGAACCGAGAACAGTCCGAAACCGCCGTCCATCTCGGCGATCACGAGGAAATCCGTCGCCGAGAGGGCAAGATCGACGTGGCGCTTCGCGCCGGCCATCAAATACCCGCCATCGGAGGTTGGTAGCGCCGAGACGGCGCGGCCCACCATGTCCATCCAGGCTGGCGCGAGGATCAGGGTTCCGTCGACGAGACCCGCGACGAGACGGTCGCGCTCGGCGGATGCATCCGCCTTCCCCAAGAGGCTCGAAGCGAAGACGGCGCCGGTGGCAATCGGTTCGCTGATCAGGGCTCGACCGAGCGCCTCGCTGACGACAGCCTGTTCCGTGAGCGACAGACCCGCGCCGCCCAGTTCCTCGGCAACGAGAATCCCGGTCCAGCCGGCCTGCGCCATCGCGCTCCACAACGCCCTGTCCAAGTCGGCGCCCGCGGCGCGCTTTGTCCTGACCGACGCCGGGCCAGGCTGGCGCGAAGCGAGCGTGGCCACGCTGTCGCGCAGCATGGCGAGCATACCTTCGGAATCATCGAATATGGATTGCGGCATCATTCCTCCCCGATGCAGCCTTCGCCGTCTGACTTCGCACGCTAGGCGATGCTTGTCCGGCGTACAAACGAAACAACACGCTGCAGCGTCGTTTCATGAATGTGAAGCTACCAGATCACCCACGCCTAGTTCGGCAGACGATGATCGCGGAACTGCTCGCGCAGCTTCGTCTTCTGCAGCTTGCCCGTCGCGGTATGCGGCAGGGTATCGACGAAGGCGATATCGTCGGGCAACCACCATTTCGCGACACGACCGGCCAGGAAGTCAAGCAGTTCCTCCCGGGACGGCGCCTTGCCGGGCTTGGCGACCACGATCATCAGCGGTCGTTCCTGCCACCTGGGATGGTGGACACCGATGACGGCAGCCTCCGCGATGCCAGAATGCGCCATGGCGGCGTTCTCCAGGTCGATCGACGAGATCCACTCGCCGCCCGACTTGATCACGTCCTTCGAGCGGTCGGTCAGCTGAACGTAGCCGTCCGCGTCGATCTTGGCGACGTCGCCTGTCGCGAACCACCCGTCGGCGTCGAGGACATCGCCGCCCTCGCCCCGGAAATACCCCGAGGCGACCCAGGGGCCGCGAACAAGGAGGTCGCCGGCGACCGAGCCGTCCTGCGGCAGCGGCTGGCCGTCCTCGCCGCGGATGCGCAGTTCGACACCATAGATCGCGCGCCCTTGTTTCGTCTGGACCGCGACCTGGTCTTCTTCCGAAGCCGCCTGGTGCTTCGGCAGAAGATTGCCGATGGTGGCGAGCGGACTCGTCTCGCTCATGCCCCAAGCATGGATGACGAAGACGCCGAAATCACGCCGGAAGCGCTCGATGATGGCGCGTGGCGCCGCGGAGCCGCCGATCACAACGCGTTCGAGCTTCAGTTGCGAAAGATCGATGCCCGGCGTGTCGTCAACATGTTTGAAGAAGCCGAGCCAGACGGTCGGCACTCCGAGCGAGAAATTGCAGGCCTCGGCGACCGCGATGTCGAAGAGACTGCGTCCGTCCATCTGCGGACCGGGCAAGACGAGCTTGGCGCCGCACATGGCCGCCGCATAGGGAATGCCCCAGGCATTGACGTGGAACAGCGGCACCGCGAGCAGAACGCTGTCGGCGCTCGACAGCCGCAGCCCGTCGGCGGCGCAAGCCGTGAAGGAGTGCAGCACGGTGGAGCGGTGCGAATAGAGCACGCCCTTGGGATTGCCCGTCGTGCCGGAGGTATAGCACAGCGAGGAGGCCGTCTTCTCGTCGATCCGTGGCCAGTCGAGGGCGTCGTCCTCGGCCGCGATCAGATCCTCGTAGGCGTCGAAGCCGGCGAGTTCAGCCCCGAGATGGCCGTTATCCGTCATCGCCACGAAACGTTCGACCAGGCCGAGCTTGGCGCGCAGATCCTTCACGAGGGCACCGAAGGTCACGTCGAAGAACAGCACCCGGCTCTCGGCATGGTTCAGGATGTAGTCGATCTGCTCTGGGAACAGCCGCGGGTTGACCGTGTGCAGCACCGCGCCGATGCCGGACACGGCGAAATAGAGTTCGAGGTGCCGGTGGGTGTTCCAGGCCAGCGTCGCCACCCTGTCGCCCGGCTTGATGCCCATGCGAAGCAGCGCCTTGGCGAGCCTTGCCGCGCGCGAGCGGACCTCGGCCCAGTTCGTTCGCACGATCGGCCCCTCGCAGGTGCGGCTGACGATCTCGACCTGCGGATGATAGCGGGCGGCGTGCTCGATCAGTGTCGAGATCAACAGCTGCCTGTCCTGCATCAAGCCCAGCATGGGCACTCCTCCCTGGTGTCGTACCGGCCTCCACCGACGAGGCGGCAAGATCGTCGCCGCGCAGAGCCAAGTCAATTCGCTACGAGAATGCGCAGTGTCGTTTCACACCTGTGATACTGCCGATGAGAAGGCCGGCTGGTTTGCGTTTATGTCGGCAGCATGGTGGAGAAGAATGTCGCATCGGGAGGGAGGAACCAGATGAGCATCCTGTTCAGCGAAGGCCGTATCGGCGGGCTCGTGCTCGACAACCGCGCCGTGGTGTCGCCGATGTGCCAGTACAGCGCGATCGGCGGGGTGGCGCAGGACTGGCATCTTGTCCACCTCGGTGGCCTGATGATGTCGGGAGCCGGCCTCGTTATCGCCGAGGCGACGGCGGTCGAGGCGATCGGCCTTGGAACACCCGGCTGCCTTGGCCTTTACGACGACGCGCAGGAAGCCGCGCTTACCCGCCTCGTTGCGGCATTGCGCAAACTATCTCCGGCAAAAATCGGCCTCCAGCTCACCCATTGCGGACGCAAGGCGGCGACGCGCACCATTCCCGAGCGCTGGCGCGGCGAGCCACTGCCGCAGGAAGAAGGCGCCTGGAAGCCGGTCGCACCGTCGGCACTCGCCTATGACGAGGGCTGGCAAGTGCCGGATGAACTCGACGAGGCCGGGATCAGGCGCATCATCGACGCTTTCGCCGACAGCGCCCGCCGGGCCGCCCGCGCCGGCTTCGACCTCCTCGAGATCCACGGCGCGCATGGCTACCTGATCCACAACTTCCTGTCGCCGATCACCAACCGGCGCGCCGACCATTGGGGCGGCTCGGCCGATAACCGCAACCGCTTCGCCGTGGAGATCGTCAGGGCCGTCCGCGCGGCATGGCCAAGCGAGCGGGCCCTCGGCTTTCGCATGAACTCGACCGACTGGACGCCGGAAGGCTCGACGCTGGATGACGCCGTCGATCTCGCCCGCGCACTGGAGGCGGAGGGTCTCGACTATGTCGTGATGTCGTCCGGCAACATTCGGCCCGGTATCGCAATCCCCCCAGCCACGCCCGGCCACCAGGTGCCATTCGCCAGGGCGATCAAGGATGCCACCGGCCTCGCCGCCATGGCTGTCGGCATGATCGTCGAGGCGCGGCAGGCCGAAGACATTGTTTCGTCGAATGCGGCCGACTTCGTCGCGCTCGCGCGGCCGATGCTGGACAATCCACGCTGGGCCGTCCACGCTGCGGCCGAACTTGGCGCCGACATCCCCTACCCGCCGCAATACATCCGCGCCCGCCCCAACAACTGGCTCGGCTTCCGCCATATCCACCCACAGGCAAACCCGCCCGCCTCGACCCTGCAGCTCGACCGTCCGCGTAGCGTGGCGAACTGGGACCGCCCGGATTTCGGTGGTGGAAAGGCCCCCTGATCGCGGCGCGCAGGCAGGTTCCGGTCTTTCGCGTCCAGTCCAGATTTCGATATGCAAAACCGAGAGGCGGGAGCGGCAGGCGGAAGCGGCAGTTCGCGCCCATTGGGGACATCCGCCTCACCACGGCGGGATGGACACCTGCTCCGGGTAGAAGTCACGGACACAATGATAGGCCAGATTGCAAGCCGATCACGACGGCTTGCATGTCCTGACGGGTCTGCCCGGGTCGATTTGACTTTTGTCACCGCTATTGAATAATGTCGAAGCAGGAGGTGACGAGCCATGGCGATCCGCCCAGGCGACCTGATCATACACAAGGCGGCGTGGCTCTACTACACGCACGGCCTGCGCCAGGACGAGGTCGCCAGACGCCTCGACATCTCGCGCGCATCGGTCGCCATGTATCTGCGCAAGGCGCGTGAGACCGGGATCGTCACCATATCCACCTCGACGCAACTCTTCGCCGCCGACGTGCTGGCCCGCGAGTTGGAGGATGCCTTCGGTCTCGACAGCGTCTGGGTGGTGCAGGAAAACCCCGCCGCGCTGGAATCCACTGCGGAAATTCCGATCGTGGCCGCCAGCGTGTTCCTTTCGCTCGTTTCCAGCGGCCAGAAGATCGGCATCGCCTGGGGGCGCACCGTCTACGCCATCGCCGACGCGATGAGCTATGCCGATCTGCAGGACGTGACCGTGGTGCAGCTTTGCGGCAATCTCGGCGCGCCCTACTCCTATCGCCCCGACCAATGCACGATGGAGATCGCGCGGCGGCTCAACGCCCGGGGCCTGAATTTCTACGCGCCGCTGGTGCTGTCGACCGAAAGCCTGGCGCGCGAGCTTCGGGAGGAGCCGGTGATCCGCGAGCAGCTTGCCGGCGTTTCGGACTGCGATCTGGCGCTGTTTTCGGTCGGTGTGGTCGATGATGACGCCCATGTGGTTAAATGCGGCGCGATGACCGCGGACGAGGTTCATGCGCTCCGCGACGAGGGCGCAGCCGGCGTGATCGCCGGCCAGATGATCGACGCCAGAGGCCAACTTCTCGACTGCGGCTACAACCGCCGCGTCATCTCGGCCGATTTCGCCTCGCTGAAAAGCATCCGGCGGCGAATGGTCGTGGTTCAGGAGAGCACCAAGCTTGAAGCGCTTCAGGCAGCGCTCGCCGGTGGTTTCGCCACCCATCTCGTGATTTCGGCGGACATGGCGCGACTGCTGCTGGCGCAGGCACGCAAGAAGGCTGACACGGCCTGAACACCCACCCGGCAAGGCCGGCCTTGCCTTTCCACACGCATGAACACGGACGAGCGAAGCCAGCGCGTCCACTTCGTCTTCGCGTATGAAGCGCCAGAGAACATCTCGTCCCGGCGCCAATACATCCGTGAGCGCGAGCGTCGCAAGGCAGCACGCCCCAAACGACAAAGGGCGGCCCTTGCGGACCGCCCTCCCCGTCCACCGATGAAGCCGGCGCCTATTCGTTCGGATTCGGCATCCAGGCCGGCATCGCCACGTCGGCATGGGCGAACTGCGGCATCTTGGCGGAAAGCTCCTCCATGTTCTTGATGTCGCTCTCGTTCAGTTCCGCCTGCGTGATCAGCGTCGGCGGTACGATGACGCTGGCGCCCGGCTCTTCGCCGGCCAGCAGCATGGCGAGCGCGCGCACCGAGACCTGGCCGACGACCGCCGGGTTGGTGGCGGCGGTGGCGACCCAGGCGCTGCCCGGTTCGCGCATGGCGGCGATGTCGGCGGTCGAGATGTCGGCGGAATAGATCTTGATCGAGTCCGTCAGGCCCGCCTCGTCGACCGCGATCTTCACGCCCTTGGCGAACTCGTCATAGGGGGCGAACATCACCTGGATGTCGGGATTGGCGGTCACGACCGAGCGCGCCTGGTTGGCCACCGAATTGGCGATCGGATTGTCGAGCGTGCCGAACATGGCCACTTCGTTGATGCCGGGATACTTCGCCTTGAACTCGCGCCAGGTCTCGTCGCGGCGATCGAGCGGCGCGATGCCGGCGACGTAGACATAGCCGGCCTTCCAGGCTTCGCCATTGTCCGCCACCGCCTGCTCGAGCGCCAGGCGTGCTAGGTCGCGGTCGGACTGCTCGATCTGCGGGATGGCCGGGTTCTCGACGTTGACGTCGAAGGCCACGACCTTGATGCCGGCGTCGACGGCGCGCTGCGCGGCTTCCTTCATCGATTCGGTCAGCCCATGCTGGATGATGATGCCGTCGACCCCGAGCGCGATCGCCTGGTCGACCATGTCGGCCTGCAACGCCGCGTCCTGGCGGCTGTCGAGAACGCGCAGGTCGACCCCGAGCGCCTTGGCCTGCGCCTCCACGCCCGAAAGGTAGGCCTGGAAGAAGTCGCCGGTCGAAAGATAGCGCACAAGCGCGATCTTGACCTCGCCCGGATTATCGAACGGGGCCGGCATGTCCTGCGCCAGCGCGGGCGCCGCGAAAAGGCCGGCGGCGGCGGCGATACCGAGCCGGGAGAAGGTTCTGCGTGTCATGCTCATCGGGTTATCCTCCACTGATTGTTTAGCTGCACGTGACGTCCTAGCGCCTGCTCCGATTGGAGAGCGCGAAGGTGAAGACGAGCGCGACGACAAGCACCGCGCCCTTGACGAAATCCTGGGTGTAATAGGGTGCGTTCATCATGGTGAGGCCCTGGAGAAGCACTCCGACGAACAATGCCCCGATCGCCGTCCCGAACGCGTTGGGCTTGGCCGCGCCGAGCACGGCAAAGCCGATCAACGCCGCCGCGACCGCATCCAGGAGAAGATTGTTACCCGATGCGATGTCGCCGCGTCCAAGCCGTGCGGCGAGCAGAATTCCGCCGATCGAGGCGAAAATTCCAGAAATGACATAGGCCCAGATCTTGTATGCCTTGACCGGCGCTCCGGCGAGTTCGGCCGCCCGTTCATTGGAGCCGACGGCGTACATCATCCGGCCGAAGCGGGTGTATTCGAGGAAGAACCAGATCAGCAGCGCCAGCACCAGCAACACGACGACGGACACCGGCAACAGGTTGGGCAGGAAGAAGTCGAAGCGGTGGCGGCCGAGCGCGAGGAAGGCTGGCGAGAAGGTACCGGCGGCGGTCGACCCGTCGGGCATGGTCATGCCAGCGGCGATCGAGCGTCCCTCGGTGGGAATGCGCTGGAGGCCGACCAGCAGGAACATCATGCCGAGCGTCGCCAAAAGATCCGGCACGCGCATGTAGACGATGATGATGCCGTTCACGAGCCCCACGAGCGCGCCGATCGCCAGACAGAACAGCACGGCCACCAGGGCGTTCTGCTCGAGCACCACCATCGCATAGGCGGCGGCCATCATCGAACTCGTCGCCACCGAACCGATCGAAAGGTCGAAGCCCCCGACGACGAGCGTCGCGGTCACCCCCAGCGCCAGGATGCCGGTGATCGCCACCGACTGGAAGATGAACACCGCGCTCTGCGGCGACAGGAAGCCCGGCGCCGAAACCGAGAAAAAGGCGATCAGACCGGCCAGCAAGGCCAGGAATCCGAAACGAATGGCAGTGTCGGCCATCAGGCGGCGCCCCTCATCGGCTCGCCGGCGACCTGCGCCAGCAGCCGGTCCATGTCGAGGCCTTCATTGCGGTGTTCTCCAACGATGGTGTGTTCGGACATGACGAGGATGCGATCGGCCGTCTCCAGCGCCTCGTCGAGTTCGGTCAGAAACAGCACGGTCGCGCGCCCGGCCGCGCTGGCGCGCAGCTTCGAAGCGATGTCGCGCCGGGCGGCGATGTCGACGCCCTGGAACGGCTCGTCGAGAATGAAGAGCGAAGCCGGCTGCGCCATCCATCGCGCCACCATCACCTTCTGCTGGTTGCCGCCCGAGAGCGTCGACATGTCGTCACGCTCGCTGCGGCAGACGATCGACAGCCTGTCGATCTGCTCGCGCGCCACCACGCGCTCGGCACCGCGCCGCGAGACGCCGAGCCGGGAAAAGCGCTTCAGGAACGGCAGGCTGATGTTCTTGTAGATGTTGAAATCGCCGACGATGCCACTCTCGCCTCTGTCCTTGGCGACAAGGAAGACGCCCCTTTCGATGGCGTCGGCCGTGCTGGACGGTGCATAGGCCTCCCCGCGCAGGCGCATCGTGCCCGCCAGCGGCCGGCGCAGGCCGAACAGCGTCTCCGCGAGCAGGGTCTTGCCCACGCCGACGAGGCCGGTGACGGCGACAACCTCGCCATCGCCCAGCACCATCGAGAAGGGTCGCGACTGGGCCGACAGGCGAAGGTCGCGGGCCTCGAACACCGGATGCGCGGCGTCCCTGACGTCGACGGCCACCAGGTGCATGGCGCGGCCTAGCATCGCGTTGACCGCGCCTTCATAGTCGAGCGGTTTGATCTCGAACACGCCGCTGATCGAGCCATCGCGCAAGCTCACGATACGGTCGGCGACGCGGCGGATGTCGGACATGCGGTGGGTGATGTAGAGGATGGCGACGCCGTGCTGGCGCAGCCGGTCGATGACCGCGAAGAGACGGTTGGCTTCCGCGCTCGACAGCGAGGACGTCGGCTCGTCGAGGATCATCACCTTCGGCTCATGCGCCATGGCGCGCGCGATCGCGACCATCTGCCGGTCGGCGAGCGACAGGTCCGCGATGCTGGCGCCAAGGTCGATGTCCAGATCGAGGCGCGCCGCGACCGCTTTCGCCTCGCGCCGGACCCGTCGCGGATTGTAGAAAAGCGGGGCGTCCTTGCCGCTCAGCCGGTCAAGCGTCAGGTTTGTGGCAACGTCCAGAGCCGCGACGACGCCGTCATTGATGTTCTGGTGCACGGTGACGACGCCGGCCCTGATCGCCTCCGCGGGCGATACGGGAAGGAACGGCGCGCCGCCGAGCGTCATTTCGCCCGAATCGAGGCGATGGACGCCGCTCATGATCTTGACAAGGGTGGATTTCCCCGCGCCGTTCGCCCCCATCAGCACGGTCACCTCGCCCGAACGCAGGTCGAGCGCAACGTCGTTCAGCACCCGGTTGGGGCCAAACGCCTTCCTCAGACCCGCAATGCGGAACATCGCCTCCATGCGCGGCAAACTCCTCCCTGGACGACGACGCTACGGCACCATCTCGGCAATTGTCAACATGATTGACAATTGCCAGATGCGTCTCTAGCGTTTTGAGAAAGCGCATGGTGGGAAACCGCCGCGCGGGAAGATGGGGAGGAGATTCATGGAGACCGCTTCCTACGAGGCGCTGACGGTCGACACGCTGGGTCCGCGCCTTTGCGGGCTCCCGGCGATGCGCGACCGGCTGGGCGACGACGCTTCGAACTGGCGTATTCGCGAGGTGGGAGACGGCAATCTGAACCTCGTCTTCATCGTCGAGAGCGATGTTGGCAGCGTCGTGGTCAAGCAGGCGCTCCCCTATGTGCGCCTGGTGGGCGAAAGCTGGCCGCTGCCGCTCAAGCGTTCCTTTTTCGAATACCATGCCCTCACCCGGCAGGCCGCGCGCGATCCGGGGCGCGTTCCCGGCGTGCTGCATTTCGACGAAGGGCAGGCCCTGGTCGTGATGGAGTTTTTGTCTCCGCACATCATCCTGCGCCGCGCGCTGATCGACGGCCGGGAATTGCCGCGCATCGGCCGCGATCTGGGCCTGTTCATGGCCCGTACGCTGTTCCGCGGCTCGGACCTTTCGATGAGCGCCGCCGGGCGCAAGGCCGACCTCGCCCTTTTCGCCGGCAATGCCGAGCTCTGCGACATCACCGAGAACCTCGTCTTTTCCGACCCGTACTTCGAGGCCGAACTCAACGCACATACGACACCGCAACTCGACGTGCTCGTCGCCGAGCTGCGCGCCGACAGGGACATGAAGGTCACCGCGCAACGCATGAAGCACCTGTTCGCCGCCAAGGCCGAGACGCTGGTGCATGGCGATCTCCACACGGGCTCGATCATGGTCACCGACGACGACACGCGCGTCATCGATCCCGAGTTCGCCTTCTACGGACCGATGGCCTTCGACGTCGGCATGCTCTTCTCCAATTTCTGGATGTCATACTTCTCGCAGGCCGGGCACGAGAAGCAGGGCAGCCGCGACTCCATGCGCGCCTATCTGCTGGGCGTTCTCGACACCTGCTGGACGACCTTCCGCAAGGAGTTCGCGCATCTGTGGCGCACGGAGCGGACAGGCATGCTCTACCAGAAGAGCCTGTTCGAGGATCGTGGCGACGCTCTCGGGGCGGAGCAGGCGCTGGATCACGTGCTGCATGAATTGTGGGTGGACCTGCTCGGCTTCGCCGGGGTCGAAGTCCATCGGCGCATCCTCGGCCTCGCCCACAATGCCGATTTCGAGACGATCGAGGATCGTGACATGCGCGCTGCCTGCGAGGCCAGGGCCCTGAAGTTCGGGCGCCATATCGCTGTCAACCGTGCCCAGATCCACGGCATGTACGAGGTCAACGCGCTGGCTCGGCGCATCGATACGGGAGTGGTCGCTTGAACGTCGGGGAACGCCATTTTCGCACCATCTGGCTCGCCGGGGACGGCCGCTCGGTGGAGATCATAGACCAGCGCTGGCTGCCGCATGAGTTTCGCGTCGTCACGCTGAAGACGGTCGACGACATCGCCACCGCGATCCGCGACATGTGGGTACGCGGCGCGCCCCTTATCGGGGTGACGGCCGCCTACGGGGTGGCGATGCGCATGCTCGACGACGCCTCCGACGAGGCGATCGACCAGGTCTGGAGCCATCTGCACGAGACGCGTCCGACAGCGATCAACCTGCGCTGGGCGCTCGACGAGATGGCGCGCACGCTGAAGCCGCTTCCGGTCGAGGAGCGCGCGGCTGCGGCGTATTCCCGCGCCGCCGAGATCGCCGACGAGGACGTGGAACTCAACCGCGCCATCGGCCGGCACGGCTTGACCCTGATCCGCCAGATCGCCGCGTCGAAGAAACCGAACGAACCCGTCAACATCCTCACCCACTGCAATGCGGGTTGGCTGGCCACCGTCGACTACGGTACGGCGACCGCCCCGATCTATCTCGCCACCGAGGAAGGCATTCCCGTCCACGTCTACGTCGACGAGACGCGACCACGCAACCAGGGCGCGCAGCTGACGGCATGGGAGATGGCCGGCCATGGCGTGCCGCACACGCTTGTGGTCGACAATGCCGGCGGCCACCTCATGCAGCACGGCATGGTCGACATGGTCATCGTCGGTACCGACCGCACCACGGCCCATGGCGACGTCTGCAACAAGATCGGCACCTATCTCAAGGCGCTGGCCGCGCGCGACAACGCCATCCCCTTCTACGTCGCCCTGCCCTCACCCACGATCGACTGGACCGTTGGCGACGGAGTGAAGGAAATCCCGATCGAGGAACGATCCGGCGACGAGGTGTCGCTGGTGTGGGGAAAGACGGCCGCCGGCGATGTCTTGCAGGTGCGCATCTCGCCGGACGCGACGCCGGCCGCGAACCCCGCCTTCGACGTTACTCCAGCGCGTCTCGTCACGGGGTTGATCACCGAACGCGGGGTGGCCGAGGCGTCGGCCGAAGGCCTTAAGGCGTTGTTCCCGGAGCGGGCGTGACCCACCCCGGCCGACCTGCCCGTGGCAGCTCGGCGTGACCGGCGATCGGCCAGACAAGGGGGCAGAGAAGGCGAGACGCCCAAGTGGTCGAATACTGGCCCGCCACAAAAGGCTCGGCGGCATCATATCCGGGCCAAGGTTCGGTCACCAGCACCACGCGCATCGTCAATACGCCGCACGTACCAGCCTCCCCATCGGTCAACGGGCCTGGGTCACATACCCATGATCGGATTTTCATTTGGCATCGGTTTTGATTCCCTTCCTGCAAACGGGAGGAGACGATCATGGGTATGTGACCAAGGCGGATTGAACCCGAGCGGCCGTGCTTCTTCTTTGCAGCATCCTTGGCAGCAGCCATCGGGGTTCCTTTTCTGAGGGAAGAGACGGTCGCTCTCCCCGGTCCGGACAAACGCATGCGTGATTTGAAAGTGATCCCGCTTTCGCCGACCTGTGACATCTGCGAAGCGGAAGAGGACGACCCTGACCATGCCCGAAACGACCCTGACGCGACGTTCCATTCTTGCGATGGGAGTGGCAGCCACGCTGAGCGGCGTGGGGAAAGCCTCGGCAAGCGGCGATCTAGCCGCCGCATTCCGCCCCGTCGGCAGTGGGCGCATCGACCACGGCGCCTTCGCCACGATCCTGACCGCGATCGTGCGGCCGGACGGGGCCGGCTACAACCGGGTCGACTATCGCGGGGCGCAGCAGCGACGACAGGCAATCGCCGACTACGTGCGGATGCTCGAGGCGATCGACCCACGGACCCTGTCGCGCAATGAGGCGCATGCCTACTGGATCAACCTCTATAACGCCAAGACGCTCGACGTCGTCGTCGCGCATCTTCCGGTGAAATCGATCCGCGACATCGATCTCGGCGGCGGCGGCCTGTTCAAGCGCGGCCCGTGGTCGGCCAAGCTGATGCGCGTCGGCGGACGGGACCTGACGCTGGACGACGTGGAGCATCGCATCGTTCGCGCCATCTTCAGCGATCCGATGTCCCATTATGGCCTGAACTGCGCCTCCTATTCCTGCCCGAACCTCGCCACGAGACCCTACACGGGCGCCAACGTCGACCAGCTTCTCCTCGAAGGCGCCAGGCTCTACGTCAACCATCCGCGCGGGGTACGCGTGGACGGCCGCCGCATCACGGCGTCGAAGATCTACGACTGGTACGCGGAGGATTTCGGCGGAGCGGCCGGCACGAGGGAGCACTGGCTGGCCCATGCTCTGCCCGACCTCGCCAAGGCCATCCGCTCCGCGAACGCCACACGGCACGAATACGACTGGTCGCTCAACGCAGCATGACGGACAGCGATTTGAAGAGACGGTCGTGAGCGAGAGGCCGCGGGAACGGGCCGCCTTCATGTCAGGCTGAGGACAACAGCCCCGATAGGGCCGTCCTCTCCTTCGATCCGGGCCTCGACCGCGCGAGCCTCCAACTGGCCGCAATAGCCTTGGGCGAGCGCCAACCGCCACGTTTCGGCATCGACCATGCAGACGCTGCCGAAAGCCTTGTTGCACTTCTCGATCTTGGCCGACAGGTTGACCGCCGGCCCGATCACCGTCAGCTCGAGCCGGTCGTCGCGCCCCACCACGCCCCAACTGACCGTGCCCGACGAAATGCCGATGCCGATCGCCAGCGGCTGTCGAAGCGTCTTCATCTCCGGCAGGTCTCCCCATCCCCGGAGATCGGCGAGGACGGCTTCGGCGCAATCGATGGCGTCGGCGGCATAGGTCTGGCTGTGAGTCCCCAAGCCGAAAGTCACCATGATGCCGTCACCGAGAAACTTGTCGATCATGCCCTTGCGAGCATGCACGATGGGGATCACGCGCCCCTGATAGGCGGCCAGAATGCGCAAGACCTCGTCCGGTTCGCAGCTTTCCGCGATGCGTGAAAAGCCCCGGATGTCCAGGTTCATGATCGCTGCCGATTCACGTTGCGCGGTTCCAGGTATCGACTGATGTCCGCCCGCGCGAATGGCACGCGCGATGCCGGGATCGAAGAAACGGGACAGGCCGGTGGCGGCCGCCTCCTCGGTGACAGCGGTGACAAGGAGGCTGCGCGAGCCGTTCACCGCCATGGCGAGAACGACGGTTACCGCGAGCATCGAGATGATCTTGTCGATCTCCGCGCCGATCAGCAGGGCATTCGACGTCAGGTATTCGACGTAGGACCGCGTGAGTACGAAGTCCGTGTGATCGACCTGCCGCACGTAGCCGATCACGGCGACCCATCCCGCGGCGGCCACGAGGCCGGCGAAGACCACGAACTTCGGATCGAAGCGCAAGGTCCGCAGGGCGATGAAGATGAAGACGTAGAGAAGCGCCGGCGCCTTGAGCAGGAAGGTCGCGGGCTGGCCGTACTGGTGGTGGAAGCTGATGATCAGGCCGTAGAGCAGCGCGAAGTCGAAGATGATGGAGGCGTAGCTCGCCCAGTCCGGCGGCTCGCGGAGATAGCCCCAGACCAGGCCGATGACGGCCAGGACGAAGTAGGCCGCAAGCACGAAGGGCGTGGGCGACAGGGTCCCTTCCTCGAAGGTCTTTGGCGACAACGCATAGAGGACACCGAAGAATCCGATCATGAGCAGCTGAATACCGCGCAGCAGCCGCTCATTGGCCCAGTCGCGTTCGGCAATGCGCGCCCGTATCGCCTCGGGAAGCGCGGCGGCGTCCGGGCCGCCGCGCAAGAAATGGGCCAGCCAATGGTTCACCTCAATTCGCACTAGAAGGTCTCCGGCGGGCATTCTCTTCCGATCGCCTCATGGCGCGGTCTCGTCGACGGCCCGCGCCCGGAAGTCGCCCTGCATGTCATCCCAGGTCAGTCCGCGATGATCGAAGCCCCGCCGAATGCGCGGCTTGACGATCTCGAAGAAGGGAGAGAGGTCGAAGTCGCGCGGCGTGAAGAGCGAATGGTGCCGGATGTGGAAGATCTCCTTGCGCCCGAAGGTGGCCTGTCCGGCGGCGTCTGCCTCGCTCACCTCGGGCAGGATCGGATAGCGGATCGACTGGAAGGCCTGCGCGATGAGGCTGGAACAGATCGCCCGCGTCGGATCGCCTGAACCGAAGGCAATCATCCGCCGCCGCCAACGCACGGGCACGGGCGGCGTGGGAACGAAGTAGCGGAGCATGTCGAAGATGTTCCGAAGATCGTACTTCGCTCCAAGCCGCGCCACCATGAACTCCACGACCCTATTTCGATCGGACCGGCTGAGCCCCTTGGCGCGGCAGATGCGGGTGTTGAAGGTCTCGTATTTCGACAGGGGAACGGCAACGCAGCCTTCGCCGAGGTTCACCTCGACCAGACGCGCCCGCGCCAGGCCGTCTCCCGTCTGTGCAAGACGATCCCCCACGAAGAGCGCCGCGTGCGACCAGGTCGACTGCGTCAAGTACTTGATGGCGGTGGAAATCTTCTCGTTGCCTTCCACCAACAGGACGTCTCCAGGACGAAGTGCCGCGCACAGGCTGCCGAAATCGGACGGCGTGTAGGGCTTGTAGCCGGAGGTTTCGCTGCGGAGACGGCTGGCGATCAGACGGCCCAATCGATCGAGCAGCGTGTCCGCGGCGCCTGACATGACGACCTCCTCCAGCCAGTCGGGAGAAGCATGCCTCACGTCGCATTCACATGGTAGTCAAGACTGCGAGATGCTGCCCGGCGATACACGCACGCTGCCGTGTCAAGCCGCCAGGCCGGTCGTCACGATCGCGACGGCGGCGGCGCCCGTGGTGCGCAGCGCGTCCGGAGAAAGCCCGGCGCGGCCGCTGAGCATCATCCCGCGCGCGATCGCGCCGATGACGGCAGCGATCGCCGCGGGATCCGCATCCCGGGCGACCTCGTCGACTGACTGCGCCCGCGCGACGCGCGCAGCGATCCGCGCTTCCACCGCGGCGAAACGGACGCCAAGCTCGGCGCGCAGGCGTGCATCCGAGCCGGCGGCGTCGGAGAGCACGCACGCGACCAGGCAGCCCAGCCGCTCGGGATCGCCCGTCGCATGCCGAACGACCGCATCCAGGAACGCCGCGAGATCAGCTCCGAAGTCCCCGCCCCCGTCGAGCGCGCCAAGCAGCGGCGCAAGCCGCGTGCGGGCGTAATGCTCCACCGCCCGCAGGAACAAGGTCTCCTTGTCTCCGAACGACTGGTAAAGGCTCGAGCGAGAGATGCCCATGGCGGTGGTGATCGCGTCCATCGACGCGCCTTCGTAGCCCATGCGCCAGAACAGCCCCATCGCCCGGTCGAGCGCTTCCGTCTCGACAAAGGCGCGGGGCCTGCCGCGCACGCGGCGATCATGCATTTGTGAACTCATCGTTCCGGAAATACCTTGTCGTGAGGCTGGTGGCAATATATGGATCATTCATTCCATATATCGAGAGGATCTCATGTCCGTTTCTACCGCCAGCCTGACCCTCGCGCCGCTCACCACCGACACGGCCGAGCCCGCCGCGATCGGCGCCCTCGAAGCTACCGCCAAGCGGTTGGACTTCGTCCCCAACATGTATGGCTACATGGCCTACGCACCGGACCTGCTGAGCACGTATCTGGCAGGCTACGAAGGCTTCCGCCGCGGTTCAGGCTTCACGCCAGCCGAGCAGGAGACCGTCTTCCTGGCCGTGAGCGAGGCCAATGGCTGCGACTACTGCGTGGCCGCCCACTCGATGATCGCCGAGAAGATGAGCAAGGTTCCGAGCGACTCGATCGCGGCTCTCCGGAAGGGAGCCGCCCTTCCTGACCCAAGGCTACAGGCGCTCGCCGTCTTCACCCGCACCATGGTCGAAACGGCAGGAAGGCCCACCCGCGCCGATGTCGACGCCTTCCTCGCTGCTGGTTTCGAGCCCCGTCAGGTGTTCGCCGTGATCCTGGCCATCGGCGTCAAGACCTTCTCGAACTACACCAACCACGTCGTCGCGACGAAGCTCGACCCTGCCTTTGCAGCCTATGAATTGACCACCTGACCAAGGACCGCTCGCCCGTCGGTTCAGGACGAGGCGATAGAGCGGTCGAAACCGAGTTTGCCGTCGGACATCATCCGGCCGTCCACTGGTCGGCCGCCGCCCGCCGCGCAATCGGCTCTCCGGAACACCGGCTTTCGGCGCCGGCAGGGCCGCCATCCGTGAAGCATCCACATCCAAGAAGCGTTCGACGGCGACACGCGATGCCGCCGGCTGGCCGTTTTGCATCATCGAAAGGGACTGACATGACCAGACTGAAAGCACTGCTCGGCGCCTTCCTGTTTCTCTTTGTCTCCGCCGCCGCGTCCTTCGCGGGAAGCGAGTTGAACGTAACGTCGACTGGTCTTGCCCTCCGCGGCGTCGATCCCGTAAGCTTCTTCTCGGCCTCCGGTCCCATGACGGGCGACTTCAGGATCACGGCCGTGCATGAGGGCGCGGTCTACCGTTTCTCCAGCGAGGAGAACAAGGCGGCGTTCACGGCTGCCCCAGAGAAGTACCTGCCGCAGTACGGCGGCTATTGCGCCATGGGCGTGAAGATGGGGCAGAAGCTCGATGGCGACCCGGCCGTCTTCTCAATCCTCGACGACAAGCTCTACCTGAATGTCGCTCCGGCAGTCGCCGACATGTGGCGTCCCGACGCGGCGGCCAACATCAAGGCCGCCGACGAAATCTGGACGGAGATCGAGAGCAAGGATCCGGGCGCCCTTTGAGGCGGCCTGCCCTCATCAGGCAGGTGTCGAGCCGCTCTCGAAAGGATTGAGATCGGGAACCGGAACGGGCAGGGTCGATGCCCGTTCCGGAGCGGCTCGCGCCAACCGGTTCGACCATGCAAAGCGGAGGATCGACTACCCCATGGCTCATCTTGCTTCCCTTCCCGCGAAGGCGACGCTTCTCGATGTCTTCCGGCGCTTTCCGGAGACGAACGCGCCGCTGATCGAGTATCATGAGGCGCTGTTGCGCGGCCCCTCCCCCTTCAGCGACGGCGAGCGCGAGTTGATCGCCGCCTATGTTTCCGGCCTCAACCGATGCCGCTACTGCCACGGCGTCCATGCGGCGACCGCGCAGCGGCTCACCGGCATATCTGCTTCGGACATGGCCGCGATGGTCGCGTCGGACGACTTTTCAAGCGTCGACGCGGCCATGCGCCCGGTGCTCACCCTGGCGGGCGCCCTCACCCGCGATCCCCGCAGCGTCACGCCGGCGCTCGCCGAGGCCGTGACCGCGGCCGGATGGGACGAAACCGCCTACTACCACCTCGTCGCGACGACGGCGCTGTTCAACCTCATGAACCGCCTCGTCGAGGGTCTCGGCATCGAACTCGATCCAGCCTATGTCGAACCGTCCTCCAAGCGTCTCGCCGAGGGTGGCTACCTGCCCCTGCTCAAGCTTATGAAGGCGTGACGGTGGCGGGTGCCGCCGGGAGACCGGGCTCGCGCCGATGTCGCTTCCGGTCGTGACGATCTGGAGGTTCGGCAACGGCTGGTTACGCCCTTGCGAAGCGCGACGCCGCCCGATTCCGGTCGGCGAACGCAACGGTGATTGGACCGTGAAGTGTCAACGATGCTCCGTTGTCATCGAAACCGGAGGAGCCGTCGGCTGACCTGACATGCAATACCTGCTCAGAACCCTGTTGCTGGCGGCCTGCGTCGCCGTCGGCTCGAGCCCCGTCCAAGCCGATCCGCAGAACTGGACGAACGAGGGCTGGAAAACGGACTTCTCGCGCACGGCGGTGCCTTTCGACGACATCCTCTCGGGCGGTCCACCGCGCGACGGCATCCCTTCGATCGACGATCCGATGTTCGTTCCCGCCTCGCGGGTGACCGACGTGGCCGATCGCGAGCCGGTCATCCAGTTCGGCATCGGCGCGGACGTGCGGGCCTATCCGCTGCGGGTCCTGACCTGGCACGAGATCGCCAATGACATCGTGGGCGATCGCTCCGTCGCCGTCACCTACTGCCCGCTCTGCAACGCCGCGATCGTCTTCGACCGCGCGCTCGACGGACGCGTCCTCGAGTTCGGGACGACGGGGAAGCTGCGCCACTCCGATCTCGTCATGTACGACCGGCAGACCGAGAGCTGGTGGCAGCAGTTTACCGGCGAGGCGATCGTCGGGGAACTGATGGGGCAGAAACTGCGCATCCTGCCGTCGCGCATCGTCTCCTTCGGCGCGTTCCGGGATGCTCATCCGCAGGGACCCGTTCTGGTTCCGAACGATCCGGGCTTTCGCGATTACGGCCGCAATCCCTATGCCAGCTACGACACGGCATCCGTGCCCTTCCTCTACCGCGGCGACCTCCCCGACGGCATCCCCGCCATGGCCAGGGTGGTGGTGGTCCGCACCGACGGCGCTCCCCTCGTCGTCACGCTCGAAGCTGTGCGATCGGGCGGCTACGAGAAGGATGGCTACCAGATCGCCTTCGTTGAGGGAGTGGCGTCCGCGCTGGATTCGTCGCGGATCGCGGACGGGCGCGACGTCGGCACGGTCCGTGTCACGAGGGACGGCGAGGACGTCGCGCACGACATTACCTTCGCCTTCGTCGCGCACGCATTCCATCCGGAGGCAGGCATCCTCACCGAGTAGACGGGCGAGTTCGCGCGACGGGG
This sequence comes from Mesorhizobium sp., assembly GCA_051860465.1. GTDB lineage: Bacteria > Pseudomonadota > Alphaproteobacteria > Rhizobiales > Rhizobiaceae > Aquibium. Next base: position 36,868 of record JBHYDY010000046.1, read on the forward strand.
TTTTCCCGTGGTCGAAACTCTGCCGCCACGAGAACGTGAAGCGTCTGAGGCGTCGGATCTGGAACGATCGCCGCCCTAGACGGATTTCGGTCCCGCGACAGACAAAAAGGAGCGCGTCATGAAAACCCTTCTCGCAGGCTTGGCCTTAGCCGCCACGGTGCTGACAGCGAATGCTCAGGAACTTGTCCAGCGCGACAGTTCGTTCAGCGTCTCGGAGACGGCCGACAGGCTGGTCGCAGCGGCGGAGGGCGCCGGTGCCACCGTCTTCGCGCGGATCGACCATGCGAAGGGCGCGCGCTCGATCGACGCGGAACTCGGCGACATGCAGTTGGTGATCCTCGGCAACCCGGCGATCGGCACGCCGATCATCGCCGCGGAGCCGATGGCCGGCCTCGACCTGCCCTTGCGCGTCCTCATCTACGACGATGGCGGGCAGACCCGCATCGCCTACGACGAGCCCCGATCGCTTCGCGATCGGCGGAGCGTCGAAGGCGCGGACGAGGCATTCGCGGCGATGACGAGCGCGCTCGAAAGGCTCACCACGCGCGCGGCGAGCGAGTAGGATCGGGCTTCGGCTCCAGACGCGATCCGCGCTATCGAACGTGCGGTCCAAACGAGGATGGCGTGTGCGGGACCGCGCGGCGGCTCACTGGCGTCTCCGCCTGGGACATGGCCGTGATGGTCGCGTAAGACGACGTTTCAAGCGTCGACGGGGCCATTCGCACGGTCGTCGCGCTCGCGGGCGTCCTACGTCCGTGCCCGCCCCAGCAACTGGCTCGGCTTCGGTCATGTCAATCCGCAAGCTGACCCGCCCGCCTCCAAGCTCCAACTCGACCGTCCCCGCAGCGTCGCAAGCCAGGACCGGCCGGAGGTGGGGGCGAACAAGTAGACGGGTCAGCAAACAGAAAGGCACCGGGTGCGGACGGCATAGAGCCCACCGCTCGCCCAAGCCGACCTCCGGACTGGCGGAACTGCTCTCATCCTGCCCCGAACGGGGGAATCAGCTTTCTAAAATTGTCCGGAAATCGCCTACGCTTTCTTTTTGAAGGACCGGTATCCTTTAGCTGAATGGAGGCTTGAGGGATGATTCGGCTCTCGATCAAAGTAGTGGTGCTTGCCTTGACGACGCTGGTCGTGGGAACGGCGACAATGGCGATCGCCGCGCCATGGCAATCCAACGTCTATACTGTCCGAAATGACCCCGGCGGTTACGTCATCGACTACGCGCTCAAGATGCGAAAGATGGAGCGCTCGGGCCGAGAAATCCGCTTTCATGGGCGCTGTGATTCGGCATGTACGCTGTTTCTGGCCCTTCCCAAGACACAGGCCTGCGTTTCAAGGGGCGCGGCATTCGGCTTTCACCTGCCAATGGGCGAATCCGCGCGAGGCAATCGAGTCGCTGCGAACTTCATGCTGAATACCTATCCAGCCTGGGTGCGGAACTGGCTGGCTGCGAACGGCGGGCTGACGACCCGGCTCAAGGTGATGCGCTTCGATTATGCGAGCCGGCACATGCCAGAATGCAACATCGGCCGAACCGTCCACCACGACGCATCCGCCGCGAACCATCTGGTCTCATTCTCCAGAGACTAGAGCGTGTCGCGTCCGACACGGTTCATCGTGCCTCCGGATCGCACATCGCGGGCTCGCGAAGGCCGATGAACCGCATCGACCTTCGCCCTAATCAGGTCGGACGCTCTCAAGGCGCCCGACTCTCCAACACGCGCACCTTCACAACAATATCGTCGAGGCGATCGCGAAGGCTTATCAGAAGCCGCCAAGATTGGCGGACTTCCTTCAGGTTACGAAGGTAGGCGGGAAACTATTCGTCGCCGCCGCTACCGCCGCCGCCGCCGCTACCACCGCCGCCGCTACCGCCGCCGCCGCCGCTACCACCGCCGCCGCCGCTACCACCGCCGCCGCCGCCGGAACTGCCGGGCGTGCCGTCGTCGTCGGTGCCATCGCCATTGTTGGACGCACCGGGATTGGAAGAGTCGTTTCCATCGGCGTCGTCGCCATGACCATTGTTGCCGTTCGTCTGGCCGCCACCGCCGCCGCCGCCGCCACTACCGCCGCC
>JBHYDY010000047.1:0-30149 GCA_051860465.1 Mesorhizobium sp.
TCCAAAATCGGAGCCATCCAAAGAATCCAGATCAAACCTCCACGCCAGTCCTATTTCTCAAATGCGATTCCCCTAGGGATGGGCCTGACCCTTTCCGATTGCCGTCAAGTACCGGTTCGGGCACCACGCGAAAGCACCAGGGGTGGACTATCGACGGAGTCTCAAGGCTGGGCAATCATCCCGGTTTTCGGGCAATCGCGCTGACGAAGAGAATGGCACCGTAGAAGGACCCGGCTGCGACCCGCCGCGCGGCTTCAGCCTCGAACCCGTCGGCCAGTTGCGCGCCAATCTCGCCGGCCCGTCCCGCTGCTTCGGCCCCGCGCGTGATCAGCGACATCACGTAGTCGGGCCGACCGGACTGGATGAACCCGTGCGCCTGTAGCCTTGGTGTCTCGAAACCGCAGGCGATCATCATGCCCGGCAGGCGGCGCATGACTTATGGCGCGTGGATCAGGTGACGTTGCGCTGCCGACATGGCCGCCTGCAAGGGATCGCCTTCAAACAGCGCCACCGTGTTCGTGGCGTAGTCGCCATCGAAGATTGCAAGCGTTCCACCCGGCCGCAGGACTCTGAACGCCTCGGCGAGGGCCGCGCCGGGATCCTCGAGATGCGAATAGACCGTGTGCGCCACCACCACATCGCAGGATGCGTCCGCCATGCCTGTGCGGGACGCGTCGCCTGCCCGGAAGCTCACTTCGGGCGTCGCCGAGAACCTTTCCCTCGCATGATCCAGTAGCCCAGGCGAGGGATCCACGCCGATCAGGCGCCGCGGCTCGGTGTGGCGCAGGAAAAGCTCGGTGCTGGCGCCGTTGCCGCATCCGATCTCCAGCACTTCGGCGCCGGATCCCGGCAGCGCGCCCATGTAGGACGCACAGATGTCGCGCATCTGCGGATCTGCCATCCTCACGTCCATGGCCGCGGCGATGGCGTCGAGCACGCTGTCCGGTTGATCGGTGATTTTCAGGTAAAGATCGCTCATGTCTTCGCCGACACTTCCTGCCGCTCAGGATGGCACAGCCGGACTGAAAGGGAACGCGACAGGAATCCCTTGAGTGCATGCAGCATACCACGCATGGCGCCCGGTTCCCAAGGGACGTTCAAATGGCCCGCCCTGAGATGACGACCGACGGGAGCGGCACGTCCCATGGCCCATCTGCGCCATGGTTCGCAAGGACTGCAGCCACGACAGCCGCACGGATTGACGCCTTGTTTGAATCGGGTTGCGGTCGCAGGAGCGCCCCGCCGCGGACAGTCCCGTTCATGTAGAAATCGAACGGTGCCCCTGCATCCTCGATCCGCCAGCGGCTGCCAACGGTCACCAGACGCGGGTCGCCGAAACCGGCCGCCTCCATCGCCGGAAAGGCAAGGGCCGGATCAGCATATTCTGTCGCCCCCGGCCCCGGCGGCAGCGCAATTCCTGGCGCACCAAGGCTGGCGATTGCCGCAAAGACATAGGTCATCGCTGAATGCTCCGCCTCCTGCCAGACGGAATATGCCATACGCCCTCCCGGTTTCAGGACCCGGCGCGCTTCGGCCATCGCGGCAGGAGGATCGGGTACATGGGGCATGCCGAAACCGATGGTAACCGCGTCGAAGGACGCATCCTCGAAGGGCAGCGCCATGGCATCGCCTTCGACGAAATTCGCCTCGGGCACGGCGGCGCGGGCAATTCGCAGCATGGCGGGCGAGAAGTCGAGCCCGGTAACATACGCCCCCGTCTCGACCAACCCGCGTGCTACGCTGCCGTGCCCGCAACACAGATCGAGCGCCGCCACGCCCGGACCTGCGTCACATCCCGCCACAAGCGCAGGCACCGCCATGTCCGAAGCGCGCGCAAAGTCACGCGCATAGGCCGCCGCCGTTGGCTCGTCGGCCCATCCGCGACGCTCCAACGCAGCGAATTCATTGTCAACGCCCACAACTTCACACTCTTTTGTAGAGAACTACCATAGCATGCACAGCCGTATCCGAGAACAGATGTAGCCGCGACGTTCAATCTTGTGGCTGCGCCCGTCCCATTCCTGCGCTTAGAGACACCCATCTGCAGGAACAGTAGGTGTCCGCCCGGCCCCTCAACCACCGCAAATTTCTCTGGATCGTCCCCGGAGCCATTGCCGTCGTCCGAGACTCCGCCTTCGCGGCGATGTCCATGACGAAGCCTCCCCAAGGTCTCGATCTGACCCCATCGGCGCAAGCCGACGTCCGAACGAGCGTCGGCGAAGGTCTGTCCAACTCAGTCGGAGGACCAGCCGCTGACCGCTTTGATCTCAAGAAAGTCTTCAAGACCCCACCTGCCCCCTTCGCGACCGTTGCCAGACTGTTTGTAACCCCCGAAGGGGCTCCCGGACGGACGGTTAGCGCCGTTCAACTGGATCATGCCGGCGCGTAACTGGCGCGCGACGCGTTCTGCACGGGGCTGATCCAGCGACTGGACATAGGCCGCCAACCCATAAGGCGTGTCGTTGGCAATCTCCACGGCCTCCTCCTCGCCTTCGAACGGGATCATCACCAGCACCGGGCCGAAGATCTCCTCGCGGGCAACCGTCATCGAGTTATCGACGTCGGCGAACACGGTCGGACGCACAAAATAGCCGCGGTTGAAACCCTCCGGACGGCCGAGCCCGCCGGCGACAAGACGCGCGCCCTCGTCCATCCCCTTGGCGATCAGGTCCTGCACCTTGTCGAATTGCGCCTGGGAGGCCAGTGGACCGATATGGCGGCCGGCCTCGGCCGGATCGCCGACCTTGGTCGACGCGGCCACATCCGCGGCGATCTTGACGGCGCGGTCATAGGCCGGACGTTCCACCAGCATGCGCGTCGGCGCATTGCAGGACTGGCCGGTGTTGGAGAAACACTGGCGCACGCCGCGCTTCACCGCGTCGGCCAGGCCCTCGTCGTCGAACACGATGTTGGGCGACTTGCCGCCCAGTTCCAGCGACACGCGCTTGATCGTCTCGGCCGCCGCCTTCTGAACTGCGACGCCGGCGCGCGCCGATCCGGTGAACGACATCATGTCGATTCCGGGATGGCGCGACATCGCCTCGCCCACGCCCTGGCCATCGCCGTTGACGAGGTTGAAGACGCCGGCCGGGAAGCCGGCCTCATGGATCATGTCGGCGAGAAGCATCGACGAGATCGGCGCGATTTCCGACGGCTTCAGGACGACGGTGCAGCCGGCGAGCAAGGCAGGCGCTACCTTGAGCGCAACCTGGTTCATCGGCCAGTTCCAGGGCGTGATCAGCCCGCACACACCGATCGGCTCATGGATGATGCGCTCCTGGACATTGCGCTCGTCGAGCGGATGTTCGAAGCCGTAGGTCCTGGCGACCCGAAGGAAGGTCTTGATGTGCCCGAGGCCCGCGGCAGCCTGTGAGTCCTTCGCCAGTGAAATGGGGGCGCCCATTTCCTTGGAGATCGCCTCGGCCATCTCGTCAAGCCCGGTCTCATAGATCGAACGAAGCTTGTCGACCAGCGCCAGGCGCTCGTCGAGACTGGTGCGGCTCCATGTGGCGAAAGCGCGACGCGCTGCGGCGACAGCGACGTCGACATCCTCGGCGGAACCGATCGAGATCTTGGCGAAGGGCTGCTCGTCCGCCGGGTTGATCACGTCCATGGTGCGGGAATGCACCGGTCCGCGCCACTGACCATCGATGTAGAATTCGAGCTTCTGAAGCATGTCTCTACCTTTCACCTGTGCCGCGTCGTCTCAACCGGCCAGCCGGCCGAACGCCGCGTCCTCGTCGCCCAGCCACAGGGCCAGCGCGAGGATCCTCTTGAAGTACGCGCCAAGCGGCGTTTCGTTCGCCATGCCGTTCCCGCCATGCATCTGTATCGCCCTCTTGGGAGACCTTCCATCCGGCACCCAGGACGACGTGGCGCGCCGAGGCGACACGACCGGCTCGACCTCCACCGAAGGGGCCTTGGGATAAGCATTCTTTGGCCTGGTCGGCAACATCGGCTACCAGGCAACTAACCGGGAACGGCATGTTCACCAGCGAGTTGGAAGCCAAGCGCTTTAACTTGCCCGACAAGTTCCTGTACGCGGTACTGGGCCGCCGTCGCGTCGATGGTGGCCGCTTCCAGCTTTTGCAGCAAAGTGGTCATCTCGGGACTGGGTCGATCGATGGGACCCGTTCCCCTGCCGACCAACAGCCACGACGGACTGACCCCCAGCAGGCCCGCCATCATTGTCAGGCGGTTGGAACGCGGCACAGTGCGATCAGTCTCCCACGCTTTCCAACTGGAGGTCTGAACGCCGAGGCCCTTTGCGGCATCTCCAATGCTAAGGCGGCACGACTCCCGCGCAGTGCTGATGCGCCCGCCAAGGGTATCTTCCTCGGCAATCACCTTATCCGTTGTGTACATGTTTGCTTCCCTCCGGTTGACACATTCCGGACCATTGCCTGCGTCTTCCGACGAAGTCGCCCGGCTATTCCGAGATCATGCCGCCATATTCCGGGATGATGTCGCCCGCTCTTCCGAGCGCTGCTGGCCTTGATTTTTCTGACACCCCGAGCTTGCCCGGTCAATCTCTCCATGCGGGTTTGAGGCGTGTTCGCGGCACGTTGTCGCCGGAGTGCTCGTATCCGGCTTTGACCGTTTGTGACGATTTAGCAGCAGGGCAATCGCTTGAACGTCATGCGCGTTGTGTTATCGCGTCGTAGAGGTCGTCGTCGTCCCATTCGAGTGTCTTTCGCCGGACCTTGATGCTGGCCTTGTCCGGTATGGCCTTGATGATGTTCATGCCGGCGTGGCGGATGGTGGCCATGTTGGCCGGTCCGTGCTCGGTACGCAGGCGCATGAGGTCGTCGTGGAAGACGACGTCGAGAACCGATTGGGGCCGGTTCTCGATGCCCCAGTGGGTGCGGACGGCCTCGGCGGTATCGCGCTGGCAGCCCTATGGCGTCGATGGTGCCGAGGGCTCCGGTGAGTTCGAGGCGCTCCGGGAGCAGCGGAATGGCTTTGATCTCGTTTGACTTCGTCGCGACCGCCTGCTGTCCGAGGACGAGCCGCTGACGGCTCGCCCAGGCCGACACCAGAAGCAGCGGCGACCCGTCGCGTGCCCTAGCGCGGCGCGAGGTCTTCCCGTCGATGGCGACGATGTCCGGCTCGGCCTCGGCCAGTCCGGCCACCCAGGCCGTGAAGCATTCCGAGAAGAGCCCGGCCGGCAGCGCGTTCATGACGTCGTTGAGTGTGTCATGCGAGGGAATGCCTCGCTCGAAGGGCCGGGCGCAGGGTCGCCGGGCTGGCGGCGGCGAATACGGGTGCCGTTGCAAGGATTGGTTCCGCGCGCCAGACGCATGGCACGCGAGCGCTGCATCCTTGGATCACACGGTCGCGAGGGCGCGGTCCCATTCGGGCACGGACATGATCTGGCGGCCGCGCAGGAAGATCAGGTCGGCATATTTGCCGAAGTCGAACGGAATGCTCGACGTCATGCTCTGATATGTGGCCCAGAGCCCCCAGACCATGCTGGCCATGCCGACATAGAGGTAGACGCGCGCGGCGGTTTCCGGGCGGAACGCGCCGTCATAGACTTCCAGGATCTCGCGGCGGCCGCGGGCATCGAGGTAGAAGTTTTCCCACGAGAACATCGCCAGATCCCAGTAGGGATCGTTGTTTGCCGCGTACTCCCAGTCGATGATCTTCACGTTCTGGCTGTCGTCGACCATGTAGTTGAAGACATAGCCATCGTTGAAGCAGGCGCACTGGTCCATGCCGGCGGCGCGGATCGCCGCCTCGGCCCGGCGACGCTGCCACATCAGATGTTCGAAATCGTGCGGAAGCTGGGCATTCATCCGCCGCAGCGTGGCGAGATGCTGGTCGAGCTGGTCGAAGCCGGTCTTCGAGCCGGCGAGCTGCTGGGTGGTGTGGATGGCCTTGTAGGCCTTGAGGATGTTGTCGCGGATCGTCGGGTTCTGCACGTCGGTGACGCCGCAGCTGCGAAATCCGTGCAGGAACTCGTAGACTTCGATCCCATCCTCCGGGTCGTAGAAGAGCAGGTCCGGCGCATAGCCGGTGGAGGCGGCCTTGACGGCGGCTTCGATGGCGAGTTCCCGGTCGATGAAGTTTTCGGTTCCCGGCCCGTGGATCTTCAGGAAGAAGGTCTCGCCGGTGTCGGGCAGGACGATGCGCCAGTTGAGATTGGTGATGCCCGCGGCGATGCGTTCGAATCGCGTCGGCCGGCCGCGCCAGATGTCGACCTTGGCCAGGGCGTTTTCGATGGAAATGGTGCTCATGTCGGCTCTCCGGTCATCGGGGCTCAGATCTTCGCCAGGAGGTGCGGCAGGTCGAACTGCTGGAGGTGATGCGAGAGCCGCACGAAGCGGTTGCTCGCATATTTGAACAGTTCCGGCCCGTTGGTGCCCGGATTGATCTCCGCCAGGAGCGCCCAGCAACCCCAGAGGAAATCATCGACGACGCCGTAGAGCTTGACGCGGGCGAGTACGGCTTCGTCGGGCGCGCCGGCATACATCTCCACCGCCTCGATGCGCTCGTCCTCGCCACGGCAGAGGTCGAGGCAGAGCGCTCCGAGATCGTAGAGCGGGTCGGCGTTGACGGCGCGGTCGAAATCGACCAGCAGGACGCGGTTGTCTGGACCGAGCAGGATGTTGGAGACGGTGTTTTCGCCATGGATCGGGCCGAGCTCGCTGCCCGCGGCCTGGAGCGCTTCCTCGATGCGGTCGATCCACTGTTCGATGGCGACGAAGGGAACCAGCCCCTTGAAGGGCAAAGGCGCAGGCGCGTCGGCGGCGAGGTGCGGGGCCAGCCGGGCGCGATAGTCGCGCGCGACGTCGAAGGGCGAGAGCGTGCGGGAGAGCGGCTTCTGGCCGTGCCAGGCCTTCTTGGCGGCGAGGACCGCCGCCTTGACGTCAGGCGCCTGGACGTCGCGGGCGAGCGCCATGCGCCATTCGGCGCCCGCGCCCTCGAAGAGCAGGACGCCGTTCGCCTCGTCGGCCTCGAGCAGGCGCGGCGCGATGCCCGCTTCGCCGGCACGCGCCGAGGCTTCGGCGGCATCGGCGAAGGTGAATGGAGCGAGCGCGCCCTGGCGGAAGGTCTTGGCGAACGCGCTTCGGCCGGCCGCCGCGACCGGGCGGGATTCCGCGTCGAGAGCAAGGTGCATGGGCATGGCGATCGCCGGCATGGCCTCGCCGAGGACGGCGTCATGACCGGAAAAGAGCGCGGAGCGGGCGACGGCGAGCCGCAGCCTCTCGCCCGGGTTGGGGATCGGGTCGGTCATGGATGCCTCCGGCAATGAAGCGGCGTTTCAGGGGCGATCGAATGCGGGTTCCTGGGCGGTTCCGGGTTGCTTTCCATGGCGTCTCCTTCCAGGATAGAGCTGTCAAGTCAGAGGTTTAGACTAGGGCGAACGGGGCCGGGCGAAGCCGCGGACACCGTCCACGCGATCAGAGAGGTGGCCGGCGCTGTGTGGCGCGTCCGCCGGAGGGCAAGATGGAAATCTGGAAGCTGTCGGCATGTGATCTGGTGTCGGCCTATCGCGGCGGATCGCTTTCGCCCGTCGAGGTGATACGGGCGACGCTCGATCGCGCGGATGCGGTCAATCCGACGCTCAACGCGTTGTTCGATATCCGCCACGAGGCGGCGATGGTGGCTGCCGATGGCTCGGAACGACGCTGGCGGGATGGGTCTCCGCTCGGCCCGCTCGACGGCGTGCCCGTCACGATCAAGGACAGCGTGGCGGCGAAGGGTTGGCCCTACTGGCGCGGGACGAAGGCGCGGATCGGCATGATGTCCGACGCGGATTCGCCACCAGCGGCGCGCCTGATGGAAGCGGGCGCGATCATCTTCGCCAAGACGACCATGCCCGATCTCGGCCTTCTGCCCTCGGGCGTGAGTTCCGCCCATGGCGTGACGCGCAATCCCTGGAATACCGCCATGAACACCGGCGGCTCGTCGAGCGGGGCGGCGGCTGCGGTGGCGGCCGGCATCGGGCCGCTTGCCGTCGGCACCGACCTCGCGGGATCGGTGCGGCTTCCGGCCGCGCATTGCGGCCTCGTCGGCATGAAGCCGACGAGCGGGATGGTGCCGCACATGCCGGTGAGCGGCACGCGCGTCGCGGGCCCGTTGACGCGCACCGTCGCGGACGCGGCGCTGATGCTCTCCGTCCTGAGCCGCCCGGACGCGCGCACGGGCGAGCCGGCCGGAATGACGCCGGCGACGATCGCACCCGCCGATCTGGCCGGGCTGAGGATCGGCGTTCTCGCCGACATGGGCTTTGGGCAGGCGGTCAGCGAGGAGGTGGCCAGGCTGTTCGGCAAGGCGGTCGCCAATTTCGAGGCGCAAGGCGCGGAAATCATCCGGATTGCACCGCCTTTCGACCATGACCCGCATGCCGATCTCGACCGCCTGTTCGCCGCGCGGGCGGCGGCGGAGCGGGAGGAACTGCCGGCCGGGCGCCGCGACGAGATGCTGGACACCATGCGGCGATACTGCGAAGTCGGCGCCGAGGTGACCCTGGACGAGCAGCATCGCGCGACGGAAAGGGTGGAGCGGGCCAAGGCAAGCTTCGACCGCGCGCTGTCCGGATACGACGCCGTCCTGTCGCCGACCATGCCGGTCGCGGGCTTTGCCGCGGAGGCGCCGGGCTTCGATCCCGAGAGGCCGCTGCACCATCTGGCCTTCACGGCGATGCTGAACCAGGTCGGCCGGCCCGCCGTCTCGATGTTCTGCGGATTCGCCGGAGACGGGCTGCCGGTGGGGCTCCAGATCATCGGCGGCTTGCGCCGCGATGCCGAAATGATTGCCATCGCCGCCGCCTACGAGGCGTCGCGGGGGTTCGAGCCCGGGTTCCCTGCCCTCTGACGCGCGGCGGCCAAGGGGGCGGTGCGGGCCCCACCCCGGCGCGGCGCGGTCGATCGGGTTCCGGCGCGCGCGGGTCAAACGGCCTTCAGCCATTCCGGCCAGCGCGTGTCCTGCATGACGGAGCGCGCGCGCATGTGCTTCCAGGCGCCGTATTTGTAGAAGTCGAAGTCGAGCGACGACACGACGTTCTGCACCATGGCCCATGTCGACCATTTGAGATCGGCCAGCGCGCGATGAACGGTCAGCCGCGCCTTGAGTTGCGGGTCGCAGCGGCCGAAATATTCCTCGATCACCTCGTCCTCGACCGCTTCGGGGAAAAACATCTCGCCGCACCAGATCGCGAGTTCGTAGCAGCGGTCGTTGTTGGAGGCGTATTCGTAGTCGATCAGCATGATCGAGGCGTCGTCGGCGACCAGGAAATTGCCGGGCATGGGATCGTTGAAGCACGGGACGAGGTCGATGCCGGACGCTTCGAGCGCCGAGCGCGCCAGCCGGTACTGGTGATCCATCCAGCCGAAATCGGCGGGAAACGCGCCGCCGAGTTCGCGCACCTGCGCGACATGTTCGTCGATCATGTCGAACACGGTCTTGGTGAGCGGCAGGAGGCCGGAATTGTTGAAGGTGCGGTAGAGGCCGACCGCGCCGCGCCGCAGGTCCGGCCTCAGAAAATCGCGGTTGGTACAGGCCCTGCGGCCTTCGATGAAATCCGTGATCTCGACGCCGTCATCCGCCAGATAGTCGTAGACCTTCGGTCCGATGCCGAGGTCCTGCGCCCGGCGGCTCGCGGCGAAGGCGGCGTTGCGGTCGATGAACATCTCCGTGCCGTGGCCGGGCACCTTGACGAAAAAGCTGCCCGGTTCGCCCTCCACCCAGACGCGCCAGTTGGAATTGCTGATGCCGCCATGCACAGGCTCGTAGCCGGACACCCGGCCGTCCCATTGGGCGACGCGCCTGAGCACGTCCTCCGCTTCCCGTTCAGCCGCGGTCGCCGCCGCGCCGATGTTCTTGCGCGCCATGTCAGCCCTTTCCCTAGAGGTTCCGCAGCCTGCTCTCAAGCGCCGGATCGCGCAGCGCCATCCGACATCTCAGCAGTCTCCATTGCGCATATTTCAGGAACTCGATCCCGCCGCGCGGCGAGACCTTGTCCATCAGCAGGCCCCAAATCCCCCAGACCAGATCGTCGACGACAGAATAGGCGCGGCAGCGGTTCATGGACGCGCCGCGCACGCTGCCTTCGAACATCTCCAGGCCGGGCTCCATCTCGCTCTCGAACTGGAAGGCCTCGTTGAGGAGCGCGCCGAGCTCACAATAGGGGTCGTCGTCGCGGGCCTCGTCGAAATCGACGAGCGTGACCGCGCCGTCCGGTCCCAGCATGATGTTGGAGGCGAGCCCATCGCCATGACCGGGCTTCACGTCGAACCCGGCCGCGAGGATCGCCTTCTCGATCTCTTCGGCCCAGTCCAGCATCCACCACAGATCGGCGGGACCTTCGACGCCCGCCTGCCTTCGCGCCGCATCGAAGGTCCGCATCCGGTCGAAAATCGTCCAGCACCTGCCCAATGATGGGCCGCGATGGATCGCCTTCTTGAGCTCGATCGCCTTGCCGAGCACGGCTGGCTTTCGCAGATCGTCCATGCGCGCCGTGCGCCATTCGGCCGGCAGGCATTCGGTGACGATGGCGCGGGCCGAGGGCAGGACATGGTACGGCGTGGGGGTCGCCCCGACCGCGGCAGCGGCAGAGGCCGCCGCGAAACTCGTCTCGATGTCGACGAAGGGGGCATGTTCCGCTGTCAGAACCTTCAGGAAGAAGGCGTCGGGAAACCCGTCCACCTCGACGCTCCAGCGCACGCTGTCCACGCCGCGATGCGACGGCGAGGCGAGGCCCCCGGCCATAGGGGCATAGGAAACCGCCCTTCCCCGCCAGGCATCGACTGCGGCGATCGCCGCCTCGGCGTCATGTTCGTCGTTCGTTGCGGCTTGTCCGGGGCGCTTCATCCAGGCCGCTCCGTCAGCCTTCGAGCACGTTGCCATCGACGCAGAAGCGCCACAGCATCGCGGCCAATATCTCGGCGCCGAGCATCCTGTCCTCGGGCGTGGTGAACTCCGTCGGGTGATGGATGACGCCGCCGACGCTCGGCACGCAGATGACGATGGCCGGGGTAACGGCCGACATGGCAATGGCGTCGTGGCCGCCGATCGTATCGATCAGCAGGGTTTCTTCGCCCATTGCCTTCGCCGCTTCCTGGGCGAGCGTGACCAGGCGCTGGTCGAACCGGCCGGCGCGACGGCGGTCGATCGACCGGACCTCGTACTCCACCCTGGCCTTTTCGGCCGCGGCGTCGATCCGTGCCTTCATCTTCTCCTCGGCGTCCGCCAGGGTCTCCGGGTCGGCGGAGCGAAGCTCAATGAACAGCACGGCCTCTCCCGGCACGACATTGGGCGAATTGGGATAGACTTCGAGCCGCGCGCCCGAGGTATGCAGGCCGACGCCATGTGCGTCGGCGATGTCGCGCAGGTCGGCGATCAGGTAGGCGGCGGCGAGCAGGGCATCCTTGCGCAGGGCCATGGGCGTCGGCCCGGTGTGGGACTGGCGGCCGATGAAGGCCAGCCGGTATTTCGTGGCGCCCCAGAAGCTGTTCATGGCCGCGAAACGCATGTTCTTGTTTTCGAGTTCGGCCCCGCCCTCGATGTGGAGCTCGATCAGCGCATCGGGGATGACGCGGCCCGACGTACCGGCATAGCCGATGGCATTCAGCGCATCGGCAACCGATACGCCATCGCCGTCCTTGCGCGACAGGGCGAAATCGAGCGTGTGCTCGCCGGAATTCACGCCGCTGCCAAGAAGGCTGGGCTGGAAGCGCGCGCCCTCCTCGTTGGTCCAGTTGACGATGGCGAAATTGACTTTGGGCTTGATCCCTGTCGCGGTCACATGTCGGCGCACGGCGTCGAGCGCACCGCACGCCGCGATCACGCCGAGCGCGCCATCGAAGCGGCCGCCATTCGGCTGGCTGTCGAGATGCGATCCCGTCATGATGCAGGGCGCGTCCGGTCCGGCCCAATCGAGGAAGCCGTACATGTTGCCGATCGCGTCGACCTCGACGCGCAGGCCGGCTTCGCGCATCCACGCCTTGAGCCAGTCGCGCGCCTTGCCGTCCTCGGCGGTGAGCGCAGGGCGGTTCATCGCGCCGCCCGGACCGCCGCCCGGAACCGACACCTCCTCCATCATGCGGTGAAAGGCGTCGGCATCGACCGGCGGCAAGGACGACGGATCGCTGTGCGATTCAAGCATAATGCACCTCTACTTCGGCCCGATCGAGTTCGGCGGCGAATTCCGCCTTAAGGGGAGCGTCGGTGACCAGGATGTCGACGTCCCGCAATTCATAGGTGCAGATCGAGCCCTGGCGGCCGAACTTGCTGCTGTCGGCCAGCATGACGCATTTCCGCGAGTGCCTGCGCAGCGCGCGGCGCAGTACGGCCTCGTCTTCGCCGAGGTCCATGAACCCCAGCCGGTAGTCGACCGCCACGATGCCGACGAAGGCTATGTCGAAGAGATGTCCGACGACGCAGTCGACGGATTCGCGTCCCATGAAGGCGCGGTAGCGCGCGTCCAGGCGGCCGCCGACGACATGGACCTGAGGCGCACCCGCGCGGCAGAGCAGTTCGGCGATGTCGAGCGAGTTCGTATAGACGGTCACGCTCGACAGGCCGACCAGATGCCTGGCCAGAGCGAGCGTTGTCGTGCCGGCATCGACGAAGATCTTGAGGTCGTGTTTCAACAGAGTGGCGGCGGCGGCTCCGATCCTGGCCTTCTCCCGCGCATTGACGCGCATGCGGTCCGCGATCGGTTCGTCGCCGTCGCGGCGCGGCATGACCGCCCCGCCATAGACGCACCGTGCGCGGCCTTCCAGCTCCAGCTGCTTGAGGTCGCGCCGGATGGTTTCGCGGCTGACCTGGAAATGGTCCGCGAGTTCCTGGACGGAGACGCGGCCCTGCAATTCGAGCTCGGCGATGATGTGGTGGAGGCGCAGTTCGGGCTCGATCATCACGCCCACTCGCGCATGGTGATCGCGGCGACGGCGCGTTGTGATATCCGGGTTGCTTTCTCAACCATGTGCTGTCCTCCCATCCACGGTCGCCTCGTGTCAGCTGGCCACCGCGGCGGGCGATTTCTCGACCAGGAAACAGGCCGCCATGCCATGCTTGCCGTGCACGGTGAGCGACGGGCTCTCGACGCGGCAGCGCCCGAAGGCGTGCGGGCAGCGGCTGGCGAAACTGCAACCCGGCGGCAGATCGATCGGGCTTGGCGGCTCGCCTTCGAGCAGGCAATCCTCGGGCTTGTACCGGCGCTCCTCCAGCGTCGGCACGGCGCTGAGCAGCGCCTTGGTATAGGGATGGCCGGGATCGAAGAAAAGCCGTTCATTGTCGGCGATTTCGACCACC
Organism: Mesorhizobium sp.; assembly: GCA_051860465.1. Lineage (GTDB taxonomy): Bacteria > Pseudomonadota > Alphaproteobacteria > Rhizobiales > Rhizobiaceae > Aquibium. The sequence continues at coordinate 13,264 of JBHYDY010000047.1, forward strand.
TCGCCCAGATACATCACCGCCACCCGGTCGCAGACGCGGCGAACCATCGCCAGGTCGTGCGAGATGAAGACGTAGGTGAGGCCGTGCTCCTCCTGGAGCTTCTGGAACAGGGCGAGGAGCTTGAACTGCTCGGTCTGGTCGAGCGACGACAGCGTCTCGTCCATGATCAGCACCTTCGGCTCCAGCACCATGGCGCGGGCGACATTGACGCGCTGGCGTTGTCCCGCACTGAGGCCGAGCGGCAGCTCGTCGTAGAGGTGCGACGGCAGGTCGACTTCCGCCATGACCTTCAGCACACGCTCCCTGATCGTCCTGGAATTGCCCAGGCGATGGATGCGCAGCGGCTCTTCCAGCATCGCGCCGATGGTCGTGCGCGGGGGCAGCGAGTTGAACGGATCCTGCAGAACCAGCTGGAAGTTTCGGCGGAACTTCAGAAGCGACTTGCCGGAGAGCTTCGAGATGTCCTCGCCGTAGCACAGCACCACGCCGCTGTCGGGCAGTTCCAGCCGGCTCAAGAGCCGCATCAGGGTGGACTTCCCGCAGCCGGATTCACCGACGACGCCGAAATTCTCGCCCGGGCGGACATCGAAAGTGACGTTGCGCACGGCCCGCACATTGCTGTGGCCGGCGAAGGTGCCGCGCTTTCGCACGCGGTAGGTCCGGGTCGCCTCGCGGATGCTGATGATCGGTTCGGCGCCGGTGACGCCGCGCGGTTCCACAACGGGCGCGCCGTTCCAGATCCGCGGAATCTGGCTGATCAGCTGCAGCGTGTAGGGGTGCTGGGGGGCCTCGACCAATTGCCTTGGCGTCTGCCTCTCGACGATCCGGCCTTCGGCCAGGACGAGGACCTGGTCGGCGGCTTCGTTGACCGTCGGCAGGGAGGAGGAAACGAAGACGACGGCGGTGTCGAAACGCTCGGTCAGTTCGCGCAGCAGGCGAAGCACCTGCGCGGCGACGGTCACGTCGAGCGGCTGGGTGACATTGTCGGCGACGAGGAAGGCAGGATTGCTGACGAGCGCGTCGACGATCAGCGCGCGCTGCATCATGCCGCCGGAGAACTGTGAGGGATATTCGTGGTACCGGGCCGCCGCCGAGGGGATGCGCACCGCCTCCAGCAGTTCGATGACGCGCTTGCGCCCCTGGTCAGCGTCGGTCTCGGGCATCACCGAGCGCAGCTTCTCGACGATCTGGCGGCCCACGGGAAGCGTCGGATCAAGCGCGCCCATCGGATTGGCGCCGACATAGGCTATTTCCTTGCGCAGGTTCTTCAGCCGGCGTGTGGTGATGTCGAGGATGTTCTCCGACTTGTAGAGCACCGATCCGGACGCGATGCGCAGCGGCGGATCGATCCAGTTGACGAGGGCGCGCGACAGGACGGTCTTGCCTGCGCCGCTCGCCCCGATGATGCCGACGATCTCGCGCGGCGCGAGGTCGAAGCTGACGTCGCGGATGATCGGCTGCGGGCCTGATGAGGTCATCACCTCGACGCCGAGATTGCGAACCGAAAGGACGGGGTTCTGGCTCACAGGGCGCCTCCGTAGATACGGTTGCGCGCCCGCTCCAGGGATGCGCCCATGAGGTTGATGCTGGTCAGAGTGAGGCACAGGAACACGCCGGGCATGGTGGCGATCCACCAGGCGTTGAGAAGGTATTTGCGGCCGTCGGCGATGATGTTGCCGAAGGTCGGCGTGGGCGGCTGCACGCCGAGCCCGATGAAGCCGAGGATGGATTCGAAGATCATCATGCGCGCGACGTCGAGCACCGACACGAAGATGATCGGCGGCAGCACCAGCGGCGCCAAGAGGCGCGTCATGATGCGGAAGTTGGAGGCGCCGCTGACCAGAGCCGCCCTTACATATTCGCTCTTGCGCTCGGTCATGACCACGCTTCGGGTCACGCGCGCGTAGACCGGCCAACTCGACAGGCCGAGAACGAGGATGATCGCCGGGATGGTCGGCCGCGATACACCCAGTACGGTAATCGCCAGGATGATCATCGGGATCGACAGTTGCGCGTCGGTGATGCGCATGATGATCATGTCGATCTTGCCGCCGTAATAGCCGGCCAACGTGCCGAGCGAGCAGCCGATGATGAGCATGAGCACGACCGTGGAAAGACCGATCAACAGGGAATAGCGCAGGCCGACCAGGCTGCGCACCAGCATGTCGCGTCCGATCTGGTCGGTTCCAAGCGGAGCAGCCCAGCTCCATTTGTCGCCGAGGAACGGCGGCGCCTGCAGGCGCCCGGAGACGTTCATCTTGGTCGGGTCGATGCCGCTGAACGCCGGGTAGAGAAGTGCCGCGGCAACCAGCACGGTGAAGAGGACGAGCCCGATGCGGAACTCGTAGGATTCGAAGGCCGCCTTCCAGATGCGCCGCGAGATCGACGCGCCGCGCTGGGAGACTTCGGCGGCGGGCGCAAGCTTCAGTTCGGTGTTCGCGACGCTCATCAGTATTCAAGCCTCGGGTCGATCCATGTGGCGATCAGGTCGACCGCGATGTTGATGAGGACGAATATGGCGCTGGTCACGATGGCGATGCCCTGGATGAGCGGGAAGTCGCGTTGCAGCACCGCATTGATGGTCAGGAGGCCAAGGCCGGGATAGTCGAAGATGAACTCGACGACGAGCACGCCGCCGAGCAGGCCCGAAATCTGGACGCCGAGCAGGTTGAGCAGCGGTACCGATGCGTTGCGCAATGCGTGGGCGTAGACGATGCGCCGGTGGCTTAGCCCCCGCACCCGCCCGACCGCGATGAACGGCTGTTGCATGACGGCGGCGATCGATCCTGTCAGCGTGCGGATGAGCACCGGCGCCAGCTCGATGGCCAGGACGATGGCGGGCAGGATGGTGTAGGCGAAGCCGCGATAGCCGATTGCCGGCAGCCAGCCGAGCTTCACAGACAGCAGGAGCGCGAGCACGATCGCCAGCCAGAAGTTCGGCAGCGAGATGAAGATCGAGGATATGTAGAAGGCGACCCTGTCGGGCCATCGCCCGGGCGCCAGGCCGGCGGGAATGCCGACGAGAAAGGAAAAGACCAGAGCGAAGACGATGGCGAGGCAGGCGAGCTGCAGCGTCATCGGCAGCGTATCGGCGATCAGCGTCAGCACCTCTGCCCGCTCGCCGCGCGTCGCGTCGCCGAAACTGGAGCCGCCGGTGGAGGCGCCGCTCGCCGGCCGCACGAAGGACTGGCCGAGGTCGCCCTGGACGACGCCGGTCATGTATCGGCCGAATTGCACCAGGATCGGGTCGCGCAGGCCCATCTCCTCGGCGATCTGCTCGATGAGCGCTTCCGGGGCCATGCCGCCCGCCATCAGCCGCACCGGATCGCCGGGCACCACGCGCAGCAGCGTGAAAATGAGCAGAGTGACCAGGAAGATGATCAGCGCGCCCTGGGCAAGGCGGCGCACGAGAAAGCTGAGGACGAACATCGCCACTCCCGCAGGTATGTCACGCAATCCGACCGTCCGCGCGCGGACCAGTTCCGCGCACGAGATCGGGACTCACGCGACGGGGGCGGTTCCCCCCGTCACGCGATTGCCAGCCGGTTCGCCGGTCAGCCCAGGGTGGCCTTGGAGGCGTCCATGGAGCCGTCGGGATAGATGAACAGGCCTTCGAGCGACTTGTCCAACGCGTGGATCATCACCGAGGTGAACAGCGACAGGGCCGGAACCTTGTCGGCGAGCATCGGCATTGTCTCGGTCTGCAGGATCTCCTTGCGTTCCTCGAGTGTCGGCGCGCTGCGTTCCTTGTCGAGGCTGGCGTCGATTTCGGCGTCGACGATGCCGGTGATGCGCTTCGACGATGAGTGGAAGTGCGTGCGCAGGACGAGGTCGGGCTCGGGCGAGCCGGTCGACCAGCCGCAATCCACCATATGGCCGGGGCCACCGCCCGGACGGTCGTAGAGGCGCTCGTTCCACGCGGCGATCTCGAGCACGGACAGCGTCACCGGGAAACCCTGCTCCTGCAACAAGGCCGTGATGACCTCGCCATATTCCTTGGTCTTCGGGTAGAAGCCGACCGAGGTGATGTATTCGAGCGGCTCAAGGCCCTCGCCATTGGGGTAACCGGCTTCGGCCAGCAGCGCCTGGCACTTTTCCGGATCGTATTCGGGGTAGTTCTCCAGGTCGATGTAGCCGAACTTGACCGGCGACACGTAGTTGGCCGACGCATGCCCGGCCTCGCCCAGGATTTCGAGCAGCATGGAGCGGTCGATGGCGTGGCATGCGGCCTTGCGCACCAGCGGGTTGTCGAAGGGAGGCTTCGAGCAGCGGAACCAGAGGTACTTGTTCTCGACCGATACCACGCTGGAGATCTTGACGTTCTCATTGCCCTGCAGGGTCGTCACCTGCTCGGGCTCGAGGCGTTCGACGACGGACGCCTGGCCGTTCATCAGCGACAGCATTCTGGTGGTGGAATCGCCGACGAAGCTGAAATTGATGCTGGGGATCTTCGGTGCGCCGAGGAAATAGTCCTCGTAAGCCTCCAGGATCGTGTCGTTGCCGCGCTGTTCGACGAACTTGAACGGGCCGGTGCCATTCAGGCGCTGCGACAGGGGTCCGGTCGGGCCCTTGGCAATGTCGTCGGCCGACAGCATCGGCAGGTAGGACGCCAGGAAGATGAACAGATGCGCCGGATAGCCGCCCTTCGTCGTGTCCACGATGACGGTGTAGTCGTCGGGCGTGGTGATGGTGAGCGTCTCCGTCGGGCCGGGATACCACTGGGCCGGACGATCGGGCTGGGAACCGTATTCGAAGGTCGCCTTGACGTCCTCGGCCTTGAAGTCCTTGCCGTCGTGGAATTTCACGCCTTCGCGCAGCTTGATCTCGAGCCGGTTCGGGTCGAGCAGCGTGATGCTGGTGGCGAGTTCATAGATGACCTCGTCGGGCTTTTCGACGGTCATGGGCGTGCGGCTCAGGAAGCCCATGACGAAGCCTTCGATGTTTTTCTGCGAAAGCGTCGTGTGGGCGGTCGTGTCCCAGTTGCCGGTGATGTTCTCGGCCGACAGGAAGATGAGCGGCTGCGAGGATTGCGCCAGCGCGGGCGAAACCAGGAAGTGCGGGTTGAGATGCATCATGCCCGCGCCTGCCCCGAGCGCTGCGGCCCCCGACAGGAAACTGCGTCTGCTTACCTCACTCATTTCAGTCGTTCCCCTTTATGTGGTGTTATGTGAGTTTGTGGTATTCGGCATGTTAAAGCAACGTTAGCCGTTGGCAACACCCGATCGGCGAATTCTTCGGGAAATGCCGCAGCAGCGTCGGCACGTTGGAAAACGTGGACACAGAGGCTGCCATTTGGAGATGCAGTTGGCCAACTCGCGATTGCATAAATATTGATATGTGCTCACTGAATATGCAAACGCACAATTCCACATATCGACATCACGGCAGGTAGTCCGCGACGTCTCACCTCCGGGCCGCGATTCCGTTCAAGGTCGGACGGCTGCAGACCTGGCGCTCCGCCGGGGTCTCGAATTTTTGCTTTTCAAGATTGAATGCCGTTCCGTGGGAAGCGGGAACCCTGGCGCGGAACCAAGCCGACTTCGACCGCGCCGCCTGCAGTCCGGGCCAATGCCCGATCGCGGATGCGGTCGCGGAAGCCATCCAAGCTTTAGCGACAGCAAGCGCGACGGCCAACCGCGGCGACTCGGGCGCCGACTTGCTCACCTTTAGCGGCCTGCCAGCCCGCCCAGATCCGACGCCGCATATCGGAAACACTTGAACCAGCGCGTTGAGCCCCACCCGCAGGTTGGCGATTGTCGGCATTCGACCAGGACCGCGTGTCCTCGTCGGTGCAGATCACACGGTGAACCAGGTGGCTCGACCCGCGACCCGGATCGAAGCGGTTGTTCCGATCGCATTCGGTGAGCGCCAATGTCGCTTCGCGAAATCGTCTGCGCAGCCGTTCGATCTGGTCGAGCGTCGGCTCGCTCGGGCTCAGGCCCATGATGCCTTCCTCGATCAGGCGGCCGGCGATCGAGCGCGTGCGTGATACTGCATGCCCTCACAGCGGAAGACCGGCTGATTTTCCATCGCATGCGACGGCCGTGTCGGCTCGGATTTTTCCGGACTGCGATACAGAGGAAGTTTGTTGATCCGGGATCAATCTCGGCTATAAACAGCGCCGGTTCCTATGTAGCCGGTGCGAGAATGGGCAGGTATCGAGATCATCGTCAGTCGCGGAGCAGCGGCGACGAGGGCTATGGCAGCGATGACGATGCCGAACCCAGATATTTCCAGCAACGGAAAGCGCCGGTGTGGTCAACAAGGACCGCTGAGGCGTCAGCCAGCCCGGCCGAGGATGCCGAGCTGCTTTGGTTCAATGACGCCAAGGGCTTTGGCTTCGTGCGGCTGGGCGACGGATCCGATGCCTTTCTTCACGGCTCACGCCTGCAGGCCGCAGGGTACAGCGATCTTTCCGAAGGCTCGCGCCTTAGGATCAGGACAGAAATCGGCCCCAAGGGTCCACAGGTGGCCGAAGTCCTTTCTGTAAGCCTCGCTGCTGAGGCTGTTCGGAGACAACCAGTCACCCCTGCTTCAGAACCTCCTGGCCGGACAGACCTGAAGGAAACGGAGAGCGTCGGCATCGTCAAACGGTACGACCCGATCAAGGGCTTCGGCTTCATCACGACCGACGACGGCGACGTGTTTGTCCACGCAACCGCATTGACGCGCAGCGGGATGCCCTCGCTCGAGGCTGGCCAGAACGTTCTCGTGAGGCTTGGCAGCGGCCGAAAGGGTGTCGAAGTTCGATCCATCCGGCTGCGCTAGTCGGACGGTTCAGGCGCATCTGTGGGAACGCTTTCGACATGCCGGATCTCGCAGCTGGCGAGTGGTCCGATGCGGTTGGTGAGCCATGCCTCGGGATCGGGAATGCGGGCCAGATCGACGAGCGCCTCCCGCGCGCGGTGGCCAGAGATCCGGAAAACAACATCGCCAACTAGCTTCACGATTCGGAAGATAGCAAACCCGAACCCACCCAATCCGAACGCAACCAGCACACCATCCCGCACCAAAAGCCCCGCAGCCAGAATACGGATGGTTCCATCGCACGAACAATCTCGCCGACGGTCACACCTGACCCGCCGCTGGCCCGCCGAACGCGGTGCACGATGTTCTTGACAGCGTTCGGATTCATCCGGGGCGCTGCAACGGCGACCCGTCTCAAGCTGAAACGGGACCACCGGCATTGCCCCGGCGTCATGCCCTCGCTGCCGATGCAAGAATTGCGCGGCTGATGGTCATCAGATAGTCCCAATCGTCGATCTCGGCGCTGGCGACCTTGTGCTTCATGTCGATGGTCAGGAACGAGTGGCCATGGACGAAGGACCACAGCATGTAGGCGCGTCGCTGAACATCCGGATCGAAGGGAGGCAGGCCAAGGCAGGCGGCAACGGCCTGCACGACCACGCCAAAGCAGCCTTCGCCCTTGGCCAGCAGATCGGGGGCGTTCTCGTGCCCTTCCGTCAGGCCAAAGACCAGCCGGAACACCCCCGGTTCGGCACGGGCGAAATCGACATAGGCCAGCCCGACCGCTGCGACGGCTTCGAGCGAACCATGAGGATGGGCTGCAGCTCCCGCTTCCATGGCGGCGCGCAACCGGTCCATCGCCTCGCTCACGACCCCCCGCAGAATCTCGTGACGATCCTTGAAGTGCTTGTAGGGCGCGGCGGAGCTGACGCCGGCGCGGCGTGCGGCCTCCGCAACGGAGAAGCCATCCGGGCCGTGCGCCTCGACCAGTTCCCGCACGGCCGCGATCAGTTGGGCGCGCAGGTCACCATGGTGATAGGCGGCCTTGGGCGTCACGGTTGCCGTGGCCGGTGGTGCGGACGGTTCGTTCGACATGCTGACTGGGCCTTCCAGAAAAGTGAGTAGCATTCACTTTCTTCTTGACGAAAGTTAGCACCTCTCACATATCTTTACAAGTGCAGGTTCCTGCCTCTGGATTCTGCGCATCCCGATAGTTCCTAACGGCAGCGTCTCTCGCCCCAAATCCGCTCGCCTGCATCCCGCGGGCGGGGTGACACCGCTTGGCCCTGAAAGGACCGCCCGATGCGACAGGATGTCTATGTCTCCATCACCGGATTGCAGGTGCGGCGGGTCTGGCACATCCCGTCCTTCTGGTCGCATGCGATGAAATCCATGGTGCAAGCGCGCAATGCACCCGGCAACATCTCCGCCGATGCGCGCACCATCAACGGCGTTCATCACACGCTTTCGGTCTGGACCGACAAGGACGCCATGAGGGCCTATCTGACTGCGGGTCCGCATCTTGAGGCCATGCGTCTGTTTCCCAGTATCGCGACCGGTAAAGTGGTCGGATATCTTGCGCAGCAGGCGCCTGACTGGTCAGAGGTCCATGCGATCTGGCTGGATCGGGGGCGCGTCGTATGAGAGCGCGTACAGTCGCGGCCTCAACGCTCGCTCTTCTCGGCACAGGGCTGCTTGTCGCCTGCTCGGTCCTCACACTGCTTCCACCGGTGACGCGGCTGGAAGGGCGCTTACAGGCCTTTCCGACAGCGGGCATGCCCATTGAGCGGCCGGTGACGATCCACTGGGACGACCATCAGGTCCCCTTCGTCGTCGCGGAAACCGATGGGGACGGCGCGACTGGGAGCTGTGGACCGCGCAGGATTCGATTGCTTTGGGGCGCGTTTCGGGCATCGTCCTGAATTGGGATTTCCTGCTGCGCATCTTGTCGATCCCAGATGCCGATCTGCGGGACCGGCTTGCCTTGCGAATCCTCCAAGGGGATCCGGGCGGCGCGCAAGCTGTCGCCGCGTAGCCAGAGGCCATGCCGTTCGCCGAGCGCCCGGTCCTTGCCGGATTTGCGGAACTGGCGGCGCTGACCGGACGATCGGGGTCCAACAGCATGGTGGTCGGGCCGGAGCGAAGTGCCACCGGTGCCGCCCTGATCGCCAGCGACCCGCACCTTGCCTTCATCTTTTCGAATGCCTGGATCGTGGCCGGCCTCAGGTCGCCCAGCCATAATCTGGTGGGGATGATGGTACCCGGAACGCCAGTCTTCGCCTTTGGCCGAAACGAGCGGTTGGCCTGGGGTGGCACCAATCTGCGGGCGCGCACCAGCCAATTGGTCGATGTGAGCGGGCTGGACCCTGCCCTGATCTCCGAGACCCGGCATCGCATTGGCGTGCGGCTCTTGCCCGATGCGCGCCGCGTGACGCGACCGACGCCCTATGGCCCGATCCTGTCCAACCTTGATCTTCTGTCGGAAACCGAGGGGACCTTCGCGGTGCGCTGGACGGGCCATACCGTCACCGACGAGACGACCGCGCTGCTGGACGCCATGCGCGCCCGCAGCGTGCCCGAGTTTCGCGCGGCAGTCGGTGGCTTCGCCTTTCCGCCACTGACCTTTCTGGCGGCGGATGATGCTGGAAATGTAGGTGCCGTGACCGCGGCGCGCGTGCCGGCGCGCGCACCGGGTCAGGGGTTCGACATCATCACCTCGCCCACACAATCGGATCACGATTGGCGCAGGGTCTGGGATGGCCGTGACCTGCCCCATGCGATGAATCCGCAAGAAGGCTTCATTGCGTCCGTCAACAATCGCCCCGCGCCGGACGGGCAGCGCCCCTTCGGCGGGATCTTTCCTCAGGACGAACGGATCAGGCGGCTGAACGCGCTTCTCGCTGGATGGCCGCAAGCCAGCCTGCGCGATCTGGCCGAGATTCAGCTCGATGTGGTGTCTCCCGTGGCTGTGGTGTTCTTGGCGTCGGTCGCATCCGACCTGCGCGCCTTGCCGCTGCGGGCGTTGCCCGAACAACAGGCACGCGACGCTCTGCTGGCGTGGGACGGGGCGTACCATGCGGACGCCGAGGCCCCTGCGATTTTTGAGAGCTTCATCAACGCCCTGTGCTCCTCACCTACGACGCCCTTGGGCGCGGAGACGAATGGGAAGCCTATGCCGCCCTTGGCCGCGTTCCGCTGTTTCCGACCGAGGATCTGGCCCTGTTGCCGCCAGAGACGCGCGCGCAGGTGCTGATCCGCGCACTGCGCCCCGCGGCAATCGTCGCTACAGACGCCACGCGGTGGGGCGACCTGCACCGGCTGCGCGTCACCCATGTCTTGGGCAACTTGCCCCTCATCGGGCGCCGCTATGACACCGCAACGTTGCCGATCTCGGGCAGTCGCGAAACGATCCTGAAAACCGCGCATGACCTCACCGACCAGCCGCATCTGACGATGTTCGGCGCGCAGGCGCGGCACCTGTCCGACATGGGCGACATCGACGAAAACCACTTTGTACTGCTCGGCGGCCAGGACGGCTGGATCGAAAGCACGGCGTTTGCCGATCAAGTCGCCCCATTCATGGGGGGCGATCTGATCCGTGTTCCTTTGCGCCCCTCGTCCATCTCGATGACGTTCGAGCAGCGGATTCACCTGCTGCCCGACCGGTGAGACCCGCCCGTGAAACCCACCAGTCAGTGATGTTGATCAAGCATGAACGAATGTCACTTGCCAAAGTGAGCGATTCTAACATATGTAAGTGAATCTAACTTCATCGGAGCATTCCACCCATGACCAAGCGTACAGCATCAGGTTTTCGAACGGCGCTTGGTCGGGTTCTGACCGTGACCGTGACGCTCATGGTTTGCGGGGCTGCCGCCGCAGCCGTTGTCGGCGGGTTTTCGCTAATCGCAGCAGAGGGTGATGCCGCCCCCGGTGTCGCGGCCCCACGGACTTCGGTCGGTGTCATGTCGGTAGACCTGGCGCCGGGCTACACCGTCACCCGCCGCTTCACCGGCCAGGTGGAGGCCGCGGCGCGGACCGATCTGGGGTTCGAACTGGGCGGGCGCATCACGCAAGTGCTGGTTGAGGAAGGCGATGTCGTCGCCGCGGGCACTGTGCTGGCCCGGCTGGACACCAGCGCTCTCACCCCGGAACGCGCGGCGCTGGATGCGGAACTGGCGGCCTTGGCGGCTGACGCTGAACTGGCCCGGCTGACGTTGGCGCGCAGCGACGCGCTGACGGAACGCGGCTTCAGCTCGGTCGCGGCAAAGGACGATGCGCGTCTGACGCTGGCGCGCGCCGAGGCCGGGATGGCGGCTATCCGCGCACGTATTGCGGGCGTCGATGTGCGACTGGAAAAGTCCGTGCTGATAGCGCCCTATCCCGCCCGAATCGGCGCGCGCATGGCCGATCCCGGACAGACGGCGGCCGCGGGCCAGGCCGTTCTGGTCCTGTTTGACACAAGCCCCGCCCGCGCCCGGGTCGGTCTGCCGCCTGAACTGGCCGCCGGGCTGGCGGTGGGGGGCACTGTCACTCTCGAGATGGGCGGTGTGGAACTGATGGCCACAATCCGCCAGATCCGGCCGGATCTTGACCCCAATACCCGCAGCAGGTCGGTCGTTGTGACGCTGCCCGAAGGTTCCGAGCCAGTACTGGGCGACACGATCGCGCTTCTGCTCACGCAGAGGGTTGAGGATCCCGGGTTCTGGGCACCGCTGAGCGCTTTGCGCGAAGGTGCGCGCGGGTCGTGGTCGGTGATGGCGGTTGAGGCCACGGCCGAGGGCGACCGCACCCTGCCTGCAGCGGTCGAGGTCATCCATAGCGACGGCGCGCGCGTCTTCTTGCGCGGCGCGCTCCCCCCCGGCGCGCGAATCGTGGCCGAGGCTCCGGACCGCGTTGCCCCAGGCCAGCTAGTTCTGGCACAGGTGGAGTGACGGGCATGGATACGCTGTTTTTCCGTCAACCACGCCTCGTGATGCTGGCGCTTCTGGTGATCTTGTCGGCGGGCATGTCCGCGCTTGTGTCCATCGGGCGGCAGGAAGACCCCACCATCACCAACATCTTCGCCACGATCACCACCGTCTTTCCGGGGGCCGATCCGGCCCGCGTCGAGGCGCTGGTGACCGCCAAGATCGAGACAGAGCTTCGCACGATACCCGAGATTGCCGAGGTGTCTTCGACCTCGGCCACCGGCATCTCGGTCATCTCGGTCGAACTGATCGAAACCGTCCCGCCCGAGACCATCGAGCAACTTTGGGCACAGGTCCGAGATGCGGTCGCCGATGCGCAGCGGGAATTTCCGGCGGGGGTTCTGGAGCCCGATTTCGACAGCGACGGCGCGGGCGGCTACGCGGCAATTTTTGCCCTGACCCTGCCCGACGGCTTCAGCCTGACCCGCGCCGCGCGCGAGGCGGAGGCGCTGGCCGACCGGCTGCGCCGTGTGCCGGGCACCAGTCTGGTCGACCTGCACGGGCTGCCGGAGGAGGAGGTTCTGGTTACGCTCAACCCCGACCGGACGGCCGCCCTTGGCCTGACCGCCGATGAGGTGTCGGCCGCCATCCGGGCCGCCGACGCCAAGGTGCAGGCGGGCCGCCTGCGCGGCGACGAGACCGATCTGGTGCTGGGCATCACGGGCGAGATCACCTCGCTCGACCGTCTGCGCGCGGTGGTCCTGCGCGAGGATGCAGCGGGCCGCGTGACGCTTTTGGGCGATGTGGCCAAGATCACCCGCGGCCCTCGCCTGCCGCTGGCCGAGGCCGCTTTGTTTCAGGGCCAACCCGCAATTCTGGTATCCGCCAAACTGAGCGTGGGACTGCAGGTCGACCGCTGGATGACCGGCATCCAGGCCGCTGTCGATGCACAGGCCGAAGCTCTGCCCTGGGGCCTGGCGATCGAGACCGTGTTCGACCAGAGCCGCTATACGCTGGAGCGTCTGGCCGAGGTTGGCATGAACATGCTTGTCGGCGTTGTTCTGGTCGTGGCGGTCCTTTTCGTGACCCTTGGCTGGCGGGAGGCGCTGATCGTGGCGATGGTGTTGCCGGTCGTCTCGCTCGCCTCCGTTGCCACGCTGAACGCGCTTGCGGTGCCGATCCATCAGATGAGCGTGACCGGCCTGATCGTGGCGCTTGGCCTCTTGGTCGACGCCGCCATCGTGATGACGGACGAGGTGGGCAAGCGTCTGCGTGAGGGGCTTTCAAGGTTGGATGCCGTCGCGGGGTCCGTGCGGCGGCTGACCATGCCGCTTGCTGCCTCGACCATCACCACGATCCTGTCCTTCCTGCCGCTTCTGCTGCTGCCCGGCCCGGCTGGGGATTTCGTCGGCTCGATCGCGATTTCCGTGATCGTGATGCTGGCCTGGTCCTTTGCTGTGGCCGTCACGATCACGCCTGCCATTGCCGGGCGCTGGCTGCGCCTGGGCGATGGTGCGCCCACGCGCGAGGGCCCGCTGATGCGCGGCTTTCGCGTCCTGCTGGCCCTGTCGATGGCCAACCCGCTCCGGACCGTGGCGCTGTCGCTGGTCCTGCCGGTGATCGGCTTCCTGTCGCTGCCGACGCTGACGCCGCAGTTCTTTCCCGGTGTGGACCGCGACCAGTTCCATATCGAAGTGGACCTGCCCCCCGGCACCGGCATCACCGAGACGATGCGCGTGTTGCGCGAGATCGACGCGAGGCTGACGGCCGAGGCGGATATCCTCGATGTGGCATGGGTCGCGGGCCGGTCTGCCCCGGCCTTCTACTACAATATGGTCGGCGACCGCGATCAGGCCCCGGCCTTCGCACAGGCGTTGATCCGCACGGCATCGCCCACTGCCACCGAGCGGCTGCTGCGCGACCTTCAGGCCAATCTGCCTCCCGCGTTCCTGCAAGCGCGCTTCGTGATCCGCAGCCTGACCCAAGGCCCGCCGGTCAATGCGCCGGTGGAGCTGCGCCTCGTAGGTCAGGACATCGACGCGCTGCGCCGCGCGGGCGACGACCTGCGGATGCTGTTGGCCGAGGTGTCCACGGTGGCCATGGTCCGCACCGGCATTGCCGGGGGCTCGCCCAAGCTGACGCTGGAGGTCGACGAGGCCCGTGCACGTCTGTTGGGCCTCGATCTGGGCCAGGTCGCCCGGCAGATGGAGGCGGGGCTGGAAGGCGTCACCGGCGGGTCGCTGCTGGAAGGGACCGAGGAACTGCCCGTGCGGGTGCGCCTCGGCGCGGGCTTGCGCGGTGATCCGGTGGCGATCGGCGACATGCCGATCCTGCCGCCGGGGTCAATGCAGGTCGCGGGTGCAGGCCAGTTCCCCGCCGTGCCGCTGTCCACGCTGGGCGCGCTGCGGCTGGAGCCGTCGGAAAGCACGATCACCCGGCGCAACGGCGAGCGGGTGAACACCGTGCAGGCCTTCCTGATGCCCGGCATCCTGCCCGCCGTGGCGCTCGCCGAGGCGATGGCGGTGCTGGAGGCGGCGGGCTACGCCCCGCCACAGGGCATCCGGCTTGAAACAGGCGGCGACTCCGATGCGCGCAACAGCACGGTCGATGCGTTGATCGCCCCCTTGGGGCTGATCATCACGCTGTCGATTGCCGTCGTGGTGATGACGTTCAACTCCTTCCGCCTGACGCTGATCGCCTTCACGGTGGCGGGCCTGTCGGCGGGTCTGTCGATGCTGGCGCTGGCGATCTTCGACTATCCGTTCGGGATCAATGCGATCATCGGCGTGATCGGCTCCGTCGGGGTGTCGATCAACGCCGCGCTGATCGTGCTGTCAGGGCTGCAGGAAGATGCGAAGGCCAGTGCAGGCGACCGCGCGGCGATGGTTGATGTGGTGGCAGGCTCCGCCCGCCACATCACCTCAACCACGATAACGACCTTTGGCGGCTTCCTGCCGCTGATCCTTGGCGGCGGTGGCTTCTGGCCGCCCTTCGCCATGTCGGTGGCGGGCGGTGTCGCGCTGTCGGTCACGCTCGCCTTCGCCTTCACGCCGCAGATGTTCGCCCTGACCCTGCCCCGGCAAGTGCGGACAGCAGGCCGCGATACCACCCGCCAATCCGACGCAACGCCGCTCCGCCTTGCGGGCGAATGACCCCAACGCCACAGGCCCCAACCTACCGAGAAAGCGCGCCCGATGACCAAAACTCCGAATAACCAAAGCGCCTTGATGCGCCGTTTCGGCCCCGCCGCCCTGATCACGGGGGCCAGCGACGGCATCGGTCGCGCCTTTGCCGCCCAACTCGCCGAGCAGGGCTTCGATCTGATCCTTGTCGCGCGGCGGGACGCCGCGTTGCAGGAACTGGCAATGGACCTGGGCACCCGTTTTGGCGTGGACGTGCGCGTTCTGGCAATGGACTTGTCCGATCCCTCCGCTGTGCCAGAACTGATGTCGCTCACGGAAAGCACGCCCGTGGGCCTTGTCGTGGCCGCGGCGGGCTTTGGGTCCATCGGGCCGTTCCTCGACCAGGACAGGGCCTCCGAGATCAACATGGTTGACCTGAACTGCCGGTCGGTCGTGGAGTTGTCCTACGGTTTCGGGCAGCGCATGTCGGCTTCGAGGCGCGGCGGGATCGTGCTGTTCGGCTCGCTCGTGGGGTTCAACGGCGCGCCGCTGTCTGCCACCTATGCGGCCACGAAAGGCTTTGTGCAAAGCTTTGCCGAGGGCATCGCGGCAGAGATGCGCCCCCATGGCGTGAGTGTCCTGTCGGTCGCCCCAGGCCCGGTCGGCACCGGCTTTGCCGCCCGCGCGGGCATGCAGATGGGGCAGGCCGCCACGCCAGAAATGGTCGCCCGCAGCGCACTTGCAGCCCTGGGGCGCCGGACTACGGTCAGGCCGGGGTTCATGGCGAAGTTCCTGGGCTGGTCACTGGCAATGCTGCCCCGCTGGGGCCGAGTGCGGGTGATGGGCATCATCATGAAGGGCATGATCGGCAAGAAAAACATACGTAACTCGGCACAGGGTGCTAACGCCCCAGCGACCAGAGGTTGAGACGATGACAGTCGTGAACCCATGGGTCGTCTTTGCCGTCTGCAGCGCAGCGGTATTTCTGGTCTCGGTCGATGATACGATTGCTGTGGCGGCATTTCCGGCGCTGCGTCAGTCTTTCGCAGAAGCATCGCCATCGGACCTGTCATGGGTTCTCAACGCCCATACGATCCTTTGCGCGGCGCTGTTGGTGCCCGCGGGTCGGCTTGTCGATCTGCACGATGCCAAATGTCAGGCTCGATACACCTGCATAGCTCGCCCTGATCCTTGGCGCGTTCCCGCCTGAGAAACGCACGGCGATTGTCGGCATGTGGAGCGGTGTTGGCGCTCTTGGCGCCGCAGTGGGCCCCGGGCCCGGCGGCATCCTGATCGAACTGGCAACGTGGCGCGCGGCGTTGCTGGTGAACCTTCCCTTCGGGGCGCTGATCGTCTGGTTCGCCTGGCGGCGACTACCGATGTTGGGTGGGGCGGCCCGTGGGGAAGGACTGGATCTGATCGGGATCGGCCTTATCATTGCCGGTGCCCAGATCATAGTGCATGAAGGAGACGAGCCAAATGCCGTCGTCGACTTCGGTGATTCCCAGTTTCTGACCGCCGGGCAATGAGACCGAGGCTCTCGATCTGCACGATGCCAAATGTCAGGCTCGATACACCATCGACCTGGAACAGAGGACCTTGCAGACCATCGACAACCCGTTCGGCACGAGGTTGTCACCCATGTCTTAGGTACAAACTGTCACCCATGTCTCCGGGTCGTACACGAGGGCAAGTGGCGGAGGGAACGGGACTGACGTCGAACCTTCTCCACTCTAAGCCATTGATATTATTACCTTCCATCTGCGCCGTGCGCGGAGCGATCACACTACACGACTCTGCGGGATTTTTGCTGTTTTGGCGTGATCCGGTGCCATGGCGTGATTGCATCGAGAGGACTGGATCTGAGACGATTTCGGATGTGGTCAAAGCCGGTTCGGAACCAGGACTTGGCGTAGTAGCCATGGCTTTTGCGCGGCGGCGAATGGTTGCCGAGGAGGTCTGCGGCAGCGCGTCCGGCCCAGCCGAGAGCCAGGGCGACGAGCGCCATGAGAAGATCGAGTTTGCGCAGGTCGGTGAGGCGCGTGTCCTCGAGATTGAGACCACGGGTCTTGGCATCGCCAAACAGGCACTCGATCGCCCAGCGCTT
>JBHYDY010000048.1:0-29390 GCA_051860465.1 Mesorhizobium sp.
TCTCTCCTGTTCCCGGCATCTATGCCGCGTTCAGGCGGAAACTCCACTCATAACCCCTGTGCAGATTTCCCGAGCCACCTCTGCGGGCAATGATCCAATTGTGTGTCTCGACGCTGATGAGTGGCTCATGCAAGCCCTATAGATCGGTCCTGTCGAAGCTCGCGACGACGTTTTGCACACCCGATGTCGCAACAATATTCACACTTAATTTTAGTTCAAGGCGCACCGGCCGTGCTCAACAGATCACTTTCCGTTGTGCGCCTCATTCTTCTGATTGATAATCATTGACGATCTCCAGACCGATATCTGAAAATGCAGGAGTTTCGGCAACATAAAAACTCACTAAGGAGCGCTCACATGATAGTAGGATTATTCAATAATCTGCCTTATGTCCGCAGATTCGCTACAATATTTTCTGCGACCTCTGCCGTAATTCTGAGTATTTGCTCGACGGCGATTGCAAATACAAATATTAATCTGGCCATCCCGTGGCCTGATGGGAATTTTCATACAAAGAATGTAAAGGAGTTCGCTAGGCTTGTCGAAGAACGGACGGACGGTCGCGTCACATTCGTTATACACAGCGGCGGCTCCCTCGGCATCGCCGGGCCCGATCATCTGCGTGGCGTCCGTGACGGGCTGGCCGATGCCGCGGGCTTTCATAGCGGCCTGCAGGCGGGTGATGCCCCATTAGCCGGCATCTACGGAATTCCTTACCTGATCGGGAGCTATGACGAACTGCTTCAGTTCATCGAAATCGCCGAACCTCATATGGCGGCGCTGACCCAGGAAAACGGCCAGTATCTCTGCTATCAGACGCCTTGGCCGAGCCAGAATGTCTTCACCACCGACAAGATCGAGACGTTGGAAGACCTTCAGGGTAAAAAGATCCGTACAAATGACGCGATGACGACGATGTACTACGACGCGGTGGGGGTCGTCACCGTCTCGATGCCGTGGGCGGATGTAGTGCCCGCGCTGGCGTCCAGAGCCGTGGAGGGCGTAACGACGTCCACGACTTCGGCGGTGGATGGATCGCTTTGGGAGTTCCTGACCTATGTCCATCCCTTCGCTCACAACTGGGCGGTCGATTGGCTGACCATCAACAACAATGTCATGCGAGGACTGTCGGACGAGGATAGGCAGACCATCGAGGCCCTTTGCGAAGAGGTCAGGCCCGCCTTCTGGGACGTCAGCAAGCAGCAGGACGAAGTCAACCTCAAACAGCTGGTCGAGTCCGGCATGGTGGAAGTGCCTGCCAGCGAGGAATTGATCACAGCGCTACGCGCCAACGCGCTCCAGTTCTGGGATCCTCTTTCCCGACAGATGGGACCGGCCGCCGTGGAGATCATTTCGGCGTTCCGCCAACTGGTCGGCCGATGACTGCATGGGGGCAAAGGATGCGTGTCTACTCTCGGATCGTGCACTGGCTGACTATCTCGGCCGCGGTGGCCGCAACTGTTGGCTTGCTCGTTCTCACCCTGCTTTTGTCGCTCGACCTTTTTGGACGAAATCTGTTCGGGTTCACCACGATGTTCGCCAACGAATGGTCGGGCTACACCCATGCAGGCGTGATCTTCCTCGCTGCGCCGATCGCCTTTCTGAAGGGCGAGCATATCCGCGTCGAGCTTGTGGACACTCTCACCACTGGCCGACTGCGCAGGGGGATGTACATCCTGGCCCTCGTACTCTCGACGTTAATCGCCGCATATCTCTGCTACGCGCTGGGCAAGATGATGATTGAGTCGTTCCTGACAGACCGACGCGCGACCTGGGTTCTTCGGACGCCGCTGTGGATCCCTCAGGCGGCGCTATTTACAGGCACCGCTATACTGCTGCTCGCGGTGATCGAGCGACTGCTCGTTACCGCCCTTCCAACACGCAGAGGACATTAATCAATGCTTCTGTCCGCCTCCACGCTGATCGCTCTGCTGTTCGCTCTGTTGGCGTCTGGCGTGATTGTGCCGTTCGCCCTAGCGGCGAGTGGGATCATCGCACTCGAAGTCTTCACGTCCCTGCCCGTCGAGCGGATCGTGGCGGTAGCGATCTGGGATGCGGTCACCGCGCCGGAACTCCTCGCGCTGGCCTTGTTCATTCTGATGGCGGAGATTCTGCTGCGGGCCAACGTTGCCCGCATGCTGTTCGAAGGCCTCATCCCGGTCACCCGCCTGTTGCCGGGCGGCCTCCTCCACGTGAACGTCATCGGATCCACAATATTCGCCTCCATCTGCGGCTCCTCCGCGGCTACGGCCGCTACCATCGGCAAGATATCCATTCCGGAACTCAAGGCGCTCGGCTATTCGCCCCGCTGGATCGTCGGCTCCCTGGCAAGCGCCGCCACGCTCGGCCTGATCATCCCTCCAAGTATCATTCTCATCATCTACGGCGTGCTGATGCAGGCCTCTATCACCAAGCTATTCATAGCCGGCATCCTGCCGGGCCTGCTGCTGGCCCTTATGTTCAGCCTGATACTCGCGATTTTCGCT
Source organism: Mesorhizobium sp. (assembly GCA_051860465.1). Taxonomy (GTDB): domain Bacteria; phylum Pseudomonadota; class Alphaproteobacteria; order Rhizobiales; family Rhizobiaceae; genus Aquibium. The sequence goes on from JBHYDY010000048.1 coordinate 2,487, forward strand.
CGCAACCAAAAGGTCAATGCATCCGAGCCTACTTCGCAGGCTCAACCGGATACCAACGGTCTCCGATCCTTCCTACGTATCGTTCCGGTGCTACTTCTCGCTGCAACCATCATCGTATCTTTGTATGGCGGCTATGCGAGCCCCACCGAAGCCGCCCTGGTCGGCGTGCTCGGCGCCATACTCCTCACCATATTCCTGACCCGCAGGATAATGCCGCTCATCGACGGCTTCTATGCCGCAGTACGCACCATCAGCATGCTCGGGCTCATCATTGCCGGAGCCAAGATACTAACATCCGCCTTCGCATATCTCGGCATCTCCCGCGAGGTGACACGCTTCATCATCGAAAGCGGTGTGTCTCAGACAGGCTTCCTTCTGGCCGTGCTTGTGCTCCTTATCGTCCTCGGGTGCATCATGGACGGGCTTTCCATGATGGTCATGACCCTTCCGTTGCTGGCTCCAGCCATCACCGCACTTGATATAAATGTGCTCTGGTTCGGCATATTTCTCGTTGTAATAGTCGAGATCGGCCAGATAACCCCGCCTGTTGGAATGAACATCTTTGTCATCCGTGGAATATCGAATGAATCGATATATGATATATGCGTCGGCGTTCTCCCTTTTTTTCTATGCATGCTTGGATTCGCATGCCTTATAATCGCAGTGCCTCAGATTGTACTTTTTCTTCCGGAAGCGATGCGTTGAGTGAATTTTTTTTCACAAAGGCAAGCGTCGGCGCCCGGATCGATCTACGAACGGACTTCGTTTCGAAGCCGACCAAAGCGATGATTGATAACGCCAGCCAAGTTGCGTCTTCCGATGCCACCTTCCACCACTGGGAGGACCCTGTCGTCGCGGAGCTTGCGACATGCTCAGCTTCGCTGCTGGGCAAGGAAGCCGGTTCCTTTCAAATCAACTGCACGACAGCAAACTATCTGGCGCTCCAGCACCATCTGCAATCCTGCGACATAGCTATTGTGGGCGAGTCTTCACATCTTGCGCGCCACGAGGCCTTTCTGATCCAGGGCCTTCTCGATGATCGCCGCATCAGGATCGTCGACAGTCCACTTGCCGCAGCCCCCCTCATCGCCGAGCATCGCGGTCGCGTTCTCCTGTGGCTGGAGAACACCATCCTCTACGAGGCGGGAAAACCCCTCGGCTTCGGAGAGTTGGGGATGCTAGAGGCAGTGCGCGAGAGGTTCGGCGAGGAGTTGAGGGTCCATATCGACGGTAGCCGCATCTTCAATGCGCATGCAGCGATGAACTACCGTCTTGCATCGGATTTCCGCAGCACGGATTCGATCTCGTTCAGCCTCAACAAGGGGCTGTGCGCACCGACAGGGGCCATGCTGGTCGGCTCCTCTACCTTGATCGAGGAGGCCAACAATCGATCCATCCTTGAGGCACGCATCATCCGCCCGGCGCATATCGCCGCCGCGTATGGCATGGTCGCTCTCCGCGAGATGCTGCCGGTTCTCGGGGATGACAACCGGCGCGCGGCTGCCGTGGCGGCCCTCCTCCGGCGCGGCTCGGAGCTCTCGGGAAGCTACGGGGTTGAGTACGGGGGGACAAACATCGTTTTCATCACCTTTCCGTCTGCGGAGCTGAGCACCGCTTTCGCCGCAGATCTAGAAGCACGACACGTGATGGTACGTCGTTTCCGCGACTCCCAGACCATCCGGCTTGTATTCCACAAGGATGTCGACGATACCGCCATGGCGAGGCTTGAACCTCTGCTTGTAGAATGCCTGCTCCGATGACTGCGTTGGTCGGGCGCCAGCGGTCGGGGCCGCATACGCAAGCCCTCCCCTTAGCTATCCAGCTCGTCGAGCGCTTGCTTTATTAAAAGGCAGCCCCGGATCACATCGTTTCGTGAGGGTGACGCACCCAGGGTGGCGCGGACCCCGCGTCGGCGTGGGGGAAGGTCGAGCGCGAAAACCTGATCCGGCAACACGGATACCCCGAGTTCACGTAGTCTCTCGCTTACCACGAGGCCCGGGACCTTTCGCAGATTGATCCAGAAATGTGTCCCGTTTCGGTCCGCCTGAATGTCGTGACCGGCGAGTGTACGCATGGCAATGTCGTTCCGGACCGCATATTCCTGACGTACGAATTCCAAAGAATGCCAAATTTGCCGGGAGCTTATCATGCGCGAGACAATCTCGCCCATGATCGGCGACGCCATGCGATTCACGATCCCGAGACGTCTTGCTATAAGGTCGGCAAACTCCTTGTCCGGGCAAAGAATCATTCCAAGGCAGAGGCCGGGGGCCAGAATCTTCGAGAAACTCGAAATGAAGAATGTGCCCTTGGGGTAGAGATTGTAGAATGCCTCGCCCTTGCGCTCAACAAGTCCGGCATGAACGGAATCCTCTAGGATTATCGTGCCGTTCTTCCGACTGAGTTTAACGATCTCCTGTCGCTCGGCGCTATCAAGATACTCGGTCGTGGGGGAGGAAAAATCGGGCATGGCGAACAGGAATCGCGGCCTCGCAGACAAGAACAGCTTGGTCACCGAATCCATGTCGACCCGCCCTCCGCGCCGAGGCATGCAATGGGCTGTCAACGAAAAGGCGCGAACCAGTTCGCTAAGGGCCGGATAGGTGAACTCATCGAGGATGATCGCGTCACGCGGGCGCGCGAGAACGGAAAGCGCCAGATAGATCGCATGGTGTGCGCCGCTGGTCATGACAATGCGATCCGGCACTGCGGCGATCTCGTTCTCATGCAGCCATTGGCATATGGAACGACGATGCTCCAGCCTGCCATAAATCGAGCTGTAGCCATAGATGGAGCGCAGGCTCTCCTCGCGCGAAACCTCGGACAAGATCAGGCTCATCGACCGCATCGGGATATCGGTCGGTGCCGCATTGTTCTCCATATCGATCAGGCCGATGTGCTGCTGATTGAGCCCGTCCCAGCCGACCCCAAAACTCTGCAGGGGCATTACGTAGGTCCCGCGACGCGGCGTCGATTTCACGATCCGCCTCTTCGCAGCCTCGCGGTAGGCTCTATTTACCGTGGCAATGTTGACGCAAAGACGCGATGCAAGTTCCCATTGGTTAGGAAGCCGATCTCCGGAACCGAGAACTCCTCGTTCCAAAAGACCCTGAATATAAACCAATATCTGCGCATAGTAGGGCTTATGATTGCGGTCGATTGTCAACCTGTGGAATACATCAATCGGAGGAATGGTTGTCATCAAGAACGATTTCTTTCACGCCTACTGAACCGCTACGGCAAACCGGGAGTGTGTGTGGATGCTCCCGACTTTGCAAGAGCTTCCTTCCGACTTCGTCTGCAGCATGGCCCTTCTAACGGTCGTGCGTCAGGCCGCTGTTCGCGACCTTAGCAACGGGGCCGGTATGCAATTCGAAGAATAGGGTCTACATCGGTTCAAAGAGCATACTGCTCGAGCCCGAGACTGGTTCTCCCCGTCCTGAACATTGTAATTTGCCGTATAGGTCGTCAGTCGATCTCCTTGCCTGGGCCGGATTGAGCCGAGCGCTGCGCAACGAGGCGACTGCGCATTTCCTTGGTCGCGTCCACATCAAGCGTATCGCTCTCCCTAAGGACAACACCGTAGGCAGACATTGCGCGACCGGGCGAGATACGCTGGGCCCGCACGTCGCTTAGTACTGATTGCGGATCGCGCTCAAGCGGATTGCCATAGCCGCCACCGCCGCCTGTCTGAATCCTCAGAATGTCGGTCGGGTCGACATTCAACGAGACCTTTGACCCGCAGGAGCGCGGCGCGGTGTCGGGATTGATAATTACGTCGAAGCGAGAAGCCTCACCTCCGCCTTGCAGTCCCCACGGCGAGAAACTGGAACGGTCGGCGAGAACGGAAAAGGTCACCGGCTGGCGGAAGCGGTAGTCACGGCGCACCCCGAGGCCGCCGCGGTGGCGACCAGATCCTTCGGAATCGGCGATCAACTCGTATCGCACGATGTCCACCGGATAGTTTGCCTCCATCTCCTCGATCGGGGAATTCTCCGTGTTCTGGCCGTGGGCCTGGATACCGTCAATGCCGTCCTTTGTTGCTCGCGCGCCATAGCCTCCGCATACGGACTCGTAGAACATGAAGTAGCTGTTCGTGTCGGGAACAGTACCGCCGAATGCTACATTGCAGAAACAGCCCTTGGAGGCGGCAGGAACGCGTTCCGGCAAGCACTGGGAAAACGCCAGCAGCGCGGTCTCGGTCAGCCGGTTTCCGGTTTCCCAACCGCCGCCGATCGGGGCCGGAAACTGTGCGTTGACCACCGTTCCCTCGGGGGCGATGAGCTTGATCACCCGGTAAAAGCCATCATTGACCGGAAGGTCGCGGGACAGCAGCGCCCGAAGGGCATAGGCACAGCACGACAAGGCCATCGCATAAGTCGCGTTAATCGGACCGCGGCGCTGCGGATCGGAGCCGGTGAGGTCGAAGACGACAGAATCGTCCGAGATGGATACGGTGACGACTACCCGCACGGGCGAGTTGTCGTTTCCATCGCCATCCATGAAATCTTCTGCGCGATAGGTGCCCACAGGTATCGAGCGCAGTTCCTCGCGCGTCCGCCGCTCCGTATAGTCGAGCAGTTCGCTCATTGCCGTGAGCAGGAAGCCCATACTGAACTGTTCGGCAGCCTCTACGAAACGTTTCTGCCCGACGGTCACTCCTGCGAGCTGCGCCCTGAGGTCTCCCGCCGTTTCACGGGTCGCACGAACGTTGTTCAAGATAAGATTGAATATATTCCGGTCAATTTGGTTCCCGCTCACGAGAAGCGTCGGCGGGATACGCAAGCCTTCTTGGATGATATCGGTCGAGTAACCGACCATACTGCCGGGCGTACTTCCTCCGACGTCGAGATGATGAGCGATGTTGGCGACGTATGCGACGAGATCGCCACCATCGAAGATCGGCGCCACCAGGCAGACATCGTTAAGGTGCACGCCGCCGCCATAGCCGTCATTGCACAGAAGGGCATCACCAGGCCGAAGCCTGTCCGCTCCATATTCTGCGACGATCCTCGGCACGAAGTGCGACAACGAACCGAGATGGACCGCCTGCGAGAAGGACTGCGCGATCAGGCGGCCCGAACGGTCGAAGATTGCGCAGGAAAAATCCCTTCGCGTCTTGATGTTTGTGGAATAGGCGGCGCGCTGCAGAGATATCGCCATCTCCTCGCTAACGGCGATCAGTCTATTGCGGACAACCTCCAGCCGGATCGGATCGATCGCGGTCGTTTTGCTGGGGCTCTTGGGCATGGTAAACCTCATTTCTGGAAGTCGGGTCGTAACAGGGGCTGCTTATCGACCGGCCGGATCAACAGGACACCGTGATCCACCACTTCGGCCTCGTACTGGGGCAGGAGCACCGTTGTGGAATCTACCTCCTCGATGATCGCAGGCCCGGGAATGACATTGCCACTGAACAGTTCGCTTCGGTCATAAATGGCACATTCATCCTGCGGGTGGCCCCGGAAAACAACCTTTCTGCAGCCCTTCAGAGCGTGGCCCGCATCCTGTGCCCCACGTTCCATGGTTTTGAGCTTCGGCCGGGGCACTTCGGCCACTCCGAGCGCACCGAAATTAACGATCTCAAGCTGGTCTTCGGCCACGCTATATCCGTACAGCCGCTGGTGTTCTTGGTCGAAACCCTGCCGAAGCGCTTTGATGTCCTCCATCCTCGACAGGTTATCCTTGATCACCTGAAGCGGGATGTTCCACGATTGGCCGACATAGCGCATCTCGACATAGTACGAGAGGCTGGCCTTTTCCCGATCGACACCATCGTCGGCAAACGCAGCCATCACCCGGCTCTCCAGCTTCTCGAAAATCGAGCCGAGTTCAGCCGGATCAAGGACGTCAAGACCGACGATCTGCGTTGTGCGCATTTCATGCCGCAACTCGGAAACCAGCATGCCGAACGCGGATGCCGTGCCCGGACTCGGCGGGACAAGGACTTTCGGAAGATGCAGTTCCGCGGCGAGCAAGTTAGCGACTGCAGGGCCCGCGCCACCCGTCGCCACGAGCGCGAAGTCACGCGGGTCCAAGCCACGCTGGACCGTCACTAATCGTATCACCTCCGACATATGGGACACGGCGATGTCGAGCATACCCAGAGCTGCCTCTTCCGCCGAGATGCCGAGTGGTCGGGCAACCCTTCCTTCGATCGCTCGCTGGGCGCCGTCGCGATCCAGCACCATTTCTCCGCCGAGGAAGAAATCGGGATTGAGCCGACCGAGAATGAGGTTCGCATCCGTTAAGGTCGGCTCTGTTCCGCCTCGGCCGTAGCATGCGGGGCCGGGCTTCGAACTTGCGCTCTTCGGCCCCACCCGCATGAGACCTCCAGCATCGATCCATGCAAGGCTCCCGCCTCCCGCCCCGACTTCGACCAGATCAACCGTGGGAGCAAGAATGGGATAGCCGCTGCCGGGCGCAACGCCGCTGCCGGTGCCATGAACTCCACCGGCTTCGAACTCCGGGACGACGCGGGGACTGCCCCCTTCGATCACACTCACCTTGGCGGTTGTCCCGCCCATATCGAAAGCGATCGCGTCCTCCAACCCGCAAAGGCGCGCGAAAAATGCCGCCGAGATCACGCCGGCGGCAGGGCCCGACTCGAGCAGCAAAATCGGTCGTCTCTTGGCTTGTTCGAGGGACATCAGTCCGCCGCTGGACTGCATGATGTGTGGCGCGACGGCAATGCCGGCCTTCTCGATCTGGTGCGCGAGACAGCCGAGATAGCCGTTTACACAGGGCGCGACATAGGCGTTGGTGACTGCGGTGCTCGCTCGCCAGTACTCCCGGATTTCTGGCGCAATATCGCTCGATACCGATATCTCGATATCCGGCAGCCGCCTTTTCAATATCGCCGCCGCCCGCCTTTCGTTGAGCGGATTTCGATAGGAATGAAGAAAGCAGATCGCGATCGAGTCGACACCCGCCGCCAGAAATTTCTCCGCGGCAGCAACCAAAGATTCCTCATCCAGCTCCAAGACAACATCGCCGGCATAGTTCACGCGCTCGCATACCTCGATGCACAGCTCCCTTGAGACGAGCGGCATGGGCTTGTCGAGCTGGAGGTCGTAGAGATCGTGGCGGATCTGGCGCCCGATTTCGACGATATCGCGGAAGCCAGCGGTAATAAGGAGTCCGACACGTGCGCCACGCCGTTCCAGCAAGGCGTTCGTCGCTATAGTGGTGCCATGGACTATGGTGACGAACTGTTCCGGCGTGATGTTCCGGCGCGCACTGAGCCGGTTGATGCACTCCAGAAAACCCAGCGAAGGCTCGTCGGCGGTGGTGAGCACCTTGTCGCGGTAGATCTCACCCGAACTCTCGTCAAACAGCACAGCGTCTGTGAAGGTGCCGCCGATATCGACTGCCAGTCGATATCGGCAGGGGGAGTTTGTCGAATTCCGCATTTCTTTTCCTCAGAGTTCATCCTCGACGGAGGATGGCTTCCGCTCAATTGAGAACCTCTTCGGCAGGTTCAGATCAAACGTCGTGGAGTTGGAGTCGAGAGGAGAGCGCTACTGCGGCAAACCGGCGCATTCGCGCCGGGCATCGGCAACGCGCTCCGCAAGACCGAGGGTTTGAGGCTTTACCCGAGCGCTGTCGGGTCGAATGCATGTTCGCAGACCCCGGCAGATGTCGAATGCGCCGTCGCTACCATCGAGACACGGGCGTTCATCACCCGCATCCGATCCACAATCCGCAGCCTCGAAGGGCCTTGCGCGCACCCGTCTCATTCGGCGGCAAACAATACAAGTCGCATAGAGCCATCCCTTATTGTTTCGTTTCATCAAGAGATGGGGTTACTGAAATACAAAGAAGTTTTCCACATCGCGATTGAATTCATCGCGTCGTGATGGATGATATGCATCATAATTACGGTTTTTGATCGCTCTCTAACAACATAAACTGGCATATGTTTCACAATGCCCCCACCTTGGGACACACGCCGCAGGGCTAAATTCCGGGACGGAATAGAGCCGCCGGCGCTAGGCCATGTGGACGAATTTGATCAAGCAAAGTCCCGCTGTGAAGCTGACGATGGATCGGTAGTTGCGGGCCGTTTTCTCGCACCGCAGAGCGACGCGCTTGAAGCGTTTGACTACGCCGATTCCCTGCTGGATGCGGGCGCGAGGCCTTTTTGGATGCCGATCACCCCTGAAACGGGGTCCTTATTCCACGCCGAAACACAACTGCTGCAAGGCATCGCCGTTTGTGGGCGGTGTGGTCGCCGGATGAGCCTGCGCTATACCGGTCCTGCCGGTGACTATCCCGTTTACACCTGTCGCGCCGACCGCGATCAGGAAGGCGGGCCGCTCTGCCAGGAAGTGGGTGCGCTGCCCGTTGACATGCATGTCGAAAGCATCCTGCTCGAAGCCTTGCGGCCGGACCAGATCGCTATCGCCATCGCCGCGCTGGGCCAGACCGAAGAAGAGACGCGTCAGCTTGAGCGGCAGTGGGCGCTACGGCGCGCGCGGGCGCGCTATGAGGCGGAAAGAGCACGGCGCCAATATGATGCTGTCGAGCCGGAGAACCGCCTGGTGGCGCGATCGCTGGAGCGCGGTTGGGAAGAAAAGCTGCGCGCGGCCGAAGCGATCGAGCAGGATTACGAAAGGTGGCGTTGCGATGAGCCCCTGGTGTTGAGCGCGGCCGACCGCCAAGCGCTGCAAAAGCTTGGCGAAGACCTGCCTGGTATCTGGCATGCCTCTTCCACGACATCACCCGAGCGAAAAGGCATTCTGCGTCTCATCATCGGCGAGGTTGTCCTCGACCAGAAGCGCTTCCGGGGCAAGGTCTGGTTCAAGATCCTTTGGCAGACGGGAGCGACAACCGAGCACTCGATCCAGAGGCAGGTCCACAACTATGAAGATTACATCGATCTGGAGCGGCTGCGTGGCCGGGTGGTCGAACTCAACGCCGCGGGCAAAATGGACAAGGAGATCGCTGCCACGCTGAACGCGGAAGGCTTCGTTGCAGCACGCGGCTGCGCGTTCAGAGGCGAGAATGTCTGGCTTCTGCGGACGCGTTGGGGCATCCCCACGGTCAAGATCAACGGCACGGGCGCCAACCCAGACCGATGGCCAGATGGAACCTACTCGGTTCAAGGGACGGCGGCCGCACTGGGCGTCACAACACAAACCGTCCTCGACTATCTTGCGCGCGGCTGGCTCGAAGGGCGCCAGCTCGCGAAAGGGCAGCCGTGGCAAATTGAACTCTCGGACGACCAGATCAACACGCTAAGAGCTCGGATCGTCCGCACCAGGCGATCAAAGAAGGAGGCATCATGACAACTTCGGTTCGCCGAAGACGGACGCCCATTCGCTGAAGCTCAGTTTAGTGGTGATGACCACGCTGGTGCCCTCGTACAGCTTGCTCATCAAGTGGAAGAGCAGCGCTCCGCCCGAGGCGCTGAACGGCAGGTAGCCCAGTTCATCAAGGATCACGAGATCGAGCTTGGCCAGGCCTTCGGCAATCTGCCCCGCCTTGCCCTTCGCCTTCCTGCGCAGCCCGATCAGGCCAAGGCCGAGCACGACTTTCGGTCTACTCCGTCACAAGAGTTACTGATCGGTCACGGTGGAGAATTGACATTCACAAAAACATTCGTAGGGTAACGTAACTGGACGCGCCATATCGGTGGAGAGCGAATGTCACGTTGGGCAAATTCACTTCCAAACAGGGAGGAAGTGCTTGAAACGAAGCGGAAAGCGATCATCCGCGAGGCTGCGAAGGTGTTCAACCGGCGCGGCAGCCATGGTGCCACTCTCGATGATGTCGCCCTACGGCTCGGTGTGAGCAAGGCCGCGCTCTATCGCTACGTTCAAAGCAAGCAGGACCTACTCTATGCTTGCCACGAGGAAGCCATGGAGATCGCCCGGGAGAGCATCGACAAGGGGGAGGCTCAAGGTCGCAATGGGCTAGAGAAAATCCAGATCGGAATGTCGGACTATCTGCGCGAAATGATTGGCGCAATGGGGGTCCCCGTTCTGATTCTAGAGGAGAACGCACTGACCGGCGCGCAGGCCGACCACATCATCGCGTTGCGCGACGAGTTTGAAAAGCGCATGCGGCGGCTCGTCGAGGAAGGAATTGCCGACGGTAGCATCCTTAAGCTCAACCCGAAGCTCGCGATGTTCATGCTGCTCGGTGCCGTCCACTGGGTTACCAAATGGTACTCGCCCGACGGGCCTTGGACCGCAGACGATGTGGCGGAGGCACTGATTGAAATGGCAACGCGCGGCCTTGCCGCCCATCCGAGCGGATGGCTGTCAGCCGGAATTCACAATTAGCGCGTCGGCCCCGGGGGAGGAAAAGCCGGGCCGCACGCCAAGGGAGGAAGACTTGAACTTTGATCTGACGCCGGACCAAAAGGCGCTGCAGGCGCGCATCCGCGAGTTCGCGCAAGCGGAGATCGCGCCACAGGCCGAGAAACTTGATCGCGATGCTGTCTTTCCGACCGATCTCTTCACGAAGCTTGGCGACCTCGGCGTGATGTCAATCCCCTTCTCTGAGGAGTATGGCGGCCTGGGCATGGGCGTTTTCGACGCGGTCTTGGCAATTGAGGAGTTAGCGCGCGCCGACCAGTCGATCGCGGTTTCGACGATGGTTTCCATGGCGAGCGGTATGACGGTCGCCCGCTTTGGCACTGAGGATCAGAAGCGCTGCTGGTTGCCCGACATAATCGCTGGACGAAAGATTTGCTCGATCGCAGGCACTGAGCCTGACGCGGGCAGCGACACGGCCGGTTTCAAGACGCGCGCCACCGAGATCAAGGCGGGCCTTTGGTCGCTGACGGGCGAGAAGGCTTACATTACCAATCCTGGCACTGACATCTCTTCCTTTACGCTCATCCTCACCGTCTCCAGCCCGAAGGAAGAGCCGCGAAAGCAGTACACGCTCTTCCTCGTGCCGAACGACACGCCGGGTTACACGCGTGGCGAAAAGTACCGGAAGATGGGATGGCGCTCCTCCGACACGCGGCCGCTCTATCTCGATGAATGCCTGCTTCCCGAGACTGCAATCGTCGGGCAGAAGCATGGCGGCCGCTGGGTGCTGCACAAGGGCTATCAGGCGGCTCGGCTTTTCCTGTCGGCCTGCTCGCTCGGCCTCGCACAGGCAAGTCTCGACCACTCGATCGAGTATGCGAAATCGCGCCAAGCGTTTGGTGGGTCGCTGGGCCGGCTCCAGTTGGTCCAGGAAATGATCGCCAAGATGGCACTTAAGGTCGACAGCGCCAGGCTCGTGACCTACCGCGCTGCTTGGCAGGTTGACGAGGGCCGGGAGGATCTCATGGCGCTGTCGATGGCCAAGCTGCATGCGACCGAGACCGGCTCCGAAGTCGCGAACATGGCTATCCAGGTGCATGGCGGCTGGGGCTTCATGGATGACTGTCCGGTTTCGCGGTACTTGCGCGACAACCGCATCTGCACGATTGGCGACGGTTCGTCGCAGATCCAGACGCTGCTCATTGCCCGCGAATGCGGGCTGGACGTAACGTTCAACTAAAAACGGACCACTCTTCGACGGAGCGGCTGGGAACCCGCGCCGGACGATAGGAAGACAACGCAAGATCGACTGTCGAACGAAAACGAGCGTCCGCATCACGGGCACCGGGATGGAGGATATTGCCTTGAGCCAGGGAGGAGAACCGCAGACCGTGCTCGAAGCGGATGGTCTCAGCCTACGCTTTGGCGCCGTTCATGCCCTTCGGTCAGTCTCGCTTCGGGTTGCCGAAGGGCAGATACACGCGGTGATCGGCCCGAATGGCGCCGGCAAGTCCAGCCTTCTGAATTGCCTCTCGGGTTTCTATCGGCCCCAAAGCGGATCGGTTCGTTTTCGCGGCGAGGACATGTCCGCTCAATCTCCGCATCGACGCGCCGCCATCGGCATTGGGCGCACCTTCCAAGGCATCCAGACCTATCCGTCGATGACGGCGCGTGAGAACATTCTGTCGGGGTTCCACTGCCGCATGAAGACCGGGTTTCTCGGCGCGCTTGTCTACTGGGGTGCGGTGCGCCGCGAGGAGGAAGAATTTTCGGCCAAAGCCGAGTCGATCATCAACTTCCTTGAACTCGAGGAGATGCGCCACGCGGTCGTCGGCGACATGTCCTACGGTTACCGTAAGCGGGTCGACCTCGGCCGCGCGCTCGCGCTCGAACCGAAGATCCTGATCATGGACGAGCCGATGGCGGGCATGAGTACCGAAGAGAAAGGCGACCTCGCCCGCTTTATCCTAGACATCCGCGAAGGTCTCGGCATCCCGGTCATCCTCGTCGAACACGATATGGAGGTCGTTATGGCGATTTCGGACCAGGTGACGGTCATCGACTTCGGCGAGGTGATCGCCTCGGGAACCCCCGCGGAGGTCTCGGCCGACCCGCGCGTCGTCACCGCCTATCTTGGAGGCGCGGACGCATGACCCGACACGTCTTTCGCGCCGATCTCGTGCAGACCTACCGCAGGGCCGAAGGCCGGACCCTGCCCCAGATCCTACGCGACAATGCCCGCGACTTCGGCGACCGCATCGCGCTGAAATCCAAGCGCTCCGGGATCTGGCGCGGCCGCTCCTGGGCTTCGGTCTACCAAGAGGTCCGACTGCAGGCCCGCGGCCTTGCCGCAATGGGCTTGAGACGGGGCGAGGTACTAGCCTTCATCTCCGAGAACGTCGAGGGACAGTACCTCCTCGAACTCGCCGCTCTCTCCATCGGTGCCATCACGGTCAGCGTTTATCCCGATGCAACAGCTGACGAATTGGGCTACGCGCTCGATCATTCCGGCGCAGTGATGGTCATGGGCGAGGACCAGGAGCAGGTCGACAAGATTCTGGCCTGCACCGAGGCCGCACCATCCGTCCGCTGTATCCTCTATCTCGACGGGCGGGGGTTGTGGACTTATGCCGATACCCGCCTCGTCTCGATCGAGACGGTTAGCGAGACCGCGCGCACCTTCCGCGACGACACTTGGGTCGAAACCGAGATCGCCCGGGGCAGCGCGTCGGATGTCGCCGTCTACTGCTACACCTCGGGAACGACCGGGCGCCCAAAGGCGGCCATGCTTTCGCACGCCTTTATCCTCGACAACGCGCATCGGCTGATGGGCGCGCTCGACGTCAAGCCGGGCGGCAATTACCTGTCTTACATCTCGCCCGCCTGGGCCGCCGAACAGTTCTTTGGCGTCGCGCTGCCGCTGTTGGCGCCGCTCGTCGTCCATTTCGCCGAAAAGCCCGAGACCGTGCAGCGCGACCTTCGCGAGATCGGTCCCGAGTTCCTGATGTTCACCCCGCGACAGTGGGAGATGCAGGCGTCCAACATCGAGGCCCGCATGATGGACGCCGGGGCGCTCCGAAGGAAACTCTACCGATGGGGCGTGGAGCGCGGGAAATGCCATGCGCAAGGCACGGACGGCTGGTTTGGCCGCACTATTCTGTATCCACTCGCTGACAGGCTGGTGCTGTCCGGCGTCCGCGAGCTTCTGGGCCTCACACGCGCCCGCGCAGTGCTGTCAGGCGGATCCGGTCTCTCCGCCGAACTCTTTGAGCGCTTCCGCGCATTCGGTATTCCGCTGGGCAATCTCTACGGCTCAACGGAGGTCGGCCTGATCTCCACCCACCGGCCGGGCAGCAGGAATCCCCGGACGATGGGATCGTTGATGCCGTCGGATCCGACGATATCGGGTCCGATCGAGGGCTGGATCGACGACGAAGGACAGCTCCGCCTGCGCGTGCTGGCGTTCGAAGGCTACCTGCGGGATCCGGCTTCCACCGCCGACATGGGAACCCGGGACGAAGGCTACTGTACCGGCGACGCGGTGCGCGTCGACGAGACCGGCGAGCTGATCTTCCTCGATCGGCTCAAGGACCTGCGCAAGCTTTCCAACGGCTTTGCCTACCCTCCGCAATTCATCGAGAACCATCTGAGAGCGTCCCCGATGATCCGCGATGCGATAGTCATCGGCGACGCCAGACGCGACCGCGTCGTGGCCCTCGTCAACATCGACGCCGAGATCGCTGGACGCTTCGCCGAACTTCACAGCCTCGCCTACGGGACGTTTCCGGAACTTAGCCAGTTGCCGGCGATCCGCCAAGAGGTCGCGGAGGCCATCAGCCGAGTCAATCTTCTCGTCGATGCGCCGGCGCGCGTCGCCGCCTTCGCGAACCTGCCAAAGGAACTCGATGCCGATGAGGCGGAATTGACCCGGTCGCGAAAGCTTCGACGCGAACAAATTCACAACCGCTATGCCGACATGATCGACGCGCTCTACCGCGGCGACGCATCGCTCGAGACAACGATCGAGGTCCGCTACCAGGACGGCACGACGAGCATGCTTCGCGCCACCGTCGCCCTAAACCGCATCGGGGAGCAGCCATGATCGGTCTTCTTCAGATCCTCATCGAAGGCGTGCTCGTTGGTCTGGTCTACGGTCTCGTCGCGATCTCCTTCGTTGTGATCTATCGCGCGTCCCGGATCGTGAACCTCGCCCAGGGCGAAATCCTGGTTTTCGGCGCACTCTTCCTGTGGACATTCACGCTTGGCGCACAGCAGGCCGGCTACGAGATCCCTCTCGTGATCGGCCTTGCTATCACGCTCGGCGCTTGCATCCTGTTCGGCCTCGCGCTGGAGCGCTTTATCTTCCGGCCGCTGATCAGCCAGCCGGCTTTCTCCATTTTCATGGCCAGCGTCGCCCTCCTCATCTTGCTGCGCGGCGTAGCCCAGATCGTCTGGGGTGCCGAAACTCGATCCTTTCCGGCCATCTTTCCGGAGGGCGGGTTCATGATTGGGCCTTTCCTCGTCAACACGCGGCTGTTCCTCGGCGGCGCCTTCACGCTCGCACTGGCGTTCGGGTTGCACGCCTTCTTCACACGCACGCGCCAGGGACTGCGGCTCGCCGCCGTTGCCGAGAACCACGACATCGCACTGTCGCTCGGAGTCTCGGTTCGCTGGGCAATCGCCGTCGCGTGGATTCTCGGAACAGTGGTGGCCACTTTCGCGGCGATGGTGTTGTTGTCGGGCCGCATCGTATCGCTCGAGGTCGCGGCCATCGGCTTCAAGGCGCTGCCCGTGGCGCTTCTCGGCGGACTGGAATCAATCCGCGGCGCACCGCTAGCCGGCATCCTCATCGGCGTCGGAGAGGCGCTTGCGATGGCCTACCTCGACCCGCTGACCAACGGCGCGGCCTCGGGCGTGCTGCCCTATGCGGTAATGATCGCAGTGCTTCTGGTTCGTCCGCAGGGGCTGTTCGGCTGGAAGAAGATCGAGAGGCTCTGAAACATGCTTCCGACAGGCATCCATTCGCTCACCTATGCCCATGATGCTCGCGTGCTGCGCACAACGCGTTCGCGGCTCTGGCTGGCCGTGCTCGTCCTTGGGCTTTTGATCTATCCCGTCATCGCGGGACCGTACATGCTCGGAGTTTTCACCCACATGTTCATCACGCTTATGGCAGTCTATGGCCTCTACGTCACCGTCGGCATGGCAGGCCAAATCAACGTGGCGCAGTCGGCCTTCGTCGGCGTCGGCGCCTTTACTGCTGCCAAGCTCTCCGAATACGGAACCCCGTTCTATTTTGTGATTCCCCTAGCCGCGCTCGTCACCGGGCTGGTCTCGATCCTCTTTGCCCTGCCGGCGGCACGCGTGAAAGGCTTCTACCTGGCTCTCACGACGCTCGCAGCCCAGGTCGTGTTTCCGATCGTCATCCTAGCCCTGCCGATGCATTGGCTCGGCGGGCTGGTCGGAATGTCGGTCGAGCCGATCCGGATTGGCGGAATCGTCCTCGGTGCGCCGATCCACTTCTACTACTTCACGCTCGTCCTGGTGGCCGTTTTGACAGTCGCCGCCTTCAATCTCCACCGCTCGCGCTTCGGCCGCGCGATGCTGGCGGTGCGTGACAACGACGTCGTCGCGGAAGTGATGGGGGTACCGGTCTTCCGCACGAAGGTGCTCGCCTTCTTCGTGGGCTCGCTCTTCGCCGGGGTGGCCGGTGCGTGCACGGCCTACTTCCTGCAGTTCGTCACGGTGTCGAGCTTCACGCTCTTCGCGTCGGTTTGGTATCTCGGGATGCTGATAGTTGGCGGCGCCCACAGCCCGGTCGGCGCGATTCTAGGCGTGGTCTTCATAACCTTTCTACAGGAAGGGCTGCATCACGTCGCTAACACACTCATGCAGTCCGGTGCGAGCGGCGGCGTGCTCTTTGCGCTGACATCGGTCGCGCTCGGCGGCTGCATTCTCGTCGCACTCATCTTCGAACCGCGCGGCCTCGCGCACCGCTGGTCGGTGCTTAAGACCGCATTCCAGCTCTGGCCGTTCCCGCGCAATTGACGGGCGACCAGCAACGATCGACCGCAACGGTCGATACAAAGGGAGGAAGACATGAAGTTCAAGAGCAGCATACTGGCAGCCGCACTGCTCGCGGCCTCCGGCCTGACCGCTTCCGCGGCAGATTACGTGATCACCGCAAGTGCCGACTATTCCGGTCCGTTCGCTGATGTCATGCCCAACGCGATGTCCGGCATCAACGCGGTCGCAGACTGGTGGAACAAGGAAGTCGGAGAAAAGCTGGGCGTCAACGTCCAGGTAAAGATCTACGACATGCGCTACGATTCGGCGCAGATTGCCAAGACTTGGCCCTCCATCCTGGCGTCCGACCAACCGATCCTGCATCTCGGCTTCGGGTCTCCCGACCTTGTGACCTTGATGAAACGGTTGCCCGCCGACAAGGTGCCAATGCTGATCGGCACCGCTATGGTCGGTCTCGTGTGGGTACCAAACGGCTGGCATTACTCAATCCGGCCCACCTACAGCCATGAGTTCGCGGGGCTTCTGTCTCATCTCCAGGAACAAAAGGGCGCAAAGCTCGTCATCGGGCCCATCAGCACTCAGAACCAGGCGGGCTTCGTCGATCAGGTTAACGGCGTCCGGAAGCTGGCTGAAACCTATCCCGACCGCTTCGAAGTGCTCGACACCCAGTGGGTCGAGACGGCGCCCGTGTCGCTGACCGCCAATGTCCGCACGCTCGCGGCCGCCAACCCGGACGTCCTGCTCATCGGCGGAACCACAGCTCAGGTCATCGCCGCGGCAAAGGCGATGGGCGAGTTGAATGTCAAGATTCCCGTCATCGCATCGACACACAACGGCCTGACCGAAGTGGCCAAGGGCATCGAACTCGCCGACCTCGAAGGCTCATATTCGGCCTTCTCCTTCGCCGCGCCGGAACTGCCCAATCTTCCCATCGAGAAGGTTTACGAAGAGCACAAGAAGGACGGCCAGTGGGGGCTTATCACCGCACAGTCCGCCGCTCAGGCGCTACTTGCGCTGCGTGTGCTCGAAAAGGCGGCCGCCGAGGTGGGCGTCGATAACGTGACCGGCGAGGCGATGCGGACCGCGCTGCTCAGCAACACGTTTTCCGAGGAAGACCTGCTCGGCGCTCTTCCGACCCTCGACTTCGACGAGACCGCTCCCTTCCCCATTGGCGACATCAAGGCAACGGCGGAAGTGGTCAAAGACGGCAAGATCGAGGCAATCGGGAACGGCTGGCTGCCGGTGCCCGCGCTCGAAAAGTGGTGAGCTGAAAGGTACGGAGCAAGCCGATGGGCCTGTCGCTTTCTAACGTGGATGTCGTTTACGGCGGCGTGATCCAGGTTCTGCGTTCGGCGAACCTGGAGGTACCGGACGGGCAGATGGTCGTTCTGCTCGGTTCCAACGGGGCCGGCAAGACGACGACTCTCAAAGCGATCTCGGGCTTGCTCCACTCCGATCTCGGCGTGGTCACCGCAGGGCGGATCGCCTTTGACGGCGCCGATATCACGAATGGCGACCCAGCCGGCATCTTTGGTCAAGGCATCGTTCAGGTGCTCGAGGGACGCAAGGTACTCGAGCACCTGACAGTCGAACAGAATCTTCTGGTTGGCGCGCACCGGCGCACCGACCAGAAGGCCGTCGCCGCCGATCTCGACCGCATCTTCGGCTATTTCCCGAGACTGCCTCACCTGCTCAAACGGACTGCGGGCTATCTTTCAGGGGGAGAGATGCAGATGCTCCTGATCGGACGCGCATTGATGGCGCGCCCGAAGCTCCTCATTCTCGACGAGCCTTCGATGGGGCTGGCGCCGATCCTTGTCGAGCAGCTCTTCCAGGCGATCGGCCGCATCAAGCGCGAGGAAGGCCTGACCATTCTTTTGGTTGAGCAGAATGCGCGTGCTGCAATCGGACAGTGCGACTACGGCTACGTGATGGATGGAGGTCGGATCGTGCTCCACGGAACACGAGGCCAATTGGAAAACAACCAGGACATCCAGGAATTCTATCTCGGCTATGCCGGCGCCGAAGGACGTAACCGCTTCCAAAACATCAAGCACTACCGGCGGCGCAAGCGGTGGCTCGGATGACACCAATGCATGACCGCTTCGCACTGATGAGGGACGTTTACGCCGAAGCCGCAAGGCGCGCCCCTGCACTCGCCGTGCGCTTCGCCGAGGCAGGAGTCGATGCGGGAAGGATGATGGATGAGGCGGCGCTCACCCGATTGCCGGTCCTGAAGAAGGAGACGCTCCTTGCGCTTCAGGCCGCCAATCCGCCTTTCGGCGGGTTCCTGGCCTGTGACCTCGCCGAGCTCGGCCATATCTATGTGTCACCGGGACCGATCTTCGAGCCGTCGCTTGCCTCCGACACTGGCGGCCATGGCATGGAGATGATTTTTCACGCAGCGGGCGTCGGACCGGGCGACCTAGCCCTCAACACCTGGGCCTACCATCTCGTCCCCGCCGGCCTCCTATTCGACCGGGGCCTTCGCGCAGTCGGCGCGACGGTCATCCCGGCCGGCACCGGCAAAAGCGAGTTGCAAGCGGAACTGCTGGTTTCTCTGAAACCGACAGTGTTACTCGGCAGCTCCGCCTTCTTCGCCACGCTGGTTGAGCGCCTTCTCACCACCGGAGGCTCTCTGCCGCGCGATTGGGCGTTACGACACGCCTTTCTCGGCGGCGAGTTCGGCGACTGGTCAGCCAAGCGCCGCGCCATCGAGGCCGAATACGGCTTGAGGACCTGGTCGATATACGGCACCGCCGATTTCGGTCTTATCGGCTACGAGGTCAATGGAGAGTCCGGTTATAGGATCCACCCCGACCGCTACGTCCAGATCTGTGATCCGGCCGGAGGCGCCCCATTGCCCTGCTGCGAGGCCGGCGAGATTGTCGTCACGACGCTGTCGCCGGGCTGGCCGCTGATCCGGTTCGGAACGGGCGACCTCGGCCGCGCGATCGCGCTCGCCCCTGACGGCGGCGTAGAAAGGCTGGCACCTCTGGAAGGACGTGTCGGAGCCGCCCGCAAAGTTCGCGAGATCTTTGTCTATCCCGACCACTTGCGCTCGCTCGCCAATCAGATCGACGGACTTGCCGAGGCCCGGCTAGTCATTGATCACTTGGGACATCGCGAGGCGATTACGCTCGAACTGCTGGCCGCGCCGGGCGCTACCTTTTCGAACGACGCGGTAGCGGATCGCTTCCGGATGCTGACGCGACTGCGGGCCGACAGGCTTGTCGCGGTCGCCTCGCCAGATCGATTCACGCACCCCCATCCGATTGCCGCAGACACCGACCTGAAAGGGGAAACGACCCGATGACCACAATGAGGGTTGCCCCATGGCCGTACTGAAGAGCCAGACCGACATTCAAGACCCGTACTTCAAGGCAAATGCGGCCGCCTATGATGCCGCGCTGACCGATCTCTTCGAGAAGTACGAATGGGCGCTCGCGGGTGGAGGGGCGAAGATGATTGCGCGCCACCATCAGCGCGAAAAGCTCCTTGTTCGCGACCGAATCGACCTCTTGGTCGATCCCATGACGCCCTTCCTGGAACTGTCCCCGCTCGCCGCCTGGGGACTCTACGGAAACAGCCTGCCCTCGGCAGGCATCGTCACCGGCATCGGCACGATCCGGGGCGTGACGTGCGTCATCATCGCCAACGATGCGACCGTTAAGGGCGGGTCCTTCTACAAGGAGACTGTTCGCAAGCACATCCGCGCGCAGGACATTGCCTGGGAAAACCGGCTGCCCGTCGTCTATCTCGTCGATTGCGGCGGCGCGAACCTCCAGAACCTGGAGGACGTCTTCCCCGACCAGGAGCATTTCGGCGGGACCTTTTATCGTCAGTGCCGAATGTCGGCCGAAGGCCTGCCGCAACTCGCCGCGGTGTTCGGCGAATGCACGGCCGGCGGCGCCTACATTCCCGCGCTCGCCGATGAATTCGTCATGGTCGCCGGCAACGCATCGATCCACCTCGGCGGGCCGCAAATCGTCAAGGCCGCTATCAGCGAAATCGTCGATCGGGACACGCTGGGCGGCGCCGCGATGCACTCAACCGTGTCCGGCGTGGCAGATCATTTCGCAACCGACGAGCGCGAGGCGCTCGCCAAGCTCCGCGACATGGTCGGCGCGCTGAACTATGCACAACCGCTCTCCGGCGACGTGCGTCCCGCCCGCCAACCTCTCTACGACATCGCCGAACTGCCGGGCGTCGTAGGAACGGACCTTTCGCGCCCACTCGACCAGCGAGAGATCATCGCGCGTATCGTCGATGGAAGCCAGTTCCACGAGTTCAAGCCGCTGTTCGGCGAGACGCTCGTCTGCGGCTTTGCCCACCTCGAGGGACTGCCGGTCGGTATCATCGCCAATAATGGCGTGCTCTTTTCCAACAGCACGCTCAAGGGCGTGCACTTCATCGAACTCTGCGACCAGCGCGGCGTGCCGATCCTGTTCCTGCAGAACACCACGGGGTTCATGGTCGGCTCGGACGCCGAGCGCGGCGGCATCGCCAAGAACTCGGCCAAGCTGGTCTATGCAGTGTCGAACGCGCGCGTCCCGCGCTACACGCTCGTTACCGGGGGCTCCTACGGTGCCGGCAACTACGGCATGAGCGGCCGCGGCTTCCGTCCCCGCTTCATGTTCATGTGGCCGAACGCCCGGCTCGGCGGCATGAACCCGGACGTCGGCTCCTCGGTCCTCATGGATCTGCGTCGCGCATCGATATCGCGCAACCCTGCGACGGCCGACGAACTCGCCGCCTATGAGGTTGACCTTCGGCACATGTTCGATTCCAAGTCAGACCCCTACTACTGCACCGCTCGCATCTGGGACGACGGCATCATCGACCCGCGCGACACCCGAAAGGTCCTGGCGCTCTGTCTCGCGACCGGCGCCATGCGCCCTTCGGTCCCTGCTAACCGCCCGGTCTATCGGATGTGATGATGAGCCAGTTCGCAACCGCTCCTCGGCCCATCAACCGGATCCTCGTGGCGAACCGCGGCGAAATCGCCTGCCGCGTATTCGCGACGTGTCGCCGCCTCGGCATCGGCACCGTCGCCGTGCATTCGGATGCGGACGCGGGCGCTCTTCACGTCCGCTTGGCGGACGAGGCGATCCGGATCGGACCGGCACCCGCCGTCGACAGCTACCTGCGCATCGACGCAATCATTGCGGCCGCCCTTAGAAGCGGCGCCGATGCCGTGCATCCCGGATACGGCTTTCTGTCCGAGAACGCCGCCTTCGCCCGCGCCTGCGCGGAAGCGGGTCTCGTCTTCATCGGTCCTTCGGCCGACGTGATAGCGGCGATGGGGTCGAAAATCGAAGCCAAGAAAGTCGCCCTGGCGGCTGGCGTCCCGACCGTGCCGGGCTACCATGGGCACGACCAGTCGCTGGAACGTCTCCTGGAGGAGGCTCACCTCATCGGATTTCCGATCCTCATCAAGGCTTCGGCCGGTGGCGGCGGCCGGGGAATGCGACGCGTCGATGCCGAGGCGGAATTGGCGCCACAATTGCAGTCGGCCCAACGGGAGGCCTTGTCAGCCTTCGGCGACGGCAGCGTGCTTCTCGAAAAACTCGTCTTCGATCCGCGCCATCTGGAGGTCCAACTCGTCGGCGACGGACAGGGCAACCTCGTTCACCTCTTCGAGCGCGATTGCTCTGTCCAGCGCAACAACCAGAAGGTCTTCGAGGAGGCCCCTGCCCCAAACCTGCCGGACACCGTACGCGACAAGCTCTACGAGCGCGCCCTGAAGCTCGCACACGCCATCGGCTACAGGTCGGCGGGCACTGTGGAATTCGTCATGGAGGCCGGTTCCGACCAGCCGTACTTCCTGGAGATGAACACGCGCCTGCAGGTCGAGCATCCGGTGACCGAGGCGATCACCGGTATCGACCTGGTGGAATGGCAGATCCTGGTCGCCGCCGGCCTGCCCCTGCCGGCGCGGCAGGAAGAAATCCGCAAGCGTGGCCACGCCATTGAGGCGCGCATCGCCGCCGAGCGGCCGGAACTAGGCTACCAGCCCTCGACCGGCCGGATAGAACGGCTCTCGGTGCCCCGCGGCGTACGGTTCGACGCCGGTATCGCCGAAGGTTCCGAAATCGGCGTGCACTACGACAGCATGGTCGCCAAGCTCATCGTCCATAGCGAAAGCCGCGCGACCGCAGTAGCGCGGCTGGACGAAGCGCTCGCGCACCTAGCCATCCTCGGGGTCGGAACGAATGCCGGCATGCTGCGATCCTGCGTTTCGCGGCCTGACTTCGTCGATGGAACGCTAACGACGGATTTCCTTGCCAGAGCCTTTCCCGGTGGCTGGGTTCCCGCCCCCGCCGAGGTCGATGCCCTGACGGGGGCTGCCGCGATCGTCTGGGTAGAGGCCCAGGCGTGGGACGCGGCTGATCCTTGGCGCCGCGCGAGCGGTTTCCGGGTTATGGCCCAACGGCGTCCCGCCCAGGTGGAACTGGTCGTCTTCCGAGACGCCACGGAGACCGCAGTGACCGTCTTCGGCAGGCCTTCGAACCTCGTCGCAAGGATGGCCGACGGCACCATGCCATCGATGCCCGATGGCGTGATTTCGATTGTGGATGGTGATGTCGTCATGATCGCCGCTGGCGGTCTGGCGCTCCATTTTCGCGTCGGCCTCGCCATCGAAAAGGCGTCCGTCGACAGCACCGAGACCAAGAGCGACACGCGACTCGTGGCCCCGCTGCCGGGCATCGTGACGGCCGTTTTCGCTCAACAGGACGCTCACGTCCGAAAGGGCGAAAACCTCATTCAGATGGAGGCGATGAAGCTCGTGCACACGCTGAAGGCGCCGTCGGATGGCATCGTCGGCAGGATCTACCATGCGATCGGGGACACGGTTGCGACGGGCGCCACGCTGATCGACATCATACCTCAGGAAGGGAATTAGCGATGGCTGGATTGTGGTTCGAGGAGTTCGAGGCCGGCCGAGTTTTCGAGCATGAGTGGACCCGCACGATTACGGAAGCGGACAACAAGTGGTTTTCGCTGCTCACGATGAACACACAGCCGGTTCACATCGACAACGTGGCGGCGGCCAACAGCGTCTGGAAGCGACCGCTCGTCAACAGCCTCTTCACGCTCGGGCTGATGGTCGGGATGTCGGTGAACGACACGACCTTCGGCACGACAGTCGCTAATCTCGGCATGAGCGACGTCAAGTTTCCGCATCCACTGTTCGAAGGCGACACAATCCGCATCCGCACCACGGTCCTTGACAAACGCGAAAGCCGGTCCCGCCCCGGCGAAGGGATTGTCACACTACGCCACGAAGCGCTGAACCAGGACGGCGTCGTTTGCGGCATCTGCGACCGGCAAGCGCTGATGCGAATGAAACCAACGGCTGCCTGACATGCACTCGCTCCTCTTTGTGCCCGCGTCGATGCCGAAGATGTTCCACAAGGCACGGGCCAGCGGCGCGAGCGTCGTCATCTTCGATCTGGAAGATGCCGTTCGCCCATCGATGAAGGAGGAGGCGCGCGATATGCTCGCGCGGCACTTTCCTCCTCGCGGGGAGGGACCAGCTACCGCGATCCGCGTGAACGGTCTGGACACGACCTGGTTCGCGGCAGACATCGAATTGGTTCGTGCGATCGGGCCCACCTTCGTGATGTTGCCCAAGGCGGACGGACCGCAGGACGTCGCGCGCATTGCCGCGCGCTTAAGCGACGGGCTCCCGGCTCCAGACATCCTGGTCGTCGCCACGGAGACGGTCTCCTCCGTCCTGTCACTCGCTGCATCCGACTGGCGCCATCCCCGCCTGAAGGGCCTCCTCTGGGGTGCGGAAGATCTGGCAGCCGATCTCGGCGCGACCGCAAATCGCGACCCGGAAGGCGGCTATTCCGGACCGTTCCGCCTCGCCCGTGACCTTTGCCTGATGGCGGCGCGAAGGGCGGGCGTATTAGCGATCGACGCCGTCCACACGAGTTTCCGCGACCTCAACGACCTGCGACGGGAAGCCGAACAGGCAAGGCGCGATGGCTTCGACGCCAAAGCGGCGATCCATCCCGCCCAGGTCGAGGTCATCAACTCGGTCTTCCGTCCGAGCGCGGAGGAAAGACGTTGGGCCGAGGCAGTTCTATCAGCCCTAGCCGAATCCAAAGGCGGTGTGGCGGTAGTGGATGGCGCGATGGTCGATGCTCCACATGCTTCCCGGGCGCGGCGCATCCTCGGCATCCCGTGAATTTTCAGACCGCAGAGATGCCGCCGGTCACGCTGATCGTCTGTCCAGTTATCCGTGCAGCCGCCGGGCTTGCCAGGAAGGCGACCAGTTCGGCGAGGTCTGCCGCCGTCACCAACCCGAGGTTAGCCATGGTTTCCGCCTTCGCAAATAGCTTACGCGAAAAAGCGTCTTGCTTGAGCCTTCCATACAACGGCGTGTCCGCGACCACGCTCGGCGTCAGGCAGTTGACGCGGATGCCGCTTCGCTTCGCCTCCCAGGCCATCCCCCGGCAGAACATGACAATGGCGGCCATAGCCGCGCCGATAACTGCTTCTCCAGGTGTCGCCACTTTGGCCGCGTCTGAGGCGAGACAGATCACCGAACCACCGCGCTGCGCCATCATGTGCGGAAGCACGGCGCGCGCTGGCAAGATAGTTCCGCCGGCCACCATCTCGATCGTCGGCATGACCGCATTCAGCGGTATCTCGTGCAGCAGTTTCGGCCGCGGATCCCCGCCCGCGGTGCTAACCAGGACGTCGATGCGGCCGAGTTGCGCGACGGCCTGTTCGACCATCACCTCCAGTTCGGCCGGCTTCGTCGCGTCCAAGGAGAGGTACCCAATTTCTGCTGACGGATACTCTACCTTCAACTGCGCGCGCACGGCCTCGCCCCGTTCGGGCGACCGCCCCGCGACGACAAGCCGGGGCACGCCGCCGCGCAGCAGCGCCCGTGCGCTGGCGAGACCTATTCCAGCCGTTCCGCCCACGACCAGTGCCCCCGAGTCCTGCAGTGCGCGCGCTTTCATTTGGCATCCTGTTGAATACAGTGACCCCATAGTCACGCTTGTTTCCAGAGTGTCAACAACCTCCGGACAGGCATCGACTGAAGGAGCTTCGTGATGGTGGGACCGCTGGACGGCGTTCGTATCGTCGAGATGGACGCGATCGGGCCGGTACCGCTCGCGTCCATGATTTTAGCAGACCTCGGAGCGACCGTCGTTCGGCTCGAACGGCCGGGCGGCCAGGCCGCGCACAGCAATCTTGGTGAAGACATCGTCCATCGCGGGCGGATGCGCCTGACGCTCGACATGAAGCGCCCCGACGACGTGGAGCGGGCGCTGGAACTCATCGATCATGCGGATGCGCTTCTCGAGGGATACCGGCCCGGCGTGATGGAGCGGCTCGGGCTCTGCCCGAAAATCTGCATGACCCGCAATCCGCGCCTTGTGTATGCCCGGATGACCGGCTGGGGTCAGACGGGCCCGCTGGCGCAAACGGCCGGCCACGACATCAACTACATCGCCCTAACGGGGGCCCTCGGCGCCATCGGCGCCCCTGACACCTGCCCTCCCCCGCCGCTCAACCTCGTCGGTGACTATGGCGGCGGCGCAATGTTTCTGGTGACCGGCGTGCTGGCGGGCATTACCGCGGCGCGGGCGACCGGTAGCGGCGATATTGTTGACGTGGCGATGACGGACGGCGTCGGAGTTCTCATGAGCATGTTCGTCGCCCTGCGCCAGCAGGGCGGTTGGAGCGACGGTCGCGGCGACAACCTGCTTGACGGTACCGCGCCCTTCTACCGCTGCTACGAATGCGCCGATGCAAAGCATGTTGCCGTGGGCGCGATCGAACCTCAGTTTTTCCAACAGTTGCTCGTTGGGCTCGAGCTTGATCCGGCGACAATCGTCCAGGGCGACCGTTCTGCCTGGGATAGTCTAACCCGCCTGATCGCCGAGCGTTTCGCCCGTCGTCCCCGGGACGAATGGGCCATACATTTCGAGGGAACGGACGCTTGCGTCACCCCCGTCCTGACGATAGCCGAAGCGCTGGCGTATCCACACAACCAGGCCCGCGCCGCTCACGTCCAAGTTGGAGAGCTCATCCAGCCGGCCGTTGCACCCCGCTTCTCCAGGCGACCAGGAACGATCAGACAAGCTAAGGGTACTTCGTTCCACGAAGTGTTTTCAATATTCACTGGGAGAGAAAATGGTTCCGAAAGCCGTTAGCAGCCTCTGTCGCTTATGACGCCTACCTTGCCCGCTTTCAGCTCTCAGATGCTCTATTCCAAGTTGTGCATTCTGCGAATGACCTAGTTGTGGATTCAGCGAATGACGTGGGCCGGGCATAAGGGATCGGCCGCTCGACCGGCATGTCGGTGAGGATCATGGGGCTCTCCGGGGAAAGTCGAACTGAAGCAACGTCGGGCCGTTCAACCCGGCTCGAAATTAAAACGCACCGGCGCTGAAACTCAGTCGACGAACACGCGGTTGAAACCCGCACACTACACGACTCTGCGGGATTTTTGCTGTTTTGGTGTGATCCGGTGCCATGGCGTGATTGCATCGAGAGGACTGGACCTGAGACGATTTCGGATGTGGTCAAAGCCGGTTCGGAACCAGGACTTGGCGTAGTAGCCATGGCTTTTGCGCGGCGG
>JBHYDY010000049.1:0-26793 GCA_051860465.1 Mesorhizobium sp.
ATCTGCGCCTGATCCTGGCCGTCCTGGCGCTTTGGCTTGCCTCGTTCCTGCAGGCGCTCCTGCCGACAACGGCGAAACCGGATACTGCCTCCCGTCTTCGCAGGCCACATATGTCAACGGCTTAGCCATTGTTCAGGGCGGACCCCTTAGCCACGCCTACTGCAGCAGTGCCGGTATCGAGCATTGGACCACAGTGGTTCGCCATGCGGTCGCAGGCACGCCCTCTATGGCACGCTGCTCCATATTGGCCGCCAGCCTCGAATAGCGCTCGTAGTAGCCTTGGACGACGATCTCGGTGCGTGTCACCTCATCCTCCTCAACACCTTCCGGCAGATGCAGGTGCATTTCAATCCTGTCGCCCCAGTTCAGCGCGAACTCGCCAACGACAGCGCCCGTGGTGCTGTCGCTCACTTGTAGGGGGAGCTTGCGGCCGTCCTCAAGCAGGACTTGGGCCTCGACACTGCGCAGCACCGCACGCTCGGCCTCGCGCTCGTCGAGACGAATGCGCTCGATGAAGCCGTCGTAGGAATAGGTCTCACGCGCCTCCAGTTCGGGCGCGTTTGACAGGTGCAGCACCTTGCCTCGCTCGACCCACTCGCCACCCCGACGCAGCGTGCTGAGATAGGGACAAGAGCCTTCGAGATCGAAATCGACCGCGGTGTAATTGGCGCTGCGTCCGGCGAGTGCGATCTTTCTGCCGTCGACCGAAAGGCCGTTGACCGAGTATTGCTCGCCAAATGCAAATCTTTGAGTTGTCATCACTTTATAATTGTCTTCACTTCCTCCGAATTTCCTGGCGATTTTGCCTACATTAGCCTTCTGCTGCGCAGAAAGCTTCGATGGCGCCTCAGTTCCGTCGCCGCTGATGAACAGAATACCAAGAGGAACGAGCACGCTTTCGCCGGCCGAGAGCCTGATCTTTCCTAGTCCGGTTCTGTCCATACGTTTGCGGTCGCCGGACCTATATTCTCTCATACCTCTTTTTTCATTGCTATCACCAAGAACGTCGTCGATCAATATCGAGCGCGATGACTTATTCTTAATAAGAATTGTTTCCACAATAACGTCAGGAAGCATCACAGCAGCAAAATATGCATTCTGGTCAATTCCCTCCGTGTCTTCGCAAAAACTCTCTAATTTATCAACTTTCATGGGCACTAGTCCGGGAGGTATTGTTCCGCCGATCGCTTTATGGAAATCAATCAGCGCCCGAGGAGCTGCACTGTAGTAACGGGATAAGTCACCAGGCATTCCAAAATACTCGACATAGCGCTCTAAATTTTTCTTATACCCAGTGATGTCTTTGGATTCCAAGCTTCTCCAGAATTTTGGAACCAACTGGAGGCCTGTGCTTTCGTCGTCGAAATAGAAAAAGTACCCCTTTGGAATTGTTCCTCGCGCAAGCGATCTTGATTCCTCAGCCGAAGCCGGTATTTCAATGTATTCACTTGCCCACGAAATTGTTCGAAATTCCAAGCTCTTGGCAACGGATTTTGGTCGTCCTTCATATTCATTCTGCCCCGGAGACGAGACAGAAAAAAATCCACCAGCATCCCGCATATCTCTAACAGCATGACCTTTTGCTATCAGGCCCATGAAATTATTCGATACCACGTTTTCTTGGATGCGCGCACTCGGGATTATTCGGGTAAACTCTGCAAATTTCTTATTGGATAGGAGCAACGACGCAGCGATATCCGAGAGACGATGGAACTCAACGTTGAGCTTCGCTCCGCCAACCTCGCAGCGGTAGGATCGCAGCTTGGTGATCTGACCGTCGGCAAACTTCACCGTGCGCCTGTCCTCGACGCAGTCAGCGGCGAGTGCAGCGGAAATGGCTAGCATCATGAGCGGGAAGGCTGTCATCAGAAGCCGAACCGAATTCAGAACCGATCCTACCGAAGTCATGTTGCCCGCTCCCGCCGTTCGCAACCAGGCCATACACTGTGGCTGTTGCCGCTGGATTCACCGAATATCAACGATCGATAGTATGCGCCGTATCTCGTTCAACGCGGCACGGCTCCTGGGCGACAGATTCTCCTGCTTTCCGATAGATTCTCCGACCCGCCGTTCGGCGTTGCTGATTTCTCGAAGGCCGTAGCTGTCGCCGGCTTCGGCCAGCTTCGCGATCGCAAGCGCGTGATCGATGTCGAACTCCTTTATCGCTTGATGATCCAGTTGCATTTTGGCGCTTGCCGCAAGTGCCCGCCGGAACTGCGACTTTGCGGCTTCCATGTCGCCCGACTGCAAATCAAGATCGCCCAGATTGATCCAGCTTACGAACGGGTCATGCAGGCGGGAGTTGTTCTCACCATCCTTATCAAGAAGGCCGGTTCTGATCTTGAGTGCACGCTCGAAATTCTGCCTTGCCTCGTGGAAGCGCCGGTCCTCCATGTGGATGCGCCCAAGCCGGTCGTAGGCGACTGCGAGCTCCCGCACCCAACCAACCCGGTCAGCGTTCCTTCCTACCAGGTCCTCACGAATTGCAGTGCTCTCAAGAAAGCGGGCTTTGGCATCGTAAATCTCGCCGTCCATCTGGTCGAGGTCGCCCAGTCGCTCAAGCATCACTGCGAGGTCGCGTGCGTATTCCCATTGCTCCGGCGCCTCGTGGTGAATGGCCTTCGAAACCTCAAGCGCTTCGAGATATCGACTGCGTGCCTGTTCGGTGTCGGCACGATCACGCAACATGTCGCCGACCTTGAGAAGGCTGACGGCGAGATCCCTTCGCAGAGTTGCACTTGATTGATCGACAGCCAGCAGTCTGCGACGCAGTTCGAGCTGTCTCTCGTATATCGGCAGCGCCTCCCTTCGTCGGTTCGTGCGCACGAGGGCGTCGGCAAAGCGGTTGTAGGCGAGCGCCAGCTCCCTTGTGCGTTGGAGGTCGGCAGGAGCAAATTGCGCCAACCGTTGCCTCAACATCACTTCTGTCTCGAAAAAGCCAATGGCCCTTGCCGGATTGGCTGACTCCTGCTCGACATCGCCCGCCAGCCGCGCGACGCGGGCGCTAATCTCATCTCGGTCGGTGGAAGGCCTTGACTTCGCCAGCAGGTCAATCAGGGCGCCAGCTTCCTCAGCCACCGCACGCGCAGCCTGTAGATCCCCCAGAGCACGAAGCGCATAACCGGTTTCGACGAGGGCTCTGGCCTTGCTGGCGACGACATCGGGATTGCCCGCCTCCGCGCCCAACGCGTCAAGCAGATCCGTCGCCTTCCGGAGAACGTCATGCACCAATCCGATCGGCGTGGATGTCTGCTTGCCGAATTCGACTGCGATCTCACGAACCATCGCCTCTGAGGTTGCGACTGCGGTGTCGAGGCGCTGCTCGGCGATACGAGCGTTCTGGAAGCCATAATGGGCAGCGCCGGAGGCCGCAGCAGCGAGCAATGTGGCGACGAACGCTCCCATCCGCGTGCGGGCGACAACAAGCCGCTGCGCCTCGGCCAGCTTCCTCGCCTCCTCAAGCTCTCGGTCGCGGCGGAAATTCTCCTGGCGGCGGCATTCGGCGAGATAGGCGCGCTCCGGTGCTCCCAGCTTCGCCCACAGGTCCGGCCGGCCTGCCAGCCGCTCGGCATCCTCCAGCCGGCCGGCCTGGTGCGACAGCCAGGCAGTATTGCGCGCATTGGCCTCCCAGTCGCGCGTGGCGCGGGCGACGGCTTCCAGCGCCGACAGCTGCGCCGCGTCCTCCGCCAGCCAGCCCTTGAGCAAGCCCCATTGCCTGAGCAGCGCCTCGTGCGCCGGCTCCACCGTCGTCTCGCCCGCCCCGACGAGGCCGAGTGCATCGCCCCCGTCAACCTCGAACACCCGCTCGGTGGCGAGTAGCCGCTCGGCCACCATGTGCGCCACCAGCGGCCGGGCCTCTTGCGGAACCTCCGACAGCCGCGCCACCTGCCGCCGCGGCGAGCCGGTCTCGGGGTCGATGCCGGCCAGCCACGGGATCATCGCCCGCCGCATCAGCGCCAGCCGCGCCTCGTGGTCGCGCGGCACCGCCGGGTCGGCGGCGGCGCGTGAAAACACCCGGGCGACGGCCGCATCGATCGAGCCGGCGACGCCGCCCATCTCGGCGAACTCCGCCAGCGTCAGGTCGCCATCGCCGCCATGGCGATCGTAGAGGCCCTCCAGCGCGAAGGCGAGCAGCGGCAGCGAATCCTTCGCCCCGCCCGCCTCGATCTCCTCGAGCAGCCTGGCCGTCAGCGCCGGTTCGATCTTGAGTTCCCTGGGCGTGCCCGCCAGCCTTGCCGGCGGTCCCTCGATCACCGTCTGGTAGGCGCCGCGCGGCAGTGGCGGCAGGCTGAACGCTGTCTGGCGCACCCCCTCCAGCTCCGGCGTAACCTGCAGCCGCTCGTAGGAATCCGAACGGATGGTGACGAGCGCCACCAGCTTCGGCTCGTCCCGCGCGAGGAGATCCGCCAACAGTAAAAGAAGCGCCGAGGCTTCCTCGCGGCCCTCGGCCTGGAACAGTTCTTCCGCCTGGTCGATCGCCAGGACCAGCGTCGGCGGCTGGGGCCGGTCGTCAGCGCCGAGCGCGGGCATGCGCGCCTTCGCCACCAGCGCTTCCAGCAGCGCGCCCACTGGCTCCGCGCCGCCGGCGATCGCGGCATCGACCGCGGCGCGCGTGGTCTTCAGCCCCTGCGCCTTCAGCGCCGCGGTCAGCCCGGTCGCCAGCCCGGTGCGGCCCGAAAGTGCGGTCCGCTCCGGCCTGAGAACCGGCAGCGCCAGGAAATTGCGGCCGTCGCGCGACAGCCTGGGCAGGATGCCGGCCCGCAGGAACGACGATTTTCCGGCGCCCGAGGCGCCGAGGATCGCCAGAAACCGCGGCGGTGCGGCCTCACGCAGCCCGCGCAGCCGGTCGAGCACGGCGATGATCGGCGCCTCGCGGCCATAGAAGATGCCGGCGTCCTCCGCCTCCAGCGGCCGCATGCCGCGCCAGGGCGGCCGGTCCGGATCGTCCCTGGGCGGCCAAGCGAAGAAGCGCGCGTCGATCTCGGCCTTCTCCAGACCGGTCCTCAGCCGCATCAGCCCGGAGCGCGAGAAGCTGACATGGGCCTCGCCGCTGCCCGGCAGCGAGACCGCCACCGGCGCGCCGTGGTCACGGCCACCGGCCAAGTTGACCAGCTGCCAGTGGTCCTTCAGCTTCGGCGGGACGTCCTCGATCGCGACGTCCTCGTCGATCAGGACGCCAAAGATGTGCTTGTCGAGCCGGTGGGCAAGCTGCAGTTCGCGCTGGCACCAATTCGAGGAAAGCCAGGCCCGGCTAACGAGGAACACTACCGCCTGGCAGCGATGCGCCGCTTCGTTGAGCGCCCGCTCCCAGCGCTCGCCGGCAGCAATCCCGCGCTCGGGATCGAGGTCGAGGAAGTGGTCGTTCCAGCCCTCGCCGTCGAGCCAGCGCGACAGCGCGATCGCCGCAGCGTTGTCCGCGCTGGAATGGCTGAGGAAGATGCGTCCCATCCCATACCCCAAGGCTCAAACAAACATTAGCCTATTCAGTCCAGCAAGTCAGCCGCCATGGCGTCTATCATATGGCCGTGCCCGTTGGCCCTGACCGACCGGCCGAAAAATCCGTTCGCAATTCGATGCCGCGATCCTTCCGGAATTCCCCATTTCGCGCCCGGTCCGTCTTGTGTCTGGGTCGCAGCTGCCTGAGCGCTGTCGCGCAACGTCAAGGGACTGCTTCATCAGACACGCGTCAATTCCACGCCCTCAAGTTCACTGACCAAAGGACCAGAGCGCTCTACGAATGGAGGCGACGAAGGCCAGTGCGTCGGGGTCCGGCGCGGTCCGCATGATGATGCCGAGGTTGTCCGAGGTCGTCTTGCCCTGAAATTCTTCCGAGCGCCGTGCGAGCGCGTCGGCGAGATGCTCGTCGGCCGCCGTTTCGTCGCCTTCCAGCACCGCGAGCTCCAAAAGCGTCGCGTGCTGCCAGTAGTCGTCGGGCGCGAGGCGCACGCGCTGGCGTACACCGTATCGCACTACCGGAAGCAGTTCGGTGAACTCCGAGCGGCCTGCGTTGCCGAGGGCGAAAAGGAGTGTGAGGAGGTTGATCCCCGGATAAGTGTCGCGCCAGTCGGCTTCGAAGCCACGGCGGTAGGCGTCGATCGCCCGACGCAAGTGGCTGGGCGCGCCGCGGTCGTTGCGGTCCACTGCGGAAAGCCAGCGGGATTTGTGTACCCGCCCGATCAGCGACGACGTCTCCGGGTTGGTACCGCGCTCGTGCTCCAGCTTGGTCAGCACCGAGAGCGCGCGTTCTGCGTAGACCGCAGCATCTGGATCCTTCACCTTTTCCTTCGACTCGGCAATCCTATTGAGCGCCATGCCAAGCTGTTCACGCGGCAGCGTTTGCCGGTTCAGCGGCGCCGGAAATTCTTCGATCAGCGTAACCATCCTGTCCCACGCCGAGATCGCACGGTAGGCGAGCATCAGCTTTGTAAGGACGTCGGTGCGCTCGTCATCAAGGTCGCCTAGCTCCGCGCGGATAGCGTCGAGCGCAGCGGTGGCTTTGGCGAAAGCGTCCTGGCGCGCCGCGTTGTCGTCAGGGTCACTGGCGAGCGCGCGGGCGCGGATCGCAGCGATGCGCTCGGCTACGGCCACTTCGTCTGCGACACGCTCTGGGAAGACGTCGGCGCGAAGATGCGCGAGATCCGGCGCGCGGTAGCCCGTGATGAGGGAAAAAAGCGGGCTATCAGGTCGATCGATTGGCCGCGCCCGCACGTCGGCCTTGGCCGCGTGCAGTTTCTCCGCGATCGCTGCAACGGTCCCGGCCACCGCGGCGTCGACAAGCGATCCCCGCGCGTCGAGCTGGTAAGGCACAACGGACAGCGGTGCCACGTCGAAGGGGAGGTTTTCCGGATGGGCGGAGAGCGCCAGCGTGGTTCGTGGGCGAATTGCGTGTCGCACGCCAAACTCGTAGAAGACATTGGCATTGCTGGTCGTCAGGTCGGCGACCGCGAATTCGCACAGCATCAGCTTCTCGAAAAAGCGTTTGTGGATGATTCCCAGCGATGTCTCGAGATCGCCCCGAAGCGGAACCATACTGGCCGCTTCGATGCCAGGTGCGATGAGCCTTGCGAATACATCGTCGAAGTCGATAGTCTTGCCGGTTAGTGCATCTTTTTTCTGCCCAAAGGGCATCAAGACGAAGGCGATAGGACTGGCCAAGTTCGGTCTCCCGTTCAAAGGTCGTCGGTCACGGACTGTCACGCATGCAAGGCAAGTTGGCGCAACACCGCCTGGATACTTGGAGATGCAGACGCGTCGACTTACGATCCCTGGCGCAGCATACGGGAAAGCCAATCGCCGTCACCGGGAAATCCACTCTTGAGCCACGTCTGTGTCGACTATTCGCCTCAGTATCGAACCTTGTCCAAGGACCTTGCCGGCCCCCTTGCGGCGCTCGGATATACGGAGGCACGGTCGACGGACGTGAAAGCGCTCGCCCGCTCGGCAAGCCGCCACCTCCGCGATGGCGTGCGGTCGCTGTGGCTCGTGCTTCGGTCGCGCGGGAACAACTGGTGGCAGGAGCTCTACCGCGCCGAGCAGGAGATCCAGATCCTCTTCAACCGCCGCGGCGCGAACCATCGCGACCTTCACGCCGTCGCCGTATCATTGGCGGGCGTTGCCGAAACCATCGCCGGCCACTGCGAGGGCGATCCGCATCTCACTGACCAGTTGAAGCTCGACGACGGCAGTCAGGCGGCGTTCGCGACGATTCTTCACCATATTGGCCGGACGCTTCACACCCTCGGACGGCGGGAGAAGGCGCTTGCGGCTCCGCCGGATACTGTCGCCATCTACCGCCGCCTGACTGCGGCCCGCCCCGACGCCGTCGAACCAGATCTTGCGCGGAGCTCAAATTACCTCTGCGGTGTTTTGAGCGGCACGCGTCGGTGCGCGGCCGCGAAGGGGATCGCCCTGTTCAAACCACAGGCCGAACGCCGCCCCGATGCGCCTCGAACGGCAATGCACGCGCTTGCAGCCAGCATCCTAAACGCACGCACCGTAAGGACGAACCACGAGCTAATGGGGGACGGATGAAGGACGGGATCACAATGCCGCCACGCCCCGACAGCGCGATCCGCGTCGGTGTCACAGGGCACCGTGTGCCGCCCAAGTTGCCCGGCGACACCGTTCGCGCGATCGAGGAGACGGTGGGCAAGGTGCTCGACGCGATCATGGCCGCCGCCGGAGAGGTGCGTGGCAAGCACGCAGATGTCTTCGCGCGGATCATGCCGACTGTCGAAACCCGCCGCGTCGGACCGCATGGGACCGCAACCCCATCGACAGGCGCTGTCGTAGTCTCCTCGTTGGCGGAGGGGGCCGATCAGATCGTGGCATATGCGGGGCTTGCGAAGGGCTGGAGGCTCGACGCCGTGCTGCCGTTCTCCGCCGGAGAGTATGCAAATGACTTCGAGGCGCCGGAGACCGCCCTGCGGTTCGCCGAACTCTCGCGCCGGGCGCGGCACACCTTTGTACTTCCCGGCTCGCGCGAAAATCCGGCCCGAGCTTACGAGGCCGCCGGCGTCGTGATGCTCGCAAGCAGCGACATCCTCATCGCCGTCTGGAATGGCGAGGCCGGAGGCGGTCGCGGCGGTACCGCGGAGATCGTCGCTCGCGCCGTTGCCGACGGAATGCCCGTCGTGGTGATCGACCCCGCGGTGCCGAATGCTGCTACGATCCGCTGGATCGGGTTCAAGGCGCCGCCGCCCGTCTCATCCTGCATTGAAGACATGCCGCAGCGTCCGCTCGACGAACTCGGCATAGTTATAGCGGCAATTCTCGCGCCGTTCCCCAGGCGATACCGGAGTCGAGCCTGGAATTCACGCTGAATAGCCCGCTTCATTCACCCCCTCGTTCCGGCCGCTAGAGAGAGAGAGAGAGAGAGAAAGAGAGAGAGAGATGTCGAGCATTCAGATCCGGACGACTCGGAACCGAATTCGCACTGTCGCCCTGCCCTTTTGAGGCAGGGCCGCTGAAGATCCCCAGCGTGCACGTGTTTACCCATTGTTACTCGTGACGATGACCCACGGGCCGAAATCTCGAAGCAGGACAAGCCGACAATACCAATGCACCCTCGAAGTGCGCGCCTTTGCTTGTCTGCGCTTGAGCGGACCTCATCAAGGCCAGTGGCCACATGTGCTGCAAAAAATGTAGAGCATAGGGGCGCACCGCATCCCGCAGGGCAATGTCTCATGCATATCCTTGGCCCGACGGGCCAGTTCCACATATGGAGTTGGTGGCGCCCGCAGCGGATTGGGCGCTTTCGCAGAGCTTCAAAGCACAATCGCCAGCGACTCCGCGATCCTCTCGCCGATGCCGGCGATGCGGGCGGGCTCGCCGATCCTGAAGGAGTAAGTCAGCAGCACCGAAACGTCCTTGTACGTAGTGACATAGTACTCGCTCACGAAGTTCGGCAGCAGCGATCCGTGATGAACACCGACCATCCACTCGATGTCGCCGATCATGCGGCGCTCGAGCGAGATCACGCGCGACGGCGGAGCCGGCGTGCCGTCGCGCGATTCGGGAGCCTTGGGCGTTTCCAGATACTTCGTATAGTAGTCGAAGTTGTCGTTCGGACCGATGAATTTGGCCGTCAGGACCACGATCGAGCGCCGCGCTTCCTCGGTATGGGCGCTGCGGCAGACAAACTCGGTCCCTGCCACCTTGCAGCTCCATCCGGGCGGCAGGTTGAAAGAGACATAGGCGTTGTAGAACCGCTCCCACGGCGTCGGGGTGTATCGCGCCGACACCTCGTAGAGACCAGTGAAGGCTAGTCCCATCAGGACGATTCCTGCGAGGAAAGACCGCAGCACCACCCACATGGTCAGAACGCCTCCAGCGTAACGATCGGCTCCAGCTCGGCGATGGGCACCCCCGAGGCGTTTCCCCATTCCAAGGCACGCTTCCAGACTGCCTCGGCGCGCGCGAGGTTATCGCCCACGAGTTCGTGCCCGCCGATGACCGGCAGCAGCTCGCGGAGCGCGCGCAACCGGGTCCGGTGTGCCGCTCCGAAATCGCCGGCCTCTTCCTGGCTCTCAGCGAGCTGCAAAGACACCTCGCCGGCATAGACGCGGTCGAAATCGGACGGCGCCGCCTTCGCGATGTCCCAGTCGCGATCGTTGCGCAGCAGCTTGCCGAGCAGCGCGATCGCCGCGCGATGCTCTCCCTTCTCCTGCAGTGCAGTCGCCCCGTCGCGCATGCCGTCGAGATGAAGGTAGTGTTCGCTCACGAGGGCGTCGAAAGCTGCATCGTACCGCTGGGCCTCGACCGCACGGAGGTCGGAGCGGTCGAGCGGCCGCTCCTGCTCCTTCCTCCATTGCGCGAGACGCCGCGCCTCGGCGCCATCGGGGTCGCCGGTCGCAGCCTGCAAGGCGATCATCTCGACCTCGGTCGACAGCTGAAACACGCGCGGCCACTCCGATCCCTCGTGCGTGAGGCGGTAGAGCGCCTCGCGGCGGCGATGGCAGTTCGCGAGCAGTTCGCCCGCGGCCACCGGATCACCCTTCTCGGCGAGTTTCCGAGCGTTGGCCTGCACTGCGTCGAGCAAAAGATGAAGTTCTTCACCGAGCCGCCGCGCGAATTCGTCGAATTCGCCCGACGCATCCAATTCGCCGTCCCCCTTGGTCGCCGCGAAATCGGCAGTTCGCGCATGCGCCTCGTCCATGATCTCGGCGAGCCGGTCGTACCGCTCGAAGGCGTCGGCTTCCCACTTTGCCGTCCCGGCCTCGGTAAGCGCGATCTTCCAGCCTTGCAGGCGTGTCCGCAGGCCGCGCGGGCCGGCATGTTCCGGCGGCAGCGCGTCCAGCGCCTCGCTCGCCGTCGCCAGGGCGCGCCGTGCTGTCGCGACGTCGGGCAATTCCAGGCTCTCGTCGACGACCACCGAGCCGATCAGGTTGAGCATCGCGAACGTCCAGGCAAGGTCGTTGGCGGGGGTTTCGGCCCCGGCGGCAACGGCGGCCGTGTCTGCCCCAGAGGAAGTATCCGCGGGGTCTGGCGGCGAAGCGTAGGGCAATGCCAGTACTGCGTGGGCAAGCCCGGAAAGCGCCGTCAGCCCTTCCTGCCCTGGATCGAACTCTCTGGCGGGCATTTCGCGCAGGCGCTCGCTGTAGCGGTGTGTCGCCAGGGCGAGCCACCCCCTGGCGGTGTTCCGGGCTCCGGCCGCAGCCTCGGCGCCTCCGGCGGCGGCCGCGCGCTCCACCCCGGCCCGGATCGCCGGCAGGTACACGGCCTGCTCGGCTGCGAAAGCTTCCGCGGGCGGCAGCGACAGGAATGCGCCGCGGTTGGCCGCAATTGCAAAGGCGAGCTTCGAGGCCGCGGCGGCCTCGTCGTCCGGGGTGGCGCTGGCGCGCAGTTCCCGCGCGACCCCACCGAGGCGCTCGAATTCGCCGCTTGCGAAGGCGCTCTGTTCGTCCGAAAGCGCGCCGTCGCTTGCATAGGGAAGCAGGTATTCGAGGTCGCAGATGGCACGCGCTTCGGCGTCGCGTGCGCGCGCCGCCTCGACCGCCAACCGGCTCGCCACCTCGCACATTGCGCCGATGGCGTGGTCGCGAGAGCGCAGCAGGGCGTTGTCGTCCCAGCGCTGCCGCGCGATCCGAGTGAGCGCCGATTCGGCCTCCGAGAGGCCCTGGTCGATCGAGCGCTGGCCGAAAAGCTGTGCCCGGATCGAATAGACCGACACGCCGACCGACATCACCACCACCGCCGCCGCGAGGCCGGTCAGCAGGCCGATCCGGGCCTGGCGCTTGCGCTCCTCTTCGCGGCGCAGCAGCGGCATGTCCTCAAGCGGGATGTCGAGCAGCGCGGCGACGATCTTGAGTTTCTCGTTGTCAAAAAATGCCTTGCGGCCGAGATTGAGCAGGTTCCACTCGGTGGCGCCGCGAAGGTCGATGATCTGGGCGTTGGGATAGGTTTCGGCGAGGTTGCCGGGCAGCGGTCCGTCGAAGGCGCCGGCCGCGCGCACCACGATCAGGTTGCCCGCGTTCGGGCCGACGCCGAAATCCGCGATCTCGCGCGCCATCCAGTCGTCCTCGATGCGGCCGCCGCGCGCCGCCGCGTCGGGGGTCGCCAGCACGATCAGGTGTCGCGAGGCAAGAAGCGCAGGCCGGATGGTGCGCACATAGAAATCGTCGGCGCCGCGCTCGTAGGCGGTGTCGAGGAATATCCTGACCGGCTTGCCGTGGCGCTCGCACAGGCTCCTAGGCGGCCTGAACGATTGCAACGCGCTGCGCAGCCAGTTCGCCGTCTTCGTCCCGTCGGAACGGCGGTAGGAGATGAACGCCGTGTAGTCCAAGCTTGGCCCTCCGCCCGGAAAGCCCGATATCTGTCGTCGGCGATATACTTCACAGATACTAGGCGGAATCAAGACCGACTACCAGATGGGGAATTGTCACGTTATCTGAGACGGAACCAATGAAGGCCGCTGCCGCAAATGTCAGATGGCGACCATCACCGTCGATAGAGCAACCGCAGGTCTGGAAATTCGGGCTTTGCCGCGTCACGCATCCTGGCATTCCCATTTGATGTAGGCCTTTGTGTCGGAGTGCCCATTTTTCGTCGATCTCGACGAGAACGGCACTGACGAGCCGCAGTAGGGCGTCCTCGCTGGGAAAGACCCTGATCTTTACGGTTCTGGAACAGGGCAGCTTCGCCTGGCCGAAAGTTCAGGACGGGGTTATGCCAGTGAAATCCTCGACGGGTTCAACGGCACCATCCAGGTCGATGCATACGGTGGTTACAGCCACCTGTCGAAACCTGCCCGGAAGGGCGGCAAACCGCTGGCGTTGGCGTTCTGTTGGGCCCACGGCCGGAGAAAACTGATCGTAGCCAAGCCCAAGGCGGGCTCGCCTGTCGTGGACGAGGCGCTGGTGCGCATCGCCGCCCTCTACAGGATCGAGGATGCCATCCGCGGCAAGGATTGCGATCTGCGCCGCGCGGTCCGGCAGGAGCAGTCCCGGCCCCTGATCGATGACTTCTTCGCCTGGCTCGAGGCGCAGGCTGCCCGTATCTCGCGGAAGTCCGACCTCGGCAAGGCGCTGGCCTATATGCTCCGGCGCCAGGCCGGCTTCCGGCTCTTCCTCGAGGACGGCTTCATCGACATGGACTCCAACATGGTCGAGAATGCCATCAGAAGCCCGGCCATGAACCGCCGCAACGCGCTCTTCGCCGGCCATGACGAAGGCGGCCGGAATTGGGCCCGCTTCGCCAGCCTCATCGGCACCTGCAAGATGAACGGCGTAGAGCCTTACGCCTACCTGGTCGATCTCTTCACCAGACTCGCCAACGGACATCTCCAAAAGGACATCGACGCCTTGATGCCATGGGCATACGCCGTGGCCTCACAGCCCTCATAATGAGCTCATCCGGGAATCCCCAGTGAGCTCATATGAGCCACGAGCACGGCCAACCCCACCAGCCGTCCGAAGTGTCAAGCCCGCCCGCAACCTCCATGCCGATGGGTCGTGGACGGCGCTTACGGTAATTTTCATTGCCCACGCAGTAGATCGGCTCTCCCCGACCAGAATTCCGCGAACAGTTCATTCCGGCGGCCAGTGACCGGATGGCGCTGGATTCCAGCCTCTCAAAGAACGGGACAGGCGGCCAGTATCGCAGCATCTATAAATCCGTTGCCTCCCGCAGAGCGGATCGATATGCGTCACGCGCGTGCTTGCCGAGTCTGTAGAGTCGTTCTTCCCCCGCGTTCTTTGCAAGCGGCCGGCGACCGAGATAGTTCAGCGTGAACCGATTGTCAGTTTCGGCGGCGATCGACGCGGCAAAGGCTTCGGACACGAAGATCTGTCCCGGCACCGCAACGGGCTCTATTCGTGCCGCTTTCGATATTTCGCTGCCAAACGGGGCCAGCCGGCCCACCACTGGATCTTCGGCCACGAATACGGCGCCGCGGTGCAGTGAAAGACGCATTGCACCGTTTCGAAACCTGCTGTTCCGATGGAGACGCTCCTGAATCGACAACGCGGCCTCTGCCGCGCTCTCGGCGGTGTCGAAGGCCGCAAAGCAGGCGTCTCCCCAGGTATTCTTGTACACGACGTGATCACCGAGACCATCGAGGGAACGTGACACGTTCCCCATGATCTCCTGCCAGAAATCCGGCATGTCGCTTTCTGAGAGTTTTCCAAAGCCGGCAAAATCTGCAAAAAGGAAGGACAGAACGCGCCGTTCGCAATAATTGCCTGAAACGGTCGGCGATCCCGCGACGCGCAAAACCTCGCCGGACGGCTGCCCTTTGTCTTCGAAGATCGCCAACCCGTCCGGTTTCGATCGGATTGAAAAACTTCTGCACATCATTTCCTTGGCCCGGATCCTGCTGTGACCGCG
Source organism: Mesorhizobium sp. (assembly GCA_051860465.1). Classification (GTDB taxonomy): domain Bacteria; phylum Pseudomonadota; class Alphaproteobacteria; order Rhizobiales; family Rhizobiaceae; genus Aquibium. Next base: position 14,326 of record JBHYDY010000049.1, read on the forward strand.
AGCAAGCTGCCGGAGAAATTCGATCGTGACTTCCGGTTTCTGATTCGCAGTATCTATCGCCACGACGCGTGCTGACCTTCTCCTGCAAATCTCGAAGCGAGCTTGGTCCACCGACAAAAACTGTCCGGGCCCCTGCTTTCCGTCAGGAGAATTGGAGATGAAAAGAGTGAGCGATACATTTTGCTCCAGGAGCGCTTCCGCGCAGATGAGTTCCGCATCGCTGGTAAGGCAGCCGTACGCCCAGTATATGTCTTGTGCCCTTACGGCTTTCTCTACAAAGGATCGGATAACCCCCGAGCCCACGTTTTCTTCGGGCGCAAAATTGAAGCAAAATGAAGAGCCATTGTTGAAAAAATGGTTGATAATATCGAATATTTCATTGATTTGTGAAAGCAAGTATGACAATTGCCGCAATGTAGAAGAAACTTTCCCGCGCGAATAATCTTTGGTATCGATCGCCTTGAGGAATTGCTTCCTCGCTTCGACCGGCTTTTCGATAAGCAGAAGACATTCGCCTAAGGTGACGTGCATCCAGTAACCCGAGATATTTTGAAAGCATGGGAGGATACTGATTTCTTTCGCCAGAGCTCGGGAATTTCCGGGATCCCCGGCAATTCTGTACAAGGTGGCCGCGTTGACGCCGGGAAACGGATCCCTATAGCGGCGATAGACCTTGAGGTACTGGTCGGCAGCCTCCCGGACATCCCGAATGCGGAAATTAGGCCAGCTTGCAAGTGCGGAGTCCTTCAGCAGACGCGCTCGCAAGGCCACGCAGTCTAGGTCATCGATCCCGCCAAGACCCAATTCCTTATACTGCAGAAGCGCTTCTTCTGTTGCTCCCATCCGTGCAAGGCTCAAGACCCGGAGAAACTTTATGCGCTCTTTTGCGGGTCCTGACACAACAGCACGCGTAGCCAGATCATAGGCGTCAGCGAGATCGCCCTTATCGATCAGTGCCTCGATTCTGTGGACCACCGGATCCGTCAGGACAAAGTCTCCAAGTTTCCATTCCAGGAGGAATAGCAGACGGCGCGGTCGCCCGCGAGACGCTCCGTGCGAGACACTAGCGACGCAGCCCACACTGGCTGCAATGGAAAGAACCATATCCAGATGCCCAGCGTCGACAGGCCGACAATAGGTGGCGGGTGCACCGTATGGTCTTTTCAGTTGGAGGTAAGTGTCCGTTCCAAAAAGCGTTGTGTAATTTCAGCAGGTCGTGATTCCATCGGATTGCTGAGATTCGACGGAGATCGCGATGCCCTGGATCGAAATCACCCGGCCACACTATGCGCGGCGTTGCGCCCGTTATGCAAGTGACCTGAGATGCCGAGTGGGCTCTGATCGAGCCAATGATGCCGGTGCCGAAGCGGCTCGGCCGGCTACGAAAGACCATGTTGTGCGAGTTCGTGAATGCGCTTCTCTACTTGGTCTCGTCGCAGCCTTCCGCGGCAAAGCGCTCTTGCCAGCGCCACACGCGGGTCTTCGACTTGCCGGTGCGGCGCATGATCTCGACGGTGCCGACACCGTCGGCGGACAAAAGCACGATCTCGGCGCGCCAGACATGCTTCTGCGGGGCGTTGCGATCCCTGATCAGAGCCGTCAGACGGACGCGATCGGCCGGCGAAACGGTGAACGATATTCCTGTGCGCATGCGCCAGACTCGCACGCGCAGGCCAGAAAGGGAATCTCGGACCGGACTCTTATGTTAGACGGGAACCACTAGAATGTTGCACCCCCAGCGGTGGCTACGAACAGAAGCGTGAAACCCGCAGACGACGAGGATCAAAGAACCGCAGGGAGGTCGTTGACCGATTACAGAAGGTGTCCAACTGTCGTCTCAATGCCGCTGCGTCCTGCAATCGGCAACACTGTCATCAAAACTGAGTCAGAGCCCCTTTTGGACGCCGAAACACACTCCGGCCACGCGCTGCACAATCCCTCCGGCGTTGACAGGCGCGGTCGCGGCCCGCCCGTCCGGCTTCCTGCAGGTAGTTCTCCAACGAGCCCGGGACGTCGCCGTGGACAACGAGGCGAATGTCGGGCTTGTCGATTGAACGAAGCCGCTGACGCGGCATTTGGCTGTTCGGATTGCGGTTGAGGCTTCTGTTTTGAAGGATTGCGGCGTTGAAGCGCAATTTTTCGAACAGGAGTGACCAAGATGGCCGAGTTGAGCCCTCTTCGCCGGCGCATGATCGAAGACATGACGATCCGCAATCTGTCGCCGGCCACGCAACGATCCTACGTGCACGCGGTGGCGAAGTTTTCCCGCCATTTCGGCCGATCGCCGAAGCGGCTTGACCTGGAAGACGTCCGCGCCTTCCAGGTACATCTCGTCTCGACGGGGATCTCGTGGCCGGCGCTGAACCAGACGGTGTGCGCGCTGCGGTTCTTCTACGGCGTGACGCTGGGCCATGCCGAGATCCCGGAGCGGATCGCCTATGCCCGCTCGCCCCGCACGCTGCCGGTGGTGCTGAGCGCCGACGAGGTGGTCCGCTTCCTGGAGGCGGTGCCGAGCCTGAAGGCGCGAACGGCGCTGACCACGGCCTATGCCGCGGGACTTCGCGCGTCTGAGACCGTCGGACTGAAGGTGGGTGACATCGACAGCGAACGCGGGGTGATCCGTGTCGAGCATGGCAAGGGCGGCAAGGACCGCAACGTGATGCTATCGGCGCAGCTTCTGCGCATCCTTCGGATCTACTGGAAGCTGGCAAAGCCGCAGGGGTGGCTGTTTCCAGGACGCGACGCCAGTCGTCCCATCGACATGCAGGTCCTCTATTCGGCATGCCGCTCGGCACGTGTCGCCGCAGGCATCGACAAGCGGGTGACGGTCCACACCCTCAGGCACAGCTTCGCCACGCATCTGCTCGAGAACGGCACCGACATCCGGATCATCCAGGTTCTGCTCGGTCACAGCAATCTGTCGAGCACGGCGCGCTATACGAGAGTCTCGAACGGCCTCATCCGGCGCACGACCAGCCCGCTCGACCGGCTGAACATAGAGGTGGTGCCGCCAGGCTGATCCGGCTCCCGCCCATGTCGGCGAAGCTGGAGGTGGCGGACATCTTCCGCCGCCATGGCGATGCGTATCGGCACGCTCATGACGGCCGTCTTGGACGCGTCGAACGTCGCACCATGAGCGCGATCGAGCTGTGCCGGACCGCCGAGCTCGGCGGCCATGTCGAGGGCTGCAGCTCCTGCGGGGCGATCCGCGTGGCCTACAATTCCTGCCGCAACCGGCACTGCCCCAAATGCCAGGGACAGGCCTGCAGGGACTGGCTTGCCGCGCGCGAGGCCGAACTCCTGCCGGTTCCATACTTCCACGTCGTGTTCACGCTGCCGGCCGAGATCGCCGCGATCGCCTTCCAGAACAAGGCAGCGGTCTACGCCATCCTGTTCAGGACGGCGGCCGAGACGCTGCGCACGATCGCCGCCGATCCCAGGCACCTCGGCGCCGAGATCGGCCTCATCGCGGTGCTGCACAGCTGGGGCCAGAACCTTCACTACCATCCCCACATCCATTGCATCGTTCCAGGCGGCGGCCTCTCGCCGGATGGCACCCGCTGGGTCTCCTGCCGGCCAGGGTTCTTCCTGCCCGTACGCGTCCTGTCGCGCCTGTTCCGCCGGCTCTTTCTGGAGGAGCTGCGGACGGCTTTCGAGGCGGGCAAGCTGAGCTTCTTCGGCGATATTGCCGGCCTGACCGAACCCGCCGCCTTCACCCGCCTGCTGGCCAAGGTGCGCCGCCTCAACTGGGTCGTCTACGCCAAGCCGCCGTTTGGCGGGCCGGAACAGGTGCTGGCCTATCTCGGCCGCTACACCCATCGCATCGCCATCGCCAATTCCCGGCTGATCGGCATGGACGACGAGCGTGTCGCGTTCCGCTGGAAGGATTATCGTCAGGGCGGCAGGACGAAGACCATGACGCTCGATGCCCATGAGTTCATCCGCCGCTTCCTGCTGCATACGCTGCCGGACGGCTTCCATCGCATCCGGCATTATGGCTTCCTCGCCAACGGCTATCGTGCCGCCAAGCTCGACAAGTGCCGCGGGCTGCTGGCAAAACCACAACCGGATGATCGCGAACCGGATGCCGAAAGCATCGCCGCCGAGCCCCATGCGACAGCGAACCGCTGCACATGCTGTGGGGGACGGATGATCACGCTCTCCATCTGGCGGTTTGGACAGGCGCCACCAACCCCGTTCTGGAGCGACACTTCATGATCGCGCGGCGCGCATCCTCATCACCATTCTTCCCATCCGACCCCACGGGCACCGGATCGGCTAGTCTTGGCTCGCGGCACGAAGGACGACGCGGTCGAGCCCGCGACGGGAGACACAGCGACCTGCCCGACGGCAACCAGCGCCAAGATACCGCGGACCACCCAGGTATCCTTCGCCGTCGCGGCTCCCCAAAGGCCCATCATCAATCTCGCGGAGACCAATCCGGTCGCTCATCCGGGCTACAAACCCCATAGCGCCAGTTCTGCCCGCGGCTCCGTTCAATCCGGCTTGCAATGAGGTCCGAGACCAACCCGGCCGCTATGTCGTGCCCGCGGACCTCACAGAAGCCTCCAGATTCCCATGCCGAAGGCGTTCGTCGCGGCGATGATCCGCAGTGCACCGATGCGGAACCGCTCCTGGATCTCGCGCTTCTCCTCGGGCATCAGTCCCGCGTGGAACCGTTCCGCGGACAGACCCTGTTGCTTGAGGAAGTCCGCGACGCGCTCTGTCTCGCTGCGCGTGGCGCAGTAGACCACAGCGCCCGAAGCGCCATCCCGAGGCAGCTTGGCTTCGATCACGTCGAGGATGTTGGCCAGCTTCGTGCCGCGTTGCGTGGGGCGCACTTCAAAGCTGAGATTCTCCCGCGTCGCGCCACCGTCGAGAAGCATCAGGTCGCGTTCCAGGCGGGACTTGAAGTGATCGCGGATGTCGCGCACCACCTCGGGCTTGGCGGTGGCGGTCACACGCTCGGCGATCAGTTCGACCAGGTCGCCCGCATCATCGGAAGGAAGCCCGCCCTCGCCTATGTCGACCGCGGCTATCGCGGCCATGGGGTCGATCGCGAGGGACTGGAGGTCCATGTCTCCCACACGCGTGGCATCGCCTCGCCCACCATCAGGCGTGAACCGCGACGACGAAACGCCATTGAGCCGGTCATCGGCCACAACCTCAGGCTCCTCCTGGCATGGTTCAGGAAGCTCTTGTTGCTGATCCTGGCCGCCCTTCTGTTCCGGAGCAGCGCGGGACACATGCGCGTCGCCTGACAAAACCGGATTCTTCACGGGCGACGGGATACCGTCCGCACCCTGCTTCAGAATGAACGCCTTCTGCGCGTCCGAAAACTTCGATGCCTTCATCGTCTCCGCTCCTCCCAGCCAAGGGAGATTACCGCGGAAGACTCCAATTCTGACCGATCCAGTTTTCAGTGTTCAGAGCAGTCGGTAGATCTTCAGCTAGTTCGCCCTCCAGTCCCGAGCACGCCGATAGCGGTCGACGAGCGTCGGAGGATCGAGTGATCGCGCCTGATCCCGGACGAAATCGGTCGCAAAGCGCAGGATGGAGCTATCCGTGAACGGCGCCGGGTCCTCAACTGTATCGAAAAGCTCCAGCCCGAGCAGGGCAAAATGGTGCGCCTTTTCACGCAATTCTGACGAGTCGCCAGAATGGAACAGCCGCGATCCAAGCACCATCGCCGCCTGCGCGCGGTTTGGGATGCCGCTCGCGGAGAGCATCGCCATCGCCTCGCCAATCCGCTCACCGAACGGAACGTCAGATACAACGTTCGTTGCCTTCACCCAAAGCGTCCAGGGATCGCCCATAGATGCCGCTCTGTCCGTCCAATACGCCGAGTCTCCATGAGCTTTGAGGTTTCCGGTCTTGTCGAGGTCCAGCAGGCGCGCGATGCCTCGTGCCGCCGCGCCGTAGTTCGCCTCTGCGGCAAGTAGATAGTCGTTGATCGCGAGTTGCGCGTTCCCGAGCTTGTCGTTCAGTCGCCCCATCTGGTAGCGCGTCTGGGGGTCCTCGGGAGCCTGCGCGAGCGCGCGCGTGCAGAACTGCATGGCTGCTTCGGGGTCCAGCACGTCAAATATCACGCCAGCCGCTCGCCGATTGTGGTCGTAGACGTTGGCCGCAAGTCGGTCGCATTCGGCCGCATCTGCATTTGCCACCGGATTCAGTAACTTCGGTGCAACCTCATATGGCCGTATCGCCTCCAGGTCCGCTCTACGCCCACGCGCTGCACCGCTCAGTCCAAACGCTGCTTGGTCGATGTCGCGAACGAGGGAGTGCCTGGACGCTCGCAGCCAGTCGACGAATGCGACCGGATCGTCGGAAATATCTTCCGCAGGACGCAGCGATAGTGTTGCCACGCGGCCGCCCCTGTCGATGATAAAGACGTTCTTCCCGTCAGGGAGAAAACGGACGGCGTAGGCGTCCGCCATCATCTGGTACGACCGGAGCAACTCACCGTCTGCCGCTGAGGTCAGTCTAAGTGTGTCGGCAATATCCACCGTGGCGATCACTGAACTGTCTGACGACAGCGCCACTGTCGTGATTGATTGATCGCTGACGCGACGCACTGTGCGCGGACTAGAGCCATCGGTCGAGGTCAATACGACAGTGCCGTCCTCCCTTGGTTCCGCGATGAGAGAGCCATCATTGGAGAGAGAGCGGGCGGACGCGGAGCGCCGGCCAACGGGGGGCTTTGCCGCGTTGAAGCCAGCGTCAGTGAGACGCAGCACATGGGCTTCGGTGTCATCTTCTACAAAGATGGTCTTTCCATCATTCGAGAAGTGATGATTGTAGCCCAAGGAGTAACCCTCAAGTGGGCTAGAGACAGCTATTAAAGCCCCGGTGCCAGCGTCCCACGCCGCGATCGCGTCGCCAGCATCTTCGTCAGAATCTAAGCTCGCAAACAACAGATTGCCGTCGGGGCTAAAAAATAATCGGTAGATGTCGGCGGTCCGGCCCTCGACCTGAAGTCTTGCCAGATCCTTGCCCAATTCGACGTCGACAAGAATGGGAACCCGATCGTCGGACCACTTATCTCCTTCGAAGCGAATACCGCGGGTCCCGCCTCGGTTCACCGGACCTTTCCACGCATCGAGTGTGCGCTCCACAGAATGCGTGCTGCCGTCCGTCCAGTACTGGTCAACAGCGTAGAAGAACCGCGCGAGTTCCCCTGGGCCGGCTGGGGCAACCGCGCGGACATCTTTCACCTCCGCCGCTTCGTTGGTGGCGACATCGACGATCCAAGATTTGTCGCTGGTCTCGATAAAGACCTTGCTGCCGTCACCGATGACGACAACCCCGGTCTGGATGTCGTCGGACTCGTCGTCCCACGCCGCGATCGGGCCGACTGCTGGAAGCCTGTCGGTTGGGATCGGCCATGCCCGCAGGAAACCATCTTGTGAGACCGTGAAAATCGTCGAGCCGTCTGCTGCAAAGACAGCGCGGAAAACCGGGCTACGGCTGCCAACCAGCACATAGAGCGGCTTCATCGCTGCAAGCGCCTCGGTCTCCTCCGACGTATTTGCTTCGCACACCTCAGCCGACCATGGGAGTCGCCAGACTTTGGCCGTGTTGTCGGAAGAGGTTGAAACCATCAACTGCAGCTTTTCGTCGATGGCTATCCACTGAACGGCATCGGTATGGGCCTGGATACTCACAAGCTCGGGCAAGCCCTCCATGCAGCGCACGGTGATCGCGCCGCTATGATGCCCTGCGATCACTGTACGCCCATCTGAAAGGGCAACGAACCCACTTACGTCGCGGGAGGGGCTCTCAACGCGGAGAGTGCCTGTCGCGAGATCCCATGCCTTCAACGTATCCGCTCGGGGCGATCCGAACAGCGTCTTGCCGTCGGCAGAGAACACCATGTTGTAGGCCGTCGAATCTACGGCGCTGAGTAGCGCGCCTTTGCCGCCGGTCAATGCGTGAACCAGCGATCCGTCGCGGGCGTTGTATACGTTTACAGCTCCGTCGAGATTGACCCACCCGGTTACGGCGATCTTTTCGGAATCGGCGCTGATTGCGATATCCATCGCGGCGCCGAACATCTGGTACTGCATCTCCGGAAGAGAAGTCGGCCAAGGGTCGGACGAGTCCTCGATCTTGTCCGAAAGCCGTTCCAGCATTCCTTCCATGTCTGGTCCAGGCAGGCTGTGTCTGGGCTCGCCGGTGGCTGCGTCGAAAACCAGCGCGACATTGTCCGCAGTCGACACAACAATGTAGGAGCCGTCTGGGCTGAACCGAGCCAGCTTCGTCCATGATCGGTCGCCTGGCAGTGGCAATTCGAACCTAAGGTTGCCAGTCTCGACGTCCCAGACGCCAGATTTCTTGTCGCCTCCGCCGACCACGATGCTGCGACCGTCTGGGCTGAACGAGAGATCCTGGACGTGCTCGTTGACTGCCTGGAAACGTGCCTGTTCTCGCAGCGTGTCAGCGTTGAAGATCTGGACGATCCCCTTGGCGTCTCCGGCGGTACCGACCGCGAGCCAGCGACCGTCGGCACTGATCGCAAGACGGTAAGCGTTGTCAGCGACCCGCCGCTCGATCGGCGCCGGCGTGACGTCATATGCACGACGGAGCAGCCGATCTATTTCTGTGGTAATGACTCGACCGTCATCCGGGGACCGAGGTGCCACCTCAAGTGCGAGCGCCATCGCAATGTCAGGGCGCCCGTTCGCCATAAATGGCTGTGCGACACTTGCCGTGCGGGACGCTTCCGCGACCAGTGTAGCTTCGCGCTCGGCCTTTGCTCGCTTCTCGTTCTCTTCCGCGATGCCGCGCTGGCGCTCGGCCTCCAGACGTTGAGCGTTAGCCGTCTCTTCGTTCTGCTCGGCGACGAGCCGTTGCCGTTCGGCCTCCGTCGCCTGGTCGCGCGCTTCGAGCCCGAACCAAACGGCCGTCGCGGCGAGGCCGATGGCGAATATGGCGGCGGCGAAGGAGCCGGTGACCGTCATTCGCCTGCGTCGATCCTGGCCGAGGCGGCTGGCGAGGATGAGTTCCAGAATCTCCGAAGCCGGCGCGGGAACGTTGCGCGGCGAGCGCGCCGACCACGCCTCGGCTTCGGCGAGCGCGCGTCCGCGCAAGAGATGCGCCCCGTCGCGGCTCGCCGCCAGCCACTCGCGCGCGTCGTCGGAAAGGCTCGTCGCCTTCTTCAGCCACGCCCGGTCGGTGTTGAGCGCCTGGACGAGGTCGGCCCCGTGACGCGACGTTTCGTAGACGCCCTCGGCCGGCAGCAGATGGATGCGGCCTAGCGCCTCGGGAAGCGTCGCCGGGTCGGTCTCGGCCACCTTCACCGGCAGGAGCCGCTTCGACAGCCGCCCGACCTCGCCCAGTTCCCAGTTCACCCATTTCGACTTCACCGATTCCGGCGAGACCAGCCAGACCACCGTATCCGACGCGGCGATGAATTCAGCCAGCTCCTTCTGCCACTCCTCGCCATAGGGCAGGTCGCGGCGGTCGATGGTGACCGCGAAACCGTTGCGTTCCAGGTCGGCGACCATGCGGTCCGCCGCCTCCATGTCGACCCGCGAATAGGAGATGAACACCTTCAGCGCGTCGGCCGGCGTCTCCGCGCCCGGTGCTGCCACCGGCGCCGTCAACGCCGCTCGATCGGACACGCGAACGTCCAAGGCCATCCACCCCAAAGCCCACAACAACCATAGGAGAAGGCGATTGCGGCAGCAATGGGGTGTTGGTTTCCGCTGAGAAGTGATCCAGGTTTTCCATCGAGTTTTGACCCGGCTGAAGTTTATGTTCTTGGGGTCACGCTGGGGTCAAGGGCCGTGGATTCTCCTTCCGTTTTGTTGCCGCAGCCGAGCTCGCCTTGAAGCGGAAGCTGTCGTCTCCGGTTTCCAGGATATGGCAGCGGTGGGTGAGGCGATCGAGCAGCGCGGTGGTCATCTTGGCGTCGCCGAAGACGGTGGACCATTCGCTGAAGCTAGCCCGTCTTATGCATGAGGGCGTGTTCGCAAGGCTGGCGGATGTAGCATAAGCGGTTGATTTGGCGTAGGATTCGGTTGCTTAGGCCAGTCCTGCCGACCACTTCGCGCGAGCCACACCCGCCATGACCGACGATACGTTGCCGCCGTTCTCTTTTCCAGCCGTCGGACGCAAGAAGATAACGGCTGCGTTCGACGGTGGGCGCATCACCTCGGATGGCGGGGTCATGCTTTTGGCCGCTGCCGAGCGGCGCCTGAAGCTGGCCGAGAAGCTGGCGTCGGCCATACGCGACCCGCGCGACCCGGCGCGTGTCCGGCACAGCCTGATCGACATCCTGCGCGCCCGCATCTTCGCCATTGCCTGCCGCTACGAGGATGCCAACGACCTCGACCGCCTTCGCAACGATCCGGCCTTCAAGCTCGCCTGCGGGCGGCTGCCCGACAGCGTTCAGGATCTGTGCTCGCAGCCGACCTGTTCGCGTCTGGAGAACCTGCCCGACCTCAGGACCGTCATCCGTCTCGGCCGGGTGCTGATCGACCTGTGGCTGTCGAGCTACCCCGCGCCGCCGAAAAGCGTCACCCTCGACATCGACGACACGCTCGACGTCGTCCACGGCCATCAGCAGCTCTCGCTCTTCAACGGCCACCACGACGAGCGCTGCTTCCTGCCGATCCACATCTACGACGCCGCCACCGGCCGCCCGGTCGCCATGATCCTGCGCCCCGGCAAGACGCCGAGGCCCCGATTCTGCAACAGGCTCCTTGGCGCGCGAATTTGCCGTCGTCGTTCACCGCAAGCGTCAGTACATTTCCTGCGCGTTCGCACCTACCGCGCAGTCCTGACTCGAAGGGATATGGTACCATCGCAGGCCAAAAATGCAGCCCACCCTCCAATTTAGGCGTGTCGTCGACAGCAGAGACTGCCGCTTCCGGCACCAGTTTCAGATTCGGCTTCAGATTCGACGTTGGCATCTTCCTGGTCTTCGATGGATCGGTGGTCTCGGCCTGCAGACTGTCGGGAGCCGCCACATCGATGTTCACATCCTCGTGCAGGAGGAGCCATCCGGCGGCCTCCGCCTGTCTTGGATCGCGCCTCGCGACAGCCCGACATGGGCGGCGCATTGGCGCTCGCTCATGCCCTGCATCGACGGCTCCGATTATCATTCAGGTTCATTTGCTTATCGAGTTGATAAGCGTCGCGAGCGGAGCGAACGTCACTCCAACGACGCTATGCAACGCACCACGGAGCCAGCCCGATGACCCGCCGCGCGACTGACAACACAATAACCCTCGACGCCTTCATCGCCGCAAAGATAGAAATCGACGCGATGCTGGAGCGGCTCGCCGCTCTCAGCGCCGACCATTTCGAGACCCACCCCGACGAGGCCAATTGGGGCCATGTCGGCACCCTGAACCACTACCGCGCCAAGTTGCGCGAGATCACCGACATGGCCTTCCGGGAAGGCGAACACGCCGAGTAAGGCGACGCACTCCCGGCACCGGACCGCCGCCTGGCGGGCTTGGCCTCGTGGAAGGGCCGCATCCCGCGCGCCCGGCTACGGAGACGACGATGACCAAGCTTTCCGATACACAAGCCCTGATTCTCAGCGCTGCCGCACAGCGCGACAACCGCATTGCCCTGCCGCTGCCCGACAGCCTGCGCGGCGGCGCCGCCGCCAAGGTGGTCGGCGCGATGATCGCCAAGGGATTGCTGGAGGAAGTCGACACCGACCTCCCCAAGGGCGAGACAGTCTGGCGACAGACCAACGATGGCCACGGCATCACGCTGGTCGCCACCGACGCAGGCCTCGCCGCCATCGGCATCGAGCCGGACGACGCCGACACCGCGCCAGGGGGCGCCACGGACGCGCCGATCGAGGAGGCGACGCCCATTTCCACTACCGCGACGGATCCCGCGCCCAGGACGCGCGCGCTTCGCGAGGGTACCAAGCAAGCCACGCTGATCGCCATGCTGCGCGCGCCCGAAGGCGCAACCATTGAGGAGATCGCTACCGCACTGGAATGGCGGCCGCATACGATTCGTGGTGCAATCGCTGGAGCGCTGAAGAAGAAGCTCGGGCTGACCATCACCTCCGAAAAGGTTGAACTTCGCGGACGGGTCTACAAAATCGAAGAAACGCTTTCGCCAGATGCCTCATGATCGCTGGCGCGGCGGCGGAGTGCGAACCAGCCATGGTCTTCCATGTCGCTTCGCGCGTTGTCGAGCCAGTCCCGCGCGGCCGCGCATGTGTCGAACCCGAAGCCTGTGACACCGCAGTACTGGATTTCGACGAGATGACGCCCATCCGGCTGAAGCTCGGCTGGCCAGTGTCCGCCGTCCTCCAGAACCACCCGTCGCAGCACGTTCTCGGGATCCGTGGCGGTTTCCAGGTGCCGGATGATGTCGCTAAAGGGTGTCATGACAGACCGCGCTCATGGAATGCCCCGATCGTGTCCCACCGCGTGGTGTAGCTGGCGGCATTGGTCGCCGTGCTGTCCGGCATTGCCGGGCTGATCAGCGCGC
>JBHYDY010000050.1:0-26524 GCA_051860465.1 Mesorhizobium sp.
TCGGGCGTGCGTCCTTCGAGGCTCGCCCGCCGGAACTCTGGCCTGCACTTGCGAAGTCCGTGCGGGCGAGCACCTCAGGATGAGGACCGCTGGTGGCCGGTCGGTCGTGCGTCCTTCGAGGCTCGCCCGGCACGGCTCGCGCATGGTCGCGGAGGTGGCGCGGGCTTTCGGGGCGAGCCACGGGTCTCGCCCGTCCTTCGGACCCTCACGATGAGGACGGTTGCGGGGAGGCGGTCCTTCAGCGTCGGCGCGCAAGCCTCGCCCGACGCCGCCTACCCCCGCGCCACCGCCGCCACATGGCGGGAAAAGTCCGGCGTCGCCATCAGCGCCTTGCAGCGCTCGAAGCGGTTCACCGCATAGGCCCAGAAATCATCAGCCGGATTGGCGTTGGCATGCTGGATCAGGCCCCAGAGCGTCCACAGGAGGTCGCACATGGCCTTGTAAACGGCGATGCGGCCGCGCTCGGCGGCCGTCGGCTCGCCGCCGAAATACGCCCGGATCATCTCCTCGTCCTGCGCGGCATCGAAACCCGCCTCGACGGAAAGATCGCCCAGATCCCACATCGGATCGTTCATGCCGGAATATTCCCAGTCGACGATCCACATGCGGTCGCCCATGTCGAGAAAATTCTCGCACAGCGGATCGCAGTGGCACGGCGCAAGCGGCAGCGGATGGGCCGCGAGCGCGGCGCGAACGGTCTCCGCCTCGCGGACGACGTCGTGGTAGCCGTCGGGCAGCGTCACGTCCCTGGTGGCAAGGAACTTCAGATAACCGTCGATCATCGCAAAGAGTTCGAAGCGGAACGGAAACACAGCACCCGACTCATGCAGCCTGCGAAAGGCCGCGCCCGCCCGGGCCGGCGCGCCGGGACGTTCCCGGAAAGCCTCCGGCGACATGGTCGCCGCGCCGTCGAGGAAGCGCGTCACCATCACGCCGGTGGCATCGTCGAAGTACAGCACGTCCGGACTGACGCCGGCCTTCGCCGCCTCGCCGGCCGCGACCTTCTCGTTGCCGCGGTCGATGTATTCCTCGGTGCCCTTGCCGGGAATGCGCAGGCACAGGTCGCCGGCGCGATAGACCCGGTTGGTCAGTCCGCCGAGGCGCAGCAGAGGAGCATCCACGCCCGCATGGGCCGGGATCGCCACAAGTGTATCGCGTGCTTCCACAAGCTCGGCCGCCGATTGATCCGTCACGCCTTTCGTTCCTTTCCGACCCGTTTCACGCCCCAACGGTTCCACAGAATTGCTTGTTGGGCTAGGGTGTCCCGACGAGGAAAACGAGGCAAGGGACGAGCCATGGCAGGCACGGAGCACGGCGGCGCGCTGGGAGCGGTCTATTCGGCCAAGCGGCCCGAGGAGGTCGCCGCCCTCTATGACGGCTGGGCCGACCGCTACGACAGGGAGATGGCGCAGGCCGGCTACCGCCACCCGGCCATCTGCCTGGCGCTCCTGACCCGCCACCTGCCGCGCGGGGCCGAGCCCCTGCTCGACGCGGGCGCCGGCACCGGGCTGGTCGGCGAGTGGCTGGGCATCGTCGGCTATCGCCATGTCGAGGCGCTCGACCTGTCGGAAGGCATGCTGGCGGTCGCGGCGCGCAAGAACGTCTACGCGGCGCTGCACCGGCTGGCGCTGGGCGGCCCCCTGCCCTTCGCCGACGGCCACTTCGCCGGCATCGTCTCGGCCGGCGTCTTCACCACGGGCCATGTCGGCCCGGAAGGCCTCGACGAGCTGGTGCGCATCTGCCGCCCGGGCGGCGTCATCGTCATGACGGTGAAGGACACGCTGTGGGACGGGTTCGCCACCCACGTCGCCGGCTTCGTGGCGGCGGGCACGATCGCGGTCGCCGAGGAGACGGGCTCCTATGTCTCGATGCCCGGCGAGGAAGGCACGATCCCGAGCCGGGGGCTGGTGCTGAGGCGGCTGTGAAAGGAAATACGGGGACAGTTTACTGAATTCGGGGTCTTTTTCACTTTTTAATCAACAGGATAGGCTGACCTAATTCAGTAAACTGTCCCCGTATTTTCCCCGGGCTCAGCTTTTCACCCGAGCCCCATCCGGATCATACAGCGGCTTCGTGTGCAGCGACGCCTTCACGCGTTCCTTCGCCACCACGAGTTCGTAGCGCCCCGCCGCCAGCCACTCGTCGGCGACGCCCTGCGAGCGGCGGACGTAGCCGAGGCCGATCGGCCTGCCGATCGTGTAGCCGTAGCCGCCGCTCGACAGGTAGCCGGCGAACTCGCCGTCGCGCAGGATCGTCTCGCGGCCGAGCAGCACGACGGCGGGATCGTCGACGGTGAAACTCATCAGCCGCTTTTTCAGCGGGGCGGCGGCGATGCTGGCAACCGCCTCGCGGCCGACGAAATCGGCATTGGACTTCAGCTTGACCGCCCAACCGAGGCCGGCCTCGAAGGGCGTGTCGTTGGGCGTGATGTCGGAGCCCCAGGCGCGGTAGCCCTTCTCGAGCCTGAGCGATTCCAGCGCGCGGTAGCCGACGGGCGCGATGCCGTACGGCTCGCCAGCTTCCATCAGCGCGTCGAACACGGCGCCGAGGCCGGCGAGCGGCGCGTGCAGTTCCCAGCCAAGTTCGCCGACATAGGTGACGCGCAGCGCCCGCACGGGCTGGCCGGCGACATCGATCACCCGCACGTGGCCGAAGGGGAAAGCGGCGTTGGAGACGTCGGCGTCGGTGACACCCTCCAGCACGTCGCGGGCGCGCGGCCCCATCAGCGACAGCGTGCCGAATTCCTCCGTCACGTCGACCAGCGCGGCGTCGCCGCCCGGCGGCAGGTGGTCGCGGATCCAGCCGCCATCATGGGTGCGGAAGCCGGTGCCGGTGACGATGTAGAACAGGTCGTCGGACAGCCGCGCGACCGTCAGGTCACATTCGATGCCGCCGCGCGAGTTCAGCATCTGGGTGTAGGTCAGCCGGCCGGGTTCGCGCGCGACGCGGTTGGCGCAGATCGTCTCCAGCGCGGCGGCCGCGTCGCGGCCCTTCAGCTCGAACTTGGCGAAGGAGGACTGGTCGAAGATGCCGACCTTCTCGCGCACCAGCCGGTGCTCCTCGCCGACCGGGCCGAACCAGTTCTGCCGGCCCATGGAATAGACGTCCTTCGGCTCCATGCCGTCGGGCGCGAACCAGTTCGGCCGCTCCCAGCCGAGCTTGGAGCCGAAGACGGCGCGGCGCGCCTTCAGCTTGTCGTAGAGCGGCGACACCAGCCGCGGCCTTCCGCTCTCATGCTCCTCGTGCGGGAAAGCCACGGTGTAGTGCTTGCCATAGGCCTCCAGCGTGCGGTCGCAGACCCATCGGCGGTCGCGGTGGAGATCGGAGAAACGGTTGATGTCGACGACCCACAGGTCGAGCGGCGCCTCGTCTCGCGCCACCCAGGCGGCCAGCGCCCAGCCCGCCCCGCCGCCCGACGCGATGCCGAAGGCGTTGAAGCCCGCGCCGACATACATGTTGGAACATTCGGGCGCGCGGCCGAGGATGAAGTTGCCGTCGGGCGTAAAACTCTCCGGACCGTTGATCATCTGCTTGACGCCGGTCTCGGCCAGTGCCGGGATACGGGCGACGGCCTGCTCCATGTGCTGCTCGAAATGGTCCCAGTCGTCGGGGAAGAGCTGGAACTGGAAATCGTCGGGGACGTCGTCCAGCGTCCAGGCCTGCGGGTTCGGCTCGTAGCCGCCCATCACGAGGCCGCCCACCTCCTCCTTGAAATAGGTCCGCCGGTCGGGATCGCGGATCGTCGGCGCGTCGGACGACAGGCCCTCGATCCTTTCGGTGATGACGTATTGGTGCTTGACCGGCTGGAGCGGCACCTCGATGCCGGCCATGGCGCCGATCTGGCGCGCCCACTGGCCGCCGCAATTGACCACCTTGTCGCAGACCACCACGCCGTCGGTGGTGCGGACGGCGGTGATGCGGCCGTCGTCGATGTCGAAGCCGGTGACGCGCACGCCCTCGATGATTTTCGCGCCATGCATGCGCGCGCCCTTGGCCAGCGACTGGGCGATGTCGGAGGGGCTGGCCTGGCCGTCGGTCGGCAGCCAGCTCGCGCCGACGAGGTCGGACACCTCCATCAGCGGCCACATGCGCTTGACCTCCTCGGGCGAGACGAGATGCATGTCCATGCCGAAGCTCTGCGCGGTGGTAGCCAGCCGCTTGAACTCGGTCCAGCGGTCGGCACTGGTGGCGAGCCGCAGGCAGCCGGTCATCTTCCAGCCGGTCTCGAGCCCGGTCTCGGCGGCGAGCTGCTTGTAGAGGTCGACCGAGTATTTCAGCAGCTGCGTGATCGAGGCCGAGGAGCGCAGCTGCCCGACGAGGCCGGCCGCATGCCAGGTCGAGCCGGACGTAAGCTTGCCCTGTTCGATCAAGAGCACGTCGGCCTTGTGGTCGCGCGCCAGGTGATAGGCCGTCGAGCATCCGATGATGCCGCCGCCGATGACGACGATTTCCGCGTGGCTGGGAAGCGCCATGTCAGGTCTCTTTTCCGAACTGGGTTCTGTAGGCGTCGAGGGCGGCGTCGAGCCGCTCCAGGTTCATCCGGGCATAGGCGTCGTAGTCGATGCCGGGATTGTCGAGATGGAGGGCCGAGACCATGCCCCACATCGCCTCGCGCAGCAGCGAGGCGCATTGCATGGCCGCATGGGCGCGCGTGATCCCGGGCGATGGCGGGCGGCCGAAATACTGGCCGAGCAGCGCTTCGGATTCGTCGGCCGAGAACCCGGCATTGGAGGCGATGCCGGCGAGGTCGAACATCGCCGTGCCGAAGCCCGCATATTCGAAGTCGATCAGCCAGAGGCGGTCGCCGTCGTCGATGATGTTGGCCGGCAGGAAGTCGTGGTGGCCAAAGACGATCGGCAGCGCGATCTGCGCGGCTTCCAGCTCTTCGGCGAGCGCCAGCCATCCGGGCAAGTCGCCCGCGAAGGCGCTGCCGCCGGCGATCAGCGTCAGCGCATAGTCGCGGATGACGTGGAAGGGCCAGAAGATGAAGCCCGGCCCCGACACGTGACGCGGCATCTCGTCGTGGAAGCGGCGGACGATGGCGGCGACCTGGCCGATCTTCGCCCGCATGTCGGCCTCGGAGAACGGCTTGCCGTCGATGAAGCGCGACACCGTCACGCCGGGCGCGGCATGGACGATCTCGGGCGCGAAGCCGCCGGCATGGGCAGCGCGCGCCGTCATCAGCTCGCGCTCGCGGATGACGTGGTGGAAGACGTAGTCGCGGCCGAGCCGCACGACGTATTTGTGCCCCGCGTCCTCGACCGTGTAGCTCTGGTTCGACAGACCGCCATGCAGCGGCAAAGGTTCGGCCGGGCCGCTCCAGATCGGCAGGGCGCGGATGCGGGCGACGTCGTCGGTCATCACGAACCTCCCCGCGACGCCAGGCCGAGCCTTGCCCGCGCGCGCGCGGCGCCCGCCGCGATCAGCCGGTCGGCGATGATGGCGATGAAGGCGACCGCCAGACCCGCGACGATGCCGCGCCCGGTGTCGGCCTTGGTCAGCGCGATGTAGACCTCCTGGCCAAGGTCGCGCGTGCCGACCAGCGCGGTGATGACCAGCATCGACAACGCCAGCATGATGGTCTGGTTGACGCCCAGCATGATCTCCGGCAGCGCCAGCTTCAGCCTGATCTTGACGAGCAGCTGGAACGGCGTGCAGCCCGCCGCGCGGCCGGCCTCGATCAGCCGCGGGTCGACCTGCTGCAGCCCGTGGGCGGTGTAGCGGATGGCGGGCGCCAGCGCATAGGCGACGATGGCGATCATGGCGGTGAAGTCGCCGACCCGAAACAGCATCACCACCGGCATCAGGTAGACGAAGGACGGCAGCGTCTGGAGCGTGTCGATGACGCCCTGCACGACGCGCCACACGGCCGGCCGGTCGGCCGACCAGACGCCGATCGGAACGCCGATCATCAGCGCGAAGACGACGGAGATGCCGCAGAGGTAGACGGTCGTCATCGCCTCGTCCCAAAGACCGGAGACGGCGATCAGCGTCGAGAGCGCCACGACCAGCGCGGCCAGCCGGAAGCCGGAGAGCGCCCATCCCGCGACGCCCGCGAGCAGCGCGACGCCGAGCCAGGGCAGGCCGAGCAGGAAGCGCTTGAACGGGATGAGCACGTTGAGCAGCAGCGCGTTCTTCACCGCCTCGAGCTCGTCGAAGAAGTTGACGTTGATCCAGCGGACCAGTTCCGACCAGAAGGTGCCGGTCGACAATTCCCAGGCCTGCGGCCAGCGGGCCAGCGGCGGCACGACGAGACCGGCGAGGAAGCTCGCGGCCAGCACCGCCGTTGCCGCGACCAGATGCGGATGGCGCGCCAGGAGCCCCGCCGCTTCCGCATGGGCGCGCTGCGTCGTGCGTCGCGCGAAGGCCTGCGAGGTGCGGTCGAGCAGGACGGCGAGCGCCACGATCGCCACGCCGGCCTCGAGGCCGGCGCCGAAATCGAGCCGGCGCAGCGCCGACAGGACGTCGAAGCCGAGGCCGCCGGCGCCGATCATCGAGGCGATGATGACCATGTTGAGCGACAGCATGATCACCTGGTTGACGCCGACCATCAGGCCGGGCATCGCCGCCGGCACCATGACGCGCCAGGTCATCTGGCGCCGCGTGCAGCCGGTCATTCGGCCAAGATCGCCGATCTCGGGCGCGACCCCGCGCAGCGCCACGATCGAGATCCGGGTCATCGGCGGCATGGCGTAGATGATGGTGGCGAGGATCGCCGCCACCGGCCCGAAGCCGAACAGGAACAGGATCGGCACCAGGTAGGCGAAGATCGGGATGGTCTGCATCAGGTCGAGGACGGGCGAGATCGCCCGCTCGAAACCGCGCCAGCGAACCGCCGCGATGCCGACAAGCAGGCCGCCGACGGCGCCGATCGGAACGGCCACCACGATGGAGGCGAGCGTCACCATGGCGCTGTCCCACTGGCCGAACAGGAGGATGAAGCCGAGGCAGACGACGGCAAGAACAGCGAGCTTGCGCCCGCCCGCCGCATGGGCGGCGATGACGAAGACCCCGATGACACCGGCCCAGGACACCGGCGGGGCCATCTGCACGGCCTGCGAGCCCTGCCCCGACATGAAGCCGGTCGACAGGATGGACAGCACGAAGCGGTAGGGCGCCTCGACCAGCGCCGACAGGAAGCGGGTGAACTCGATGAAGGTGAAGAGGCCGAAACTCGCCTCGTCGACCAGCCAGCGCATGAAGGTGCTGATGGCGCGGGCGATGCGCGGGGTCCAGGCGCGCGGCCATTCCTGCGCCCAGGGCGCCAGCGTCCCGGCATAGGCCCACAACAGCGCGAAGACGACGAGCGCGACGCACCAGACGATGAGCCCCAGCGACGGCGCCCTTGGCCAGCCGGTGCGAGCAGTCTCCGCTGGACCCAGTGCCGCCATGGCTCAGCCCTGCATCATCATGGCGGAAACGCGTTCGCGCTCGAGCACGCCGACGACCGACCCGTCCCTGCCCCTGACGAGAAGGCGCGCGCCAGCCTCGCCGAAGAGCGGCGCGGCCTCGGCGATGGTGGCGCGATCCGATACCTCGCCCGCGGTGGCGCCGCCGGTGGCGCCCTCGGCCGGCGACGACAACGCCGCCACCTTCACGACCTTGGCCCGGGTGACGTTGCGCGTGAACTCCGAGACGTAACCGGTTGCCGGCGCGAGCACGATCTCCTCCGGCGTGCCCACCTGCACGACCGCGCCGTCCTTCATGATGGCGATGCGGTCGCCGAGCCTGATCGCCTCGTCGAAATCATGGGTGATGAAGACGATCGTCTTCTTCAGCACCGATTGCAGCCGCATGAACTCGTCCTGCATCTCGCGGCGGATGAGCGGGTCGAGTGCCGAGAACGGTTCGTCGAGGAACCAGAGATCCGGCTCGACCGCGAGCGAGCGTGCGATGCCGACGCGCTGCTGCTGGCCGCCCGAGAGTTCGCGTGGGAAGAAGTGCTCGCGGCCGGACAGGCCGACCAGCGCGATCATCTCCATCGCCCTCGCTTCGCGCCTGGCGCGGGGAACGCCCTGCACTTCCAGCGGAAAGGCGACGTTGCCGAGCACCGACAGATGCGGCAGAAGCGCGAAATTCTGGAACACCATGCCCATGTGCCGGCGTCGGATCTCGATCATCCGCCTGTCGCTCGCCGCCAGAAGGTTCTCGCCGTCGAACAGGATTTCGCCCGCGCTCGGCTCGACCAGCCGCGACATGCAGCGCACCAGCGTCGACTTGCCCGAGCCCGACAGCCCCATGATGACGAAACATTCGCCTTCGCGGATCGACAGCGAGACGTCGCGCACGGCGGCGACCGCCGTCGACCCCTCAAGCTGGTCTGGCCTCAGCGTCCCGGCATCGGCGGCCTTGCCCAGCCGCTCGGCGTCGGTTCCGAAGAATTTCCAGACCGACCGGCAGACCAGTTTGGCCGCTGCTTCAGGCGCCTCGGTGTCAGGCATGGTGTCCGTGAACAGGTAAGGGACGGGCGCACGCGCCCGCTTGCGTTCGAGCAGCCGCCCGTCATCCGGGCGACCGCCGTGGATGCGACGTCGTCGGCCGCTACTTGATCCACTCCGACCAGCGGGTCTCGTTCGCGCCCATCCAGTCGGCCACGACCGCGTCGATGCTCTTGCCGTCGAGATCGACCTCGGTGATCATGGCGCCCATCTCGTCATTGTCGATGGTGAAGGCCTTGATCGCCTCGTAGGCGCCCGGCCACTTGTCCTTCACGCCGGCCCAGCCGACCTTCCAGATATCGCCGAAAGGCTTGCCGCAGTCATAGGCCATGTCGGGGTTCAAGCCCCAGGATTCGTCCGTGTAGCATTCGGCCGTGTATTCGGGGAACTCGACCCACTCGCCCTCATACTTGGCGGGCGCCCAATGCGGGGCGTAGACCCAGAGCAGGATCGGCGCCTGGCGCTGGTAGGCGCTCTCGAGTTCGGCGAAGAGCGCGGCGTCCGTGCCCGCATGGATGACCTCGAAGGGCAGGTCCAGCGCCTCGACGCGCTCGTCGTCGAAACCGCCCCAGGTGACGGGGCCGCCGAGATAGCGGCCCTTGGGCGCCGTCTCCGCCGTCGAGAAGGCTTCCGCGCAGGCGTCGGTCTTCAGCGCCTCCCAATTGGGCAGGCCGGGGCACTTGTCCTTCATGTAGAGCGGGTACCACCACTCTTCCTTGGCCTTCATGCCGGTCGGACCCATGTTCTCGACCTTGCCGGTGGCGGTCGCGGCGTCCATCGCCTCGCGGCCGGTGGTTTCCCACATTTCCATGGCCACGTGCAGGTCGCCGGTTTCCAGCCCCGCGAACTGGGCAAGATAGTCGGCCTGGACCAGTTCGACGTTGTAGCCGGCCTTCTTCAGCACTTCGGCCATCAGGTTCGTGGTGATGAGCTGGCCGGTCCAGTCATGCAAGGTCAGCTTGATCGGATCGTTGGATTCCGGCTGCGCCTGCGCCATGCCGAGGCCTAGCGACAGCGCCGCCGCGGTCAGGGCGGTAAAATGTCCCAGTCTGGAGATTGTCCGGATGTGCATCGGTCGCGTCCCTCTGTGATGACATGGCAGGTCCCGCTTCTTCGTCGGTCGGGTCGATGCCGCTGAACCGAAGTTTGGATTGCCGCTACGTCAGATGTCAACCGGGTTTTGTGGTCTTGCGCACCAAGAATGTGGCATTGCGTGACTTTGGAGTTGATTTGCCCGAAAATGCGGCACAGATTGCCTCAACAACGAGGTGTCCGTGACCAAGGTGACCTTTTCCCCCCGACAGGCCGAGATCCTGGCCGCCGCGCGGCGCGACGGCGCGGCGAGCATCTCCGCGCTCGCCGCCGCACTCGGCGTTTCGCTCGAGACCGTTCGACGCGACATCCGCGCCCTCGTCGACGACGGCCAACTGGTCAAGACGCATGGCACAGTCCACGTGCCCGACCATGGCCGCGAGGCGCCCTTCGACCGGCGCATGCGCGAGAACGCCGCCGAGAAACGTCGTATCGCCCGCCACGTGGCTGGGCTGATCGCCGATGGCGATTCGATCATGATGGACACCGGAACGACCACGAGCATCCTGGCCCGCGAACTGTCGGCGCGGCGCGAACTCACCATCGTCACCAACTCCTCCGACGTCGCGCGAACGCTCGCCACCGTCAACGGCAACAAGGTGTTCATGGCCGGTGGCGAGCTGCACGGCGACAACGGCGCCGCGTTCGGACGCACCGCGATCGATTTCGCCGCGCGGTTCCGGGTCCGGCACGCGATCATCTCGATCGGCGCGATCGACGCGCGCATGGGTCCGATGGACTATCTTCTGGAGGAGGCCGAGTTCGCGCGCACCGTGCTTACTTGCGGCGACACCCGGATCGTGGCGACCGACCACACGAAGTTCGAGCGTTCGGCCCTGGTGAAGGTCTGCGACTTCGCCGACTTCGACCTTCTGGTCACGGATCGTCCGCCGCCGGCGGCGATCGCGGACGCGCTCGGTGCGGCGGGTTCGCGGTGGGAGGTCGCGGCGGACTGAGACAGGCCGGCGGGGTCCGGCCATTGGAGGCGCCGAAACGCCGTCTCGGGAACCTCGATCCTGGTGATCGACGCTGGAACCTTTCGCCTTGCGGCGCCTTTTTCCCGGCGCCCGTCGTCGGGCGTCAGCAACACATCATCACGTCGCAAGGATACGCCCCATGTTCGCCAGCAGGATCCACCGGCCCGTCACCGTCCTCGTCGGTCTTGGCTTTCCCGTTCGCATCAGCGATGCCCGCAGCGCCCTGGAGTGGCTGGAAAACGAACCGGCGGCCGTCCGCGACGAGGCCTACGATGCGACGCGCGCGGCCTGCCGCGACGCCATCGCCGGGACCGAGGGCGTGGAGATCGACACCGGCGAAGCGCTCGATGTGATCACCGCCTATGCAAGGCGGCGCGGCATTCTCCTCGATGACGATGCAACGGGCATCCTCTGCCCGGAATCCGCAGCCCGGCTTTGTGCGTGAGGCGGCGAAAGCCCGCCGCTCACAAGGCCGGATCGTCGACGATCTCGACGAGCGCCGGGCCGCCGCGCGCCAGCGCCCGCGACACCGCCGCGCCCAGCGCGTCGAGCCGGGTGATGCGCTCGGCCGGCATGCCGTAGCTCTCGGCGACCTTGATGAAGTCGGGCGCCGAGGGCCTGACGCCCACCGGCGCTATCCCGGCCTCGACCATGGCGCTCTCGATCTCCTGGTAGCCGTGATTGTTCCAGACCACGAAGACGACGCCGGCCTTCTCGTCCATCGCCGTGCCGAGTTCGGCCAGGACGAACTGCATGCCGCCGTCGCCCGCCATGCAGATCACGGGCACGTCCGGCCGGCCGAGGCTCGCGCCGATCGCGGCCGGCGGGCCGTAGCCGAGCGCACCAAAGCCGGTCGCGGCATTGAACCAGCCGCCGGCGCGGTCGTGGTCGAACCAGAGATTGCCGGCATAGACCGCCTGCGTGGAATCGCCGACGATAAGCGCGCCGGGAGCCGCCTTGCGGATCGCTTCGAGCGCGC
The DNA here is from genome assembly GCA_051860465.1 of Mesorhizobium sp. Classification (GTDB taxonomy): domain Bacteria; phylum Pseudomonadota; class Alphaproteobacteria; order Rhizobiales; family Rhizobiaceae; genus Aquibium. The sequence goes on from JBHYDY010000050.1 coordinate 11,487, forward strand.
CGACATGGGTGCGGTAGCGCGGGCCGATCTCCGCCCACGCCGCGTCCCGGGCGACACGGGTCCGCGCCGCGCCCTTGTCCGCAATCGCCGTGCTGTCGGCTGGACCGAGCGCCGACAGAAGCGCGCGGCACGCCGCCTGCGCATCGGCCAAGACGGCGATGTCGCAGGCGAGGCGGGCGACCTGCGCGGCGTCGATGTCGATGCGCACGAGCCCCCTCAGCGCCGGGAAACCGCCGACGACATACATGTCGTAGTCGGTCGGACCGAATTCGGTGCCGACCGCCAGCACGGCGTCGCTGTCGGCGAGCAGCGCGCGCACCGCCTTCAGGCTCGGGCTCGCCGGCACGCCCAGCGGATGCGCGTGAAGGATGCCACGACCATTGGCCGTCATCACCACCGGCGCGTCGAGGCGTTCGGCAAGCCGGGCCACGAGCTCGGCGGCCCGCTTCGCGCCGCCGCCGACGAGGATCGCCGGGCGCTTCGCGCGGGAAAGCAAGACTGCGGCGCGCCCGATCGCGGCGGCGTCCGGTAGCGGAGGTTCGGCGGGCCATGCCGCATCACCGGAACCGTCCTCGTGCGGCAGTGTCATCACGTCGGTCGGGATTTCGACGTGCACAGGCCCCGGCCGCCCGGAGGAAAGCAGCGAAAAGGCGCGGTCGAGCGCCGGACCGAGATCCCGAGGGTGCTCCACCCGCTCGGACGACAGGCACACGCTCGCCATCGTCGCGCGCTGGTCGGGCAGTTCGTGCAGGCAGCCGAGCCCCTGGCCGAGCGTGGCGCGGGCATTGACGCCCGAGATCGCCAGCACCGGCACGGAATCCGCCCGCGCCTGGGCCAGCGCCGTGATGGCGTTGGTCATGCCGGGGCCGGTGATCAGGAAGGCGACGCCGGGCTTGCCGGTCGCCCGCGCATAGCCGTCGGCCATGAAGCCGGCCGACTGTTCGTGGCGCGGCGTGACATGGCGGATCGTCGAACCCGCCAGCCCGCGATAGAGTTCGATCGTATGGACGCCGGGAATGCCGAACACCAGCTCGACGCCGCGCGCCGCGAGCATCTCGACCAGCCGTTCGCCCACCGTCGTCATGCGCCCGTCCCCTCAATCTCGATCCCGAGAACCCGTCCGACTGTATCGATGCCGATCTGCGCCAGTTCGCCGGTTTCGAACAGTTCGCCGGCCATGCACCCCTCGATCCACAGCCCGTCGATGATGGCGTTGATGGCGATGGCATGCCGGCGCAATTCTCCCGCATCGACGGGCTGCCCGGCCGCCGCCCATGTCTCCGCCACCAGCCGCTCCAGCCGGTCGCGGAAACCGATGTAGCCCTCGCGATGCACCGCCGACAGCGCCGGATCGGCATGCGCCCGGCCGATGAATCCGGCCCAGAGCGAGAATACCTTCGCATCGACGATCGGCGGCGTGAGATTGGCGGCGACGAAGGCGGCGAGCCGCGAGGCGGGCGTCGTGCCGGACCCGTCCAGAGCGTTGAACGCCTGCTGCGTCATGCGCTCCACGATCGTCGCATAGGAAGCCTGGAGGAGTTCCTCCTTGCCCGGGAAATAGTGCCGGATCAGGCCGGCCGTCACCCCAGCCCTGAGCGCGATCGCGCGCAGCGTCGCGCCCTCGATGCCGTGTTCGGCCACGCAGTCGAGCGTCGCCTCGATCAGGTCCTGGCGGCGCCGCTCCTCCCCCTCGCGGCGGAATTTTCGGCGCTCGGCCATCTCAGCGCCGCAGGATCGGGCGCGTCAGGCAGGTCGGCCCGCCTTCGCAGGCGATGCACAGCGCACCGGCCTCGAAGGCCTGGACGGTGCAGCCGGCGGCTTCCATCGCCGCCTTCGTCTTCGGGAAGCCGGCGACCATGATCACGTCGCGCGGCGAAGTCGGCAGCACGTTGAGCGACAGGCCGTGGCTTGCCGCGAACTCCTCCGCGTCGCCCTCGACCAGCGTGATGTCCCGCGCGCCCAGCATCTGCCAGAACGGCGCCGGCAGAAGCGGAGAATGGACCAGCGCCAGATCGTCGGCGAGCGGGCTGATCACCGACATCAGGTGCAGGCAGGCCTCCTCGCCCTGCCAGAGCGGCAGGTCGAAGCCGAAGACGGTGACGCCGATCGGTCCGAGGATGTTGGCGAGTTGCTGGATGCCGTCCTGGTTGGTGCGCACGCCGCGGCCGACGACGAGCGTGTCGCGATCGAGCCAGACGCAATCACCGCCCTCGACCTGCCCCGCGCCGTCGATGCGGCCGAGGATCGGGATGCCGAGCCTGTCGTAGGTCGCTTCGTGCAGCGCGGGCTCGGCGCGACGGAGCGCCTTGCCCATCGACAGGATGACCGCGCCGGCATCGGTCATCAGCGAGGGGTCATGGGTGAAGACGGAGTCGGCAAGGCCGTCGTCGGCATCGTCCAGCCACTCGATCGTCGCGCCGGAAGCCGCGACCAGACGGGCGAAGTCGGCATGCTGGGCGGCCGCCTTTTCGGCGTCGAAGCTCGGGCCATAGTGCCAGCGGGCCGGATCCGCGCCGCGCATGGCGCCCCGCGCGGAGCGCATCAGCACGCGCTTCAGGGGCGCGGCCATCGACTGCGATCCGAATTCTCCGTCCACGCCGCACCTCCCGAAAAACACGCCACACAAGCGGCTTGCCGTATTTATACGCTTGCATAACAAGCCGGCAAGTGCGGTAATACGGCCCGAGATGCGCCAGTTGACGGGACCGGTGGGGCCAGTCCATTCTGGCGGCGCAACGGGGAACGACGAGCGTGAAGACACGCCGGACAGTCATCGATATCGCGGTGTCAGCGACGGATCCGTCGCGATGACGGAGACGGCCGTCGTCGATCATCCGTCCGCTGCCGCGAGCGCGCCCGCCGAAGCCATCCACATCGAGAACCTGCACAAGACATTCGGCCAATTGCACGTGCTGAAGGGCGTGTCGCTGTCGGCGCGCGACGGCGAGGTCGTGGCGATCATCGGCGGCAGCGGCTCGGGCAAGTCGACGCTGCTGCGGTGCATCAACTGTCTCGAAAACCCGACCAGCGGCACGATCCGGGTCAACGGCGAGGAGATCCGCCTCAAGGGCGACGGAAACGGAGGGCTGATGCCGGCCGACCGGCGCCAGATCGAGCGCATCCGCTCGCGGCTCGGCATGGTGTTCCAGAGCTTCAACCTGTGGAGCCACCGAACGCTGATCGAGAACGTCATCGAGGTGCCGGTTCACGTGCTCGGCGTGCCGCGGGCGGAAGCCGTCGCCACCGCCGAGCGCCTGCTCGAGCGCGTCGGGCTGGCGGAAAAACGCGACGTCTATCCCGCCTTCCTGTCCGGCGGCCAGCAGCAGCGGGCCGCCATCGCCCGCGCTCTCGCCATCCAGCCGCGCGTGATGCTGTTCGACGAACCGACCTCGGCGCTCGATCCCGAACTCGTCGGCGAAGTGCTGAAGGTCATCGGCGACCTCGCGGCTGAGGGCAGGACCATGGTCCTCGTGACCCACGAGATGAAGTTCGCGCGCGAAGTCGCGAGCCACGTCGTCTACCTCTGGAATGGCCTCGTCGAGGAGGAAGGCCCGCCAGAGCAGGTTTTCGGCGCACCGCGATCGGAGCGCCTGCAACAGTTCCTCCGCACGGTCTCCTGACCGGCGGAGCGAGGGGAAGTCCAACGACAAGAAACGGGAGTACCAAGATGAAGACAATCCTGAAAATGGCAGCCGGCGCGCTGATCGTGACCGCCACCGCCTTCGCGGCGCAAGCACAGACCGTGAAGGTCGGCATCGCCGCAGAGCCCTACCCGCCTTTCGCCTCGCCGTCGGCATCCGGCGCGTGGGAAGGCTGGGAGGTCGAGATCGCCATGGCGATCTGCGCCGAAGCCAAGCTCGACTGCGAGATCACGCCGGTCTCCTGGGACGGCATCATTCCCGCCCTCACCACCAAGAAGATCGACTTCATCGCCGCCTCGATGTCGATCACCGAGGAGCGGATGCAGACGATCGACTTCTCCGACAAGTACTACAACACCCCGACCGTCGTCGTCGGCGCCAAGGGCGTGGCGATGGACGCGACACCGGAGGGCCTGAAGGGCAAGATCCTCGGCGTGCAAGTGTCCACCGTACACGAGAACTATGCCAAGAAGCATTTCGGCGCGACCGCCGCCGAGATCAAGGAATACCAGACCCAGGACGAGGCCAACCAGGACCTGGCAGCGGGCCGCATCGACGCCACGCAGGCCGATTCCATAGCGCTCGATGCCTTCCTGGCGACCGACCAGGGCAAGGCCTGCTGCGAGGTGAAGGGCACGGTCGCCGACGATCCGGAGGTGCTCGGCCTCGGCGTCGGCTTCGGCGTGCGCAAGGAGGACGGGGAGCTCAAGGAGAAGCTCAACGCCGCCATCAAGGCGATCCGCGCCAACGGCACCTTCGAGACGATCTCCAAGCCCTGGTTCGACTTCGACATCTACGGCGGCTGACGCCTCCGGCCCGACGTCGAACGCGCCGACGGCGACGCGATCGCGCGCCGTCGGCGCATCCCTGAGTGCCGGAGCCTGCGCCGATCGAAACGCTCCTCTCCATTTTCGCCCAGGCGAGCCTGTTCGAGCTCCTGGCGCCCTCGCCGCCGGGCTGGGGCGGCACGCTGCTGCGCGGGCTGGCGAACTCGGTCCAGATCGCGCTCGGCGCCTTCGGCATCGGCCTTCTGATCGGCACGGCCGGGGCCTATGGAAAGCTCTATGGCGGCCCGGTGATCCGCGACCTGATGGAGGTCTACACCACGGTCGTCCGCGCGGTGCCGGAACTGGTGCTGATCCTGCTGCTCTATTATGCCGGGACGGACCTGATCAACCGCGTGCTGGAAGCCTTCGGACAGCCGCGCATCGACATTTCCGGCCTGGTTGCCGGCATCGCCGTGCTCGGTTTCGTCCAGGGGGCCTACGCGACAGAGGTGATCCGCGGCGCGATCCTGTCGATCCCGCAGGGGCAGATCGAGGCCGCGCGCGCCTATGGCATGTCGCCGCTGCTGCTGCTTCGCCGCATCACGCTTCCCGCCATGCTGCCCTTCGCCATTCCCGGCCTCGCCAACCTCTGGCTGATCGCCACCAAGGACACGGCGCTGCTCGCCGTCGTCGGCTTCAACGAACTGACGCTGGCGACACGTCAGGCGGCCGGTTCGACAAAGGCCTATTTCACCTTCTTCATGGCGGCCGGAGCGCTCTACCTGCTGCTCACCCTGTTCTCCAACGTCATCATCGGATGGGTCGAAAAACGGGCGCGACGCGGCATGCCCGCCGTCGGGGGGACTAACTGATGGCGAACACCTTCGACGTCACGCCCACCCCGACCACGCGCTTGCGTGCCTGGCTCAGACCGCACCGGGTCGTGATGATCGCCATTGCTCTGGGCCTCGTCGTGCTTGCCGCCACCACCATGCGCTGGGACTGGATCGCGCGCTACTGGCCGCTGGCGCTGCAAGGTCTCTGGCGCACGATCTGGATCCTCGCTCTCACCTGCACGCTCGGCTTCATGCTCGCCGTTCCGCTCGGGCTGGCCCAGGCCGCCGGGCCGCGATGGCTGGCCATTCCCGCGCGCGCCTTCTGCACGGTCATTCGCGGCACGCCGCTGCTGCTGCAATTGTGGCTGCTCTATTTCGGCCTCGGATCGCTGTTCCCGCAGTTTCCCTGGATCCGCGAATCGGAACTCTGGCCCTATCTGCGACAGGCCTGGCCCTATGCCGTGCTCGGGTTGACGCTGTCCTTCGCAGGCTACGAGGGCGAGGTGATGCGCGGCGCGTTCGCCGGCGTGCCGCGGGGCCAACTGGAAGCCGCCCGCGCCTTCGGGATGAGCCGGACGAAGGTCTTTCGCCGCATCTGGCTGCCGCAGGCTATCCAGCGCGCGCTGCCGACGCTGGCCGGAGAAACCGTTCTCCAGCTGAAGGCGACACCGCTGGTCGCCACCATCACGGTCGTCGACATCTACGCGGTGGCGGGCCGCGTCCGGCAAGACACCTTCATCGTCTACGAACCGCTGCTGCTGCTCGCGCTGATCTACCTCATGATCACCGGCGTGATCGTCTTCGCCTTCCGCAGGCTCGAATCGCGCATCCCGTCGCGGCTCGGCTGAAAACAAAGCTGCGGAGAACCCTGCAACATGCTTGTGCAGAGCGATTGCGGTGCCCAAAATTATCGCCTACCCTTGACCAAACGATAAAAAATCTCGGCGCCGACGCAACGACGGTGTCCCTGAGCCAACAAGAGGTGAACCCATGACGTACGACTTCAGGAAGCCGATGCTTGCCGGCGTTTCGCGCCGCACTCTCATCAAGGCGGCCGGCGCGGGCGCCGCGCTCGCCGCGGCCGGAACGATGCCGACCCGACTGTTCGCGCAGGAGAAGCTGAAGGTCGCCGCGATCTACACCGTGCCCTTCGAGCAGCAGTGGGTGTCGCGCATCCACCAGGCCGCGCTGAAGGCGCAGGAGCGCGGCGACATCGAATACACCGCGACCGAAAACGTCTCCAACACCGACTACGAGCGCGTGATGCGCGAATATGCCGAGGCCGGCAACCAGTTGATCGTCGGCGAGGTGTTCGGCGTCGAGGACGCGGCGCGCGAGGTGGCAGCGGACTATCCAGACACCGCCTTCCTGATGGGCTCCAGCTTCAAGCCGGACGACGCCCATCCCAACTTCGCGGTGTTCGACAACTACATCCAGGACGCCTCCTATCTCACCGGCATCATTGCCGGCGCCATGAGCACGTCGAAGAACTTCGGCATGGTCGGCGGCTTCCCGATCCCCGAGGTCAACCGGCTCATGCACGCCTTCATGGCCGGCGTGAAGGAGACCGCTCCGGAGGCGAAATTCCAGGTCGCCTTCATCGGCTCGTGGTTCGACCCGCCCAAGGCCAAGGAGACGGCCTTCGCCCAGATCGAGGGTGGCGCGGACGTACTCTACGCCGAGCGCTTCGGCGTTTCAGACGCGGCCAAGGAAAAGGGCGTGCTCGCCATCGGCAACGTCATCGACACGCAGTCCGACTATCCGGAGACCGTCGTCGCCTCGGCCCTGTGGCACTTCGAACCGACGCTCGACAAGGCGATCGCCGAGGTGAAGGCCGGTACCTTCAAGGCGGCCGACTACGGGGTCTATTCCTTCATGAAGGAAGGCGGATGCTCGATCGCACCGCTCGGCACCTTCGAGGGCAAGGTGCCCGCCGAGATCATGGCCATGGTGGCCGATAAGGAAGCCGCCATCAAGGACGGCTCCTTCGTGGTGACGATCAACGACGACGAGCCGAAGTCGAGCTAAGGCGCCGACCCTCCCCCTTGCGGGGAGGGTGGCCGGCCTCCGGCCGGCCGGGTGGGGGTCGCGGCCGTAGCTCGCGCCTCCTGCCGGGCCGGGAGCCAACTGAAAAGGACGTCCAGCCCTGCCGCACCACCCCCACCCGGCGGCTGCGCCGCCACCCTCCCCGCAAGGGGGAGGGTTCGACGCTCCCGTCCTTCGCCTCTCCTCCGTTACCAAGCGCTTCGGCCCGCTGACGGCGAACGATTCGATCTCGTTCGACCTGGCGGCCGGCGAGGTGATCGCGCTTCTGGGCGAGAACGGCGCCGGCAAGACCACGCTGATGAACATCCTGTTTGGCCACTATGTCGCCGACGAGGGGACGGTGGAGGTCTTCGGCAAGGAACTGCCACCTGGAGACCCGCGCGCAGCCCTGGATGCCGGCGTGGGCATGGTGCATCAGCATTTCACGCTCGCCGACAACATGACGGTGCTGGAAAACATCGCGCTCGGCACCGAGAGCCCGTGGCGCCCGTCCTTCGACCGGCGCAAGATCACCGCCCGGATTCGGAAGCTGGCCGCTGATTTCGGCCTCGAGGTCGACCCGGCCGCCACGATCGCCGCGCTGACGGTGGGCGAGCGCCAGCGCGTCGAGATCCTGAAAGCGCTCTATCGCGACGCGCGCATCCTGATCCTCGACGAGCCAACGGCGGTGCTGACCCCGATCGAGACCGAGGCGCTGTTTGCGACGCTGAAGAAGCTCGTCGCCACGGGCCTTTCCATCATCTTCATTTCCCACAAGCTCAACGAGGTGCTGGCCATTTCCGACCGCGTGCTGGTCCTGCGCTCCGGCAAGCTTTCCGGCGAACGCCGCACGGCGGGCGCCACGCGCCAGGAACTCGCCGCGCTGATGGTCGGCCAGGAGGTCAACCCGCCCGCCGTGCCGGAGGTCGCGCGGGGGCCAGTGCTTTTGAAGCTCTATGGCGTCTCGACTGGCCGGAACGGCACGCGCCAGCGGCTCGACGACGTGTCGTTGAAGCTCGTCGGCGGCGAGATCACGGGGCTGGCCGGCGTCTCCGGCAACGGCCAGGCGGCGCTTGCCGACCTGATCGCAGGGCTGGAGAAGCCGGTCACGGGCACGGTCGAGATCGCGGACAGGGCGGTACGCGACTGGTCGCCGCGGACGGCGCTTTCGGCCGGAATCGCCCGTATCCCGGAGGATCGCCATGCCGTCGGCACGATCGGCGACATGAGCGTGACGGAAAACGTCGTCACCGAGCAATACCGCTCGCAGCGCTTTTCGAAGCGCGGTTTTCTCGACTGGAAGGCGGCGCGGTCCTTCGCCGAGGAGTTGATCCGCGACTACGATGTCAAGTGCCCCTCGCCCGAGGCGCGCATCCGGCTGCTGTCGGGCGGCAACATGCAGAAGCTGATCCTAGGCCGCGCGCTCGACCCGGACCCGATCGTCATCCTCGCCAACCAGCCGACGCGCGGCCTCGACGTCGGCGCGATTTCCTACGTGCACGGACGGCTGCTGGCCGCCCGCCAACGCGGAGCCGCGATCCTGCTCATCTCGGAGGATCTCGAGGAGATCATGACCCTGTCGGACCGCATCATCGTCATGTCCAAGGGGCGGCTTTCCGCGCCATCGGCGCGCGGCGAACGATCCGTGCGCGACATCGCCGAACTGATGGCCGGCCACGGGCTGGAGGTCGCCTGATGCGGCTCGAACCCCGTCCAGCGCCCGGCATGGCGATCCTGCTCGCGCTGCCGGTCGGCGCCATTCTCGTCACCGTCGTCATTGCCTCGCTGCTGGTCCTGGCGGCGGGCGCCTCGCCGCTCGCCGTCTTCGGTCTCGTCCTGAAGGGCGCGGCCGGCACGCAGTTCGCGCTGCTGGAGACGCTGACGCGCGCCACGCCGCTGATCTTCACCGGACTGGCGGTTGCCGTCGCGTTCCGCGCCAAGCTCTGGAACATCGGCGCGGAAGCGCAGCTCTATGCCGGCGCGGTCGCGACCGTTGTCCTCGGCACCGGCGCGCTGCCCTTCCCCGCGCCGATCCTGGTCCCGCTCCTGATCCTCTCGGCGGTGACGGCCGGCGCGCTGCTCCTGCTCGGGCCCGCCATCCTCAAGACCCGGTTCGGCGTCGACGAGGTGGTGACGACGCTGCTGCTGAACTTCATCATGCTGCTCTTCGTGTCGATGTTGCTCGAAGGCGTGCTGAAGGATCCGATGGGTCTCGGCTGGCCGCAGTCGCAGAAGCTGGTCTCCGAGGCGCGTCTGCCGCGCATCATCACCGGCAAGCGGCTGCATTACGGCTTCGTGCTCGCCATCGTCTCGGCCATCGTCGTCTGGATCATCATGAAGAAGACGGCACTCGGCTACGAGATGCGCGCCGTCGGCCACAACCCGGCCGCCGCACGCTTCGCCGGCATCCCGGTCAATCGCGTGCTTCTGAAGACTGCGATCCTGTCGGGCGGCCTCGCCGCGCTGGCCGGATACTCGGAAGTCGCCGGGCTGAAGGGCAACCTAACCCTCGACCTGTCGCCGGGCTTCGGCTACTCGGGCATCGTGGTCGCCATGCTCGCCATGCTCAATCCGCTCGGCGTGGTGGCCGCGGCGATCTTCGTGGCCGGCATCTTCGTCGGCGCCGACGCCATGAGCCGAACGGCGGGCGTGCCCTCCTACATCGCCAACGTCATGGTCGCGACCGCGCTTCTGACCATGGTCACCGCGATCATGCTGACGCGGTTCAAGGTAAGGTGGAGGTGATGACCGAAGCCTTCGAGATCCTTTTCACCGCCTCGTTCTGGGTCGCCGCAATCCGCATCGCCTCGCCGCTGATCTTCGCCACCATGGGCGAACTGATCTGCGAGCGGGCCGGCGTGCTCAACCTCGGCATCGAGGGCATCATGGCGGCGGGCGCGTTCGCCGGCTGGTTCACGGTCTATTCGGGCGGGGATTTGTGGACCGGCGTCGCCGTGGCGGCGGCCACCGGCGCCGCCTTCGGCCTGCTGCATGCCACGCTCACCGTTCCGCTCGGCCTGTCGCAGCATGTTGTCGGCATCGGCGTGACGCTTCTCGCCACCTCGCTGACCTACTTCACCTATCGCCTGGTGCTGCCGGAGGTTACCTCGCCGCCCAAGATCGAGCCGTTCCAGCCGCTGCCGATCCCCTATCTGTCCGAGATCCCGATTGTCGGCCAGGCGCTGTTTTCGCAGACGCCGCTGACCTACCTCGCCTTCGTAACCGTCGCCATCGTCGCCTGGGGGCTCTACCGGACGCCGCTCGGGCTTGCGGTGCGCGCGGCCGGCGAGAACCCGGCCGCGGTCGAGTCGCAGGGCCTTTCCGTCACCGCCATCCGCATCGGCGCGGTGATGACCGGCAGCGCGCTGATGGCCATCGGCGGCGCCTTCCTCACCATGTCGGCCTTCAACTCGTTCTTCTTCGAGATGATCAACGGCCGCGGCTGGATCTGCATCGCGCTCGTCGTCTTCGGCTCCTGGAGGCCGGGCAAGGCGCTGATCGGCGCGATCCTGTTCGCCGCCTTCGACGCCTACCAGATCCGCCTGCAGCAGGTGACGGGCGGCGTCGTGCCCTACCAGCTGTTCCTGATGCTGCCCTACGTGCTGTCGATCCTGGCGCTGGTGCTCGTCGCCCGCCGCGCAACCTATCCCAAGGCGCTGATGGTGCCGTATCAGAAGGGGGAGCGGTGAATGGTCCCGTACGGCACTCGTGACGGCAAACCTCGGAGCTTCTACGCATGACCTTCGACCTCCTCATCAAGGGCGGCACCCTCCCCGACGGCAGCGTCGCCGACATCGGCATCTCGGGCGAGACCATCGCCGCCATCGCGCCGTCGCTCGACGCCGAGGCCGGGCGCGTCGTGGATGCCACCGGCAACCTCGTCGCGCCGCCTTTCGTCGATCCGCATTTCCATATGGACGCGACGCTGTCCTACGGCATTCCGCGCATCAATGCGTCCGGCACGCTGCTCGAGGGCATCGCGCTGTGGGGCGAACTGAAGCCGCTCCTGACGCACGAGGCGGTGAAGAGCCGGGCGCTCGCCTATTGCGACTGGGCGGTCTCGATGGGCCTGCTCGCGATCCGCACCCATGTCGACGTCTGCGACGACCGGCTGCTCGCGGTCGAGGCCTTGCTCGAGGTGAAGAAGGAGATCGCTCCGTATATCGACCTGCAGCTCGTCGCCTTCCCGCAGGACGGGCTGTACCGGTCGCCCACGGCGCGCGACAACACCATCCGCGCGCTCGACATGGGCGTCGACATCGTCGGCGGTATCCCGCATTTCGAGCGCACCATGGCCGACGGCCGCCGCTCGGTGACGGAGCTCTGCGAGATCGCGGCGACACGCGGCCTGATGGTCGACATGCATTGCGACGAGACCGACGACCCGCAGTCGCGGCACATCGAGCAGCTTGCCTACGAGACGCAGCGGCTGGGGCTGCACGGCCGCGTCGCCGGCTCGCACCTGACCTCGATGCATTCGATGGACAACTACTACGTCTCCAAGCTCCTGCCGCTGATCGCCGAAGCGCAAGTGTCGGCGATCCCCAACCCGCTGATCAACATCATGCTGCAGGGTCGCCACGACACCTTCCCCAAGCGCCGCGGCATGACGCGGGTGAAGGAAATGCTGGCCATGGGCATCCGGGTCGGCTTCGGCCAGGACTGCTGCCTCGACCCGTGGTATTCGCTCGGCACCGCCGACATGCTCGACGTCGCCTTCATGGGCCTTCACGTGGCGCAGATGTCGCATCCGGCCGAAATGCGCAAATGCTTCGACATGGTGACGGTCGACAGCGCCGCCATCATGGGTCTCGACCATTACGGGCTCCAGCCCGGCAAGCGCGCGAGCCTCGTGGTGCTGGACGCCGGCAACCCGACGGAGGCGGTACGCCTGCGCGCCGAGCGCCTGTGCGTGGTCGCGCGCGGCAAGGTCGTGGCCGAGCGAACGCAGCAGAAGACGAGGCTCGCCCTGCCCGGCCGACCCGGTTCCGTCGACAGGCGCCATCGACCGGCCGGCTGACCGCCGGGCGGCGTTTTCGCCGCGCCCCCGCCACTGAAAATCCACCGTTCAGCCACCGTTCAGGTGGCGCGGCCAATTGTGGGCCTGCAAACCGCTGATGCGCGAAGGCAACAATCCTCGGATAGTGTCGCGCTTCACGGAGATGTGAAAAGCTTCATGGACCCCCTTGGCGGCGCGTGACAAAAGTCGCCGCATCCAAGGTGGCGCCCGCGACGCGGTGCCCAAAGGAGGAACCAGGCATGTCTACGATCCAATCGACCGTCCCGACGCAGGAGCGCCGCAGACGAACCGCTCTGATCTCCGCTCTTCTTCTCGCGTCCTCGGCGCTGGTTACACCGGCCCTTGCCCAGGAGGCCCCGGCCGCTGGCGAGGCCTTCGCAACCCGCTTCTCCGGGACCACCGAAATCACGCTCGGCGACGGTTCGCGGCTGGTGCTGATCGACGAGGACGGCGTGGTGGCCAGCGCCATCGACATCCGCAACCCCGGCTTCACCGCCGACGGCCGCCACTGGGCCAACGAGCCGCAGCATCTGGCGGTCACCGCCGCGGAAGTCGGCCAGGTCTTCGGCATCGCGATTTCCGACGATGCGGAACCTTCGATCTACCTCACCGCGACGTCCGCTTTCGGCCTCCATCGCTTCGAGGACGGCAGCGACTGGCTGCCGGGCCAGTTCGGCGAAGGCGGCTCGGGCGCGATCTACGTGCTCAGCCCCGACAATGGCTACGCGCCCGAGATCTTCACGATCCTCGATCTCGACGGACGCGAAAACAGCGGCGCGGCGCTCGGCAACATCGCCTTCGACCGCGCCTTCGGCCAGCTTTTCGTGTCCGACCTCGAGACGGGCATGATCCACCGCGTGGCGCTCGATGGCACGCAGATCGACCGCTTCGACCATGGCACGCAGGGCCGCACCTCGTTCCTCGACGTGGCAAGCGGCGCGAACCAGGCGCTGGCCGCGGTCGCCTTCGATCCAGACAGCACGGCAGCCCTGTTCGACTGCGCCGACGGCACGGGCGCTCCGGCCGATTTCTCGCTCACGCCAGCCTGCTGGAACGTGGCTGATTTCCGTCGCCGGGTCTGGGGCCTGGCGGTCCACACCGATCCCGTCACCGACGAAACCCGCCTCTACTATGCCGTCTCGGGCGGCGACCCGGTTGGCGCGACCGACTGGGCGGGAGCGGGCGATGACGCGAAGAACGCCATCTGGTCCGTCGGTCTGGACGCCAATGGCGGTTTCGATGCCGCGGACGTGCGCCGCGAGTTCATCCTGCCGGTCTTCGGGACGGCGACCGAAGGTGCGCGCGTCGTGCCCGACATCGCGATTTCGCCTGAAGGCGAGATGCTGGTCGCCGAGCGCGGCGGCATGCGCAACCTCGGTCTCGACAAGCCGCAGCCCTTCGCCCAGCCCAACGCGGCGCGCGTTCTGCGCTACGTCCACGCCGAGAACGGATCGTGGGCGCCGCAAGGCCGCCACGACGTCGGCTTCGATGACCGGCGCAGCGTCGGCGCGCCCTGGCTGCGGGCGAACGCCGCCGGTGGCGTCGATTTCGGCCATGGCTATGACGGCACGGGCGCCATCGACCCCAACCGCCCCTACGACACGGCGTGGATGAGCGGCGATTTCCTCTGTTCGCCCTCGGGCGCCTGCGTCGATCCGGCAACGGGCCAGCGGACCAACACGGACGAGGTTCACGGCCTTCAGGGCACGCGCGCGGCCGAGACGAGCGAGATCCTGCCCGCCGGCGCGACCGGCCCCTACCCGGCGAGCGGCGATCCCTATCCCGCCAACGGTCCACTCTCCTCCTATCTCATCGACCTCGACACCAACGTGACGCAGGCCGGCGCGCCAATCCGGCTACAGGCGCTGAAGCACGATGCCAGCAAGATCGGCGACGTCGAAGTCGTGCGCGGCGGTGGCGGCGGAACCCCTCCCGCAGGCGTGCCGCAGCCGCAGGGCTATGACCTGGACATCGACAAGTCCGGGCCTCTCCAATGCCTGGGCGGCACCCGGTGCGACTTCACCATCACGCTCACCAATCGCGGTCCGGACACCTTTTCGGGGCCGGTCTATCTCTGGGATTTCATGCAGCCGAACCAGGCGCCGCTGTCCGGCGCGACGGGCGGCGACTGGTCCTGCTACGATCTGGGCACCGGCATCCAGTGCCTCAACCCCGCCCTTTCGCTCGGGGTCGGCCAGTCGACGTCCTTCACGCTGAGCGTCAACATCCCGTCACGCTATCCGTCCGACGTGATGACCAACTGCATCGCCATCCAGTGGCTCTATGACGAAACCGGAGCGATCGACGAACTGGCGATCCAGTCGGCGCTGACGCTGCTGGGCTATGATCTCGGGGCCGTCGATGGCGTCTTCGGTCCGCGTTCCCGCGCCGCGCTGGCGCAGTTCCAGCAAGACAATGGCTTGCCGGCGACGGGCGAGATCGACGAGAGCACGATCGCCCTGCTCTATCCGGGCATGGTCGGCATCGCCGGCGATCTCGATGCCTCCAACGACGAGGACTGCCACGACGTCACGACCGATCGGCCACAGCCGGTCCATTCGAAGTGGAACTCGCATCTGAAGGTCGGTTCGCCGCACAACAAGGTGCAGTCGCATCTCAAGATCGGCTCGCCGCACAACAAGGTCCAGTCGCACCTCAAGGTCGGCTCGCCGCACAACAAGGTCCAGTCGCACCTCAAGGTCGGCTCGCCCCACAACAAGGTCCAGTCGCACCTCAAGGTCGGCTCGCC
>JBHYDY010000051.1:0-26150 GCA_051860465.1 Mesorhizobium sp.
TCATCGCTAACGTCCGCATGCTCACCCGGCGGCTTGCAAGAGCCTGAAAAAACGCCGGTCATTCTGATTCAGACACTAACCTATGGAGCGTCTCTACCGCGAATACTGGGAATACGGCAGCCTGATTGATCGCGCGGGGGTTATCTGGTTTTCCGTCGGAGGGGTCTGCCTAGCTGTGATGGGCTTCGCACTGCTCATAGAGGAAATAGAAAAGGGGCGGAGCTTTGGTGATCTGTTTTTGCGGTCGCTGCTGTTTCTTTTCCTGCTAGGGCCATTTGTGGTTGTCTTTGGTCCCTACGCTGTCCTCTACTTTGGATACAGGTTCATCCGGTCCTATTTCGTCAGAGACAGCCCTCAATAGGGCGCGAAGCGGCAGAGGCGCATCAGCTCGCCCTCCCAAGCCCAAACCATCCGCGCCGTGCCGGCCGTGCGTCGACGAGTAGCCGCTGGGCGTTCTCGGCCTGCGAACGCTATGCATGACGCCGCATCGAAGGCCGGATAAATTAACGCAATAAAACGGCTGTCGCTCTAACCTGATTTCCATACCCACCCGGACGGGCGCGTGTCTGGCGAGTAGATGAGGCTCACCTTCCGACCGCCGCACCGCGTGCACTTGAGGCGCGGAGCCAAATCGGGAGCCATGGCGGGCGCCTCCGGTCCTAGCCGCTCTATCAGAGCCGGGAGGTCAATATCCCGGCTGTAGTTGCAGCCAATGGCGTCACAATAGGCGCGCACCCTCATACGTTCCTCGATGAGCCGGGAAAGGGTCCATCCGTTGCCGCTCACCTTGCGGAATCCTTGCCGTCCCGTGCGCCGCATCGGTTAGGCCAGCAAGCGCCGCGCGAGCCGGATTCTTGGCGGTAGAATGGAAGAAGTAGGGGAAAAAGTAGGGGAAGTCTTAAAGCGGCAATCCGATTTTCGAAGGAAATCAATAAATTAGTGGATTTTGGTGGCGGAGGGAGAGTTGCTGGCAGCGAACTCTCTGGGCGGGGCGACGCGAAGTCTCTGGTAAGACTGCGGAAACTGGCGTCGATGGCCGATTCCTCAGGATTGCGCTCCTTCCCGCCATGCAGAGACCGAACTCCTTTGCAGCCCTTAATGACCCCGAGACAAATCCGCGGCGTGCTGTCTCAAGAGTCGCTGGGTCCGTCCGAACCACCACCCGCCCCCAATTGGCGCACGGCCATAAGAAGTTCCTCAATCGCGCGCTCCGCGGCGGCGAGCTTCACGGCCACCATCAGGTCCTGCCGTCCCGCCAGCGCAAGGAACGTTCCCAGCACCTCGTCAGAGTGCCTGACCAATGAGACCAGGTGATCCCCGCTCGGCCCGTACCGTCCGGCGAACCAGTTCTTCACTGTCTTCTCGTTCGCCCCAGTCCAGGACACAACGATCTTCGCCCCTGCCCTGCTGTCGCCGAGTGATCGGCGCAACGCAGCCGCGATTTCGTCGGCAAACCCGTTCTCGGGTTCATGCCGACCATCTCCACCATACCCATTTTCCTTCGGAAAGAACTTGCCCTTTTTCGGAAACGACATTCCGGCCTCCCTCGCCTTAAATGGACGAAAGGGATTCAGCCCTGAATTCAGGCGGTTCGGATGGATTGGCCAGCGACAACGAGGAGATGCATGTGTGACCGGTCGATGGGCGTCCAATTCGAGCAAGACCGACGGTGCGCCAGAAGTTGACGTCCCGGCTATCGCCTATGTCCGGATGTCGACCGATCACCAGAAGTACTCGACCGAGAACCAGTTGGACGTCATCCGCAGCTACGCCGCCGCTCGCGGGCTTCAGATCCTACGGGTGTTCGAGGACTCGGGACGTTCCGGGCTGCGCTTGGACGGTCGCGAGGCGCTGCAGAACCTCATGGCCGAGGTTCAGTCGGGCCAAGCCGACTTCAAGGCAATCCTCGTCTATGACGTCAGCCGCTGGGGTCGGTTTCAGGATGCCGACGAGGGCGCCTATCATGAGCATGTCTGTTCCCGCGCCGGGATCCGGGTGCATTACTGCGGCGAGCAGTTCGAAAATGACGGCAGCATCGGCTCGAACCTGCTGAAGACCGTCAAGCGGGTGATGGCCGGCGAATACAGCCGCGAGCTTTCCGTGAAGGTCTTCGCCGGGCAATGCCGCCTCGTCGAGCTGGGCTATCGCCAGGGCGGTGCCGCTGGATATGGGCTGCGACGGGTGCTTATCGACGAGCACGGCAATCCGAAGGGCGAACTGTCGCGCGGCGAGCAGAAAAGCCTGCAGACCGACCGAGTTGTCCTGGTACCCGGCCCTAAGGAGGAACAGCGGGTCGTCCAGCGCATGTACGGGATGTTCGTCAACGAGGGGCGCTCGGAGCGCGAGATCGCGGAGACGCTGAACGCCGAAGGCCATCGAACGGATCTCGACCGACCGTGGACGCGCGCGACCGTCCATCAGGTGCTGACAAACGAAAAATACATCGGAAACAATGTTTTCGCGAAGGTATCTTTCAAGCTGAAGCAGCGCCGGGTCGTAAACCCGCGCGACATGTGGATCCGTGCCGAGGGCGCTTATCCCGCCATCGTCGATCAGGCCCTATTCTTGCGCGCCCGGGAGATCGTGGACGCACGCAGTCGCCATTTCTCCGACGAGGATCTGCTCGACGCCCTGCGCGCGATCCTCGAGCGGCAGGGCACGCTGTCTGGGCTGATCATCGACGAGGAGGACGGTCTGCCGTCCTCCAGCGCCTATCGCAGCCGCTTCGGCAGCCTGCTGCGCGCCTACCGGCTGATCGGCTACGAGCCGGATCGGGACTACAGCTACATCGAGATCAACCGTGCTCTGCGGCAGGCCCACCCGCAGGTGGTGGCCGAGATCATCTCCGGCGTCACGCGCCACGGCGGGTGGGCCGTGCAGGACCCGGCGACAGAACTGGTTCGCGTCAACGACGAGTTCACCGTGTCCCTCGTGCTCGCCCGCTGCACGGCGACAGCGGCTGGGTCGCTGCGCTGGCACATCCACCTCGACGCCGGCCTTGTGCCCGACATCACCATCGCCGTGCGCATGGACGAAGTGAACGAAGCGCCGCGCGATTACTACGTGCTGCCCAGCATCGACATGACCTTCGGTCGCCTGAAATTCGCCGAGCAGAATGGCCTCGCGCTGGATGCGTACCGATTCGACACGCTCGATTTCTTCTACGTGCTCGCCGCGCGAGTCAGGATCGCGAAGGTGGCGTGATGCCCGATGACATGGAGGCGAACAACCAGAAGCAGGTGACGCTGATCCCCACCGACAGGATCCGGATCCTCAATCCGCGTGTCCGCAACCGGCGAACCTTCGAGGAGATGGTGGAGAACATCGCCCGCATCGGCCTCAAGCGCCCTATCACCGTGGCGCCGCGTGCTGGCACCGATCCGCTGGAATACGACCTCGTATGCGGACAGGGCCGCCTCGAGGCCTTCATCGAACTCAAGCAGGACCGCATCCCCGCCATCGTGATTGAAGCCGACGAGAGCCTGTGCCTCGTCATGAGCCTCGTCGAGAACTGCGCGCGGCGACAGCACAACCCAATCGACCTGATGCGCGAGATCGGCGTACTGCGGGAACGCGGCTACAACGATCGCCAGATCGGTGACAAGATCGGGGTGACCGCTGAGTACGTCAACATGATCGCGGGGCTGCTCGCGAAGGGGGAAGAGCGCTTGGTCTCGGCGGTGGAAACGGGGGTTCTCCCGCTGAACCTCGCCATCCAGATCGCCAGGACCGATGCCAAGGGCGCACAACAGGCGCTCATGGACGCCTACACTCAAAACAAGTTGCGCGGCAGAAAGCTCTCCCTCGTGCGCCGGCTGATCCAGCAGCGAGAACTGCGAGGCCCGCAACTGCGGAACAATCCCTTTGGCCACCGCGACGGCGCGAAGCGGGCACTCACGAGCGAGGGCCTTGTCCGAGCGTATCAGCAAGAAGCCACCCGGCAGAAGCTGTTGATCAAGAAAGCCGAGCTGACGCAGAGCCGATTGATGTTCATGCGCGAGGCGTTCCGCAAACTCTGCTCCGACGAGCACTTTATGACGCTGCTCAGGGCCGAGGGGCTGGAAACCATGCCCCACGATCTCGCCAAGGTTGTCACGGATGGAAGGCCGACATGAAACGCGATGCGAGCCAGCCCCCGCGTTCGGTCAATCGAGGGTTCGAGGACGACTGCGTCACACTTTCCATAGGATCGATCCTCCCACTGCGCGCCTTCGGCGCGTCCGCGAAGTCCAGCCGGAAGTACAGGCAGATCGTGGCCTCCATCGCCCAGATCGGGATCGTCGAGCCGCCGGTCGTGGTGCCGAACCCCGACAAGTCCGCCACCTGGTTGCTGCTCGACGGTCACCTGCGGATCGAGGCGTTAAAGGACGCAGGCGCTCACGAAGTCGAATGCCTGGTATCCACCGACGACGAAGCGTTCACCTACAACCGGCAGGTCAGCCGTCTCGTGCCGATCCAGGAGCACAAGATGATCCGCAAGGCGATCGAGCGTGGCGTCCCGGAGGACAAGATCGCGGCCGCGCTCGACCTCAATCTCAGCAGCATCCGGCGAAAGGTCCGACTGCTGGACGGGGTCTGCGAGGAGGCCGTCGCGATCCTTAAGGACAAGCCCTGCACGGGGGCCGTCTTCGACGTGCTGCGCAAGATGAAAACCATGCGGCAAATCGAGGCGGCGGAACTGCTCGTCAACGCGAACAACTTTTCCGTCGCCTACGTGAACGCGATCCTCGCGGGAACGCCGCAGGCGCAACTGGTCGAGTCATCCAAGCCGAAGAAGATCAAAGGGATCACGCCGGAGGCGATGGCGCGGATGGAACAAGAACTGGCACGCCTACAGGAGGGCATCGCCTCGATCCAGGACACCTACGGCCAGGATCACCTGCATCTGACGGTGATCAAGGGCTACGTCGGCAAGCTGATCGGGAACGCACGGATCGTGCGTTACCTGGCGCAGAACCACCCGGAGTTCCTCGGCGAGTTTCAGACGATCACCGAGATCACGCCGGTGGAAGCCGCCAGCCCTGACTGACAGGGCTATAGCGGCGGATGGGGACCCGGACCCGATAAGCGCGGGGACCGCAGGAGACGCCGGACTGTGGGCCGGATCGAGCGCGGCGGTGGGGATGGCGGCGAACCCGCTCGGAGCCCACCAGGCTGGCTCGAGTTTTCGCCAGCCGTGTGCCCGGCGCGATGCCGATCTTAGTTGTAGGATGGGCGTGCCGATGTGGCGGTGTGATGCTATCGGCAGAACTTGAATTGAACCGCTTTCGTCTGACAACGCCACTTGATCAGCTGGCACAATCAGGCGATTTTGCGTTCGTCGGAAAGTCTCGAGGCCCGCGCATGACCAGCAAGATCACCCGCCGCGATTTTCTCGACGGCGTCGCGCTGACAGTCGTCGCGGCAGCGCTACCTGCCGCACTGACTTCCGCCGCTGCGGCGCGCGAAGCGGGTGGCGCGCGGCCGCCTACCCTGACCGGGATGCGCGGGAGCCATGACGGCTCCTACGAGGCCGCGCACAGGCGCGCCTTCGAGGGCGAGCCCTTCGCGCTCGACGATCTGCCGGTCGCGGAGGAATACGATCTCATCGTCGTCGGCGCGGGGGTCAGCGGGCTTGCCGCCGCGTGGTTCCACCGCGAGCGCTTCGGTGCCGGTGCCCGCATTCTGATCCTCGACAATCACGACGATTTCGGCGGTCATGCGCGCCGCAACGCGTTCGATGTCGACGGGCGCATGCTGCTGAGCTACGCGGGCAGCGAATCGCTACAATCGCCGCATGACTACTTCACGGAGACGACGCACCGGCTGATGCGCGGCATCGGCGTCGATATCGACAAGTTCGAGGAATACTTCCACCACGATCTCTACAGCTTGCTCGGGCTCCAGCGTGCGACCTTCTTCGACGCCGAACATTTCGGCGAGGACAAGCTCGTCGCCGGCGATCCGACGCTTTGGGTCGCGGACGATTCTCCCCCCGGCAGACGCGTCGAGCGCGACATCAGGGCCTTCATCAGTGACTTCCCCATGAGCGCGGGCGCGCGGGCGGGACTGCTTGCGCTCCACGAAGAGCCCCGTGACGTGTTGGCCGACATGGCACTGGACGATCGAAGCGGATATCTCTCGCGCACAAGCTACGTCGCCTTCCTTCGGGATAAGTGGGGCCTGCCCGACGAGGCAATCGCTTTCTTCCGCCAGCGCAGTTCGGATTTCTTCGGCCTGCCGCCCGAATTCGTCCCCGCGCTCGACGCGTGGGAATGCGGCTATCCCGGCTTTCAGGGGATCGTCCTGGACGATCCGCCGGATACCGACTGGCTGCTCGAGCCCTATATCCACCATTTCCCCGACGGCAACGCTTCGATCGCCCGGCTTCTCGTGCGCGCGCTGATCCCGCAGGTCGCGCCGGGCTCGACGATGGAGGACATCGTTCTGGCACCCGTCGACTACGGGCGCCTCGACGCGCCCGAGAACCCGGTGCGCATCCGCCTCTCGTCAACGGCGCTCGCCGTGCGCGAGCGCGACGGCGGCGTCGATGTCGGCTTCGAGCGCGCGGGCGAGCGATTCCGTGTGCGGGCGCGCGTCTGCGCAATGGCAGGCTGGAGCATGATGGCGGCGCATGTCGTCGAGGGACTGCCGGAAGCAAAGCGCGCAGCCCTTTCCGCCAACGTGAAGTCGCCGCTCGTCTACGCCAAGGCCGCAATCCGGAACTGGAGCGCCTTCGCGGCTTTGAAGACGCACGAAATCTACGCGCCCGGCTCCTTCTTCTGCCGCGTGAAGCTCGATTATCCCGTGAGCATGGGCGGCTACGCCTTTCCGCAGGACCCATCCGAGCCGATAATCCTGCATCTCGTGCATATTCCGACGCAGGCGGAGGGCTTCGACGATCCGCGCGACGCCGTGCGGGCCGGGCGCGCGAACCTGCTTGGGCTCACCTTCGAGGATTTCGAAGCCGAAATGCGCGCGCAGTTGCAGCGAATGCTCGGCGCAGGCGGCTTCGATACCGAGCGCGACATCACTGCAATCACGATCAATCGCTGGTCGCACGGCTATTCCTACTATGCCAACAGCCTCGTGGACGAAGAGGACGAGGCGGATGGCCTTGTCGAAACAGCGGGCGCTCCGTTTGGGCGCATCGTCTTCGCCGGCGCCGACCGGGACTGGGACCCCTATCTCCACGCCTCGATCGACTCAGCCGCGCGCGCCGTCGACGAGACGCCGCAGGGCTGAGTGTGGAAAGGCGTAGGGTGCGACGCCGATCGGCGTCGGGTTCCCGCGCGACAATCATGCGCTTCAACACACGTTAACTTCAGGCTGAGTAAAGGCGGGCCAGGATAGCGGATGAACAACATCAGCTACCGCCACCACCGCTTCCCGCCGAAATCATCCAGCACGCCGTTTGGCTGTATTTGTATTTCCGCTTCACGCTGAGCTACCGCAACGTCGAGGATCTGCTCGCCGAGCGCGGAATCGATCTCTCGTATGAAACGGTGAGGCGATGGGCGCTGAAGTTCGGGACGCTGTACGCGGGCAGGCTCCGCCGCCAGCGGCCGCTGGCATCTCGACGAGGTGTTCGTCTCGATCGGCGGCAGGCCAATGTATCTGTGGCGGGCGGTCGACGACGAAGGCGAGGTGCTCGACGTTCTGGTTCAGGCAAAGCGGGACAAGCGAGCGGCGCTCAAGCTGATGCGCAAGTTGCTGAAGAAGCACGGCTTCGCGCCGCAGCCTTCAAGAGAATCAATCGGTGGTAGCTTCCCGCAAAGGATGAATCACGACCGGGATCGGCTGAAAACCCCCTCCGCCCGGAAATTTGCCCCGGTTACAATATGCCATGAGTCCTGAAGTGAGTGTCAAAGTAATCGTTGTTTGGTTTCCGTGTGACATAGTGTGACACGGATGGCTGCTTCCGTTCGTCAGTTCAGGCGATAACGTTTCGACTGCCAAAATGCATAGATCAGGGGCACGGTGTTGCCGATTTCCTCAGAAGCGAAATCCAGTGTCGCTTCAACCTCATCCTTGACTATACCCATCACCGATTTGCCGTCGTCATCGAAGAAGTGTGCCATGATAGGGTATAGTAGATCCTGTCCGTCTGGCGTTTTGAACAGTTCGCCCCATTCATCCAATCGCAGTGTGTAAGCGTCGATAAACCCTTCACACCAATCCATAGCGTTGGTGCGACCATCTTCTGCTTGCCAGAACACCGGATCGATGTGCGACGGTTCGTCGGAAAGACCCTCCACAATCCGCATATATCGGTCGAGTATGAGTTTGGTGGCCTGCCGGTGCCTTGCATGGTTCGACGGTTTGCCCGGACCCCAAATCACCGCCATCCATTCTGACGGTGCGATGGGGTCTGGCGAGCACGCTATTCCGGTGAGGAAGCCATCCAAGTCGGACAGTTGCATGGACTCGGGCGGGGAGGCGTCCGAGGAGAGATATTCGTCCAGAAGGTCCAACGCTTCTCTCATTTTGCAGCGCCCTCCAACAGCGGTAGCATACCAGACAGGATTACAAAACGAACGCAATCGGGACCAGCGACGCCCGGCGACAAATTCCGTAAATTCTGGCGACATGAAATCGCAAAGACCCGGCAATGCAGCGCCTCCACCGAGCCAAGGCAATTCAATTCATGATTTCGTGACGGCACGGATTGCGGCCTTCGGGTTTGCGGCGAAGGTCTCTCGGGCTGGCTTTGGCTTGAGGTTTCGTTTCCGGATGAGCGTGAGGCACGCGTCGCGCAGATGGGCGAGAGCAGCTGGTGCGTTGCCTGATCGCACGCGGCAGGCGTCCTCGGCGATGGTTCCGTCGCGGACGCGGAAGCACCCGCGACACGCCTACGTCCCCGGCTCACGCCGGGTTTTCTGGAAGCGGGAGGGAGCCAAGACGCACGAAGACTGGAGAAATTGCAAAGGATTCCGCGCGATCTGCCCGCACCAAAATCGCTGCGCAGGTTTTCGCTCTGACCACCCCGAACTACGCAGGACTTCGCCCTGCTACCTTCAGGTTATGAGTCGTGTCGAACAGATCAAGCACAATTGCGCTGGACTGCGTTTTCTTTCGACATTTCCGTCACTTCGTGGTGATTGCCCTCTGACCATCTTGCGCAGAAACTCGCAAGAAACCGCCGCGAACCTCTCCCTCATGCTTCCACTATGCTTCCACACGCGCGGCGACATGATTTTCCGGTAGCACAGCGATCATTCACGGCGGTCAGTCGAGCACGACCAGGTTTTGCGGAACATCATGGGACCCCTCTTGCTGTACGAGGCCCAACGAAAGCTCGCGCGCGGAGTTCCATGTCCCAATACGGCATGCGCTGCCGCGGGAAACGACCTTGCCGCAATTCCCCATATCTTCGTTCCCACGCGTTATCACGGTTGCGCAAAAGTTTCCCGCGATACGGTTAGCAACTGAGATGACCTCAGATTTACTCCACCTGTTTGGCCGGTAACGAAGGTTCGATCTCTGTTCCATCTCGCCGAGCGCCGCCGGCATCGAAGTCGAAGTGTTCAGGCATGGCGCCGCGAGACACAACCACTGAACAGTCGGACTCCTGATAGGGTTCAGACCCCGCCGCTCCGACCATTTTTGTTCGGGTTCGTTCCGGACGTAGGCATTCTCAAGCTCACTTGGAGACTCAATCCTGGGAGCCGCCGTCCGGGTCGGTCGCGGGAATGTCCCCATCGACATCCGCAACTTCCAGCTTGACGCCTGCGGTCTGCATCCAGGCGACGATCGGAGCGGGCGGAACGATGTCGCAGATGAAACGCGAGATGTTCTTTGGTTCCGTCAGCCGGATCGGCGCATAGCGCTCGAACTTGGAGGCGTCGGCGGCGAGCATGGCGCTTTCCGAGCAGTCGATGATCTGGCGCGAGAATTCGGCCTCGCGAAGATCGTGGAGCATGAAACCGGTTTCCGCGCGAACCGCGGCCACCGACAATACCGCGTGATGCACGCGGAACTGGCGCACGAAGGCCAGCGCCTCGGCGCCAAACGCGCCGCCGTCGTGGCTACGAAGCTCGCCCCCGGCGAAGAACACGCGGTTGCTGCTTCCAGACGTAAGGGCCTGAGCCACGGAAAGCGAGTTGGTAACCACCAAGAGCCCCTGATGGTTACGCAGTGCCTGCGCCACATAGGACGTGGTCGATCCCGTGTCGAGGAACAGGGATTCCCCATCATGGATGATGCCGGCAACGTGCCGGGCAATGCGCTGCTTGGCTAGAGCGTGCTCCTTGATCCGCTGCGCGAAGGTCGGCGCGGGCCCCCAGCCGCGTAGATAGACCCCGCCATGGACCTTGTTGACGAGCCCGACCGATTCCATCCTGCGCACGTTCCGCCGGATCGTTTCCTCGGTAACGCCGAGACGCTGGGACAGATCATGAATCCGTGCCGATCCGGATTCGGCCAATACCTTAAGTATTTCGTGCTCACGCTGATTGCTGTGGATGTTGGAGGATTCTTGGCGCATTCAGACAAAAGTTCCTGCATCGGCCTCGGGGCGAAGAAAATGGGACTCGTTCATTCTATCCGTCCCCAAAATCCGACACAATCGAGGCTGGTTCCATCATGGCCGATTCGGTGAACTCGACCCAAAAATCGACCCAAAAATGGCGGGAGCTTCGGTCATCCAGCCGCAATCTACGATCAATCCGACAGAATCTCCGCCGAATCGACGACGTCGGCATATTTCTGCTCCATATCAAAAAGGTTGGCCTCGTGCGGGGCCAGAGCCCGATCACCCACGCAGTCGCGCGCCACGACCACCCGAAATCCGAGGGACATGGCGTCGACGACGCTGGCCCTCACGCAGCCGGACGTAGTGCATCCCGCCACTACGACGCTGTCGACCTGCTTCGAGATCAGCCATTGCGTCAATGCAGTTCCCCAAAAGCCGGAAGGCACGGTTTTGCGGACCACCAATTCCCCGTCTGCCGGCGTCAGTTCCTCGACGATATGACTGTCAGGATTGTCCTCGGTCAGCCCGCCCAGCGAGGGCACCTTGCGACAGAAAGGATTGTGGTCGGCGCCGTCTTCGGCGAACACAATGCGCGTGTGCGCGACAGGCCAGCCGCGTGCCCGTGCCGCTGCTAGCAGCAGCACGGTGGCTTCGATCGCCGGAGGTATGTTCCCGCCTCCGAACTTCGCGGGATCGGCGAAGCCGTTGACGAAATCAACGATCAGCAGCGACGGACGCTGGCCAAGGCCCATCCTCTGGCCGAAACCCTGGCGGGCATAGACATCTTCGCTCATCGATCGTCTCCTGCGGCATACTCGACGATTACACCAATGAAGGTTTCCAGGTCGTCCCACGGGATCATATGGCCGGCCTGTTCCACCACCGTCTGGCGGATTTCGGGATTGAGCCGTCCGATCTCCTCGAGGTCCTCCGGCAGGATCACGCCGCCCTTGCCGGCAGCAACCAGCAGAGTCGGGAAGCCAATATGCGGAATGTCGGCATGGATGTCCGTGTCGTGGAAATCCTCGTAGCTACGGACGACCGCCTTTTCGTCGCATGTATGGAGCCATTCGGCACGCATGCGAAGCTGCTCCTCGGTCCATGTCGGCGAGAACTGGCGCATGGCCTCCCAATCGGCGCCTTCGCGAGCGAGCCGGATGGAATCGACGTACCAGGAAAGCGGCATCGGATAGGCACGTCGGCCGGGGCCGGTGACTGGAGGGTCGACCAGGACGAGGCGTGAAAGACCAACAGGCGCTGACCTTGCCGCCCGGATCGCAATGCGTGCGCCCATCGAATGACCGAGGACCGTCACGTCGTAAAGGTCTAGAGCGGCAAGAAGGGCGACCAGATCGGCCGCCTGTGCATCAAGACCCCAGTCGAGATCAGGCTCCGAGGAGGAAAGTCCCCGCCCCCGCACATCGACGACATAGACGTCAAACCATTCGGCAAGGCGCTCAGCGACGAAGCCCCAACCAATGGCCGGACTCGTTATTCCGGGGATGATAACCATGGGGTTGCCCTGTCCGCCATAGCGCAGATAGTGCTGGCGAATGCCGTTCGCGTGAACGTTCTCGCCGTAGAGAAGACGGCTCATGCGGCGACCCTTTCCATACCCGGCCAGGCACCCGACAACAGCGAACCGGCGCCGGGCACGACGGGCTCGAGGTCGAGCGCGTTCAACATCGACCAGGTCGTTGCGATGGCGGCGCTCAGCACCGGCTTGCCGAGTATCGCCTCCACCTTCGGGACTACGGCGAGAGACGGCATCTGCACGCAGGCGGAAACGACGACGGCTTGAGCATCGGCACTGTCAAGCCTGCGCGCGATCTCCGGCAACCGATCGGGGTCGTGACGGGCCACGTCGAGATTGTTCGGAATTTCGAGTGCGACGTGGTCGACAACGGTTATGCCCTCGGCCTCGATGTAATCGACCACTAGTTGAGTCAGCGGCTTCATGTAGGGCGCGATCAGCGCGATGCGTTGCAGTCCCATCCGATGCAGCGCGTCGACGAGCGCTCCGGCGCTGGAGACGACCGGTGCCGGTGCGCCATTCTCGACGGTGCGCTGGTAGAGCCGCTCCTGCGACTTGCGATGGTATGACGGCCCCATGGCCATGATGGCCACGAGACAGGCGTAGCCCATCACGTCGACACCGGCGTCGGACAATTCGAGCGCGCAGCGGTCGGAGTCGCGGTCCATCGCCGCTAACTCTTCCTTGGCCACGGTCTTCATTCGCATCCGGGACGAATGAAACGTGAAGCGCTGGGGCCTGATCTGCTGGCGCGCTCCCAGCATGGCCGGAATCTCGCTCTCCATCGTCACGTTGGAACTCGGCACGATCTGGCCGATCCGAAACAGGTTCTTGGTCAAGTGATCGATCCTCCAGAAAATGGCGAGGTGCCGCGGCACCCCGCAGCTCGGGGTTGCTCACGCGCGATCAGCCGGCCGGCTGCATCTCCTTCACGACGATGTCACCGTCGATGATGATCGGGTCATCGTCGAGGAAGAGCGAGCAGTTGCGCATCGGCAGATCGAGATGGCACGGCGTGTCGTTGGGGCCCCCGAGTTCGTTGTTGGGGCCGGTCGAGAACATCACATTGCCGTAGAAGGAACGCAGCTCCATGCCCAGCCCGCCAGGGAACTGGGTGAGCCCGTGCCAGTGGGCGCGATGGTCCAGACCCCATCCGATATGGCTCATTCCGTAGCCGCGAGGGTCGCGGAACGAGTCCATGTAAGATTTGACGAGCTGGGCATCGAGCCCGCCGCGTATGTCGGTCACGAAGCCTTTTTCGATCGTGTAGATGATGGGCTCGCGGGTGTAGGTATTGAACGGAAGCAGGGCATCTCCCGGTGCCATGACGATCTGACCGTCTACGCCATCGTCGGCTCCGCCGGTGAAGACGATGCCTGCGGGCCAATGGTCCCAGCGGCCGGGCTTGTCGGTCGCCCCGTACTCGCTGATGGTCGGGTACATGCCGATCTTATATATGACATCCGTGCCGTGCGGGCTGGTGATGCGCATCACCTTTGCTTTCGAGAGGATCTCCTCGGCGACTTCCACGCGTTCGCGCAGGTCGGGGGTGGGACGCAGGCGCGCTAGCAGCTCGGGCGGTTCCACCACGGTCAGGATGCGGGTGCCCGAGGCCTGGATCGCCATTTGTTCCTTGCTGAACAGCAGGAACATCAGGTCAACGACCATGTCGGCCTGCATGAGCGCCTCGACGGCACTAGGAAGGCCCGCCAGCGGCGTGACGCCCACCTGCCAGCCCGATCCTAAAGGTGGCAGGACCGGCAGTCGCATGTGGTACATCCTGGCTCCGAGCCGCTGGCCGGCCGCGAGGAAGGCATCGGCGTAGTCGAGCCGCTCGGCGCCTTGCGACAGCACGATCACCTTCTCGCCTTCGTGCACTCCCGAGCAGGTGAGCTGGTAGTGGCAAAGATCGACTAGAGAATCGTAGTTCATGACGGAATCCTCTCTTTTGGGATGACCAAGCGTCCGGCATCCGGGGGGTGTCTGGGCAGGTAATGAGCGGGATGCACCGGAGGTCTCGCCACGACCTACATCCTCGACGGGAGAAACAGAACAATCGCGGGAAAGGCGATGAGAATGCCCAGGCGCACAATGTCGGACAAGACGAAGGGAATAACGCCGCGATAAATCACGCTGATGGGCACGCCCGGAGCAAAGGAAAGCAGGACGAAGACGTTTAGCCCGATGGGCGGCGTGATTAGCGCCAGCTCGACCGTCAGCACCATGATGATTCCGAACCATATCGGGTCAAAGCCTAGTGCCACGATGACCGGATAGAGAATGGGCACCATAAGAATCATCATCGCCATAGCGTCGAGAAAGCAACCGAGCATGATGAGGAAGAGCAATATGATCAGGAGCGTGGGATAGGCGCCGAGATCCCAGCTCAGCAGCAGCGATGCCAGCTTCTGCGGGACGCGCGTCAGCGTGAGGAACAGGCCGAAAATGGATGCGCCGATGAGAATGAGGAATATCCCAGCTGACACCTGGATGCTATCCACGACGCACTCGTAGAAATCCCGCAACCCGAGCTGGCGGCGCACAGTTCCGATGATGATGGCGCCGACCGCGCCCATGGCCGCAGCCTCTGAAGGCGTGAAAACGCCTGCATAAAGACCCATGATGACACTGCCAAACAGCAGCGCAATCGCCCAGATGCCCCGCATGGAGCTGAACCGCTCCGCCCATCCCGCGCGCGGCTGAAGCGGCACCGTGTCGCCGTAAAGCGCGAAGTAGATGCGGATAGTCACCATGTACAGACCGATCGCCAACAGGCCGGGCAGCAGACCCGCTACAAACAGTCTGCCGATGTCCTGTTCCGTCATGAGGCCGTAAACGGCCAGAATAACGGATGGCGGAATAAGGATGCCCAACGTTCCGCCCGCGGCTACTGTGCCGGTCGCGATGGAGTCCGGATAGCCGTAGCGACGCATTTCCGGCAGCGCGACCCGGGCCATGGTCGCGGCCGTCGCGACCGACGATCCGCTGATCGCGGAAAACCCGCCGCATGCGGCGATTGTCGACATCGCTAGGCCGCCCCGGAAGTGTCCCAGCCAGGCATTGGCAGCGCGATAGAGCTCGCTGTTCATGCCCGATGCACCGGCAACAGCGCCCATCAGGATAAAGAGCGGTATCAGGGCTAGCGAATAGTCGGTCGCGGTCCGGATGGGACCCAGGGCGAGCATGCTCATGGCGGTAGTCATAGAGGTCAACAGCGACGCTCCGACGAACCCGACGATGCCCATGGCGATGCCGATGGGGACCCGAAGGAGTATGAGGACGAACAGCCCGGCGAAGCCATATACCGCAATGAGGTCAGACGTCATGGGACGTCCTCCCAGCTTCGTCCTCGAGATCGCGTCCGGCGAGGCCGGCGACAACCCGCATCAGGAGAACGAGGCAGCACAATACGAGGCCTGCCCAGGCTACGGCATAGAAGGGCCAGAGCGGAATGCCGAGTTCGAACGTGGTCTGCCCGGTCGTCCGGACGCGTGCCACCTGCTGGAACATTGCCCAGGCCATGAGGCAGGTAAATACGGCGAAGGCAGTATCCGCGAATATGTCGACGATGCGTCGCATCCGCTTTGGCATCGCCTGCCAGGCAATGTCGACGCAGATGTGCCGGCGCCGGTAGGTCGCAACCGCGATGCCCCAGAATATTGCAACGCCGAGCAGCAGCCTTCCGATGTCGAAGGACCCGGGAAACGCCACTTTAAACACATAGCGCATGACGACGGCGACGAAGGTTAGAAATGCGATCACGACAAGGAACATCGCGGCGCCGAAGTCGACCGTGCGGAAGAGGTTTCGAAGTATCTGACGGAAGGAATGCAACACTGGCTCCAGTCGGGAAGCAATTGATCGGCCCGGGCCTCCCACGGGATGAGGTGCCGGGAGCCCGGTTGGGGCTCCCGGCATGTGGCTCAGAAAAGCGATGCGCCGCGCGAGTCGATCTCGCTGCGCAAAGCGTTCATGATCTCTTCAGGATCGAGCCCGGCGGACCGAACGCTGGAAGCCCAGTTCTCAAACATCGGCTCGGCCGCATCGATCCAGGCCTTCAACTCGCCCTCGCTGATCTCGACGCCGGTGTGGCCGTCGCGTGACAGCAGGGTCTCGCGGCCCTTCTGGTCGACTTCGGCCCACGCACCGCCGATCTTCTCGGCCCATTCAGTGGAACAGTGCGCGTCGATCACCGCCTTCTGCTCTTCCGTCAACCGGTCGTAGGAACCCTGGTTCATCACGATTGTGAAGGTCGACGAATAGAGCGGCACATCGAGATGGTAGGTAACCACTTCGTCGATACCCCACTGGATAACCGAGTTCCAGGGATAGGTCAGGGCATCCGCGACCCCCTTGGTAATGGCATCGCGGACTTCCGGCGGCGCGACAGGGATGCTGTTCGCGCCGATGGACGTGATGTAGGCTGACATGGCTGCGTGGGCCGGGCGCAGGTTAATGCCACGGATGTCCTCGGGCACCCGGATTTCCGCTTTCGAGTGGATGGTTCCCGGCTGATGGATATGAGCAAGGCAATGCTTGACGTCGGCAGTCTCGCCGGCGCCATGCTCGCGATACCAGGCATCGAGCGCGGCCGAGCCGGCGGCGCCGCTAGCGAACAGAAGTGGCTGGTCGCCGGCAGCGATGATCGGGAAGCGACCAGGTGAGAGGCCCGGCTGGACAAAGGAGATGTCGGCAATGCCATCACGCGCCATGTCGTAGTGATCGACCGTGTTGCCAAGTTGCTGGGCCGGGAAGAAGGCGACGCTTATCGTGCCGCCTGAGGCCTCCTCGATCGATTTTGCCCAGGGTTCGAAGCCGGTCACCGCCAGGGCGTGCGTGGGCGGAAGCCAGTGGGCGAACCTCAGTTCGACGTCGGCAGCTGTCGCCGCTCCGGCGATCAGGCTGACCACGCTCGCCGCACCAAGTACCAATGATAGTCTGGAACTGTTCATGCTCATCTCCATTTGATCGTCGTCGGTCCCGTTGAAATTATCGGTCCCGGGCGACCGCTACCCGGAGGCCGCTGCCTGTCAGTCTCCTCCCCAAGCCGGCGCAATGCCGGAAGACTTTTTTTGGCCGAGCAGCAGCTCAAGGTCGCCCGCGAGTCGCCGGCGCATCTCCAGGTCGGCGGGGTAGATGTCCGGGTCTTCGAGCATTCGACTGGACGTGCGATAATAGGGTAGCGCCAGCGCAACGGCTTCCTGCAACCTTATCCGGCAGAGCATCCAGTCGAGCTTAAGTTGCGCCCGCTCGGCAGTGGCGCGGCCCGAGCGGACCCACTCCACGACCAGCCAGTCGAACGTGCTCAGGAATGCCAGGGAATCGGCCGCTTGGAGCACGTCCTCGTCTGGATTGCCCCCGAACTCGTGCCTGAGGATCAACGCGCGTACCTGATTGCGAAACGATCGGTCCTGCCCCTCCGGTCTATCACGAAGCCATTCATCGACGATCTCGGCCGTACGGGTGGAATGCGCGATCAGATATTGTGGATCGTCAGGCCCCATAAGAGGCGAGGTCCCGTCCGGTCCTCCGGGGAAGTGGCGCTCCGCGTCATGCACGAGCGCGGCGAAGCGAAGGGCTTCGGAGGCTTCCGGATCGAGTGCGATGGCCCAGGAACGAGTCGCGAGCAGATGCTCGATCTGATAGAAGCCGTTCAGCCATTCGAGCGCGGCGAGTTCGAGGTCCGATAGCCCCGTGTCGCGATATGCTCCGGCCAGTTGCTGGTATAGTGTCATGCCTGTTTCCATTGGGCAGCGAGCGCCAGCCAGACCCGTTCGGGCGAAACTGGCATTTCGGATATTTCGATGTGGAAGTCGGCGAGTGCGTCGCAAATCGCGTTGGTGATCGCGGCCGCAGGCGGAATGGTTCCTGACTCGCCGACGCCCCTCACGCCGAACGTAGTCACGTCGGACGGGACTTCGGTGTGGAGCAATTCGATCGGCGGGACGTCGGCGGCGGTCGGCACGAAATAGTCGAGCATGGACCCACTGACCAATTGGCCTGTCTGATCGTCGTAGCGAAGCTCTTCACCGAACAGCGCGCCCATGCCCTGCACGAGCGCGCCCCGGACCTGGCCCTCGACCAGCTTGGGGTTGATCGGCACGCCGCAATCATGGGCCAGAACGAACCGTTCGACCGTGTAGTCTCCCGTTTCCGGGTCGACCGACACCACGGCGGCGGCGGTCCCGAATGCGAAGGACGCGGCCTTCGGCTCGAAATGCGCCGTCGCCTCAAGACCGGGCGCCATCCCCTCGGGAATACCCTGGCCGAGCAGTGACCGGTTGAACAGTTCCTTCAGCGGCACGCTGACGGTTGGGTCGCCCACCGCGCGGACCACGTCGCCGTCAATCTCCAGTCCGTCTTCGCCCAGCTTCAGCACATGGCCCGCGAGCGCGCGCGTTTTGGCCGCAAAGGCTTCGCCCGCTTCCAGGATGGCACCAGACGCCGCGATGACTGTGCGCGAAGCGAAGGCCCCCGTATTGGCGGGCGAGGCCACGGTGTCGCCCGCATGCACGCGGATGGCATCGTACGACATGCCGAGAACTTCCGCGGCCATCTGCGCGAAGGCCGTCTCGCTGCCCTGCCCGAACGACGAAACGCCGGTGTAGAGGTCGACCATGCCTGAGCGGTTCGCACGCAAGACCACACTCTCATGAGCCCCGAACTGCGATCCGCGATCGGCCAGGAATCTTGCGCTGGCGTAACCGGTTCGCTCCACGTAGGAGGCCAGACCGATCCCAACAAAGCGCCCATCAGCCCTCTTTTGGCGTGGGCGCGCGCGATGTCCGGCATAATCGACTGCCTCAGCCGCCATCTCCAGCGTGCGCAGGTAATCGCCCGTATCGTATACAGCGCCGCTCGGCACGCGCCACGGCAGCTCGTCCGAGCGCAGCATGTTGAGACGTCGCAGGTCCAGAGGATCGGCGCCCAGTTGTCGGGCCAGTCGGTCGATCAACACCTCGAGCGCAAAATTGACCTCGGGCTGGCCATAGCCGCGATAGGCGCCGACCGGCGTCTTGTTGGTGAGCGTGACCTTTCTGACGACGCGGGCATCGCGGACACGATAGGGGCCGCAGAAGACCACAGAGGAGAGCTGCGAGGAGCCGCAAGGCGAGTTCCAGCCGCCGATGTCGGTTACGTAGTCGTTCGTGATGGCGGTGAAGCGGCCATCTGGGTCGACCGCCAGCGCGACGTCGTGGACCGCTTCGCGCGCGTGAGTGGCGGAACGGAAGTGCTCCATCCGGTCTTCGACCCACTTTACCGGCCGGGCGGTCGCCATGGAATGGAGGCAGGCGAGGAATTCCTCGGGGAAGGCGCCAATCTTCTGGCCGAAGGCGCCGCCAACGTCCGATGCGGACACCCGCACCGCGCTTTCGTCGAGCCGAAGCGTCTCTGCGAGCTGCTTGCGGACAAGATGCGGTGTCTGTGTCGAAGTGCGGACTTCCAGCATCCTTGCGCCTGCACGCCACATGGCGACGACGCCGCGGCATTCCATCGGCAGGGGCGACACGCGATTGATCCGGAACTGCCCGCGGATCACCGTCGCCGCGTCAACCAGGCGCGCATCCGCGTCACCCGCCGCGTCGGTGTTGGCAGTCATCAGATTGCGGTTCATGACGCCAGGATGGAGGACCGGGGCATCCGGACCGAGCGCGGCTAGCGTTTCGGTAACGTGGGGCAGCGGCTCGTAATCGATCTCGATTAGATCGAGCGCGTCCTCGGCGATCGCCCGGGTGTCGGCGACGACGCTCACGACCGGCTGACCCTCGTAGGTGGCGACGTCGATGGCGAGTGCGTAGTACGGCAGGTCCGGGGAGCCAGGGACTGGACGCAACACGCCGATCGGCGTCGTCTGGCGGAGGATGTCGGAGCCGGTCAGAACATGATGCACGCCCGGAAGTTCCAGCGCCGCCGCGAAGTCGATCGATCGCACTCGCGCATGGGGAAACGGGCAACGCCCGACAGCCATCTCGAGCAGGAAGTCTGGATGCAGATCGTCGGCGAACAGGCCGGCACCGCGAACCAACCGTTCGTCTTCCTTGCGCGGCAGCGAGACGCCTATGACGCGCATCTTGCGCGCCTCGGTGACGGGGCCGGTCTTCTCGATCCGGGCGGGTTCGGCGACGTGCAAATTCACCGCTGCGCCTCCGGCGCGCCTGCGTGGAACGCTGAAAGATGAGCGTGGATGGCCTCTATGATGCCATGATAACCGGTGCAGCGACACAGGACACCGCTGATCTCGGTGCGGATCTCGTCCCGGTTCAACGGACGGCCGGCAGCTTCCAGGCCGCGCGCCACCATGAGCATACCAGGCGTGCAAAAGCCGCACTGGAGACCGTGCTCGGTTCGGAAAGCCTCCTGCAGGGGGTGTAGTTCGTACTGGTTCGCCAGCCCCTCGACGGTTTCGATTTCTGCGCCGTCGAGCTGGGCGGCCAGCATCAGGCAGCCTTTGACCACCTGCTTGTCGACCCGGATGGTGCACATGCCGCAGGCACCCTGCTCGCACCCGACATGAGTGCCCGTCAGTCCGAGCCGATGACGCAGGAAGTCGGCTGCATGCATGCGCACCGGGACTGAGGCGTTCAGTCGCCGCCCGTTCACCGCCACACTTATCTCGACCTGATTGCTGGTCACGAAACCGTCCTCATCCATGTTCTGCTCAGGCGAGCATCCGGCCCAAAAGGACCAGCGCCACCGCTAAGGTCGCGGCCGAAAGGCCGGCTGCGAATTTCGACCACAAGAGCGCCTGCTCGCTGGCCACGCGCAGCGAAGCCAGGTCCGCGTCGTCCCGCAAGACAGAGCCGCTCTCGGCCATCTTTCGCGTCGTAGGCTGCGCTGAGACTGCCGCCGCTATCGCGGGCGCCGCCGGAGACGCCGGACTTTTTGGGTCGAGCTCCTTCGAAAGATTCTGCGCAAATGTCGCCGCGAGCGTGCTCATCTGCCTCTCGACCACGCTCTGCCCAACGCTACCCAGCATGCCAGCAAGTGCGATTTCGCCTTCTACACGTACCCGCGTCCCCTCACCTTCCGGAATAAGCCGCAGCAGCACATCGGATCGGAAGCTGCCCGCCGCGCCGCGCGCAACCTGCCCCGTGGAGACGATACGCATCGATTCCCTGTCAATCTTTTCTGCGATCGTCACCTTCGCCTTGAACGTTGCACTGATCGGACCGACCTTCTGTGTAACCTTCACCCGATACTCGTCCGCACCGATTTCCTCGACCTCCTCCACGCCGGGCACACATGCGGCTATGCGGTCGGTCCTTTCCAGGATCGCCCAGACCTTGCCGGCGTCGTGCGCGACGTAAAACTCCTGGGTGACCTTCATGCGGCTCTTCCTGCGTGCTTGGCTGCCCGCCCGGGCGTGACGTCGCGGATTTGCCGGAGCGTGCGCGAGACATGTATGGGCAAAAGGTGGAGCCGGTAGGCTGCCGAGGCGCGCATGTCACTGGGCGGGCTGACCGCATCCAGTGAGGCCTCTGCAACGCGCGCAATGGTCTCGTCGGGAAGACCGGTGCCCTCACCAACCGCCATCGCTCC
Organism: Mesorhizobium sp.; assembly: GCA_051860465.1. GTDB lineage: Bacteria > Pseudomonadota > Alphaproteobacteria > Rhizobiales > Rhizobiaceae > Aquibium. The sequence continues at coordinate 21,528 of JBHYDY010000051.1, forward strand.
CGTCGCGAGAATCGGCGTGCCGTGCATGCCGCCGATCGCAATGCGCAACCCTGTCCAGGTCCCGTCCGTGGCCCGGCTGCCCACGATCGCCACCGAAAGCACGGCGAAGTCGTTGTGACGCCGGGCAATCTCGGTGAAGGCGAAGGATTTAGGATGTGAGGGGAGCGCTATCGAGACCAGCATCTCGTCGTCTTCTAGAGCGGTGGTGTACGGACCCTGAAAAAACTCCTTCATCGCGATTTCCCGCTCGCCCCGCAACGACCGCGCCCGCACAGCGGCACCCAGCGCCAACGCCGCGACGGGAACGTTGCCGGTGGGATCGGCATGCGCCAGACTGCCGCCGACTGTGCCGCGGTTGCGCACCTGGCGGTCCCCCACGCGGCTTACCACATGGCGCAGCAGCGGATGGGATCGCCCGAGCTTCTCGTCGCTCTCGACCGTCGAGTAGCGCAGACGTGCGCCCAGGATCGCCTTGCCGTCGGAGTGAATCTCGACTTTGTCGAGACCCGGAATCGCGTTTACGTCGATCAGCGCTAGAGGGCGCACCAGCCGCATGTTCATCATCGGCATCAGGCTCTGTCCGCCCGATAGGATACGCGCTCCCCCGTCGTACTGGGCGAGCAGTGCCAGCGCCTCGTCGACACTGGTCGGCCGATGATAGAGGAAGTCGGCAGGCTTCATCGCATCAGCCTTTCGCCTTCGCGCAAAGCGCCTGTCCTGACATGCGCATCAGAACATGGGCAATGGGCGGTCCCGCGAGCTTGATTGGCGCGACCGGCTTGCTGCTCCACACGGTCTCGGGACGCACCTGCAGCACGGCGACCTTGCCGTCCCGACCGATGGCCCATTCGATGTCCTGCGGTGCGCCGCCGCGCATCTTCTCGATGTCGCGACCAAGGTTCACAAGGCGAAGCACCTCCTCGTCGCCCAGGCAGCATCGCTCCTGCCTTTCGGCTTCGACCGGAAAAAGCCCCACGCTATTAGAGGCCGGATCGAACCGGTATTCTTCTGTCTGCGGTGGAACCGAGCGCACGGCGATATCGCGCGTCACCTTGTCGACACTGAAACGGGCGGGGGTCACATCGCCCTTGACTACGCCCTCGCCCAGTCCCCAGACCGCCTCCACGACCACCTTGGACCGGTCACCGTTGAGCGGATCGAGCGTGAACATGACGCCGGCGGCGCGCGCCTCGACCATCTGCTGCACACCGACGCAGATCGCAAAGTCGCCGGAAGCGACCACGGCCTCGCCAGCCGGGCGGTAGGAAAGGACGGCCTCGCCGAACAGCCCCGTCCAGCAGCGGCGCATGTTCTCCACCAGCGCACCGGCGCCGCGCACCCAAAGGAATGTGTCGTATTGGCCCGCGAAGCTTGCGCCCGCCAGATCTTCCGACTCCCCGCTCGAGCGGACGGCCACCGGCGTGTCGGCGGTTCCGGTCCGCCGTTCCAACTCGGCATAGGCCGCCCCGATCTCGTCTGAGAGCCGCTGAGGCAATTCGCGCTCCATGAGCGCCGCGACGATCCCGGACGTGGTCTCGGCGATCCGCTCCGGGGGGAGCGCGATCGCTGCCTTGCCTACCCGTGCGGCTTCCGCTTCTAGCCCCGCCTCACGCATGAAGAGGCGGTAGGCATGCGTCGTGATGCCGAAGCCTGTCGGCACTGGAAGGCCGTCGGCAACCGACGTTCCGAGGCTCCCGAACTTTCCGCCCAGGCAGGCGTTCGCCTTGGCTTGGGGATCGTCGAGCCAAATAATCAGGGGATCGGTCATGTCTAGGCAGACTCTACGATTCGAACGATGCCCTTGTCGCCGTCGACCTCGACGGTGTCGCCGGTCTTGATGAGCGCCGTCGCGAAGCCGGTCCCCACGACGGCCGGCAGGCCGTATTCGCGCGAGATGATCGCGGTATGCGCCATTAGTCCGCCGACGTCCGACACGGCCGCACCGATGCGCTGGAAAACAGTCGCCCAGCTTGGGGCGGTGATGCGACAGACAAGGATCTCGCCCTTCTGAACATCGTAGAGCTGGTCCGTGGAGGTGATGACGCGGGCCTTGCCCGTGGCCTTGCCAGCCGAGGCCGCGACCCCGCGGAGCTCGGTAGCGGAGTCCATGTCGACGCCCAGCCACTCGTCGACCTGCTCGCGCGTGATGCCCCACAGCGTCACGGCGACCGGGTCGTTGAGAAGTTCAGGCGGGGTGCCCAGCGCCGGCGGCGGGGTCCACTCCTTCAGCTTCTCGCGGATTTCCTTTCGACGCGCCACGATAGGCCGCCAGTAAGTCTCGCCGCGCGCCGGTGCGGCCGACGCCCAGCCGATTTCCAGGTCGTAGACCGCCGTGGAGAGCTCGAACCGGTTTAGATAGAAAATGTCGTCGGCATCATCGAAGAAATTGTGCGCGACGAATACCTGCCCGAGTTCGCGTATCTTTGACCAGAAGATCGAGTGGTGCCAGTGCTCGACATAGAAATTGTGATTCTCGACATAGGGGAACACCTTGATAGCCAGGGCGATCAGGCCGTCAAAGCCGGCACGGTCCTCGTCGGTGGCCAGCAGGCTGCGGTATTCCGCGATCGTCGCCTCGCGCTTGGCATGTAGCGCCTCGGTGGGCCGCTCGATGTTATCGCCGTTTCGCAGCGACTCGATATAGCCGCGCATAGAACTGAAGGGCAGGCGCAGGTCGGTCATCCAGACGGCGTCGGCATGGCAGTAACCGACGCCGGTGGAAAACCAGAACCAAGGATCCTTGGCCAATTCGAATGCGGCGAGCCAGTCCCTACCCTTGGGCTGGCCCGCGATGGCCGCCAGGGCCGCGTCCGGATCGTCGTTGTCGAGGATGACCTGGTCGACCCCGAATTCGATTGCCTTGCGGGCCAGCTTGCGGACCTCGTCGTCCGGCCTGAACAGCAGGATATCGACGCCGCAGACCATGTTGGTGATCGTCTGGTCGGCTATGCCGGGGAACGCCGTCTGGCAAAACTCCCGGAACGTCATGTACGCGCCGTAGCCAAGGATCAGCATCTCGAAATGGTATGAACCCATTTCGAGCATGTTCTCGATAGTAGCGTTGTACGACCGCATCAGCCTGTAGGACGAATAGAGCCCCTTGTGGTCGAAGACGCTTTCTGCGGGCTCGTATTCGGGAAGAGGCTTAAACTCGATGGCGCTCAGGCGCGCGATGCATTCCTTCGCCTTGTCCTCCCACTCGGCATAGATCGCGTCCCAATTCTCAAAATAGTAACCGGCGCGCTGGCCGAACATCTCGCCGCGCTCCGGCAGCTTCGATGCGTCTTCGAGCGCGATCGGGCTGACAAAGAGGTAGCCGTTGATGACGCGCTGGTGATAGCCGAGCGCGGGTGGGACGGGCCATACACGGCTGGTCATCTGGCTGACGCCGACCCACCAGTTGTCGGTCATGATCATATCGAACGGGTAGAGCGGCTCGGGATTGTGCATCCCGTCGAAGAACCAGAACTGGCCTGCGTCTTGCTCGGGATCATTGTGGTTCAGATGGGAATAATAGGGGTACATCTCCTCCCATCCCTCGGCGCCCTCGGGCGTCTGAATGTCGAACGGATTCTGGAATCCCTTCGCGGCCTGAACCGGTTGCGAATTCTTCATCGGTTTTCCCCTTCTGTCGCGTCGCCGGCACCAATCGCGCCCGCTGTCCCTGCCGCGATCGGGTCCTGACGCCACCGCCGCGATCTCGTTAAGCGAAAGTTACGGTCAGAAAGACAGCCAAGTCAAACAGAAATGTTTGGTTTTGTTGTTTTTTGTTTTTTTGATGCATTTTTTCCCACCAATCTGCCACTGGATCGAGCATACGTGTGTCTTTTTGTAGCAATTGGCGAATGGATTGGGTGTAAGATGCCGGAATCCGAGCCGCCCGCGATGTCAACGCTGGAGTAAATCAGGCCACAGGGCTGCGCAAAACCAAGCCATTTCAGGCTCGCGCATGACGTGCGCGACGAGACGGCGGCCAGTCAGGCCAAGGCCCCATCATGAAGCACGGCTTCAGGGCCTGGATCGCTCGACCCACGCGATGGACCAACCGGCGGATCGGAATGTTCCGACGTTGCTGACCTGCGACCATGGCGGGCAGTAGTCGTCGGGTTCGCTTGGTGTGCCGTCATCTGGCGGAGTTTCTAAATCCAGGAGCTCGCGTGCGAGCGCGAGACTGGCCTTGCGGGCGGAGCCGGCGGGCAGACCGTATTGCCGGATGCGATGGAAGCCGCGCGGCAGGACATGGATCAGGAAGCGGCGGATGAACTCTTCGACCGCGAGCGTCATGGCCTGCTTCCTACCGTCGCGGGCGCCGGAGCTGAACCCGGTCGAGAACGTCTGGCAATACCTGCGGCAGAACTGGCTCGTGAATAGAGCCTTCGACACCTACGATGCGATCATCGATGCCGCATGCGAGGCCTGGAAGAAGCTCCTCGCCGAACCACAGACCATCACCTCAATCGGAATGCGGCACTGGGCTCATGTCGGTCAAACGCCACGACGCTTAGTATGACTTGCGTCGGGAGCGTCCGAGCGTTCACAATAGGTGCGCCTCCCTCATTGCGCTGACTTGGAGACCTGCCTTGATCACTTTCTACTACAACCTCGCCCCAAATCCGATGAAAG
>JBHYDY010000052.1:0-25422 GCA_051860465.1 Mesorhizobium sp.
CTCCTTCGGCGCCAGCAGCGTCGCCGCTGTCGTTGGTGAGGCGTATATAGGCCCCGCCCCCCACAACTGTCAACGCGCTTTTTCGGCCCCTCGTACGTTTTTTTTACCGACCTCATGGCTGTGGAAAGCTGCACCATTTCAGCTAGCAAGACTATGGTAACATTCGCTTATTCTGGCTTAACCGCTGTCATCGAGGCGTCATGAACCCGCCGCGACGCTGCGTCAGCCTTCATGATCGGGCGCGGTTCCGCCCCACCGTGGCGAGGGCGGCGGCAGGAATGCCGCTTGCATGGGCAAACCATGCTTGTGCTTCTCCTTTGGTCGCATATGGCCTTGCAGCGTCGGGTTGGGAAAAAGTATGGTCCGCTTCGAACCGCGCTGGAGCGCGGCCCGGGATCACCCCATCAAGAGAGAGGCACCGAGTATGAAGAACGCCCCCTATCGCAGCCTGGCTGGCGCAGCCTGTGTCGCGGCCCTGCTTGCCGCCGCGCCCGCGACCGCGCAGGACAAGACACTGACCATCTCATGGTGGGGTTTCAACGGCGAGAAGCTGAACCAGTTCATCGTCCAGCCCTTCCAGGAGAAATGCGGCTGCACGCTGGTGTTCGAGACCGGCAACAATGCCGACCGCCTCAACAAGATCAAGATCCGTGGCGGCGAGGGCGTCGACGTCGCCTATTTCACCGACGGCTTCTCGCAGATCGGCATCGAGGACGGCCTGTTCCAGCCGATCGATCGCTCGAAGGTGCCCAACATCGCCGGTCTCTATGAAATGGCGCAGGCGCCGCAGGGCGAGTTCGGCCCGGCCTACACCATCGGCCGCGTCGGCATCGTCTACGACTCCGCCAAGGTCAGCGCGCCGATCACCATATGGGCCGACCTCTGGCGCGACGACCTGAAGAGCGCCGTGTCGCTGCCGGGCATCACCACGACCGCCGGTCCGATGGTCGTGATGATCGCGGGCGAGAAGGCCGGCACCGACGCCTTCGAGGATGCCGATCCGGCCTTCGCCGAGATCGAGGCGATCAAGCCCAACGTGGTCAAGAACTACAACACCGGCTCGGAGATGATCAATCTGTTCTCGACCGGCGAGATCACCGTCTCGCTGGCGCAGGACTTCGCGCTCGGCCAGTTGAAGGCGGCGGTCCCCACCGTGGTCTGGGCCGATCTGGATGACGGCGCCATCGCCACGCTGAACACGGTCAACATTCCGAAGGGCGCCGCCAACGTCGAACTGGCGCACGAGTTCATCAACTTCATCCTGGACCCGGAACTGCAAAAGACGCTCGCCTCCAACGGCGTCGACGCACCCGTGGTGTCGTCGGTCGAGCTCACGCCGGAACAGGCAGCGCAGTGGACCTATGGCAAGGACATGATCGACGGCCTCAAGCGCGTCGACTATTCCAAGCTGAATGCCGCAAAGTCGGACTGGATCGACCGCTGGAACGAAATCTTCGGCATGTGATCGCGGGCGCGCCTCTTGCGCGCCTTTCCTGACCCCTTGCTTTCGGCCGTCACGGCACCCTGTCGGGACCGGGCGGCCGAAAGTCTCTTTCTGGACTGTCTGTCTTCATGTTCAAGCGATACACCGGCTGGACGCTCGCCCTGCCCGCGACGCTGCTCGTGGCGTTGTTTCTGGTCCTGCCCGTCGCCGCCACCATCGGCACCACGTTCGCCGACGCGAAGGGCGTCTTTGCGCCCTACATCACTTTCTTCTCGAGCGGGTTCCGACGCACCGTCTTGTGGCGGACGCTGGAAGTGTCGCTGATCACGACCGCGATCTCGCTCGTGCTCGGCTTTCTCACCGCCTTCGTCGTCTCGCGGGCGCCCGGCCGGTTGAAGAGCATTCTCATCATCGCAGCTGTGTTTCCGCTGCTGACCGGCGTCGTCGTGCGCTCCTTCGCCTGGCTGATCATCCTCGGCAAGAACGGCATCCTGAACAATTTCCTGGTCGGGATCGGCATCACCGACGAGCCCTTCTCGATGCTCTATACGCAAGGGTCGGTCATCGTGGCGATGGTCTACCTGTTCACGCCCCTGATGATCCTGACACTCGTCGGCGTGCTGGAGAACATCCCCGAGGACGTCATCCAGGCCTCGGCGTCGCTCGGCGCCTCGCCCTCGGGCACGTTCCGGCAGGTGATCTTCCCGCTCGCGGTGCCCGGCCTCATCGTCGGCGCCGTCCTCGTCTTCACCGGGTCCTTCACCTCCTACGCAACGCCGCAGCTTCTCGGCGGCGAGCGGCAGATGATGATGGGGACCTTCCTCTACCAGCGCGCCATGGTCAATTTCGACTGGGTGGGCGCCTCCACCATCGCCGCCATAATGGTCGTCATCACCGTTGCGGTGGTGCTCGCCATGACCCGCATCGCCAAACGCCTGAACCCGATGACGACATGACAACGCGCCTCTCCCCCGCCCTCATCGCCGTCGCGGCGCTGGTCTATTTCTTCCTGGTCGGGCCGCTGATCATCGTGATCGGCGCCTCGCTCAGCGACACGACCTATCTGACCTTCCCGCCGCAGGGGCTGTCGCTGCGCTGGTTCGAGAAGATCTTCGAGATCACGGCCTTCCGGCGCACCATCGTCACCAGCCTGCAACTGGCCTTCCTGGCGACAGGCCTCGCGCTTCTCATCGGGATACCGGCGGCCTATGCGTTGAACCGCTATCGCATCCAGCTTCCCTCATGGCTGTCGACGGTCTTCGTCCTGCCGATCCTGGTGCCGGAGATCGTGCTCGGCTTCTCGCTGTTGAAGTCGGTCGCCGTCGGCGCGTCGTTCCCGATCTTTCTGTCGCTGCTGATCGGGCATACGCTTCTCGTGCTGCCCTATTGCGTGCGGGTCATCTCGGCCAGCCTCGCCTCGTTCGACTTCTCCATCGAGGAGGCCGCCATCAGCCTCGGCAGCCCGCCGGCCAAGACCTTCTTCACCATCGTGCTGCCCAATGTGCGGGCCGGCGTGGTCGCGGCCTTCATCCTGGCCTTCATCACCTCCATCAACGACGTCTCGACGTCGCTGTTCCTCACCGGCCCGGGCGTCTCCACCCTGCCGATCCAGATCCTCGCCCATGTCGAGCAGTTCTTCGACCCCACCATCGCGTCGGTGTCGGTGCTTCTGATGTTCCTCACCGTCGCCGTCATGGCGATCGTGGAGCGCACGCTCGGCCTCACCTTCCTCGCCAAGTGAATGGCGACCAGACGAATGACGACAGCATGACCCAAGCCCTCGACATCAATGCCCTCACCGCCCATTACGGCACGACCAAGGTGCTGGAAGACCTCTCGCTGTCGGTGGGCGCCGGCGAACTCGTCTCGCTGCTCGGCGCGTCCGGCTGCGGCAAGACCACGACGCTGCGCCTCATCGCCGGCTTCCTCGAGCCGACCGAGGGCACGATCAGGCTCGGCGGACGCGACCTGACGCGGCTTCCGGCCCACAAGCGCGACATCGGTCTGGTGTTCCAGAACTATGCGCTGTTTCCGCACCTTACCGTGATCGAGAACGTCGCCTTCGGGCTGAAGCAGCGCGGCGTCGCGTCCAGCGAACGGGACAAGCGCGCCCGTGCCATGCTCGATCGCGTCGGGCTGTCCGTGCTTGCCGAGCGGCTGCCGGGCGCCCTGTCGGGCGGGCAAAAGCAGCGCGTGGCGCTCGCCCGCGCGCTGGTCATCGAGCCGCCGCTCCTGATGTTCGACGAGCCTCTGTCCAACCTCGACGCAAAGCTGCGCGTCGACATGCGCGTCGAGATCCGCCAGTTGCAGCGCGCCAACGGCACGACTTCGGTCTATGTCACGCACGACCAGGAAGAGGCCTTCTCGATCTCCGACCGCGTGGCGATCATGAATGCCGGTCGCATCATGCAGTTCGACACGCCGGAGGTGCTCTACCAGCGGCCGACGAACGCCTTCGTCGCGCGCTTCGTCGGCTTCGAGAACCTCATTCCCCTGCGCGCGGTTGCCCGCGAAGGCGAAATGGTGACGGTGGAGGCGACCGGCGGTGCGCGACTGAGCCTGTCGCAGGAGCGGTTCGGCCCGATCCCGGACGCCTTCACGCTGGCGACGCGGCCGGACGGGCTGGCGGTGACGCCAGAAGCCGGGGCGGACGGCCTTCCGGCGACGCTCGGCCTGCGCACCTATCTCGGCCGCGCCTATCAGTACCAGTGCGAGACGGCGGCGGGACATCTTGTGGCCAACGGCGCCCTGTCCGCGCCGCTGGAGCCCGGCGGCACCGCGCGCCTCGTGCCGGTGCCGGACCAGTGCTGCGTGCTCACGGGGACGGACCAATGAGCCTCGTTCTTTCCAACGCCACCCTCCTGCCCTGCACACCCGACATGCCTGTCGTCGCGAATGGCTGGGTGCGTATCGACGGCCAGACCATCACCGCCACCGGCAGCGGGCCCGCGCCTGCAACCGATGGCGCCGAGACGATCGACTGCGGCGGCGACATCGTCATGCCCGGCATGGTCAATCCGCATTGCCACATGGCGATGACCCTGTTTCGCGGCCTTGGCGAGGATGTCGACGACCGGCTCTACCGCTATGTCCTGCCGCTGGAGCGCAAGTTCGTCACCCGCGAGATGGTGCGCGCCGGCACCGCACTGGCGGCACTTGAGCTGATCCAGGCCGGTGTCACCACCGTCGCCGACATGTACTACTTCGAGACCGAGGTCGGCCGCGTGGTGGACCAGGCGGGCATCCGCGGCGTCGTCGGCCAGACGATCGCCGACTTCGATCCGCCGGACCACAAGGACATCGACGGCGGCTTTGCCCTGACGGAAGAGCTGGTGGCCGAGTTTGCCGGCCACGACCGCGTCATCGCCTCGATCGCGCCGCATGCGCCCTACTCGACCGATGTCGCGGTGATGAACCGGGTCTCGCGCTGGGCCGACGACCATCCCGACGTGCCGGTGCAGATCCATCTCGCCGAGATGGATTCGGAGATGGAGTGGTGCGCGAAGCACCATGGCCTCCGACCCGTCGAGGTGGTGGAGAAGGCGGGGCTGCTGCGCCCCGGCCTCATCTGCGCGCATTGCCTGCACGTCAACGCCTCAGACATCGAGAAGATGGCGCATGCCCGCGTCTGCGTGGCGCACAATGCCCGCTCCAACGCCAAGGCGGGGCGCGGCATCGCGCCGGTGGAGGCGATGCGCACCGCAGGCATCCCGGTTGGGGTGGCGACCGACGGACCGATGAGCGGCAACACGCTCGACCTGTTTGCGCAGTTCGGCCCGGTCTCGATGTTCCAGAAGCTCGCGGGCCACAGCCGCAAGCCGATGCCCGCCGTCGAGGTGATCCGCATGGCCACCATCGAGGGCGCCCGCGTGCTCGGCATGGATGCCCGCATCGGGTCGCTCGAACCCGGCAAACAGGCCGACCTCGTGCGCATCGACCTGTCCGCGCCACGCCTGCAGCCGATCTACGACACCTATGCGACGCTGGTGTTCGCTGCCATGCCCGCCGACGTGTCCGACGTCATGGTGGCGGGGCGCTGGGTGATGCGGGATCGCGAGGTGGTCACGATCGAGCGCCGGAAGGTGCTGCGCGACGCCTTGCAGGTCGCCGCCCATTTCAAGGCGGAGATGACGCGCATCGACGCCGCTGGCTGACGAACTGGCCCATTCGACGGCCGCTTCAACGCCTTGACCGGGCGGCGATGTCCGGTCATCTCGAAGACAAATCGAAAGAAGGAGGCGCATGATGCCCCAGACAGATCCCGCCCATCTCGACGCCGTTCTCGCCGATGTCGACGCCCACATCGACGAAAGCGTTGCGCGGCTGTGCGACCTGATCCGCATCCCGTCGATCTCGACCGATCCGGCCTATGCCGCCGACTGCCGCAAGACGGCGGAGTGGCTGGCGGCCGACCTGTCGAGCGTGGGCTTCGACGCCTCGGTTCGCGACACGCCCGGCCATCCGATGGTGGTGGGACACGACAGGAGCGGCGATGGTCCGCACGTCCTGTTCTACGGTCACTACGACGTGCAGCCGGTCGATCCGGTGGCGCTGTGGAATTCGCCGCCTTTCGAGCCGACGCTGGTGCCGCAGCCCAACGGCGACACCTGGATCGTGGCGCGCGGGGCCTCCGACGACAAGGGCCAGCTGATGACCTTCGTCGAAGCCTGCCGCGCCTGGAAGGCCGTCACCGGCTCGCTGCCGATCCGGGTCTCGATCCTGTTCGAAGGCGAGGAGGAATCGGGCAGCGACAGCCTTCCCGGCTTCCTCGACCAGGCTGGCGCCGAACTCAAGGCCGATGTCATGCTCGTCTGCGACACCGACATGTGGGACGACACGACGCCGGCCATCACCACCATGCTGCGCGGCATGGTTTCCGAGGAAATCACCATCCGCTGCGCCAGCCGCGACCTGCATTCGGGCATGTACGGCAATGCCGCGCGCAACCCGCTGCAGCTGCTCTCCGACATCGTCGCCAGCCTGCGCACGCCGGACGGCGGTGTGGCAATCGAGGGCTTCTACGACGGCGTGACCGAGCTACCCGCCGAGATCGCCGAGCGCTGGAAGCGCCTGCCCTTCGACGAGGCGAAGTTTCTCAAGGACGTCGGCCTCGACATGCCGGCGGGCGAGAAGGGGCGGACGGTTCTGGAGCAGGTCTGGGCGCGGCCGTCCTGCGAGATCAACGGAATGTGGGGCGGTTATATCGGCGACGGCTTCAAGACGGTGATCCCGGCCGAGGCGAGCGCGAAAATCTCCTTCCGGCTCGTCGCCGGACAAGACCCAGAGCAGATCGCCGAAGCCTTCCGGCGGCACGTCGAGGCGCGCGTTCCCGCCGATTGCAGCGTCACCTTCAAGCGCTATGGCCGCAGCGCGGCGACCGTCATGCCGATCGACAGCGATTTCCTGAAGCGCTCGCTGAAGGCGTTGTCGGACGAGTGGGAATGCGAGGCCGCGGTGGCCGGCACCGGCGGATCGATCCCGATCGCGACCGTGTTCAAGGACCGGCTCGACATGGATTCGATCTTCGTCGGCTTCGCCAAGTTCGACAACCGCATCCACAGCCCGAACGAGAAGTACGACCTGTCGAGCTTCCACAAGGGCATCCGCTCCTGGGTGCGGATCCTCGCCGCGCTGGCGGAGACGAAGTGAGCCCACGCGCAATCATCATCGACACCGATCCCGGCATCGACGACGCAGTCGCCATCCTGGCGGCACTGGGCTCGCCGGAGTTCGACGTCCTCGGCATCACCACGGTGGCCGGCAACATCGGCATTGGGACGACGACCCGCAATGCCGGCCGCATCCTGGCGCTTGCCCGACGCGGCGACGTGCCGGTGATCGCGGGTGCGGTCGGCCCGCTGTCGCGCAAGGGGTTCGACGTCGCCGACATCCATGGCAGCGACGGGCTGGGCGGCGTCGCCTTTCCCGAGCCGCCGACGCCGCCGCGGCCCGAGCACGCGACGTTCTGGCTCGCCGAGACATTGATGACGCATCCGGCGGGCGCCATCGACATTCTGGCGCTCGGACCGCTGACCAACCTCGCGCGGCTATTCGCGGACAATCCGGACGCGGCACGGCGCATCGGCCGGATCGTGGCCATGGGCGGCGCGATCCGCGAGCCCGGCAATATCGGGCCGCGCTCCGAGTTCAACCTGGCCGCCGATCCCGAAGCGGCCGAAGCGGTGCTCGCGGCCGGCCTGCCGCTGACGCTCATTCCGCTCGACGTGACACGCAAGGTCCGCGCCGACCGGGCCTATGTCGAGGCGCTTCGGGTCGCAGGAACGGCGGCGTCCCGCGCCGCTGCCGACCTGATCGCAGCCTATTTCCAGACGACCACCGGCGGCGAGAGCCGTCCGCTGCACGATCCTTGCGTGATGCTCCAGGCGCTCGCGCCCGAACTCTTCGGTTGCGAGGACATGGCGCTTTCTGTCGACTGCACGTCGAGCGTTGATGCGGGCAGTTTCGAGCCCGCGACCGATGGCAGGCTGCCGGTCTCGGTGGCGCTGACGGTCGACGGGGCTGGAGCGCTGGCGCTGCTGGCCGATCTGCTTACCCGGCGATCGTGATCACGTGTCGGCCAGTTCCTGTTCGACCAGCGTGGTCCAGAACCGCACCCCGGTTGGTATGGCGGCGTCGTTGAAATCATAGCGGCTGTTGTGATGCAGCGCGCCGTCCTCGGCCGGGCCGTTGCCGAGCCAGACGTAGCAGCCGGGCACCCGGCCGGAAAAGACCGCGAAATCGTCCCCGGCGGTCGATGCGGGAAAACTGGTGCGCACGCTCGAGGCAGCTGTCCTCGCGGCCGCGAGAGCGCGGCGGGTTGCATCGGCATCGTTGATCACCGGGGGTATCTGGCGCAGGTAGCGATAATCGCAGGCGATGCCGTACATCGCCGCCGTACCCTGCGCGAGATCGCCGATCTCCGCCTCGATCTGCGCCCTCACCTCGGCCGAATAGGCCCGCGCCGTACCACCGATCAAGACCTCGTCGGGGATGACATTCAGCGCAGCGAAGTCGCCGGCCTGGACCGCGCAGGCGCTGACGACCGCAGGCTGGAGCGGATCGACCCGGCGCGCCACGATCGTGTGCAGCGCGGTGAGAAACTGGCCGGCCGCGGTGATGGCATCGCGGCCGAGATGCGGCTTGGCGCCATGCGTGCCCTCGCCGCGAAACGTCACGTGCCAGCGGTCGGAGGAAGCAAGCTGCGGCCCTTCCACCACCGCGATCTCATCTGTGGCGAGGCCCGGCATGTTGTGAAGCCCGTAGACCGCGTCGACCGGAAAGCGTTCGAAGAAGCCGTCCGCGACCATGGCCTCAGCCCCGCCGCGTCCTTCCTCGGCCGGCTGGAAGATGAAATGAACCGTGCCGGAAAAGGCGCGCGAGCGGGCCAGCGAACGCGCGGCTCCCAGCAGCATCACCGTATGCCCGTCATGGCCGCAGGCATGCATGCGGCCATCCACGGTCGAGCGATGCGGCCGATCGGTCGCCGTCTCGCGCATGGCGAGCGCATCCATGTCGGCGCGCAGCGCAATTCGCCGATGGCCATTGCCCGCTTGCAGCGTGCCGACGACTCCCGTTCGGCCAAGGCCCGCCGTCACCGTGATGCCGGCTTCCTCCAGGCATTCACGCACGATGCGGCTGGTGCGTTCCTCCTCGAAGCCGAGTTCGGGGTGGGCATGCAGGTCGCGACGCAGACGGACGAGAAAATCGAGATCGCCATTCTGGTCATCCGCACGCGCCATCACTACACTCCGTACGCCGGTTCGTGCCGACGCCATCCGATTGTTGTTCCACACACTTTTTTAGCAGAAAGGCCGGTCGTGTCACTCGCGCCCCACGAGTTCTGGCAGGAAATCCACCCGCCCCGGACGTTTCGGGATGATCCGGCCGATGGTTTTCGTGATCTCTATCCGGCGCGCCTGCCGGACGGTCGCCAGATCGCGCTGCCGATCCGGCCCCTGCCCGGCGATGGGTCGCGCGCGGTGGCCTCGCTGATTGTCAACCAGGCCAGTTTCGCGGTTGAGGATGCGCTGTCCGACGCGATGACCGAGTTCCTGGAGCCGCTCGGCGCCGACATGGTGATCGGCGTGCCGACGCTTGGCCTTCCGCTCGCCAACGCGGTCGCGCGCCGCCTCGGCCATCCGCGCATGGTGGCGCTCGGGACGTCACGGAAGTTCTGGTACGACGAGGTCCTGTCCGAGCCGATGTCGTCGATCACCAGCCCCGAACAGATCAAGCGGCTCTATCTCGATCCGCGCATGCTGCCGCTGCTCCGCGACCGGCGGGTCGTGGTCGTCGACGACGTGATCAGTTCCGGCGCCTCGATGCGCGCGGTTCTGGCGCTGCTGTCGAAAGCCGGGATCGAGCCGATCGCGCTCGTGTTCGCCATGCTGCAGTCGGAGCGCTGGCGGACGGTCCTGCAGGCGCTCGACCCCACCCTCCGCGGCAAGGTATACGGCGCCATCCGCACGCCTCTGCTTGCCCGCCGCGACGATGGCGGCTGGATGCCTGTCGGTTGATCGCAAAGGCCAAAGCGACTGGCCGCCGAGCCGGAAGACCGGCCGTCCCGAAAAAGAGAAAAGCCGGGACATGCCCGGCCTTTCGCACGACGTCATGGGCAGATCAGGAGTTGACGGCGTCCTTGAGACCCTTGCCGGCCGAGAACTTCGGCACGTTGCGCGCGGGGATCTGGACCGGCTGGCCCGTCTGAGGATTGCGGCCCGTCGAGGCCTCACGCTTGCTCACTTCAAAATTGCCAAAGCCCACGAGACGAACGTCACCGCCGCCCTTGAGTTCGTTGGTGATGACCGAGAATACGGCTTCGACCGCCGACTGAGCGTCGGACTTCGACAGCTTGGCTGACTCCGCCACGGCCGATACGAGTTCGTTCTTGTTCATGAAAACCTCATTATATTTTCTTGACCGCATTGTCTGCGACTCGACGGCCGCGGCGGGACTGTATTGAGATCGGGCGCGGCAACCAAGCCTGAAAAACCCGAAAACCCCGGAATTGCGCGGTTTTTTGGGGGGTGAGACGCAGAAAGGCCAGACTTTCGTCTGGCCTTTCCGGTTTTCAGGTTTCCGCGGCTCCGATCAGTGCGCAAAGGTGCCCGCGCCGGCATCTTCTCCGGCCGCCTTCTTGGCCGGTTCGACCGGCTCGACCCATTCGATCGCCACCGGCACCCGCTGCAACGCGTGTTGAAGAACCTCGCCGACCCGGCTGACCGGAATGATCTCCATCCCGCTCTTCACGTTGTCGGGAATCTCCGCAAGGTCCTTGGCGTTCTCTTCCGGGATCAGCACCTTCTTGATGCCACCGCGCAGGGCAGCCAGCAGCTTTTCCTTGAGACCGCCGATCGGCAGCACACGTCCGCGCAGCGTGATCTCGCCCGTCATCGCAACGTCAGCCTTGACCGGGATCCCGGTCAGCACCGAAACGATCGCCGTGACCATGGCAACGCCCGCCGACGGACCATCCTTGGGCGTCGCGCCTTCCGGCACGTGCACGTGGATGTCACGCCTGTCGAAAAGCGGCGGCTCGATGCCGAAGTCGATCGCTCTGCTGCGGACGTAGGACGCGGCCGCGGAGATGGACTCCTTCATGACGTCCTTCAGGTTGCCGGTCACGGTCATCTTGCCCTTGCCGGGCATCATGACGCCTTCGATCGTCAGCAGTTCGCCGCCTACTTCCGTCCAGGCCAGACCCGTGACCACGCCGACCTGATCCTCGCCCTCGACCTGACCGTAGCGATAGCGCGGCACGCCGAGATAGTCGGACAGATTGTCCTGGGTGATGTTCACCGCCGGCTTCTTGGTCTTGAGGATCTCCGTCACCGCCTTGCGGGCGAGCTTCATCAACTCACGCTCGAGGCTGCGCACGCCCGCCTCGCGGGTGTAGGTCTGGATGATGCCTCGGATCGCCTCGTCGGTGACCGAGAACTCCTTGGCCTGGAGCGCATGGTCGCGCACCGCCTTGGGGAGCAGATGCCGCTTGGCGATCTCGACCTTCTCATCCTCCGTGTATCCGGCGATACGGATGATCTCCATGCGGTCCATCAGGGCCGGCGGGATGTTCAGCGTATTGGCCGTCGTCACGAACATGACGCTCGACAGGTCGTACTCGACCTCGAGATAGTGATCCATGAAGGTGGCGTTCTGCTCCGGATCGAGGACCTCCAGCAGGGCCGACGACGGATCGCCGCGGAAATCCATGCCCATCTTGTCGATCTCGTCGAGCAGGAAGAGCGGGTTGGACTTCTTGGCCTTCTTCATCGACTGGATGACCTTGCCGGGCATCGAGCCGATATAGGTCCGACGGTGGCCGCGGATCTCGGCCTCGTCACGAACGCCGCCGAGCGCCATCCGCACGAATTCACGGCCGGTCGCCTTGGCGATCGACTTGCCGAGCGAGGTCTTGCCGACGCCGGGAGGTCCGACGAGGCACAGGATCGGCCCCTTCAGTTTCTTCTGTCGGCTCTGCACGGCCAGGTATTCGACGATCCGATCCTTGACCTTGTCGAGGCCGAAATGATCCGTGTCGAGCACGTTCTGCGCGAACGCCAGATCCTGCTTGACCTTGGAATTCTTGCCCCACGGGATCGACAGGAGCCAGTCGAGGTAGTTGCGCACCACCGTTGACTCGGCCGACATCGGCGACATCGAGCGAAGCTTCTTCAGCTCGGCATTCGCCTTGTCGCGCGCTTCCTTGGTGAGCTTGGTCTTCTTGATCCGCTCCTCGATCTCGGCGGACTCGTCGCGACCGTCCTCGCCCTCGCCGAGCTCCTTCTGGATCGCCTTCATCTGTTCATTGAGGTAGTACTCGCGCTGCGTCTTCTCCATCTGTCGCTTGACGCGCGAACGGATACGCTTCTCGACCTGAAGCACGGAGATCTCGGCTTCCATGAAGCCCATTGCCTTTTCCAGCCGCTCCTTGACCGAGAGCGTCGCAAGCATTTCCTGCTTCTCGGGGATCTTGATGGCCAGGTGCGAGGCGATGGTGTCGGCGAGCTTCGAGTAGTCGTCGATCTGGCCGACGGCGCCCACCACCTCGGGAGAGATCTTCTTGTTGAGCTTGACGTAGTTCTCGAAATCCGAAACCACCGAACGAGACAGCGCCTCGACCTCGACTTCCTCTTCCTCGGGCTCCGGCAGGATGCCGGCGCGAACCTCGTGGAAGTCGGTGCGGTCGGTAAAGGAGGCAATGCGCGCACGCGCGTTGCCCTCCACCAGCACCTTGACGGTGCCATCCGGGAGCTTGAGCAGTTGCAGGACATTCGCAAGGGTGCCGATCTCGAAGATCGCGTCCGGCTCCGGATCGTCGTCCGAGGCATTCTTCTGCGTGGCAAGCAGGATCTGCTTGTCGGCGCCCATGACCTCCTCGAGAGCCTTGATCGATTTCTCTCGGCCGACGAAGAGTGGCACGATCATGTGCGGAAACACGACGATGTCGCGCAGCGGGAGGACTGCGTAGACGTTTGCCGTACCGGATTCGTCAGTGGAACGAGTGGTGTTGGACATCGATTTGCCTTTCACTTCGCGGTCGCCATCAGCCAACCGCGAATCTCATATTAACGGCTGCAAGCCGATCCGCCTATGCCCGACTGGGTCTGGGAGGAAAGTAGCACGAACCGGCAGGCCGCCTGATAGCTCGTTAGGTGGAACTCCAGGCGCGAAAGATCAAGTGGCGCCCGGGCGCCGAACTGCGTTGCGATCACGCCCTTTACCGAGCGCCTCCCGCGATGCGGGCGAAAAACGGAAAAGGCGCCGAAGCCGCGGCGCCTTCCCGGGTCGTTGCTCGTTCGCCAGGCCTCACGCAGTGGCGTTTGCCTTTTCCTTCTTGGGCTCGGCATAGATGTAGAGCGGACGGGCCTTGCCCGTGACCACCTCATCCGAGATCACCACTTCCTGGACGCCTTCCAGCGCCGGCAGTTCGAACATGGTGTCGAGCAGGATCGCCTCCATGATCGACCGCAGGCCGCGCGCGCCGGTCTTGCGCTCGATGGCGCGCTTGGCGATGGCCGACAGCGCGGTCTCGTGGAATGTCAGTTCGACGTTCTCCATCTCGAACATGCGCTGGTACTGCTTGACGAGCGCGTTCTTCGGCTCGGTCAGGATCTGGATGAGCGCGGGCTCGTCCAGATCCTCGAGCGTGGCGAGAACCGGCAGACGACCGACGAATTCGGGGATCAGCCCGAACTTCAGCAGATCCTCCGGCTCGACCTGACGGAAGAGTTCGCCGGTGCGGCGATCTTCCGGCGACGCCACGTTGGCGGCAAAACCGATCGAGGTCTTGCGTCCGCGGTCGGAAATGATCCGGTCGAGACCGGCAAAGGCGCCGCCGCAGATGAACAGGATGTTGGTCGTGTCGACCTGCAGGAACTCCTGCTGCGGATGCTTGCGGCCACCCTGGGGCGGCACGGAGGCGGTGGTGCCTTCCATGATCTTGAGCAGCGCCTGCTGGACACCCTCCCCCGATACGTCGCGGGTGATCGAGGGATTGTCCGACTTGCGGCTGATCTTGTCGATCTCGTCGATGTAGACGATGCCGCGCTGCGCCCGCTCGACATTGTAGTCGGCCGACTGAAGCAGCTTGAGGATGATGTTCTCGACATCCTCGCCGACATAGCCGGCTTCGGTCAGCGTCGTCGCGTCGGCCATCGTGAAGGGCACGTCGATGATGCGGGCGAGCGTCTGAGCGAGCAGCGTCTTGCCGCAGCCCGTCGGGCCTATCAGCAGGATGTTGGACTTCGCCAGTTCGACGTCGTTGCTCTTGGAGGCGTGGGCCAGGCGCTTGTAGTGGTTGTGGACGGCGACCGACAGCACGCGCTTTGCGTAGGGCTGGCCGATCACGTAGTCGTCGAGAACCTTCAGGATCTCCTGCGGGGTGGGGACGCCCTCGCGGGATTTCACCATCGAGGTCTTGTTCTCCTCGCGGATGATGTCCATGCACAGTTCGACGCACTCGTCGCAGATGAAGACCGTCGGCCCTGCGATCAGCTTGCGCACCTCATGCTGACTCTTGCCGCAGAATGAGCAATAGAGCGTGTTCTTGGAGTCGCCGCCGCCGCTGTTACCGATTTTGCTCATGCCCTTTAGTCCTTTCAGTCCCTGCCGGCCGGTCGCCAGACCTGTCGAGGTGCGGCATCGATCCTCGAAGACCCATGCGCCGCGCCCCTTTTCCGCGTGACTTGTCGATCGCCAACGAACGAAACACAAAACACGTGTCGCGGCAATGATTCGCCCAGGTCGGTCGACGCTAGTCCCCCGAAACTCAACATAGGCTTAACGTAGGATGCCGGGGCCCCCGTGGGAACACCCATTTGTGACAGAAATGCCGCATAACGTTTCAAATTCGCGGCACCGCCATCAATGAGATGTGGAAAGCCGGCTTTACGCTGCGGAAGGCCCCTCGAGCGCTTCGCGGCTGGAGATGACCTTGTCGATCAGCCCGAAGTCCCGCGCCTCGTCGGAGGTCATGAAATGATCGCGGTCGAGCGTGCGCTCGATCGTCTCGTATTCCTGACCCGTGTGCTGGACGTAGACTTCGTTCAGCCGGCGCTTCAGCTTGATGATGTCCTGCGCGTGCCGCTCGATGTCGGACGCCTGGCCGGAGAAGCCGCCCGACGGCTGGTGGACCATGATGCGCGCGTTGGGCGTTGCGAAGCGCATGTCCTTGTGACCCGCGCACAGCAGCAGCGAGCCCATCGAGGCCGCCTGGCCGATGCACAGCGTCGCCACCGCAGGCTTGATGAACTGCATGGTGTCGTAGATCGCCATGCCGCTCGTCACGATGCCGCCGGGGGAGTTGATGTAGAGCGAGATCTCCTTCTTCGGGTTCTCCGCCTCGAGGAAAAGAAGCTGCGCGCAGACCAGCGTCGCCATGCCGTCCTCGATCGGACCGGTGATGAAGATGATGCGCTCCTTGAGGAGCCGCGAGAAGATGTCGTAGGCGCGCTCGCCCCGGTTGGTCTGCTCGACGACCATGGGGACGAGGTTCATCGCGGTTTCGACGGGATTTCGCATGGGACGTTTCCTTCGTGGAATCGATTCGGGCGCATGAAACCGCAGAATCGGCAAGGGACAGGTTGGTGCTAGATAAGGTGCGGAATCATGCCAGCGCAAGGGTTCCCGCAACGCCTGCGTTCGAAACAGTGCAAATGGTTTACGGCGCCTCGGCGCGCAGCCACGAAACCAGGCCGGCGAGGACGGGCGTCTCGACAAGCTCGACCACATGCCGCCCGACCGCGGCGCCGAACTTGTAGCCATGGCCCGAGCAGGCGGCTGACAGACCGGCGATGATGACGTTCATGCTGCAATCTCGGCTCGGTTCCCGCGCGTCGACATCGGCCGCGGCCATTCCGCAGTGGAACTTCCGACACAAGCCGAATATGGGTGCCGATCATGACGTCGCACCGCACCACTCCCTCCTCCCTCGCCATCGATCCGGCAAGCCGCCACGTCGAGCTTGACCCGCGCGATCCGGCCTTCGTGCAGGCTCCCTACACGGCCTACGCCGCCGTCCAGGCCGTCTCGCCGACCTTCTTCTGGAAAAACTACGGCTTCTGGTGCATGTCGGGGTACGACGACGTCAACCGTCTTTTGCGCGACCGCCGCTTCGGCCGCGAGAACCGCTGGGGACCGCCGATGGTGGAGGTCGGCGGGCGCGAGCACCTGGCCGGTTTCGATCGCATCGAGCGCCACTCGCTGCTCGAGCGCGAGCCGCCGGTTCACACGCGGTTGCGCGGCCTCGTCAACCGCGCCTTCGTCTCGCGCCAGATCGAGCGGCTGCGTCCGCGCGTCGAGGCTTTGGCGCACAGCCTCATCGACGGATTCACGGCGAAACGCGAGGTCGATCTCCTGCCGGCCTTCGCCACGCCCATTCCGGTCACGGTGATCGCGGAGATGCTGGGCGTGCCCGTCGAGATGGGGCCGCAACTCGTCGACTGGTCGAACCGGATGGTGCGGATGTACACGCATCGCCCCTCCCGCGCCGTGCAGGAGGACGCCAACGTGGCGGCGCTGGAGTTCGACTTGTACCTTCGTGATTATGTCGGCAGGCGACGGGTCGATCCGGGCGATGACCTGCTCAGCCTGCTGATCTCGGCCAGCGACGGCGGCGAGAGGCTGTCGGAGGACGAACTGATCGCCTCCGTCATCCTCCTGCTCAATGCCGGGCACGAGGCAACGGTCCACCAGACCGGCAACGCGGTGAAGACGATCCTCGACCAGGGTGGCGACCCGCGCCGGTTCTTCGGGGACGCGGCGGCGACGGAGGCGACCGTCGAAGAATGCCTGCGCTTCGACGCGCCGCTGCACCTGTTCACCCGCTACGCTTACGAGACCGTGGAAATCGAGCCGGGCATCGTGCTCCAGCCGGGCGAACAGGTGGCGCTGCTGCTCGGCGCCGCCAACAATGATCCGGCGGGCTTCGCGGCACCGCGCTCCTTCGATCCCGCCCGCGCCGAGCAGAAGAACGTCACCTTCGGCGCCGGCATCCATTTCTGCATCGGCGCGCCGCTGGCGCGGCTGGAGCTGCAGGTGGCGCTGAAGGTGCTGTTCGAACGGCTGCCCGGCCTACGTTTCGCCGAAACG
Source organism: Mesorhizobium sp. (assembly GCA_051860465.1). Classification (GTDB taxonomy): domain Bacteria; phylum Pseudomonadota; class Alphaproteobacteria; order Rhizobiales; family Rhizobiaceae; genus Aquibium. Next base: position 17,033 of record JBHYDY010000052.1, read on the forward strand.
CCACTCTACCGCGACAACTATCATTTCCACGGTCTGCAACGGCTGGCAGTGGAATGGTGAAGACAAGGTGAAGCGCGTTCTTCACACCCTGATCACATACTCCTTGCGAGTCGTTTCAACGACTTCCCAGGTCCCCCTGAACCCCGGCCTGAGCACGAAGCTGTCGCCGGCCTTGACCGTGCGCGCCGCGCCGCCGTCCTCGGCGATCACCGAGACGCCGGACAGGATGTGGCAGAACTCCCACTCGTCGTAGACGATGCGCCACTTGCCCGGCGTCGCCTCCCAGATGCCGGCATAGAGGCCGCCTTCGGCCTCCTCGACGTTCCAGGTGGCGAAGCGCGGATCGCCCGAGATCAGCCGGTCGGGCGCCGGGGCGCCCAGCTCCGGCTCCACGCCCGCGATGTCGATGGCCGCGAACCGCGCCATCGCCTCAGGCCTTCGCCAGCGCCTGCTCCAGGTCGGCGATGATGTCCTCGGCATCCTCGATGCCGACCGACAGGCGGATGGTGTCGGGGCCGGCGCCCGCCGCGACCTTCTGCTCGTCGGTCAGCTGGCGATGCGTGGTGGAGGCCGGATGGATGATCAGCGAGCGTACGTCGCCGATGTTGGCCAGGTGCGAGAAGAGTTCGACGCCCTCGACCACCTTGACGCCCGCCTCGTAGCCGCCGGTCAGGCCGAAGGTGAAGACCGCACCGGCTCCGTTCGGCGAATATTTCTTCATCATCGCATGGTTTGGATCGTCGGCCAGGCCGGGATAGGAAACCCAGGCGACCTTCGGATGCTGCTTCAGCCAGGTCGCCACATTCAGCGCGTTCTCGCAGTGGCGCTGCATCCTGAGCGACAGGGTCTCGATGCCCTGCAGGATCATGAAGGCGTTGAAAGGCGAAATCGACGGGCCGAAATCGCGCAGGCCGAGCACGCGGCAGGCAATGGCGAAGGCGAAATTGCCGAAGGTCTCGTGCAGGACGAGGCCGGCATATTCGGGCCGCGGCTGCGACAGCATCGGATAGTTGCCGCTCTTCGACCAGTCGAAGGTGCCGCCGTCGACGATGGCGCCGCCCATGGAATTGCCGTGGCCGCCGAGGAACTTGGTCAGCGAATGGATCACGACGTCGGCGCCATGCTCGATCGGGCGCAGCAGGTAGGGCGAGGCCATGGTGTTGTCGACGATCAGCGGCAGGCCGTGCTTGCGCGCCACGTCGCCGATCTTCTCGATGTCGACGAAGGTGCCGCCGGGGTTGGCCAGGCTCTCGACGAAGATCGCGCGGGTCTGGTCGTCGATCTGCGCCTCGAAGGAGGCCGGATCGCCCGCATCCGCCCAGCGAACGCGCCAGTCGAAGTTCTTGAAGGCATGGCCGAACTGGTTGATCGAGCCGCCATAGAGCTTGTTGGCGGCCACGAAGTTGGCGCCGGGCTGCATGATCGTATGGAAGACGAGAAGCTGGGCGGCATGGCCCGAGGCCGTGGCGAGCGCGGCGGTGCCGCCCTCCAGCGCGGCGACGCGCTCCTCGAGCACGGCCGTCGTCGGGTTCATGATGCGGGTGTAGATGTTGCCGAAAGCCTTCAGCCCGAACAGCGAGGCGGCGTGGTCCGCGTCGTCGAAGACGAAGGACGTCGTCTGGTAGATCGGCGTGGCGCGGGCGCCGGTCGCGGGGTCGGGCTGGGCGCCGGCGTGAATGGCGAGCGTGTCGAAACCGGGCGTGCGCTGTGTCATGTCATATCCTCCCAGGCTGCGAATGGCAGCGGATTGTCGTTGCGGGGGTTTTCGCAAAGGGCGTTCGCGAAATCAAAGGGGAATCGTGCAAACTGCGAGCAAGGCACGAAAAACCATTGCACGATGCGCACCCAGCAGGATCAAATCGTCCGCGGCGCTACCGCTTGCGGATACCGAAGCTCTGGAACCCGGCGCGCATGACCGGCTTGCGCGACGAGATCATGCGGCTGTTGACGCCGTTCCAGCCGATCTCGCCCGACATGCGGCCATACTCGATTTTGGGGCAGCGGTTCATGACGACCTTGAGACCGGCGGCTTCCGCCTTCGCCGCCGCGTCGTCGTTGCGCACGCCGAGCTGCAGCCAGATCACTTTGGGCAGCGGGTCCAGCGCCAGCGCCTCGTCGACGACGCCTGCCGCCGCTTCGGAGGCGCGGAACACGTCGACCATGTCGATCGGCTCCGGCACGTCGGCCAGTCGCGCGAAGACCGGCCGGCCGAGGATGTCCTTGCCGGCCTGGCCCGGATTGATCGGATAGACGGTGTAGCCCTTGTCGATCAGGTATTTCGTCACGAAGAACGACGGCCGCACGTCGTTGGCCGAGGCGCCGACCACCGCGATGGTGCGCGTCTCGTGCAGGATCCCGGAGATGTAGGCGTCGTCATAGGCATCGTGGTTCATGCGCTTCCTTTGCCGGAAGCGCCTGCGTCAATCAAGCCGCATCGCGATCGCCGCCATACTCCTTTCAGCCTTGCTCACTCCCCCGTCCACTCCGGCTTGCGCTTCTCGACGAAGGCGGTGATGCCCTCCTCGGCATCGCGCGCCATCATGTTCTCGACCATCACCTTCACCGCGTAGTCATAGGCGTCCGACAGGCCCATCTCGGCCTGCGCGTAGAAGGCTTCCTTGCCGATCTTCAGCGTCAGGGGCGATTTGGAAACAATGGTTTCGGCGTATTTGCGCACGATCTGATTCAGGTATTCCGGCGGTACCACGCGGTTGACGAGGCCGAACTCGCGGGCCGTCGTCGCGTCGATCATCTCGCCGGTCAACAGCATTTCCATCGCATGCTTGCGCGAGACGTTGCGCGACAGCGCCACCATCGGGGTCGAGCAGAACAGGCCGATGTTGACGCCGGGCGTGGCGAACATCGCCTCGCTGTTGGCGACAGCCAGATCGCAACTCGCGACGAGCTGGCAGCCGGCAGCGGTCGCCGTGCCGGCGACCGCTGCGATGACGGGCTTGGGCAGCCGCACGATGGACTGCATGACGCCCGCGCAAAGCCGCATCGTCGTTTCGTAGAAGGCGCGCCCGCGATCCGCATCGGCCCGGTGCGCCGTCAGTTCCTTGAGGTCGTGCCCGGCGCAGAACACCTTGCCCGTCGCCGCGAGGACCACGACGCGGACGGCGTCGTTGTCGCGCGCTTGGTCGAGGGCCGCCTGCAGCGCCTCCATCGTTGCGATCGACAGGGCGTTGGCCGGCGGATTGGCGAGCGTCAGCGTCAGGATGCCGCCCGACTGGCTCGCATGGACGGGGCCCTCCTCCATGGATCGTTTCATTGCCACAATCTCGGCCATCTGCACTTCCTTCGACGCGTCTGTCCCTTGGACCAAGAGAACTATCATGGAGCGGGTTGAAGAAAACCCCGGAAATGAGACAGATTGATTGACGTTTACGGAAACGGAACAAGGGAGGAAGCCGTGCCGAGGGTCCTGTACGAGAAAGACGGGCGGATCGCCCGGATCACCCTCAACCGCCCGGACGTGCTCAACGCGATCGATGACGACCTGCCGGTCGAACTCGCCGACTGCGTGGCGCAGGCGAACGCGGCCCCCGGCGTACATGTCATCATCCTGTCGGGTGCCGGCCGCGCCTTTTGCGCCGGCTACGACCTCGCCTACTACGCCGAACAGGACGAAGGCGCCGGCAATGCGATGACGCAGGACATGCCTTGGGACCCGATGAAGGACTATGCCTTCATGATGCGCAACACCGACCTGTTCATGTCGCTGTGGCGCAGCCATCGGCCGGTCATCGCCAAGGTGCATGGCTTCGCGCTGGCGGGAGGATCCGACATCGCGCTCTGCTCGGACATGATCGTCATGGCCGACGACGCCGAGATCGGCTACATGCCGGTCCGCGTCTGGGGCTGCCCGACGACCGCCATGTGGGTCTACCGACTGGGGCCCGAGCGCGCCAAGCGCATGCTGTTCACCGGCGACAAGGTGAAGGGCAAGGAAGCCGAGGCGATGGGGCTGGTGCTGAAATCGGTGCCGCCGGCGGAGCTCGACGACGAGGCCGAGCGGCTGGCCGAGCGCATGGCCGGCGTGCCGGTCAACCAGCTGATGATGCAGAAGCTCGTCGTCAACCAGGCGATCGAGGCAATGGGCTTGAAACAGACGCAGATGTTCGCGACCCTGTTCGATGGCATCACGCGGCATTCGCCGGAGGGGCTGAACTTCAAGCACCGAGCCGAGGCGATGGGCTGGAAGCACGCCGTACGCGAACGCGATCTCGGCACCTTCGACTGGACGCAGAACCGACCGATCAACGCGCCGAAGGGATGAGGACGGCGATGGACACGACGATGAGGAACAACCCGCCCTCGCCGGTGCTGACGACCGAGGAGGTCAACCGGCTGATGGTGTCGGTCTACCCGCAGCTCAACGGCGAGTATGCCGACTATGTGGCGACCGACGTCTTTCCGGGCGGCTGCACGGTCAGGCTCAACGCCAGCGAGCGGCATCTGCGGCCGGGCGGCACGGTCTCGGGACCGTGCCTTTTCACGCTGGCCGACATCGGCGGCTATGTCTGCGTGCTGTCGCATGCCGGCCCGGACGCGCTGTCGGTGACGACGAACCTCAACATCAACTTCGTGCGCAAGGCCGAACCCGGTCCGATCGACGGCCATTGCCGCATCATCAAGCTCGGCCGCAGCCTGATGGTCTTCGACATCGACATCGTCGCCGGGCCGCAGCGCCTGACGGTCGCCCACGCGACCGGCACCTATTCGATCCCGCCGAAGAGGCAGCCGTAGTTTGCCCCTGCGCCGCGTGCTGCTGTCAGTCGAGGCCGGCTTCGCGACGCAAGGCCACGAGTTGCGGAAGATCCTCGGTTCGCAGCCGCGGCAGGTCGTCGTCGATCCGATACCACGGCAGCTGGCTTTCGACGCACTGGTGCAAGGAGGGTTCCACCTGCTCGGGCCGATCGAGGCTTCCGACGGACAGGTTGGCGAACTCCTCGCCGCTGCCGTCGGCCAGCCGCCATATCAGCCGGGAGCCGCATTCGGCACAGAAGCCGCGTTCGCCGAAGGGCGACGTCCGGAAGTACCTCGGCTCTGCCCCGATCCAGCGCAGCGTTCCGGGCTCCAGTTCGACCGCGATCTCCGCCGGTGCTCCGGACGTGCGCCTGCAGTAGCTGCAATGGCAGTAGGACGCCCGCTTCAGGAAGGCCCGCGCCTCATAACGCACCCGGCCGCAGAAACAGCCGCCGCTCACCGCTTCGCTTTCGTCCATGATGCTCCCTCCGATGGCCAATAGGATATCGAGCGACCACCGCGCGGCGACAAGGGTCGCGTCCGCCGAAACGCTGAACGGGCCCCGCGCATGGCGCGGGACCCATCCGTTCCGATCCGTCCGAAGGGATCAGCGCACTGCCTTGAAGGCACCCGGCGAGCACTCGACGATCTGGGTGTTGTTCCCCTGGTAGGCGGAGTCCCAGGAGACCTTCACCTGCTTGGGACAGCTGCGGTAGTTCTTGTTGACCAGGTCGAAGGCGCCATTCGGGCCGCTGGCACTGATCTTCACCGACTTGACGCCCTTGGCGCTGGAGATCGTGCAGACCACGTTGTTGGGGACCGAGCAGTTGATCGACGCGCCGCCGGTCGATGCGGGCATGGCGACGAAATTGCCGGCGAAGCTGGTGGAACCGGCGACGATCGCGATGGCGACAGCAGCGGCGGCGGTGAGGGTGTTGCGGATGGTCATGGTCGTTTCCTTTCGGTTTCAGGTTTGGTTGGTTGCTTGCCCCAATGCCAACCGTTCTACTGCGCCCGAACTGAACCGGAACTGATTATACCGTTCATTTTCCGTTCATGATCAATATTCTTCCTGATAAGTGAAATAGTTCACTTTATTCTACTCGTTAATTTAAAGTGAAAAATTTCACACAACGCTCCATTATACTGTCGTTCGCGCGACTTCATTTCAGCCGCGGCGCGGCGGCACACAGTCGACAATCGCGTTCCCTCGATACACGGACCCGACACGTAGACCCGGAGCCCCATCTCACAGCAGGCCAATGATTGCGGTATAATAATACCGCACTCTTAACATGCTGTTTTCACGCTGTTTTCCAACGCACCGTCCGTGATGCCCGCTTGACGGCGCTTCGGCCTTCCCCTATATGCCCGGCGGAAGCAACGGCTAACCGGTCGCGGCTTCCCTGTTGGCCGGCTGATGGGCCGTCAACGCAAGCAACAAGAAACGCCTTCTCATCCCTCACCGGGTGGAAGGTCCTACAGGAAAGTACCACCATGAAAACCTTTTCGCAGAAGCCTGCGGAGGTGACGAAGAAGTGGGTGCTGATCGACGCCGAAGGTCTCGTCGTCGGCCGCCTCGCCACAATCGTCGCCAACCGTCTGCGCGGCAAGCACAAGCCCACCTTCACGCCCCACGTCGACGATGGCGACAACGTCATCATCATCAATGCCGACAAGGTCGTTTTGACCGGCAAGAAGTTCACCGACAAGGTGTATTACTGGCACACCGGCCATCCCGGCGGCATCAAGGAGCGCACGGCGCGCGACCTGCTGGAAGGCCGCTTCCCCGAGCGGGTGCTCGAGAAGGCCGTCGAGCGCATGATCCCGCGTGGTCCGCTCGGCCGTCGCCAGATGAAGAACCTTCGCGTCTATGCGGGCGCAGCCCACCCGCACGAGGCTCAGACACCCGAGACGCTCGACGTGGGCGCGATGAGCAAGAAGAACACAAGGACCGCGGTCAATGGCTGATCTGAATTCCCTCGCCGAACTCGGCACCGCGACCGGCGTCGCCACCGCCCAGCCGGCCGCACCGGTCCATGTCCAGAAGCTCGACGCCCAGGGTCGCGCCTACGCGACCGGCAAGCGCAAGGACGCCATCGCCCGCGTCTGGATCCGTCCCGGCACCGGCAAGGTCGTCATCAACGACAAGGAGTACAAGGCCTATTTCGCGCGCCCAGTGCTCCAGATGATCCTGCGCCAGCCGATCGTGGCGGCCAACCGCGAAGGCCAGTACGACATCGTCGCGACCGTGGTCGGCGGCGGCCTGTCGGGCCAGGCCGGCGCGGTGCGTCACGGCATCTCCAAGGCGCTGACCTACTACGAGCCGGCGCTGCGCGGCGTGCTCAAGAAGGGCGGCTTCCTGACCCGCGACTCGCGTACCGTCGAGCGCAAGAAGTACGGCAAGGCCAAGGCCCGTCGTTCGTTCCAGTTCTCGAAGCGCTGATCACCGGCGTCTTCCGACGAATGCAAGGAAAGAGCCCGCACCGCGCGGGCTCTTTTTTTTGGTACCGTCGCCTGAAGATCGAGCCTCCTGCTTCGGCCTGCCGCCCGAACCAGAGTTCCCACCTGTGATAGTCCTCGCGCGAGCCCCGACCAGAATGGTCTGGCGGTCGTGAGGGGATGCACTGGCGCTGGCAGGGTCTTTCCTCGGTTCCCTTTCAGGGTTACACGCGGGTGACGTCCGGAAACTGGGGGGAGGAAGACTGGTGGAGCGGCCTCCCGAGACTTCCTCCGGGGATGGCGACCAGATTTGCGCCATTCTTCCGGCCGCCTTTCGGCACCGACGATGTTCCGACCTCGTGCGCATCGGCTCCGACGGGGATGGAGGATACGTGGTGTCTCTGGCCGATGTCCGACGGTCAGACTTGCTCCTGTCCTTCGGGCTCGGCGACGACTGGTCGTTCGAATGCGCCTTTCACGGTCTGTCGCCGGTTCCCATCCGCGCCTATGACGGGTCCACGAACCGCAAGCTCTTCTACCGCGCGGCCTGGCAGGCGCTGAAACGGCTCCGCCTTAGGGACGCCCTCGGACATCTGCGCAACTACCGGGATTTCAAGCGCTTCTTCGTCTCCGATCGGGTCCACGTCCGCAAGTTCGTCGGCAGCCCGTTCTACCTTCCCCTGGACGAGGTCATCCGCGGCGTCGCGGAGAGGAACATCTTCGTCAAGATGGACATCGAAGGCAGCGAGTACCGCTGTCTGGACGCCCTTGTCGAGCACCAGCACCTCCTGACCGGCGTCGTGATCGAGTTTCATGACGTCGATCTGCATCTCGACCGGATCGTCCACTTCATCGAGCGGTTCAGGCTGCGCCTGATCCATGTGCATGCGAACAATTGCGCGCCGGTGACCGCAGCAGGTGTTCCGGTCGCGCTCGAGCTGAGCTTCAGCGCGCAGCCGGCCTCGAGCGAACCATGGTGCGATTATCCGAGCCCGCTGGATCGCAAGAACGCCGCCGATTGGCCCGACATCGTCATCGGCTATCGCTGAGTTCGCCTGGCGCTCCATGCCGACGATTGCCCCGCGATTCGCGTCATTCCGACAGGCATCGCCGCCGGCGCCCCGTAGGGGAATCGCATTTGAGAAATAGGACTGGCGTGGAGGTTTGATCTGGATTCTTTGGATGGCTCCGATTTTGGA
>JBHYDY010000053.1:0-23532 GCA_051860465.1 Mesorhizobium sp.
AGCCGAAAACGAAAGCGAGCAGGGTGGTCCGACGCCTTCGCCAGATCAATCATCGGCCAAATGCGATAGCCCTAGGCTGGATCCGACGGCGCCTTGCAACGAGGCATTTTCCCCGTTAATGTAGTGTTTCTCACTACTTTGGAGACTGCACATGGACGAGACCGTTTCGGCAGCTGATGCCAACCGTCGATTCTCCCGCATCCTGCATGGCGTGCAGAAGGGAAACACCTACGTCGTCACCAGCCACGGCAGGCCGGTCGCCCGCGTTCTACCGGCCGAGGCCGACGATGGCGCGAAGGCCAGCGCCCGGTTGGCCCTTCTGTCGCGCCTGGCGAAACAGCCGGTGGTGGACGCAGGACGCTGGTCGCGCGACGAACTCTACGAGGACTGAGCTTGAAGGCGGCCCTCGACACCAACGTGCTCGCTTATGCAGAGGGCCTGAACGACGTCGAGAAGCGCGATCTGGCGCTCGAGCTGCTTCGACGCATGCCGCAGGCCTCGACCGTCATTCCCGTCCAGGTCCTTGGCGAGCTTTTCAATGTCCTGTTGCGCAAGGCCGGTCGGAAACCCGGCGACGTTCGCGCGGCCATCCTCGGCTGGCGCGATGCATTTCAGGTCGCACCGACCACCGCCGACACAATGGTGACGGCGATGGACCTCGCGACCGATCACAGTCTCGGCATCTGGGATGCAGTCGTCCTGACCGCCGCTTCACAGGCCAGCTGCCGGATGCTGCTGTCGGAGGACATGCAGGAGGGTTTCACATGGGGCGGGGTAACAGTCGTGAACCCGTTCGCCGACGAGAAGCACGACCTGCTCGTGACCCTGCTGGGCGAAGGATTCTGAAGGCAAGGCTCGCAGTGTTGCGGCAATTGTCGGCCGGAACTCCGGCGAGGTGACCGGCGGATCGGCCTCGACAGCCAGACCGCGCCGCGACAACCGCCTCAACGCGTCGGCAGTCCGGCTTTCGCCAGCCCTTCCAGCACGCGCTCCCAGTCGGCGGGATCCTTGTAGGGCAGGATGCGCGAGCGGTGTTCGAGCGAATAGTTCGGATTGACGATGAAGACCTCGTCCCAGAGCCGCTTTGCCTCCGCCTTGTCGCCGAGATGGCCGAGCGTCGACGCGAGCAGCACGCGCGCGATGTCGGTTTCGGGCGTCTTGGCGATGCGCTCGCGCAACAGCGGCTCGGCCCGCTCGTACTCGCCCTTCATGAAATACGCATGGGCCATGAAATAGAGCCACATGTCGGGAAAGCGCGGATTGAGGCGGATCGCTCTCTCAAGCGATTCGATGGCAAGGTCCGGCTCGTGCATGTAGACCAGCATGTTGCCGCGTGTGACGTGGGTCTCCGCATCGCCCGGCGCCAGTTCAACCGCCTTGGCCAGGACGGCGCAGGCTTCCTCCATGCGCCTCTCCCACAACAGCGCCACCGCAAGCGCGCGGTGGGCGAGCGCATCGTCGGGCCCGAGCTCCAGCGCTTTTTCCGCCGTGCGGCGTGCCAGTTCCAGCGTGCCTTGCGGGTCGGCCGTCCAGTTGTTCACATAGGCGAGGATATGCGCGAAGGCGAGACCCGAGCGGGGGAAGGTGAGGTAGGGGTCGAGCTCGATCGCCCGCTCGAACATCTTCGTCGCCTCCTGCTGCCGCTCCTTGGTGGCGCTGAAGATCAGGTCCCGTCCCCGCAGGGTCAGGTCGTAGGCCTCGATGTTCGGCTGGTGGCGCTGCGACAGCCGATCCTTCTCGCCGAGCTTCAGGCGCACCTTCAGCTCGTTGACGATGGTCAGCGTGATCTCGTCCTGGATGGCGAAGATGTCCTCCAGCACGCGGTCGTAGCGTTCGGCCCAGACATGGCCGCCCGTCGCCCCGTCGATCAGCTGTGCGGTGATGCGGACGCGGTTGCCCGCGCGGCGCACGCTGCCTTCCAGGATGTGTCGCACGCCGAGTTCGCGTGCCACCTGCTTCACGTCGACGGCGCGGCCCTTGTAGGTGAAGGACGAGTTGCGCGCGATGACCAGCAGCGAGGAGATCTTCGACAGGTCGGTGATGATGTCTTCGGTGATGCCGTCGGAAAAATAGTCCTGCTCCGCATCGCCGCTCATGTTGTCGAAGGGCAGCACGGCGATCGAGGCGCTCTCGACGGGCGCGGGCGCCATCGGAAGCCATGCGCGGGGCTCGTCGTCGATGCGGATCGAGAAGGTGCGCACCGGTTCGGCGATGTTCTTGACGGTGCGCAGGCCCCGATCCTCGAAGTCGAGGTCGAGCTTGTCCTTCACCTGGTCGTGCACGGTGCCGGAAATACAGATGCCACCGTCCTGGGCGATGCCCTCGATACGAGCGGCCACGTTGACGCCGTCGCCGAAGAGATCGCCGCCTTCGACGACCACGTCGCCGACATTGATACCGACGCGCAGCGTCAGATAGCCCGGCGTCTCGGTGAGGCGGTTGCTGTCCTTGATGGCGCGCTGCACGTCGACGGCGTACTGCACGGCGTCGACCGCGCTTTGGAACTCTGCGATCATGCCGTCGCCGGTCGATTTCACCATTCTGCCGCTGTATTCGGCGAGCTTCGGGTCGATCAGTTCCGAGCGAAGCCGGCGCAGGCGTTCCAGCGTCAGCGCCTCGTCCGAATGCATCAGCCGCGAGTAGCCCACGACATCCGTGACGAGGATTGCCGCCAGCCGCCGCTGGGCCCGGATCGGCGATCCGCGGACAGAGGACGTGGGAATGGCTGTGTCGTTCATGGGGTGCGGGTCGCTCGCCTACCGTGCCGGCAGTGCCGGCAAACCGATTGCCGAGCAACGATTGTCGGCAGGCGACTCAGCCCCCGGCACTCTCCTCGGTCTGTCCCTATGTGGCCTTCGAGCCGTCAAAGAACAAGGGTCGCGACGTCCTCGTCCGCTCACGGCCATGTGACCATCTTGCTACAGTGCCAGCGGCGCCGACATGCGGCCGGGCGGCGGCACGGAAAAAATCCGTGCCACGGACCCAAGGAATGGCAAACTTGCCGCGTCACAATGACAAATGATGGCGATGACGGCGCGGACCGAAGCAAAGGACGACGACCTCGTGGCGCATGCGCGCGGCGGCGATCGCGATGCGTTCGCCGCGCTGGTCGCGCGTCACTATGATTTCGTCTTTCGCGTCGCCTGGCGCTGGTGCGGGCGCCGCACTGATGCCGAGGACATCGCCCAGGAGGTCTGCGTGCGGCTTGGCAAGGCGATTCAAGGCTTTCGCGGCGAGGGCCGTTTCACCACCTGGCTCTACCAGCTGACGCTCAACGCCGCGCGCGATCATGGGCGCCGCATGGCGCGCGAGGCAACCAACGTGGCGGCCTACGGCGTTCATGCCCTGTCGGCAGCAGCCGTCATCGAGCCGGAACCGGAAGACACGGCGGACGTCCTGTGGGCGGCCGTGCGTCAATTGCCGCCCAAGCAGTGCGAGGCGGTGCTGCTCGTCTATGGCGAGGGGCTCAGCCACGACGCCGCCTCCGACATCATGGGATGCGCGGAAGCGACGGTGTCGTGGCACATCCACGAGGCCAGGAAACGGCTGAAGGCGCTGATGCGCCCGGCCCGGGAAGAGTGATCATGCCCAGGGACGAACTCGACATCCTGCGCGACCAGAACCCGCCGAGACCGGACGAGGCGGCGCGCCAGCGTGCGCTGTCGGCGGCCATGACGGCCTTCGACGAAAATAATTCGTCCGCGCCCCAAGGATCGGCGAAGCCGCAGCGTCCCAGCACCAGACCAACGTCGTTCTGGAGCAGGATCATGGACCGCAGATTTCTATCCACCCCCGCAATTGCCAGCATCCTGGCGCTGCCCGCAGCCGGCTATGCCGCCTACATCCTGGTCAATGAGAACCCCTTTGGCCGGCAGAGCCCCTTCGTCGACAGCCGGCTCGAAGAGGGTGCCGCGCCGAAGGCGGTCGCCTCGGAGCCGGCCGTCGCGCCGCCGGTGGCCGAACGCGAGGAGATTTCGCGCGACATGGCCGCGGGCGGGGAGGTGACTGAAACCTTGCGGTCCTTCGATCCGGCGCCGATGGCGGTGGCGCCGCTTGCCGAGGCTCCGGCGCGGTTGATGACGCGCCAGGCCGTCCCGGGCGACCGCACCGCGAGCCAGCCGCGGCCGTCGGCGATCCTGCCGGCGCCGGCCGATCCGTTGCCGGCTCTCGAGGACAACCGCAACCGCATCGAGGGCTTCGACACCAATCCCGTCCGCTCGGCGCTGGAAAACCCGGTCTCGACCTTCTCGATCGACGTCGACACCGCGTCCTATGCCTTCGTGAGGTCCTCGCTGAAGCGCGGCGTGCTGCCGCGCGCCGACACCGTGCGCGTCGAGGAGATGGTCAACTACTTCCCCTATGACTGGGCGGGTCCACAGGATGCGGCGACGCCGTTCAATACCACCGTCAGCGTCATGCGGACGCCTTGGAACGACCATACGAAGCTGATGCACGTCGCCATCAAGGGCTTCGACATTCCGCCCGAGGCGAACCCGGCCTCCAACCTGGTCTTCCTGATCGACACGTCTGGCTCGATGAACCAGCCCGACAAGTTGCCGCTGCTGAAGAACGCCTTCCACCTTCTGGTCGACCGGCTGTCGGAAAACGACACCGTATCGATTGTCGCCTATGCCGGCAGCGCCGGCACGGTCCTGGAGCCGACGAAAGGGTCCGAGAAGGACAAGATCCGCGCCGCTCTCGACCGGCTCGAGGCGGGCGGCTCGACGGCCGGCGAGGCGGGCCTGCGCCAGGCCTACCGGCTCGCGGAGCAGAGCTTCGTCGAGGGTGGGGTCAACCGGGTGATGCTGGCCACCGACGGCGATTTCAATGTCGGCCAGACGTCGGACGAAGACCTCGAGCGGCTGATCGTCTCGCGGCGCGACAGCGGCGTCTTCCTGTCGGTCTTCGGCTTCGGCCAGGGCAACTACAACGACCAGATGATGCAGGCGATCGCCCAGAACGGCAACGGCACGGCCGCCTATATCGACACGCTCGCCGAAGCCGAGAAGACGCTGGTGCAGGAGGCGTCGTCGACGCTCTTCCCGATCGCCAAGGATGTGAAGATCCAGGTCGAGTTCAATCCGGACACGGTCTCCGAGTACCGGCTGATCGGTTACGAGACCCGGGCCTTGAACCGGGAGGACTTCAACAACGACCGCGTCGACGCGGGTGACATCGGCTCGGGACATTCTGTCACCGCCATCTACGAGATCACGCCCAGGGGCAGCCCGGCGCAGGTGATCGACGATCTGCGCTATGGCGAGGCGAAGACGGACAATGCGACCGGCATCGCCCATGGCGACGAATATGCCTTCGTGAAGGTCCGCTACAAGCTGCCGCAGGAGGACGTCTCGAAGCTGATCGAGACGCCGGTCACGCCGGCGGGCGAGATCGCCTTCTTCGAGGCCGCGAGCCAGGACCAGCGCTTCTCCGTCGCCGTCGCCGCCTTCGGGCAGAAGCTCCGGGGCGCCGACCAGACAGCAGGCTTCGGCTACGACAGGATACTCGAAATCGCCACCGCCGCGCGCGGCGCCGACCCGTTCGGCTACCGTGCGGAGTTTCTCCAGCTCGTGCGCCTCGCCTCGGCGCTCGACGCAAGGCGGTAGTGGCGGTCCGGACACCGGGTCGGCCGGGCAGGGCGGGGGCGCCTGGGTGCCGAGGTCGGACACGGTGTCCATCCAAGGGCGGGTGAGGCCGGCCGGCGAAGCGAAAGCTTCGCCGGCCGTTTTTGTTCGACCTATGCCGCTCGCCAGACGTAGCTTCGGCAGGCAAGAAGCGCGAGCAGGTAAAGGCAGGCCGGCGGTGCGGCGAAGATGAGCGCGAGCGGCCACAAATTGGCGCCGGCAAGAAACGCGGGAACGGTGTAGAAGACCACGGGTCCCATCCCCAGCAGCGGCAGGGCAGCGGCCCACCGCCACACGCCGCTCCAATGCCTCAGTGAGCGAACCTGAAGATAGAGGTATCCGGGAAAGGCGCCGAAGATCGCAAGCGAGATGAACAGGCCGACGAAGTCCAGGCCGTGGTCGGGCTCGCTGGACAATGCCATCTCGATGCGCCTGCTCTCCTCCGCAAGCAGTGCATCGACCCAACCGGGCGTGGGTTGGCGTTGACCGCCGGCCGCCCACCGCAGCCCGGCCCGTATCGACCGCGTCTCGATCGGCACGAAGGCCGCATCGTAGGCCGTGACGCGGATTTCATCGACCAAGGCCGGCTTGTAGAACGCGACCCAGACGAGGGCCGAGCCGTGGCCGGCGGGATGCACGGCCGAAGCATTCATCTTCTGGCCGGCGTCCACCGAGACACCCTCGCGGTAGGCCCGCGCCTGGAAACGGAGAGGAACATCGCTTCGGTAGTCGATCTCGATCCAGAGCGGTTCGTCCCGCGCCAGCGTCGCGTTGAGGAAAGGCCACGAACGGGCATCCGAAAAAGTCACGGAAGGAGACGCCGTTGTGGCGTTGGTCGCCGTCATGGTCAGGAGCAGGACCAGGCATGCGAAAAGAATGCGCGGCATGCGAACTCTCCGGAAACGGTGCGGAAGCTACCACGCACGTCCAAAGGCAGGCTTTGCGGAGTCGTTCGAATTTGATGGATCGGCCGCGCGGAGCGCAGGACCGAAGTACATCGTCATCCGCGCGCGCGGCGTCTCTCGCGCCGGCCTTCGCCGCCGCTGGCCGCACCGCTTTCGCTGGCGATCTTGTTTCGCAGAGGCCCTATCCGGGTGACCACGTCCTCGACCGTCGGGCGCGCGCCCTTGTGGTGGCTGTCAAGCGCCGTGCGCATCGCAGCCAGATGCGAAAACGAGGTGCCGCAGCAGCCGCCGATGATTTTCGCGCCGCCGTCGACGGCCAGCCGAACGTAATCGGCCATCAGTTCCGGCGTGCCGGAATAGTGGATCTCGGTGCCGCGAAATTCCGGGATGCCGCAATTGCCCTTGACGATGAGGGTGGCGTCAGGCCGCGCATCCGCCATGTCGAACAGCGACGAGAGGATGTCGGAGGCGCCGACACCGCAATTGGCGCCGATGCCGACCGGCTGCCGTGCAAGGCCCTCGGCGACGCCATGGATGTCCTTCGGGGCGAGCCCCATCATCGTGCGGCCGGCGGTATCGAACGAGGCGGTGACGGTGTAGGGCAGGCCGACACGTATGGCCGCCTCGGCGGCAGCGCGGATTTCCTCCGCCGACGACATGGTCTCGATCCAGGCGACGTCGGCGCCGCCGGCCTTCAGCCCCTCCATCTGCTCGGCGAAGGCATCGACCGCCTCGCCATAGGTCATGGCGCCGAGAGGCTCCAGCAGCTCCCCTGTCGGGCCGACGGAGCCGGCGACGATCACCTTGCGGCCGGCGGCGTCGGCGACCTTGCGGGCGAGTTCGGCGGCGCGGCGGTTCAGCTCGAACACGCGGTCCTGCGCATGGTGCAGCTTCAGCCGGTGGCGCGTACCGCCGAAGGAATTGGTCAGGATGATGTCGGCGCCGGCCTCGACGAAGCCCCGGTGCAGCGCCGCGATCTTCTCGGGCGACGTTTCGTTCCAGAGTTCGGGCGCATCGCCCGACTCCAGCCCCATCGCGAAAAGGTTGGTGCCGGTGGCGCCGTCGGCGAGGAGGACGCCCTTTTCGGCAAGGAGCGCATCGATGGGATTGGTCATGGAATTGTCGTCCGACGGAATGAAGATGTAATAATCATATAAAGAAATCTTTATATCTCGTCAACGGACGCTGCGTTCCATGTCGGCCGCGTAGGACGCAGCCTCGTGCGCATTGACGACGGCGCCCCGGATCAGATTGTCGAAATGGCGGGTCAGCGCCCGGATCGCAGCGGTCGAATTGAGCACGAGATAGACGTCTCCGGCATAGATCGCAGCCCGGTAGGGCCCAAAGATCGTGTAAGGCAGGGAATAGCGCTGCCGCCCGTCATAAAGGTAGAGCCGAACGGCGGGATAGAGTTCGTCGAGCAGCCCGGCCATGTGTCGCAGCTGCGCCCGCCGCGCTTCGGCGGGAAATCCGGCCCACACGCCCATGCCGGCCGCGAAGATCTCCAGCGCATGACGCGGCATGCAGATTTCCATGTCGGTCTCCGGCCGCCGCGTGTAGTCGATCCGGTACTGGGTTTCACCCGCCTGCACCTCGCGGCTGCGCAGCGATACGTCCGATTCGAAGTCGATCAGCGCCTCGGTTCGCAGCAAGTCGGGAATTCCCGCCGGCACATAGCGAATCTTGGCGCCCGCGGCTTCCGAATGCCAGCGCGCGAGCGGCGTGCCGTCATAGCCGCCGGTCGCTTCTTCCATCTCGAAGGTCTCGCGCATCTCGCCGGTGAGGCCTTCGTCCTGGCTGAGGCCCATGAGCCAGTCGAGCGAGACCCGGTGCTCTGCCGCGATATTCAACAGGGTTTCCGCCCGCGGCAGGCGTGTAGAGGCGCCGGACAGCAGCTGAGACAGGGCAGAGCGATCGATGCCGACATTCGCGGCGAAGGACGACTGGTTCTTTCCCGAACGGGCGAGCAGCACCCGCAGCCGCTCCCGAAACAGATCCGAAAGGTCACGCTTGTCGACCATGCTACCCGTCCTGTTTACCAGACTCAACAACTGCGGCGCGAGTGGCGCAATGTCAACGTATTATGCGCAATCTCCCATTGTTTGCCACGTCCGCTCCTGACAACATCCCGTCAGCATCACGCCAACTTGAATCCGGAGACAGCTTGACAGTCATGAGAAGCGGCGAGCGAGGCGGGGGCCTCCTGCGGATCGAATGGCCGACAGTGGCCCTGACCGTCGCCTGTTACGGCGCTTGGTTGGCGCTGGGACTTTGGGTCTGGCCGGACTGGCCGCTGGCGGCTCTTGTCGGCCTGGGTGTCGTCCTCGCGCTTCAATCATCGCTCATGCACGAGGCCTGCCACGGCCACCCGACGCGCTCGGCCCGGCAGAACGAACTGCTCGTCGCGCTTCCGGTCGGTCTCCTCTGGCCCTACCGCCGGTTCAAGGCGGTGCATCTGAGCCACCACGCCGACGACCGGCTGACCGATCCTTTCGACGATCCCGAAAGCTACTACCGCGCGCTCTGGCAGCACGAGCAGCTTCCGCGCGCGATGAAGACGCTGCTGGCGATCAACAACACCATGCTCGGCCGCATGCTGCTCAATCCCTGGCTCGGCTCGGTCGGCTTCCTGATCTCGGATGCGCGGGCGATCCTCGGCGGCGACGGGGACGTTGCCCGGGCCTGGCTGCTGCACGGGCTCGGCCTCGCCATCGTCCTGCCTGTCATCCACTACGGCTTCGGCATCCCGCTCTGGCTCTACGTGCTCGGCCCGGTGTGGCTCGGCCAGGCGCTGATTTCGGTGCGCACCTATGCGGAGCACCAGTGGTCTGAGCGCCCGGACGGCCGTACCATCATCGTCGAGCGCTCGCCGCTGTCGATCCTGTTCCTCAACAACAACCTGCACCTCGTCCACCACAAGATGCCGAACGTGGCCTGGTACCGGTTGCCGGCGCTGTTTGCCGAGCGGCGGGACGAATGGGTGAAGATGAATGGCGGCTACGTGTTCCCCAATTACCGCGCGCTGCTCGCCACCTACGCCTTCCGCGCCAAGGAACCGGTGGTACACCCCGTGCTGCGCCGCGCGCCGGAGCCCGGCCGCGCCTTCCGGCCCCGCGTGCAGGGACGCTCCGTCGCGGGTCTCGGCGGCATGGTGCCGGTGCCGACCGAACCGTCGAAGGATTGAGCGGTTGCCGGCCGGCCGCGTGATGTCGCCCGCCGCGGTGCCGAGCCGCTGCCGGGCGGGATCGGGCGTGATGGCGCGATGAACCCCCTCATCGCCGCCCTTCCCATGTATGACTGGCCCGAAGCCCGCGCCGAGGTCGATGCGCTTTGGGCGACGCTTCGCGACCGGCTGCGGGCGGCGGGCATCGCCGCGCCCGACGCGCTCTGCCGCCGCAACGGCGACATGCCGGCGGTGCCGGGCGGCATCCGCGATCTGGACGGCCGTCTGCTCGCCCCCGATCCCGCGACGCTGCCGTCCGACGAACTCGACCTGCCGACGCTGTGGCGGCATCCGGACCTGCTCCTGGCCCAGACCTGCTGGGGGCCGATGAACGCGACCTTCCTTCGTGATCGGGTGCTGGTGGTTGGACAGCCGGATTATTCGGATGTGCCCGGGGGAGCCGACGTTTCCTATTCCAGCGCCATCCTCATGCGTGCCGGCGATCCAGGCGTGCCCGACCACGATTTCGTCCCGCCGCCGGACGGAACGGCGCGCCTGCCGCTCGAGGCGATGCGCGGCCGGCGGCTGGCCTTCAACGAGAAGCATTCGATGTCGGGCTGGCTGGCGCTCTCGGCCGACCTCGGCGCGGTGGGCGAGGACGTCGCGATGCTGGGCGGGCTCATGGCGACGGGCGGCCACCGGGCGTCCATGCAGGCCGTCGTGGCGGGCCATGCGGATGTCTGCGCGGTGGATTGCAGGAGCCTGGCGCTGGCGCGACGCTTCGAGCCGGCCCAGGCGGGGCTGCGTGTCGCCGGATGGACGGCGCGCCGGCTGGGGCTGCCCTATGTCAGCGCGCGGGGCCTCGGGCATCTGGCGCCGGCGATCGCCAAGGCGTTGCGGCCTGCCGCAGACGTCGGAGGCACCTCCGGTGCCGGCCGCGCGGGGCCATAGCCGGAAGGTGACGAAACACCCGCAAGTGCGGCGATTTCCGCAGCGTCATCGCACGAAATCGTGTGGACGCGCTGACGCAGTTGACGAGCGCCCAGTCGTGCTTACCTATTCTTCATGAATGACACACACTGTCATGGAACGGGACGGAGGGGGCGGCGTTGCCTCATCCAAAGGAGATGTCGCAATGGTGGAACAAGGGTACTGGCTCCTCGCACTCGTGGGCTCGTCGATCGCGCTGGTGGCGATCATCGCGCACACCATTTCCCAGCAAAATCGGCCCCGCCCGTTGCCGGTCCGCATCCGCAAGGATCGCGACCGCGGTTGAACGTATCTGCTCGGGACGAGGGCGTCGGCGTTCAGGCGCCGAGCAGCCTGTCGTCGAGCGGATAGACCGACAGCCTCTCGTTGCCGTCTTCCGTGATGAGGATCTGCTCCTCGATCTTCACGCCCTCGCGGTCGCCCAGCCGTCCGATATAGCTTTCCACGCACAGCACCATCCCGGCCTCCAGAACGCCGTCCGGCGTGTCGTCGGTCCAGTCGGTCGCATGCGGCAGGGTCGGGTATTCGTCGGCGAGCCCGACGCCGTGGTAGAGCACGCCGTAGCGAGTCGCGAAGCAGTCGGCCGGCGGGGCGGTCGAACGCTCGACGAGGTCGCGGAAGGAGACGCCTGGCTGCATCAGCGCCGTGTTCTCCGCGATTTGCTCCGCCGCAATGCGGTAGAGGTCGCGCTGCTCGTTCGAGGGACGGCCGTCGCCGCAGAGCCAGGTTCGCGACAGGTCGGCGCAGAAGCCGTAGGGGCCGATCAGGTCGGTGTCGAAGGCGACGAGGTCGCCGGCCCCGATGATGCGCGACGAGCATTCCTGGAACCACGGATTGGTGCGCGGACCCGACGACAGGAGCCGCGTCTCGATCCACTCTCCGCCGCGCGCGATGTTGCCGCGGTGCAGCTCCGCCCACAACTGGTTCTCCGATAGACCCGGCCGCAGTGCGGCCTCCATCTCGCCCATCGCCGCCTCGCAGGCGACGATCGCGCGCCGCATGGCCAGGATCTCGTCGGCTGACTTGATGAGGCGGGCATTCTCCATCACCGCTTCGCCATTGTGGATCGACACGCCGAGCCGGGAGAGTGCTGCGGCGCCCTCGGGGTTCAGGTGGTCGACGGCGAGGCGCCCGTTGCCGCCGCCGTGCTCGCGCACCAGATCGGCGATGCCGGCCGCCCAGCGCTCGACTTTCCGGCCGGTCAGGTCGCCGGAATAGAGATACATCCAGGAGATGGCCGGCCGCACCTCGTCGACCACGCCCGAATGATCCGACAGGTGCTCGCAGGAAAAATAGTCGAACAGCACCACCGGCCCATCGGTCGCGACGAAGCAGTGCCGCGTCGGGTTGTGCGCGACCCAGAGCTGCATGTTGGTGGAATCGGTGGCGTAGCGGATGTTGACCGGATCGTAGAGGAGGACGCCGGCGAGGTCGCGCCGCTTCAGCTCCGCGCGGATGCGGTCGAGCCGGTAGCGCCGCATCGAAGGCAGGTCGGGCGCGGGAATGCCGACCGCCGCCCACTCGGCCTCGGCCAGCGCGCCATAGCCGAGGACATGCTGGTTCAGCGAAGCCGCCTTGTCGCGCGCGGCGCGGCGCAGGGCGGCTTCGGAAGGGGCGCCGTCTCCGGGTTCGAACGGCATGATCTTGCGATGGCGGCCAAAACTCGATCCCGAAGGCGTGCCGGTCATGCGCGTTCCCCTTGACCTTTCCGGCTCGTGCGGGCCTTGCCTATTTGGCGGCGGTCTTCTTGTCGGCGCCCTGGCCCTTGCCGCGCCGGCGTCCGCCGCCGGACTTTTCCTTCACCGCGACGGATTCCTCGACGGCCGCCTTCTTCCTCAGGCGGATGCGCACCATGCGGTCCTCGCCCTGCTCGACGTCGAAGGCCTCGGTCTTGCGCACGAGGTCGGACAGCTTGCGGAAGCCGTAGGAGCGGGGGTCGAAGTCGGGATAGCGATTGACGAGCTGGGTGCCGACGCCTCCGAGATAGGCCCAACCATCAGCGCTTTCCATTTCCGCCAGGACGCGGCGGATGAGCGGCACGGCGTTGCTCGGCGGCTGCAACGTGCCGGACGGACGCTCCTCAATGGTGTCTGAACTGTCCGCGGCCGCGCCCGGCAGCAGGTTTTCGGTATAGATGAAGCGCCGGCAGGCCTGGCGGAAGCTTTCCGGCGTCTTTTGCTCGCCGAAGCCGAACACGTCGATGCCTTGTTCGCGGATGCGCGAGGCGAGCCGCGTGAAATCGCTGTCGGAGGAGACCAGGCAGAAACCGTCGAACCGTCCGGAATGCAGGAGGTCCATCGCATCGATGACGAGCGTGATGTCGGAGGCGTTCTTGCCGGTCGTATAGGCGAACTGCTGATGTGGCACGATCGCGTGCTTCGCCAGCACGTCGATCCACGCCTTCGAGCGGCTGCTGGAGAAATCGCCGTAGATGCGCCGCACGCTGGCCTCGCCGATCTTGGCGATCTCCTCGAAGAGACCACCGGCGATCTTGGCGGAGGCGTTGTCGGCGTCGATCAGGACGGCAAGGCGAGGGGAGCGGTCGGGGGAAGCCATGGCGTTTCCGTTCTTCCTGTCGCGGCCGCAGGACAAACCCGGTCAGGCCTTGCGCGGCTTGTTGGCCCGGTCAGCCGGGCGGGAGAGGCTCATACGCCCTGCCGGTGCCGTTCGCGCGGCAGGTGAGGCGGGACGAGCCCGCCACTACATCGCAGATGGTTCCCGCCGCTGCAATCGTCATCGACCGCCCGCGCGTCGCCCTGCCGTCCCCGGAGCGCGGGGAGGGCAGGCCCTATGCCTCCCGGCTCAACCCCGCATCTTCTCGCCCGTCGGGTCGAACAGCGGCTCGACGTTGATGCGCGCGGCGCAGCGGCGGCCGAGGATCTCGATCTCGAACAGGCCCTTGCTCTCGTCGGAAGACAGCGCGGCCGGCACGTAGCCCTGCGCCATCGACTTGCGCACATAATGCGCATAGCCGCCCGACGTCACCCAGCCGACGACGCGCCAGTCGCCGTCGGCGATGCCGCGGATCGAGGACGCGCCATAGTCGGCCTCGGAAAGTGTCGCCACCTGGCCGTCCTTGCCGTAGCGCCTCGGTCCGTGGCCGTCGGAGCCTGTCACCGTGCCGTGGTCGGTATCGCCGACCCTGGCCCAGATCGGCTCGTCGCCCATGACGTCGGCGTCGACCGCGTCGACCACCAGCGACACGCGGCGCAGCTTCGGGCCGTCGGCCTTCTCCTTCGCCGCCGCCTCGCGGCCGATAAAGTCGTTCTTCTCAAGCTTGACGAAGCGCTCCATGCCGCCCTCGAAGGGGCCGTAGATGGGGCGCAGTTCGCGATACCAGGTGGGGAAGTTCTTCTCGAGCCGCATCGACAACAGCGCCCGCATGCCGAAGTCGACGATGCCGAACTCGGCGCCGGCCTCCTTGATGGCCGCGTAGACGAGGCGCTCGTAGGCAGGCGCCATCCAGATCTCGTAGCCCAGATCGCCGGTGTAGGTGATGCGGTTGACCATGCAGGGCGCGCCGCCGACCGCCATCTCGCGGAAATCCATGAAGCGGAAGGCCGCGCTCGACACGTCGACGTCGACGAGCTTGGCCAGCAGCGCCTCGCTCTTCGGCCCGGCGATCGACAACCCGACCAGCGTCTGGTCGAAGCGGTGGATGCGGATGGTCCCGTCCGCAGGCAGGTGCTGCTCGAACCAGCGCATGTGGTATTTCTGCGCCGACGACGACCCCCAGATCATGAACTTTTCGTCGCCGGTCTTGGCGATCGTGAAGTCGCCGATCAGCTTGCCGTTCTCGTTGAGCATCGGCGTCAGCACGATCCTGCCGGTCTTGGGCATGCGGTTGGTCATCAGCCGGTTGAGGAACGCTTCGGCACCGGCGCCCGCCACCTCGTACTTGGCAAAATTGGCGATCTCGGTGACGCCGACGCGCTCGCGCGTCGCGCGAACTTCGGCGCCGATGTGCTCGAAATCGTTCGAGCGGTGGAAAGAGACGATGTCCTTCGGCTCGGTGCCCGCAGGAGCGAACCAGAGCGGCGTCTCCAGGCCCCACGAATCGCCCATCACCGCGTTCTGCGCCAGCATGGTGTCGTAGAGCGGCGTGGTCTGGGCGGGACGCGCGGCCGGCAGCTCCTCGTTGGGGAAGCGGATCGAGAAGCGGCGCGAATAGTTCTCGCGCACCTTGGCGTTGGTGTAGCGCAGGCCCGCCCATTCGCCGAAGCGCGCGACGTCCATGCCCCAGACGTCGAAGCCCGGATCGCCGTTGACCATCCAGTTCGACAGGGCGAGCCCGACGCCGCCGCCCTGGGAGAAGCCGGCCATGACCGCGCAGGCCGACCAGAAGTTGGTCAGGCCCTGGACGGGACCGACCAGCGGGTTGCCGTCGGGCGCGAATGTGAAGGGGCCGTTGATGATCTGCTTGATGCCGGCCTTCTCGATCGCCGGGAAGTGGCGGAAGCCGACTTCGAGCGACGGCGCGATGCGGTCGATGTCGGGTTGCAGCAGTTCGTGGCCGAAATCCCAGGGCGTGTTGACCGGCGACCAGGGCTTGCAGGCCTTCTCGTAGGTGCCGAGCAGCATGCCCTGCCGCTCCTGGCGCGTGTAGATTTCGCCCTTGAAGTCGATGACGTGGCAGAGCTCGCGGCCGCTCGAGGCATTGTATTCCATGACCTCGGGCATGTCCTCGGTGAGAAGGTACATGTGCTCCATGGCCAGCACCGGCAGTTCGACGCCGACCATCCGGCCGATTTCGCGCGCCCACAGACCGCCCGCGTTGACGACGTGCTCGCATTTCACGGTGCCGTTGACGGTGACGACGTTCCAGGTCCCGTCCGGCTCCTGCGTCAGCTCCTTGACCGGGTTGCGCAGCACGATCTCGGCGCCGAGCATTTTCGCGGCCTTGGCATAGGCGTGGGTGGTGCCGGACGGGTCGAGATGGCCCTCGATCGGGTCCCACAGCGCGCCGACGAAATTGGTCTCGTCCATGATCGGGAACATCGCCTTGGCCTCTGACGGCGTGACGAGCTCGGTGTCCATGCCGAGATAGCGGCACTTGGCGTGGACGAGGCGCAGGAAGTCCATTCGCTCGGGCGTGTCGGCCATTTGGAAGCCGCCGACGAGATGCAGCCCGCAGGCCTGGCCGGTCAGCTTCTCCAGCTCCTCGTAGAGCGAGATCGTGTAGGCTTGGAGCTTGGCGACGTTGGGATCGCCGTTCAGCGTGTGGAAGCCGCCCGCCGCATGCCATGTCGAGCCGGAGGTCAGCTCCGAGCGCTCGATCAGCATGATGTCGGTCCAGCCGGCCTTGGCCAGGTGATAGAGCACCGAACAGCCGACGACGCCGCCACCGATGACAACTGCCTTGACGTGGGATTTCATGGGGTGGGTTCCGTGCGTTTCAGATTGTGTTCGGAGGAGTTGGCGTCGCGAAGCGACGACGGAGAGACGGATTTTTTCAGCACGCGCCGTCCGCCCCCGCTAAAAGTCCGTCGGCGCGCCGCCCTCGGCGATGCGCTTGTCGACGAAGGCGTTGAGTTCTTCCTCGATGGCGGGGTCCATGGGCGGGCGTTCGTAGGTGGCCAGGCGCTCTTTCCAGACGCGGTTGGCCTTCTCGTAGGCGGTGGGCGATCCGGCTTCGGACCAGGTCTCGAAATTGCGCCAGTCGGACAGGACCGGCGAATAGAACGCGGTCTTGTAGCGGTCCTGGGTGTGCTGGGTGCCGAAGAAGTGGCCGCCGGGACCGACGTCGCGGATTGCGTCGATGCCCAGCGCGTCCTCTGACAGGTCGAGCGGGGTCAGGAACTCGGCCACCATCTGCAAAAGGTCGATGTCGAGGATGGTCTTCTCGTAGGAGCAGACGAGACCGCCTTCCAGCCAGCCCGCGGCATGCTTGATGAAGTTGGCGCCGCCGTGGATGCAGCCCCACAAAGAGAACACGCTTTCATAGGCCGCCTGCGCGTCGATCGTGTTGGCGGCGCAGACGTTCGAGGTGCGGTAGGGCAGTCGGTAGCGCCGCGCCAGCTGCCCGCCGACCAGCTGCGCCTTCATGTATTCCGGCGTGCCGAAGGCCGGCGCGCCCGATTTCATGTCGACATTGGAGGTGAAGCCGCCGTAGCCGACCGGTGCGCCCTTGCGAACCATCTGCGAAAACGCGATGCCCGCCAGCGCCTCGGCGTTCTGCTGGACCAGCGCCCCGGCAATGGTGACCGGCGCCATGGCGCCCGCCAGCGTGAACGGCGTGATGATCGACATCTGGCCGTGGCGGGCCATCTGGATGATGCCCTCCATCATCGGGATATCGAGCCTGAGTGGCGAGTTGGTGTTGATGATGGTGATGAGCGAGGCCTCGTTCATCATCTGCTCGTGGCTCACGCCTCGTGCGATGCGGGCGATCTCGATGCCGTCGAGGTTGCGCTCCTTGCCGAGCGAATAGACGTGGAAGGCCTTGTCGGTCATCAGCGCGAAGTCGCGCAGGCATTCGAGGTGGCGGATCGACGGATGCAGGTCGATCGGTTCGACCGGGTAACCGCCCGTCAGATGCAGGATGTTGTGCATCTGGCCGAGTTTCACCAGGTCGCGAAAGTCGGCCTGGTTGCCGGCGCGCCGGCCGCGATCCGCATCCGAGCAGTTGGGCGCCGAAGCCATCTGCGCGAAGACGAGATTGTCGCCGCCGAGCGTGATGGAATGGGCCGGGTTGCGCGCGTGCAGCGTCACCTGGGAAGGGCAGTAGCCCATGTATTCCATGATCAGGGCGCGGTCGAAGCGCACCCGCTGCGTGCCCGGCGTTACCTGCGCGCCCGCGCCCGCCATGATGGTGCGCGCCTCGTCGTGCAGCACCTCCACGCCGATGTCCTCCAGCACCCGCAGCGAGGCGTCGTGAATCGTTTCCAGCTGGTCGTCGGAGACGAATTTCACCGGGTCGAAGGGAATGCGCAATTGCCGGAATGGAGGCTGCTCGAAGGCCGCGCCGCTGCCGGCGCGCTTGCCCGCCCGTCCACCGCCGCGCCGCGCGCGGTCAGCGCCGGCTGTGGGCTCGAGAGCCGAAATCTCGTCGGTCATGCGCGTCCCCGCAGGCAGCTCGGTTTCATTGCCGGCCATATTGGCGTCGCGCGCGGTGCGGGATAGCGGAGGCCGCGACCAGAAGGGCAAGGGATGCGACATGGGCGCATGGCAATGGATGCCGGCGCAAACGGGACCGGCCGCCCCATGTTCGCTGGCAGACCCTCGCCGGGAACGTTGGCTCTCGACCCCGATCGCGAGGGCGCGCTATAGGCCGGCCATGGTCACCACAGCGTCTCCCTCTCCCGCTGCGCTTCCGGTTGCAGCCCTGGCGGGCGTCACCGCCACGGTGACGGTGTTCGCGCTCGCGCAGGGCCTGTTCTACCCGCTCTTCACCTTCCTGATGCAGGAACAGGGCCTGCCGCCGGTCCTGATCGGCCTGTCGGCGGCCATGACGCCGCTCGGCATCATCGCGTCGGCGCCTTTCGTGCCCCGGCTGACCCGGCTCGTCGGCGGGCCGACGCTCGCCATAACCTGCGCCATCATCGCCTCCGTACTGCTCTTTCTGGTCGGCTACCTGCAGAACGTCTGGGCCTGGTTCCTGCTGCGCTTCCTGATCGGCGTGGCGATCGACCCGCTCTACGTACTGTCGGAAGTCTGGATGATCTCGCTCGCGCCCGCCGCCAAACGCGGCCGGATCATGGGCCTCTACACGGCCATCGTCGGTGCCGGCTTCGCGGGAGGTCCCCTGACGCTCTATCTGGTCGGCACCACCGGCTGGGCGCCCTTTGCGATCGGCATCACCGCCTTCCTCGTCTGTGTCGTGATCCTGGTGGTGATCGGGCCGCGCCTGCCGACGATGCTGGACGACCATGCTGCGGTGCCCCTGAAAAGCTTCCTGCATCTGGCGCCTGCGCTGCTGATGGCCACCGCCGTGGCGGCGGCGTTCGAGCAGTCGGTGCTGTCGCTGCTGCCGGTCTATGGCGCCGCCTACGGCATTGCGGCTGTCACCATGTCGGCCCTCCTGACGGTGATGATCTCCGGCAACATCGTGCTGCAGCTGCCGCTCGGGCTGCTCGCCGAACGGGTCAGCCCTCGTCTACTGCTGATCGGCTGTGCCGCAATCAGTGCCGGGGGTGCCGCGCTCATGCCGCTATTCATCGCGACGCCCGTCATCTGGCCGCTGCTCTTCGTCGTCGGTGCCACCGGCTACGGCATCTACACCATGGCGCTGATCGAACTCGGCAACCGCTTCACCGGCTCGGCGCTGGTCGCGGGCAATGCAGCCTTCGCGGTCATGTGGGGCTTGGGCGGCATTGTGGGTCCGCCGGGCGCGGGCTTCGCCATCCAGGCTTTCGGGTCGGAGGGCCTTCCCGTCGTGCTGATGGCTATGTGCGTCGGGCTCGTGGCGTTCGCGCTGTATCGGGAAAAGTTGAGGGGGAGCGGGCGCCATTGACCGCCGGTCCTTCGGACTGAAACGCCGCTTGAACCCCCGCGCAACTCGTCTACGATGCCCATATGCGCGTCGTCCTTCTTCTGCGAAATGGACTTGACTGCGCCGTGACCCCGTCGCGGCGGACGCTGCATGCCGAATTGCTGCGGCTGTGCGCCCGCATCGGCTATTCGCCCCCGCTCTCCGCCTGAATCCGCCTCCGGCCCTGGCTGGAACGATTTCATCGGAGACCGACCTCATGACCTATCAGAACTATACCCTGGAACAGCTCCAGCAGATCGATGCCGCGCATCATCTGCATCCCTTTACCGACCACAAGGACCTGCGTGACGCTGGCTCGCGTGTCATCACCCACGCCAAGGGACCGTTCATCTACGATGCCGCCGGCAACGAGATCCTCGACGGCATGGCGGGCCTGTGGTGCGTGGCGATCGGCTATGGCCGCGACGAACTCGCCGACACCGCCTATGCCCAGATGAAGGAGCTGCCCTATTACAACTCTTTCTTCCGCTGCTCGACGCCGACGCCGATCCTGCTCTCGCAGAAGCTCGCCGAAATCGCGCCGTCGAACATGAACCAGGTGTTCTACGGCTCGTCCGGCTCGGAAGCCAACGACACGGCGCTGCGGCTGGTGCGCTACTATTGGGCGCTGGAGGGCAAGCCGCAGAAGAACCGCGTCATCTCGCGCCACCTGGCCTATCATGGTTCGACCATCACCGGCGCGTCGCTGGGCGGGATGCAGGGCATGCACGACCAACTCGGCGGCGCGGTGCCCAACATCGCCCATGTCATGATGCCTTATGCCTACGATCTGGCGCACCTGGGCGAAAGCGACCATGAATTCGGCCTCCGCGCTGCCAAGGCCGTCGAGGACGAGATCCTGCGCGTGGGCGCGGACCATGTCGCCGCCTTCATCGGCGAACCGATCCAGGGGGCAGGGGGCGTCAAGATCCCGCCGGCGAGCTATTGGCCGGAGATCCAGCGCATCTGCAAGAAGTACGACGTGCTCTTGATGCTCGACGAGGTCATCACCGGCTACGGCCGCACCGGCGACTGGTTCGCCGCCCAGTCGATGGACATCGAGGCCGACACCATCACCACCGCAAAGGCTCTCACCTCCGGCTACCAGCCGCTCTCGGCGCTGTTCGTCTCCGACCGCGTCGCGGCCACGATCGTGGAGAAGGGCGGCGAGTTCTACCACGGCTACACCTATTCGGGTCATCCGGTGGCCTGCGCGGTGGCGCTGAAGAACCTCGAGATCATCGAGCGCGAAGGCATGATCGAACGCGTGCGCGACGAGACCGGCCCCTATCTCGGCAAAGCCCTGAAGGAGCGCATCGACGGCCACGACCTCGTCGGCGAGGTGCGCTCGTTCGGCTTCCTGGGCGCGATCGAGATCGTCAAGGACAAGGCGACGCGCCAGCGCTTCCAGCCGGGCGGGTCGGCCGCCGTGCTGATCCGTGACCATGCGATCGCCAATGGCATGATGCTGCGCGCCACCGGTGACACCATGATCCTGTCGCCGCCGCTGATCTGGACGAAGGAGACGATCGACATGGCCTGCGACCGAATCGTCAAGGCGCTGGATCTCGCGAAGGAGGATCTTCGTACAGTCGGCTAGGTTCAAGCCTCGCCGAACGTCTCCCGATCCAGACGGTTCGGGAGCCTCCCTGCCGAACCCTCCACAGGAGCCGCTCGATGTCCAATCCTCCCATCGTACCCCTGATCGAATACGAGGACGCCTCGCTTGAGGTGCGCGCCGTCTACGACGACATCATGGCGACGCGGAAGTCCGACTGGGTCAACAATTTCTGGAAGGTGCTCGCGCACGACCCTGCGCAGCTGAAACGCATGTGGGAGAGCCTGAAGCAGATCATGGGACCGGGCGCGCTCGATCCCTTGACCAAGGAACTGATCTATATCGCCGTTTCGGCGACAAATGGCTGCGAGTACTGCACCTATTCGCACACGGCTTCGGCGCGCGCCAAGGGCATGACCGACGCGATGCTGATGGAAGTTCTGGCGGTGGCCGGCAAGGCCAACGAAACCAATCGCCTCGCCAACGCGTTGAGACCAACAGTCGACGAGGCCTTCAAACCGAAAACTTGAGCAAGCCCAAGTCTTGACCGCGCCGACAGAGCATTGATCCCGAACCCGCGCCGCACGTCCCGTGCGGCGTCCGGACGGCGGCCCAGGAAAGCACAGGACAAGCATGACCAGACGCAACAACCGGCGCTCGGGGGCGATCCTCGCCGCCGATCTGATGCTCGTGCCCATGGTGGCGACGATGCGGCTCCCGCTGATGCTGACCGAACCGCGCGGGTCGGGCAGAATTGGGGTGGAGACGTTGAAAGCCGTGACAGAGAAGACCAGCGCCTTCGCCGAGGGGCTGATGGCGGCCAACCTCTCCTACGCCAACTCGATGATGAGCTTCTGGCCGGACGTGCTCGTCGGCAAGACGCCGTCGCTCCTGTCGGGGGTGGCGCTGGAGCATTCGCTACACGCCGCCTTGAAACCGTCGGGCAAGCGCGTGCGGGCCAATTTCAAGCGGCTGTCTCGCCCTGCGAACTAAAGTATGTCCGTGCTTGGCCGCATAGCCTCGGTGATAGATGCCCAAATGCGTCGTCAAAACACGAAAGCCGCATTCTTCCGGTGGGAGGAATGCGGCTTTGCCACGGAACGCATGGCACTTCGTCTTACTCGGACGCTTTGCGAGAATGCGGCTCCGGTACGCGAGACCTGATCCGGAGCAGGGGCGGCTTTCGCGTCGGCCGCCTTGCAGTCCGTTGTAGAGGCACATCCTTACCGCGTGGTTAGCAGGTGATTAAGCAAGTCTGAATCGGCGCTTTTTTTGCAGCCTCATGCGAGAATTCCCCACGGCATGATCAGCCGGCTTGCCCGCGCAGGAATTCGACGATGCCGGAGAAGTCGGTACCGGCGCCGCCTTGCGCATTGAACAGCGCGTAGAGCTGGGCGGCTTCGGCGCCCATAGGCGTGACGGCGCCCGTCGCGGACGCCGCTTCCTGGGCCAGCCGCAGGTCTTTCAGCATCAAGGCGGCGGCGAAGCCGGGCTTGTAGTCGCGGTTGGCCGGCGAGGCAGGCACGGGGCCGGGAACCGGGCAATAGGTCGTCAGCGACCAGCACTGGCCCGATGACGTGGACGCGACGTCGAAGAGCGCCTGATGCGACAGACCGAGCTTCTCGGCCAGCACGAAGGCCTCGCAGACGCCGATCATCGAGATGCCGAGGATCATGTTGTTGCAGATCTTCGCCGCCTGGCCGGCGCCGTCGCCGCCGCAATGGATGATCCGGCCGGCCATCGGCTTCAGGATGGGTTCGGCCCTGGTGAATGCTTCATCCGAACCACCAGCCATGAAGGTCAGCGTTCCGGCGATGGCGCCACCTGTTCCACCGGAGACCGGAGCGTCGATCGCGAGCAGCCCATGTGAAGCCGCTATGGCATGCGCCTTGCGGGCCGAATCCACGTCGATCGTCGACGAATCGATCAACAATGTGCCCTTCGCCGCCTTGGGCGCGATGTCGGACCAGACCGCGACCACATGCTTGCCTGCGGGAAGCATGGTGATCACAATCTCCGCACCCTCGACCGCCGAGGCGGCGTCGGCCATGACCGATACGCCGTTCGCCGTCGCCGTATCGAGAGCGGCCGGCATGAGGTCGAAGCCCCGCACGGCATGACCAGCACTGACGAGATTGGCGGCCATCGGGTTGCCCATGTTGCCGAGACCGATGAAGGCGATGTTGGTCATGTGTTTGGTCCTCCGGGGGTAGGGGGTGAGAGGCGAATGGCGAGTGGCGAGTGGCGAATAGTAGATAGTGAGTAGTGATTGGGGAGTAGGGAGTAGGGAGTAGGGAGTAGGGAGTAGGGAGTAGGGAATAGCGAATAGAGAGCTGGTCTCGTTCGTCTGAACAATCAGGCGGGCTTGTTAAGTGGAATTCCGCCTCCGTTATGCCGCGACCGGGATTGGCTGCGGCGTGTTGAAGTAGGCCTGATCGGGCGTTTGCCGGTCAAGCGATGAATGAGGGCGTCGGGTGTTGTAGAAGGTCAGATATCGGGCAATGGCCGCCCGCGCCTCCGGCACGCTTGCGTAGGCATGCAGATAGACCTCTTCGTACTTGACGGTCCGCCACAGGCGCTCGACGAAGACATTGTCGCGCCATGCGCCCTTGCCATCCATGGAGATGGCAATCTTGGCGTCCTTCAACACCTTGATGAAGTCGAAGGAGGTGAACTGGCTCCCCTGGTCAGTGTTGAAGATGTCGGGTTTGCCGTGTCGGACCAGCGCTTCCGTGACAGCCTCGATGCAGAAGTTCGCCTCCAGCATGATCGAGAGCCGCCAAGACAGGACGCGGCGGCTGAACCAGTCGACGACAGCGGAC
>JBHYDY010000054.1:0-23491 GCA_051860465.1 Mesorhizobium sp.
TCTCCGTCGAATCTCAGCAATCCGACTGAATCACAACCCGCTGAAATCACTCACTTCTTTTTGGAGCAGACACTTAGACCCTCCTTGCTGCAAATTCGTAAGCAGCCCCGCACGGGCAGGCAAGCGTCCCCCTGAAGGCTGATGCTTCTCGCGCCCTTATGGCCTGACAAAATTCCCGGCCACCGTCTGTTACGCGTCTGTTTTCAGCGAGGGCGCGGCGCGCGGGGCAGCCTAGTGGCACTGCTCCCAGGATTGCTCGTCGGAATCCCAGCACTGGCCAAGTTTCACAAGCGTATCGTTCAGTTTCGCCCTTGCCTTGCATCGTCCATCGGATTCGGAGAGGCTGAGCGGCTTGCCATCCCGCGTCTCCATCATCCGACACTCGTAGTGAGCGGTGTTCCATGCATCGATGGCGGCCGCTGTTTCGGGGGAAGGCTGCTCAAATAGGATGTTGCCAATGGCGGCGCACACCTCGTCGGCGTCGCCTTCGCATGAAACACTGGACCATTCCGGGCGAGGGACGTCCACCTCGTTGATGCGGAAGAACCGATAGGGCTTTCCATCGGCCGACCATGAGGCATCGCCGCCGGAGATATACCAGCCGTTCTCGAACGAGAAACTGCCCATGTGGATGTTGCCGCACTCGTGCACGAGCGTGGTCGTCTCGCACTGATCTCCTAGGCAGAGCCGGAAGGCCGGCGGCAAGGGACCGCCTTCCCGGTAGTCGACGCACATCGCATGTCCGCTCGCAGGCGCGAGCAAGACCACAAGAGAAAGCAGAAGGGTTCGCATCTTTCCTCCGTTCACTGGCGCGCGAGCGGTGGGGCAGGGTGGCTTAGTCTCCGCCGCATCCGTACTCGCCATCAACTCGGCGGCAACTGAACTCATCCTCCGGGATAATTGTCCCGTCGCTTGATACGATCACCGTGCTGTCGCGCTCTACCGAAAAGTGCGTGCTCCAACCGTTGTCGTAGATCGTATAGCCACCGTGGACATTCCCGCATGACTTGAGCGTGCCCGCCGTCACGCACTGATCCTTTGCGCACAACTCGACCATGGGGATCGCGGCGAGATCGTGTTCATAGTAGCTGAAACACCCCGCCCACGCAGCAGCGGGCGACATCGTGACGGCAAGGGCAAGCAGTAACGTTTTCATCGTCATTTCTCCGCGCGTTCAAAGGCAAGGACGAACCATAGTCGAAATCATGGCCTGTGGCGCCGACCTGCCAGCAGCATCGCAGCTACTTCAAGTGACGCGTAGAAAACGAGACCAGCGCCAGCGCCGATATACCAAGGGCCGATGACTAGCGCGCCAGCGCCGATTGCTGTTGCGGGCAGGATCGGCAACTTCAACACTCCGGAGGCCAAATCAAGAAAGAGGCTGAGAGAGCATGCCGCTACACCGATCCAGAACAGCCAAGGTGAGAAAAAGAAGCCCGCCACACCCAGCAGCGTTCCCATGAGCGGTAGGAGAAATACGATATCCATCCTCATGGTCTACAGCTCATCCATCGACTGGCGGCATAGGCGAACGAGGGCCGCGACCGCCGCGCGAGACACCATCGTGCGCTTCGTCCGACCGCCGTGTCGATAGTTGCCGTTGGCCTTGCCTTCGGGAGCGCCACCGCGTGCGCCGTGCACCCGGCAGACGTTCCAGCCCCTCACCGCTGGCGCACGACACCTGCACCCCGTCCGCTTCGCCCTGGCATGGCATCGAGGGGCTAGGCTCATGAGGTAGATGTTATTCTTTTCTACCACCCTGCCCCCCCACCTCGTTGATGAATGCGACGGCCTCAGCAACAGGCACCTCGTGTTCCCCGTATCTGTCAAAGCGTCTATGTGCACCGTCATGAAGAACAGCTAGGAGCCAAGGCTGGACCAGTCCGCGCGGCTGTACCGCAATAGCTTCGTCGTCGATGGTTTGTACGTGCCAGTACCTGATGCCTTCTGCCTCCTGCCACCAGTACGCTAGGGATTCGAAACTATGGACGCCGGCAGTCTCGAAACCTCCGGCGCATCTGGCGCGGCCTTCAGCGGGAAGCTTGGCAAGGCCTGCGCTTGCGTATTGCTCTGCTTTCGCAAAGCCCATTTCGGCCACCATGGCCGATTTGAAGCCGGCGCGATGTAGTAGCATGTAGCGGCGCGCGGAACGTTCGGGAACGCCGGTACTGGCAAGGAATGGTAGCCATTCGCCGTGACCGACGAGGCTCTTGGCTTCCACCAGTGCGGCTCCAGCTTCTAGGGCGCGTTCGGCCGCAGTGTTCAATCCATCCAGAGTACCGACGTGGGCGCGGCGAATATCGTTCGCCAAGACAGGAATACGATTGCTCATGATGTGCCCCCGGCTTTAGTTGGTTGGCTGTTTTCACGAACGCCATGCGAGACGTTGCCGACAATGGCCTGGCCGCCTTCGTTGACCGTCACGTGCTTCACGGTGATTTTCTGCTGACCGCCTGTCCGGTATCGCTTCAGGGCTTCGAGCTGCGCCGCGTAGGTGCGGGCGAGCTTGTTGAAGGCGCGTTCGGCCGAATCTTGCTGTTGGATCGTGGTGACGTGGGCGAGCCGCCTGGCGAACGTCATCGTGGCGTTGTGCACGGCCGCCATTTGGGCCGCGAGCATGGCCTCCGCTTCGTCGCGCGGTTGGATCCCTGCAATCATGCTGGCCACATAGGCCATGCCCTTTTCGTCGGGCTTTGCGCCCTGGGAGCCGATGTTGACGATCTGTGAGACTAGACCTTGGAGGAAGACATCACTCTTCGAGCCGAAAGCCTTATGGAGCGTGCCCTCACCGGCTATGACGACGGTGTCATCCTTCACGGCGAGCAGCGGCTTATCCGATTCGGCTTCAGGCGGCTTCGAGGGCGTCGGCATCGAGCAGGGCCTTTCTTAGCTGGCGAGCGGCGAAACGGGACATGGTCCCGAATAAGAAACCGGTTCTATCGCCCCTATTCAATGTGGTGGGGTTCGTCATGAGGCGGGAACACTATTTCAATCGAGGTAAGCGCGACAATCGCTCGCCGGACTGCGGCAATGTTGCGCGACTGGTCGTTGCGGCGTTCGCAAAGCCCTTCGATGGCGAGGCGGATGTTTTCTTCGTTCGCCCATTCGCCGAAAGCGCGACATGTGCCGTACAAACGCGACCACGCCGCGCCAGCCTTGCTCGGCGGCTCGTAGAGCGGATTTCTCACTAGCTTTTTTGGTCTCCCGCCGCCGCGAAGACCAATCCGTGCGGCTTCCGTGATTGCCTCTCGTAGTGCCATCTTGTCCGATTCAGAGTTCTGCTCCGGAATTGTCGCCACGAGGGAAGGTGAGGTTCATTCATCGAAGAGCCTCCCCTTCAATAGCCCTTTGCGGCGGTTCGGCTTCAGAGACGTTGAAGGCATTGCCTCCTCCATTCCGGTTGACGGGTCTTGGTTTTGGTCTTGGTTTTGGTCTGGGTTTGGGTCTTGGTGTATCGATAGGCTATCTGAGCGCGAAAACTGCCTTTCCGAAGGGTATGCATAGGCTATCGAAAGGGTATTGAGGGTTTCGGCCATCATCTGCTGCCCCCCATGATGCGGGTGTTCATGAGGTGCGATAGAGTGCCACCCGTCCCGATCCGGGCGGCCCGTTCCGCCGCCTTTGCCTCCTTCTCTGCCTTCGCCTCTTCCTGCTTTTCGAGGCGGACACTATCAACAGCCTGGAACGCTTCGAGCGCCTTCTCCCGGAGTCGGTCGCTGTCAATTTCCTGAATGCGGCGAAGCATCCCGAGACTGTGCTTGTCGTTGGTCGGCGGGTTGTGCTTCATCCATCGCTCGATAAAGACGAAGCTGGATTCCTCATCAAAATCGATCAGTCCGGCCGCTTGAAGACCGGCACGGTGCAAAAGGTATTTGTCCTGCTCCCAGCCAAGGTCGGCGCAGGCATAGAGGTCCGGGAGGCGGTAGCAACCCGGACTGTTCACATGCTCATTCGTCATGAGGTAGAGGTGCAGAACACGCCCCTCGCATCCTAGGCGAATAAACCGTGCCGACCTCCACACGGCCGGCGAAATCTTGGAATAATCGCGCTCGCTCATCTCTTGATAGACCCATTTGAGCGGCCACTGGCACCGTGCCGATTCGGCATGCTGACCGCCTTCGAGTTTGAATTTGATCTCCAGTCGCCTTCAGATGCCTGACGACTGATCCGCGCCGGAAGCTCGTCTAGGACGGCGCGCGCAGATGGTTCAATTTCGGCCGCTAGGTGGGCACAGGCGCGGATGAGTGCCTGTTTGGTCCGGAAGTAGCCCCGGCCCCGCCATGCCGCTCCATGCCCATTGGATTTCGATTGCTGAAGAATCCACTGGATGCCATCGGATCGTGTCCCACCGCGTGGTGTAGCTGGCGGCATTGGTCGCCGTGCTGTCCGGCATTGCCGGGCTGATCAGCGCGCCACGGCTGGCAGGCTGAGGAGGGGATCATCGCTCAACTGGCCGACGCTTTCCAGTGTCATGTAGCGGGCGCGCTGGACGGCCCATTCGTCGTTCTGTTCGAGCAGGAGGGCTCCGACGAGGCGGACGATGGCGTCGTCGTTGGGGAAGATGCCAACGACGTCGGTCCGCCGTTTGATCTCGCCGTTGAGCCGCTCGATCGGATTGGTGCTGTGGAGTTTCGCCCGGTGCTCCTTCGGGAAGGTCATGTAGCGTTTGGTTCTTACTGCGGCGTAGTGCTTTGAAGCATTTGCGTCGTGTCAGGGTTCTAAATCCGTGGAACCGGTATCTTTTGGCACCCTCCCCTGTTCGCTCGCGGCTTCTATGGGCAGCCGCGAACAAAGCGTTACAGGAAAAAAAATGCATGGCGAGGGGATCAACCAAAATGTGATCTGGACGCGTGTGAATAGCGGGTGGACTACGGCGGTTCCCGGGAACACTGTCGGTCAGCGACGGTATCGCCAGTCGGTTTAGGCGCTCCGGCCGAACTGAATGACCTTCCCGCTCGTCTCGCGGCCGCAATAGTCGGCCCATGCCTGCATCATCTTGCGGCGCTTCTCGATAGCGTCCGCGCGGCGATAGGCGCGCTCGGTCGCGTCGCCGACGTTATGCGCAAGCGCGTGCTCGGCGATTTCGCGCGGGAAGTTGGTCGCGTCGCCCGCCCAATCCCGGAAACTGCTACGGAAGCCGTGCGCGGTTATGTTGGTGATGTCCATCCGCTCCATGAGCTTCGCGAACGCCATGTTGGAAAGCGGCTTGTTGGCTTTCTGTCCCGGGAAGACATAGGGCGACGCGGTGCGAAGCTCGAATAGCTCGGTCACGATGTTCAGCGCCTCATTCGAGAGCGGGACGCGGTGCTCCCGCTTTGCCTTCATGCGGGTGGCGGGAATCGTCCAGAGCGCCTTTTCGAGATCGAACTCGCTCCATGTCGCGCCCAGTACCTCGCCAGCACGCGCGGCCGTGAGGATTAGGAAGCGCAGCGCAATCGCGGCCGTCGCCTCCCGGCTTTGTAGCTGGCCCATGAAGGCGGGAACGTCGGCGTAGGGCATTGCCGCATGGTGACCGCGTGAAAGCCGTTGGCGTGCCGGAAGGACGTTTTTCAAGTGACCGCGCCAGAGAGCAGGGTTTTCACCGTGACGCCATCCGCGAGCCTTCGCGAAGTCGAGCACGCGCTCTATGCGGCCGCGAAGCCGGGAAGCGGTTTCCGGCTTGCTCTGCCATATCGGGTTCAGGACGCGCAGCACGTCGTCGGTGCAAATGGTCGAAACGTCCTTGTCCCGCATGAGCGCGGCATATTCGGTCAACGTCATGCGCCATTGTGCTCTGTGCTTTTCATTACGCCATTGTGATTCCATCGAAGCGAGGAACTTGTCGGCACATTCGCCAAACGTCGGTTCGGTTTCCTGCTTGCGCGCCTCGATCGGGTCGCGCCCGGCGGCAACCTCTTCGCGCGCTTGTCTTGCATGGTCGCGCGCCTTTGCGAGTGACACGGCAGGATATGAACCCAGCCCCATTTCCCGCGCCTTCCCGTCACGCTTCCAAAGGAAGACCCAGGACTTCGAGCCGGTCGCGGAAACGTTAAGGTAAAGCCCGCCCCCGTCGCCGTGCCGACCGCGCTTAAGCCGGTCTGACCGGACGGTAACCTCTTTGAGCTTGTGAAGCGTGCGCGCCATCGCCTTCCCCTACTTCTTCCCCTACTTTGTTTGGGGATAGTAGCATACAGCGACGGACGTTCGCAAACGTGGGCGGCAGAAATGCCCTTTGAATCATAGACGTTGACGGATGCATGTGAACGCCGTCAAACACGAGTTTAGCGGACTCTCTCTCCGCCACTCGCCCTCACGAAAGCGTTCTCCCCGCTCGGCCGCGGCCGGATTTTCTTGTTGTTTTCGAGGGTTATGGGGAAGAGGCTGAGCACTGGCGTCCGCGCCATGAGGCGTGAAAGTGCTCTCTCGGCCCGATATTCTCTGGTACTGATGACTGCGCGGAATTGGTTCAGAGCCCGTAACAGACTGAGATCGCATCTCTTTTTGAGCGCTATGCCTGAACACTTCGATGCCAGCGGCGCTCGGCGAGATGGAACAGAGATCGAACCTT
The DNA here is from genome assembly GCA_051860465.1 of Mesorhizobium sp. GTDB lineage: Bacteria > Pseudomonadota > Alphaproteobacteria > Rhizobiales > Rhizobiaceae > Aquibium. Next base: position 6,548 of record JBHYDY010000054.1, read on the forward strand.
CGTTACCGGTCAATCGACTGAGAGTAAACGTGAGGTCGTCTCAGGTGCTGAGCATACCGGGGGAGCTTTTGCGCAACCGTGATAGCACGTGGAACTGAAGACATGGGAGTCCGGCGGCAAAGACGATTCGCGATGTTGATGGCGAGCCAGCCTGCCAACTTGCCCAAACACGACGTTGGCGCATGCGGTCCCACCGACGCTTTGGGGCCGATTCCCGACTGACAGGTTTCGGACCGCGGCGATGGTATAGCTGCCATTCGCCAACGGTGCCTGACGGAGGAGCTCTGCAGGCCGTTCGGGAGGATCTCCGAGGCGATGTCATCTAAACACGCATCCGCTGGGCGGCCGCTTCGACGGCGTTTCTGGCGTGCTTGCCGCCACGCTCCACCGGATTTACACGCAATAAACAGTGTCCCGTCCGTCGCGGAACTTGCCCGCGCCGCGGGCATGTCACAATCAGCCTTCTTCTAAGTCGCGCGACGCGAACATCCTCACAAGATGTTACACGAATGTCACGTGTCGGCGATAACGACTGCGGCAATGATAACGCTCGACACAGTTCGAAAACTCTGGCCGCGGAGCAAGGCCGCGGCGCTCGACGGTATTTCCCTGACCGTCGAGCAGGGGAGCTTCGTGACATTGCTCGGGCCTTCCGGCTGCGGCAAGTCCACGACCCTGCGGCTGATCGCCGGGCTCGACCATCCGACCTCCGGCCGGATCGAGATAGACGGCCGCAACGTGACCCGCGCGCCGCCCGAGACCCGCGGCCTGGCCATGGTGTTCCAGAACTATGCGCTGTTTCCGCATCTCACAGTGCGCGACAACATCCTGTTCGGGCTTCAGGTGCGCCGGACGCCAAGGGCCGAACAGGCGCAGCGGCTGGCCGAGGCGGCCGATCTGCTTGGCCTCGGCAGCCTTCTCGACCGCAAGCCGGCGGCGCTGTCCGGCGGTCAGCAGCAGCGGGTGGCGTTGGGGCGCGCGGTCGTAGCGCGCAAGCCAATCCTCTTGATGGACGAGCCGCTGTCGAATCTCGATGCGCTTCTGCGGCAGGAGATGCGGCACGAATTGCGCGCGCTGCAGCGCAAGCTGGGCCTGACCGTGATATTCGTCACCCATGATCAGGCCGAGGCGATGAGCATGGCCGACCGCATCGTCCTGATGAAGGACGGCCGCATCGTGCAGGAAGACGCGCCGGCCGATTTGTATGCCCGACCTCGTGACGCGTTCGCCGCGCGGTTCATCGGCGCGCCTGCGATGAACCTGATGCCGCTGGAGCAGGGCCCGAACGGGCCGGTTGTAGCCGGAACCACCTTCGCGCCCGGCGTCCCGGACGGGGCGACCCTGTTCGGCGTTCGCCCGGAGGCGCTCCATATCGCCGGCCACGGCCTGCCCGTGACCGTCGAGGCGAAGGACTATCTCGGCGCCGAGACCCTTGCGCTCTGCCGGGCCGGAAACACCCGAATCGCCCTTCGTCTGCCCGGTGCCGCGACCCCTCCGCCCGGCACACGCCTCACCCTCGCATGGGCAACCGACGACGCGCATTTCTTCGGCGCGGAAGACCGGCGGGTCGAGCCCGCCGCTGCCGTCACCCCCGTCTCACCCCCCCAAATGGAGCAACGATCCTGATGACCTTCACCCGCCTCACTCTTGCCGGCGCATTCGTGTTGGGCCTAGCCCAGGGCGCTCTAGCCCAGACCGAAGTCGTGTTCAACTTCCCCGTGGCGGTCGGCGGCCCGATCACCGCGATCATCGATGAATACGCCGCGACCTTCAACGCGCAGAACCCCGACATCAAGGTCACCCCGGTCTATACCGGCAGCTACCAGGACACGATCGCCCGGACGCTGACGCAGATCCGCGGCGGCGACAGCCCGGCCATGGCTGTGCTGCTCGCGGTTGATACCTTCACGCTTTATGACGAGGACGTGCTGGTGGCGCTTGACGATCTGGCCACGACCGATGCCGACCGGGCGTTCCTGACCGACTTCTACCCGGCGTTTCTCGCCAACGGCCAGGTCGGCGGCAAGGTCTGGTCACTTCCGTTCCAGCGCTCGACCCCGGTCCTCTACTGGAACAAGGCCGCCTTCGCCGAAGCGGGCCTCGACCCCGAGACGCCGCCCAAGACCTGGGCCGAGATGGTCGAGACGGGCCAGAAGCTCGTGAAGCGCGACGCCGCGGGCAACGTCACTCGCTGGGGCGTGCGCATCCCGACGAGCGGTTTTCCCTACTGGCTGTTCCAGGGCCTGACAACCGCCAACGACGCCTTCCTGATGAACGCCGACGGAAATGAAGTGTATTTCGATGCGCCGGGCGTGATCGAGGCAGCCGAATTTCTGGTGGCGCTGTCGAAGGAGCACGGCGTGATGGCGCCGGGGGTGATCGAATGGGGAGCGACGCCGCAAGCCTTCTTCGAAGGCGAAAGCGCGATGATCTGGACCACGACGGGCAACCTGACCAACATCCGCACCAACTCGCCCTTCGATTTCGGCGTCGGCATGCTGCCGGCCAACAAGCGGCCCGGCGCCCCCACGGGCGGCGGCAACCTCTTCATTTTCAACACCGTGCCCGAGGATGTGCAGAAGGCCGCCTTCGAATTCGCCAAATGGGTGACCTCGCCCGAGATGGCGGCCGACTGGTCGATCAAGACCGGGTACGTCGCGGTCAGCCCCGCCGCCTGGGAAACCGAGGCGATGAAGGCCTATGCCGCGGAATTCCCGCCCGCAACCGTCGCGCGCGATCAGCTTGAATTCGCCACGCCGGAATTGTCCACGCACGAGAACCAGCGGGTGACGCGCGTCCTGAACGACGCGCTGCAGGCCGCGATCCTGGGGCAGAAGACCCCGGCCGATGCGCTGGCCGAGGCGCAGGCGGAAGCCATGCGCATTCTCGCGGCCTATCGCTGACACGCTTCCGGGTGGCCCTGCTGACAGGGCCACCCGCCACCCCATGCGCCGGATCCAACTCGTTCCCTATCTCCTGATCGCGCCGGGCCTCGTGCTTCTGGCGGCGTTCACGCATTACCCCGCCCTCCTTGCGTTCTGGCAAAGCCTGCACACCACCCCGCGCGGCCGGCGCCCGGCCCAATGGATCGGGGCCGACAACTACGTCGCCATGCTGAACGACCCGGTGCTGATGAAGGTGCTCTGGAACAGCGCGATTTATGCCGCAGCGACGATTCCGGCCTCGATCGTGCTCGCCTTCCTGATGGCGTTCTGGGTCGACGGGCGGATGCCGGGTCGGGCCTTCGCGCGGCTGGCGTTCTTCACCCCCACCATCCTGCCAATGGTGGCCGCGGCCAACATCTGGCTCTTCTTTTACACCCCTGGCTTCGGCCTGCTCGACCAGATCCTGAACGGCGTCTTCGGCCTGCCTTCGACCAACTGGCTCGGGTCCGACCAAACCGCCCTCTGGGCCGTCATCGTCGTGGCGGTGTGGAAGGAAGCAGGGTTTTTCATGATCTTTTACCTCGCGGCCTTCCAGGCCGTGCCCCCCGCGCTGGCCGAAGCGGCGCAGATCGAGGGCTGCGGGCGGTGGACCTATGTGCGGCGCATCCTCATTCCGCTGGTGGCACCCACGACGCTGTTCATCGCGGTCAACGCGCTCATCAATGCGTTCCGGGTGGTGGACCACATCTTCATCATGACGCAAGGCGGGCCCAACAACGCGACCAGCCTCCTGCTGTTCCACATCTGGGAGGCCGGGTTCAAGTTCTGGGATACCGCGCAGGCCTCGGCCCTGACGATCCTGCTTCTGACGATTCTCGGATTCGTCGCAGCGGTGCAGTTCCGCCTGATCGAGAAGCGGACACATTACCGATGACCGGCCGCACGCCGTCGCTCGAGATTGTCGGCGCCTGGGTTCTGGCAGTCCTTTGGCTGTCGCCGATCCTTTTCGCGGTCTGGGCAGCCATCCATCCGCCGGAGTATCTGACCCGCTTTTCCCTCTTCGCGCCGCTGACGACCGGAAACTTCGAACGCGCCTGGGCCGCGGCCCCGTTCGGGCGCTATATGTTCAATACTGCAATCCTCGTGACCGGCATCCTTGCGGCGCAGTTCGTACTGTGCACGCTGGCCGCCTACGCCTTCGCCCGCTGGACCTTTCCCGGCGCGGGTGCCCTCTTTGCGCTGATCCTCGTCCAGCTTATGGTCGCGCCCGAGATCCTGATGGTGCAGAACTATGCGACCGTCAGCCGCATCGGCCTCGTCGACAGCCTCGCCGGGATCGCCATCCCCTATGTCGCGTCGGCCTTCGGCATCTTCCTTCTGCGCCAGACGTTCCGGCAGGTGCCGAAGGAGCTTGAAGAGGCGGCGGTGATCGAGGGCGCGGGGCCGCTGACGGTGCTGTGGCGCGTCTATGTCCCGCTGGCCAGGCCCGTCTATGTCGCCTATGGCCTGGTGTCGGTCAGCTTCCACTGGAACAACTTCCTCTGGCCGCTGATCGTCACGAGCTCGGTCACCACGAGACCCGTCACCGTGGGGCTGCAGGTCTTCGCTTCGGTCGATCAAGGCATCGATTGGGCCGTGATCAGCGCCGCCGCGCTGGCAACCTCGGCGCCACTCCTGATCGCGTTCCTGCTGTTCCAGCGCGCCTTCGTGCAAAGCTTCATGCGCGCGGGCATTCGCTGACACGTGGGGCCGCCCGGGTGATGCTCTCCCGTAGCATCTCACGGTCTTGGCGGTATCCCAAGGCCTGCGACACGAGCGCGGCGTCGGCTATGTGAAGAAGAACGCGGTCGCCGGTCGCAAATTCGACAGCTGGGCAGCGTTCGAAGCGCATCTGGCCGCATCGTGTCGCGAGGTCGCCGACCAGCGCGTTCAATGCACCACGGGCGAACTGCCGGCCATGCGCTTAGCGCGCGAGGCGTCGACGTCGCGTGCGCTCGCTGAGAAAGAACCCGGGGCGGCAACAGCATCTCTTGCCGGGCCTTACCCCGCGCGCGCGGGCGCCTCGTTGCGCACGATCGCGCCGTCTTCGAGGGTGACGATCTTGTCGGCGAGTTCGAGAATGCGCGGATCGTGCGTGACCATGACCGTAGTCGTGCCGCGAAGCCGGCCGAGATCTTTCAGCAAGGTAACCGCGGCATGCCCGCTCGCCTTGTCCAGCGCGGCGGTGGGCTCATCGGCGAAAACCACCTCCGGATTGGAGACAAGCGCGCGTGCGATGGCGACACGCTGCTTCTGCCCGCCCGAAAGATTGGCGGGCAGGTAGTCCATCCGCTTGCCCAGCCCTAGCGTTTCGAGAAGATGGCTGACCGACCGCCGGTGGTGCTCGGGTGCGCCGCGACCATGCACCTGCAGCGCCATCAACACGTTCTGCCGGGCCGTCAGGCTGTCGTGCAGATTGTGCGCCTGGAAGACGAAGCCGAGCCGGCGACGCAAGGAGATCTGCGTCTCCTCGTCGGCACCGTTCAGTTCGGTGCCCAGCAACAGCACGCTTCCTGACTGAACGTCGCGAAGACAGCCCATCAGGGTGAGAAGCGTCGTTTTGCCCGACCCGGAAGGGCCCATCAGCACCGTCAGCGAACCCCGCTCCACCTGGAGGTCGATTCCGAACAGCACCTGCTTGCCGGCTTCGCCTTCCCCGAACGTGTGATCGAGACCGGATATGGTGATCGGCGCGGCATCCATGGATTGCCCCTAGAAGAGATCGGCGGGATCGGCGGCCTTGAGCTTGCGGATCGCCATCAGGCCGGAAAGCGAACATGCCACGACGGTTCCGACGAAGACGGCGAGAGCGCGCTCGGTGGTCATGGCGATCGGGATGTTGGTCAGGTGCGCGAGCGTAACGTAGAACAGTTGCGAGAAGAGTAGTCCGGGCCAGAAGCCGATCGCGGCGAGGATCAACGCCTCTTCGAGAATGACACCGACGAAGAATCGCATCCGGTAGCCCATGGCCTTGAACGTGGCATACTCCCGGATGTGGTCGGCGACGTCGGTTGCCAGCACCTGATAGGCGATGACGATTCCGACGATGAGACCGATGCCGACGCCGAACGCGAAGATCAGACCCGTCGGCCGTTCGGTCATCTGGTAGCGCTGTTCCTCGGCCAGCGCGGCGGCGAGCGGGCGAACGCGCACGGCGTCCTCGGGAAAGAGCTGGGCGAGCTCCGCGGCAACCCTTTCGCCATTTGCTCCCGGGCGGAGTTCCAGCAGGATGTGGTTGGGCGCAGCCGAACTTCGCTGCGGGAAGAGGCGAAAGAACGTCTGGTCCGACACCAAGAACACGCCGTCGCCCCCGAAGCCGCCCCCGACAGAGATCGATCCGACCGCCCGAAGCTGGCGGTTTTGCATTTCGAACGTGAGAGGCGCGTCCGGGCTGGCGCTTTCGAATATCCGCATGTCGATGAATCTCGTTCTCAGATCCACCAGGGCCGTGTCTTCCAATGCAAGGCTGGCCAGCGGTTCCGACAGCTCCGGCCGGATGAAGCCTTCGTCCTCCGGGCTCAACGCGATGAACTGGATGGAAGAGGAGGTCTGTTGACCCGACAGCCATTTCGCCTGTCCGAGGTGGATCGCCGTGCCGCCCGCCACGTCCGGGTGCGAGAGGGCACGGATCATCCACTGGCGAGGTATCTTCGAGGCGTCCGAAAGCGTCTCCGCCCCGCTTGCCGAGATCATGAGGAGATCGGGACGAAAGAGCTTGTAGGGCGTCGCGACGGATTCGAGCATCGAGCCCGCGAGGCCAAGCTGCACGAAAACCAGCACGTTCGCGAAGGCGACGCCCGCGAGCGCCGCCATCAGCCGTCCCGGATTGTGCGTCAGCTGCAGGAAACCGATCGGCAGCCGGCCGAGAAGCTTCGTGAGAATGGGTGTCACTTGCCATCCCCACCGTTGGTGCCGCCGCTAGCGACGGCGATGCGGGCGACGACTTCCAGGCCGGCGAGGCGCGCGGTGCGGGCGCTGGAGGGCTCGTCGAGTTCGACGATCACGCGGACCACCCGCGCATCCGTGTTCGCCGCCGGATCGTCGGCGGTGACGCTCTGCCGGCCGACGATCGTGCCGATCCTCGCGACTTTGCCGAGGAGCGGCGCATCGCCCGTCACGTCGGAGACGATGGAAACGGGCTGCCCGACCTCGACGCGGGGAACGTTGGACTGGAAAACTTCGAGCTCCGCTTCCATCCGCCCGATATCGCCCATCCGCAACAGTCCCGACTGCGGCAGCCGCTCCCCCTCACTCACCGCCACGTCGACGATTACCCCGTCGCGGGGGGCGTGGATGCGGGCGCGGTCGAGATCGCGGCGCGCACGTTCCAGAGCCGCTTCGGCGGAGGACAGGTCGGCTTCGGCAACGCCGACATCCACCGGCACGCCATTCGGTCCGGGTTGGTACCGCATGAGCGAGGCCTCGAGCCGCGTCACATCGGCTCGCGCGGCATCGGCGCGCGACTGGGCCTCGTCTCGGGACGCCTCTGACGCCGTGCCCCGCCCCAGAAGGCTGTTCACGCGCGCCAGTGACGAATCGGCAAGGGCAAGCGAGGCGCGCGCGCTCTCAAGACTTGCTCGGGTCTCGGCTTCCGCCGAGGTAGCCTGCACCTTCTTCTGATCCAGGATCGCGCGGGCGGTGTTCGCATTGTTTTCCGCCGTCATCACCGCCGCCTCGTACTGGATGATGCTGTCGAGGACGGCCAGCAAGTCGCCTGCCTTGACCGTGTCGCCCTCCGAAACCAGGAGTTGTCTGACGCGTGCATCGCCGGAGCCGAAAGGGGCCCCGACGATAACGACCCCGCCCCGCGGTCGCAACTCGCCGAGTGCCAGCACATCACCGCTCTCGATCCTGGCGACCCGCTCGGGCGACGGTGTCCGGTCGACGGGCGCCGCTATCGGTTGCCGGGCGCCTGCTCCGGGTTCCAGGGCGGTCAGGTCAAAGAAGGCCCGCACCCACGGACCCTGAAAATACATGCCGACCACCGCAGCGGTGAGGACGAGTGTGATCGCAACCGCGACGCGGAGAATGAGAGCCGGGGAACGTACGCGCGTGCCCGCTCCCGACCCCTTTCCGTTTTCGAGGAGCGGAAGTGTTGCGGTCTCTGGCTGCCCGGCAGCTGGTTCCGTTGATGTCGTCATCGCTTCCGCTTCCGGGTCTTCCTGTGCATGGCGTATGCCGTGCAGTGGCTGCACGTTCCAAGAACCTGCCTGTTACGGCGACGCCTGTCCCGTTCCTTCGTCGACACGCGCGTCTTGCCGGAAATCAGTAGCCGAGTTCCGACAGTTCGGCCGGTGTCACGGCCCCGTCGCCATTCGCGTCCGCGCGGGAGAACGCGGTGTCGTATCGGCGGTTCTTTTTGATGAGGCCGGCGCGGCCCAGATTGGACGCGGCGCTCAGATCAATGAATGTAATGAACTCGCTCTTGCTCAGCGCATTGTCCGAGTTCGCGTCGGCCAGCTGGAAATTCGCGGCTGCCTTTTCCTGATCGGTCTCCGCGGAATGCGCATGTTGCGTCGCCGTCACGACCGCCAATCCCGCGGCCAGCGACAAGGCGACTTTGCGGAATGCGAAGGTTTTCGACATCTGACGTTCCTCTTTCGATCTGGCCTTGGGTCGACGTCCCGTCTCCCAACCGGAAGGAACATGCGCGCCCGATGTTTCGGCGGCATTGCCGAAAAAGCCCAAGTCGTGTCGCCCTGTTACGAATGGGTCGAATTGTAGCAGTTTGATACAAATTCATTTCCCCAGTGGCTGAATATCCATGCGAGTTTGCCCGGCATGAAGGACAGACCGAGCCGAATCGTCGTCGTCGACGACGACCCAGAACTGCGGACGCTGCTGCGACGCTACCTCTCCGGGCATGGATTCGATACGCGGGAGGCCGATGGCGGCCGCGCCCTCGACCGGGAGCTGTCACGCGCTCCCGCCGACGCGATCGTTCTGGATCTGATGATGCCGGGCGAGGACGGCCTTGCCATCTGCCGCCGGCTGCGGACGGCGGGTGACCTGACGCCGATCATCATGCTCACGGCGCGCGGCGATCCGATCGACCGGATCATCGGGCTCGAAACGGGCGCGGACGACTATCTGCCTAAGCCGTTCGAGCCGCGGGAACTGGTCGCGCGACTGGCCGCCGTGCTGCGGCGGGTGCGAGCGGGCGGGCCGGCCGGCTTAGCCGACATGGTTCGGGCCGGACCTCTCGACATCGACCTGTCCGCCATGACCGTGACGCGCGACGGACTGGCTCTGAAACTGACGAGCCGCGAATTCGCGCTGCTGGCGGCTCTCGCGCGGGCCGGCGGCCACCCGCTCAGCCGCGTGCAGCTCATCGAGAGGGCCTTCGGCCGGGATGCGGATGTCAACGACCGGGCGATCGACGTCCAGATCGCGCGGCTGCGCAAGGCCGTCGGCGACCCCGGCGACAATCCGGAGCTGATCAAGACTGTATGGGGTGTGGGCTATGTCCTCGCGGTCCGTCATGATTAAGACCTTCCACATGCAGACCGTGGCGGTCATGCTGGCAACCAATATCGCCGCCCTTCTCCTTTCATTCGTGCTGGTCAGCGTCATCGTCATCCGCCCGGCTGCCGAGTTCGGCGCCACCATCACCGCGGACATGCTGAACGCGCTGGCAAAGTCGCTCGATCGCCTGGAATCCGCCGAACAGGTGACGGTCCTGCAGGCCCTCGACGAACAGGAACATCTGAGCGTCAAGGTCGCCAGCACCCCGCCCGAAAACGTCGACATCGCGCCCAGCCTGTTCGGCCGCTTCTTCCTGCAGGCATTGGAGCGACAGTCCGGAGGCTTCGTCGTGCCCGAATGGCGGTTGGACGATCAGGATCAATTCTGGATGCGACTGCCCACCAATGATCCGCCCGTCTGGATCTCGATCCGCACGCGTCGCATCGCCGATCCGATCCGCGGCCTTCTGGGTATATTCGCGATCGCCCTGCTTGCGGCGGTCGTGGGAGGCATCGCGCTGCAGCGTCGCGTGGCGAGGCCCCTCACCCTTCTTGAGCAGCAGGTCGACCGGATGGAGAACGTCGAGAACCTCCCGGTCCTCGAAGAAACCGGGCCGCGGGAGATCGCCGCCGTGTCTCATGCGCTCAACAGGATGACGCAGCGCATCCGCCAGGCGGAAGCGGACAGGGCTATCATGCTCGCAGGCGTCAGCCACGACCTGCGGACGCCCCTGACCAAGCTTCGCCTGTCGCTCGCCATGCTGGACGACGTCGATCCGGAGCTGCTCGGGGGCGCCCGGCGGCAGGTCGACCGGATCGAGGCCATGCTCGAGCAGTTCTTCGACCATGCACGCGGATTCGAGGACGAGCCGGAGCGGCATGTGCGCATCGGAGAAATCCTGCAGCCGGCCCTGGACATGGCCGGCACGACAGGCCGTGTGGAGACGTCTTTCCCAGAGGATCTGGAAGTCGCCGTCAAGAAGGACGCGCTGATTCGGGCGATCGGAAACCTCCTGGGCAACGCTTTCGTCCACGGCGCTCCGCCGGTCCGCGTATCAGCGAACATCGATGGGGGCGAACTCGTCCTCGCAGTGAGCGACGGCGGCCCCGGCATGGATCCCGCGGACGCCGAAGCGCTGGTGCGGCCCTTCGCGCGGGGCAATTCGGCCCGCACCGGAGACGGCACCGGCCTCGGCCTCGCCATAGCCGATCAGGTGGCCAGGGCACACGGCGGTTCGCTCCGTTTCGCCCGCTCGCCGAACGGCTTCACGGCCACCATTCGCATACCCGGGCCGGGGTCTGTCGCAATGCAGTCCCGGGCCGATGGCTTCACACGACACATGAGCTGAACTCTCACGAACTTCAGGTTTCGGGGGTTCTTCGATCGCGAGGAGACGTCCAGATTTGGGGCGCTTTGCAGACTATCGCGGTTCGGAGTGGAAACATTCCTCGCCTGGATTGTCCGATGCAACTCACCGGTTCCATTTGCCCTGCTCCGTCCACTCCGCCGGAAACGGATTGAGCAGCCGCGCCATTGTCATTTCCGGGCCCTGACGCTCGTCCAGGATCGCCTCGACGATGCCGGGTGCGAGCAGCGTCAGGCGAAGGACTCGGGTCATGTAGGAGTGGGAGATCTTCTCGTGTGCGGCCAGATCGCCGATGGTGGCGAACTGGCCGGAGTCCAGCATCCGCTTCCAGCGGAAGGCGCGGGCCAGCGCCTTGACCAGCGCATTGTCGGGCTGGCGGGGCGGGGCAGCACCCTCGGGCAACAGCATCTCCTTGCGCCCGCCGCGCTTTGCGACGCGGAAGGGCACGTGGACGGTGATGGTGTCGGGGATCGACGTGGCGCGGGTCATGCGGCTTCTTCTCTTTGGATGGTCATTTCCCGCACGAGGTCGCCGAGACCGTCGACGCGCAGCCTTACGTCGAGCCGATCCGTGCCGATGTCCACGCGCTCGACCAGCAGTGACACGATGCGGGCCTGTTCGGCGGGGAAGAGTTCATCCCATAGCGGGTCGAGCTTCTGAAGCGCCGCGCGCGCGTCGGCCTCGGTGATGTCGTTGGCATGGACGCGCGCCGCCTTCCACGTGCCCGCGACAATCTCGGGCTGGCGGAACACGGCGCGCAGCTGGTCGATGACGGCTGCCTCGATCTCGCCCGCCGACACGCGGCCGATCGGACATGATCCCGCACCATGCTTCAGCACCGTCTGGCTGACATAGTAGCGGTAGAGCTTTCCGCCGCCGCCGGATCGCTGGCCGGGAGAAGCCTTTCGCGTATGGGTGGGCGAGAAGGCGGCACCGTCGGGCCCGAACAGCAATCCCTTCAGCAAGGCCGGCGTCTCGGCACGGGTGCGGGCAGCACGCTTGCGCGGGCTTTCGGTCAGGATGGCATGGACCCTGTCCCATGTCTGCCGATCGATGATGGCGTCATGTTCCCCGGCATAGCTCTCGCCCTTGTGCACGGCCTCGCCGATGTAGACCCGGTTGTTGAGCATCCGGTAGAGGTACTTCTTGTCGATCAGCCCACCGCGCTGGGTGCGGATGCCGCGCTTGCCGACTTCCCGCGCCAGTTCGGTCGCCGAACCGATTTCGAGGAAGCGAGCAAAGATCCAGCGCACATGTGCCGCGTGCTTCTCGGCGATGACCAGCTTCCGGTCCGACACCGCGTAGCCGAACGGTGCCCATCCGCCCATGCGGTCGGGCGGGAGGGGTTTCATCAAGGGCTCCAGCAAAGCTGTCTGCCCTTGTTGACCGATCGACCCCCGATTTTCTCTCACGCGTTAAGAGACGATGGCGCCCGACCAGCTCCAGCGTGTTGTTGTCGGCGCCCGGTGCGATCTTTTGCCAGAGCGGGCGCTCCTTCTTCTTTAGCGTGCTGGCGTCCGGTGTCCGGCGGCCGCTATCGTCGAACCAGTCGAGCATCAGCCGGATCAGTTGGCCCTGGGTCTCAGGCAAGCCATCGTCGTAGATGCGCCGGCATACCTCGACCCATCATGCGTCCCAGTCGTACTTCAACGGAGCGCCAGGTCGTGCCGTGACGCGCAGCTCCGCTGCGCCGTCGGCCCCGCGATCTCCGCTGTCACGTCTGTCAGCGATCGCCGCGAGTCTGGGATGCGCGGCCTCGAAGCGGTCGATATCCACCTTGCAGATGGCCAGGTCATTGCAACTCCCGGCATGTCGTCCCTCAGAGAGATAATCGTCGATCGCGGCATACTAATTTTCAGGGGCCTTCAGCGTTATGATCTCGTGGCCGATTTCGCGCAGAATCCTAAACGCATCGTCCCAATTGAGACCAATAGTGCCGATAATGTAACTGCGCCATTAAGGAAGGTTCTCCCACTGGCCGATGTCGATCTCTTCGATCGTCCCATGGATGACGCGCAAGCCCGCCACCGTCGTCGACACGCTAACCAGAGGCGGGTCCAACATCGAAAAGGCAAGCCACGGCTATCGCCGAAAGTTATGGTTCCGAACAGGCCTCGAGGTGTTCAGGCACTGGATACTCACAGCTCCACAAGCCGCCGCCGGTCTCTGGCAGGATATCTGGCTACAAGCCAGATCTCGGTCATTCAGGTCCAGAGTCGTGTAGTGTGTGAGGACTCCCGAAAACCGCTTGTCTATTGATTTGGAGCATGTCTTTGGCCCGAAACCGGGGCCACCTTTAGGAGACATGCGCTAAAGCGTTTCGGGCGAGCGGATGCATCAGGCCGCCATCGGCCACCTGGACCCCGCCGCCGCGACCTTCCTCTGCGAAGCCAGGAAGGCGGTGAAGGAAGCAGCCGGAAGGGGGCGAGAAACGAGATAACCCTGCCCCTCATCGACGCCCAGTTCGGCGAGCTTTGCCAACTGGACCTCCGTCTCGATTCCCTCGGCCACGGTTTTCTGGCCAAGCTCGCGGGCGACTGCGACCAGCATCTCCACGATCAGCCCCGCCGTCTGCTCCGAAGCGACGAGATCGATGAAACGCTTGTCGATCTTGATCGTGTCCATCGGAATTTCCTGCATGGTGGAAAGGCCGTTGTGACCGGTTCCGACATCGTCGAGAGCGAGCTTCAAGCCGATCGCTCGGGCCTTGCGCGCGGCCTCGGCGACAAGGGCGCGGTCGATCATGCCGTGGCGCTCGGTCAATTCCAGCGTCACGTTTTCGGGCTCCAGACCACGGCTTCGGATGACGGCTTCCAGCCCGTCGATGAAGCCGGGCTCGGCGATCTGTTGCGGCGTGACGTTGAAGGCGAAACAAAATCCCGGGCGGCCGGGAACGACCTGGATCGCGACCGCCAGGGCATCCGCCACGATCCTTTGGGTGAGTTCGCCGACCAGTCCGGCGCTTTCGGCGAGCGGAATGAAAAGATCGGGCGGCGTCACGCTGCCATCCGGCCTGATCCACCGGGCAAGCACCTCGCATCCCGTGATCCGGCGGGTGGGAATGTCGAAGACCGGCTGGAAATAGGGCTGGATGTGGCCGGCGGCGATCGCCGATCTCAGTTCCTCGACCGGGTCCGGCCGGCGCAGCAGGATCTTGAGGGACAGGGCGCAGACAAGGGCCGCGAGGAAAAGACCTACCTGCGTAGCCACCCCCTGATTGCCCAGATTCCAGCTCGCAAGGCTGGAACGATCGACCTCGAGCCGGACAGAGACGGGGTAACGCTCCGATGCCAGACTGAAAATGGCTGGATCGGCCGCTCCGTTGGCGAGATCGGTCCCCTCGAACCGGGCGATATCGATCGTGGGGGTGAGGAGGATGCTGGCGCTCGAATGGTCGCGCAGGGCTGACGGATAGACGTCAAACATCAGTGCGTCGATGTTCATGAGCGCGATGAGCAGATGCCCCTCGTCCTGTCGCCAGATCACCCTCACCAGCCCGTCGCCGGCTTCCCCTGTCTTCTCGACGAGAATGGCCGGATGGCGTCCTGGCCGCGCATTCGCATCCGGCGCTTCGACGCTGTATCCCTCCGCGGCAAACGTACTGCAGCGAAGGCCGCCATCTTCCTTGATGACCTCGATGGCCTTGATCGCGCCACGTGCCAGGACGCGCCGGTTCGCCGAAGCCAGCGAGGCTGCATCGCAGGTGGTCGCGCCCTCGCCCATGAGGTCGCCCAGCGTGATGACGGCATAGTCGATTGCAAGCTCGGCGCGCGACAGTAATTGCTGGCTGAGTTCGGCAAGCAGTCGCGCTGCGCCCCGTTCATAGGCGAGCGACAGCGCGAAAGCGCCAGTGCCGACCGCGTGCAATATACCGATCAGAAGGTGGATCTCGAGCATCTGCTGCTGCGGTGCCTCATCGAAGCGCAGGCCGTCGAAGAACATGACCTGAACAACGCGAGCCAGGAAAGATAATGCCGCCACCGCATACAGCACGATCAGCACGTAGCGCGACGGCAGCCGATCGGCGCGGTCGCGCCAGAATTCGAAGGCGATGATCCCGCCAAGCCCGGCCAACATGGCATTGGAAGCGACAAAAACATTGCCCAGCGAGCCTGCAAGCACCGTTCCGGCGCACAGCACACCGAACGCCGATGCGGGGACTAGAAGGACCGCCACCGGCACGGCACGACCTGCAAACTGGCGGGCGGCCCGGCGTATGCGTGGTGGCCATGGTGGATCGGTCAAGGGTTGGCCTTCTGTGAGCGCTGCCCGAGAGGAACGCGCTGTTTTACGAGGGGCGCGCACCGCGTTGAGTCATCGAACGAATGCGCTTGACGCGATTCGGCCGCCCAACTATTCCTTCCGATATTGGACGATTGCCAATTCGCCCGGAGCCAACGCTTCGGGCGATTTGCGTTTCGGGAACCGCCATGTACCTCGTCGTCCTCGACGCTGCGCCACCCGCATCCGCTTTTAAGGCGCATGGCGCCATCGAGCCGGTTCCGGAGTGGCGCGGCTCAGATGCGACTGGCTCCACAAGACCGAGTCATCAACAGGCAAGCTGCTCGCTCTGGCGGAGCGCAGGCGCAGCGTCGCGCCGCAGTTCGAAGCCGTATTTCGTGAGCTCGAAGCCGGTCGCGGCGCAAAGGCCCGACACAGCCGGATCGTTGAAGCCTGCGAGGACCAGCACCTTCGCACAGCCTACCCGCCAGGCAAGCCTGATGGCGCAACTGACCACCTTGCCGGCGAAGCCGTTCCGCCGATTATCGGAATGGGTGACCACGTTCTCGATCATGGCGGTCGGCTTTCCAACCCAGGTAGCGTTGGGGATTACGACGAGCGTACAGGCGGACACGAGCTGCTCGTCCCGGAAGCCCGCGAGGATCGTTACTCCCGGTTCTTCCAGCGCCTGCTGGAATGCATCATCGGCCAGTGCTTCCGCGAAGATCGGATAACGTGGGTAAAGATGCCGGTACAGAACCGTAAGGTCCGGCAAGTCACCATACGTAATCGATCGAATGCGTAGCGGCTGCTTCATTGCATTGATCGCTTTTCCCGCCATCGTGAGGAAAGAACTCAAGCGCTCTAGCAAGTCATATCGGGAAAGACTTGTCCATGCGGTTTGTCGTCCTCGACGCCGACGCCACTCGCGTTCGTTTCGAGGCGGCCTGCCACCGACTTGGCGAGGGTGAGGCCCAACGCGCCTTCTCGATGGCGCTGAACAAGGAAGGCCGTAGGGCGTACACCGCGCACCGACGAGCACTGGTCAAACAGACCTCCATCCCACGCCCGGTGGTCACCGCCGCGAAGCGCTTCGACGGCGCCCGCCGCAATCGGCTGGAAACGAGGATCACCGGCACGGGCCGGCATCTGCCGCTGTCGGTGTTCAAGCCGCGCCAGTTCTCCTACGGTGTTCGTGCTAGGATCTGGGGAAAGGCCCAGACCTACCGCTCGGCCTTCCTGGTCAAGGGCTACGGCAACGAGGCGTTCAAGCGGGTTGGCAAGGCACGGCTGCCGATCGAAAGGCTGTGGGGTCCTGCGGTGCCGACCGAGATGCTGCGTGACGAGGCCGTCGCGGTCTGGCAGGATCAGCTACCGGCGATCGACGTCGAGGCGCGGCGTCTGGTTGGGCTGTTGCTCGGCGGACATCGTATTGGATCGCTGCGATAAGCGACTGCACAGTAGAGACGAAATAGAGTGAACTATTGTCGCCGACGTCGAGAGACGCGGTCGGCCAGAAAAGGATTTCGACATAGACTAACTGAGCAAGATATATTTGGAGGGGGGGTATAGGAGCCCCATAATACTTGTTTATACTGCGCTGTCGCCGCTGCCCGGTTTTCGCGTGTTTTTTCCGGTTTGATTTTTCCGTTTTGTTTTGATTTCAGGGGGTACAACTCATTGAAATCATTGATTTCGACCTCAACGAAGCGGGTTTTGAAAGCGTGTTTCGTGGACTTGGCCGTTTTGCCAGTTCGTTTTGATTTCACGGGGTGCATCGCATTGATTTCGTTGAAGCGGCCCCCCGATTTCGCGGGTTTCAACACGCTGCACGACGCAAGGCTGGCTGAGGGCGGCAAGATCGATTCAACTGGGCGACTCCGACCAAGGAAAACGCCCAATGTCACACCGAGCCATTACCGCCCTCCTGGAAATTCTGCGCCCCGAGATCGATCTGAGCAAGAGGCG
>JBHYDY010000055.1:0-23267 GCA_051860465.1 Mesorhizobium sp.
CGACCTTCGACGAAACCCTCGACCTTGGGCCAGATGCCCTCCGGCAGAGCGATTCAATGTTCGCCGGAAATGCTCTAACCTTGCGCGCTACGGCATGCCATATTGCTGGTGACGATAGGCATAGGCCAACTGGATGCGGCCGTAGCATTCGCAGGCGCGTGCCTCCAGGACGGCGCGATCGGTTATGGAGAGGTTGCCGCGCGAGTAGTCGATCGCCCCGGCATCCATCAGCTCTCCGCAGATCATGCTGACGGTTGCGCGCCGCAAGCCGAGGGTCTTGGCCATCACCTCCTGCGTCATGTAGAAGCTCGGCAGGTCCATGCGATCGCAGGTCTGGAGCAGCCAGCGAGAAAGCCGCTGGTCCGCCGTGTGCAGGCCGTTGCAGGCCACGAGCTGCATCAGTTCGACCGTGTGTGCCTGGCCGTAGCGCAGGATCGCCTCGCGGGCGGAGACGAAGCGCAACAGCGCCTGGTCGAAGGTTCCGATCGGAACCCACGTCGCCGCGCCGGGAACCAGCACCACCGAGCGGCCCATGGCGGCACCGCCGCCCAGCACGATGGCATAGCCGACGAAACCTTCGCGTCCCACCGACGCCTGGTGGACGGAACGGCCGTCCCGCATCTCGGCCATGATGGCGACGACGCCTTCCTCGGGGAAAACGGCGTGAGTGACCGGCTCTCCATCCTCGTAGATGATCTCCCCCGCCTTCAACTCCCGTTGATTCGAGTGCTCAACGATGTGGCACTGAGCATCGGGCGACAAAGATGCGAGAATCCGGTTTCGGAACACGGGACTGTTGGAACCTGTCGCTTCGGCGCGTGAGTGATTCGAGAAACCCGTTTAACCTCGCACGACCGACAATACGCGTCCAGTTTTAGTAAATCGTTAACCAATGAAGCTTTAGGCTTCCTTATGTACGGTTTCGGGCATACATGAGGAATAGCTTATGGATGCATGATCGCGAACGTCCCCGCCTGGTCAGCGTGTTGAGCCGGGGGGGGGGGGGCGCGGGGCGTTTCCCGAAGCGACATGGCAGACGCCGATCCGGGGCATGACCTGATCCGGAGACGTGTCGGACGCGCAAGCCACGCGGGTGACATCAGGAGCGGCCGGGGACGCATGACGACGAACGAAGCGGTGATCAGATCCTTGCGCGAGCGGTTTCTCGACCGGCCGTCAGAGACGGAGTTGGACCGCTATACGGTTCTCGCCGACATGGCCGAAGCCTACGTCGCCAAAACGCTCGAGGCAATCAGCGACATCGGCGCCGCCACCGCCGATGTCGGGATGAACCCGGTGATGGCGGCCCGGGTGACCGACATACAGGCCAGGATCGACGGGCTTGGCGACCTCATCGTCAGGCTTCGCGAGTTGCAGGCGGAAGCCGGCGGCTGACCGGACCCGGCCGACGCGCGGGCGAAAGCGCCGGCCACGGCAACCGGCCACCAACCTGTCAGTGATTGTTGCGCGGAATGCCTTTCTCCTGCGCGATGCGCTGATAGTTGACCGCCGGCTTCAGCACCATTCCAGCGGAAAGCTGATCGACGATGCCGCGCTGGATTTCCTGCCACGGCGTCTGGTGATCCGGATAGCGGTAGCCGCCCTTTGCCGCGAGGTCTGCCCGCCGCTGCGAAAGCTCGTCGTCGTCGATCAGGATGTCGGCGGTGCCCTTCTTGAGATCGATCCGCACGCGGTCGCCGTCGCGAAGCAGGGCGAGCCCGCCGCCGGCGGCGGCCTCCGGAGACGCATTGAGGATCGAGGGCGATCCGGACGTTCCGGACTGGCGGCCGTCGCCGATGCAGGGCAGCGAGTGGACCCCCCGCTTCAGCAGCGCGGCCGGCGGCTGCATGTTGACCACCTCGGCCGCCCCCGGATAGCCGATCGGGCCCGTGCCGCGCATGAACAGGATGGTGTTCTCGTCGATGCCGAGCGACGGATCCTCGATGCGCGCGTGGTAGTCCTCCGGTCCCTCGAACACCATCGCCTTGCCTTCGAAGGCTTCCGGATCGGCCGGATCGGACAGATAGCGCTTGCGGAACTCCGGCGAGATGACCGACGTCTTCATGATGGCGGAATCGAACAGGTTCCCCTTCAGGTTGATGAAGCCGGCCATTTGCTTCATCGGCGCGTCGACGCTGAGGATGACGGCCGCGTCGAGGTTCTCGACATCGCGGCAATTGTCGCCGATCGTGCGCCCGTTCGCCGTCAGCGCACCCGGATGCGGTAAAAGGCCGGCCTTCATCAGCTCGGCCACGACCGCGGGCACGCCGCCGGCATGGTGATAATCCTCGCCGAGAAACTCGCCTGCCGGCTGCAGGTTGACCAGCAGCGGCACATGATGGCCGACGCGCTGCCAGTCGTCATTGTCGAGCGGGACGCCGAGATGACGCGCGATGGCGTTGAGATGGATCGGCGCGTTGCTCGATCCGCCGATCGCCGAATTGACCACGATCGCGTTCTCGAAGGCTTCCCGCGTCATGATGTCGGACGGCTTCAGGTCCTCATGCACCATGTCGACGATGCGCTTGCCGGTGTGCCAGGCCATCTGGCCTCGTTCGCGATAGGGCGCGGGAATGGCCGCCGAGCCGGGCAGCTGCATGCCGAGCACCTCCGCCAGGCTGTTCATCGTGGTGGCCGTGCCCATCGTGTTGCAGTAGCCGACCGAAGGCGCGGATGATGCCACGCGGTCCATGAACTGGTCGTAGTCGATCTTGCCCTCGGCAAGCAGTTCGCGCGATTTCCACACGACGGTGCCCGAGCCGGTCCGCTCGCCGCGGTACCAGCCGTTCAGCATGGGGCCGACGGACAGCGCGATCGCCGGAATGTTGACGGTGGCGGCCGCCATCAGAAGCGCGGGCGTGGTCTTGTCGCAGCCGATCGTCAGCACCACGCCGTCGATCGGATAGCCGTAGAGCACCTCGACGAGGGACAGGTAGGCAAGGTTGCGGTCGAGCGAAGCGGTCGGCCGCTTGCCGGTCTCCTGGATCGGATGCACCGGAAATTCAAGCGGAATGCCGCCGGCCGCCTCGATGCCGGCGCGCACGCGCTTGGCTAGCTCCATATGGTGGCGATTGCAGGGGGACAGGTCCGAACCGGTCTGCGCGATGCCGATGATCGGCTTGCCCGACTGGAGCTCCTCGCGCGTGAAGCCGAAATTGAGATACCGCTCGAGGTAAAGCGCGGTCATCCCCGGATCCTCCGGATTGTCGAACCATTCCTGCGAACGCAGCCTCTTGCCCTTGCTGCTCGAACCGTTCGGACCGCTCATCGACGCCTCCCTGTCTTTGGTCGATAGCGATAGTGCAGGCCCGCCGGTCGGGCAAGCGTCAGACTGTCCGATCCGATGGACAAGTTTTGGACGCTGCTGTAGTTCAGGCCCGAACAGGGAGAAGGAGTCCGTCATGGCGATGAACCTGGAAGGTCAGGAAACGATTGGCGCGTCGATCGACAAGGTCTGGGCCGCGCTCAACGACCCGGACGTGCTGCGGGAATGCATCCCCGGTTGCGAAAGCCTGGAGAAATCCTCCGACACCGAGATGGCCGCGACGGTTTCGCTGAAGATCGGACCGATCAAGGCCCGCTTCGCTGGCGCCGTGACGCTGATCAACCTCAATCCCCCCCACTCCTACACCATCCAGGGCGAGGGAAAGGGCGGGATCGCGGGTTTCGCCAAGGGCGGCGCCGACGTCGTTCTCCAGGAAACCGCTCCCGACGAGACGCTGCTCTCCTACACCGTGAACGCCGACGTCGGCGGCAAGATCGCCCAGCTCGGCAGCCGTCTCATCGCCTCGACGTCCAAGAAGCTCGCGGGCGAGTTCTTCGCCAAGTTCAACGAGGTCGTGTCGAGCCGCTGACGACGTCTCACGCCTTCCGGTAGTTCGCCTGCCGCTTTTCCAGGAAGGCCTGGACGCCTTCCTTGTAGTCGTCCGACATGCCCGCCTCGCGCTGCAGCCGGCGCTCCAGCTCAAGCTGCTCGTCGAGCGAGTTCGTCGAGGCCGCCTGGATGGCCTGCTTGGTCAGTCCGTAGGCATGCGTGGGGCCGGCCGCGAAGCCCTCCGCCAGCGAGATCGCCTCGGCCATAAGCCTGTCGTCATCGACGGTCTTCCAGATCAGGCCCCAGTTCGCGGCGTCCTCCGCCGAAAGCGGCTGCGCGGTGAGCGCCAGCGCCTTGGCCCGCGCCTCGCCCAGGAGATGGGTGAGCCAGTAGGTGCCTCCCGCGTCGGGGATCAGCGCGATCTTGGCGAAGGCCTGGATGAACCGGGCCGATCGCGCCGCGATGACGATGTCGCAGGCCAGCGCGATGTTGGCTCCCGCGCCGGCCGCCACGCCGTTGACGGCGCAGACGATGGGTTTCGGCATGGCCCGCATGGCGCGGATCAGCGGGTTGTAGTTGTCATGCAGCGTCTTGCCGAGATCGGGCCGATCGCCGCCCATGTCGTCCACGTCCGACAGGTCCTGTCCCGCGCAGAACCCGCGCCCCTGGCCGGTCAGGACGATGGCCCGGATCTCGCGGCTGCCGGCGCATTCCTCCAGCGCGGCGCGAAGCTCCAGATGTTGCTGGCGGTTGAAAGAGTTCAACCGGTCCGGTCGGTTAAGCGAAATCACGCTGTAGCCATCCCGCCGATCGTGCAATATTGTCTGTTCGCTCATGCGCATGCTCCTCCTTCCGCCGGACTGATCGGCGGCTGCCTCGGCTACCATGGACCGGAAATCCTCCGTGTCTCAAGGGGTTGCCGTCACGCGACCGGAAGAGCCGTGCCAATGGCGCGACGCGAGACGATCGGTCTGGCGGGATGGCGGATACCGGGTGTCGGGAGGGTAGGCAAGTCGAATGGCGGAGACGGGTTACGAACGACCAAAGCCGCGGGCGCAGCTGACGGCCGACCTGTTCGAAGGTCTGTTCGCGGGCTGCACGGGCGAGACCTACCGCGCCGGGCACCATCTTTTCATGCAGGACGACCTGGCCGACCGAGTCTATGGCGTGATGGCCGGCGCGGTCGAAATCGCCATCTACTCGGAAAGCGGTCGCAAGCTGGTGGCCAATCTGGAGACCGAGAAATGCGTCTTCGGCGAGATCGGCGCGCTCGACGGCGGCGTGCGAACGGCCACCGCGACTTGCCTGACCGACGCCGTTCTGGTCTCGCTCTCGCGCCGGCAGCTCATCGACCGAATCCAGCAGAATCCAAAGCTCGCGACCACCATGATCTGGCTCCTGTGCGCGAGGTTGCGTTACGTCAGCGCCGAACTTGGCGACCAGGCCCTGCTCAAGATCGAGGCGCGGCTCGCCAAGCGCCTGTCGTTCCTGTCGAGCCTGATCGAGGACGATGGCGGCTGGATACACATCTCGCAATCGGATCTTGCCGAATTCCTCGGCGCCACGCGTGAATCGGTCAACAAGACGCTGACCGACATGCGCAAGAGCGGCGTGATCGACGTCAAGCGCGGAGCCGTGAAGATCCTGAACGCACGCGCGCTTGAACGGATCGGCGCCGGTCCCGACGACTGATCGTCAGGCGGCCCGACCCGTCACATCCGCCTGAAACTGCCCGGCGACGTGCCCACCGCCTGCTGGAAGGCGCGCACGAAATGGCTGGAGGTCTTGAAGCCAGTCGCGCCCGCCACCTCGTTCACCTGCATCCTGGTGGTCTTCAGCAGCACCTTCGCCCGCTCGATGCGCTGGCGCAGCACATAGGCGTAGGGCGGCTCTCCGACGGACTTCTTGAACGCCCGCGCGAAATGAAACCGGCTGAGATTCGCCACGGCGGCCATGGCGTCCAGGGAGATCTCCGTTCCAAGTCCGGACGCGACGAAATCGAAGACCTGCTTCTGCTGCGTGGGGGACAGGCCGCCGGCCTGTCCCGGCGTCAGATGCAGCGCGCCTCCCTGCACCTGAGCGATCTCGATGGCCGTCAGCAGACCGAGCGTTTCGGCATAGAGCCTGTCGGGTTCGCGGTCCTGAACCATCAGTGCGCGCATCTTCTCCAGCGTGGTGCGCAGGCGGCTGTCGTCGAAGTAGACCATGGCGAAACTGGTGGCCTCCCGGAACGGCCGCTCGATCTCGGCCGCGATCTCGGCGGGATCGAAGTAGAAGGCGATGAAGCTGTTGACCCGGTCCACCGGCGCCGCGAAGCCGGAGACGGAACAGCCGGTCGGCACGTAGGTCAGGTTGTTGCGCAGGTCGCGCCTCTGGATCGGCCGCAGCCCGTCCACCACCAGGTTTCCGTCCGAGAGCAGGAGATCATGGAGGCACAGGTAGTGCCGCTCTCCCGTGAAGCTGAAGCTGTATTCGCTGGGCCCGCCGATGCGCGAGTAATCCACCGAGAAGCCGCGCCAGCGCTCGCTCCGGTGCAGGTCGGGAAGCCGTGCCTCGCGCTTGAACGAAATCTCGAGCCTTGCGTCTGTGCCCATGGCGCTTTCCCCTTGGCGGCTTCGATCCGTGTAAGCCATTCGTTCAGAACATTCTAAATTACCGAATGCCCTTTATAATACCATTTTGGCGTTAAAGTTGCCAAATCATGCATGTTTTCGAGAGAAAGCACACCGGCAGGCTATCGAGAACGGTGTTTTCCCGTCCTTGCGGCCCATGCGACGCGCGACCGGTAGGGTTCCGGCCATCCGTTCCACAGCGGGAGAACTGATTCGCATGTCTGGAACGACGACGTCCGCGCGGGGTTGCGCGGACGAAGGAAGTTCGACCGGGAAAGGCTTGAGGGCCCGACGGAGGCTGACCGCGACGATCTCAGAACTCTTCCCAGCCGTCCGCTTCCCGCGTCGGTTCGGGCTTGCGCAGGGCCGCAGACCGGCCGGCCGAGTGGCTTGGACGCGAGACCGGCTGCGATCGGGTGGCCGCCGCATGCAGGGAGCGGACGTTGCCATGCCGGGACTGCGGGGCGGCCTGACGGCTGGCGCCGACTTCGAAGCGTCCCACCAGCTCCGCCATGGCCTCCGCCTCCCGGCTGAGCGACACGGCCGCGGCGGTCGACTGCTCCACCATCGCGGCGTTCTGCTGCGTCGACTGGTCCATTTGCCCGATCGCGACGTTGATCTGCGCGATGCCGGTCGACTGCGCCTCGGCGGAGGCCGCCATCGCGCCGACGAGTTGGCTGATGCCGCCGAAAGCCGAAACGATGCGCAGCAGCGCATCCCTGGTGTGTCCGACCAGCGTGACGCCATTGTCGACGTGGGACGCGGAAGTCGAGATCAAGGCCTTGATTTCCTTGGCCGCTTCGGCCGAGCGCTGGGCGAGCGCGCGCACTTCCTGGGCAACGACCGCGAAGCCGCGCCCGGCATCGCCGGCGCGCGCGGCTTCAACGCCCGCGTTCAGCGCGAGCAGGTTGGTCTGGAACGCGATCTCGTCGATGACGCCGATGATCTGGCCGATCTGCGACGACGACTTCTCGATCTGCTCCATGGCGGTGATCGCCTCGCGGACGATCTCGCCGCTCTTTTCGGCGTCCGACCGTGTCGAGGTTACGGTCTGGTCGGCCTTGCGGGCGCCTTCGGCGGTCTGCCGCACGGTTTCGGTCAGCTCGTTCAGTGCCGCAGCGGTCTCCTCGAGGCTAGCCGCGTTCTGTTCGGTGCGCTTCGACAGGTCGTCCGACGCGCGCATGATCTCGCTCGTGCCATTGCGCACGGTCTGCGCGCTGTCGGCGATCGATCCCAGGGCGCTCTGCAAAGCGTCGACGGCACGGTTGAAGTCGACCCGGAGCGCTTCGTACTCGCTCGGGAAGGCCTCCGAGATGCCATTCAGGAGATTGCCGGCTGCCAGATTCTTCAACCCGCCCGCCAGGGCTTCTACCACCTGCTGCTGCTCGCGGGCTCGCGTCGCGCGCTCCTCCTCGTTGCGCATCCGCTCCAGTTCGATGTCGGTCACGTTCGACGCGAACTTGATCACCTTGTAGGGCTTGCCCGCGCTGTCGAAGAGCGGGTTGTAGGAGGCCTGGATCCAGATTTCGGTGCCGCCCTTGCCGACGCGCCTGTACTTGTCGGAAAAGAACTCGCCCGAGCGCAGACGCTCCCAGAACGCCTTGTACTCGGCACTGGCGGAATAGGCCTTGTCGACGAACATCGAATGGCGCTTGCCGACGATTTCATCTGCGGTGTAGCCCACCGTCGCGAGGAAGTTCTCGTTCGCCGCCAGAATGGTGCCGTCGAGCGTGAACTCGATGACCGCCTGCGAGCGCATGATCGCCGCGACCTTCGCCTTCAGATCCTCCAAATCCATCTGCCCGGTCTTCGACCGGGCTCCCGCCGAAAAAAATCCCATTCTTTCCCCCTGTGATGCCGGCAAAAATCCGCCGGCCATCATGTCCGCGACAATCGCGTGGCTGTGATCATCGAGCGCAACGCCTGTTTGGCTGCCACACAGTGGGGGACAAACCATTAACGTATTGTCTAAACTTGCTTGTGCCTCAGAGAAAAACACAATGTTTATACAACTTTCGGGAGATGAAGATGACGATCTTCGGCTATAACGCGAAAGCAGCGTCTCATCTCATCGGGCAGGCGCCTGTTTCTTTTGCTGGCGAGGCTGTCTGAATCTCCAGATTCGCGAGGGAGGGCGTGTCCACGATCGCGTCCACCGACGCACGCGAACGCAGGTATCGAAGCGCGCGGCGCCCTGGCATGAAGAAGTATCCGCCACCCTGCAGGGTGACGAAAGCCTGCAGCCCCTGCAGGATCAGCGGGCCGTGCGGGGTGGGCACGGTGAAAACGCCGCCGCCCGACGGATGGCCCATGATCGGGTCCTGCTCGCCGTGCAGCGTCTGGAAGCTGGGGTTCATCACCCAGGTCTGCTGGACGAATTCGAATTGCCGCTCGATGTCGGCGTTCAGGCACATGAACAGGATACCCTTCTGGTTGCCCTGCTCGAAGGCGCGGCTGATCCTCAACAGACGGTGGCGCTTGGACAGTTCGATCTGCGCCTGCGGGTTCTTGCCCAGCGAATCGCGTGGGTTGGACCGCCGGGCGTGGGCGCCGAGCGGACAGGCGAGCCCTTGCGGATCGTCGCGTTCGTAGAGGAAGGCGTTGTCGGCCACATCCCGCCGTCCCGCGTCCGATGCCTCCGCGGCGCGCCGGACGGGGTGGCGCACCAGCGACGCGCCGTCCTTCCAGCGTCCGAACATCTTGGCGCCGACCCATTCGCCGGCCGGCCGACCGCCGATCGACTCCTCGCCCAGTCTGGCCGCGGCTTCGGCGCAGAAGCTTTCGAAGCGGTCGACATGCTGGACAAGCTGGCGAATGACGAGGAACGAGCCATTGCGGCCGAAATCGTGCCAGTCGCGTCCTTCTCCCCCCAGGGGCGGGACGGCGAGCGGGCGGAGACGCCGTTCCCGGTCGAAACCGCCAGGCACGGCGATGGGCGGCGGGGCCTGTCCGGTCTGGTCCGGATAGCCGAGCAGGAATTCGCCCGCGGCGACCCTGTGCTGAGGGTCGGTCCGCGTCCGCGCCTTCGGCGTTCCCTCGATGATCGGCTGGGATAGGCCGTCGCGATAGCCGAAATGTTCGATCGCCTGGCCGTCATCGTCCGTCTTGATGATCAGCGGCAGGCGATGGAGCACCCGCATCCCCGCAACCTCGGAGGCCGCGACCACCGACGCCGTCATGCCCTTGATCCGCTCGTCCGTCGCGTAGCACACCAGCACGGCGTCTGCTTCCGCGTCTCCCGCGCCCCAGGCCCAGTTCGCCGACGCGCTCTCGCCGAAATCGCCCAGCACCCTTTCCTGGCCGGGCGCGGCCATGCCGCGACGAAACACGGTGGGCAAGCCCGCCACGCCGTCGTCTGAAAGCCCCAGCTTGCGCAGGCCGCCTGCGCTGAAGCCCACCGTCATCGCCTCGTGTTCGGGCACGCTTGCGCCGAAGCTCGCCCTGGCGAGCACCATGTCGAGCCACTGCGCCCGCTCGGCGGCCGGCGGGTTCTCCGGCAGGCGCAGCGCGATCATCTCCGCCGCCGACAGCCGGCCCATGCCGCCGAAGGCGATCGACTGGATTTCGGCCGTTTCGAGCGCGTTCGCCGGCGCCGGCGCCGAGCCGAAGCTTGCCAGCAGGGCCGCGGCCTCGGTTTCCGATCGGGCTGAGGCAAAGGCGTTGCGGATCGCGGCGTTGCGGCGAATGTGGAACGTCGTCAGCTCCGGATAGGCCGAGTACCAGAACAGCGTCGGTATCTGCTGCTCGCGCGCCCAGAGCTTGAACAGGGCCCCGTTGGTCGCTCCCCCCTGGAACAGGTTGCGGGTGCGCGGAAAGCCGATCGTGTTGCTCCAGACGCCGGTCAGGCCGGCATGCGCCTTGGTGATAAAATCCTCGAGGTAGCTCTCCCAGCTGCCGCCGTAATTGCTGAAGAACAGCAGCTTGTCGGTCCCCGGCAGAAGCACCCAGCGCGCATAATGGATCGAGCCGATATCGGACAGCCGTCCGGGTTCGAAGGCGCGCGTCGCCGCGATCTTGATCGCCAGGAAGGTCAGCCGCAGCGTCAGCCGGCGCAGCCGGCCTGGCTTCATGACGGAGATCGCGGCCAGGTGGTTCTGCGCGATGTGGTTCTCACGGGCGGCGATGGGAGCGAAACGCTCGGGCGACAAGGGCGCGCCCTTTTCGGCGTCCCGCTCCTCGGCCCGGCGCAGACGCCAGTAGCCGAACCCCGAAAGCGCGCCGACGACCACGATCATCGTCAGCAGCGCCAGCGACAGCGCCGCCGCCCAGCCGACGAGCGCGCCGCCCACCGCCTGCGCCTCGGCGAAGGCAAAGCGCGCGTAGAGCACGGTGAGGAGCGCGAGCACGCCGACGATGCCGCCCGCGATCCAGCCCGACGACAGCCAGCCGACGAAGGCCGCAGTCAGCGGTCGCGTCGGGCCTTCCAGGCCATGCGGAGCAGGCTGGAACGCCCAGTCGTCGCCGCCCGGGTGGGCGAGCGACTGGCGAAGCCGCTCGAGACGCGCCAGCGCGCTCTCGTCCGGATCGGGCGGCGAATCCGCCAGCGCGCGGCGCAACTCGACCTCGAGCCTGGCCTCGGCCTTGATCCGACCGACGCCATGGCCCGGCGTGCCCGTGAAGACGAGCCCTGCGCGGGTGGCCAGGCCCGGGCCGACCCGGACGCTGTGCTCCCGCATGAACGTTGCCAGGTCGCGTCCCGGCGAAAGGACACCTGCCTTCTCGAAGACGGTTCGCAGGAAGGAACCGGCCTTGTCGGCCACGACCGCGATGGCTTCGGCCTCGCTGCCATCGGCGGAGAATTCCAGCACGATGTCGAAACGGTCATCGCGTTTCTCGGTGCGCGGATCGGCGCGGCCGATCACCGAAAGGCTTGCGAAATGCACCGCCCTCGTGTCGTCGAGCGCGGCCTTGATGTCGCCGTTTGCCGGATTGCCGAGCCGGTCGATTTCGGCGCGCAGCGCCGCCGCGTCGACGCCGGACGCGACCGGCGCGGCGATCGTCACGAAGGCGTGTCCGACGGTCCTCGACATCTCGTCGGTGTCGTAGGTGACGCACAGCCTTTCGGGGAAGGCGCCGCGCCGGGACAACCGCCCGGCGCGGCCCTCGGCCCGCCGCAATCCCGGACGCTCGAACAGCGCCCGGAAACACTCCGCGATCTGCACCCGCGCGATCGCCGAACCGATGCACCAGTGGATGCCGTGGCCATAGACCATGTAGTCGCGGCAGGAGCGGTCGGTCACGTACCGTTCCGGATCGACGACCGCCTCGGCATCGAACATGGCCGACAGGATCGACGGCATGACCGTCGCGCCCTCGGGAACGAACCGCTCCCGCGACGTGCCGCGCGCGATCACCGCATCCTTGGCGGCATAACGGAACGGACCGATGAAGATCGGCTTGAAGCGCATCGCTTCCAGGATCGCGCGGTCGAGCTCGGCATCGTCGTCCGCCTTCACCGCCTTCACCACGGCGGCGCGAGCCTCGGGCTTGGTCAGGATGACGTCGAGGCAGTTTCCCGCCGCCAGCAGGTTCGTCGGCGCGAAGCCGGAGATCATGCCCATCATCACCGAGCGGATCTCCTCGATGGAGATCACGTCCGGCCGCTGCTCGTTCAAGAGGACGAGGCGGGCGAGAGGCGTGTCGGCGGCAATCTCGCCGCGTTGCGCGCGTTCGATGGAGCGGTCGATCGCGCCAAGCATGTGGTGGGCGGCCGAGACGGCGAGTTCCCGCGTGTCGGCATTGCCCGCGGGATCGGCGAAAAACAGCGTCGACAGCGCGATCGACCAGTCGGAGAACGCCTCGTCGTCGTCGATCGCCATGCCGAAATAGTCGCGGCAGACCCGCACGGGCACCATCTTGAGCAACGCGCCCACGGCGTCGAAGCCGGGTGTCGCCGTGCGCATGATGGCGGCCGCGTGGCGCCGCGCGATCGGCCGCACCCGGCGCTCCACCTCGTCGGGGGGGAAGGCCGACAGGATCGGCGATTTCAGTTTGCGATAGGCCGCTCCGTCCTGCATGCCGAGGATGAAGTTGTGGCCCTTCGCCATCTCCGTCATTTCCGGTCCGAACGGCGTGTGAAAGACGTCCTGGCGCTCGAACACCTCGCGCACGTCGGCGGCGCGCGTCACCAGCACGAAATTCCCGATCTTGGGGTTGGGCCACCAGCGACGCAGGAGCGAAAGCCACCAGCGCGGGTTCTCCACCGCCCGTCCGACGAGCCGCCCGACGAGGCCGCGCGTGCGCAGGCGCTCGGGATCGAACGGCGGCAGCTGCCCGACCGGCTTCTGGTCGGCCTGGGCCTTCTGGATCCCGTCGTGGTATTTCGTCCGCACCATGCCGTCCCCGCATACTCGCAGGTTGCAGGTAAATCGCCGCGCACGCCATTGTAAGTGATGCGCTTCACACTGCGGGACGGTTCGCGGCTCTAATCGGCGCGCCGGTAGGCATCGATCAGCTGGCGGTTGAGCGCCTTGTCGACGAAGGGGATCCACTCGACCTTCTCGACCTTGAAACCGGGATCCTGCGCAAGCAGGATGGCCCGCTCGGCGCGGGCCTCCTCGCAACGGTTGGTGCGTGCGAGCGCGCCGATCTTGAGGAAGCGCACATACCAGTAGGACGGCGCCAGCGACAATGAACGGTCGGCCGTCGCGACCGCGCCCGCCCAGTCTCCGGCCAGGCATTGGGCACAGGCCAGTTCGCCGAGATTGTGGAACCGGTAGAGGTCGAAGGGGCTCAGGCGGTCGGCCCCCTGGAACAGCGGTATCGCCCGCGCCGCCTCGCCAAGCAGGTTGTAGGCGCTGCCCATCGCAGACCGGGCGAAGGCGAAGCTCGGGTTGATCCGCAGCGCCTCCGACAGATGCTCCAGTGCGCTGCCGGGCCGGCCGGACATGATGTCGGCAATGCCCAGATAGGCGTGCGGGCGCGCATCCTGGCTGTCGACGTAGAGCGCCTTTCGGGAGTACTCCACCACGCGCTCGAGATCCTCGCGGTACTCGCCGTTCCCGCCGAAGTTCAGCCAGGAGCGCCAGAAGTACCACCAGGCCAGTTCGTCGAGCACGGTGGACGAGTTCGGATCCCGCTCGAAGGCCGCCTGGAAGAACTCCAGCGCCTGCTCGGTGTCCTCGCGCGTGCGCCGCTGCATGTGCCAGCGGCCGCGCCGCACCAGTTGCCAGTTCTCGAGGCTCTCCCATGGCACGCGGAAGGTGCGGGCCTGTTCGATGCGATCGACTTCCTTCTCCAGCGTGGCGACGATCTCGCTGCCGATCTCGCCCTGCATGTCGAACATGTCGGTCATCTCGCGGTCGAAGCGCCGCGACCAGATGTTGTGGTTGTTCGAGGCGTCGTCGAGCATGACCCGCATGCGAAGCCGGCCGGCATCCCGCGTCAACGTCCCCGTCACCACGTAGCGGGCGCCGAGCGCCTTGCCCGCCGCCTCCGGCGTCACGGCCGCATCCTTGAACTGGCGGCTGGAATTGACCGCGATGACCGGCAGCCAGCGCACGTTGGAAAGGCCGGCGATGATGTCCTCGGCGATGCCTTCGCCGATGTAGCGCGTCTCCGGATCATCCGGTTCGCTGCGCAACGGCAGCACCGCGATGGCGGGCGGTCCGCCCTTGCCGTCGGCGCGAAAGAAGGAAAACGGCGCCGCCACGTCCTGCGCGGCGGCGGGGACGAACGCGCCTCGCTCGACGCGATAGGCGCGGATCGGCAGCAGGATGTTGTGGAACTGCTGGACGCCCAGATCGATGAAGCGCGCCGCCGCGCGGTCGCGCACGTGATGCCAGGTCGTCTCGGAGATCACCACCCCGCCTTCGGGCGCGATTTCCTGCAGCCGGGCGGCGATGTTCACGTCGTCGCCATACCGGCTCTCGTCGCGGATGATCACCTGCCCGGTGTTGACCCCCGCCCTGAAGGACATCCGGCGTTCCACCGGGATCGTCTCATTATGGTCGCGTATGCGGTCCTGAAAATCCAGCGCGGCCAGCAGGGCTTCGACCGGCGCGCCGAACTCGGCCATCATGCTGTCGCCCGCCGGGCCGAACAGCCGCCCGCCATGATCCGCGCAGGCGGCGTCGATGACTTCCCGCATCTGCTCGAACGTCGCAACGGTCGCTTCGTCGTCGATTCCCATCAGGCGGGAGAAGCCCACCGCATCGATTGAAATGATCGTCGCCACCTGCCGCGTATAGCGCGGGCCGGCCATGAACTGCCCCATCTCCTTCGGAGGACCGGCTCCCTGCCCGACGATCCGAACCCGTCGCTCGATGCAGGAAGATGAACCGCCGCTCCATAAATTCACCTTGCGTCAGGCCGGCGGTCGATCCTCGCCATCCAGTCCACAAAATGTCTGATCTTCTTAACAAATCCACATCGGCGTTTCCACCAAAACGGGTGGGCCAGATGCAACTTCCTCCGGGCACGGTAGACGAAGCCTCAAGAGAGCCTGGCCAAAGGATGCATCGGGCGCGTATCGGTCGCCCCGGCCACCGTCGCGGCCAGGGCGACAAACCTTACTCGAACACGATCGCCGGCCCCTCGCCGCCGCCCTTGCCGGCCTCCAGCTGCTCGATCACCTTCGCCGCGATGTCGCGGTAGACCTTGGCGTGCGGCCCGTCCGGCTCCGAGACCACCACCGGCGTCCCCGCGTCGGAGGTCTCGCGGATCGCCATCTCCAGCGGCACTTCGCCAAGGAAGGGCACGCCGAGGCGCTCTGCTTCCTTGCGCGCCCCGCCATGGCCGAAGATGTCGTAGCGCGTGCCGGTGTCGGGCGCCACGAAGTAGCTCATGTTCTCGACGATCCCGAGCAGCGGCACGTCGACCTTCTTGAACATGTTGAGCCCCTTGCGCGCGTCGATCAGCGCCAGGTCCTGCGGGGTCGAGACGATGACCGCGCCGGCGAGCGGCACCTGCTGGGCCATGGTCAGCTGGGCGTCGCCGGTTCCGGGCGGCATGTCGACCACCAGCACGTCGAGTTCGCCCCAGGCGACCTCGCGCAGCATCTGCGTCAGCGCCGACATCACCATCGGCCCGCGCCAGATCATCGGCGTTTCCTCTTCGACGAGGAAGCCAATCGACATGACCTTCAGCCCGTAGCGCTCCATCGGCTTCAGCACCTTGCCGTCCACCGTCTCGGGCTTGCCCGTCAGGCCCAGCAGGCGCGGCATGGAGGGGCCGTAGATGTCGGCGTCGAGAATGCCGACCTTCAGGCCGAATGTGGCGAGGCCGAGCGCGAGGTTGACGGCGGTGGTGGACTTGCCCACGCCGCCCTTGCCGGACGCCACCGCGATGATGGCCCCGACACCCGGCACGCCGCGCTTGCCTGGCTGGCGCGAGGCCGGCGCGGGCGCGGGCGCGGGTTTGGGCGCATGCGAATGCGAATGGCCGTGGGAATGCGCCGCCGGGCGCAGCGGTGGCGGCGCGGGCGCCCGCTCCATGCCGCCGCCCTTCTTCTCCGCCGTCAGCGCCACCATGGCGCCGACGATGCCGGTAATGGACTTCACCGCCCGCTCCGCCGTCTCGCGCAGCGGCTCGAGTTCGCGGGCGCGCGCCGCCGGCACGGTGATCGAGAAGAACGCCTTGCCGTCGGCGATGAAGATGTCGGACACCAGACCCAGTGAGACGATGTCGCCGCTGCCGTCAGGCCCCGGAATCGTCCGCAGCTTCTCGATGACGGTTTCTTTGGTGACGGACATATGGCTCCCCCTGGCGAATGCGCGATCTGACGCCACACATAGGTCATGTGGGGGGCGTTACCAAGCGGGGCGAAGTAGGCCAGGCGGGGCGGTGTCGCCAAACGCCCCTTGTGGAGAAGACCAGCGCGTGACTACATGTGGTCACAAGCGAGACGGAGGCGCGAATGAAGACGGTTCAGCTTCGGGAAGCGAAGGCCACCCTCTCCAGCCTGATTGACGCGGCGGAGAATGGCGAGGCCACGATTATCACGCGCTATGGTCGCCCTGCCGCCGCCATCGTGCCCATGGACAGCGCGATCAGGGCTTTCGGCGAGGAGCGGCCGAGCCTTGGCGAGTACCTGGCCCGCATGCCGCCCGGTATCGAGTTCGACCGCGATGCCGGGTCAATGCGTGACATCGATCTGTGAACGGTTATCTTGTCGACACCTCGGTCCTCTCGGCTTTGGCGCCCGGACGGCCTGAAGGCGCGCGGGTTCGGGACTGGTTCGTCGAAAACGGCGCGGCCGCGTTCATCTCCACCATGTCCGTGTCCGAGATCGCCAAAGGCATCGCCAAGCTGCGGCGGAACGGTGCAAACGGACGAGCGGACGCCCTCAGCGACTGGCTCGAGGGCCTCCTGCACGGCTACGCGGACCGCATTCTTCCCTTCTCCGTCGATGCCGCCCGCTTGGCCGGAGCGATGGACGACGACGCGGTCGCTCGGGGCAGACATCCCGGGCTTGCCGACGTGATCATTGCAGCGACCGCGAGCGCAAACGGTTTGGTCGTCGCGACGGCAAACGAGAGGCATTTCCGCGAGGTTGGCGCTGCTTGCGTCAACCCTCTCACGTCGCCCGGCCCTTGATCGATCGCTACCCGTGCGCCACCATGACGTGGCGCACCGCCGTATAATCCTCCAGCGCGTAGAGCGACATATCCTTGCCATAGCCGGACTGCTTCAGCCCGCCATGCGGCATCTCGTTGGTCAGCATGAAGTGGGTGTTGATCCAGGTGCAGCCGTACTGGAGCCGCGACGCCGTCGCCATCGCGCGACCGACGTCCTTCGTCCAGACCGACGATGCCAGCCCGTAGTCGCTGTCGTTGGCCCAGTTGACCGCTTCGTCGACGTCCGAGAAGCGCGTCACCGAGACGACCGGACCGAACACCTCGCGGCGCACGATCTCGTCGGATTGCAGCGCGCCGGCCACCACCGTCGGCTGGTAGTAGAACCCGCCGCCCTCGCCCGGCTTGCCGCCGGTTGTGATCTCGATGTGGTTGAGCTCCGACGCCCGTTCGACGAAGGAGGAGACGCGGTCGCGCTGGCGCTTCGAGATCAGCGGCCCGATCTCGTTGGTGGTGTCGTCCTCCTGCCCGTAGGCAATGGTGGAGACGGCCGACGACAGGTCGGCGACCAGCTTCTCGTAGACCTTCTCGCCGGCATAGATCCGGCAGGCCGCCGTGCAGTCCTGTCCGGCATTGTAGAAGCCGAAGGCGCGCAGGCCGCTGACGACGGCGTCGAGGTCGGCGTCGTCGAACACGATCACCGGCGCCTTGCCGCCGAGTTCGAGATGCGTGCGCTTGACCGACTTCGCCGCCGCCTGCAAAACCTTCTTGCCGGTCGCGATGTCGCCGGTGATCGAGATCATGTTGACCTTGGGATGGTTGATCAGCGCGTTGCCGACGCTCTCGCCGCGCCCCAGCACGACGTTCACCACGCCTTCCGGCAGCACCTCGGCGAGGATGCGCGCCAGCTTCAGCGCCGTCAGCGGCGTCTGCTCCGACGGCTTGAAGACGACGGTGTTGCCGCCGGCGATGGCGGGCGCCAGCTTCCAGGCCATCATCATCAGCGGATAGTTCCACGGCGCGATCGAGGCGACGATGCCGATCGGGTCGCGCCGGATCATCGAGGTGAAGCCAGGCAGGTATTCGCCCGCCACGGCGCCCGGCATGGAGCGCACCGCGCCGGCGAAGAAGCGGTAGCAGTCGACGATCGCCGGGATCTCGTCGTTCTTGACCGCGTTGATCGGCTTGCCGCAGTTCAGCGCCTCGAGCGCGGCGAAACCGTCGGCCTCCGCCTCGATGCGGTCGGCGATCTTGAGCAGGTAACCCGAGCGCTGCGCCGGCGTGGTGCGCGACCAGGTCGCGAACGCCTTGTCGGCGGCGGCCACGGCCGCCTCGATCTGGCCCTGGTTGGCCTCGGGCAGGCTGAGGATCGTCGCGCCGGTC
Organism: Mesorhizobium sp.; assembly: GCA_051860465.1. Taxonomy (GTDB): domain Bacteria; phylum Pseudomonadota; class Alphaproteobacteria; order Rhizobiales; family Rhizobiaceae; genus Aquibium. The sequence goes on from JBHYDY010000055.1 coordinate 18,324, forward strand.
CTCGGGTTGAGGATCGGCTCCTCGGTCTCGGTTCCGGCCTCGAAGCGGGAGCCGATCAGCATCTGGGTGTCCATGACGTATCTCCTATGGCTGTCCATCCGTCCCGGCGCGCCTGCGCGCGGGACATCCATCGTGCGTCCTTCGAGGCTCGCCCGTCGAAGGCGGCGCCTGTCTCTCCAGCGTCGTGCGGGCTCGCACCTCAGGATGAGGGCCGCTGGCGCCCGCCACCCTCGACCTGCCCTGCCGGCGCCCCCCGGTCCTCATCCTGCGGTCCAAGCGCCCCCCGGTCCTCATCCTGCGGCCCCAGCACTCCCCGGTCCTCATCCTGCGGCCCCAGCACCCCCCCGGTCCTCACCCTGTGGCCCCAGCACACCACGGTCCTCATCCTGAGGTGCGAGCGAAGCGCGCCTCGAAGGACGCACGCCGCTGCAGCCCCCCGGTCCTCATCCTGCGGTCCAAGCGCCCCCAGGTCCTCACCCTGTGGCCCCAGCACTCCACGGTCCTCATCCTGAGGTGCGAGCGAAGCGAGCCTCGAAGGACGCACGCCCCTGCAGCCCCCTTTTCATTTCCCCGACCCGGCGATCTGGTCGCCATCGCGGGTGAGATAGAAGGCGGCGAGGATGGGCAGGAAGGTGACGATCACCACCACCATCGCCACCACGTTGGTGACCGGCCGCTGCCGCGGCCGCACGAGTTCCTCCAGCATCCAGATCGGCAGGGTCTGCTGCTGGCCGGCGGTAAAGGTCGTCACGATGACCTCGTCGAAGGACAGCGCGAAGGCGAGCATCCCGCCCGCCAGCAGCGCCGTGCCGATGTTGGGCAGGATCACGTAGCGGAACGTCTGGAAGCCGTCTGCGCCGAGGTCCATCGACGCCTCGACGAGCGAAGCCGACGTGCGCCGGAAGCGCGCGACGGCATTGTTGTAGACGACGACGACGCAGAAGGTCGCGTGGCCGAGCACGATCGTCCAGGTCGAGAACGGAATCTCGGCGATCGAGAAGGCCGAGCGCAGGGCGATGCCGGTGATGATGCCCGGCAGCGCGATCGGCAGGATGACGAGCAGCGAGATGGTTTCGCGGCCGAAGAACTTCGTCTGGCTGACGGCGGCCGCGCACAGCGTGCCGAGCACGAGCGCGACGGCGGTGGAGATCGACGCGACCTTCACCGAAAGCGTCAGCGCCTCCCAGACATCGGGCCGGTTCCACGTCACGGCGAACCATTTGGTGGTGAAGCCGGGCGGCGGCCAGGCGTAGCTCTTGTCCTCGGTGGTGAAGGCATAGACGAAGATCAGCAGGATCGGCAGGTGCAGGAAGAGCAGCCCGGCGGTGGCCGCGATCTTCAGCGCCAGCGGCGCGCGCTGGTTGCGGTCAGCGCGCATGCGAGGTCTCCCCTACAGGCTCACATCGCATTGAACGCCCCCAGTCGCTTGGCGCCCCAGAGGTAGAAGCCCATCACCACGATCGGCACGACCGTGAAGGCCGCCGCCAGCGGAATGTTGCCCGCCGTTCCCTGGTGAATGTAGACGGCCTGCCCGATGAAGCGGCGCGAGGTGCCGACGATCTGCGGGATGATGTAGTCGCCGAGCGTCAGCGAGAAGGTGAAGATCGAGCCCGCCACGAGCCCGGGCAGCGCCAGCGGGAAGATCACGTTGCGGAACGTCTGCGCGGGTGCGGCGCCCAGATCCGACGACGCCTCGAGCAGGTTGACCGGCACGCGCTCCAGCGCCGCCTGCAGCGGCAGGATCATGAACGGCAGCCAGACATAGAGGAAGACGAGGAAGGTGCCGGTGTAGCTGAAGGACAAGGAGTTTCCGCCGACGATCGGCAGCGACAGCCAGGCCTCGAGCAGCCAGGTCAGGTGCAGCTTGGCCAGAAGCCAGTTGAGGATGCCCTCCTTGGCCAGGATCAGCTTCCAGGCATAGACCTTGACCAGGTAGCTCGACCACAAGGGCAGCATGACCGCGAGGTAGAAGAACGCCTTCCACTTCCCGCGCGCGTAGCGTGCCGCGAAATAGGCGATCGGGAAGGCGACGGCCGCCGCCGCCAGCGTGACGATCGCCGCCATCACGACGGTGCGCAGGATGATGTCGAGGTTCTGGGCCTTGAACAGCTCGCCATAGGTCTTCAGCGTGAACTCGTACTGGACGAGGCCCGAGAACTCGTCGATCGCAAAGAAGCTCTGCGCGAGCAGCGCAAACAGCGAGCCGAGATAGATGATGCCCAGCCACAGCACCGGCGGCGTCAGCAAGAGGAACAGGAGGAAGCCGGGATGCCGCCAGAAGGCGTCCGACAGCACGCCGGCCACGCCGCCGCGGCGGGGCAGGATGGCGGACTGGGCGGCGGCGGCCATCACCCCGCCTCCATGACGTGCATGTGTTCGCGGTTGAAGGTCAGCACCACCGCCTCGCCATCCTCCGGCAGGCGGGCTCCGGCCGGCAGGATGGCGTTGATCCTGAGCCCCTCCGCTTCCAGCACGACACGGGTTGCGGCGCCGAGATAGCTCTTCGACACCACCCGCGCCGGCACGCCGTCCCCGGCCGCGTCGGCCTGGATGCGGATCGATTCGGGCCGCAGGCTGCCCCAGCCCTTCTGCCCGCAATAGCGCTGCACGAAATCGGGCGGCAGCACGTTGGACGAACCGACGAAATCGGCCACGAAACGCGACGCCGGGCGCTGGTAGATCTCCTGCGGCGTGCCGACCTGCATGATGCGGCCTTCGCTGAACACCGCCACCCGATCGGCCATGGAAAGCGCCTCGCCCTGGTCGTGGGTGACGAAGACGAAGGTGATGCCGAGCTGCCGCTGCAACGACTTCAGCTCCTCCTGCATCTGCTCGCGCAGCTTCAGGTCGAGCGCGCCCAGCGGTTCGTCGAGCAGGAGCACCTTCGGCCGGTTGACGAGCGCGCGCGCCAGCGCCACGCGCTGGCGCTGGCCGCCCGACAGTTGCCCCGGCCGGCGGTCGCCATAGCCCGGCAGCTTGACCATCGCCAGCACCTCCTCGGCGGCCCGGTGCCGTTCCGGCTTCGACACGCCGCGCACCATCAGCCCGTAGGCGACGTTGTCGAGCACGTTGAGATGCGGAAACAGCGCATAGTCCTGGAACACGGTGTTGACGTTGCGCCGGTAGGGCGGCACGCCCTCGGCCGTCTCGCCGAAGATCTCGATGTGTCCGGACGTCGGCTGCTCGAACCCGGCGATCAGCCTGAGCGACGTCGTCTTGCCCGATCCGGACGGCCCGAGCATGGCGAAGAACTCGCCCGCCTCGACCGAAAGGTCGACGCGATCGACGGCCTTCACCTCGCCATAGTGGCGCGAGACGGACTGGAAGGAAACGGCTGGGGTCATCGAGAATGGCCAAACATGGTTCGCACGGAGGCGCGACGCCCGACCTCCCCCTGGCGGGGAGGTCGCGCCGAAGGCGCGGGTGGGAATTGGCTCACGCGCAGGACCCCACCCCGACGCTTCGCGTCGACCCTCCCCGCGAGGGGGAGGGTGAGGCGCTCAGCGTCCGCCGATCACGCCGATGTAGTCAGACACCCAGCGATAGTAGGGCACGCAGGCGTCGTTCTGGCTCTCGCACTTGGAGACGGGCGTCGTCCAGAACCGCACCTGCTCGAAATTGTCGAACCCGTTGGTCGTGCAGCCCTCGGCGGTCTGCATGCCGCGGCCGTCGGTGCAGGCGGCCGGCACCGACGGGTTGGCGCCGAACCAGACCGACAGGTCGGACTGCAGGTTGGACGACAGCGTGTGCTCCATCCACTTGTAGGCGCAGTTGGGATTGGCCGCGTCGACATGCATCATGGTGGTGTCGGCCCAGCCCGTCACGCCCTCTTTCGGGAACACCGAGGCGACAGGCTGGTTGTCCGACTTGAGCAGGTTGACCTGGAACGGCCAGGTTCCCGACGCCACGACGCCCTCGTTCTTGAAGTCGTCGATCTGGATGAAGGCGTCGTGCCAGTAGCGGCCGACGAGCTTGCGCTGCTCGCGCAAGAGGTCCAGCGCCGCCTTGTACTGGTCCTCGTTGAGCTCGTAGGGGCTCTTGATGCCGAGGTCCGGCTTGTGCGTCATCAGGTAGAGCGCGGCGTCGGCGACGTGGATCGGCCCGTCATAGGCCTGGACGCGGCCGGAATTGGGCTTGCCGTCCGGCAGGTCCATCGGCTCGAACACGACGTTCCACGAGGTCGGCGCCTCCTTGAAGACGTTGGTGTTGTACATCAGGACGTTCGGCCCCCACATGTAGGGCACGCCGTAATGGACGCCGTCGACCGTGTGCCAGGGCGCGCTCTTCAGCCGGTCGTCGACGGTCGACCAGCTCGGCACGAGGTCGATGTTGATCGGCTGCACGCGCTTGCCGGCGACGAGGCGAAGCGAGGCGTCGCCGGAAGCCGTCACGAGGTCGAAGCCGCCTTCGTTCATCAGCGCCACCATCTCGTCGGAGGTGTTGGCGGTCTTGACGTTGACCTTGCAGCCCGAGGCTTCCTCGAACTTGGTCACCCAGTCGAATTCCTTCACGGTCTCGCCGCGCTCGATGTAGCCCGGCCAGGCGACGATGTTGACCTGCCCCTCGCTGTCGCCGATCGACGTGACCTGGGCGAAGGCGGAGGTCGAGACGCTGAACGCGAGCGTCAGCGCGGTGCATGACTGCAAAAGCTTCTTCATGACGATTCTCCCATTGTCGGGGGCCGCTCTGTGCTGGCGGCGTGGTCCCTTTTCACAGAGTGCCACGTTTCCGGCCATTCGCAATTTCATTTGTCAGAAAGTCGATATCGGAATTTCCGATAGCTCATCCGCTGCCCTTTCCTTGGGCGAATGCCTGCGGGAGAACCGCTCGGCCCTCCCCCGTGCGTCCTTCGAGGCCCGCTGCGCGGGCACCTCAGGATTGTCTGTCGGCGTTGTGCTTTACTGCTTGGGAAGCTGGTTCGCCAGCGCCCGTCTGGCCAGACGG
>JBHYDY010000056.1:0-20467 GCA_051860465.1 Mesorhizobium sp.
ACCCCCGTCGTCACGACGAAGCGCCGCGCCTTCCACAGCACCGAACGGCCGCCGTGCCGCTCGCCTCCCCGCGAAACACGCGGCCGGAGGGCGTCGGCGTTCGAATCGCGGTTGGCGGCGGGCACGCCCCGCCTTTCAGCCCGCCCCTCGTCGCTTCAGAGACGGCGCAGCGCCACTTCCTCGACGCGATGGTTCGTGCCCTTCTTGAGGATCAGGTCGGCGCGGGGGCGTGTCGGCAGGATGTTCTCGCGCAGGTTCTTCAGGTTGATGTTGTTCCAGAGCCCCTCTGCAATGGCGCGCGCCGAATCCTCCGACAGGGTGGAATAACGATGGAAGAAGGAGTCCGGGTTGCGGAACGCCGTTTCACGCAGCCGCATGAAGCGGTTGATGTACCATTTGTGGATCAGCGCCTCGTCGGCGTCGATATAGACCGAAAAGTCGAAGAAATCGGACACGACCGGCACCGCGCGCCCATCCTTGGGCAGGTCGCTGGTCTGCAGGACGTTGATGCCCTCGAAGATCAGGATGTCCGGACGGTCGATCGCGACGTACTCGCCGGGCAGGACGTCGTAGGTGAAGTGCGAATAGACCGGCGCGGGCACGTTCGGTTCGCCCGACTTGATGGCGGAGAGAAAGCGCAGCAGCGCGCCGACGTCGTAGCTGTCGGGAAAGCCCTTGCGCTCCATCAGGTTCTCGCGGCGCAGAATCTCGTTGGGGTAGAGGAAGCCGTCGGTGGTCACGAGATCGACCTTCGGGCTCGACGGCCAGCGGGCGAGCAACTCCTTCAGGATACGGGCCGTGGCGGACTTGCCGACCGCGACCGACCCGGCGATGCCGATGATGAACGGGGTCTTCTTGCTCTCCGACGCGTTGAAGAAGGCCTGCCGCTGGCGAAACAGCAGTTGCGTGGCTTCGACATGGGCCGAGAGCAGCCGCGACAAGGAGAGGTAGATGCGTCGCACTTCGTCGAGGTCGATCGGGTCGTTGAGCGAGCTCAGCCGCTGGACTTCGTCCTCGGTCAGGGTGAGCGGGGTGTCGGCGCGAAACTCGGCCCATCGCTCCGCCGTAAACACGCGGTAGGGCGAGTACTTCACTTCGGGTGCAAGCTGGTCCATCGCCGTGTTCGTCCCGGAAGATACCAATCCGTTCACGTCAGCGTCCCGTGCGGGACGCCTTCTCCGCAAGGCCCGATTGCCCCGTGCGGCGCTCGAGCTCATCCATCACCCGCGACAGCGGGATACCGGCGAGCTTGAGGACCACGAGCCAGTGATACAGGAGATCGGCACTTTCCGAAACGAGCTCCGCCTCATCCTTTCGCACGGCGGCGATGACGGTCTCGACCGCTTCCTCGCCGAGTTTCTTGGCCGCCCGGTCCATGCCGGAGGCAAACAGCTTTGCCGTCCAGGAGTTGGGATCGCCGGACCGGGCGCGTTCGGCCACGATCCGTTCGAGGTCGTCGAGGGAAAAATCGCTCATGTGCGGCGTTTAGTGCGCAAGCGGTCCGGAGTCGAGTCGCATCGCGAGGCCCGCCGCCGCCATGTGCGCCTTGGCTTCGGCGATGGTGAAAGTGCCGAAATGGAAGATCGAGGCGGCGAGCACCGCCGTCGCGTGGCCGTCGCGGATGCCTTCGACGAGATGGTCGAGCGTTCCGACGCCGCCCGAGGCGATGACCGGGACGCGTACCGCATCGGCAATGGCGCGGGTGACGGCGAGGTCGTAACCGGCCTTGGTGCCGTCGCGATCCATCGAGGTGAGCAGGATCTCGCCGGCCCCCTTGTCGACCACGAGGCGGGCGAATTCGATCGCGTCGATGCCGGTCGGCTTGCGGCCGCCATGGGTGAAGATCTCCCAGCGATCCGTCTCGCCCGGCAGCGACACCTTCTTGGCGTCGATGGCGACGACGATGCACTGGTTGCCGAACTTGTCGGCGGCCTCGGCGACGAAATCGGGGTTGTTCACCGCCGCCGTGTTGATCGACACCTTGTCGGCGCCGGCCAGGAGCAGCTTGCGGATGTCGGCGACGGTGCGAACCCCTCCCCCGACGGTGAGCGGCATGAAGCACTGCTCGGCCGTGCGGGCGACGACGTCGAAGATGGTTTCGCGATTGTCCGACGAGGCCGTGATGTCGAGGAAGCAGAGTTCGTCCGCGCCGGCCGCGTCATAGGCCCTGGCGGCTTCGACCGGATCGCCGGCATCGACCAGATCGACGAAGTTGACGCCCTTGACGACTCGGCCGTCCTTGACGTCGAGGCAGGGGATGACGCGGGCTTTGAGGGTCATGAAGGTCGTTTTCCGATATCGTCGGCGTGGAGCATGGATCTACCGCTCGGCGGTGGCAGGGTTTGCGATGCCCGCGTAAAGGGACTTCAGGTCGATGACGACGGTCTTGTCATCGATCGTCAGAGTGATGGATCCGGTTTCATGGATCACCGGCGACTGCCACTGCCCATCCTCCCCACGCGACCAGACCCAGACGCGGACGTCGTCCTGCGAAACGGTCAGATAGTGGCACAGGCTCGGCAGGCTCTGGTAATCGCGGGCCTTAGGCCCGAAATCGTCGGCGACACTCGACTTCGAAAGCACCTCGGCGATCAGCAGCGGCGACGTTGCCGCCAGCGCCTTTCCGTCGGCGATCACCTTGTCGACCATGACGTCGGGAAACCGGATGCCGTCGGCCGTCCGGACGCCATGGTCGGTGGTTCCGACGTCATAGGCCTCATCGCCGAGTTGTGCCGCGATCTGGCGCTCGAGGCGGTTGGCGAGGCGCCAGTGATCCCTGGTCACGTTGATCATCATCTCGACCACCCTCCCGTTGACGAACTCACGTTTGCCTTCCCGGCCTTCGTTCCAGCGCAGGAATTCATCCGGTGTGGTGGGCGGTTTCGACTGGATGTTCATTACCTTAATCTAGCATCCCTCTGGGCGGGTTTGAACTCCCACTCAGGATCGCCAGCGCCTCGGCGGGATCGATGCGGCCGTCGTAGAGCGCGCGGCCCGAGATCGCGCCTTCGAGCTTTGTGGCATCCGGCATGGTCATGCGCACGATATCGGCGATCGAGGCGAGGCCACCCGAGGCGATCACCGGGATCGACACCGCCTCGGCAAGCTCTATGGTCGAGTCCCAGTTGATGCCGGCGAGCACGCCGTCGCGATCGATATCGGTGTAGATGATGGCGGCGACTCCAGCGCCCTCGAATTTTTGCGCCAGTTCGATCACGCCGAGCGTCGAGGCTTCCGCCCAGCCCTCCACCGCGACCTTGCCACCCCTGGCGTCGATGCCGACGGCGACCTTGCCGGGAAAGAGCCGGCAGGCCTGCTTCACCAGATCGGGGTCGCGCACGGCGACCGTGCCGAGGATGACGCGGGCGAGCCCCTTGTCCAGCCAGCTTTCGATGTGGGCGAGCGAACGGATGCCACCGCCGAGCTGAACCGGGTTGGTCGTCGCTTTCAGGATCGCCTCGACGGCCGCGCCATTGACGCTGTCGCCCTCGAAGGCGCCGTTGAGATCGACCACGTGCAGCCACTGGAAGCCTTGGTCCTGAAACGCTTTCGCCTGCGCGGCCGGGTCCTCGTTGTAGACGGTGGCGGTGGCCATGTCGCCGAGCTTCAGGCGCACGCACTGGCCGTCCTTCAGGTCGATCGCGGGAAAGAGAATCATCGGCTCAGACGCCTTCAACCACGGCCATGTGGGCGGTCGAATAGGCCTCGCGCAGCTTCAGCGCGGCCTGGTACTCGGGGGAATGGAAACAGTCGAGCGCGGTCTGGTAGCTGTCGAACTCGATGACCACCAGACGCGTCGCCGCCGGACCCTCGAGGACTTCGCCCTGGCCGCCGCGAACGAGGAACTTCGCGCCATACTTGTCGAAGGCCGCCTTGTTGGCGGCGACATAGCGCGGATAGTTGTCGGGATCGGTGATGTCGACCATCGCCATCCAGTAGCCCTTTTTCATCAAGGTCTCCATTTCAGGAAGTTCGCGATCAGGGCCAGGCCGAGCGCCTGGCTCTTTTCGGGATGGAACTGGGTGCCCACCATGTTGTCGCGCCCTACCGCGGCGGTGACCTCGCCGCCATAGTCGGTTGTGGCCAGAACCTGGTCGGGATTTGTCGCCGCCAGATGATAGGAGTGGACGAAATAGGCGTGCAGCCCGTCCTCGCCGGTGGGAATGCCGGCGAAGACCGGATGCGAATGTTTCACGTGAATCGTGTTCCAGCCGATCTGCGGGATCTTGAGCGCGGGATCGGAGGGCTGGATCTCCTTCACGTCGCCGGCAATCCAGCCGAAGCCGGGCGTGATCGTCTTTTCCAGTCCGCGCTGCGACATCAGCTGCATGCCGACGCAGATACCGAGAAACGGGCGACCCGCCTTCAGCGTCGATTCCTCGATCGCCTCCCACATGCCCGGAACCGCGTGCAGGCCCGCGGCGCAGTCGGCATAGGCGCCGACGCCGGGCAGCACGATGCGGTCGGCCGTGCGCACGCGCTCTGCGTCGGCCGTCAGGTCGACTTCAGCGTCGATGCCGGCATCGCGCGCGGCGCGCTCGAAGGCCTTGGTGGCCGAACGCAGATTGCCCGAGCCATAGTCGATGATCGCCACGCGCATGGTTCAGTTCCTTCCGGGATAGCCAAACAGCCCGAGTTCCGGCTCGTTGCCGCGATGCGCGGCGGCCGGAAAGGAAATCCCCCGCCGAATGGGGGGCAGGGGACGCGGTTCCGCCTCGATCAAGTCGGGCCGCGCCGACAGATATCGCGTCTCGGCGTCGGCGCGGCTATCGGCCTCGACCACGCCCCATTCGGCATAGCCCCGGCGACGAAGCGCCCAGAGCCTCAATGCCGAGCCTTCGAGGCCGACATAGATCGACACCAGCAGGGTGAAGCCGCCGACGAGCATTTCGGCCGTGCCGGAGGTTTCACCGAGGAAGCCGAGCCCGAGCATGACGGCGAGCAGCACGAGCGTCTCGATCCAGAGGCGGTTCCAGAGCAGCCAGACAAGCGGCAGCAGAAAGCCGAGGACATGAAACCCGTCGCGGACATACACTTCATCCGCGTCCGCGCGATCGCGCGGCGGCTCCATCACGACATAGATCGCCATCGTCCGCTCCTATCCGTTCAGCGTTCCCTTGGTGGAGGGGACCGCCCCTGCCTGGCGCATGTCGGGCTCGATGGCCGTTCGAAGCGATCGGGCAACCGCCTTGAAACAGGTTTCGGCGATGTGGTGATTGTTGGCGCCGTAGTGATTCGTCACATGCAACGTGATGCCGGCATTCTGCGCCAGCGCCTGGAAGAACTCGCGCACCAGCTCGGTGTCGAAGGTGCCGATCTTGGGCGCCGAGAACACGACCTGCCAGACGAGGAACGGCCGGCCCGACACGTCGATGGCGGCGCGGGTCAGGGTTTCGTCCATGGCGAGGTCGATCGATGCGTACCGGGTGATGCCGCGGCGGTCGCCCAGGGCCTTGGCGATGGCCTGGCCGATGGCGATGCCGGCATCCTCGACCGTGTGATGGTCGTCAATGTGAAGATCGCCCTTGGCCTCGAGCGTGAGATCGATCAGCGAATGCCGCGACAACTGCTCCAGCATGTGGTCGAAGAAGCCGACGCCGGTGGAAACCTCGTACTTGCCCGATCCGTCGAGATCGACCGATGCGCTGATCGCCGTCTCGTTGGTCTTGCGGCTGACCGATGCGGTGCGGCCTATCGCGGGAGCGTTCATTCCCTGGTCCTTTCGATGCCCATGGGCGGTGCTTTATCAGCCCGTTTCGGCGAATTCCAGTTGCCTGCTTTCAGCAGCGGCCGGCGCGGCGATTTGCATTCCGCGCAGCGACGCATAGATAACGTGCAGGTGTCCGATCGTCCCACTCGGCCCGAACGAATCTTAGTCCGCTTCCGGAGCGCCCCATGTCCAGCGAAATCACCATGCACGCAACGACGATCGTTACGATTCGCAAGGGCGGCAAGGTGGTGATCGCGGGAGACGGCCAGGTCAGCCTCGGCCAGACCATCATGAAGGGCAATGCGCGCAAGGTGCGCCGGCTTGGCAAGGGCAATGTCATAGCGGGCTTTGCCGGCGCCACGGCGGACGCCTTCACGCTGCTGGAGCGGCTGGAGACCAAGCTCGAACAGTATCCAGACCAGCTCACCCGCGCCTGTGTGGAACTGGCGAAGGACTGGCGCACCGATCGTTATCTGCGGCGGCTGGAAGCCATGATGCTGGTGGCCGACAAGTCGGTGACCCTGGCGCTGACCGGCACGGGCGACGTGCTGGAGCCGGAGCACGGCGTCATGGCGATCGGCTCGGGCGGCAACTACGCGCTGGCGGCGGCTCGCGCCCTGATGGACACCGACAAGGACGCCGAGGAGATCGCGCGCAAGGCGATGCAGATCGCGGCCGAGATCTGCGTCTACACCAACGGCAACTTCGTCGTTGAAACGCTCGATGCGGACTGAAGCGCCGGCCATCGGCTTCCGCCCGGTGGGGGCCGCCGACCTGCCGATGCTTGAACGCTGGATGCGCCAGCCGCATTGGCGCGAATGGTGGGGCGATTCCGACGAAGAGATCCGTTTCGTTCAGGACATGGTCGAAGGTCGCGACACGACGCGGCCGTTCATCTTCACCGACGATGGCGAGGATGTCGGTTACATCCAGTACTGGTTCATCGGCCATCACCAGAACGAGACCTGGCTGGCCGACAATCCGTGGCTTGGCGTCCTGCCGCCGGACACGATCGGCGTGGACCTGTCGATCGGTCCGGCGGACTTGCTGTCGAAGGGCATCGGAACGGCAGCGCTCGACGCCTTCGTCGCCATGCTGCGTGCGACGGGTTTCTCGCAGATCATCATCGATCCAGATCCGGCGAACCTGCGGGCGGTGCGGGCTTACGAAAAGGCCGGCTTTCGGACGATTCCCGATCTGCTGGGCAGGAGCGGCGACAGCCTGATCATGCGGCATGAAGGCTCTTGACGCGAGAGACGGCTTGCCGGCCCTGGCAAGGCGAGCGACAAGGCGCGCAACCGAGCCGGCAATCGGCGTCAAACTTGAAGGCGGGGAGCGCAGGTGATCAGTCCAGAGACGCTCGACAGCGCGGTTGCGGACGGCATCATCACCGCCGAACAGCGGGATCGCCTTCGAGCCATGGAACGAACCGCCATAGCTCAGGGGGACGCCGACGGCGAATCTCGCGAGGAGAACCTGCGCCTCGTCGGTGGCGGCAACGATCTCTTCGTGACCGTCGGGATCGTGCTCCTGACCGCCGGCTTCTATTTCGTGCTGGCGACCTTGTCGGAGGGTCGATGGCTTTGGATCGCGTCGCTGCTGGTGGCCTTTTCCTGGCTGGTGGCGGAGCTCGTCACGCGCCAGCACCGGATGAAGCTTTCCTCCACGGTGCTCGCACTGCTGTTTGCGGGATCGACGATGGCAGCGTTGGTCCTTGTCGCCGACGCGCGCCATGACTTCAGCCAACCAACCTCGCTGTGGCAGCTCCTGGCGCTGCGCCAGACCATCGCGCCGGCCGGCTATCTGGTGCTAGGTGGGACGATCGTGGCCGCCGGGTTCCATTTCTGGCGCTTCCGCGTCCCGATCCTGGCGGGCGTAGTCGCCATCGCGGCAACACTGCTCGCCTTCCTCCAGACCGCGATCCTGCTCTATGACGGCGTCGCTGCCGGGCAGGTGGCCGCGCCGCAGCTGGAGGACGTGCCCGAATTGCTGCGCGCCTCGCTGTACATGCCTCTGGCCTGCGGCCTCGTCGTCTTCGCCGTGGCGGTGGCACTCGACCTGCATGACCGCGAACGCCGGACGGTCTGGTCGGACTGCGCCTTCTGGCTGCATGTCGTGTCGGCCCCGATGCTGGTTCACCCGCTGTTCGTCATGGCGACCGGACAGGATGTCGTGCTCGGACACATCGAGCCCGATTCCAGCGCATCGATCATGCTGACGCTGCTCATCACCGGCTTCGTCTATGTCGCTCTCGCGATCGACAGGCGGTCGCTTCTTGTCCCGACCCTTGCCTATTTCGGGACGCTCGGCATCTATTACCTGGTGGATTCGGCGGCAAACACCACCGGGGTGCCGCCTTTCGCGCTCATCCTGCTCGTGATCGGGGCGCTGATCATCACCTTCGGAGCCGGCTGGCAGCATATCCGGCGCTTGATCGTCCGCCCCACCCTTCCCACATCCATTCTCGACAGGCTCCCTCCCATCAAGGCGTAAACGTACTCTCCATGACCAATTTCTCCCCCCGCGAGATCGTCTCCGAGCTCGATCGCTTCATCATCGGCCAGAAAGACGCCAAGCGCGCCGTGGCGATTGCGCTGCGCAACCGCTGGCGCAGGCAGCAGCTCGAAGGCGACATGCGCGAAGAGGTGATGCCCAAGAACATCCTGATGATCGGGCCCACGGGCGTCGGCAAGACGGAGATTTCGCGCCGTCTCGCGAAGCTGGCGGGCGCGCCCTTCACCAAGGTCGAGGCGACGAAATTCACCGAGGTCGGATATGTCGGCCGCGACGTGGAGCAGATCATACGCGATTTGGTGGAAGTGGCGATCGGGCTGGTGAAGGACAAGATGCGCGAGGACGTCAAGGCGCGCGCGCACATCAACGCCGAGGAACGCGTGCTCGACGCGCTAGTGGGCAAGACCGCGAGTCCGGCGACCCGCGACAGTTTCCGCAAGAAGCTGCGAGCCGGCGACATGGACGACAAGGAGATCGAGGTGGAGGTCGCCGACACCACGCCTGGAGGCTTCGAGCTTCCGGGAATGCCCGGCGCCAACATCGGCGTGCTCAATATCAACGAGATGCTGTCCAAGGCCATGGGCGGCCGCACCAAGACGCGGAAGACGACCGTGAAGGAATCCTACGGCCATCTGATCAACGACGAATCCGACAAGCTGCTCGACCAGGACGAGGTGGTGCAGCGCGCCCTTTCATCGACCGAGAATGACGGGATCGTCTTCATCGACGAGATCGACAAGATCGCCACGCGCGAGGGCGGCGTCGGCGCTGGCGTCAGCCGCGAAGGCGTCCAGCGCGACCTGCTGCCGCTCGTCGAGGGCACGACAGTGGCGACCAAGTATGGGCCGGTGAAGACCGACCACATCTTGTTCATCGCCTCAGGCGCGTTCCACGTGGCAAAGCCGTCCGACCTCTTGCCGGAGTTGCAGGGTCGCCTGCCGATCCGCGTCGAGCTTAGGGCGCTGGAGAAAAACGATTTCGTCCGGATTCTCACCGAAACCGAAGCAAGCCTGATCAAGCAGTACATCGCGCTGATGCTGACGGAAGGCGTCGAGCTCGATTTCACCGAAGAGGCGATCGACGCTCTCGCCGGCGTGGCGGTCGACCTGAACGCCTCGGTCGAGAACATCGGCGCCCGGCGCCTGCAGACGGTGATGGAGCGCGTGCTGGACGATATCTCCTTCAACGCGCCCGACCGCTCCGGAACGAACGTGACAATCGATGCGGATTACGTCGCCAGGAACGTCGGGGATCTGGCGAAGAACACGGATTTGTCCCGCTTCATCCTGTAGAACAGCGTTGCATTCGCATCACAGGTGCGGCGGCCCATCGACCGCACCTGCCTTTCTCGGACCTTCGCCGGATCGACTCGGCGGGCGGGCTTCAATAGTTAGGTCGTGGCGGGACATCACAGGCAACCATTCATGAGAAGATGGATCGTCGTCGTTGCGGGTCTTTTCGCGGGCCTGATCGTCTTCCCGGCCTCGGCAGGGGTCGTCGTTCCGCCCGGCAATCGAAGCGTCGAACAGCCCGATGTCCCGTTCGGCTCGGCGTCGCGCACCCGTGCCATGAAGACGACATACGAGGCGAAGTACCGGAAGGTTTTCGGCCTGTTGCAACGCGATCAGGTCCTGCGCGACAAAATCCGGATCGCAGCGAGCCAATTCGGCATCGATCCGATCCATGTCGCGGGCGCGATCGTCGGTGAACACACCTACAATGTCGACGCCTATGACCGGCTCCAGACCTACTACGTCAAGGCGATCGCCTACCTGAATGCGAGCTTCGCCTTCGCCCACGATGGAGAGAGCGTCGACGATTTCATCCAGCGACCGCAATTTGCGACATGCGCAGACCTTACCGAAAGCTACGATCGCTGGACCTGCCGCGAAACGGTCTGGAACACGCGTTTCCGTGGCAAGTCCGTCGATGGCAAGGCCTTTCCGAACAACCGCTTCAGCGCCGTGTTCTTCCAGCCGTTCTATGCCGGCCAGACCTTCGGCATCGGGCAGATGAACCCGCTGACGGCGCTGACGATGAGCGACTTTGTCCATGCCAGAACCGGCCTTCCCCCTCTCGACCACAAGAATGCGCAGGAGGTCTACCGCACGATCATGGATCCGGATCGGACACTGACCTATGTCGCCGCGACGCTGCGCAAGTCGATCGACGCTTATGAAACGATCGCCGGTTTCGACATCTCGAAGAATCCCGGCATCACGTCGACGCTCTACAATGTCGGCGACCCCGAGGGCCGGGCGCGAGCGCTGAAGGCTGAAAACGCTGCCCGCGCCCGCCGAGGGGAAGCGTCGAGGCTCCCGGAAGAGAACTATTACGGCTGGCTCGTCAACGACAAGCTGCCCGAGCTGCGGGAGCTGTTTCCCTCAAGCTGAGGCCAGGCAACCGGAATCTCATCGACTGCCGGTGCGAAGCCGCTCCGTCATCGACGCCAACTCCTCCTCCGAAAGGGTCGCGATGCGGGAGGCGAGAAGATTGGCGAGTTCCGTGGCCGATGGCGACAGACCCGCCGTATCGATGACAACGCGCGGATGGGAGCGTTCGGCGAGCTTGACCAGGTCCTCCGCATCGTCCCAGATGATGTTGAAATAGCCGATGATCTTCTGGATCAGCGCCCAAGTCGGCCGGCCGCGCCGACCGCCTTCCAGGGCGGATAGATAGGCGGCGCTGACGCCGATGGCTCGCGCCATCTCCCTTTGCGTCACGTTCCTTTCGCGACGCATGTCGCGCATGCGCTGGCCAAAGGGGGTCACCGCGCCTTCACCTCGGTCTGCCTGCGCAGGCGGACGTAGAGGGCGCCACCACCGCCATGATGGCGCGCGGCCGATTCGTAACTGCCAACCAGCGGCCTGAACGACGGGGTGGCGAACCAGGCCGGCACCGCCTTTCGCAGGACGCCGTCGCTGCCGAGCGAAGAGCCCTTGCCGGTGATGATCAGCACATGGCGAATGCCGAGAGCGTAGGCACGGTGCAGGAAACCGAGCAGCAGCCCATGCGCCTCGCTTTGCGTCATGCCGTGCAGGTCGACGCGGGCCTCGATCTGCAGCCGTCCCTTTGCAAGTTTATCGCGTGTCGGCCGGTCGAGCGCACGTGGGCCGTGCGGTATTTTCTCGCCGTCGCGCGGTCTTGCCGGCGGCGGTGCGGCGTCGGCCGCCGCAGCCACGTCCTGCTGCGGATGCGGCAACGGATCTTCGACCTCGAACAGATCCTCCGGAAGCGCCTTGCCCTTGAGCGGCTTGGCGCTTCTGGCGACCTGGTTCCAAAGGATGCGGTCCTCATCGGTCAGACCCGCGGCGGGACGCTTCTTCATGCCCGCTTGCCCAGGGCTACGCGCGGCACCAGCGCGAAGAAGTCTGCGTCATGCTTGATGACGCCGGCGATCTCGCCGGCCGCTTCCCCGGAACCGGCGAAGAGATCCCCACGCGCGGGTCCGACGATCGCAGAACCCGTGTCCTGCGCGATCATCAACCGAGCGAAAGGGGCGGATCCGAAGGCGGCCAGCCTCTCGGCATGGACGAAGAAGGGCGTGCCGAAAGTATGAAGCAACCGGTCGACCGCGATCGAGCGGCCAGGTGTCAGCGGCACCTTTGCCGCCGCGACGGGACCAAGCGTGGCATCATCGACGGGCGCATCGCGAAAAAAGATGAAGGAGCGATTGCGCCTGAGGATCTCGTTCACGCGATGCGGATGCGCCTGGAACCAGGCGCGGATGGACTGCATGGTGACCTGCTCGCGTGGAATTTCACCCATGTCGGCAAGGACGTGGCCAGGTCCCGTGAAGCGATGGCCGGACTTCGCGGCGTAGGTTATCCGCCGCGAACCGCCGGGCATCCGCAGCCGGGCCGCGCCTTGGACGTGGATGAAGAAGACGTCGACGGGATCCTCCAGCCAGGCGATCTCCCGTTCGCGGCCCGCCAGCGCGCCTTCTTCGATGGCGGCACGATCGAAATACTCGACGATGCCGTTGTCGGTCCTCCTCCCGAAGGCGAGGTAGGGATCCAGGCCGGCCGGCCGGTTTTCGTCCTCGATGTCGACCAGATCCAGCGGGCGCGACAGCAGCGGAAAGCGATAGCGATCCGTGCGGACCGGCGAGGCATCGACGACCGGTTCGTAGAACCCGGTGACGAAACCGCACGGCCGATCCTCGGGCTGGATCCGGCAGGGCGAGAACCAGGTCTCGAAGAACTCGCGGGCGGCCGCGTCATCCAGGGTCGTCTGCGCGAGCGCTGCCTCGAAGGCAGCCTCAAAGGCTGCGGCCTCGATCCCGAGCGAACCGGTCCGGTAGGGCTTGATCCGAGATCGCTCGGCGCTGCGCCTGAACGCGTCGAAGGCGCTGTCCAACCGGTCCGAACGCCATCCGGGTAGATCGTCGAAGGGTACAGGCTTGAAGACCGGAGAGAGGACCACCTCGATCCGCCAGGATCAATCTTCGGCTTCGGTCGCGACCAGCTTCCAGTTTGGATCGCGCGACCGGGTGTCGCGGGCAAAGGTCCAGACGTCCTTGACCTCGGCCACCGTCTCAGGGTCGCCGTCGATCACAGCGCCCGCTCCGTCGCGCGTCGCCGAAATCAGTTCGCTCACGATCCTGAGCGTCACATGCGCTTCCGAACCCTTCATCTCGGCGCCGACGATATCGGCCTTGTCGATGCCGACGAAGGACGACTGGATCTTCTCCGAGCGGGTCTCACGATCCGAAATCGCCGAGACGAAGCCTTCATAGACGTCCCGCGACAGGAGGTTTTTCAGCGTCTTCCGGTCGCCGTCGGCATAGGCCATGACGATCATCTCGTAAGCCATCTTCGCGCCTTCGACGAAGCCCTTTGGTTCGAAGCTCGGATCGGCGTCGCGGATGGCGCGAAGGCCCTTGTTGAGGTCGGTGCCGGGCGCGGCCATCTTGTCGATGATCGCATATCCGGGGTCCGTTTCCGTGCCGCCCTTGCGTCGCGGCAAGGAGACGACGTTGTCCTGGGCCTCCGCGGGCTCCTGCGAGCGCGCCGCCGTATAGGGGTCGAAGGGCGGTTTTTCGCTGCCGGTCCTGCGGCCGAGCACATTGCGCAGCTGCAGGAATATCACCACAGCAGCCACGATGAAGAACAGGGTTCCGAAGTCGAAAAATTCCATATGGTCCGCCGAGTGATCATTTAGAGCCGCGGCTGCGCTACCGGGCCTGACGCAGGCACGCACCCATCAAATGCATATAGAACGGGAGCATCCATCATTCAAATCCCGCGTGGATGCACCTATGTAATATGAAGGCATTATATGGGGCGGCATCGGCCATCCTACCACCTTGATTGGCAGCATCGTGCGATTTCCCTTCCTTCTCGTGATCTTCCTGACCGTACCCCTGCTCGAAATCGCGGCCTTCGTGCTCGTCGGCAGCCGAATCGGCGTGCTGGCGACGCTCGGCATGGTGCTCGTGACCGCCGTGGTTGGTTCTGTGCTTCTTCGGGTCCAGGGCTTCGGCCTGCTGCGACGTATCCAGGCGGAAACCGACAGCGGCCGGGTTCCCGGTCGCGAACTGGTGCACGGGGCGATGATCCTGCTTGCCGGGTTTCTTCTGCTCCTGCCCGGTTTCGTCACGGACGCCATCGGGTTTCTTCTCTTTGTTCCCGCTTTTCGCGACTGGATGTGGCGCGTTCTCGCAAGACGTGTTCTCGTGAAGGTCGACCTGTCCGCGATGGGCGCCACCACAGCCCGCTACAGCCGGGATTCACGCACCATCGATCTCGACGAGGACGACTTTACCCGCACGACGGAAGAGGCCCGGAGCGCCGGGGAGCCGAAGGACCCCTCGCCCTGGCGTCGAATCGACGACGGCCGGTAGCGAAGGCCTTGATGGAATGCCCGTTTCCTGCCCGTCGCGGGCATGCTGCGCGCTTGTATCGACCTGCCGCCCATGTTAGCCAACCGCCCGACCCGGCCGCGCGTTGCGGCAACTTCACAAGGATCGAGTGACATGGCCGAATCGCAGGACAACAACGCCGTTGGCGCAACGAGCAACGGAAACGGCGCTCAGCCAACGCTGAACATCATGGCCCAGTACGTCAAGGATCTCTCCTTCGAAAGCCCGGGTGCGCCCAATTCGCTGCGCGGCCGCGACAAGGCCCCGAGCATCAACATCAACGTGAACGTCAACGCCAACCCGATGTCGGAGAACGACTTCGACGTGATCCTGACGCTGACGGCCAAGGCTAATGTCGACAAGGAAGTGCTGTTCAACGTCGAGCTCGTCTATGGCGGCGTGTTCCGGATCGCCGGCTTCCCCAAGGAGCACGTGCTGCCGGTCCTCTTCATCGAATGCCCGCGCCTGCTGTTCCCGTTCGCCCGCCAGATCGTCGCCGAGGCGACCCGCAACGGCGGCTTCCCGCCACTGATGCTCGACCCGATCGATTTCGCGCAGATGTTCCAGCGCAAGCTGGCGGAAGATCAGGCGAAGGCCAAAGTCCAGGTCAGCTGAGGCTTCACGGCCGCCAAGGCCGATGTCCTTGAAGGGCGGCGTTCAGGGCGCCGCCTTTTCTCCCGCCGCATCAACGGCACGGGCGGGAAGCAGCTTTTTCCAGATGGCCGCGTCGCCGATCTTCTCGATCATGGCGGCATGGGCCGCGCGCTCGGCTTCGGCCAGACGCGGGGCCAGGGGCCGGGGACGCTGCGACAGGATGACCGTGACGTCGAGGTCCGCCGAGGTCTCGACAACGGCTTCGACGATCTCGAGCCCGAGCGCGGCCTGCTTGCCGCCGACGAGTTCGATGTAGACCTCCGCCAGAAGCTCCGAATCCAGCAACGCGCCGTGCTTCGTGCGCCTGGAATTGTCGACCCCGTATCGCCTGCACAGCGCATCGAGCGAGTTCGGCCCCATCGGATGCTTGCGCTTGGCGATCGCGAGTGTGTCGATGACCCGATCCTGCGGGATGGGGTCCATGCCGATCCGAGCGAGCTCCTGGTTCACGAATCCCATGTCGAATCCGGCATTGTGCGCGATCAGCTTGGCGCCATCGGTGAAGGCCAGGAACTCCTCGGCGACTTCGGCGAAACGCGGCTTGCCCTGGAGATCGGCCAGGCTGATGCCGTGCACAGCCTGCGCCTCTGGATGAATCTGGCGGTCTCCCGGGTGGATGTAGAAGTGAATGAAGCGGCCGGAGGGAAACCGGTTGACCAGTTCCACGCCGCCGATCTCGATGATGCGATCCTCTCGGGAATCGAGACCCGTCGTTTCGGTATCGAAAATGATCTCGCGCATTGTCGCCATCTCCCGATTCGTCACGCCGATCCTAACCCATGCGACTCCGCCTGGATGGGGTCAGGCGGGAGATCGCCGCGTCAATTCACCGATAATGTGCGCCACGGCCTGGCGCGCCGGCTCCATTCCCTGCCCCGTATCGATGACGAAGTCCGCGCGAGCGCGTTTTTCGGCATCGGGGACCTGCTTCGAAAGGATGGCTTCGAACTTCTGTTCGGTCATGCCGGGACGCCCCAGAACACGATCGCGCTGTACCTCGGCGGGTGCCGTGACCACGGCTACCCTGTCGACGCGGCCTTCGGCGCCGACCTCGAACAGGAGCGGTATGTCGAGAACGACCAGTGGTGTTCCAACCACGCGGTGGTGATCCAGAAACGCCGTCTCCACGCCCCGAACCAGTGGGTGGACGATCGATTCCAGCCGTTTCAGCGCGGCAGGATTGCCAAGGACGAGGGCCGAAAGTCGATTTCGATCGACCACGCCATCGACGATTGCATCGGGAAAAGCATCGCCGACCGGCTGGACCGCCTGGCCGCGATAGAGTTCGTGGACGACGGCATCGGCGTCGTTGACCGGAACGCCCATGGCCTCGAACATGGCCGCCGTCGTCGACTTGCCCATGCCGATCGAGCCGGTCAGGCCGAGAATGATCATCGATGGCGCTCCATGTCGGCAATGACGAGGGCGCGAAGTTCAGCCGTGACCTCGGGCACTTGACCGAACCAGCGGGCGAAGCCGGGGACAGCCTGGTGCAGGAGCATGCCGAGACCATCGACCGTCTTCAGGCCACGATCCTTCGCGCCGGCGAGAAGGGGTGTTTGAAGCGGCACATAGACGATGTCGGTGACGATGGCGGAGGCCGGGAGCGGATCAAGGTCGAGAGATGCCGCTCCATCGCGGCCTGCCATGCCCAGCGGGGTGGTGTTGACGAGCAGATCACTGTCGACAAGCAGGGTGGGAAGAGCTTCCCAGCCATGGGCCGAGACGCGGTCGCCGAAACGATCGGCCAGTTCGCGCGCCCGGTCGATGGTTCGGTTGACGACCCGTATCTCGCGGTAGCCCTTCTGCAAGAGGGCAAACAGGATCGCACGGGCGCTGCCACCCGCACCAAGCACGACGGCCCGTCGACCATCCACCCATTCCGGAGCCCCTTCGTCCAGATTGGCCGAAAACCCCGACCAGTCGGTGTTGGTCGCCAGAAGCCGCCCGTCGACTATCCAGACTGTGTTGATGGCGCCGATCATTTCGGAAGCCTCGTCGTTCTCGTCGACGACCGCGAAGGCGGCTTCCTTGTGGGGGATGGTGACGTTGCCGCCTCGAAAGCCGGCGGTCGCAATGCCGCGAAGGAAGGCCTCGAAGGCCTCGGGCGCGACATCGATCGCCTGGTAGCTGCCCGCTATGTTGAGCCTGGCGAGCCAGTGCCCGTGAATGAGCGGCGATCTCGAATGCGCGACGGGATGGCCGCAGACGAAAGCGCGCGCGAGATCCTCAGCCATCGATCGCTCCATTTTCGCGGAGTTCTGCCAGGAGCGGCAGCAGGGGCAGGCCGACGACGGTGAAATGATCGCCGTCGATCTTCTCGAAAAGCTGAATGCCGCGACCTTCCACCTGATAGGCACCGACGCTCGTGAGCGCAGCATCGCCGACTTCCGCAAGGTAGCGACCGATGAAGCCGGGGTCCAGCGCGCGCATGGTCATGCGCGCGCTGGAGACATGGCGCCACTCGGCTTCGCCGTTTCGCGCGATGACGACAGCGCTGCTCAGGAGATGCGTCCGGCCGGACAGTTTGAGAAGATGGCGCCGCGCGCCTTCCATGTCGGCCGGCTTGTGGAACAATTCGTCGCCCAGCGACAGCGTCTGGTCGGAACCAATGACCAATGCGCCAGGGCGTGCTTCACTAACGGCGGTCGCCTTGGCTTCCGCAAGGATGAGCGCAACGTCTTCTGGGGTCGCACCGGTGCCTTCCAGCGTCGCCTCGACCGCGCGTTCGTCCAGTCCCGGTTTCAGCACCGTGAAATCGACACCAGCGGCCTCCAGGAGCTCGCGGCGATAGCGGCTTCCGGACGCGAGAATGATAGGCGTGGACATGACGGGTGCTCCTCCTGACGCGGCGTCTGGCTACCTGCTGCGTGAGCGCAAGGCAAGGATGGCTGCCGCCGTCTCCTCGATGGATCGCCGCGAGACGTCGATCATTGGCCAGCCATGGCGGGTGCAGATCTTGCGCGCGTGGGCAAGTTCCTCGGCGATGATCGACCGGTCGGCATAGCTTTCGGCCTGGTAGCCGGCGCTGCTGCCGAGGATGCGGTTCTGGCGCACATGCGAGATCCGCTCCGCGGTGGCGATCAGCCCGACGATCAGGGGGCGACGCGCCGTCTTCAGGCTTTCGGGAACATCGAGGCCCGAAACGATCGGGACATTGGCGGTCTTGATGCCGCGGTTGGCGAGATAAATGCTGGTCGGCGTCTTGGATGTGCGCGAAATGCCGACCAGGATGATGTCGGCGTCCTCAACATCGGCGGGAAGCTGGCCGTCATCGTGCTCCATGGTGAAGTTCAGCGCATCGATGCGACGAAAATACTCGGCATCGAGAACATGCTGCGCGCCGACGCGACGGCCTGCGGGTTCTCCAAGGTAAGACTGGAAGACCGTCAGGACCGGCTCGAGCACCGAGACGCAAGGCAGGCCCATCGCCGCGCAACGTTCGTCGACGATGCGCGCGAGGCTCTGGTCGACGATCGTATAGAGCACGATGCCAGGCTCAGCGTCGATCTCCTCCAGAACGGCCGATATCTGGCGTTCCGTGCGGATCAGCGGATAGATGTGCTCGATCGCGCGCGCATCCTTGTATTGGGCCGATGCGGCACGGCCGGCGGCCAGAAGCGTCTCGCCCGTCGCATCGGAGATGAGATGGAGATGGAAGTAGCTCTGGGGTTTGTTCACAGCCTGACGGGCATCCTGTGGGTATCCGAGGAGAGGAGGCCGGCCAGAGCCTGCCCTACGCCCCGGACTGTATCAGAAGGCGTTTCATCCACAATGCGGATGGCTGTGGAGCAGGTTTTCGTGCCGGGGAGAACAGGGTGAGGTGACTAGGGCCGTTCACATGGTCTGCCGATCGTCGGTCGCATGTGGACGTTGCCAGCTGCTTGATTTCCAAGCCGATTGCGCGATCTTCACCGTTCTTCACAGGGGCCGTGGCAAACGATACCGCACGACGGCGTGGCGCCGCGACGTCTGGTCCGATTGGGGAAAAGCCGATATCCCCTGTACCAACAGAGTCATAGTAGAATCAGATTCCTTAAAAAAAGATTCTCTTCTTTAATAAGGGAGGGAAAAAAGGGTGGAGCCGATGGCGAACGAGCAGCGGATGATGAGAGCCCTCAAGGGAGAAACGCTTTCACCTCCCCCTATCTGGATGATGCGTCAGGCAGGCAGGTACCTGCCCGAGTACCGCGCCAAGCGCCTTGAGGCTGGGAGCTTCCTCGATTTGTGCTACTCGCCCGATTTCGCCGTCGAAGTGACGTTGCAACCAATCCGTCGCTATGGCTTCGACGCATCGATCCTGTTTTCCGATATTCTCGTCGTTCCGCATGCGCTTGGACGTGACCTTCGCTTCGAGGAAGGACGTGGTCCACTGATGACACCCATCCAGGAGAACGAGATTGGCGGGCTCACGATGACGGGCTTCCACGACAGGCTTGCGCCGGTCTACGAGACGGTGGGGCGCCTTCGTGAGGAGTTGCCTCAGGAAACCACGCTTCTCGGCTTCTGCGGGGCACCCTGGACCGTGGCGACGTACATGATCGCCGGGAAGGGGACGCCGGACCAGGCGCCCGCCCGGCTGTTTTCCTATCGTCACCCAGGAGCGTTCGAGAAACTCATCGATCTTCTGGCGGATGTTTCGGCGGACTACCTGATTCGCCAGATAGATGAAGGGGCCGACGCGGTACAGATCTTCGACAGTTGGTCGGGTGTTCTCGACGAGGCGTCCTTTGCCGCCTACTGCGAAAAGCCGGTGCGAAAGATGGTCGAGCGCATCAAGCGGAAGCATCCGGGCGTTCCGGTCATAGGGTTCCCAAAGGGTGCCGGGTCTCGCTACGAACATTACCGGGAGAACACTGGTGTGGATGTGCTTGCACTCGACTGGTCGGTGCCGCTGTCGACCGCGGCCAAATTGCAGAAGCAGGGCGCCGTCCAAGGCAATCTCGATCCGATGCGGCTGGTTGCCGGCGGAAAGGCTCTCAAGGAAGGCATAGACCGCATCCTCCAGGCGCTCAGTGCCGGGCCGTTCATCTTCAATCTCGGCCACGGCGTCACACCAGAGACGCCCGTCGACCATGTGGCCGCGATGGTCGCGCGGGTACGAGGCGCCTGAGGATGGCGGTTTCCGCGCATTCCAGCGGAGCGAAGGCCGCGAGGCGCGCGGCCATCGCCATCGCTATCTTCCTGGCGCTGACGGCCATGCTGTTTTTGATGGACCCCGGCAATTTCTATCTGTGGGCCAAGGCCATCCACGTCATCGCCGTCATCTCCTGGATGGCCGGAATGCTCTACCTGCCGCGCTTGTTCATCTACCATTGCGAGGCCGAGCGAGGCTCTGCACAGTCGGAGACCTTCAAGGTGATGGAGCAGCGTCTGCTGCGGGTCATCATCAATCCGGCCATGACGGTCACCTGGGTCTTCGGTCTGTGGCTGGCGTGGGAGGGCTTCTCGTTCCAGGCAGGATGGCTTCACGCGAAGATTGCGCTCGTGCTTGTCCTGTCTGGCTTTCACGGTTACTTCGCCGGCGCCGTCCGGCGTTTCTCCGAAGATCGCAATACGAAGTCCGCAGGGCACTGGCGCCTGATGAACGAAGGGCCGACGATTGTGATGATCCTGGCCGTGATTCTCGTCATCGTGAAACCGTTCTGACCGTAGGGGAATCGCATTTGAGAAATAGGACTGGCGTGGAGGTTTGATCTGGATTCTTTGGATGGCTCCGATTTTGG
>JBHYDY010000057.1:0-18589 GCA_051860465.1 Mesorhizobium sp.
CGACGGAGGCCAAGCAGACGCCGTGGATCGCGCAATCGGGCTTCGTCGGGCCGGTGCCGCTCTACTGACGCGGCCGGGGGGACGCCACGCCAGGTGCGCACGGAACCCGGCGCCCCGCAGTCTCGCCTGTCATCGGTTGGTAACACAGCCTCACTACGCCGACTGTGGTTTCCCCGATTCCAAGGAGCACGAGATGCGTATGTTTCTGAAGGCCTTCCTCGCAGGCGCGGCCCTGCTGGGCGCCGCGACCGGCGCTTCGGCCGTCGAAGGCACCCTGACGCTTTACACCAGCCAGCCCAACAACGATGCCCAGCAGACCATCGACGCCTTCATGGCCAGGCACCCTGACGTGAAGGTCACATTCGTGCGCGACGGCACCACGACGCTGATGGCCCGGCTGCTCGCTGAACTGGAAGCCGGCGCCTCGCCGGCCGACGTGCTCCTGATCGCCGACAGCGTGACGATGGAAGACCTTGCCAGGGACGGCAAGCTGCTGGCCTATCCGGACGCGGACGTCTCGGCCTATGATGCGGCGATCCAGGATCCGGAGCGCATGTGGTTTCCCACCAAGCTGATCACCACCGGCATCATCTACAACACCAATGCCCCGATGGTGCCCGCCTCGTGGAGCGACCTCCTGAAGGAGGAAGCCAAGGGCCAGGTGGCCATGCCGTCGCCGCTGACCTCGGGCGCCGCGCTGATCCACACCCAGGCGATCGTCGCCAACCTGGAGCAGGGTTGGGACTATTACGAGCAACTGGCCGCCAACGGCGCGCAGGCGTCGGGCGGCAATGGCGGCGTGCTGCAGGCCGTCGCCGGCGGCGAGAAGCTCTACGGCATGATCGTCGAGTTCCTGCCGATCCGCGAAAAGGCGAAAGGCGCGCCGGTCGAGTTCGTCTTCCCGACCGAGGGCGTCTCGGCCATCTCCGAGCCGGTCGCCATCCTGTCCGGCACCCAGAATGCGGAAGCGGCCAAGGCCTTCGTCGATTTCCTCGTCTCGCGCGAGGGCCAGGAAATGGCGGCGTCGCAGGGTTACATGCCCGCGCACCCGGACGTCGCCCCTCCGGCGGGCTTTCCCGCGCTTGCCGACGTCGCGATCCTGCCGCTGGATCCGGCGAAGGCTCTGGAAACGGCCGAAGCCGACAAGGCGAAGTTCGCCGACATCTTCGGCCAGAACTGATCCCGCGCCAGCAACGCGGCCGACGTTCGTGACCCACGGGCCTTTCGCAGCGTTGCGCAGCCTGCCGTCCGGCCGGGAACGAAACTGGTCGGACAACGAGGGCGGCCTGATCTCCGCCCTCGTCATTGCCTCGGTCCTCCTCTTCTGCCTGCTGCCCGTCGTGCAGCTGTTGCTTGCCGCTTCGAGCGTCATCCGGTCCGACACCACGGCGGCGTTCGGCCTTCTGACGAGCCCGTCGGTCACCAGGGCGACCCTCAACAGCCTGATCGTCGCGGGAGGCTCCACCGCACTCGCCGTCGTGCTCGGCGGCATCGTGGCGCTGGTGCTGGCGACCATGGCGCTGCCGACCCGGCGCGCGCTCGCCTTCCTGTTCGTGTTGTCGCTGATGGTGTCGCCGCAGATCTCGGCGCTCGCCTTCAAGACGCTGGCCGGACCGTCCTCGCCGATCCTCAACGCCGTCGGGCTGGCGCCGCCACTGGGAACCGCCAACCCGATGCTGGGCTTCGGCGGCATCATCTTCGTGATGGGACTGCACCACGCGCCGCTCGTCGCCATCATCCTGGCGTCGGGGCTGGTGCGCGTGCCCAACGCGCTCGTGGAGGCCGCAAGGCTCGACGGCGCCCGTCCGCTGGCGATCGTCCGGGAGGTGATCCTGCCGGTCATCCGGCTCAACATCTTGTCGGCGGTGCTGCTGGCCTTCGTGGCGGGGGTGGGAAACTTCGGCATTCCGGCGCTGCTCGGCCTGCCGGTCGGCCTCACCACCTTGCCGACCGCGGTCTACCGGCAACTGGCGAGCTTCGGCCGCGGCGGAATCCACGACGCCGCCCTGATCTCGCTCCTGATCGCGTTGATCGCCGGCATCGCCGTCGTGGCCTCCACCTGGCTGACCTCGCGGCACACCGTGCGCACCGACATGGAGCGCGGCCTCGAGCCGTTCGTCCGTCGCCGCGCGGTCACGCTGCCGGTCGAGGCGATGCTGTGGCTCGTCTTCGCCGCGACCATCCTCCTGCCGTTCGCCTCGCTGGTCGCCAAATCGCTGGTCCCCGCCTATGGCGTGACGCTGAGTTGGGACACGCTGACGTTTGCGCAATACACCGACACGATGTGGAGCCAGGCGCTGATCCGACGCGCCTTCGCCAATTCGCTCACCTATGCGGGGGGAGCCGCGCTCATCCTGGCGGCGCTGTCGGTCCTCGTCGCCTATGCGATCGACCGGCGGCTGTCCTTCGGACGGATCGTCATCCTTCCCGTGATCGAGATGCCCTATGCGCTGCCGGGCGTGGTCGTCGCCATTGCCTGCATCCTGCTCTTCGTCAACCCGCTGCCCTTGCTCGGCGTTTCGCTCTACGGCACGGGCTGGATCATCGTCTTCGCCTACCTCGCCTCCTTCCTCGCCATTGCCCTGAAGCCGGTGCTGGCGGCCGTCTCGTCGCTGGAGCGCGACGTCGAGGAAGCCGCCCTGATGGACGGCGCCGGCATCGCCAAGCGTATCGCGACGATCATCCTGCCGATCGTCCTGCCCTCGGTGGTGGCCGGGGGGCTGATGGTGTTCCTGCTCGCCTTCAACGAACTGACGATCTCGGCGCTGCTGTGGTCGGCCGGCACGGAGACGCTCGGCGTCGCGCTCCTCAACCTCGAGGACGCGGGCCTCGGCTCCGAATCCGCCGCGCTTGCCGTGGTGGCGACGTCCGTCATCGCCCTGCTGATGGTCGTGCTGGAGGCGACGAGCCGCTGGTTCCCGGAAAACGCGCTGCCCTGGCGGCAGTTGTGCCCGAGCGAGGCGCAGGGGGCGCGCCGGCCCTGAGCAGAACGGCTTCGCCGGCAGCGCTGGCGGACAGGCCAGTGGCTGGTTTCGGAGGGCTGGGCGATGGCGTACAGGAGATATTCAACCGCTTACGTCTCGGATGAGCACGCGGCTCGTGCCGCGCGCCTAGGGATATGGGCGGGGAGGGTGCAGCCGCCATGGGAGTGGAGGCGGGGCGCGCGGTGATTTCGGCATACCCACACATGAGCCGATACCGCGACTCCCCGATCTCGTCAGGCAAGCCGCTCAAGCTTAATCGCCCGGAAATCTGCCCCGGTTACCAACTGTAGTACTAAGGCGGTTGCCGGTCAGGACAAGACGAAGTTCCGCGGTCTATCGAACCGGCATGGGGACCGCGCATCGGACGTCGACCCATGACTGCTGACGTGTCATTCTGTGACATCTATTTTGCAGGTTGACAGATCGATGTCGCCATGATAGTTTTTTTGATAGCTTTGAATAAACGCCACCCTGCGCAAGGGGCGTCATCCGGGTACCGGGAGGATCAGGTTGACCAGGTTTCAGATTGGTGACGTAACGGTCACTCGTGTCGAGGAAGTGCTTGAGAAGGGCTTTCGCCCGGAAGTGCTGTTTCCAGGCATCGACCTGTCCATATACGACCGGCATCAGGTCCTCCGCGACTTCTACGATGTCGAAAGCGGCCAGGTCTGGTCGAGCATCCATTCCTGGCTGCTGCAGGTCGACGGGCTGAACATCCTTGTCGATACCTGTTCTGGCAATGGCAAGGCCAGGGCGCTGCCGCTGTTCCAGCGGTTCCATATGCTCGACTTCCCGTTCATGGAAAATCTGGAACGCACGGGTCTGCGCGGCGAGGACATCGACATCGTCTTCTGCACCCACCTGCACATCGACCATGTCGGCTGGAACACGCGCCTGGAAGGTGGTCGCTGGGTCCCCGCCTTCCCGAATGCGCGCTACATGTTCGGACGCAAGGAATTCGCGCACTGGACGACAGGCGAGGGGCCAAAACTCTTTCCCGCCAACGTCGCGGTGATCGAGGACAGCGTGCTCCCGGTCGTCGAGGCCGGGCTCGTGGACTTCCTCGATGACGGCGACGAGATCGCGCCGGGGCTGAGGGTGGAAGCGGCACCGGGACATACCTCGACGCAACTGATCCTAAAAAACGACCGGCCGGGGAGCGAGTTCGTCATATCCGCCGACTGCTTCCATCAGCCGCTTCAGGTCTACGCCCCGGATCTGAGCTCCTGCTTCTGCGAGGATCCGGAAGCGGCGCGTGCGACGCGACGCGTTCTCCTCGATCATTGCGCGGACACCGGCGCCCTGCTTTTGCCGATGCATTTCGGGCCGCCCCACGCGGGACGGATCGTTCGCGCGGATGACGGTTTCGCATTCGAGCCGGAGAACGCGAAAGCCCTGCTGTAGGACCTGATCTAACGCTGGCTTTCCGTTGGTGGAAACGTCCAGCCTGTGAGGATAATTGAGATGGGTTTCACGATAACGGAGAAGATCCTCGCGCGCGTGTCGGGCAAGGACAGCGTTCGTGCTGGCGACGAGGTCATGGCCAAGCCGGACTACGTGATCGCCTATGACTTTCCGGGCTACACGGATGTCTATTTCCGGCAGATGAAGGAGGATTTCGGCATCGATCGCGTTGCCGAGCCCGAGCGTTTCGCGATCTTCATCGATCACATGGTTCCGGCGACATCGCCGAAGGAGGAAGAGCTCCACATCGGCACGCGCACATGGTGCGCCGAGAACAACGTCGCGCTCTATGAGCGCCGTGGTATCGGCCATCAGGTGGCGGCGGAGGTCGGTTATGCCGTGCCCGGCGCCTTCGTGGTGCATTTCGACGGCCATATCAGCCAGCTCGGCACGTTCGGCACGCTTGCCATGGGCATCAGGCGCAATCTGCTCGAAGCCTTCGTGCGCGAGCGCATTTCGATCAAGGTCCCGCAGACGGTGCGGGTCAACCTGACCGGCACGCTGCAGAAGGGCGTGATGGCGCGGGACGTCTTCCACCATCTCGTCCGCACCATGGGGCCGGCCTCGTGTCGCTTCAAGGTTCTCGAGATCGGCGGACCCGCGATGTCGCAGATATCGACCGAAGGCCTCCAGACCATCACCGGGCTCGCCATGTTCACCGGCGCCGTGACCGCGATCGTCAACCCCGACAAGGGCCGGCTGGACTACGCCCTGGCGCGGGCGCGGAAGGAACTTGAACCCGTCTACAGCGATCCAGACGCCAGCTACGCCGCCATCTACGAAATCGATCTCGACAATCTCGAGCCGCTGGTGGTCATTCCGCCGACGCCGGCCAATTCGCGCAACCTGTCGGAGTTCCTGGGGCTGGAGATGCATGCCGGCTATCTGGGATCCTGCGCCTCGGGTCGTCTCGATGATCTGCGCATCGCGGCGAAGATCCTGGAGGGGCGTCAGGTGAAGCCCGGCTTCCAGCTCAACGTCGTTCCGACCAGCCAGGAAATCATGGCGGCGGCGGGCCGCGAGGGGCTCATCTCGACCCTGGTCGAGGCGGGCGCCTTCGTCTCGTCCCCCAGCTGCGACTACTGCTTCGGGCGCATCGCCACGATGACGGACAAGCAGCGCGCGGTTTCGACCGGCACGCTCAATGTGCGCGGCCGCATGGGCAGTCCGGATTCCGAGATCTACCTGTGCAACGCGGCGACCGTCGCTGCCTCGGCCATCGAGGGCGCGCTGGCCGATCCCCGCAAGTATCTGTGAGGTCGGCCATGAGCCTTCAAAATCTGCGCGGACGCGTCGCCTTCATCTTCGACGAGGTCAACTTCGACGTGGACCAGATTGTCGGCGTCAAGAACATCAAGATCACCGATATCGAGGAACTCGCCGCCGCGGCGATGAAGTCCTACGATCCGGATTTTCACGGCAAGGTGAAGCCCGGCGACATCATCGTCGGCAACCACAATTTCGGCTACGGCCATCCGCACTATCCGCCCATGCGCGCCATGCGCCACCTGGGCATAACCGGCGTGGTCGCGGAGTCATTCTCCCCCGGATACTGGCGCGGCGAGATTTCCATGGGTTTCCCGCAGGCGAGTTGTCCCGGCATCCTTGATCTCGTCAACCGCTGGGACGAGATTGAGGTCGACTGGGACGCGAACGAGATCCGCAACCTGACGCAGGGCAGGTCGCTGCCCATCGAACCACTGGCCTTCGCCGATCGCGAGATGCTCGATGCCGGCGGCCTGATTGGCTACCTCAAGCGTCCCGTACCCGCTACCTGAAAGGATTCTGACGATGCCGAAGACGAATGGCGACTATAAGCAGCGCGTGCTGAACCAGAAGACCGTGTGGGCGGCTGGCGCCTATGACGCCCTTTCGGCGCTCTACATCCAGAAGGCCGGCTTCGACGCGGTAATGACTTCCGGCTTCGGCGTCTCGGCATCCTTCCTCGGCATGCCGGATGCCGAGCTCTACACCATGTCGGAAAACCTGGCCGTGGTGCGCAACGTGGCCAACGTGGTGAACATCCCGCTGATAGCGGACATCGACACCGGCTACGGCAACGCCATCAACGCTATGCGCACGGTGCGCGAGTTCGAGGCCGCCGGCTGCTCGGCGGTGATCATGGAGGATCAGGTGTCGCCGAAGCGCTGCCCGATCTGCGTGGGCGGTGTCGAGACGATCCCTGTCGACGAGGCGGTCGGCAAGATCGCGGCCGCCATCGAGGCGCGCACCAATCCCGACATGCTGATCATCGCGCGCACCGACGCCGCGACCGAGGAGGAAGCGATTCACCGCGCCAAGGCGTATGTGGCCGCGGGCGCGGACGTGATCCAGCCCATCAGCAAATGCTTCCGCTCGATCGAGGGACTGCGCGCGCTGCGCGAGGCTTGCGGCGTGCCGCTGTCGCTGCAGATCCTCGGCTGGCTCGAAAAGGACCTCAAGCCGGAGGAGATCGAAAGCGTCGCCGGCATGGCCACCTTCGCGCTCGTTCCGATCATGTCCGTCGCCAAGGCGCTGCAGGAGAATCTCGACCAGCTCGCCCGCACCAAGACCACGCTCAACCTGCCGCGTCCCGTCGAGTCGCACGATCCCTTCATCGAGTTCATCGGCTTCAAGGAGATCGAGGCCCGGCAGTTGAAATACCTGCCTGGCGTTCCGACCAACAAGTGGAAGGCCGCCTGACCGCGCCCATCGCCGCGCGGGAACAGCGATGAAGTCGGCCGGCGTCTCGCCGGCCGCCGCCAATCGATCGAGGGAGGAATTCGCATGGTTCGCGCCAAGCCCCACTATCTGACACTGGAGGGCGGGCAGGTAAGGCTGTGGCGCTGTGGCGAAGGCGTGGACGTGGTCGTCATTGGCGGCCCCACACTCGCCGCCGAAGCGCTCGCCAATCGCCTCGCCGACCTCAATGCCGGTTGGCGCGTGACGGCGATCGAGATGCCGGGCATCGGGGGCTCCACGCCGATCCGCCAGCCGGACGTCCGGTCGATTGCTTCCACGGTGGGTCAGGCGATCGAGCTTGCCGGTCTCGGTGGCTCGGTCCTCGTCGCCCATCACCTCGCGGCCGTGATCCTGCCCCATCTGCGCGAGAGGTTTGCGTCAGGCCGTCCGTGCATCGCGGTCGGGTTCGACTGGTCTCGGCCATGGAAAGACACGGTTGGCGGCGAGATCGACCTCTCGCCGCGCCAGGACGGCGCGCATCTCAATGTTCTGTGGCATCATCTGCGCGACCGCCAGCTCCTGCGGCCCGACAATCCGGGCATGCCCGCGAAGGATGGCGACGCCATATCGTCGGCCGACGAACTCAGCCAGACCTTCGTCGCGGCGGCGGTTGATCCCGAAGCATATGCGGAACTCTGGAAAGCTGCCGTGGAGGCGCTTCCGGACACCGACCTGCAAGGCTGCATCCGCGTCGATACCCTTGCCGACGTCGTGGAGGCGCTGGAGGGCGTCGACCTGCCTGTAGGCGGCAGCGCGCTGCCAGGAACGCGAGCCCTGCCCGGCAAGGCAATCTGGCACGAGGCCGTGCGCACGAGCCGTGGCCTCGTCCACCTGCGCCGCTGCGGCGGTGAGGGGACGCCCCTTTTGGTCATTCCGACGGGCGGAGGATCATCCGCGCAGTTCGAGCCGGTGGTGACCGGACTGGCCGAGGGACGACAGGTGTTCTCCGTCGACTATTTCGGCAATGGCCTTTCCGAGAAGTTCGACCGCGATGTCAGCATTTCCGCGCTTGCCGTCGACATGGCCGCTCTCGTCGAGGCGATGGGATTCGACCGGGTCGACGTATGGGGATCGCATACCGGCGCCCTGGTCGGGCTGGAACTGGCGGTCAGCCGCCCGGAACTCGTCCGCAAGGCCGTGCTCGAAGGCCCGGTGTTCATCGATCCGGACTTTCAGACCGACCTGCTCGACAATTACTTCCCCAGGATCGAGCCCGACAAATGGGGACTGCATCTGCAGCTCGTCTGGCACTGGCGCCGCGACATGTTCATGTACTGGCCATGGTATCGGGTCGACCGCGCCGCCGCCCGCGACCTCGGCGTGCCGAGCCCCCAGGATCTGCATCTCTATGCCGTCGGCATTCTCGAAAGCGGTCCGACCTACGATCAGGCCTACCGGTCGGCCTTCGAATACGACACGGCAAGCCGCCTGCCTCTGCTCACGCGGCCAGCACTCATCTGCGCGGGCCCGAACGACATGCTGATCAACGGCGTGGAGGAGTCGGCGAAGCTCAATGTTCCGGGCGTGCGGACGCGGCTGACGCCGACCACGGTCTGGTGGCCGGCGCCGGAGCCGGATGCGGCCGCCGCAACGCTCGCGGTCTACGATGAATATCTGCGTGACGGGACGGACGTCTGACGCCTCAGCCGGCGGCTGCGTTCATGGCGGCGAACGCCATCGCAAAGTTGCGGCTGTTGGCATAGCCGGTCACGTAGTTGCGGAATTCGGTGGTGGCCACCGCGTTGCCAGTCGCGAACAGCCCCGGGATGGCAGCCCCGTCGCGGCGAAGCACCCTTGCCTGACCATCCGCCCGCAGGCCGAAGGTGCACATGCCCGTGCCGAGCAGACGCAGGGGCAGGGCAAAATACGGCGCTTCGCTCACGGGTCCCAGATTGGCGTTCGGCTGGTGCGTGTGATCGCCATAGCGGCGTCGCACGAAGGCGGATCCGCCGCGTGAGAAATCGGGATCGACGCCTTGCACGGCGTTTTCGTTGAACCGCTCCACCGTCGCGACAAGGCGCGGATCAACGCCGATCGAATCCGCCAGCGCCTCGAGGCTGTCGGCGCGTGTCGCGTGCTCCATGTACCGTTCCTCGCGCCCCAGCCCGCGCGCGGCGTACTTGCGGCGGTATTGTTCGTCGAAGATCAGGTAGCAGGGAAAGTTGCTCCACCGCTTGCGCAGCGGATCCCAGGCGCGCAGCGCCTCGTTGATCCCGACATAGTAGCTCTCGTCGCCAAAACGCGCGCCGTCCCGGTTCACCACCAGCGTATGCGGCATGCCAAGCACGTCGAACAGCTGGCGGCAGAGCACCTGTCCGGTGCCGGGATGAAACTCCTGGCCATCGACGATCGCCCCCAGGCAGAACTGCGGCCCGTTGCCCCGAACCATGGCGGCCCCAAGCTCGGTGGCGAGAAGGAGATGGTCGCCGGCGATCGAGGGAGGTCCGGCGTCGACAAAATCCGGCAGCCCTTCCATGTCGGCCGCGTCGCTGGCCCAGCCATATCCGCCCGTGGCGATGAGCACGCCGAGTCTGGCGGCGAAACGCGTCGTCCCACCATCGTGTTCGGCTTCGACGCCCGTCACGCGCGCATCCGTCACGACCAGACGCCGGACGCGGTGCCCGGTCAGGCAGTTCGCGTTCCCCTCCACCAGCGTCGCGCGGGCGAAACTGGCGGTCAGGCCGAGACCGAAGGTAAGAAAATCCTCCGATATCCGGCGCTCCAGCAAGGCGGCGCGCTGCCCGTCGTCAAGTTTGCCACCATAGAACTCGTGATGCGTCAGGCCGATCCTGTAGTGCGGACTGGGCATGAGTAGCGAACGCAGCGCGCCAAGCGACGCGCCCGGCAGCGATGCCTCGAACATGCGCCCGCTCGCCTTCGAGCCGGGTGCGTGAGGATGATGGACGTCGGGATTGCCGGGAACGACATCGAGCGCGACGCCGGCATCGCGGAAGAATCGTAAAGAGTCCCGCATCGCGGTCAGGACGTCGAGCCGCAGCGCCTCGTCGCCGAAACCGTGCTCGCCTTCGGCATAGGCTAGGTAGGCCGCGCCCTCGTCAAGGCTGTCGTCCTCGCTGATCCCCGGGATCCAGCACAGGCCGCCGCTGTAGGCCGCGCCGCCGCCTATGAAATCGGACGCCTCGAGCAGAAGAACCGACAGGCCAAGGTGTCTGGCCCGGACCGCAGCGGCGAGCCCGCCAAGTCCCGCTCCGATGCAGATGACGTCATAGGTGCTGTCGGCGGCTTCAACCATTTTCACCACAAGTCGCCCGGGGCGTCAGGACAGGTAGGCTTCGAGGACCTCGGGGCTTTCCTTCAGCTTGTCGGCATTGCCCTCCACCACGATCTGCCCCCGCTTCATGACGTAGCCATAGTCGCAGATCGAAAGCGCGAGCGCGGCGTTCTGCTCCACGAGCAGGATGGATTGGCCTTCCTTGTGGAGTTCCACGATGGCCTGGAAGACCATGTCGACGATCGCGGGCGCCAGCCCCATCGAAGGTTCGTCCAGCACCAGCATATGCGGCTTCGTCATCAGCGCTCGCCCGATCGCCAGCATCTGCTGCTCACCGCCGCTCATCAGGCCGGCAAGCTGCCTGCGCCGCTCCTTGAGGCGCGGGAAGAGCGTAAAGACCTTGTCGATCAGATCCGGCTGCGCTCGCCCCGAAAAGTAGCTGAGGTTGAGGTTTTCCTCGACCGTCAGGGGAGCGACGACCATCCGTCCTTCCGGCACGAAGGCGAGCCCTGCCTTGACGACGCGGTGAAGCGACAGCCTGGAGATTTCCTGATCGTCCAGCTTGACCGACCCGCCAACCGGCCGGTGTAACCCCGCGATGCTACGCAGCGTCGTCGACTTGCCGGCGCCGTTCGCCCCGAGCAGGACCGAGAGCGAGCCCGCCTCGACGTTGAGGTCGATGCCGCGGACCGCGTTGATGGCTCCGTAGCTAGCGGAGAGCCTTGATACGTGTAGCATCGTTCTTGCGTCCGAAATATGCCTCCTGAACGTCAGGATTGGCTATGCAGGTCTTGGGGTCGCCCTCAGCGAGCAACAGGCCGAAATTCATCACGGTGCACGATTCGCAGAACTCGGTGACGAGTCCCATATTGTGCTCCACCATCAGGATGGTGAGGCCCGCATCGCGCAACTCTTGCGTGAGTCGCCCGATTTCGCTTGCCTCGGAATGGTTCATGCCCGCCGTGGGTTCGTCGAGCAGGATGAGCTTCGGATTGGAGCCCAGCGCGCGCGCGATCTCGATGCGGCGCTGCTCGCCGTAGGAAAGCGTTTCCGCCAGCTCGTCGGCCCGATGATCCATCTTCACGCGGCGCAGCAGTCCCATCGAGTGCTCGCGCACCCGCTTCCAGTCGGCCCGCGCGGATGGCAGTCCGAGGAATGACGCGAACATTCCCGACTTCTTCTCCAGGAAGCAGCCGGTCACGACCTGCTCGAGCACGGACATGCCGCTGAACAGCCTTACGTTCTGATAGGTGCGGGTGATGCCCAGCGCCGCGATGTCCTGCGGCGCCATCTTGTCCAGCTCCTGTCCCGCGAAACGGATCTTGCCTTCGTCCGGGTGGAACAGACCGGTGATGAGGTTGATCAGCGTCGTCTTCCCGGCCCCGTTAGGTCCGATCAGGCCGTGTACCGTGCCCTTGCGGACCTTCATGCTGAACCCGCCGACCGCCGCCACGCCGCCGAAGCGCTTTACGGCGTTGTCGACCTCGAGCAGCACCGCCTTCTCGGTCGATTCAGCCATTGGAACTCTCCTCGGCCGCCTGTTCGCGCGCGACACGGCGTCTGGCCGCGCGGCGCAATCCCACCACGCGCGGGTCTATCAGACCGCGCGGCAGGAACACCATGATCAGCACGAGGGCGACGCCCTTCGCGACGTCCTCGATCGCGGGTATCACCGCCTGCATCGTCGCTGGCAGGGCGGTGAAGATCAGCGCCCCGACGATCGGCCCGAACCAGTGGAAGGAACCGCCGAGCACGGTCGAGGCGATCATCGTGAACGCCATGCCGACGAAGTATGTCTCGGGAGAAATGAACTGCAGCGTGAACGCGAGCGCCGCGCCGCCCAGGCCGCCGACGATGCCGCTGATGATGAAGGCGATGAACTGCGTGCGATAGGGACTGATGCCGATCGTGGACGCCACGGCCGCGTCCTCGCGCACGGCTCGCGTCGCAAGCCCGTACCAGCTGTTGTGAAGCCGGTAGAAGATGAAGGCCACCACCACCAGCAGCACAAAAAGCTCGAGTTGGGAAACCGTCCGGGGCACGACCATGCCGTAGACGCCGCCCGTGAGCGATGGCGCGTTCAGCGCGACCACGCGCGTGATCAGGACGAGGGCCAGGCTCGCCAGGGCCATCCAGTGCGATTCCAGCCGCAGGAACAGCGACGCCACGATCGCCGAACCCAGCCCGCCGCCGATGGCCGCCAGGACGAAGGCCGAGTAGATGGAGAGCGAGAACTGACCCACCATCTGGGCGGCGAGGAATCCGCCTATGGCCGCGAAGGTCACGGTGGTGAAGCTCAGCACGCCGGCCGAAAGCACGGCGTATGTGCTCAGCGCGAAGAACGAGTTCACCATCGCGAAGGTGAGGGTGCTGCCATAGGCAGCCCAGAAATCCAGGAAGGCTTCCATGGTCAGGCTCTCACGAAGCTGGCGCTTCCGAAGAGACCGCGCGGCCTCATGATCAGGAATGCCAGGAGCAGGGTGTAGGTCACGCCGTCGCGGAAGACCGTGGAGATGTACTGCGCGACGAACACTTCGATGATGCCGAGCATGATGCCGGCGATCGCCGTTCCGCGGACATCGTTGAAGCCGCCCACGACCACCGCCGCGAAGCCCTTGAGCATCAGTGCTTCGCCGAGCGTGAAGGACACGTTGTTGGTCGCGACGCCGCCCAGTACCCCGGCCAGGCCAGAGGTCGCGCCGGCGAGGAAGGCGGTCAGCAGGATGACGACCCGCGAGTTCACGCCGCTCAGGCCGGCGGCAAGATCGTTCCAGCCCACTGCACGCATGGCGGAGCCGATGCGCGAGCGCTGGATGAGCAGATGGATGGAGATGGTGACGAAGATGAGGGATCCGATGATGATCAACTGGATCTGGGAGACACGGATCGGTCCGATCTCGACCAGGGCGTTCGGGTATGAACGGGTTGGAAACGCCAGGCTCTGCTGTCCGGTGGCGAAGCCGGCCAGGCTGTCGAGTATGATCCAGAAGCCGATGCTCGTGATCAGGGCTCCCAGCATGCCCACTCTTCGCGAGCGAAGCGGCTGGAAGCCGATCTGGTCGACGAGGATGGCAATGATGCCACCCCCGAAGACGCCGCACAGGATCGCGGCTGGAAACGGGAGGCCAAACGATACGACCGCGTAGTAGCCGATGATGGCCGCCCAGCTTGCATACGTCCCGTGCGCTGCATTCAGGATGCCGAGCGTCGAAAACACCAGGCCAAACCCTATGCCGAACAGGGCATAGAGGGAGCCGAGGGCCCAGCCGTTGACGAGCTGCTCGACAAAGAGCTGCATTTTAGTTGCCTTCCCAGGCGGTGATCTTGCCGTCCTTCGACCAGGCGGCGATCAACGCCTTCTGGACGTCGGCCTGGCCGCCACTCATCGGCAGTCCGCCATAGACGTTCGGCTCGATCTCCGTGATGCTGGCCATCGCGTTGGCGAGCGCTTCGCGGGTCGGCTTGCCGTCGAGCGACCTGAGCCCCTGCGCTATGTAGTGCATCGCGGTGTAGCCTTGGGAAGCGTAGTTGTCCGGCCAGGCGCCGTACTTCTCCTGGTACGCCTGCGCGAAGGCCTTCGCCTCTTCCGTTTCGGCGATCTCGGCCGCGAAGCTGACGGGGAATGGAATGCCCGCGAGAGCCTCGCCGATCCTGTCCCACATCG
Organism: Mesorhizobium sp.; assembly: GCA_051860465.1. Lineage (GTDB taxonomy): Bacteria > Pseudomonadota > Alphaproteobacteria > Rhizobiales > Rhizobiaceae > Aquibium. The sequence continues at coordinate 14,066 of JBHYDY010000057.1, forward strand.
GCGCCGGCGAAATCACGTCGGAGGCGCTGATCGGACCTTCATAGCCGCGTGCGCGCAGCGCCGCGATGATACCGCCGGCCGGCGTCTGGGTCGTCCAGACCATGATCAGGTCGGGATTGGTCGCCATGGCCTGAGTGGCGCCAGCGGTGAAGTCGGTGTCGTTGGAAAGGATGCTGATGACGCCCGCCGTTTCGACACCGGCCTTCTCCATCACTTCCTGCGCCGCCTTAAAGCGACCCTGGAAGCCGTCATTGTCGGCGTTGACGAAGTAGGTGACCGACTTCGGCTGAAGCTTTTCGGCCAGCATCTCCGTCATCTTCACTTCCTGCGGTCCGGGCAGGACCACGATGGACGTGACGTATGGCGGCTTCGGCAGGCCCGGCCGCGTGGCTCCGTAGAGAACCAGCGGGACCTTCGCGTTGGTCGCGACAGGCTCCATCGCGCCGGCCACCGGCGAGAGGATGCAGCACGCCACCGCGATGACGTTTCGGTCGGCGATGAATTGGGTGAGAGCCTGAACGCTGCGCGCGGCGTCCGACCCGCTGTCCTTCTTGTCCAACGTGAGCGTCACGCCCTCGCCAGCCAGGCCCTTGCTGTTGACGTGCTCGATGCCGAGCTCCGCGCCGTGAAGAAACGACAGGCCAGCGGATGCGACAGGTCCCGTCTCCTCGGCGACGAAGCCGATCTTGTATTCGCCCGGCTCCGGGTCGGCATTCGCCGGACCCGAAAAGACGGCCGCGGCCATGCTCAGCGCGAACGCCGATGCCGCGACCCTGAAGTTGAACTTCGATGCCATTGGACTCCTCCCTGTGATGTCATGCGCGGCGATTTCGCCGTGCACTGACGGTGGTACCCGGTCGCGTCGCCGCGACCGCTTCGATAGGAATCGACGCGCTCCCGCCCTGCGGCGACGCGATCGGATCCGATGTCTGTGGATGGAAGCCCGGGCAGGTTCACATGGGATCGTGGCTGCAGCCGTTTTCAGGCCAGTCGAGCTTCAATCCTCCCTTTCAGCGCCAAAGACTAAAACCGAAACTGCAGCTCCTGTCAATCGATAATACGCGTGTCACAGGGTGACACAGACTAGAGGGAGGTGCGCAGGCGCTTCTCCAATTCGGCCGCCGCCGCGAGCACGCGGTCGAGGTGCAGGGGCTTGCCGCGCGGCGCGAGCTGCGGCGTCAGCCCCGCGACGCTTATGGCGCACTCGACGTTCCCCTCGCCGTCGCGAACCGGCACCGCCAGCGCGCTAAGCCCCAGGGCGACGTCGTCGATCGCGAGTTCCCAGCCGCGGTCGCGAATCTTCTCGAGATTTGCGCGCAGCTTGGCCGGACTGGTGATGCTTTTTGGCGTGAGCGCGGCCATCGGGCGCTTGAGCGTGTGGGCGATCTGCGCTTCCGGCCGATACGACAGCAGCAGCTTCGGCGCGCCGCCGCAATTGAATGGCAAGGTGCCGCCCACCGGCCACCAGTGCACCTCTATGCCTCGCATGTCGTGGATACGCTCGAGGCAGATCGTCTCGCCGTCCTTGTAGACGGTCAGGAACACCGTCATGTGCAGATCGGTCGCCAGCTGGTTTAGAATGGGCAGCGCGGTGGTCCGCAGGTCGAATTCTCCCGTGACGCTCGCCGCGAGTTGGCGGATGGCGAAGCCAAGCCGGTACTGCTGGGTCGCCGGATCATGCAGCACGAAACCGCTGTCCATCAGCGTCAGGAGCAAGCGCCGCGTCGTTCCCTTGTCCAGGCCGGTCGCGATGGTCGCTTCGGCAAGCGTCTGCCCGCTCTTTCCCGCGAAGGATTTCAGCACGGAAAGCGCTCTGGTCACCGCCCTTACATTAGGAGCGCCATTTTTACTTTCGCCGACGGCGTCGTCAATCGTCATTGTTCCCCTCACCGAATCCCGCAGCTTTACACTATCATGTTGCTGCGTGACATTCAAATTATGGTTTGACATAAGTCATTGGCGGTGTTTTGCTTAAGGCCTATGAACCCGACAGGGGACGCCGCGCGTTGCGAGGCGGCTTTTGGGGGCTGACCGGGAGGAAACCATGTCCATGACGTCCTATGTGCGCGCCGATGATCTTCTGGCGGTCGAGAAGCTGCGCCAGGCGCTGGGCGACGACATCGTGCTGGCGGACCAGCCGACCCGCGACTACTACGCCAACGACATCTTCTGGCAACCGGGAATCCCGCCCCTGGCGATCGTGACCCCGCGGACCACGGCTCAGGTGGTCGAGGCGGTGAAGCTCGCCGCTGATGAAGGGCTCGCCATCGTTCCGCGCGGCGGAGGCATGTCCTACACCAAGGGCTATCTGCCCGATCGCGTCGATTCGATCGTGATCGACGCACGCGGCATCGACGATATCATCGAGATCAACTCCGACGACCTCTACGTGACGGTGGGCGCCGGCTGCACCTGGGATAAGCTCAACGCGGCTCTCGAGCCGACGGGCCTGCGCACGGGCTACTGGGGACCGCTGTCGGGCGTTAATGCCACCATCGGCGGCGCCTTGTCCCAGAACAGCGCCTTCTTCGGCTCCGCCCTCAATGGCACCGTGGCCGAGACGGTTCTGGGCGTCAAGGTCGTTCTGGCGAATGGCGACACCGTCACCACCGGCTCCGGCGGCCGCAAGGGAACCAGTGCGTTCTCGCGCTACGGCGGCCCTGATTTTTCCGGCATCTTCCTGGGCGACAACGGCGCCTTCGGCATCAAGGTGGCGGCCACCTTGCGCCTTTGGCCGCGCCCCACCGAGATCGGATATCTCTCCTTCGGCTTCAAATCCATGCTCGACATGGCGCTCGCGCAGACCGACATGGCGCGCACGCGCTGCGTCGCGGAAGGATTTGGCATCGACCGCGCCAAGGCCGGCCACTCCGCCAGCGTCAACCGCATCTCGGATGGCCTGAAGACGCTGGCCAATGTCGCGGGCGCGGGCAAGACCCTGCTCGGAGGCCTGCGCGATGCGGCCGCCGTCGCGGCGGGCGGCACGTCGTTCCTTAAGGCGCACAATCACACGCTCCACATCGTGACCGAGGCCGATTCGCCCGAGGCGCTCAAGCGCAACATGGAAGTGCTGCGCAGGATCGGCGGCCGGGCGGGGGTCGAGATCGAAAACACGGTGCCGAAGGTGATGCGGTCGAAGCCGTTCTCGCCGGTGCGCGGCATGCTGGGGCTGAACGGCGAGCGGTGGGTGCCGATCCATGCCGTCTTCCCGCTGAGTTCGGCCCGCAAGGTGGTCGAAGCGAATGTGGCCTATTTCGCCGAGCGCGCGCCGTTCATGGAAAAGTTCGGCATCCTGTACTCCGAAATGAGCATGACCGTCGGCAATGAGTTCTTCCTCGAGCCGGCCTTCTACTGGCAGGACGAGATAACGCCGCTGCACGCCCGGAGCGTCGGGGAGGAGACCGTCAAGCCGTGGATGAACCGGCCGGCGAACCCGGAGGCGCGCAATGCCGTCGCCGAACTACGCCGGGGCACTCAGGAGCTTTATGCCAGCCTTGGCGGCGTCAGCTGGCAGGTGGCGCGCGACTACCCCTATTCCGAACTGCTTCATCCCGAGACCTGGAGCTTCGCGCAGGCAATCAAGCGCGCCCTCGATCCCGCCGGCCTGATGAACCCCGGTTCCCTGGGCTTCGGCAAGCCTCGGGCCGACGGCTAGCCCGATCCCATCCGCGCTGCGGCGGCCTGATCGGCGGCGGCCTTGCTCCCGCCGAATGGGCGAGCTTCAGCCGCATGCCTCTCCGAAAGGCGGGAGGACGCCGGCGGCACGAACGACGTCTACTCGCGTGACGTCGGCATCCTCGATGGCGCCGTAAAGCGCAGCGGCCAGAAGCTCGACTGGCGCAAGTCCATCGTCGACCTGATGAAGGCGCTCGGCCTGGACAGCAGCCTTGGTGCACGCAAGCAGCTTGCTGTCGAACTGGGTTACACGGGCAGTATGAGCGACTCCGCCTCGATGAACGTCTGGCTGCACACGCATGTCATCCAGAAGCTCAAGGACAATGGCGGCCAGGTACCGGCCGACCTCCTTTGACGGATAGACGGGTGGCGAAATCCTACGGTGGCGCTCTGTCCCGACAAGGCTGTCAAGTTTCTGGCAGTCTCTGCGTGGCGGGAAGAAGCGCAATCCTGCGGAATCGGCACTCGACGCCAGTTTCCGCTGCCTTACCAACGACTTCGCTTCTTCCCGCCAAGAGAGTTGGCTGCCAGCGCCACTCCCTCCGCCAGATTGTTGAATTAAGTATCGGGAATTATTGTCGTTTCAGAGTTAACGACAGTTTGTCCCCACTTCGTTACCCACTTGCAGTTCGTGTTGTCTCCAGTCCGGCCAGTTCTCCGAGGCGTTTGATCGCAAGGCTGCCACGACGGCAGGTACCGGTTGTTAGTCCGCCCTGAACAATGGCTAAGCCGTTGACATATGTGGCCTGCGAAGACGGGGGGCAGTATCCGCTTTCGCCGTTGTCGGCAGGAGCGCCTGCAGGAACGAGGCAAGCCAAAGCGCCAGGACGGCCAGGATCAGGCGCAGAT
>JBHYDY010000058.1:0-16459 GCA_051860465.1 Mesorhizobium sp.
CATCGCTAACGTCCGCATGCTCACCCGGCGGCTTGCAAGAGCCTGAAAAAACGCCGGTCATTCTGATTCAGACACTCAGACACTAAGCGCTAGCGCCGCAAAATGAACGCCGAAAATGAAAGCATCGTGGGCCTCTTGGAGATGCGTAAGCAATGAGAGTTTCTCATTATCTCCGTGATGCTGCGAAACGTGCCTTGGAATGAACACGAAAGGGATCAGCTCGCGTCGTCTGAGTATCCCCCGCAGATCGAAGCCCGTTTCCTTCTTCAATCGGCTCCACGCGGAGCTTCCTTCCTCAATGCCTTCTCTGAAACCCTCTCCGAAATCTCTCCAGTCATCAGTGGCCTGCTCCAACGCAAATTCTATCGCACCCTCCAATGCCGCAGCCTGTTCCTTTGCTTCGTCATCTGCGTTCTCCCAAATCACGTCCGCGCGCGATCGGTTCTCGACGGGCGAAGCGCTATGCCACAGATCTAGGTCTGACAGGAATATGCCGGAAATCTGGGACGCATATTTCTCTTCGTAACAGCGCCACACGGCAATGAATTTAGGATCGACTGGTGCCGCGAATAGCCTTCGCTGCCTCTTTTCGTTCATCGATAGGAAGATGGCTGCAAAGCCGACATCATTGCAGAGCCGCTTCAGCGCCTCGTCGGCTGAAGCTCGCTTTTCCAACTCCAATGGATCATCACTGATGGTGTCACGGAGTCTTTGAAATAACACCATGAACTCGACGACTTCCTTCGAATCCTTGCCTGCCTTCATCGAACATTCCTTCGAAATTCGCTTCTCATTCCGCCGCCACCATTTCTTGGGCGTCCACCGGCGCCAAGCCCGCTGGCTCGCGCCGACCTCTGCGCGCTGTTGTGTAGTAGAATGGGCGCCACCTCCAGCCAGTGACTCTCCCTGAGGCCGCCAGAGCATCATGCTGCCTGGCAAGACGCTCGTATCATCCGGTGGTTGGACCACGGCGTGCACGAGCTGGTTTCGCCGCATGCGAGGCCGACGCGCAAATGCGTGGTCGACGTTCCAGACATGGAGCCGAAGCGTGCGCCGGGAGCGCCAAGATTTGCCCGCGGTATGCTGAGCGGCTTGAAGACGGTTCTGTCATTTAAGCCGGCCATGGCGTGGCGCATCAGACCTGTCTCGCCCATCTCGCCCGGGACGTCGCCTTTGTCGACGAGACGAGCGAGGACATGCTGCCATTGCGGCTTCGCCTCTGGCTGACGCGTCTTGCTCGGCATCCACAGATCGACCAGCACCTGGCATGCGTGCAGAGCAGCGCCTGTCGGGCCTATACCTTCGTGCGCGCCAAGAAGCAGTGCTGGTTGAAGCGCCAGCCGGGCACGCCACAAGCGCCCGAGGCATGTTGAGCGGCCTGAAGACGGTGCTTTCGTTTGAGCCAGCCAGGGTGATCGCGCTCGATTGACGACTTCACGTCGGACTGGACCGATCCGGCGCAGACTCTATCGCGAAGAAAGCCGCCTGCCGCTTTCCAGCAGTTGTTCGCGAAGGTCCGCGGTCTGGTCTTCCGACAGATCGACCGGCAGCACGAGACAGATCGTCGCCTCGACCTTTCCCTCGGCGCCGTAGATCGGCGCAGCGAGACACTGGGTCACCGCATCGACCAGGCCCTTCGTCAGACAGAATCCGTCGCGGCGGGCTGCGTCTATCGCGTCGATGAATTCGTCGATGTCGATGCGTCGCCCATCGGGCAGGACCAGATCCTCGTCCGCGATCAGATCCTCGATCTCGGCGCGAGTGCTTCCGGCAAGCAGCAGCCGACCGGACGCCGTCCAGGGGATCGGGATCTGGAGACCGACAGCCGAACTGATCCGGAACGGCCGGTTGCCTGGCCGCATGTGCATGATCGTGTAGCGCGCGTTCTGAAGCATGCAGAACTCGCTGGTCTCCCCGGTTTCCTTGGCCAGCCGGTCGACCTCCATGCGTGCGCGCTTGGCCAGCGAGTTCTCGCGAATGTAGTTCAGGCCATAGAGATACATCCGCTTGCCAAAGAAGATCCGGCCATCGTCAGGCGAGGTCTCGAGAAGGCCGGCTTCGGTGAGGTCGTTGACGAGGGTGTAGGTCGACGAACGCGGTGCGTTCAGCGCCTTGGCCAGCGCACCAATGCGTATGCCTTCGCCGTGCCCGTGAAGGAACTCGAGGATCTGAAGGATCCGGTCGACGCTGCGCTCGCGGCGCTGGGCGGTGTCCGTCGTGGCAGACGAAAGTGCGTCCATGTGAAGCTGTCTCTTGCGCAATTCGGGGAGGTTGATATTCTGTCCTTAGCACAAGACAAGTGTCCTGTATACTGGACATCTTGAGGAGACCACATCGAACTAGCGCGTCGACAGCAAGCGCTGAGCCTTTCGGAGCATGTCTTCGGAAGACGGGAAAGTTGTTTCCATGAATGAACCGGCAGCCATGAGCCATCAGCAGATCCGCGAGAAAATCGCGATCTTGCCACGGCTCGACATTGCGCTGAAGAACACCCCGCTCGAGGAGGCGCGCAACCTGTCGCGCACGCTCGGCGGACCGCGCATCTTCGTCAAGCGCGACGATCTGACAGGCGTGGCTCTCGGCGGCAACAAGCTGCGTAACCTCGAGTTCCGCCTCGCCCATGCGATGAAGGACGACCCGGACACGGTGATCGTCGGGCTCGATCTGCAGTCGAACTCCGCCCGTCAGACCGTCGGCGCCTGCAACAAGCTCGGCCTGAAGACGATCCTCGTCCTGGAGGGCAGGCGACCAAACAACGTCCAGGGCAATCTGCTTGTCGACTATCTGCTTGGAGCGGACGTGCATTTCGCCGCCGATCAGCGAGAACAGAGGGCGATGCTCGACAGCCTGGCCGAGGAGGTGCGCGAGAACGGCGGGCGTCCTCACATTCTCAACGACAATCCGATGTTCGATGTCGCTTCGGCCGTCGCCTACCTGGAAGTGACACTCGAGGTGATCGAGCAGCTCGTTGCCCGTGAGCTCGAGCCGGACTACTTCTATATGTCGTCCAGCGGGAAGGGCTCGGCCGGTATCATGCTGGCGAAGAAACTTCTCGGGGCTGATTTCACCACGCAGGCGATCTGCGCCACCGCTGAGTTCGACCTGCCATCCCGCACAGCCAGAATCGCCAACGAGACGATCGCGGCTCTCGGACTCGACATCGAGATCACCGAGGATGAAGTGGTCAACACCGATGCCTTCGTGGGTAAGGGCTACGGCCTGCCGAGCGATGCCGGCGACGAGGCAGTGCGGCTGTTCGCGCGAACCGAAGGAATCATCCTCGACCCGATCTACACCGGCAAGGCGGCGGCGGGCTTGATCGCGCATATCCGCGAGGGCCGTCTCAAGCCCGACGACGTGGTGGTCTTCGTCCATACCGGCGGCACGCCGGCGATCTTTACATGGAATGAACTTTGGATCTGACGCGGCAGCGTGTTCGCCGCGTCCGAGAGCATTCGACACAGAAAAATGGGAGAAACGACATGAAACGCAGGCATTTCCTCACGGGCGCGGCAGGTGCGGCCCTCCTTTCAACACTGCCGGTCGGGTCGATCCGTGCCTTGGCGCAAAGCGCGTCCGGCGTGATCACCTATGGCCAGAGCACGGCCGTGCTGACGCTCGATCCTGCGCACGGCGCCTTCACCGGCTATCCGGGCGGATACGAGGCGGCGCTGCTGATCTTCGATCGGCTGCTCGACTTCGACGCCGACATGAAGATCGTGCCGCAGCTCGCCGAAGCTTACACGATGAGCGATGACCTCCAGTCGTGCGAGATCAAGCTTCGCAGTGGAGTCACCTTCCATGACGGCACGCCCTGCGACGCCGCGGCGATCAAGTTCAATATCGAGCGGATGATGAACAAGGAGATCAACACAACCAACCGGCCGCTCTGGAATCCAATCTCCGGTGCGGATGTGGTCGACGAGACCACCGTTGTGATCCGCGCCTCCGCGCCGTTCGCACAGCTGCCGAACACGCTGGCTCATGGCTCCGGCGCCATCGTTTCTCCGGCCGCGATCGAGAAGTTCGGCGAGGATGGCTTCGCACAGAATCCTGTTGGCGCCGGGCCGTTCATGGTCGAGGCTTTCAATCCCGGGCAGGAACTTACGTTGAAGGCATTCGAAGGCTACTGGGGCGAAAAGCCAGGTGCATCCGGCGTGGTCTTCAAGTTCATCGCCGAGCCGGCAACGCGCATCAACGCGATCACCACCGGCGCCGTCGATGTCATCGACTCGGTTCCCGTCCAACTCGTCAGCCAGCTTGAGGGCAATGCCGACGTGGAGGTGTTCCGCAAGCCGGGCCTACGGCCGATCGGCCTTGCGATGAACCTGACGCGGCCGGCGCTCGCGGACGTCAAGGTGCGACAGGCCCTGAACCTTGCCGTGCCGGTCGCCACGATCGCCGAGAAGGTGTTCTTCGGTTTCGCCAAGGCGCCTGACTCTCCGCTGGCCTTCGATGCGATCGGCTACAAGTCGGTCGGTGAAATCGCGTTCGACCAGGAGCAGGCCAAGGCGCTCCTCGCGGAGGCAGGCTACACCGCCGGTGCCGACGGGATGCTCGCCAAGGACGGGGCGAAACTTACCCTCTCGCTCTTCGCGCCGGACGGCCTGTTCCCGGGCGACGTCTCGGTCGCCGAAATCGTTGCCGCCTCGCTCAAGCAGGTCGGCGTCGACATCCAGATCAACAAGATCGAGAAGGGCGCCTACTGGGACCATCTGCGACAGGACAAGGCCAATCTGGCGTGGGATCTGGCGATGTTCGGCTTCAACCCGTCGAACGCGTCGGGCACCTACCACCTGGCCTCGCTGTTCAAGTCCAATGCCGACGACGAGGGCAAGCCGGACGTCTGGAACATCGGCCGCTATCGCAATGCCGAGGTCGACGAACTGCTGATGACAGCTGACACGGCGCCTGAAGAAGCAGCACGCATGGAGGCCCTCGGCAAGGCGCAGGACCTCGTCTGGGCTGACGCTCCCTATCTGTGGCTGCAGATCAACGAGAATGTCTCGGCGGTGCGCAAGCAGGTCACCGGGGTGACGGTCATGCCGATCGTCTTCACCAATCTGCGCAATGCAGCCAAGGCCTGAAGCGCATCTCGATGTTCGGGTTCCTGGCAAAGCGCTTCGCGACCATACCGCTGGTGGTGCTCGGCGTTGTCACGATCCTGTTCATCATCTTCAAGTCGGTTCCCGGCGACGAGGCTGCCTTCGTCGCCGGGGCCACGGCCACACAGGCCGAGATCGAAGCCGTGCGCGTGCAGCTTGGCCTCGATCGCCCGCTTGTCGAGCAATACGCAAAACACGTCACAGGGCTGATCGTCGGCGACTTCGGCTACTCGACGACGTTCCGCGGCAATCCGCTGCCGCACATTCTCAATCGGCTGCCGGCGACGTTGGCACTGGCCACCGCCGCGATCCTGCTCACGATCATCGTCGGCATTCCCGCAGGCGTCATGGCCGCCGCCTACCGCAACAGGCTGCCCGACTATCTCATATCCTTGTCGGTGGTCGGGCTGCTGGCCATCCCCAATTTTTGGCTTGGCATGATCCTGATCGCCTGGCTGTCGGTTGGTATGGGCCTCTTACCCAGCTTTGGCGCCAGTGGGCCGGCTTCGCTGGTCATACCGACGATCGCGCTCGCGGCGCGGCTAATTGCCCTTCTGGCGCGCATGACGCGCGGCGTTGTCATCGAGGAACTGCGCAAGGACTATGTGCGCACCGCGCGCGCCAAGGGCCTCTCCAAGGGGCTGGCGCTGCGTCGTCACGTGCTGCGCAACGTCATGATCCCCACCGTCACCGTCATCGGCCTGCAGGCCGGTTACCTGCTCGGCGGATCAGTGGTCATCGAGCGACTGTTTGCATGGCCGGGGATCGGCGATCTGCTGCTGACGGCGGTGTCGGTTCGCGACTATACCTTGGTCCAGGCGATCGTCCTGATCTTCGTCGTGTCGTTCCTCGTCATCAACATCGCGGTCGAGGTGATCTACCGCTTCGTCAATCCGAGGCTGCGCTATGCCTGAGGTCGCAGTCCGCAACAGGCGTCGCGGAACGCGCCGCATCAATCTCTTCCTCTGGCTCGGCGCCACGCTGCTTGCCGCCTTCGCCGCGCTCGCGGTGCTGGGTGAGCAGATCGCCCCCTACGATCCGACGGCGCAGGATCTGTTTGCGATGCTGGAGGCGCCATCAGAGGCGCATTTGCTCGGCACCGACAATGTCGGCCGCGACATCCTCTCGCGCATCATCGTCGGGACCCGGTTCACCCTGTCGATCGCGCTCGCGTCGGTCTTTTTCGCCGGGATCGGCGGCATCGCTCTCGGCTCGATCGCAGGCTATTTCGGCGGGCTGACCGACCGCATCGTCACCGGCATCATCGATTTGCTGCTCACGGTGCCCAACATCGTGCTGGCGATCGCGATCGCCTCGGTCGCTGGAGCATCGGCCACCGGGCTGACCATTGCCATCACGGCAAGCTTCATCCCACCGCTGGCACGCCTGGTGCGTGGCCGCGTGATCGAGTTGCGTGAAGAGGACTTCGTGGCAGCGGCCATCACCGTCGGCATGAGCCATACGCGCATCCTGTTGCGCCATATCCTGCCAAACGCGGCAACGGTCATCATCATCGAGCTCAGCCTCAATGCCGGCCAGGCCGTGCTGATCGGCTCGGCACTCGGATTCCTCGGCCTCGGGGTCCAGCCGCCGGCGCCGGAATGGGGCACGATGCTGGGTGCCAGCCGCGAATACCTGACCATCGCCCCGCACCTGGTGATCGCGCCCGGCGTGGCGATCTCGCTTCTCGTGCTCGCTTTCAACGCCTTCGGCGATGGGTTGCGAGACGTCTTCGATCCTGCTTCCAGAAACTGACGGACCATCCATGGACTACGGCATCATCGACTGTCACGCCCACATCTTCCCGCCCGCGGCAACGGCGGCCGGCTTCCCGGACGTGGCTTCGCATCTCCTGCATCAGCAGCGATCCATGCACGTGCACGGCAACCAGCCCTATCGCCGGATGCGCGACCGCTCGCTCGTGACGGAGCGGCCCTTGTGGGATCCGTCCGATCCTTCTCCAGCCGGCCGCCGGGACGTGAACTTTCGGGTCGGCACGCATGGTCGCTACGAGTGGACGGTCAATGGCGAGGATCAATACGTCCAGTTCCTCGCGCCTTGGATGAGCAATCTTGAGATGCCGGCCGAGACCTTGCTCGCCTACATGGACTATGCCGGGGTGGCGACCGCGGTGCTCCAGAACGAGCACATCTACGGCAATCTTGCCGAGGACTTCGCGGCCGCCGCGAAGGAACATCCTGGTCGCTTCATCGGCCTGGCCCAGGTCGAGGAGGCCTTCGCCTACACCGACGCCGAACTCGAGCGCCTCGACGACGAGATCGGTCGACTTGGCATGGCGGGCTTCTACTTCACGACGACGGGCATGTTCCGCAGCGGCTACAAGCCGATGCACTCCGATCCGGTCTACAACCCTTACTGGTCGCTCGTGGAGCGAAGCGGCTTGCCCGTCTTCTGGGTCCAGTCCGGCAACTCGCCGGTCGGAACCTACGACGACGAGATGCGGCACCTGGCGCGCATCGTCGAGCGCTTTCCTGGCATTCACCATGTTCTTGTCCATGGCGTTCCGACGGCCCTCTATTGCGACGACAACGACCGGCTGACGCTGCCTCCAATCCTCGAAATGCTGCTCACCGAGGCGCCGGTTTCGGCCGAGATCCTCTATCCCATCGCATGGGGTGGACGGCAGGAATATCCCTATCCGCGGGCGCACGTTCACATTCGCCAACTGCTGGACCGGTTTGGGGCAGGGCGCTTTGTGTGGGGCTCGGACGCGCCCAACGTCGACCGCTACTGCACCTACGCGCAGTCGCTGACCTACTTCACGCGATACAGCGACTACCTGTCGGACGCCGACCGCCGGGCGATCCTGCGCGACAACGCGGTGGCGCTGATCTCCGCGCTCCGACAACCGACCGACACATGATGACGCCGCTCCTCTCCGTCCAGGGACTGACCGTGGAGCTCTGCACCGCCGAGCGGACCTTCGAGGCGGTCAGCGACCTGACCTTCGACGTGTCGCGCAACGAGGTGCTGGCACTGGTCGGAGAATCCGGCTCGGGCAAGAGCATGACGGCGCTGGCCATCATGCGGCTTCTGCCGGAGCCGGTCGCCGAAATCGTCGCGGGAAAGATCCTGTTTGGTGACGTCGATCTGGCAAGCGCCAGCGAGGCGCGCCTCATGGGCATCCGGGGCAACCGGATCGGCCTGATCTTCCAGGAGCCGATGACCTCGCTCAACCCTTCCATGCGCGTGGGGCCGCAGGTCGCGGAGGTGCTGCGGCTGCACAAAGGGCTCAGCGCAACGGCGGCGCGCCAGCGCGTCGAGGACCTGTTCGAGCTGGTGCGAATTCCCGACCCCAGGCGGCGGTATGACGACTATCCGCACCAGATGTCGGGCGGTATGCGCCAGCGTGTGGTGATCGCCCTGGCGCTCGCCTGTGATCCCGACGTGCTGATCGCAGACGAGCCAACGACGGCGCTCGACGTGACGACGCAGGCGCAGATCCTCGAGACGTTCCGCGACCTCCAGGCTTCCGTGGGCGCCGCGACGATCCTGATCACCCATGATCTGGCCGTGGTGGCCGAGACCGCCGATCGGGTCGCCGTCATGTATGCCGGCCGTATCGTCGAGGAGGCGGGCACCGAGCAACTCTTCGCCTCGCCACGCCACCCCTATACGAACGGCTTGCTCCGCTCGATCCCGCACGTCGTGGAGGCAGCAGACGTGGACTCGCGCCAGCCGCTTCCCGAGATCCCAGGGATGGTCCCGGCACTATGGGCGCTGCCACCGGGTTGCGCGTTCGCGCCTCGCTGCCCTCGCGCTCGAGATCGTTGCTCGCGCGAGCGACCGCCTCTGACCGAAATGGCTCCTGGCCATCGCGCAGCCTGCTGGTATCCGGTGGAGGCGGAGCAATGACCGCGCTGCTGGACGTCAAAAACATATCCAAGCGCTTCACCGTTCCGCGCGGCATGAGCGGCCGGCCGGCGACGGTCTATGCGGTGGACGATGTCTCGTTTGCGATCGCGCCTGGCGAGACGCTGGGCCTGGTGGGCGAGAGCGGCTGCGGCAAGTCGACGGTCGGCAAGATGATCGTCAGGCTTCTCGAGCCGAACGAAGGCCAGATCCTCCTCGACGGCACCGACATCACCCACGCGTCGCACAGGGCCATGCGGCCGATGCGGCGCAAGGTGCAGATGATCTTCCAGGATCCGAACGGTTCCTTGGACCCGCGCCAGCGCTCGGGCGACATCGTCGAGGAGCCCCTGATCGTTCATGGCCTCGGCAGCGCCTCCGAACGCAAGGCCAGGGTGGCGGAACTGTTCGCGCGCGTTGGTCTTCGGCCAGACCAGATGGCCAACGTGCCGTCCAAGTTCTCGGGTGGGCAGAGACAGCGCCTGGCGATCGCCCGGGCGCTGGCCCTGAACCCCTCGCTGATTGTCGCCGACGAACCGGTCTCCGCGCTCGATGTCTCGATCCAGGCTCAGGTCGTCAACCTGATGGCTGACATCCAGAAGGAGTTCGGACTCGCCTACCTGTTCGTCGCTCACGATCTCGGCATCGTCCAGCACATCAGTGACCGGGTCGCCGTCATGTATCTGGGCCGGATCGTCGAGATCGGCCAGACCGCCGCGGTCTACAATCGGCCGAGCCACCCCTACACCCGCACGCTGATGGACGCCGTGCCCCGGCCAGATCCCTCGCGCCGGCATAGCCGCATCAGGGTGCCGCGCGGCGAGGTGCCGAGCCCGCTCGATCCTCCGCCCGGCTGCACCTTCCATCCACGCTGCCCGATCGCGACCGACATCTGTCGTGCCGAGCGTCCCGCTTTGCGCCGCGTCGCCTCGGGCGCCGAGGCAGCCTGCCATCATGCCGACTGACCGTGCTCGAGGCGGTCTCTCGGCACCGAACGTCCTAGACTGGAGCATCGCATGACTATCGTTGATCATCAGGAGCCGGCCGAGGCTTCGCCCGAGGACCGGCTCGCGCGGCTCGGCATCGTGATCCCGCCGCCGCCGCCGCCGATCGCGAATTTCCTGACCCACGTGCGCGAGGGCAATCTCATCTTCCTGTCCGGCCAGGGGCCGCGGGAGGCGAACGGCTACCTGCACACGGGCAAGGTGGGCGCCGACGTCAACGTCGACGAAGCCTATGTCCACGCGAGGCTGACCGGCATCAATCTGCTGTCCGTCCTACGCGACGTCCTCGGTGATCTCGGCCGGATCAAGCGGATCGTGAAGCTGCTCGGCATGGTCAACGCCGTGCCCGAGTTCGCCGACCATCCGGCGGTCATCAACGGTTGCTCGGATCTGTTCGTGAAAGTGCTCGGCGATCGAGGCGAACACGCGCGATCGGCCGTCGGTGTCGGCTCGCTGCCGGGAAACATCACCGTCGAGATCGAGGCGGTTGTGGCCGTCTACGACTAGATCGGGCATCTCCTCGATCTCGGCCTATTCCAGAATCTCGGTATCGCTGACTCGTGAAGCCCGCGACAGACGATTTGTCCATAGCCATTTGCTCGACGGGGCATAGTCAACGCTGCCGACCGGACGACATGCTCTGGTAGAGGCAGGGAAGCTCGCTGGCTCTCCGGGACCTCTGCGCGGTGTCGTGTAGCAGACAGGCCGCCACCGCCAGTCAGTGACTCTCCCTGAGGCCGCTAGAGCATCATGCACCCGGCAAGTTCCTCGCAACGTCCGGCGGTTGGACCACAGCGGCGGCTACGGACTGATTTCGGCACATGGGAGGCCAACGCTGTATCGCCCCATCGTCAATCGCGACATGGGGCGGCGGTGCGTCTATAGGGAGCCCAAGACCCTCTCCGAATCGAACATGGCATCCCCGACCATCGGCACCACCGTCAACACAGTCTTGTCGGCTTCGGCAAGCGCAGCCACCTATGAGCTGGCGTTCCGGTGGGCTGCTCTCCAGAAGACGCAGGCGCGTTTCAAGGGACGGACCGTTCTCGAGCCGGAGATAGATCTCGGGCGCTATACCTGTCGCGCTGTGATCGACTGGCTGGACGTGCGAGTAGTCGTGGGCGCCACGACACAGTGGAAATGGATCAAGCACCACATCGAGCTAACGACGGGCCAGCGCACCTACGTCAAGAGCATGGAGGATGGGCAGGGCGCGACCGGCCGAATTTTCAGGATCCGCTTTCAGGAACCTCTCCTGGGCCGCGTGATGCAAGCGATCGACCAGGTCGCCCAACGATGGACGCTTGAGAGCGCGCCCGAGCTGGTCGGGTTGGAGATCAGCGTCGACTTGACGCCGAAAGCGTATTCCGAGGAGGATCTCGTGAAGCTCTTCGGTGTGATCGCCCGGACGCATCTTCCCAGCCGCGATGTCATCACCGATGATTCAGATCGTCCCCGATTCTTCGCCGACGGCGACACCACGCACGTGATCAATATGGACAAGCACGCTCCGCACAAGGACAAGGTGCTTCTTCTCCAATATGATCACGATGTCCCACCCACGCACGACTCGACCTACTATACCGGCGCCAAGCGATCGGGTTCGTCGTGGCGGTTGATGATCAAGCGGGTTGACCGGCAAAACAAAGCCGCCGGGACTTTCATCAAGATCCCGGACGATGAGGTTCGTGTTCGGCTTGAGGTCACCCTGCTCGGAGACGAACTGCAAAAGGCCGGACTACGGACCCTCGAGGATCTGGCGGAGTTCAGGTTCCAGACGCTGCAAGGCTCGTATTTTCAGTTCCGCCTCCCTACGTTCAGGAAGGCCGATGCTGGGATACTCGACACCTTCCGGCTGCAGAAGTTCCTCAAGGCAGGCGTTGTCGGCCTAGAAGCAATGGACGACGCCAGGAGATATCACCGACCAGCGATCGTCCGGGCATCTCGCAAGAGCGACAAGCCGCTGAGGCCAGCGCGGCGCTTGAGATCCAGACTGGTGATCTACGAGGACCTGACGAGTAAGGCTGCTCAAGCTCTTCGTCACCTACAGGAGCGTCAGCAGGGATCGCTGGTGGAGAAGCTTCCAAGAACGTAGTTCAAGTTATTAGAGCCGGTGGTGCGCTGGATCCCGCCATCCCATGTTGGCCATAGCTCTCCAACGCCCTTAGGCAGCGTCGGCCACTCCAGAATCGGTGGAGTTTTCTTGCAGGGGGCGTTTGTGCCTTGCTTTCGAAGCAGAGCCTCCTAGCGGCTGGCACTTCTCGCGTCCATGGACGAAGGACCGGCGGATGTGACGCCGAGTTCCCGTGGCAGGATAGCCAAGCCCCAGTAAGGGCGCCTGATGCCGCTGTCAGGTGAAGACTTTCGAACGGGGCACTCGAAACCTTCGCCGTGCCTCCATCTCCCGTATGCCATGGCGTGCGGGTCGTCGCGCGGTAGGTGGTTGGAGAAAGCCTTGGGTTGGTCGCTGAAAAAGGAGGCGTCCGAAGAGCGCTTTCCCTAGTGAACGTCTGCAGATCTCCGGACCCGCTGCAAGCGGGCTGATCCGCTTACTGTCGTTCACCCACCGGCCGTGCTCCTATCCCACCTGTGTAGGCCTCTGCTTAAGGGCGTGATGTCTATCCAATGAAAGGCTTAGGATTACGGGATTGCCATTTATGCGGATGTGCATGGCGGTTGGAGCTCCCAGTGTCGTGGCCTCGAACGGTGTGGGCTGTATAGATCCCCATGTCCCTTTCGTGGATCTCGGTCGACAGTCGGAGTCGGGACAAGGCCTTTCCAACCTCCGGCCGCTTGTCCTCCTCGTTTTCGGCGTGGCAACCTGCCTAGCGCAAGGATGGCGCAAGGTTAGCGTAAGGCCAAATCGTATCCGGCTTACGAGAATGTCCTTGCCCGTCAAGCTGGACCGGATGCTCGACGACGGATTCTGGAAGGTCCTGCCGGTTCTCCATCTCCTTCAGCCGGATCCACGGCCGTGCTTGCTTGTGCTGCTACCCATCGGATTGTCCCGTCGTAGGTGGCGCCGAGATGGCGCCAGACGCAACACCATACGGGGCAGACTTTGCGCCATTGCGCCTGCCGATATGCACGTCATTCCCTCGTGTGGCTCTGGTATCCCATCGAGAGAGGTGGTCTGATGCCGGATGGTGTCGGACCCGTGAAGCATCCCTGCCGACGAAGACGGGGTTTTCTAGGACTTCGACCTTTCCGGCTGCCCGTCTGGAGGGGTGCGGCGTCGCATTGACCAGATCCAGTCTTTGTGCGAGCTGCAGGTGGGGCAGAGTGGTGAAGACAGCTCGATGACACCTGCCTCGTCCACCCTTAAGGGACCCGGCGTCGGGGTAGGCGCCCGGTTCCGTGGTTCCTGACCCCCGATGGCGCGCTGGCAGCAGCGGTTATGACGCTGTCCTGCTGTGAAGATGGAGTGTGTCTATCGACGCCGTGGTTATGAGGGTGACGGTTATCGATCGGAATCCGCAACCGTTGCGGATTTGGCGCCGAGGTTGAGGTCGGCGGAGTTCTCGGGCAGACGACAAGTATTGAGATCGCAGTAGGCAGGGGTTGTCAGCTGCTGCTCGACCACTCGATCAGCTCTCCAATGCAGCCGACGGCGTCGCGCGTTCGATATTGTGCATCCGCTGGATGTCCGCGTGGCGGCTGCTTCGAAACTGGCTCAACCTTCGGCGGACAGTAGTTCGATGAAGCGTTCCGCGACCGGCCGCATGATTGCATCGGCGGCGGCGAGATCGAGATACTTCTTGTAGGCGCCAATGGCTTCCGGCTTGCGGCCGGTGTCACGATAGACGTCGCCCATCGACATCTGGATGTCCGGATTGGAGGGCGCGAGCCTCTCGGCTTCGAGGAGCAGCGCTAGCGCCTCTTCATGGTGTCCGAGACGCTGCAGGCTGACAGCCAACTGCAGGCGATAGTCGGCATTGCCCTGGTCCAGTTCGGCGGCGCGTTTCAGCCGCACGACGGCGGCATCCCATTGTTTCAGGATGGCCAGCATGCGGCCATGTGCCATCTGCGCCTCGGGGTCGGTCGGCGCATAGTCGGCGGCGTCGCGGAAAATCTTCTCGACAGTTAGGTGATCGCCCTTGGCGAGATGCATGGCGGCAAGTTCGGCGAAGGCCATCGAGTAGCCGGGGTCAAGTTCTAAAGCACGCGTCAGCAGGGCGATGCCTTCCTCGGTGCGACCGGCCCCAAGTTCGGTGCGGCCGGCCTTGGCAAAGTAGCGCGGATTGACCGGGTCCCATTCGGCGGCGTCGAGATAGTGGCCGACCGCCGTTGCCCAGTCTCCGGCGGCGAGCGATAGTTCGGCAAAGCCCTCTGCCGCATGCACATTTCGCGCATCGCGCGCGCGCACCGCCTCAAACTCGGCGCGTGCGCCGTCGAGGTTGCCGGCTTTGAATAGGGTGTTGCCGAGATTGTTGCGGGCGGGAAGGAAGTCCGCGTCGAGCGCGATGGCCGCGCGAAACTCGAGCATTGCGGCCGTCGCGTCCCCGGCATTGTAGCGGATGAGGCCGATGAGATTGTGCGCCCATTTCGCATCCTCGTGGTGGGACCGGATGAGGCGGCGTGCAAGAATGGTCGCCTTCAGTGGGTCTGCCTCAGCGGCCGCGCCGATCGCGACAAACGGGTCGAGCACGGCCAGGATGCCGGACGCGGCGTCGGCGAAATAGGCACGCTCCGTCCGCTCGCCGATCGGTGGCAGATCGACGATGTCGACGCCGTCTTGAATAACGCGGAGGCGGAGGCTGACGGTTTGCGGTGTGCATTCTGCGGCGGCACAGACAAACTCGCCGGCAATGCGCGTTTCGTAGGCGTTGAACAGGCGACGCACGTGGAATACGAGCGAATCGATAGATACACCTGAATCCGGAAAGGAAAACTCGACGCGGCGGTTGTCCGGCAATACCGCGATTGTCTCCTTTGAAGTGCGCGCGGCGCGCGTCACATCGCTTAGGCCGTCCCATATCCGGCTCGCAACCACGTCCGCCGTCAGGCCACGCGCCGCCAGCGCCTCGGGCACGGCGATTGGCTCAATGATGACCTGATTGCGGCGGAACTGGCCGATCAGCAGCGGGATTAGCACGATGACGAGGACGAGGAAAAAGAGGTTGAACAGCACTGTGCGGACATTAGTCGACCAGCTCTCGAGGCCGGGCAACGACATTCGCTCGGCAAGTCGCGCCAAGACCGATGGGCGTTCCACCGCTTCCCGTTGCTCTCCCTTGCGCCTCGTGCGCGCCATGTCGTTGTCCCCGCCAAAGGTCTTGCCGTTCGGATTGCCGCGACGCTACCAGATCGGGTGGAGAAATTAAGGTGCTTCCTTGTGGCGCTGAAACAATGATCACGTTTTGAGCAATCGGATGATGCGGTAGCGGGTCGCTCCACGTCAAAAAAGGCGGGGCAATTCCCGCTAGACCCAAGTCAGAAAGTGCGTGCCATCTGGGGAGGTGGTCAACCCGCCTGCCGTCTCGATCCACAAGTCCGCCTGGTGGCGGCGTGGCGCGGTTAGGATGACCAGAAATTCGGGATCTCCGGTTTCGCTGCTCGCCTGTGTGGCCCTTGGCTAGCGCATCATTGATCGAATTCCGCAACCGTTGCGGATTCGGCGTTGAGGAATCGTTCAGCGTAACCGTCCGGCCTCTGCCGGATCTTGCGATCCCCGCAGGCAAGGACTGACGGCGGCTCTCTGCGACCAGGACTTGGATAGGTCGTTCAGATTTTCAGAGGCCGCCGACCGCTCGCCATGCAGTCGCGATCTGGTTCTTGCGGGTCAGCACACCGACGACCTCATCGGCGAGCAGATTAAGCATGCGGCGCGTATCGCGGTCGGGACCGCCGTGGGTCAGCTTCTGGATGCGATAGGCCAGCCGCCCCTCCGGAAAGGATCGGCTGTTGTTGGGGGCGGCAGCGCCACAGAGCACCTGCCATTCGGCCTTCAGCTCGTTCACGGACATGGCCTTCAGGGCGGTCAGGCGGGGCGGGATGGGATCATGTGTTCATGGCCTCCGGAGGAAATATGGGATTACTGCTCAGAGGCTTGGTGCGCACGGTTGGAAATATTGCTCACGCGACCCGATTGACCGCAACGGGATCGAAGGTCACGTCCACAATCGTCCCCGGTTCGAACCGTGGCTCGTCGATTGGGCGCGAGACGAGGAGCTCGACGGCCTCCAGCACCACCGTGTATTCCATGCGGCTACCGAGATAGGTGGCCGTTGCGACCGTTCCCATCGAGCCGGGCTGCAGGCGGACTCGCTCGGGCCTGATCGAGATCGTGGCCTCTCCGTCCGGGCCCGGCGCTGCAAACGAAAGTCCCGGCGCTAAGAACAGCCCGTCACGCACCCGCCCCGATATCAGGGTCGCATCGCCAATGAAATCCGCGATGAACGGCGTTGCCGGGCGCTCGTATAGGTCGGCGGGCGTCCCGATCTGGACGATGCAGCCCCTGTCCATGACGACAATCCG
>JBHYDY010000059.1:0-16183 GCA_051860465.1 Mesorhizobium sp.
GTGATCTCCGTCGAATCTCAGCAATCCGACTGAATCACAACCCGCTGAAATCACTCACTTCTTTTTGGAGCAGACACTTATGCGATCCGTCCTCGAAGCGACCTTGAAAGCCCACTATCGGGCGCCAGGAAAGGATTTGAAGGAGCGGATCGAAAACTGTGAGGGATTGCCTCATCGCTGCTCAAAATTGGCGCTGCATCGGATACGCAATCTCGCGAACGATATCCTTCACTTCGAAAACGAGAGAATCCGACTCCCCGAGGATTTTGAGCGAGAACTGTTGCGATTGCTGAACGTCTTGCGCTCGCTCATCGAAGGCGCGCCTTCCTCACGCCGGGGGTAGCCACTAGTGCCCGCCTTCGCCCGCACCATCGGCATCGACTATTCGGGCGCGGAAACGCCCACCGCAAGTCTCAAGGGCCTGCGCGTCTATCTGGCCGAGGGTGATGGGCCGCCGGTAGAGGTTCCGCCGCCGCAGAGCCCGCTCAAATACTGGACCCGCAAGGGCATCGCCGAATGGCTGGTGGAGCGGTTGGCCGAAGATGTGCCCACGCTGGTCGGCATCGACCACGGATTTTCCTTTCCGCTGCGCTATTTCGAGACGCACGGGCTGTTGCCCGACTGGCCGCGCTTCCTCGACGATTTCCAGCGCCACTGGCCGACCGACGAGGATCACGTCTATGTCGAGTTCGTGCGCGATGGCATCGCCGGCAACGGCGCGGCGCGCATGGGCAGTGCCCGATGGCGGCGCCTGACCGAAGAACGCGCGGGCGGCGCGAAATCGGTGTTTCACTTCGATGTGCAAGGATCGGTGGCGAAATCCACGCATGCCGGCATTCCCTGGCTGCGCTTCATTCGCCAGCGCCTCGGCCTCCGCGTGCACTTCTGGCCTTTCGACGGCTGGGACATTCCGCCCGGCAACTCGGCGATTGCCGAGGTCTATCCTGCGCTGTGGTCGCGCGGCTTCGCCAATGAGGGCCGCACCGGCGACCAGCATGACGCCTTCAGCATCGCCGCCTGGCTTTCGCGCGCCGACCGCGACGGCAGCCTCGCGGCGTTCTTCAACCCGGATCTGTCGCCACCCGAGCGAACTGTTGCTCAGGTTGAGGGGTGGATCCTTGGCGTCGCAAGCTCGGCAACTCGGCCTGTTGGAACGAAAAGACGAAAGAAGAACGGTGTGCCGCTACAGACGCCGAAGCCGACCGGTCCGGAGATCAAGAAGACCTGCCCCGAGTGCGGCTATGCATTTCGAGGCGGAACCTGGGGCGGGATCGATGCTCACTGGAAGGCCTTCCACGACGCGATCATGCCCTATAGCCGCGCATGGCCGATCATTCGTCAGGGTGGGAAGCCATCCTCCAAGTTGACACGCTGAAGATTGGGCTCGGTGAGGTATTTCCAGCCAGGTATCGCGGGAAATTCACTCCAACGAGCCAAACCTCACCCTACTCGCGAGTCGCTCGCGCTTCCGGATCGCTCTTCCAGTGGCTTCCGGCAATGGACTGATCTACCAAACGTCCACGAACACAAGCAGTTGGTTGACCGGCGTTTCGGTATCCCCGACACGGAACCCTACTCCCCATCAGCGCGTCACGTCCTCCGACCTGGACGCAACGCGGAGAAGACTGGCTCGCATGCCGAACATCAGCGTTCTGACCCGCGCGCGTCGCCCGTCCTACCAGATTGCCTGGTTGGCGGCGGATCCGCCGGCCTCAGCGTCTGCATAGCCTTCGATTATCCGTCCATTTTTAAGGTCGTAACAACGTTACATATTACTATTCTCGCACTTGTTTATATACTAATGATATCAGTATCATAGGCGCAATTCTGATGAGAGAATTGGGAGTTCGAGTCTCTCATCGCCCACCATTCCATTTAACGGCCTTTCGCTTCGCTCACGCCTCCGAGGAGAGGCCGAAAGGGCGGGCCATGGCCTTGTGCCGGTTCGTAGATTGAACGCTCGGAGGCGCATGGCGCCCGTTCCATCCTCAGTCGCCGTAATAGTCGCCTTCATCACCGCCATAATCACCGCCGTCGTCGCCATCACCGTTTCCAGGGGACGCCGAGCCGGCTCCGTCGCGGCCCTCCGAGGAACTGGGGGACGTGGCGCTGGCAAAGCCACAGGCGGTCCCTGTGCGGAAGCTCGCCGACAGGGGCTGGTCACCCGTGAGGAAGGGCAGCGCCCACACGTTGGAGAGCTGGCGCAAGACGCCCTGGGTCACCCGCGTGGGAGACGTGATCGCGCCTTGCGGCGTGGCGACGACGTAATCGCAGCGTCGTTGCAAGTCCCGGCAACCGCTCGGTCCACAAAAGCGCGCCGAGCCACTCAGCAGCACGACCGCGGTCACGCCCCCCTCGCCCACATAGATGTCGAGCGCGGTACCGCGGATGCCGATGATGCCGGCGGGGGTGTTGATCTTGTAGGCAGAAGGCCTGGAGCCGCCGCTGATCCACCTGAAGCTGCCCTTGGCGGCGTTCAGCGACAGATCCTTGAACGACCGGTCGCCTGCGAAGACGAACTTGTCGATGACGATCGACGAGTTCATGCCCACCGCGAACTTGGTGCCATCACGAAAGACGAACTCTCCGAGGCCGGTGTTGGAGGTCGCAATGAGTTCGTCGCGATGAACGGGCGACTTCACGACGAGGCGGCGGCCATCGCCGGTCACGGTCCGGTTGACGTAGACCGTTTCGCCGACCTGCTCGGCCGCAGGGGCAGGACCAGAAGCCCATGCCAGAATGGCGACAAGTAAAACTGTCTTGAATTTCGCTGACATCGTCGGACACCTGCAAGAGAGATCCATCCTTGGACAGTAGCGGATTGAGGGAGTACAGGCAATCGGGTCGACTGATCACGCTGGTTTCGAACGGTTGCGATGCTCCGCATCGGCCGGAGAACGAATGTATACTCGATGAATTGCATGATCCTGCTCGCGCATCGGTAGTCGTGACGCCACGACATCAACCACCGAACGCATGGATCGCCGCAATCAAGCACCAGATTCGGGCTGCCGTCGCTCGGCCGGGGTGCCGCCAAAGGACCGGGAGTGCCGCCGTGCTATTGGTCGACGATGGCTTCCGCCTCGATCTCCACCTCGTAGTCGCCGACGAGATCGCCAACCTCGACGAGGGTGTTGGCTGGCAGGATCTCGCCGAAGACGCGGCCATGGGCGCGCGAGACCGGCTCCCATTTCGAGGCATCGCGGACATAGATGCGGGTGCGCACGACGTCTTCGATGCCACCGCCCAGCGCATTCAGCGAGGCGGCGATCTTGTCCAGGATATAGGTGGTCTGCGCGCCGGGGTCTGCGGGGGCAACGCAGCGGTTGGCACCATGGGTGGCCGTGGTGCCGGAGACGAGAATGCGCTCGCCGATGCGCACGGCGCGGCTGTAGCCGGCAATCGCCTCCCAGACGCTGCCCGACGATGCGCGCAGGCGGCCCTGGCGGCCGGGCACCTGGACGGCCTTGAAGACGGACGGGATGGCGTCGAGATGGTGGGACAGATCGCCGGAAGCCGTGAGGTATGGCGGGCGGCGGTACTCGTCGCCGCAATCGCCAGGGATCGGCCGGGTTGCCGCGAAGGCTTCGGCAAGGCGGGCGCGGTCTTCGTCGTCGAGGGCGAAGGAGAAGAGCTTGAGATTGTCGACACGGTGCTCGCTCTCGGTGATGCGCGCGCCGATGATGGCGGCGGCAACGGCCTCGTGCTCCAGCACCCAGCGGGTCGCGACATTGGAGATCGAGACGCCGTGCTTGCGGCCGATCCCGGCGGCGGCGGCCAGAATGCCCTGGAAGGCGGCCCAACCGCCGGCCGCGTCGATGAAGCGCTTGTACTTCGACCGGCTCCAGTCGGCGATTGTCTCCGGTTCAGGCCTGCCCAGCCACTTGTCCGACAGGAAGCCACCGCACAGCGTGCCATAGGCGAAGAGTTTCACCCCCGCACGACGGCACGCCGCCGAAAGGTCGCCGGCGGCGCGGCGATCGACGAGCGAGAACGACACCTGGTTGCTGACCAGCGGGACGCCGTCGGCGAGCGCCAGTTCGAGGTGGGCGGCGTCGAAATTGGTGACGCCGATTTCGCCGATGAGGCCTTCTCGGCGAAGCTCGGCCATTTCGTGCAGCGCATCGAGCCAGGCCGGATGCTCGAAGGTCCACCAGTGGAATTGCAGCAGATCGACCCGTTCGACGCCGAGGCGATCGAGACGCTCCCGGACGCCGCGGCGCACCACGTCGGGCGTCATCGGGCCAGGCTCGGGGCACCATTTGGTCATGGCGACCGGGCGGTTCTTGCCCGGGTGACGCGCCAGCAACCGGCCGGCGATCAGCTCGGCGCTGCCATAGTGGTCGGCCATGTCGAAGGTGTCGAAGCCCGCCGCCGCATAGGCGTCGAGCGCGTCGGCGGCTCCATCGAGTTCGAGCGGCGCGGCATCCTTCTCGATGTCGGCGACCTGCCAGAGGCCGCAGACCAGGCGGCTGATGTCGAGTGAACCGGCAAGCTTGATGCGTTCGGGACGGGCGTCCATGTCAGGTCTCGCTTGGTGTTGAAGGCAGTGGCTTCGCGGGAGGTGAACGCCGCAGGACGTGACGCGACATGATCCGTGCCTCGCCCAGGATGCCGCGCGGCCGCCACAACAGGATGGCGCAGAGCGCCACGCCGATCATGACGATCTGCAGGGAAGCGGCGCGCGCCTGCTGGTCGGCGGGAAACAGGCTGGCGACGGCGGAGGCCGAGAGCGCCCAGATGCCCCAGACGACGATGGCGCCGAGGATCGCGCCGCGATTGTTGCCGGAACCACCGACGATCAGCATGGCCCAGACCTGGAAGGTGAGGATCGGCTGATAGTTGTCGGGGGCGATGTAGCCGATGAAATGGGCCTGGGTGGCGCCAGCAAGGCCCATGATCGCGCCGCCAAGCGCGAAGGCCTGGAGGCGAAAGCGCACGGCGCTCTTGCCGAGCGCCAGCGCCGCCGGCTCGTCTTCGCGGATGGCGCGCAGGACGCGGCCCCACGGACTGCGGGCCAGGTGCTCGAGGGCGAGGTAGAGCGCCATGACGACGGCGGCGAGCAGCGCGAAATTGGCGAGGCTGAAGGCCAGCGGCCTGTCGGCGAGGCTTGCGAAGGGCCGTGGAATGAAGCCGATCCCGAACGGGCCGCTGGTCACGGACTGGAGGTTGAGGATGCAGAGATGGATGGCGACGGCGGCGCCGAAGGTGGCGATCGCCAGATAGTCGGCGCGAAGCCGTATCGTGAGGGCGCCGACGAGAAAGGTCACGAAGCCTGTGGCAAGAGCGGCGCCGAGCCACCCGGCCATGATCGGCAGGCCGAAGCCTCCGAGATGGTCAGCCGTTGCCGGCGTCGTCAGGAGGGCGGACACATAGGCGCCGACGGCGACGAACCCGGCGATGCCGACATTGAACAGGCCCGTCTGGCCCCACTGGACGTTCAGGCCGAGACAGATGATCGCGTAGCTCAGCGCGACCGACAGGAAGAAGGCGCCATAGCTCAGAAGATCGATCATTCCGGTCTCCCGAACAGGCCGCGCGGGCGCAACAGCAGGATCGCGACGAGGATCACGAAGGCGACGGCGGCGCGCCACTCCGCGCCGATCAACTGCACCGTCATCGCTTCCGCGACGCCGACGATCAAGCCAGCGATCATGGCGCCGGGCACCGAGCCGATGCCGCCGAGGATGGCGGCCGCAAACAGCGGCAGCAGCAGATCGAGACCCATCTGCGGGCGGATCTGGACGAGCAGGCCGGACATGACGCCGGCGACGCAGGCAAGGCCCGCGCCGAAGATCCAGACGGTGCGGATGACCATGCGCACGTCGATGCCAGCCACCACGGCCAGTTGGCGGTTCTCGCTCACCGCTCGCATCGAACGGCCGATGGCCGTTCGGGTGAGAAGCAGGTGGATCGCCAGAACGAGGACGATGGCGAGACCAAGCATCAGCAACTGGTCGGGCGTCGCGCGCAGGCCGCCGCCCAGCGGTCGGGCGATCTGAAGGGCATTGGTGAAATAGGCCGGCTTCGACGTGAAGATGAACTCGAGCAGGCTGCGCAAGGTCAGCGCGGCGCCGAAACTCGCCATCACCAGAATGATGACGGCGCTGCCGCGGTTGCGCAGGGGACCAAACAGCAATGCATCGACCAGCAGCGCCAGGCCGGCCGTGAGCACAATGCCTGCCAGGGTGGCCACCGGCAGCGTCCAGCCGAAGGAAAACGGACCGATGGGGCTCGCCGGGCCGCCGGCCAGATAGCCGAGACCGCTGGCGAGCGCGAGCGCCAGATAGGCGCCCCAGGACAGGAACTCGCCATGCGCGAAGTTCGAGAAGCGCAGGATCGAGTAGGTCAGCGTGATGCCGATGGCGCCAAGCCCGATCATGGCGCCCGCGATCAGGCCATCCATCAACACCTGCGGCGTCATGGGCGTGTCTCCGCCGACTGGCGCTTCGCGCCGAGATAGAGTTCGGCCATCACCGCATCATCGCCGAGCGAATGCGCATCCCCTTCCAGCCGGACCTGGCCCTCGACCAGCACGATGGCGCGGTCGGCGATCGCCAGCGCCGCCTTGACATTCTGTTCCACCAGGATGGTCGTCACCCCGGTGGCATTGACAGCCTTCAGATTGGCAAAGACTTCCCTGACGATCTTGGGCGCGAGACCGGCGGACGGCTCGTCGAGGATCAGGACGGACGGTTCGACGATCAGTGCGCGGGCAACGGCGAGCATCTGCCGCTGGCCGCCGGACAGTTGTCCGCCGCGCAGCGCCTTGAGGCGCAGGAGGTCGGGGAACATCGCGTAGAGATCGGCGATGCGGCCCGCACGGCTCGCCTTCGGCAGGATCTGCGCGGCCACGAGCAGGTTTTCGTGGATGGTCATCGTCGTGAAGATGTTTTCGGTCTGCGGCACGAAGGCGAGGCCATGACGCACCCTGAGATGCGGCGGCATCGACGTCAGGTCGACGCCCTCCTGCATGATCCGCCCGGAATGGACCGGCACGAGGCCCGCGATCGTCTTGACCAGCGTCGACTTGCCGGCTCCGTTCGGTCCCAGAAGCAGCAGGAACTCGCCTTTCCTCACCTGCATGTCGACGCCGCGAATGATCGGAAGGTCGCGCTCGTAGCCGGAGACGAGCCCATGGGTGGACAGCACGACCGAAGCGTCAGCGGCGGGCTTCACGCCAGGTCTCCGAGGTAGGCACTGATGACGGCCGGGTCGCGGGCAATCTCGGCCGGTGGACCTTCGGCGAGCAGCCGGCCGGCGGCCATGACCACGGCGCGGCCGCAGAGCCTTGCGACCATGTCCATGTTGTGCTCGATGAGCAGGATCGTCTTGCCGGCCGCATTGAGGGAGACGATGCGGTCGATCAGCAGTTCGAGCAGCACCGGATTGACGCCGGCCGCCGGCTCGTCGAGCAGGATCACCTGGGGATCCGCCATCAGGATACGCGCCAGTTCGAGCAACTTGCGCTGGCCGCCGGAAAGAACCCGGGCAGGCTCCAGTTCAAGCCTGCTCAAGGTCACGAACTCCAGGAGTTCGCGCGCCCGGTCGACGGCCGCCCTTTCCTGCGCCGCGACACGGCCGGGGACGAGGAAGTTCATCCACATGCGCTCACCGGTCTGGTCCTGCGCGCCGGCCAGGACGTTCTCCAGCACCGACATCTCGGCGAAAGGCCGCGGGATCTGGAAGGTGCGACCGACCCCGCGGGCGATGCGCCGCTCGGGACCTTCGCCTGCCACGTCGACGCCACCGACGCGGATCGAGCCGGCGTCGGGCCGCAGGCTGCCGGCGATCAGGTTGAACATCGTGGTCTTGCCGGCGCCGTTCGGGCCGATCAGCGCAATCATCTCGCCAGGGCTCAACGAGAGCGACATTCCATCGACCGCGCGCAGACCGCCAAATGCCTTCACGACGTCGGCGACCTCGATCACCGCCGCATCCTTCGCCGCCGAGGCCTTCATGGGGTCGTGCGACGACTGCATGCGCTCCGCTTCCCGCGATGATCACAAATCTTCGATGTCTGATCTTTGATCAAAGTATATTGACCGCGCGCCGGCTCGCAAGATAGAAAATGGGGATCGGCCCGAACGAGGCATGCTCCATGGCTGACGACCGACCGGACAGACCCCTATCGCTCGCTGCACGCGGGGATGGCGCCGAGCGTGGCACACGCGGCGTCCTTGGTCCCGTGGTGCGCGATTCCCTGCAGGAGCGCGTCTATCGGGAGCTGCGCGGCTCGCTGATCCACGGCGTGTTCGACGCCGGCGAGATCCTGCGCATCCAGGACCTGGCCGACACCTTGCAGACCAGCACGATGCCGGTTCGCGAGGCGCTGGCCCGGCTGGTTTCGGAACAGGCCCTGGAAGCGCTTCCCAGCCGCTCGGTGCGCGTGCCGATCATCAACCGCGAGCGGCTCGACGACCTGGCGCGCGCCCGCACGCTGGTGGAAGGCGAACTCGTCCGCCTCGCCATGGGCAACCTGACCGCGACCGACTTCGCGCGCATCCGCGACCTGACCCGCGCCTGCGAGGCCGCGTTCGGGGGCACGGCGCCGGACAAGGCGCAGGCGACGTCGGAGCTGAACCACGCCTTCCATTTCGCGATCTACGGGGCGGCGGGATCGGCAGTGCTGCTGCCGATCGTCGAGAGCCTGTGGCTGCAATCGGGCCCTTACGTGCGGGTGGCGGCGCGGGTCTATCAGGACAATCCGGAGTTTTCGGCCGTTCACCACCACTGGGAACTGATCGAGGCGATGGAGCGCGGCGACCAGAACGCCGCAGCGAAGGCGCTGACCGACGACATTACCCAGTCCTTCAACCTGATCCGCGGGCGGCTCGACGAAGAGGCGCGCGCGCGAAAGGCGGCCAATGGCTGACAAGCGGGACGACAGTTTCGAACTCTACGACCTGCGCGTCGAGGTGGTAGCGCCGGACGGCGGCCCGATCCTGTGCGGCGCCAGCGTCGGGGACCATTTCGAACTTCGCGGCGAGATGCTCCACCTGCCGCCCGGCCAGGGCATCTCGATCTATTCGCTCGCCTCGGTGCTGCCTCTGCTGGCGGCAAAGCAGCGGCCGACGCATCAAAACGACTGGATGACGACCGACGCCGACATCGCCTGCCCGGACCCGAACTGCTCGACGCGGCTGCGGATCTCGAGGACCGGACTGCGCCGGTTCAGCCACGCCGAAACCACGCTCGTCCCGCTGCCCGACCAATGAGGCCATGATGCAGTCCTTCGAACTCGCGCCAGGCTACGTGATTTCGCGGGTCATCCGCGGGGGTTGGCAGATGGCCGGCGGGCACGGATCGATCGATGCCGCGACGGCGATCGAGGACATGGTCGCCTTCGCCGATGGCGGCATCGTCACCTTCGATTGCGCCGACATCTACACCGGCGTGGAGGACCTGATCGGCCGCTTCCGGATGCGCTATCGCGACCTGCGCGGCGCGGAGGCGCTCGGTTCCGTCCACGTCCACACCAAATGCGTGCCCGACCTCGACTTGCTGCACCGCATCCGCAAGCCCGATGTCGAGGCCATCATCGACGAGTCGCTGCGGCGCCTGCGCATCGAGCGGCTCGACCTCGTGCAGTTCCACTGGTGGGACTACGACGCGCCGAAGTGGCTCGAGGTGGCAGGCTGGCTCGCCGAGCTGCGGCAGGCCGGAAAGATCGACAATCTGGGCGGCACGAATTTCGACACGACGCATGTGACGGCGATCGCCGATGCAGGCGTGCCGCTGGTGTCGATGCAGGTTCAGTACTCCCTGCTCGACCGGCGCCCGGAAAAGGCGATGATCGCCGCGGCGGCTTCACGCGGCATCTCGCTGTTGTGCTACGGCACGGTGGCCGGCGGCTTCCTGTCCGACCGATGGCTGGGCACGGACGAGCCCGGCGAACCGCTCGAGAACCGTTCGCTGACCAAATACAAGCTGATCATCGACGATGCCGGCGGCTGGGACTGGTTCCAGGCGCTGCTGCGGACGCTGCGCGGGATCGCCGACCGTCATGGCAGCGACATCGCCACGGTGGCGAGTGCCGCCATGCTGACACGGCCGGGCGTGGCGGGGGTCATCGTCGGCGCGCGCAACCGGTCGCACCTCGCCGCCAATCTGGCGATCTCGGACCTGGCGCTGACACACCAGGATCTTGCCGAGATCGACGATGCGGTGTCGACCGCCCTGCCTTTGGAGGGCGACGTCTACACGCTCGAACGCGACCGCACGGGGCGGCACGGATCGATCATGAAATACAACCTCAACAAGGGGGCTGCCTGACAAATCGGCGAGTCGGGCGTCCGGTACAAACAGCCGAATCCGCGTAAGGCGCCACGGCGCCAGTAAAGAAGAGGGAGAACAAAAATGCGTAAGCTACTTCTATCGGGCACCGTGCTCGCCGCCATCGGTTCGGCCATCCTGCCCGCCAAGGCCGCGGATTGCGACATCACCGTCGGTATCGTCATGGAACTGACAGGCCCCGCCGGAGCCTATGGCCAGGCCGGCGCCAAGGCCGTCGAAATGGCGTTCCGCGACTTCAACGACGCGGGCGGCGTCGACGGCTGCAAGCTGGTCACCGACACGCGCGACAGCCAGAGCCAGGGCAATGTCGCCGTCGACCAGGCGACGCAGCTCGTCAACATCACCAAGGTGCCGGTGATCATCGGCGGCATCATCTCGTCGGTGTCGATCCCGATCCTGACGTCGGTCACCGCGCCGGCCAACGTCGTGCAGGTGTCGCCCGCCTCGTCCTCGCCGACGCTGACCCAGCTCGGCCGCGACGGCAAGACCAACGGCATGTTCTTCCGCACCATCACGTCCGACGCCCTGCAGGGCACCGCGGCGGCGAAGTACGCCCTCGACCAGGGCCTCGGAAAGCTCGCGATCATCCACGTCAACAACGACTTCGGCGTGAACATGGTGAAGGAGTTTTCGGCGGCCTTCGAAAAGCTCGGCGGGACGATCACCTCGGTGACGGCCTACAACGACAAGCAGTCGAGCTACACGGCGGAAGCCAACGCGGCGATGGCCGGCGAGCCGGACGCGCTCTACCTCGTCTCCTATCCGGTCGACGGCGCCACGATCGCGCGCGCCTGGATCTCCAATGGCGGACCGCAGAAGTTCCTGCTCAACGACGGCATGAACTCCTCGGACTTCATCGAGGCCGTCGGCGCGCAATATCTGAACGACGCCTACGGCACCTCGTCCGGCACCGCCGAGACGGCTTCGACGAAGTACTTCTACGAGAACTTCGAGGCCTTCTCCGGCTCCATCAAGCCGAATGCGCCGGCAGCCGACCGCTCCTACGACGCGGGCGCGATCGTGGCGCTCGCCATCGCCAAGGCAGGCAAGGCGGAATCCGCGGCCATCAAGGCGGCGATCCCGCAGGTGGTGGCCGAGGACGGCGAGCCGATCCACGCCGGCAAGGAGGAGTTCGCCAAGGCGCTGGGGCTGATCAAGGAGGGCAAGCCGATCAAGTATGAGGGCGTGATCGGTCCGGTGTCCTTCGACGAGTACGGCGACATCACCGGCCCGTTCCGGCTCTGGCGCATCCAGAACGGCGAAGTGACGACCATCGGCCAGGTGAGCGCGGACGAGGTCACCAACCTCAAGGCCGAGATGGCGAAATAGGCCGAGTTTCCGGTCCAAAGCGCCCGCGCGGGTTCTCCCGCGCGGTTTTTTTTAATCATGGCGACGCCGTCGAACGGGACAGGCTCCTGCTCCGCAGCATCAGACCTGAAGCAGGCGGCGATAGAGATAGCGTTGCGCCAGAAGGCGCCAGCGGTTCGGGCTCTTGGCGGCGAGCACCATCGGCGCGGTTATGAGGCGTTGCTCCAGACGTTTCACGCCACGCGGCGCCATGGCCTCGGCAAGTGCGGCCGATGCCGCGCAGCCATGGATCTCGCTTGCAAGGCGCAGCATGGTGAAGACGGGCAAGTCCGCGCCGCTCGCGCCCGCCCGCTCGCGCAATTCATCCGCGTCGACGCCGCTGCGGGCGACCATCAACCCGTCGACGACATATTGAAGCCGGCCGAAAAGGTGCGAGGTCGCGCCGTGCAGCGCGGCCAGCACCAGCCGCGCGGCAGGCGTGACGCCGTCTTTCCCGACATGGAGGTCATAGGTCAGGCTGAGACGGCGGCGGAGCTCCGGCGTGTGGACGAGATCGGTGTGCACCTCGACGAGCACGGTGCCCGCCGACCCTGGCGCGCCATTGATCCACTGCCGTTCCGTGTAGTCGGCGGCATGCTTCTCATGGCCGTGCGGGATGAACCCCTTTTCGCTCAGCAGCGCCCCGAGATCGTTCGCGGCATTCGGCCGGACGAGGATGTCGACGTCGCCGAAGGACCGCAGGTGGACGCCGCCATAGGCGTTTTCCGCAAAATCGATGCCCTTGACGATGATGGCGGGAAAGCCGGCGAGGCTCTCGCGCAGGGTCCGCGCGACCGCTGCGACCTGCATGGTGGGCGCAATGATCTCGCTGCGCTCCTTGCGGATGCGATCGGACAGGGAGACCGCGGTCGTCGCGGCCCGAGAGCCGGCGAGAAATGCGCCGGGGTCTTCGCGCAACAGCCGCAGAAGGTTGGAAAACACCGCCAGATGGACGTTGTGGCGCACGGCCTCGTACAGCAATGCGTCCAAGGACCGGCTGTCATCGGCGGACAACGGAGCGGCAGGCCAATGCGAATTGATTCCAGAGGGATCGGACAATCGCGCCAGCCACCCATCGATCAACCGGCTCATGTCAGTCCCCTCCCCGCCCGACCTCGTCCTGCCCGGAGCGCCGCACCCTTACGAATCTTCGCCGCGGCGGATGGATTTCGACATGCGCGGGCTCTCCGTCATCCGGGACGACCTGGTGCCCATCCGATCCGCTTCGTCCGAGGACCTGGGAAAGGCCCGGCATCGACGCGGAGGCTCGATATTGCACGGCTCCTCTCGAAGCAGCAACCGCACGCCGCCGCTCTCGCCCAAGGCTGGAGCCATGCCCGACCAGATTCGAACCAGTCCGGCATCCGGGCGATCGGGTTCGACCGTGAAAGGGGCAGCGCGGCAAGAGCTAGCCGGCCGCCACGTCATCTGTTATCGGATACATCACAAAAAAGGCATGTTCGGGGAGACCAGGAATGACGGGTGTGAGTTCCGCCGGCGAGGACGTCTACAAGCTCGCCCAGGACGTATCCCTGCAACCGCTCGGAGAGGGAGAAGGCGGCGTCGTTCTCATGCTCAAGTCGGGCGAGATCTATACCGTCAACGACACCACGCTGGATTTTCTGTCGCGGATCGACGGCGCGTGCAGCCTGCAATCCTGTGCCG
The DNA here is from genome assembly GCA_051860465.1 of Mesorhizobium sp. Lineage (GTDB taxonomy): Bacteria > Pseudomonadota > Alphaproteobacteria > Rhizobiales > Rhizobiaceae > Aquibium. The sequence goes on from JBHYDY010000059.1 coordinate 13,309, forward strand.
AAGGCATCGCGGCGGACTATGACGTGGACGTGGCGACCGCAATCAACGATCTCGCCGAGATCGCCGCCGAACTCTCGTCCGAAGCGATCATTCAAAAGGTCGCATGAGCCCCTTTCCGCCGATCAGCGTGCCGTTCACGGCCAGCGTCTGGATCGCGGCACGGCTCCTGCCTCTCTTCGTGGGCTCGTCGGAACTCGATCGGCTGCTGGCGATCGCCACACCCCGCCCGGGCGCGCGCGCCCATACGCACCTGGGCGCCGCCACGATCGCGGATGCGGTGAAGCGCGCCGCGCGGCGGCCCTGGCTCATGCGGGATCGCCGCTGCCTTCGCGAAGGGTTGATGGCTTTTCACTATCTCAGTCTCGCGGGCCATCGCCCGCTCCTGCACTTCGCCATCGAGCCCGGCTCTTTGACGGAAGCGAGACTGTCGGCCCATTGCTGGGTCACGGTCAACGAAGAGGTCCTGATGAACCCGCCGACGCCGACGATGATGAACCTCTTTGCATGGGATGGAGCGCGCATGATCAAGCCGGACGGCGCAATCGGATCGGTGGTGAATGCTCGTGGATGACATGGATCGCATCGCCTTCGATTTCCACGGCGCGGGCCTCCTTGTCGAAGCCCCGCGACTCTCGTGGACCGCCAGCATGCGGAACAGCTTCCGGTGGTACATCGCCGACGAGGCGCCGAAGCCCGTGTTCCGCCTTTCCATAAAGGAAGACGAAGACCCCAGGGTGCCTTCGCATGTTCCGCTGACCTGGACCGGCCAGTTGCAGGAACGCGAGGTCGGCCGCATGTACGAGACCGACACGCTTTGGGCGCTCGAGGTCGAGAACCATGGCTACCTTCTGATCGATCATGTTGCGGGGACGGCAGAACTCGTGATGCGCCCCGGCAGCGAGCGCGCCTTCACGATGACGCCGATCGTCGCCGTTCTCAGCGCGGCGCTGCATGCGCGGGGCCAGCATATCGTGCATGCGGCGAGCCTCGGATGCCGCGACGGCGAAGGCGCGATCCTGATCTGCGCCCCCTCCGGCTACGGCAAGACGACCACGTCGCTGGCGCTCGCCCGCGAAGGATTTCGCCTCTTTGCCGATGACGTCAGCATGATCGTCTCGGGCACTGATCGGTCGCCCGCGCTCATCTGGGGGCTGCCCAACTGGCTACGGATCCACCGAAAGACGCTTGAGATGCTGCCGTGGCTCGGCCCTTTGCCCGACAAATGGAACGCCGAGGACGAGCAGGCGGTGGCTTTGCACGCGATGGACGGCATCCTTCCGGTCGGGAAGACGAAGCCCGCGCCGCTGCGCGCCGTGATCCTGATCGGCGACCGTGCGGAGCGCCACTCCGTCGTACCACTTGCGCGGGCGGAAGCCCTGGTGCGGCTTGCCAAGGACAATGTTTCGAGCAGCGGAGCGGGGGTTACTCCATGGCACCGGCGGCAGTTTGCCGCCTATGCGGAGGCGCTCAAGGCGTGCCCCGTGTTCGAACTGCACGCGGGGACGGATCTGCCAGCGCTCGCCGACGTCGTGGACGCAGCGATCGCAAACTGAACTTCGGCCCGCCGAGAACAGGAGCCGCCCAAGACCATGCGCTACAGTGATCCCGAGATCAGTGCTTGCCGCGCACATGCACGCCGAAGGGTGTTTTCCCCGTCAGCTCGGCACGGAAATCTGCTGCGCGGCCAAGGCGCCGAGCTTGCCGCGCTTTGACAGGACGGGCTTTTCGTAGGTTTTCTTCATCGCGATCCCCAAGTGGTCTCTTGAACAGCAATTCGCTTGGATGCGCCCTAATCGTCGTCCGACTCACGAAAAGGAATGAACCTTCCCTATTTCGCGGAAGAAGCTTCATCTCGGCCGCGCGCTCAGAGGATCCTCACCGGAAATAAAGACGATCGCCCCGCGTTTCTGGGAACCTCATGCCGATCCGTTCGTCACAGACCCATCACTGGATCGTTCGGTCTCACGGCATACCGATCATCGTTACGTGTCCAGCCGTCACGGCCGCGAGTTTACCTCGCTTCGACAGCACCGGCTTTTCGTAGATCTTCTTCATTGTTCTCCCCCCTTCAAAATTCGTCTTCACCGATGTGTGCAGCCGCAAACAACAGAACCCAGGCTGGTCAACGTTACGAAATCCAAATAAGTGCGAAACATTTCGCCTTCACAGACCCCGAATTGCCGCGCAGCGTCCTTCAGACCACCGGAACCAATAGCGTCGCACCATTGGCAGTCACAGCGCCGAGTTTGCCACGCTTCGAGAGCACCGGCTTTTCATAGATCTTCTTCATCGCCTATCCTCCAGTCTGAAATGGAAGCCCCACCATATCGGCCGAGCCCCGCCGCATCAAGATCAGAGCCAGACCAATGTTCCTTCTCGACCCCGCGGGAGCCAATCGGAAAAGAAACATGACGTCCTTTAGTTGACCCAAATAAGCGTCACCTTGCCAGCCGTCACAGCGCCGAGTTTGCCACGCTTCGAGAGCACCGGCTTTTCATAGATTTTCTTCATCGCCTATCCTCCAGCATGAAATGGAAGCCCCAACATATCGGCCGAACTCGGCCGCATTTCAGACACTCAGAGCCAGACCCATGTTCCTTCTCGACCCAGCGAGAGCCAATCGGAAAAGAAACATGACGTCCTTTATTCGATCCAAATAAGCGTCACCTTGGCAGCCGTAACAGCGCCGAGTTTGCCACGCTTCGAGAGCACCGGCTTTTCGTAGATCTTCTTCAACATCGTCCCTCCAGTATATTTTTTTGCCGAGTCGCGCGGCACCACTCGAACGATGGCGCCGACTCATGAATCCCCTCATTTCACAAACGACTCACTTTTGCCGCTAGCGCTCGGGAAACCGCTTGTCGACGAATCGGTC
>JBHYDY010000060.1:0-14975 GCA_051860465.1 Mesorhizobium sp.
GAGCCGCGCGATGATGCGCCTAAGCGTCGTTTCGTCCAGTCCCATGTCCATGCCCGTGCCTCCAAAAACCTGCCGCCAGTGTGGGGCAGAGGTCCGGGGGCGTGGACAGAATTCGCTGAAGCGGTTGATTTCGTTGGGACGGGGGCGGGTTTTGTCCACGCGGCGCGCTGGATTCCGCGCGCGGTGGCCATGTCCAGCCGGCCAGCGACAGGCGCAGGTTGCCTTGGGGACGCCAAGCCGCGGAGGCCGCGCCAAGCGACACCGCCCAATGGCCTGCCGATCGGCGCGGGCCGCGCAGGGCCGCGCCCTCCCCGCCTGTCACGGCCCTGTCATCCCTCTCGATTACCCGCAGCGGAACGCCACCCGCGACGGATTCGCCATCATGACAGACCTGTCCGCCGACCTTGCCCTCTCCACCCGCCGCCACATCAAGTCGGCCGTCTACCAGAACGGTCCCTTCTCGAAGGCCGGCCTGTCGGAGCGGTTTTTCGCCCTGCTGTTTTCCGGTCTCGTCTATCCGCAGATCTGGGAAGACCCCGAGATCGACATGGAGGCGATGGCGCTCGGCAAGGGCCATCGCGTCGTGACCATCGCGTCGGGCGGCTGCAACGTGCTGTCCTATCTCACCCGCGAGCCCGACCGCATCGACGCCGTCGACCTCAACCGCGCCCATGTCGCGCTGAACCGGCTGAAGCTCGAGGCCGCGCGCCGGCTGCCCTCGCAGGAAGACTATTTCCGCTTCTTCGGCGTTGCCCGCGTCGGCCACAACGCGCAGGCCTATGATCGCTTCATCGCGCCGCATCTCGACCGCGAGGCCCGCCGCTACTGGGAATCGCGCGACCTTCTCGGACGCCGCCGCATCGCCGTCTTCGACCGCGACTTCTACCGCACCGGCCTGCTTGGCCTGTGCATCTCGATGGCGCATGGCGTGGCGCGGCTGCATGGCGTCGACCCCAGGGAGATCATGGAGGCGAAGGACCTGCGCGCGCAGCGCATCTTCTTTGCCGAACAGCTCGCGCCGCTGTTTCGCCGCCGTTTCATCCGCTGGGCGGCCTCCAACAAGGCTTCCCTGTTCGGGCTCGGCATCCCGCCGGCGCAGTACGACGCGCTGGCCGGCGAGGAGACGATGGCCGACGTGCTGGTCGAACGCGTGCGCAAGCTCGCCTGCGATTTTCCGCTGAAATCGAACTACTTCGCCTGGCAGGCCTTTGCCCGCCGCTATCCCCGGCCCGGCGAGGCGGCGCTGCCGCCCTACCTCGAAAGCCGGCATTTCCAAGCGGTGCGGACGGGGTCGCAAAGCGTCACGGTGCATCAGGCGAATTTCACCGAGCTTCTGGCGAGGAAGCCAGCCGCCTCGGTCGACCGCTACGTGCTTCTGGACGCGCAGGACTGGATGAACGACGACCAGCTCAACGCGCTGTGGGCAGAGATCACCCGAACGGCGGCCCCCGGCGCCCGCGTCATCTTCCGCACCGCCGCGATGCCGACGCTGCTGCCCGGCCGTGTTTCCGACGGGACGCTGTCGCACTGGACCTACGAGGCCGACGCCTCGGCCGAGTTCACCGCCCGCGACCGCTCGGCGATCTATGGCGGCTTCCACCTCTACGTGAAGCGGGGCTAGGGCCATGGAACGCGCGGCGCCCGACCACGCCGAACTGATGGACGGCGTCTATCGCGTCCAGCGTCACTTCTACGACGCGACGCGCAAATACTACCTGCTCGGCCGCGACCGGATGATCGCCGGCCTCGACGTCCAAAACCGCGGCACGGTGCTGGAACTCGGCTGCGGCACCGGGCGCAACCTGGTGCTTGCCGCGCGCCGCTATCCGGGGGCGCAGTTCTTCGGCCTCGACATCTCGGCCGAAATGCTCGCCACCGCCGAAACCGCCATCGACCGGGCCGGTGTGTCCGGCCGCGTCGCGCTGGCGCGCGGCGACGCCACCCGTTTCGAGCCGCGCGACCTGTTCGACACAGGCCGGTTCGACCGCGTCTTCGTCTCCTACGCGCTGTCGATGATCCCCGGCTGGGAGCGGACGGTCGCGCTTGGGCTCGACGCGCTGGCGCCCGGCGGCTCGCTGCATGTCGTCGACTTCGGCGGCCAGGAACGCCTGCCATCCTGGTTCCGCTCGGGCCTGCGCGCCTGGCTGGCGACATTCCACGTCAGCCCGCGCGACGACATGCGCGCGGTGCTCGAACTGGAATGCGGGCGGACGGGCGCAAGCCTTTCGATGGACTCGCTTTATCGCGGCTACGCGGTGCATGCGGTGCTGCGCGCCCGCTGAGCGGGACTGGCCCGACGGGATGACGGCGCGGGGTGTGGCGAGCGCGTCCTGGCGGCGTCCTGGCGGCGGCGTTCGACTATTCCAGCGCACCGACGACGGCCTCGACAAGGCGCTGCGGCTGGTAGCCGAGGCTAGACGGCGTCAGGCCCATGCGCAGCACCACGATGCCCTTCGAGGGGATCATCGCCATCGACTGGCCGTCATGGCCGCGCGTCCAGAAGAGATCTTCCGGCAGGTCGACGCCCGCATCCGGATCCTCGCCCAGCGGCGTTCCCGCGTCCGGCCCCTGCAGCCAGAGCTGGCCGTTGCCATAGGTCCCGTCCGAGGCCGATGTCGGCCGGCGCATCCACTCGACAAAACCTTCGGGCAGCAGCGCGCGGCCATCGACCGTCCCGTCGCCGAGCATGAACAGGCCGAAGCGGGCCCAGTCGCGCGCCGTGGCGTAGAGGTAGGAGGAGCCGACGAAGGTGCCCGCCGCATCGGTTTCGAGCACCGCGCTTTCCATGCCGAGCGGATCAAACAGCGCCTCGCGCGGCCAGTCCATCGCCGCCTGCGGCTCGCCGAGCGCGTCCTGCCAGATCCGCGACAGGAGGACGGCGGCGCCGCTCGAATAGTTGAAGATCGTGCCGGGCGGACCGGCGAGCGGTTTCGATGCGGCATAGCCCGCCATGTCGGTCTCGAGATAGAGCATGCGTGTGACGTCGGTGACGTCGCCGTAATCCTCGTTGAAGACGAGACCGCTCTGCATGCCCATCAGGTCGGCCAGCGTGATCCGCGCCCTTGCGTCGGTCCAGCCTGGAAACAGCCCGGCCTGGTCGAGCGCAAGCTGACCTTCCTGGACCAGCGTTCCGACGATCGCGGCATTGACCGTCTTGGTCATCGACCAGCCGAGCAGCCGTGAAGCGGCATCGAACTCCTCCCCGTAGCGCTCGGCGACGATGCGTCCGTCTTTGACCACGATGACGGCGCGCAGCCCCGGCCCGACCAGCGCCTCGTCCTCTAGGATGGCGCGCAGTTCCAGCGCCCGCGAGGGCTCCACCATGTCGCCCCGCGGCCAGAGACCGGGGCGCGCGGCGTTGCTGCCCGGCGTCGCGGTCAGGTCCGGGAGCGACGCCCGGTCGCCGGACGGCGTCGAGGCGCAGCCGAGGCCTTCGCGATGGACGGCGAGACCGGGGCCGAACAGGCCAAGCAGCGCCGCCTTCGCCGTGCCGGCGGACGCATCCACATCGACGGAAAGATAGCCGAGCACCGGGTGGCCGGGCGCCTGGACATCGACCGCCAGCACCCGCCCGGCATCGCGGCCCGCGACGAAGACGCTGGAGCAGACGATCTTGGCGGTGTAGCCGCTGGCGACGCGGATCGCATCCGGCGGGGCCAGCAGGAGCCAGGCCCCCAGCCCGGCCGCGGCCACCACGACGAGGATGAGCAGCCACTTGATGATCGTCTTGAGTATGCGCATGCGCGACGCCGCTCCCGCTCCGGCTGATCCAAAGGTCGGCGGCGGCCATCGAAATGCCGCCATCGCCCGCTGTCTGGCCGGCACAATCGGGCGGGCCTGCCCGAAACGCAATCACCAATTCGTGGTCGTCGGGCGCGAGGGCGGCCGTGACCCCATCGGTCCGCTGGGCTATCGAGATGACGAGGGCATGGCTCCGATTCGGGCCGGGACGGAAGGACGAGGTCATGCGCCGATGGGCGGCGGCGGTATTGATGGCGATCCTGGCGGGATGCACATCGAGCGGCATCAGCCTGTCCGACCTGGCGCCGGGCGCCGGGCCGGCATCGGCCGTGACGGTGACGAACCCGCGCTTTGGCGACCGCGATCCGCACGCCTGGGACGGCAAGGCGCCGTGGCAATATCCGGTGCACGGCACGGACGTGTCGAAATACCAGCGCGAGATCGACTGGGAGGCCGCCCGCAAGAGCGGCATTTCGTTCGCCTTCATCAAGGCCACGGAGGGGGGCGACCGGCTCGACGACTATTTCCACCGCAACTGGAACGCGGCCAGGCTCGCCGGCGTGCCGCGCGGCGCCTATCACTTCTTCTACTTCTGCCGGCCGGCGATCGAGCAGGCGCGATGGTTCATCCGCCATGTGCCGCGCGACAAGACCGCGATGCCGCCGGTGCTCGACATGGAATGGAACCATCTGTCGCCGTCGTGCAAGCTGCGCCCGCCCGCCGCGACCGTGCGGGCCGAGATGAAGGTCTTCCTCGACGCGGTCGAGAAGCACTATGGCAAGAGGCCGATCATCTACACCTCGATCGACTTCTGGGAAGACAACAATCTGGCGACCTTCAAGGGCTATGACTGGTGGCTTCGCTCGGTCGCCAACCATCCCGACATCCGTTACGGGCGACAGAACTTCCTGTTCTGGCAATACACCGGCACCGGCATCGTGCCGGGCATCCGCGGCGACGCCGACATCAACGTGTTCAGCGGCAGCCCCGCCGCCTGGCAGCGGTGGCTCAAGGCCAACGCAAGCTGAGTTTCGCGCGGCCGGGGTGACGCTCTGGCGCCGCCATCGCGGCTGTGCCAGCTTGCGGACTCGGAGGGCGCCATGCCGGAACAGACCGACCAGAAACCGCTGGGCATCGTGCCCGCGCTCGCGCTCTTGCTCGCCTGCCAACTGGCCGGCGAAGTCATGGTGACGGCCCTGCGGCAGGTCTTCGCCGGATTGGCCTTCCCGGGTCCGGTCGTCGGAATGGGCCTGCTGTTCATCGTCCTCCTCGTCCGGCGCGGCCCCGGGCGCGGACTGGAGGCCACCGGCGGCACGCTGCTGCGCAACCTGTCGCTGCTCTTCGTGCCGGCCGCCGTCGGCATCGTCCAGCAGGGCGACGTGATCGCGAGCTTCGGCCTGCCGCTGATCCTCGCCCTCGTCGTCTCGACGGTGCTGACGCTTCTGGTCACCGTCGGCGTGTTCCTCGCGGTGGCGCGATGGACGACAAGGAGGGCTCCGGAATGAACGGCGACTTCGTCCGGATCTGGGTCTATCTCTCGGCCTCGCCTCTGCTCTGGCTGACGGCGACGCTGGTCGCCTACTGGATCGGCGATACGATCTCGGCGCGCCTGGGCCGGCATGCGCTGGCAAATCCCGTGGTCATCGCGGCCGCCCTGCTCACGGCCCTGCTCGTCGCCACCGGGACCGACTATGCGCGCTTCTTCGACGGCGCGCAGTTCGTCCACTTTCTGCTCGGCCCGGCGACCGTGGCGCTGGCGATTCCGCTCTACCGCAACCTCGCCACGGTCCGCCGAGCGCTCCTGCCGATGGCCGCCGCCCTGATCGCGGGTTCGGTGACGGCGGCGGCGAGCGCGGTGGCCATCGCCTTCGCCTTCGGCGCCCCGCGCGAGGTGCTGGCCTCGCTGGCGCCGAAATCGGTCACCGCGCCGATCGCCATGGAGCTGGCGAGCAGCCTCGGCGGCCTGCCGGCGCTGACGGCGGTGCTGGTCATCGCCACCGGCATCATCGGCGCGGTCGTCGTCACGCCGCTGATGAACGCGCTGCGCATCACCGATTATGCCGCGCGCGGCTTCGCGGCCGGCGTCGCCTCGCATGGCATCGGCACGGCGCGCGCCTTCCAGGTATCGGAGCTCGCCGGCACCTTCGCCGGCATCGCCATGGGACTGAACGGCGCGCTGACCAGCCTGCTGGTGCTGCTGTGGCTCGCCTTCGCCGGCTGACGATCCCGCTCAGACCTGGTCGAAATGGTCCTTGTCGCTCGGCAGCAGCATCAGCGCGGTGGCCAGGAACGCGAAGCCGAAGGTCACCCCGAACGACATTCCCAGTATGAACAGCGCCACCATCCACTGGCGCGAATGCCAGACCAGTTCGCCGAAGCCGCCGATGTTGAACCAGATGAGCCCGGCGGCCACCAGCCAGCCGATCAGGATGCCGGTCACCGAATTGACGATGACGAAGCGGATGAGCTTGGGGATGCGCGGTGCGGCCATGATCAGGATCCTGCCATCGTCTCGAGGCTGGCGAAGCTCTCCGGTGCGCTGCCCTCGTCGAACGGCGTCGTGACCTCGACGAAGGTGTCGGGATAGAAGCCGTTGAAGCGCGAGCGCAGCGACAGCGAATAGGCGCCGATGTGGCCGATCTCGATCCAGTCGCCGGTGTCGATCGTCTCCGGCAGCCAGAACGGCCGCGACAGGATGTCGACCGAATCGCAGGTGGCGCCGCAGACCTTGAACGGCACGATGTTGCCCACGTCGCCGTTGCGGCTGCGGATCGCGGGATCGGGGATGAAGCGCGCCGGCAGCGTGATCTTGCCGGTCCAGCTGTCCGACAGCGACGACCAGATGCCGTCGTTGATGTAGATGCGGCGGCCCTTGCGCAGGAGCACCCGCACGATCAGCGAGAAGGCATGGGCGCAGATGACGCGGCCAGGCTCGGCCACCAGCGGCATATCGCCGAACCCCCATTCGACGATGTCGCCCCTGAGCCGCGACATCAGCTGCCCGAGCGAGGGCATCTCGGGAGCCTTGCGGTTCGGGTCATGGCCGTATTCGGCCGGAAAGCCGCCGCCGACGTCGAGGCCGGCGAGCGGCACGGCGGCGCGGTTGCGCACCCAGTCGGCGGTGCGCAGCGCCCGTTCGTAGGTGTCGGGATCGGTGATCTGGCTGCCGACATGGAAGCAGATGCCGACCTTGTAGCCGTTGCGGTGCAAGCGCTGGAGAAGTTCGACGGCGTGCGCCGGCCCGGCGCCGAACTTCTTCGACAATTCGTAGGCGGCGCCGCCCTTGGTCTGGATGCGCACGAAGACGGTGAGCGTGCCCGGATCGATGTCGAGCGCCTGGACGACGCGGGCAAGCTTGGTGACCTCGTCCTCGTGGTCGACGGCGATCACCCGGATGCCGTAGGTCTCGAGCGCCAGCCTTATGTCGGACTGCGCCTTGACCGGGTGCATGTAGAGCATCTCGGCTTCGGGCGCGACGGCGCGGACGGCCGCGAACTCGGCCGGCGAGGCGACGTCGAAGGCCGTGACGCCGGCCTCGGCCAGCGTCTTCAGCACCATCGGCTCGCCATTGGTCTTGACCGCATAGGCTGTCTTGCCGGGAAACATGTCCATGAAACGCCGCGCATCCGCCTTCAGGACCTCGGGCCGAAAGCAGTAGACGGGAACGTCCGGCCGCATCGTCAGCGCGGCTTCGCGCGCGTTCTCGAACTTCTGCATCGGGCACTCCCGTTCCGGCGCGAACCAAGCCCGCCGACCTGACCGCGAAAGGCGTTCCGGAACGGCAACGTCCAGGACACGGAAATCGGGTGGCCGCGAACCCTTCCTTGTCCTATCCCAGCAACGTGGCGAACACGAGACTCGATCCGCAGGAAAGCCGACATGAGACAGAAGACCACGGCCGCGCCGATGACCGCCGCGGTCTGGGCGCAGCTTCTGCTCCTCGGGGCGATCTGGGGCGGGACGTTCGTGATGGCCCGAATCGCGGTCTTGGAGATCGCGCCGATCACGCTCGTGCTGCTGCGCGTCGGCATCGCCGCCGCGGCGCTGCATCTTTGGCTGCTCGCCACCGGCCGATCCTTCGCGCCGGCCCTGAGGATGGCGGGACCGCTGTTCCTGCTCGCGCTGTTCAACAACGTGATCCCCTTCTCGCTGATTTTCATGGGACAGACCGAGCTCGGCGCGGGCCTCGCCTCGATCCTGAACGCGACCACGCCGTTCTGGACGGCGATCGTCGCAAGCGCGCTCCTGTCGGACGAACGCATGACCGTGAACAAGCTGGCCGGCGTCCTGATCGGCCTCGTCGGCACCGCCGTCATGGTCGGGCCGGGCGTGCTCGCCAGCCTCGGCGGGCCGGTCTGGGCGAAGCTGCTCGTTCTGGGCGCCGCGCTCTCCTATGCCTTCGCCTTCATTCTGGCGAAGCGGATCAGCGGCCTCGAACCGCCAGTCGTCGCGACGGGCCAACTGACCGCCTCGACCGTCATCATGCTGCCCCTGGCGCTGTTGGTCGACGGCGGAGGGGGCGTCGCAGACGTGTCGCCGACGGCGTGGGCCGCCGTGCTGGGCATCGCCCTGCTGGCGACCGCCGTGGCCTATATCCTGTACTTCCGCATCATCGCGGCGGCGGGCGCCAGCAACGCCTCGCTGGTGACGCTGATCGTGCCGGCAAGCGCCGTCCTGCTCGGCATGGTGTTTCTCGCAGAACGTCTCGAAGCCTTCGAACTGGCCGGACTCATGCTGATCGCTGGCGGCCTGATCGTGATCGACGGACGCCTGCTCCGGAGGTTGAAGAGAAATGGTGCGGCGCACTGAAACGTGTCGCGATCTTTCAGATTCGCCCCGCACGCTTTAGGTCCTTGTTTTCGAGCATGTCTTTCACCCGAAACCGGTGCCCACTTTCGGGAGACATGCTCTAGAGCACATCGGCGAACTGGCTTTCGGCTAAAGATTCAGGGCGACCGGCGCGCGATCGATAACCAAATGTTTTCAATGGCCAGCGCCATCGCCGGCGCAAGGTCGTCCACATCCGTCGTGCAGCGCAGCACAAATTTCGCTTGCGAGTGGCACAAACTCGCCTACACTCGTGGCATAGTCTACTTGAGGAGGCTATGACATGGGACTGACGAAACCTATCAATGCGTTGATGGTGTGTTGTGCGTTCGCCTTCATCGGAGCGCTTATCGTCGGGGTGATCCCCTGAGCCAGAAAGGCGGCGCCTCGGCGCCGCGGGCAGTGTAGACGATCATCGTAGACAAGACAGGAAACGGCCGGACCTTCGTTCCGGCCGTTTTCATTTTCGTCGACACGGTGATGGACGATGGCCGCGGCGGACCGAGGCCGCGATCAGGCCGCGACCGGCCTGTTCTCCGCCGCCGCGACATTGCCGCGGATCCCGATCATGTGGCAGATCGCGACGACCAGATCGGCGCGGTTCATGGTGTAGAAATGGAAGTCGGAAATGCCGCGCTCGACGAGGTCGAGCACCTGTTCGGCCGCCACGGCGGCCGCCACGAGCGCATGTGTCTGTGGATCGTCCTCCAGCCCCTCGAAGCGCTCGGCCATCCAGGCCGGCACATGCGCGCCGCAGCGCGCCGAGAAGTTCGCGACCTGCCTGAAATTGTGGACCGGCAGGATGCCCGGCACGATCGGCACGTAGATGCCGGCGCGGCGGACGCGCTCGACGTAGCGCTCGTAGCTGTCATTGTCGAAGAAGAACTGGGTGATGGCCCGCGTCGCGCCATTGTCGACCTTGCGCTTGAGCATGTCGACGTCGGTGGCGAAATCCGGGCTTTCCGGGTGCTTCTCGGGGTAGGCCGAGACAGAGATGTCGGTCGCGCCGCGCGCCTTCAGAGCGGCGACCAGTTCGGCCGCGTTGGCATAGCCCTCCGGATGCGGCCGGTAGCGCGCGCCGACGCCCTCGGCCGGATCGCCGCGCAGCGCGACAAAGCGGGTCACGCCCATGGCCATGAACTCCGCGATCACCTCGTCGACCTCGTCGCGCGAGGCGTCGACGCAGGTCAGGTGCGCGGCCGGCGCCAGGTTCGTCTCCTGCTTGATGCGGCCGACCGTGCGCGCCGTGCGCTCGCGCGTCGACCCGCCCGCGCCATAGGTGACGGACACGAAGTCCGGCGACAGCGACTGCAGCCGGGTCGTCGTCTCCCAGAGCCTGGCCTCCATCAGGTCGTTCTTCGGCGGGAAGAATTCGAAGGACACCTTGATGCGGTCGCCGATGTCGGGACGGCGGGAAAAGCGGAACTGGTTCACGCGGTCTGCTCCGTGCTTGCGTTGTGCGTGTCGGCGATGAGAAGGCGGCGGTCGCGGCCGAGCCAGAGCTTCACCGTCAGATGCTCGTCGGCAACGCCCTTCGGCTCGAACTGGATCGTCTCCGCGAGGTCGAGGCCGGCTTCCTCGAACCATTCGGCGATCTGGCGGTCGGAGAAGCCGAGGCGCAGATGGGCATGCTGTTCGCGAAGGAACTCGAGTTCGTGCGAGGCGAAATCGACGACCAGCAATTGCCCCGAAGGCCGCAGCAGGCGCGCGGCCTCCGTGATCGCCGATCCGGGATGCTCCAGATAGTGCAGCACCTGATGGATGGTGACGAGATCGAACTGGCCGCGCTCGACGGGCGGCGCGAGCAGATCGCCCTGCCGGATCTGGGCATGCGCGATGCCGGCGGTTTCGAGGTTGGCGCGGGCGATCGCGAGCATCTCGCGCGACAGGTCGACGCCGATCGCGTGCTGGTACAACGGCGCGAGGATCTCGAGCATGCGGCCGGTGCCGGTGCCAAGGTCGAGCATGGTCCTGAAGGGGCGCCTGGCAACGAGGTCGATGATCGCCTTCTCGACCGCTTCCTCGGGCACGTGCAGCGAGCGGATGCGACCCCAGCTGTCGGCATTGGCACCGAAATAGGCCGCCGCCCGCTCCTGCCGCCGATGCTTGACAGAGGCGAGGCGTTCGAGGTCGCGGTCGACCGGCGGCTGCGCGGGATCGATGCGGGCAATGAGGCTGGCGACGAGATCGCGCTCGAAGCCCTCGTCCGCCAGATGGAAATAGGCCCAGGAACCTTCCTGGTAGCGGTCGATGAGACCCTCGTCGAGCAGGAGCTTGAGATGACGGGAAACGCGTGGCTGCGACTGGTTGAGGATCTCGGTGATGTCGGACACCGTCAGATCGCCGCGCGACAGTAGATAGAGAATGCGAAGCCGACTGGATTCGGCGACCGCCTTCAAGCTATCAACGAACGTACCGAGATCGGTCAGGGGACGGGAAAGCATCGGCAACTCCAAACGACATAAAGATATGTTTATATCGGTTCGGAGAACGATGCAACCACCCGACGCCTTCGCGGTGAAAAATGCCTTTCGCGAGCAGCGGCGGGATAGAAGAGGAGCGGATCGGCATGAAGCGCGAGGGTGAACGGGAACTGCCCTTCGATCCGGCGACGATGCCCGGCGATGCCGGCGTCGTCTTCGTCGGCCGGGTGCGTTCGCCCTGGACCGAGCGGGCCGACTGTCCGAAGAACATGGCCGCCGCGCGCGAGCGGGGCTTGCCGGCGTCGATCGAGATCGCGGAGCCCTATCGCGACGGCCTCGAGGGGCTTTGCGGCTTCAGCCACGTCGTCATCCTGACCTGGCTCGACCGGTCCGACCGCAACCTGATCGTCCAGTTTCCGCGCCATGCGTCGGCGGCGCGCGGCACCTTCGCGCTGCGCTCCCCTGCCCGGCCGAACCCGATCGGCCTGCATGTCGCGAAAATCGTCTCGATCGACGTCGCCACGGGCGTCGTCGGGATCGATGCGATCGACGTGCTCGACGCCACGCCGATCGTCGACCTGAAGCCCTACTACGCCACGATCGACGCCTTTCCGGACGCGACGCGCCCGTCGGACCAAGCCAGGCCGTGATCGCCCGCAGCGGCCGCGCCCGCGCCGTCGCCAAGGCGTTGACCCTGCTCCTGCCAGCGGCGCCCTACGCCGACATGGAGAAGATCAGGGCCGACGCCATGCGCCCGCACATGAAGACGCTGCCACCCTCCACCGCCGTCTGGCTGGCGGCCGTCGCGCATGTGCGCCACGAGCACACCGGCTACGAGACCCTGCTCGAGGAGGGCTACGACCGCGATTCGGCGCGCTTCTTCGTCATCGAGGAGACCAATGCGGTGCTGACCCGGTGGCGCGCGACGCGGCTGCTCGATCCCGACGACGAGGCGTGAAGCGGGCGCTCAGGCCCGGTAGATCCATTGTTCGGGGATGCGCACCGAGACCTTCTCGCCCGCTGCGATCCGTCCGGGCTTCTCCACCCAGGCGACGATGCCGCGCAGGCGCCGCGCGACCTTGGGAAACAGGAGCGCGCCCGCGTCCCGGTCGGGCATGCGGGCATGGTCGGCGATCGAGCGGCCGGCGATGCGGCAAGGCACGTTCTGTCCGTCGACCTTGAGCGTCGCCCCGCCCGAGAAGAACAGGAGCGTGCCCGGAGGCAGCATCGACAGGCCGGGCACGCCGCCGAGCACCATGTTGGCACCGATCCATCCGGGCCTGACCTCGGCCAGGTCCATGCGGCCGGCGACGATGGCGAGTTCGTCGGCCGCCACGATCGACAATTGCCGCTCGTTGCGGATCTCGGTGCCGCGCGGATACCAGGGCTCGCGCCCGCCCGACCGGCGCGTGACCCCCTGGTGGTGATCGCCGAGAACCCCGTCGAAGCCGAGATCGAGCGCCTCGACCCGCGCGGTGACGAAGTCGCGTCCCCCGGCCACGAGAACGGCGTCGACAGTTCCGAGCAGCTTGCGCGCCGGGTGGATCTCCACCTCGTCATCGAGGCGCATCAGGGGCAGTTGCATCGGCGGCCTCCCTTGCCGGCCTACATCATGCGGACCAGCGCGCCGCCGATCGAATAGCCGGCGCCATAGGTGCAGACGAGGCCGAAATCGCCGGCTTTCATGTCGTTGTGATGCTTGTGCATGGCGACCACCGCGCCGGCCGCGGCCGTGTTGCCAAGCTCGTCGAGCACCATCGGCGCGCGATCCTGGCCGACCTCCTCGCCGAAGGCCAGCTTCAGGATCATGGCGTTCATGCGCCCGTTGGCCTGGTGCAGCCAGAAGCGGCGGATGGTGTGCGGCGTGTGGCCATGATCGGCCAGGAAATCGACGATGAAGCGGTGGCTGGCCACCGTCACGTCCTTGAAGACCTTGTTGCCCTGCTGCTTGATCAGCTTGTCGTCCATCGAGACACGGCTGGCGTCGTCTTCCGCGGCGCGGTTGAGATAGCCGAAGTTCGAGCGGATGTTGTTGGAGAACTGCGTCCAGTTGCGCGTGTCGACCAGTTCGAACCGGCCGGCGACCTCGCGGTCGTCGTCGACGGCCTCGAGCAGCAGGGCGGTGGCGGCGTCGCCGAAGATGAAATGCGTCTGCCGGTCGCGGAAATTGAGATGCGCGGTGATCAGCTCCGGCGTGACCACCAGCGCGCGGCGATGCGCGCCGGCCCGCAGCAGGTTGAACGCGACGTGCAGCCCGCCCGCCGCCGACGAGCAGCCGAGGCTGAGGTCGAAGGCCGCGCCCCGCGCGCCGACCGCCTTCTGGATCTCGATGCCGATCGCCGGATACATGCGCTGCAGATGCGAGGAGGCGCAGATCACGAGATCGACGCTCGCCGGATCGACGCCCGCATCCTCTATCGCGGCGCTCGCCGCCGAGGCGCCGAACTCGGCCAGAACAGACAGGTCGTCGTCTCCGCGCGCGGGAATGCGCGGCGCCATGCGGTCGATGTCGAGGATGCCGTCGGGCGTGTGGACATGGCGCTGCCTGATCCCGGAGGCGTGTTCGATGAAGGCCGCGCTGGAGGACGGCAACGGATCGAGCCCCTCGGCCGCGCGCTGAACGTTCTCGCGCTCGACGAAGGCGTTGTAGCTTTCGACCAGCTCCTCGTTGCCGATGACGGACCGCGGGATCGTGACCCCCATCCCGCTGATGATGACGCGCTTCATGCTCGTTGACTTTCCTGTCCGTCGGGCGCTGCCGCGGACCGGGATTCCTTTCGCGCAGTAGGCGGTGGCATCGTATATCGCGCCTCGGCCCGGCGCAAACCGGATCGTGCGGCTCAACAACGTGGCGGCGGCTTGCGCAAAGCCTTGCAACCGGCGGTTCCGGCCTCCGGAGCGGTCAGCCCCTGACCGCGACGATGAACAGCCGGGGGAAGCGCAGCAGCACCTTGCCGTCGATCATCGGCGCATAGGCCCCGGCGATTCGCGCGCGATAGGCGTCGAGGAAGGTTGCCTGCTCGTCTTCGTCGAGCGGATCGAGGAAGGGTTTCAGGCCGGTGGAGCGGAGCCATTCGACAATCGCGTCGGCATCGGCGAGCGGATGGTTGTAGACCGTGTGCCAGAGGTCGACGCGGGCGGCGACCGGTCCAAGGACGTCGTAGTAGTGACCGACCGGCGGCAGCGGCGCACGCGCGGCGCCCGCCATCTTTTTCGCGAAGGGCATGGCGGCGGCGGCTTCGACCATCAGCCGGTGCGT
Organism: Mesorhizobium sp.; assembly: GCA_051860465.1. Taxonomy (GTDB): domain Bacteria; phylum Pseudomonadota; class Alphaproteobacteria; order Rhizobiales; family Rhizobiaceae; genus Aquibium. The sequence goes on from JBHYDY010000060.1 coordinate 14,251, forward strand.
CGGCTCGGTGAGATTGTCGGGCATCTGCACGGCCAGCGCCCCGCCTGGCGCGAGAAATCCCATCAGCCGCGCGAGCAGATCGGGCTGTTCCGGCAGCCACTGGAACACGGCGTTGGCGAAGATCACGTCGACCGGCTCGGCCGGTTGCCAGGTGGCTGCGTCGGCGAGCGAAAAGGCGAGCCCCGGCAGGCGTTTCCTCGCCTTGTCGATCATGTCGGGCGAGGTGTCGAAGCCGGACACCTCGGCATCGGGCCAGCGCGCGGCCAGAAGCTCGGTGGAGTTGCCCGGCCCGCAACCGACGTCGACCACGCGCCGGGGTGCTGCCACCGGCACCTGGGCCAGCAGATCCCGCGCCGGCCGCGTGCGCTCGTCCTCGAATTTGAGGTATTGGGCGGCGGACCAGTCAGGGCGGGAGGGGGTGGGCATGGGCGGGTCTCTTGGGGTGGCGCGTTCAGGCTGATTCCCTAGATCATCGCCTTTGTCACGGGGAAATGCATCGGCACGCCCTGTTTCACGAGCAGGCTTCAGAAATCGATAACCCGACGCACGACAAGGTGTTCGTCCCTTGGCGCGAGTGACCCCGATTGATCAAGTTCGAGTTCGAAGAGTCGCAGAGACAATATGACAGTGGCTCGCAGATGGCGAAGGCGATCGTGTCCCACCGCGTGGTGTAGCTGGCGGCATTGGTCGCCGTGCTGTCCGGCATTGCCGGGCTGATCAGCGCG
>JBHYDY010000061.1:0-14314 GCA_051860465.1 Mesorhizobium sp.
CCAAAATCGGAGCCATCCAAAGAATCCAGATCAAACCTCCACGCCAGTCCTATTTCTCAAATGCGATTCCCCTAGGAGTTGGCGGACGGCGCCGCGCCCACCGCCCTCCCCTCCTTGTGTCCTCACCGAGCGGCACCCATCTAGGCACGACAGCCTTTCGCCACCAACATGAGTCACCATGGGTCTCTTTGCCGACCTTCTCCTCGTCATCTTCGGCATGGGACTGCTGTTTGGCGGCGGGGAATTTCTGGTCAGGGGCGCGGTCGGCCTTGCGCGGCGGTTTGGCGTATCGGAGCTGGTGATCGGGCTCACTATCGTCGGGTTCGCAACGTCCACGCCGGAACTGGTCGTATCGATAAAGGCCGCGCTTAGGGGCGTTCCCGAGATCGCAATCGGCAACGTGGTCGGCTCCAACATTGCCAATATCCTTCTTATCGGCGGCTTCACCGTGCTGCTGGCGTCTCGGGTGCCTATCGAAAGCGGAATTCGCCGCGAACTTCGCATCATGCTCGGCGCTTCGGTGCTGTTGCTCGGCTTATCGGCGTGGGGCGCCATTCCGCGGCTCGCCGGTCTCGCGCTCTTTCTTCTGCTGGCCCTCTATCTCGCGATGCATTTCCATGCGGCGCGGCAAACGCATGCCGCCATCGACCTCAGGCGGCCCGACATGGCGGGTGCCGCCCCGGCGTGGCGGTCGCTGCTGGCGCTGATGGCGGGCCTGGTCATGCTCGCGGTCGGTGCCGGCTGGCTGGTTGACGGCGCCTCATCGATCGCGCGCTTGGTCGGCGTCTCGGAAGCCGTGATCGGTCTGACTGTCGTGGCGCTCGGCACGAGCCTGCCGGAGCTCGCGACATCCATCGTAGCGGCCTGGCGCGGCCGCAGCGAAGTAGCGGTCGGCAACGTGATCGGCTCCAACATCTTCAACATCCTCGGCATTCTGGGCGTGACCGCGATGATCGAACCGCTGGATATCGCAAGTCGGTTCCTGTGGTTCGACGTGCCGCTGATGCTGGCGATCAGCATTCTGTTTTCGGCCGCCATCGTTGTGCGCAACGGCTTGGGGCGCCGCAGTGGAGCCGTCATGCTCTCGGCCTACCTGGCCTATACGGCGGCCTTGTTCATGCTGCCGGGGTGACGTTCACACCAGCCGGCCTTGCCAATGCGCGGCACCTCCGGTATAGCGCCCGCACTCTGCCGGTTCCGATTGGGGGCTGAACGGAGGGCTCGCGCTTTTTCGGGATCGTTCCGAATGTTGCGTGTGTGAAGGCAAGGGTCCTTCCGCCTCCCGTGTCTCCGCTCTCGACCGTCTCATCGATGCGTCTTTCTTCTCCCGATTCCGGGTCAAGGCAGTCGCAGAGGCTTAGCCATCGGGCGCCGGGCAGTGAAACGAAGAAAGGCAAGAATGAGCATGGCTCTCTACGAACATGTATTTCTCGCCCGCCAGGATCTGTCTTCGCAGCAGGTCGACGCGCTTGTGGAAACCTACAAGGGCGTCATCGAAGCGAATGGCGGAAGCATTGGCCGGGTCGAGAACTGGGGACTGAAGTCCCTCACCTACCGCATCAACAAGAACCGCAAGGCCTACTACACGCTCATGGACATCACCGCCCCGGCGGCCGCCATCCAGGAGATGGAACGCCAGATGGGCCTGTCGGAAGACGTCCTCCGCTTCATGACCGTTCGCGTCGAGAAGCACGAGGAAGGCGTTTCCGCGATGATGCAGAAGCGCGAAGAGCGCAGCGAGCGCGGTGGCGACCGCTTCGGCGATCGTCCCCGCTTCGGCGACCGCGATCGCGGCGACCGTGGTGACCGTGGTGACCGCCCCCCGCGCGGCGATCGCGACGACCGTGGCCCGCGCCGTCCGCGCGAACAGGCTGAAGGAGGAGCGCAGTAATGGTCGACATCAACCAGATCCCGACTCGCCGGCCCTTCCATCGCCGCCGCAAGACCTGCCCGTTCTCCGGCGCGAACGCCCCGAAGATCGACTACAAGGACGTGCGGCTGCTTCAGCGCTACATCTCCGAGCGCGGCAAGATCGTTCCGTCGCGTATCACCGCCGTCAGCCAGAAGAAGCAGCGCGAACTCGCCAAGGCGATCAAGCGCGCCCGCTTCCTCGGCCTGCTGCCCTACGTGGTGAAGTGATCCGGAGGCCGGGCGCCAGCGCCCGGCCCCTTCCCCGCTTCGGGTGCGGTGGAAGCCTCGAAAACCCCGAGTTGGGCCGCATTCGGCCCTAACTGCCATGACGGGCAGGACAGCGACCGGCGGACCACATCCGCTTTCCGTTCCTGACCGTCCATTCGACATTGCGGCTGCGCTTGCAGCCCGACGACAAGGATCAGGACCATGGAAGTCATTCTCCTCGAGCGCATCTCCCGCCTCGGCCAGATGGGCGATACCGTCAAGGTCAAGGACGGTTTCGCGCGCAATTTCCTGTTGCCGCAGGGCAAGGCTTTGCGCGCCAACGAAGCCAACAAGAAAAAGTTCGAAGGTCAGCGCGCACAACTCGAAGCCCGCAACCTCGAGCGCAAGAGCGAGGCCGAGGCCGTTGCCGAGAAGCTGGACGGCCAGAGCTTCATCGTCGTGCGCTCAGCCGGCGAAACCGGCCAGCTCTATGGGTCGGTGTCGACCCGCGACATCTCCGAACTGCTCACCGAGGAGGGCTTCACGGTCGGCCGCAACCAGGTCGAGCTGAACAACCCGATCAAGGCGATCGGCCTGACCAACGTGGTCATCGCGTTGCATCCCGAGGTCGAGGTCACGATTACCCTCAACATCGCTCGTTCGGCCGACGAGGCGGAGCGCCAGGCGAAGGGCGAGAAGCTCGACTCGCTCGAGGCGATCTACGGAGACGACATCAACGAGAACGCTCGTCCGGACGCGTTCTTCGATGGTGGCGACGCGAACGACGAGGAAGAGGCGTAAGCCTTTTCACGGCCTGTCCCTCAGGACGGGCCCCACGGCATCTGTACCCGGGAGCTTCTCCCGGGTATTTTTTTGTCTCATCGAAAGTCACTTCCATCAAGTGATTCGCGTCAACAGAAATCGCAGGTCGAACTTGGCCAAACATGTGGACGAGTGTGGATCACCGGCGGTCGACAAGCGATTTTCGCTTTGCGGGCAGCGTTTCGAAGGCGCATGCCGCGCATATCTGGTAAGCCGGTGTCCGACGGGGATCGGACGGAACAAAAATGGCAGAAGCAGTCCGCAAGTTCGGCGTGGCGGAAACGCCGCTCTATCGCGAAGCGCCCAACAACATCGAGGCCGAGCAGGCCCTGCTTGGCGCGATCCTCGTCAACAACGACGCCTTCTACCGAGTCTCGGACTTCCTGAAGCCGACGCATTTCTACGAGCCGCTGCACCGCAAGATCTTCGAGATCGCGGGCGAGCTTATACGCATGGGCAAGTCGGCCAACCCGGTCACCATGAAGACCTTCCTGCCGGCCGACGAGAAGGTCGGCGACATGACGGTCGCGCACTATCTCGCCAGGCTAGCGGCCGAGGCGGTGACGATTATCAACGCGGCCGACTATGGCCGGGCGATCTACGATCTCGCGACGCGGCGCGCGTTGATCACCGTCGGCGAGGACATGGTCAACATCGCCTACGACGCGCCGGTGGACATGTCGCCCTCCGAGCAGATCGAAGATGCCGAGCGGCGGCTGTTCGAACTGGCCGAGACCGGGCGTTACGACGGCGGTTTCCAAAGCTTCTCCGACGCGGTGACGACGGCGATCGACGTCGCCAACGCCGCCTACATGCGCGACGGCCACCTGTCCGGCGTCTCCACGGGCCTGCGCGACCTCGACCGCAAGCTCGGAGGTCTGCAATCGTCGGATCTCGTCATCCTTGCCGGTCGCCCCGCCATGGGCAAGACGTCGCTGGCCACCAACATCGCCTTCAACATCGCAGCCGCCTACAAGCCCGCGCAACAGGCGGACGGCTCCTTCAAGGCGGAGCGGGGCGGCGTGGTCGGCTTCTTTTCGCTCGAAATGTCGGCCGAACAGCTCGCCACGCGCATCATCTCCGAGCAGACGGAGATCTCTTCGTCGAAGATCCGCCGCGGCGAGATATCGGAGACGGACTTCGAGAAGCTCGTCGCCTGCGCGCAGATGATGCAAAAGACGCCGCTGTTCATCGACCAGACTGGCGGCATCTCGATCGCGCAGCTTGCCGCCCGCGCCCGCCGGCTGAAGCGCCAGCGCGGGCTCGATGTGATCGTCATCGACTACGTGCAGCTGATGCAGGGCTCGTCGTCGAAGTCGAGCCAGAACCGCGTGCAGGAAATCACCGAGATCACCACCGGCCTGAAGGCGCTGGCCAAGGAACTGCACGTGCCGATCATCGCTCTGTCGCAGCTGTCGCGCCAGGTGGAATCACGCGAAGACAAGCGCCCGCAGCTTTCGGACCTGCGCGAATCAGGCTCCATCGAGCAGGATGCCGACGTTGTGCTCTTCGTCTATCGCGACGAGTACTACCTGCAAAACAAACAGCCGGAGGAAAGCAGTCCCGAGTATGCGGAGTGGCAGCAGAAGTTCGAGCGGGCGAGGGGCAAGGCTGAATTGATCATCGCCAAGCAGCGCCACGGCCCGACCGGCACGGTGGATCTCGCGTTCGAGGGCCAATTCACGCGGTTCTCGGACCTTGCCGAGGAAGACCGCTTGCCGGAACGCCTCGAGCACTAGATTGGCCAAGCCCGTCCATATCCGCGAAAGCGGCCCTCGATCGGATCTTGCCGGCGGGCTGATCATGGTGGACCTACGCGCCCTGCGGTCGAACTACCGCGCGCTGGCGAAGGTCGTCGGGCGTGCGCGGGTGGCCGGCGTGGTCAAGGCCGACGCCTACGGACTGGGGATCGCGCAGGTGGTGCCGGCTCTGACAGCGGAGGGATGCGATACGTTCTTCGTGGCAACGGCCGACGAAGGTATGGCCACCCGCCGAGCCGCGCCGGATGCCCGCATCTTCGTGCTCAACAGCATCTTCAGTGAAGACGCTGCCGCCCTTTTCGCCACCCAGCGCCTGACACCGGTTCTCAACGGGGCGAGCGATGTCGCGCTATGGGAGCGACATTGCGCGAAGCAAGGCACCGACAAATCCTGCGCGATCCAGGTCGACACGGGCTTGAACCGGCTCGGCCTGTCGGTGCAGCAGGCCCTGGCATTTGCCTCCGACAACGCGCTGACGCGCGCGATCGAGCCTGTTCTGGTGATGAGCCATCTCGCCTGCGGCGACGAGCGCGATCATCCTTTGAACCGAAAGCAGGCGGACGCCTTCCGCGCAGTGCGCGCCGCATTTCCGGGCGTCGCCGCCAGCCTCGCCAACTCGTCAGGCCTCCTGCTCGGTCGCGAGTACCATCACGATCTGGTTCGGCCCGGCATCGCCGTTTATGGCGGCGCTCCGTCGTCCAGCGTCACCATGAAGACCGTGGTGACAGCCGAGGCTCGCATTCTACAGGTTCGACGCGCGCAAGCGGGCGACGTGGTCAGCTACGGCGCAACCCAAGTGCTTGAACGCGACACCCTGATTGCGGTAGCGGCGGTGGGCTATGCCGACGGCCTGCCGCGTTCGGCCTCGGGCAGCGGCGTGCCGCTGCGCGGGGTTCTGCCGGGCGGATGCGGCGCCATAAAGGGTCGGCGCGTTCCGATCCTCGGCCGCGTCACGATGGACCTGACCATGTTCGATGTGACAGACTTGGGGTCCGATGCGGTCTTGCCAGGAAACTTCATTCAGTTGTTCGGACCCGACTTGCCCGTCGACGAAGCCGCCTCGACCGCTGGGACGATTGCCTACGAGTTGCTGACGGGGCTCTCGCGTCGCTATACGCGTTTTCATGTCGGAATCGAGGAGGCGACAGAAGCATGATCGCCGTCGACCTTTCCACGCCGCGACCGCGGTTCACCGAGAAATCCTGATGGCCAAATCGCGCGTCCAGTTCATCTGCCAGAACTGTGGCACTATGCACACGCGCTGGGCGGGCAAATGCGACGCCTGCGGCGAATGGAACACGCTTATCGAGGAAGGCACGTCCGGCGGCATTGGCGCTGGCCCTGCCTCCACCCGCAGCGCCCGCAAGGGCCGCGCCGTGGTGCTGACCTCGCTGTCGGGGGACATCGAGGATGCACCGCGCATCGCCAGCGGCATCGGCGAACTCGACCGCGCGACTGGCGGCGGCTTCGTGCGTGGTTCGGCGTTGCTCGTCGGCGGCGACCCGGGCATCGGTAAATCCACGCTTCTCACCCAGGCCGCCGCTGCCTTGGCCAGACAGGGTCACCGCATCGTCTACGTCTCGGGCGAGGAGGCGGTGGCGCAGATCCGGCTGCGCGCACAGCGGTTGGGCGTCGCGGATTCACCGGTGGAACTGGCGGCCGAGACCAATGTGGAGGACATTCTCGCCACCATCGCCGAAGGCCGGCGGCCCGACCTGCTCATCCTCGATTCCATCCAGACGCTGTGGACGGACATGGCCGATTCGGCGCCCGGAACGGTGACGCAGGTCCGTGCTTCGGCCCAGGCCATGATCCGCTACGCCAAGTCAACGGGCGCGGCGATCGTGCTCGTCGGCCACGTCACCAAGGAGGGCCAGATCGCGGGACCGCGCGTGGTAGAGCACATGGTCGACGGGGTGCTCTATTTCGAGGGCGAAGGCGGACATCACTATCGCATCCTGCGCACAGTGAAGAACCGCTTCGGCCCGACCGACGAGATCGGCGTCTTCGAGATGTCCGACAAGGGTCTGCGCGAGGTCTCCAATCCATCCGAGTTGTTCCTGGGCGAGCGCAGCACCAAGGCGCCGGGCGCGGCCGTCTTCGCTGGCATGGAGGGCACGCGGCCGGTGCTGGTGGAGATCCAGGCGCTCGTTGCGCCGTCACCGCTCGGTACGCCCCGGCGGGCCGTGGTCGGATGGGACTCGTCGCGGCTGTCGATGATCCTCGCGGTGCTGGAGGCCCATTGCGGCATCCGCTTCGCGCAGCACGACGTCTACCTGAACGTCGCCGGTGGCTATCGCATTTCGGAGCCGGCCGCTGACCTTGCCGTCGCGGCAGCGTTGGTTTCCTCTCTTACCGGGCTTGCTCTGCCTGCTGATTGTGTCTATTTCGGCGAAATCAGCCTTTCAGGCGCCGTCAGACCTGTCGCTCATGCGCAGCAGCGGTTGAAAGAGGCGGAGAAACTGGGTTTCGGGCAGGCCGTCCTGCCCACCGGCAGCGGCGAAATCGCGGGGACGATGGCTTCCCGGTCGTTCTTGCCGGGCGCGCTCGTCGATCTTGTCGCGAAGATCGCCGGGTCGAAACGCAGCCGGGACGCAGACTGACGCAGTGCTTGGAACGGAGTGGGTCCACAATGCCGATTACGCTGCTTGACGGAATTCTCGTCGGCTTCGCCCTTGTCTCGGCCACCCTCGCCATGGTTCGCGGTCTGTCGCGCGAACTGCTCTCGATCGCCTCCTGGGGCGCGGCGGCAGCGGCGGCCTTCTTCCTGCATCCGCTGGTGGTTCCCTACGTGACGCCCTACATCGACAACGACAAGCTGGCGCTGGTGGCCGCAGCCGCCATCGTGTTCTTCGTCGCCTTGGTGATCGTCACGCTCGTCACCATGAAGATTGCCGACTTCATCATCGACTCGCGCATCGGCGCGCTCGACCGTACGCTAGGCTTCGTCTATGGCGCTGCGCGGGGCGTGCTGGTGGTGGCGGTCGCGTTGATGTTCTTCAACTGGCTGGTCGGCAACAACCGGCCGGCATGGGTGGCACAAGCCAAGTCGCTGCCGCTGCTCGAGGGCATCGGCGGCAAGTTGCAGGAGTTCCTGCCGGACGACCCTGAGAATTCGATCATCAAGCGCCTGACCGATGACGGTGAGGGCGAAACGAACAACTGAAGTGACGGCGCCCATCGCTGGTCCACGGCGACAGTTGGCGCGAAAGGCGATTTGCCATGGCAGAGCATGCCGGCCCTACCTCTTCCGCATTCGCCCGCGACGGCGGGTTGGCGGCGGAGGCCGACGACCATTTCCACGACGAATGCGGGGTGTTCGGTATCTTCGGCCGCCAGGACGCCGCTGCCATCGTCACGCTCGGACTGCATTCGCTGCAGCACCGGGGGCAGGAGGCGGCCGGCATCGTCTCCTATGACGGTACACAGTTCCATGTCGAGCGGCATGTCGGTCTGATCGGCGACACCTTCACCAAGCAATCGGTGATCGACAGGCTGCAGGGCAACCGTGCAATCGGCCATACGCGCTACGCCACGACCGGCGGCGCGGGCTTGCGCAACGTACAGCCCTTCTTCGCCGAACTCGCCGACGGCGGCCTGGCGGTCGCGCATAATGGAAACATCACCAACGCCATGACCGTGCAGCGCGTGCTGCAGAAACAGGGCGCGATCTTCTCGTCGACCTCCGACACCGAGACGATCATGCATCTGGTCGCCACCAGCAAGGAGCGGGACCTGAACGCCCGCTTCATCGATGCCATACGCCAGATTGAAGGGGCCTTCTCGCTTGTCGCGCTGACGTCGAAGAAGATGATCGGCTGTCGCGATCCGCTCGGCATCCGCCCGCTGGTGCTGGGCGACCTTGATGGCGCGTGGATCCTCGCCTCGGAAACCTGCGCGCTCGACATCATCGGTGCGCGTTTCGTCCGCGACTTGAAGCCCGGCGAGATGGTGGTCGTCACGTCCAAGGGAATCGAGAGTCATTTTCCCTTCGAGCCGATGAAGTCGCGCTTCTGCGTGTTCGAATACGTCTACTTCGCCCGCCCCGATTCCTCCGTCGAGGGGCGCAACGTCTATGACGTGCGCAAGAAGATCGGCATGGAGCTCGCGCGCGAAGAGCCGGTCGAGGCAGACATCGTCGTGCCCGTTCCCGATTCCGGTACGCCGGCGGCGATCGGATTCGCGCAGGAAGCCGGACTGCCATTCGAACTCGGCATCATCCGCAACCACTATGTCGGCCGCACCTTCATCTCGCCCGGCGATTCGATCCGTCACATGGGCGTGCGGTTGAAGCACAATGCCAACCGTAAGATCATCGAAGGCAAACGTGTCGTGCTGGTCGACGATTCGATCGTGCGCGGCACCACCAGCCAGAAGATCGTGCAGATGGTGCGCGACGCGGGCGCGAAGGAGGTGCACATGCGCATCGCCTCGCCACCGACACGCGCCTCCTGCTTCTACGGCGTCGACACGCCGGAGAAGGCCAAGCTTCTCGCCTCGCGCATGTCCGTTGACGAGATGGCAGAGTTCATCCGCGTCAATTCACTCGGCTTCCTGTCGATCGACGGACTCTATCGGGCCGTTGGCGAAGCGGCGCGAGACAATGACGCGCCGCAGTTCTGCGACGCCTGCTTCACCGGCGACTATCCGACACGTCTGCTCGACATGGAGGGGACGGACAACGTCCGGACACTGTCGCTGCTGGCGAATGGAGGCCAGTAGGCCGCGAAGCGTTCAAGGCGAAACGAGCTTCAGTCCCACGATGCCGGCCACAATGAGGCCGATACAGGCGAGTCGCACCGCCTCGGCCGGCTCCGAAAACAGGACGATGCCGAGGATGACGGTCCCGATCGTGCCTATGCCTGTCCAGATCGCATAGGCGGTTCCGAGCGGCAGCGTCTTCAAGGCAAGGCCGAGCAACCCGAGGCTCACCGCCATGGAGGCAAGGGTGAGGACCGTTGGCACAAGCCGGCTGAAGCCTTGCGTGTACTTCAACCCAATGGCCCAGCCGACCTCGAACAGTCCAGCGGCGAACAGATAAATCCAGGCCATGACCCGTGTCTCTTGCGGAGATGGGGTCGTCCCCACCGATGTTCGGCGAATTCCGGGTCGTCCCGGCACCATAAATCTGGTGCACCGGCGGCTCGGGGTCAAGCGGGGTTTTCCTCAAACCCCAGTTCGGGTAAGCCGGCATCCGTAGCGGTTCGAGGCCGCGCTGATATCGTCAACGGAAAGCGACATGACCGACACACCCGACCTCACCGGCCGCATCGCACTCGTTACCGGCGCTTCGCGCGGCATCGGCTACTTCATTGCCAGGCAGATGGCAGCGGCGGGCGCCCATGTCATCGCGGTGGCCCGCACCGTGGGTGGGCTCGAAGAGCTCGACGACGAGATCAAGGCCGAACGGGCGAGGACCGGCAAGGGCGAGGCGACGCTCGTTCCTCTCGACCTCACGGACATGACGGGCATAGATCGGCTGGGCGGCGCGATACACGAGCGCTGGGGCAGGCTGGACGTGCTGGTGGCCAATGCCGGCGTGCTGGGCGTCATCGGTCCCCTCGCCCATATCGAGGCGAAGGTGTTCGACAAGGTGATGGCGGTGAACGTCACCGGCACCTGGCGGCTGATCCGTTCCGTCGACCCGCTGCTCAGGCTTTCCGACGCCGGCCGCGCGCTCATCATGTCGTCGGGCGCGGCGCATTCGGCGCGGGCCTACTGGGGTCCCTACGCCGCGTCGAAGGCCGCGGTGGAAGCCATGGCGCGTTCCTGGGCCGACGAAACGAAGAACACATCGCTGAAGGTCGCGATCATCAATCCGGGCGCCACGCGCACCGCCATGCGGGCGCAGGCGATGCCCGGCGAGGACCCGTCGACCCTGCCGCATCCATCGGAGATCGCGGCGCGGATCGTCCCTCTCGCGGGCCCCGCGCTGGGAGAGACAGGTCTGATCTTCGACGCCCGCGCCGGCGCGTTCCAGCGTTACCGCATGCCCGTCTGAACAGCGGACCTGGGCGGCGCATCCCATACGCAGGCGCGCTTCCCGATCGTACCCGGGAACTGTATGGTCGGCCAAGGCGGCGCGCGCCGTCGTCGAGGCACATCATGCAACTGTTTTCCGCTTACGTCTGGTATCTCGTGGTCTCGGGACCGCAAGGCGGCATGGTCGTCATGCCAAGCGGCTTCGACACGCGCGAGCAGTGCCAGGAGGCCATCGTCGAATACCAGAAGCAGCCGGCTGTCGGCTGGCAGCTGCAATGCGTTCCCGCCGGGGCTGCCTTCTATTCGGAAGATCCCGATCCCGGGTTTGAAACAGGTCCGCCCACATCGGACTGACGGCCGGCGAACAGCGAGGCGGGGCTTCGGCCTCAGGTCGATGGCGATGGCTGGCGGGCACGTTTGCCCCGCCATGCCCTTTTGCGCCTGCCGGGTCAGATCGCGGCGACGACGATGATCTCGACGAGATGCTGGGCCGTTGCCAGCCGCGCCTCGCCGGTCGCGCGGGCCGGCGGGTTCGCCGGATCGACCCAGGCGTCCCAGACCGAATTCATGTCGGCGAAGTCGCGCATGTCGCCCAACCAGATCGTGGCCGAGAGCAGCTTCGACTTGTCCGAGCCTGCCTCCGCCAGCAGGCGATCGATGGAGGCGAGCACTTCCTGCGTCTGCTCCTTCACGGTCTTGCCGGGCGTGCCGACCTGGCCGGCGAGATAGACGGTGTTGCCATGGACGACGGCCTGGCTCATGCGCTTGCCGGGCTCGATGCGGCGGATGGTCATTGTCGGGTTCTCCTTGGTTGCGATTGGATCCACCGGCTGCATAGCGGATCGGGCGGCGCGATGACAGGCCCGGGCCGCGCACGCGCGCCACGCCCGGCCGCCAGGAACGCGGCAGGCCGCCTGGTGGCCCCATGCATGGCGCGCCGTGGAGCAGGCCGATTTCGGCGGCGTCTCTACAGCAAGAGAGCAAACATAGGACACAAGGGCATGGCCGTCACGGCAGCCGTCAGCGCGCGGGAGCAGGTCTTCGCCGGCATCCTCCTGACCAGCGTCGGCTACTTTCTGTTCTCGCTGCAGGACGCCGCCATCAAGCTGATGGTGGTGGGCTTCTCGGTCTGGCAGATCCTGCTGTTCCGCTCCGCCACGATCGTCGCGATCGCGCTGGCCATCGGCGGGCGCAAGGCGGTGAGCGATGCAGCAAACTCCCCAGTTCTCGGCGCGATGCTCCTGCGCAGCTTCGTGATCCTGGCGGCGTGGTTGTGCTTCTACACCGCCGCGCGGGACCTGCAACTGGCCGAGCTGACGACGATCTATTTCGCCGCGCCCATCATCGTGACGATCCTGTCGGTGTGGCTGCTCAGGGAGGTGGTGCCGCCGATGCGCTGGGTGGCGGTGTTCACCGGCTTCGTCGGCGTGTTCATCGCCTGCAACCCGCTGGCGATCGGCCTGTCGCTGCCGGTGCTGATGGTGCTGGCCGCCGCGGCGCTGTGGGGTCTATCGATCGTCCTGATCCGCAAGATCGCGCTGGGCGAACGGACGCTGGTGCAGCTGCTGCTCAACAACGGGTTCTTCCTCGTCATCGCCGGGGTGCCGACGATGTTCCTGTGGCAGACGCCGAGCGGGCCTGAACTGGCGCTTCTGATCGGCACCGGAATTTGCGGCGGGCTGGCGCAGTTCTGCCTGTTCGAGGGCATGCGCAAGGCGGAGGCGTCCGTCGTCGCGCCATTCGAATACACCTCCCTCGTCTGGGCCTTCGCGCTCGGCTGGCTGATCTGGGGCGACGTGCCGCGGCCCGGCGTAGTGGTCGGCGCGGTCCTGATCTTCTCGGCCGGTCTAATGATCATCGTGGCGGAGCGTCGTCGGGTCTGACCCCGATCAGTCCGGCGCTGCCGCTTGCCCCAGCAGACCCTCTTCCTCCGCCTTTTCGCGGCGGCGATATCCGATCCAGCTCAGCGGGATGAAGGCGAGATAGCCGAGCGCCGTCACCGTCATGGTGTGCCAGGGATAGTTGAACAGCAAGAGCACGTAGAGAACGATCACCAGCATCAGCGGCAGCATCAGATCGCTGCGGATGCGGCCCATGTTCTTGCCCGACCAGAGCGGGATGCGGCTGACCAGCAGGAAGGCGACGAGCACGGTGAAGAGCGTGGAGAACCAGGCGAAGCCCGGGCCCTGCTGGAAGCCGAGGAAGCCGAGATAGGCCGGCAACAGCACCAGCATCGCGCCGGCCGGCGCCGGCACCCCGGTGAAGTAGCCGGAACGCCAGTTGTCGCGCTCGGGATCGTTCGCCATCACGTTGAAGCGGGCGAGCCGCAGGCCGCAGGCGATGGCGAAGAGCAGCGCCGCGATCCAGCCCGGATCCCCCGCGCCGTCGAGCAGGTAGGCGTAGAGCACGAGGCCGGGCGCAACGCCGAAATTGACGATGTCGGCCAACGAATCCATTTCGGCGCCGAACCGCGAGGTCGCCTTCAGCGCCCGCGCCACGCGACCATCGAGCCCATCGAGGAAAGCCGCGAGCAGCACCATGGCGACGGCCAGCTCGATACGGCCCTCGAAGGCAAGACGGATGCCGGTCAGGCCGGCGCAGATGGCGAGCACGGTGACGAGGTTGGGCAGCACCATGCGCAGCGGGATCTCGCGGATGCGCGGGCCGCGCGGGTCGGGCGGGCGGACAGGATGTCCGGGCTCGAGATTGTCGACCATCGGTCAGGTCACCCGCATCAGCGGCGTGGCGACGCCTCCGAACTCGGCCAGCACAGTCTCGCCGGCAACCGCCGTCTGGCCATGGAAAACCTTGGCGACGGCGCCCGCCGGCAGGAACACGTCGACGCGCGAGCCGAATCGGATGAGGCCGATGCGGTCGCCGACCGAGATGTTGGTCTCCTCCTCGACGAAACACAGGATGCGGCGCGCCACCAGGCCGGCGATCTGCACCGTGGCGACGGGGCCGTTGGGACTGTCGATGACGAGGCCGTTGCGCTCGTTCTCCTGGCTGGCCTTGTCGAGCTCGGCGTTCAGGAACTTTCCGGCGCGGTGCTCGATGCGGGAGATGCGGCCGCGCACCGGCGCCCGGTTCACGTGGCAGGAGAAGACGTTCATGAAGACCGAGATGCGCAGCATCTCGCGGTCGCCGAGATTGAGTTCGCGCGGCGGCACGGCGGGACCGACAGCCGAGACAATGCCGTCGGCGGGGCTGATCACCAGCCGGTCGTCCACCGGCGTGACCCGCTCGGGATCGCGGAAGAAATAGGCGCACCACATGGTCAGGATCGCGCCGATCCAGAACAGGCTGGTGGAGAAGACGCCGAGGATGATCGAGGCGCCGGCAAAGGCGGCGATGAAGGGCCATCCTTCCCGGTGGACGGGAACGAAGGCGTTTCTGATCGAATCCTGAATGCTCATGCGCTTCGGCTGGTCCTGTGATGGTGCGGCCGATGATTAGCGGAAAGGCTCCCCCGCCGCAACGCGCGGGTGGCGCGAGGCGTTCCGGGGGTGTTGTCCTTCGAGGCCTGGTCGGGATCTCCGGTCGGGCCTGCGCCGACGCCCTCCGGCCGCGGGTTTCGCGGGGAGGCAGGCGGCGCGGCGGCCGTTCGGTGCTGTGGAAGGCGCGGCGCTTCG
>JBHYDY010000062.1:0-12494 GCA_051860465.1 Mesorhizobium sp.
TCGCTACGGCGCTGTCGAGGGCGCGCTCCCGAGCGGCTTCGCTACCGCCAGCTACACCACGTGGTGGGACACGATCAATGCCCCGGACATCTGGGTGCCACCGGTTTCGGTTTCAAGCAATTCGAGCAGATGCACAAAAATCAGCGTTACGTCGGGATCAGCGCCCCTTCTTGGCCAGCACCTTCTGGATCAATTTCGGGCTGATGCTGAACTGCCGGGCAATTGCCGAAGGCTTGACGCCCGCCTTGAACGCAGCCTGCACCAGATTGACCTGCGCCTGCGTCAGACCTGCGATGCCGGGCGGTGCCGTCGCGGGCTCTTCTTTCCGAACGTCCTCCCGGCCGGGTTCGGCTTGCCCGGCGAAGGCTTCGTCAAACCGCGACCACGCCATCAGCTCCGACAATCGCGCCAGCGGATGACGCGGATTGATGATCGCGTGGAGACGCTCGCGAAAGAGATCGTTCTTGCCGGATGACGGGCGGGATGGGCGCATTGCGAAAACACCGGAAATCAATGGGGTCAGGATCGATTTCCGGCATTCTCCAATACTTCAAATCCGATGGGAATCCCCGAAGAGCAAGGGTTCCGAGAGTTTTTCAGGGCGAACGCTTTGGAAACGAGTCGACTTCGTCTGAATGCGACCTTTTCATCAATCCGCGAATCGCGCGCGTAGCCGTGCCCACGCCAACGCGGGCACTACCCCAATGGGCCAGAACGGCTGAAGCATGATCGGCCTGATCGGACTGACCGGCAGGACGGGTTCATGGTGTCCGTCGCCGGCCATCATCTTCGCCAATTCCACCCCCATTGCAGTAGCCATGGCCACGCCGCGCCCGTTGTAGCCAACGCAGGCAAGCCCGGTTTTGCCGATTCGATGAAGGTGGGGGTAGTGGTCGGCTGTAAGGGCGACGCGCCCGTTCCAGCCATGTTCCCAACCGATTGTGCGCAATTCTGGCCAAAGCTGCTCGGCATAACGCGTGATTCCGCCGAAAGCCGCTGGGCCGGCGGCATCACGCATCCTACCGCGCCCACCAAATACAAGTCGCCCGGCAGCGTCGACGCGGTAATAGGTCGTGACCGGGCCGACCTCGAACAGCGACTGCCCGTCGGGCAAGATTTGTGCGGTCAGCGCCGCAGGCATCGTGCGCGAAGCGACAATCGCGCTGAACACCGGAAGCAACGACCGGCGCAGCCCCGGCACCAGCGCGTCGCTGTAGCCGTTCGTGGCGAACAGGACGCGTTCTGCGATGACTCGGCCACCGGACGTCGCGAGGCACCACCGGCCTCCTTTGCTGATAGCTGCGGTGACCGCTGTCTCTTCGTGGATACGTACACCAGCGAGCCGTGCCGCGCGCGCAAGCCCGCGCACGAACTTGAGTGGGTTGAGCTGTCCGCCAGCCGGATCGAATAGGCCGCCCATGTAGCGGCTGGTGCCGACGAGTTTGGCCATCTCGGCTCCTGAGACCATGTGTGCTTCGATCCCGTGGCGCCGCATCTGTGCCGCCAGATCCGCTAGGCCAGCGAGGCTCGGCGCGTCGCATGCCGCCCGGAGCGTGCCACCGCGCCGAATTTCGCAATCGATCCGGTGGTCCGCGACGATCCGGAACACTTGGTCCGGCGCGGCCTGGGCAAAGCGAACCGCCTCGGGTCCGAGATCGCGGGCCACTGCGTCGGGTCCGAGCTTAAGCCCGGGGTTTATCTGACCGCCGTTGCGCCCCGAAGCTCCCCAGCCAACTGTGTTGGCTTCCAGCACCACGCATTCCACCCCCAGTTCCGCAAGGTGCAACGCGGTGGACAAGCCCGTTAAGCCTGCCCCCACGATGGCGACCTCCGCCTCGGCGTCTCCGTGAAGTGGCGTCGTCCGCTCGGTTGAAAGATCGGGCTGACTCGCGTAAAGGCTCGGCGGCTCGGGCTGTCCGATCCTTGTGGTAATGCGGTCTACAAGCATCGGAAACTCGGCTGTTGCGTTGCCTCTGCTGAGCGCTGCCCGCCATCCCTGATAGAATCGATACCGAACACCTTCGAGAACAACCACTCTTGTGCCATGCACTCGGCTCGGGCAGAGTCATCCATGATGTGTACGGGTCGGGGTAGGTCGCGCGCGCGGCGCTCAGGTGCGCGGAGCCGGTTGATCCGCACCGGAGGCCGGCCGCAAGCTCCTCTACTGCCGATCGGCCGCGAACCGGGTTGAAGCGGCGTACGCGACCCTGCACAAAGGACGGATCGATGCAGAGAGACAACCGAATCGTGACCATTCAGACGAATCAGCAGCAACTTGGGTTGAGAGAGCGACAGCGCGCGCGCCGCCATTTCACAATACTCTCGGCGGCGGCGGCGCTGTTCAGCAGCAAGGGCTTTGCGGAGACCACTATCGAGGATATCGCGACCCAGGCCGGCGTTTCGCCGCCCACGATCTACAACTACTTTCGCTCGAAGAACGAAATCCTTCTGGGCCTTCTCGAGTACGACAAGGAAGAGGTCGAAAGTGCGCTGGACGCAATCCTTGCGAATCCGGTGGGAGATGCCGTCGAGGTTCTGACCGAATTCGTCTGTATCGATCTCGGGTCCGGTAGTGAGGTGGGCAACAAAGCGCTTTGGAGACTTATTTCCGCAGCCGCGCTTGAGACCACTGACGAACGCCGGCAGGATTACCTCCAGACGCAGCTGGTTTTCACGTTTAAGCTGCACGATCTGATTCTTCAGCTGATGCGCGATGGACGCATCGCCGCCGGCATCGACGTCATGGCGGCCGCCCGGCTGGTGAACGCGGTCACCAGGGACGGCTTCCGCCAGTACATTAATAATGACACAATGACTGCGGCGGAGATGATCGCCCGCGTGCGCGGTCAGATTGGGGTGTTGTGGACGGGTCTTCGGCCAGTCTGATTTCGCGCGGTCGTGCGCCCATCGTTTCCGCTGTGCGAGCGCGCGCGATGGGGCCGTGGGCCTTTGCCGCGCGATTGGCGTATCGTTGGCCGAAGCGATCATGACGCGCGGCGGGCTCATCCGACTATGACGCAGCCTCCGTCAAGTCGGCAATTTCGACGTTCTCGCGCAGGAAGCCTGCGGCGTCGTTGTCGTCGCGTTCTATTTCGCGCGCAAACCGATGCCCCGACCAGACTGCTGCAGCGATCAAACCGGGCGCGAGAGAGTCGCCGATCCGCACAACCTTGCGGATGCCCGCGTGTGCGAGATCTTCCGGCCGGGCGATCAAAGCTCGGTAAAGCGCATCCTCCGAGTTCTGTCCGGTCACCAGAACAAGGCTGTCGGCGACGATCCGCCTCTGCTTCCGTGTGTAGACGCAGGAAAGCTCGACCTCTCCCGGAGAAACCGCTGCGACACTTGTTGCGGTCACGATAGTGACCCCGAGGTTCAGCAGCTTCGCTTGGATCTTCGCTTGCTCAAGCGTGTATACGGTAAAGGCCGACGCCATGGACTCGGGCGTGACCAGTGTCACGCGGAGCCCGCGGCCAGCGAGCAGTTCTGCGATTATCCCCCCCATGTAGTAGTGATCGTCGTCGAAAACGACGACTTCGCCCTTCGGCTGTGCCCCGTCCATGATCGTATCGGGCGTGAACACGGGAAGGCTTTGCAGGCCCGGGATCGGTTGCCGGCGAAGCCGGCCGGTTCCATCCTCGCGCCAGCGCGAACCGGTCGCTATGGCGACGACATCGCATTCGGAAGCAAGCACGTCATTCACGTCCAGCCGGCTTTCGGGATACACCTCGACTTCCGGAAGTTTTCCGATCTGCGTAACGCGCCAGTCGCGGACGCGCGCCCAGACGGCAAGGCCGGGTAGGCTAGATTCCCGTGTCACCCGACCTCCGAGCACGCGGCGGGCCTCGGCAAGCCTTACGCCGTAGCCCCGCTGTCCCAGGCCGCGCGCGGCCTCGAGACCGGCAGGTCCGGCACCCACAATCAGCACTATCTCGCGCCGTGGTGCTACAGGCATCCGCTCTGGGTGCCAGCCGCGGCGCCACTCTTCGCTCATCGTCGGGTTCTGGGTGCAGCGCATCGGGTGTGCAAGGTTGTTGCCCGATACGCAGATGTTGCAACCAATGCACTCCCGGATGTCCTCGATGCGCCCCTCCGAGACCTTGGTCGGAAGGAACGGGTCAGCGATCGAGGGTCGCGCAGCACCGATGAAGTCGAGCGTGCCCGCCCTGATAAGGCTGGCCATGTGATCGGGCGAGGTATAGCGGCCGACTCCCACTACGGGTTTCGATGTGAGCGACTTCACAAAACCCGTATAGGCCTCCTGATAGCCTTCCTGGGCGAAGCGCGAGGTCTGACTGTCGTTGTCCCACGCGCTTATGTTGACGTCCCACAGGTCGGGTATCTCCGCCAGCATCGTCACGATCTCGCGCCCCTCGCCTTCGGCTGTGACCCCGTCGGGGCCGAGCAGTTCGTCGACCGCGATCCGGAGGGCGATGGCGCAGGCGTCGCCGACTGCTTCGTGCGTGTCGCATAAAAGTTCGCGCAAGAGGCGGACGCGGTTCTCAAGGCTGCCGCCATACTCATCGGTGCGCTGGTTGTGGCGACGCGACAGGAAATGCATCGGCAGACAGAGATCGTGCCCGGCATAGACGTAGACGATGTCGAAACCCGCCCGGCGCGCGTTGATTGCGGCTTGCCGATGCCACCGGCGAAGGGCGGCGATGTCCGACTTGTCCATCGCTCGGGCGCTGACCGGAAAGACACCGTGAACAGGCCGGGCGGTCGGTGCGAGCGGAATCTCGCGCGATTCAAGGTTCGGGGTCCGATGTCCGTTGTGGACAAGTTCGACACCAGCGAGCGCGCCGTGAATGTGGATTGCCTCAGCTGTCCGGGCAAGCGGAGCGATGTCCTGGTCGTCCCAAAGGCGGATCTGGCGCAAGACGTTGGCGGTTGGATGTATATCGCACTGTTCGGTGCAGACGACGGCCCAGCCGCCCTCAGCCTTGACCCCGCGACTTGCCGCGCTGGGGCTGGGCCACAATCGGCCCATCCCGGTGCAATGCGGCACCTGGTAGAAGCGATTGCGGGCGGTCTTCGGCCCGATGCGCATAGGTTCAAACAGGACATCGTAACGCGGGTCCCTGGTCATCGCAGTCTTTCGTTTTCTGGGGATTAAACCGCCGGCTGGCGCATTCGCCGCTAGTTCGCTTTCGGGCGATCATCGCCTTCAATATTCATGAAGAGTTCAAGTCCGATCATCCGCTGCAGCAGCAGCACGAGGATCAGCGTCATGAGCACGAGCACCGTCGAGGCCGCGGCCACGACGGGGTCGGCGCTGAGTTCGAGCTGCGAGTAGATCATCAGCGGCAGTGTCTTAATGCCGGGCGCGGTCAGGAAGAGCGTCACCGTGATCTCGTCGAATGACACGATGAACGAAAACAGAAGCGCACTCACGATGCCGGGCGCGACGGTCGGCAGCGTGACACGGCGGAAGATTACACTGGGTGTCGCGCCCATGTTCATGGCGGCCTCGGCAAGCGATCGGTCTAGCTTCTGAAAGGCGACGGCTACGGGCCTATATGCGAAGGGCAGACATAGCAGGATATGGGCTAGGAGTACCCCGTAATAGGTCCCACGCAGATAAAAGGTCGTGGCGATGAACCCGAAGATCGCGATCCCGATCGCGGCATGAGGAAAGACGAGCGGGGCAAGGATCAGCGTTTCGACCAAGCTGCGAGCCGCCGGCCGCGTGCGCTCCAGTGCCAGTGCCGCCATGACCGCCGCAGTTGTTGTCGCGACCGCCGAGACGGTCGCGATCAGGGCGCTGATACCGAGGGCGCGCATCCAGTCATAGGAGGTGAAGAATGCCCAGTACCACTGCAACGAGAACCCTTCAGGCGGGAAACGAATCACGGGAGTCGACGAAACGGACACCGCCGCCACGACGACCAGAGGCAACGGCAGGAATAGAAGCAGGCTCCAATTGACTGCCGCGCGCAGGGTACCAGACAGGCTCATGCGTCGCCTCCTAGGCGTTTGCGCGCGCGCGCATCTAGCAACTGGATAGGCAGCACGACAACGAGCGACGTTACGAGCAGCACCATCGCCATCGCTGCCGCGCGCGGAAAGTTGAAAAGATGAACGATCTCCTGGAAGATCTGCGTTCCAAGCATCGCATCGCCCAGCCCGCCTAAAAGTAGCGGCGTCACGATCGCCCCCGACGCGATCAGGTAGACGAGCGAGCAGCCCGATAGAACGCCCGGTAGGCTCAGCGGCAAGGTGACGCGCAGAAAGGTTTCAAAGGGGCCGGCGCCGAGGCTCATGCCAGCCTCCGCAAGGCGTCTGTCGACGCGCGCCAGAACAGCGAGCACGGAGATGACCATGAAGGGCAACAGCACGTGGACAAGACCGATGATCGTGCCTGTCGGCGTGTACAGAAACTGCACCGGCCTGTCAGTTAGGCCCAGACCGGTCAGTGTGTTGTTCACGACGCCCCTGTTGCCGAGCATCACGATCCACGCGAAGGTGCGCACGACGATGCTGGTCAGCCAGGGTGAAATAACCAGCACCAGCATCAGGTTGCGCCGTCGCGACCGTGCGATGAAAAGCGCGATCGGGTAGCCCATTACGGCACAGATCACCGTTGTCAGGCTTGCCACCCACACGGTCTGCAATGTCAGGTTCCAGATGGTCGGGGACCGCAGCAGTTCGAGGTAGATCGCCGCCGAAAAGCCGCCTGATGCGTCGCGGAGCGACCCGACCACCACCGTTCCCACCGCAAACAGGAAGATTGCGATAATCAGCGCTGTCGGCGCGAGGAGAAGGGTCCGGCCCGGCGCACTGGTCGTGACCCCCGACGCCGCGATCATTTTGTCACTCCGAGGACCGCTGCGGCTGCCCAGTCGATGTCGAGCGAGACGGAGGCACCAGGTGCGACGATACCGGCCTGGTCGGCGCGCAGAGCCACCCGAACTGGATCGGCGCGACCGGGCACGGTGACACGTAGCTTGACGGTCATGCCGACGAATTCGGCGTCGGCGACGGTGCCGGCAATGGCTGCCGCGCCTTGGGGCGCGACCGTCACGTGCTCGGGACGCACTGACAGGAGGAACTGCCCCGGCAGGCGCGACGAGTCTGGTGGCGGAGGTAGCGACAGGTTGAACTCTGGCAGGTGGACGCTCTCGCCACAGCGCTCGACCAAGAAGATGTTCGTATCGCCGACGAATTCGGCCACAAACCGCGACGATGGGTGTCGATAGATGTCCGGCGGCGTCCCGACCTGTTCGATGCGACCTGCGCGGAACACAGCAATCCGGTCCGACATGGCCATCGCCTCTTCCTGATCGTGAGTGACGAAAACGAAGGTCGTACCAGTGCGCCGCTGCAGGTGTTTTAGTTCGCCTTGCAGCTGTCTACGCAACTTCAGGTCGAGCGCAGAGAGCGGTTCGTCTAACAAAAGCATGTCAGGGCGCGAGATGAGTGCCCGCGCTAGCGCGACCCGCTGGCGCTGGCCTCCCGACAACTGGTGGACCCGCCGCTCGCTGTAACCTTCGAGGTCGACGAGTGCCAGTGCCTCATCGACGCGCCGCCGGGTTTCGGCCGCCGACACGCGCTTTACATCGAGGCTAAACGACACATTGCGGGCGACTGACATATGCGGGAACAGCGCGAGGTTCTGGAACACCATGCCGACCGGCCGGCTCCATGCGGCGACGGTGTCAAGTCGACGGCCGTTAAGCTTGACCTCGCCCCGATCGGCTGTCTCGAACCCCGCCACAATTCTCAGCAAAGTGGTCTTTCCGCAGCCAGAGGGTCCGAGGAGGCTTACGAATTCTCCCGAAGCGACCGTCAGTGACACATTCTCAAGTGCCCTGACGCCCCCTGCGTACTGCTTTTCTATATCAGAAATGATCAGTTCCCCTGCCATGCATTCGACTCTTGGGCTTAGGTTTCAAGATGCTCGGGCGCCGGCGCCAGCAGGGGCTCGGATCAACGGGCCGCGCTAAGCACCTCCTCGATCCGGCGCACGCGCGCTTCAGTATCGCGCGCGACGATGGTCCAGTCTGCAGTCACGTTCTGTGCCATGACATCATCGAGCGTCGCACCGTAGAGCCTCTTCATGTCGTCAGTGAAGGGGATCGCCGGGTTGGTCGGTAGCAGGGCGCTTTCTTGCATGAACGGTATCTGATACTGGGCGTCGGCCAACGCGTTGACAAGCCGTTTGGCTTCCATGGGATGAGTCGCACCCTTGGGGATCACGACTAGGTATGGCGTCACCAATCCGCCTTCCTTCGGAATGACAAAATCGACGTTTGTGGCTCCGCGTTTGCGCAACAGTTCGATCTGATCCGAGAAGAACGGCGCTGCCACCACCTCGCCTTGGCCGAGGGAGGACATTAGCGACGCCATCGACGTGTAGACATTGAGCGCATTTGCGGCGAACTTGCCGATGAATTCGTAGCCGGGTTCAAGGTTCGTGTCGCTGCCGCCGAAGAGCTTCGAAAACAACGTCAGGTCCTGCCTTGCGAGGATCGCGGGGCGCGTTATCGAGACTTGGCCTTTCCACTTGGGATCGACAAGCGCCGTCCAGGACTCGAAGTCCGAAGCCTTGGCCAGATCGGTGTTGAACGCGATTCCGTAGAGCCCGAAGAACACCGGCATGCCCAAGATTGCGCCGGTCGGCCCGACCGGCCAGAGTTGCTTTGGAATGGTGCTGATGGCCGGGACGTCATCCTCGGTAAGTTCTAGCAGGAAGCCGCGGCTGTGCAGGTCGTATGCCGCCGAGTATGACATCAGGGCCGCTTGGAAGTCCGGGTCGCCGTCTGCTTGTGCGATGCCTACCTGGGGCAGGGGAATCCCGAAGATCGAGACTGGAATCGACGTTTCCCGGCTGAACGGTTGGGCGACTACGCGGTCCCAAAGTTGTTCGTCTTGGCCGGCATAGACGGCGATGACTAGCTTTGCATCCTGCGCCTGCGCCAACGCGGACGACAATGCAAGCCCTGCTGCCGACGCCATAAGGGCACGGCGCGAGATCATGATACTGTTCATGCCTTTTCTCCCTGACCGGCCGGCGCTCGGTGTTGGTGCCGACCCTCCCTCAGAAACTGATATTCAAATGGAATTTATATGTCCACAAAATTTTTAATGGCCTAACATATTTTTGCCGGCAGCCGTCCGCCCTTATTTCGACGATGGCACGGGGCCTTGCGGCGCCAGTATCGCCACTCGTCAAACAGGAGCCGTGCGGCAATTTTTGGGAGATTCGCCCGCCGGTGACCCGAGCACGCCGATGGGGCGGCGACGGAGCTGAAAAAATTGTTGAACTAAATATTTTAGTCCAATAAAGTTTTATTGGTACGGGCTGCGCGTCACTGAATGCCAACCCGTCCTTGGGAGAAGCGCCATGAGTGAAAGCCAGTATCAGTTGCACCCGGACATGCAGGTACTTGTAGATGCCCGCCGCCCCTTGCCGCCTGGCGCAACGCTACAGGAACAGCGCGAGAACTGGAATGCCTACGCTGCGCGCCTAAGCCGTCCGCATCCGGTGACCCTTGAGGTGACGGACCGGATGGTCGCGGGCAGCAATGGCCTTCGAGTGGGAGTCCGCATCTACAGGCATCGAAATGCCAGCGGCCCGGCGCCCTGCATGATTTACTTCCACGGCGGCGGCTTCATGTTGGGTGATCTGGATTCTTCAGACAGCATCGCGTGGGGCTTTGCCGTCGGAACCGGGGCAACCGTAGTTAGCGTCGACTACCGGCTGACGCCAGAGAACCCGTGGCCCGCTGGATTCGACGATTGCTATGCGGTCCTGACGTGGGTCGCAGAACACGGCCACGAAATTGGAATCAACCCAGACCGCATCGTGATCGGCGGCGACAGCGCTGGCGGACGCCTGTCAGCGTGCATCTGCCAGAAGAGTCGAGATCTGAACGGACCGAGGATTCGCGCGCAAGCGGTTATCTATGGCAATGGCGGTGGGATCGATAATGCACAGTCGATGATTGACTTCGCCGAAGGCTATGGCCTAACCGCAGCGCGCAGCCGAGATTTCGGGGCCAAGCTGTTTCCCGCAGGCGAGCCGCTGGATGATCCGCATGCATTTCCGATTCATGCGCGC
This sequence comes from Mesorhizobium sp., assembly GCA_051860465.1. Taxonomy (GTDB): domain Bacteria; phylum Pseudomonadota; class Alphaproteobacteria; order Rhizobiales; family Rhizobiaceae; genus Aquibium. The sequence continues at coordinate 10,061 of JBHYDY010000062.1, forward strand.
GATTTGACCGGTCTGCCGCCGACACTGGTCCACGTCGCCGAGTTCGATCCGATTAGAGATGCCGGACGCGCTTACGCGGCCAAGTTGGTCCTTGCGGGGAACGATGTCACCTTCCGCGAAGCGAGGCGTATGATACACGGCTTCATGCGTGCTCGATTTACAGGACGCCAAGCGGCCGAGGAATTCAAAGTGATCTGCCGCTTTCTTGCTGGGCATCTGACCTAAAAGTACGAAACAACCATTGATGGCTTCAGTTTGATGCGCCAGATACTGCCGCGCAGGAATCATCCACCGCACAATATTGTTAGGGAGAAGCGTCCTCAATGGTGCACGGTCCTTTTCCTTTGTCGTATTAAGTCTGCATCCTGATCAGATCAGAATGCGTTCAACCTCGTCCAGGCTGATGTCATCGCTCCGGCGATCATAGAGCTGTGTAAAAGCCGGAGCAATAATCCCTCACTGAAGCGGCCGATTGGTTCGGCCTCGCCGGAGCGAAACTGCGGCAGTTAGAGTCCCATGCCTGAGTCGGCAGGGGGCGGGGGATGAAGACAGTGGAGCTTTACGCGAGGGTGAGGCACGCTGTGCTGATCGAGGGGATCAGCGAGCGGGCCGCGGCGGATCGGTTCGGCATCAACGCCAGAACGGTCTCGAAGATGCTGAAATTTTCAGTGCCGCCTGGCTACGTGCGCACGAAGCCGCCGTTTCGTCCAAAGCTCGACGAGTTCACGGGCATGATCGATGGGATTCTGGCGGCCGACAAGGATCGTCCGAAGAAGCAGCGGCATACATCGAAGCGGATTTTCGAGCGGCTCCGCGACGAGCACAGGTTTACGGGCAAGATCACGATCGTGAAGGACTACATTGCCGGCTGGCGCCAGCGGACGCAGGAGATGTTCGTGCCGCTTGTGCATCCACCGGGCCATGCCCGGGTGGACTTTGGCGAAGCGATCGGCGTGATCGGCGGCGTCGAGCGGAAAATCCACTTCTTTGCGATGGACCTGCCGCACTCCGATGCGATCTTCATGGTGGCCTACCCGGCCGAGACGACGGAAGCGTTCTGCGACGGGCATGTCAGAGCGTTCGCGTTCTTCGACGGCATTCCGCAGTCGATCCTCTACGACAACACGAAGATCGCGGTCGCCCGCATTCTCGGCGATGGCAAGCGTCAGCGCACGCGCGTCTTCACTGAGTTGCAATCGCACTACCTGTTCACGGATCGGTTCGGCCGCCCCGGCAAGGGCAACGACAAGGGGAAGGTCGCGGGGCTCGTCGGTTATGCGCGGCGGAACTTCCTGGTGCCGATCCCTGTGTTTGCTGACTTCGAGGCGTTGAACGCCCATCTGCTCATCGGCTGCCGGAAGCGCCTTGCGGACCGACTGCGCGGCCACGACGGCACGATCGGCGAGCGGCTGGAGCACGATCTCGCCGCCTTCCAGAAGCCGCTGCCGGCTCCTTATGATGCGTGCGACAAGACGCCGGGCAGCGTCAACTCGCTCTCGCTCGTGCGCTATCGGCTGAACGATTACTCGGTGCCGACGGCCTACGGGCATCGCAAGGTTCTGGTTCGCGGCTATGTGCACGAGGTCGTCATCGCCTGCGGCGCAGAGGTTATTGCGCGTCATCCCCGCTCCTACGAGAGCGAGGACTTCGTGTTCAATCCGCTGCTGCACTATCTGGCGCTCATCGAGCAGAAGACCAACGCGCTCGACCAGGCCGCACCGCTCGCCGACTGGAAGTTGCCCGAAGAGTTTGCAACGCTGCGCCGACTGCTGGAAGCCCGCATGGACAAAAAGGGCAAGCGCGAGTTCGTGCAGGTGCTGCGTCTGATGGAGGTGTTCAAGATCCACGACGTGGCGGCAGGCGTCCGCGACGCCATCGCGCGCGGCGCGGTCGGCTTCGATGCCGTGAAGCATCTGGTGCTGTGCCGCATCGAGCGGCGTCCGCCACGCCTCGACATGACGATCTATCCGTATCTGCCCAAACCGACCGTCGCGACAACCTCGGCGCGGTCGTACATGGATCTGCTCGATGTACTCCTCCGACCAATCTTTGTTGGCGATCTTCCGGGCGCGCGCCGAGGCGTTCTTCTTCGTCGGATGGTTGGTGCCGTCGTAGTCGACGAGATACGGCGGATCGGTCGCAAACAGCGCTGCCCGCTCGCCGTTCATCAGCCGGGCGACGTCATCGGGACTGGTGGAGTCGCCGCACAGCAGGCGATGGTTGCCGAGGATCCACAGATCACCGCGACGCGTCACCGCCCTGGCGGGGACTTCCGGAACATCGTCCTCGTCGGTCATCCCCTCGGTCGGCGCGTCGGCCAGGAGCTGGGAGAGCTGGTCTGCATCGAAACCGGTCAGATCGAGATCGAAGCCATCGAGCTTCAGGTCGCCGAATTCGAGCTTGAGCAGTTCATCGTCCCATTCGGCGTTTTCGT
>JBHYDY010000063.1:0-11782 GCA_051860465.1 Mesorhizobium sp.
GAGAACCTGGTCGGCTGCATGCGCGGCCCCCGTCGCCAAGATCGTCGATGCAAGAAGCAGGAAAGCGCGTCTCATGTGTCCCCTCCAAGAATACTGTCTGTTTCGATTATCAAACCTTCGTGGCTGGTCAATTAACCCAAGCTTACAGCGGCGTTTCGCGAGAAATTTAATTCCAGCTGTTGCGTGTCTGCAACAGGTAACCTCTATGTAAATCGGCGTGACGACCGGCCGCCCTGCCTTTGAGATTAAGAGCGTGATCGTGACGGGGCGTTGTGAAACCATTTTCTGGTTCAGCGCCATCGAGAAGGCGCGTGTGGCTTCGCCGTCGCCAAGACGATGGCAGGCTGCCTCGAAGCGGATGCAGGTGGCGTCAGCATCGAGGACGAGTTGACCGAGGGTGCGATGAATTGACGGCTACGTCCATTCGGCGCAGCCGTCACCAAGCGAAAGAATGTTGATCGGTTTCTTCAGCGGCTAGTTAAAGTGCGTCGTGCAGAGTTCCTCTGCGGTCGCATATTGCTTGCCTTCACCGACGAGCGGATCATTGTCGTATTCGAACACCCGCATGGTGCCGGGATTCTTGCTTGCCTGCTGCTCTGCCGCCTTGCGCGGAAGCCACTTGGTCTCGGTCACGTCCGCGTCGTTGAAGCTTCCCGGCGTGCCAGTCGTAACGAGACAGGTCCGATCCTGACCCGGCGCGTTCGCATTGGCGTTGTTGTTCGATTGCGACATCGCAGACGTTCCCATGGCCGCTAGAAATGCTGCGGCTGCGGATGCGAGAATGAGGTTTCTCATCATTTCGTTTCCTTGTTTAGACCCTTCGAGACAACCAACAGGATTGGCACCGAGTTTGTTCCGGCAGATCGGTTGACGCAGCGAGATGGCAGATGGCCAGCCATCTGTCGGCCGGCCTAGACGCTACCGAACAGCTAGAGTGCGCCGGTCGCAAGAACGGCGGTCTGATGCGTCCTTTTTCGGGGAGTGAATTATCTCGCGGAACAGGAACGCCGACAGGGGTACCTTACATCAATCGGGAAAGACCCTTCCCGTTGGAGGCTACCATGGAAAAGACCCGCTATTCGCGCCAAAAGCCGACCGCCATTCAGTTCCTGCCCGCGGACCTGTTGCTCTGCGCGATCACGGTCATCGCTTTGGCCGTCGTCCCCATCGCCGGGTAAAGTGCTGGTTGTCGCTACGATCCGGTGTGGCGATTGCTTCTTCGCACTGGCCCATGTTGTCCCGGTGTCACCTTGGACGTTCTGCCTATGGCAGTCGGCGCAGGTTTTAGAAAAAGGTGAACCCCGGCGTGTCGGTCATCTTGAAATCGTTGCCGAGCAGTGGCTTTGTGACCGGTATGGTCCTCTCCGAGGGTTGGTGGCAGGTCGATGCGTTTCTCCGCCGGAATTGCCGCACTCATCACTTTCTCTCTCAACGGCGTCGGCCTACCCGAGGCTTCGCTCGCGCAGACCGTCACCCATAAGACGCAGCCGATAGTCTTCGCCCCTCTGGACGGGCTTGAATTCGATGCCGGGATTGTTCGTCAGGAGGACGGGACAGATCCGGCCGAGCCGCTGACTGACCGACTACTCTTCGCGAACGGCAAGTTTTCCTCCAGGATTTGCGAACGCTACGGCTTTATGCCCGGCGTTTACTGGGTGCGCGGAACCGCTGATGAAATCGAGTTCAGTGCCGTTCTCCACAGCCCCACGGATGGCACCATGGAGTGGCAGGGAACGGTGAAGGACGGAAAGCTGGACGGCACCATGCGCTGGACCCGGGAACGATGGTACTGGACGATCGAGGCGGAACACCGGATATCAGGACAGCTATCCTTACAGCCAGCAGCGCCGACAAGTTCGGATTGACATGCTCGAAACGACCAACATGCGGCTTGGTCGGTATGTGGTCATCGGTGCAAAGATCGCAGCTCTCGTCGGCTTGATCTACGCCGCCAGCCTCGCCGGCGAGTGGCTGACCTCCCGGTTCGTGCCGCATCTTACGCCCAGCACCGAACCCGCCGTGCATCGGATGATCATGACAGCGACGCTGGTGTACATGATCTGCATGATGCTTCCATTTGTTCCAGGCGTGGAGATCGGCGTGGCGCTGATGGTCGTGTTCGGGCCTCCCATCGTTCCGCTCGTTTATGGTTCCACACTGGTCGCGCTTTCAGTCAGCTTCCTGGCAGGCAGGCTCATTCCGCAGCACGCGATCATCCATGCGTTTAAGGCTTTCAGGCTACACCGCCCGGCGCGCTTGCTTGAGGAGGCTCAGTCCCTCGAGGTGCGGGATCGGTTACCGTGGCTCCTGCGGCGGGCGCCCGGTCGGATCCTGCCCTGGCTGCTGAAGTTCAGGTATGTGGCGTTGCTGTTGTTGCTCATCCTGCCGGGCAATGCCGCGCTCGGTGGCGGTGGCGGAATCGCAATGATGTCGGGCTTCTGCCGGCTCTTCACGTTCGCTGGATTCGTGACCACGGTCGCTCTGGCGGTCGCGCCCCTGCCGCTCCTGATTTTGCTGACCGGGTCGCTGCCTTCGCTGATGGACCGAACGACGCCATGACCAAGATATGGAACGACGCGCAGGCGCTGCATAAACCGGGCTGACCTGCCTCAATCCGAGGTATTCTTGCCAATCGGTTTGTAATCAAATCCCACCCATCGCGCTCCAAGGGCCATATCGCGGAGGTGTAGGTGCACCCGATTGGCATCCATCCAGGCTCGGTGCAGATGATCGCGCAGTGTCTTGCGACGTTCGGCACGGGCCCGTGACATGTCGGAAGGCAGCAGGTCGGTGTTCTGGCGCGCCAAGGCCGGCATAACGATCGCGACTCCCAACTCATCGAACAGGGGCGAGGCATTCGGGCTGAACAGCAAATGATCGATCGGCGTGCGCAGGCGCCCTGCTCGTGTGGCGATCAGCATAGCCGCCCCGCGCGTGATGAGGTAGCACGCCGAACCGCCGGTCCGCGAATGCAGACGGCGAAGGCTTCGTCCCTCGACCGGGCTGCCGGGCAGGGGCGGTCCGACCAGCCGCCGCGAATTGCTCGTCCCGTAGCGTTCGAACTGGACAACGCCGATCCCGTCCGGAAGCCAGTCCAGACTGCGCAGGAACGGCAGGATCTCGGGCGATATCTCGACGTCATCCTCGAGCATCAGCGCCGCGCGCGCCCCGCTGTCGATGAAGAGCCGGAGCATCACGAGGTGGGACAGGGCGTTGCACTGGCTTTCCCGGCTGGAAAAGATCAGCTGCGCCGTGTGATCCACGGCGGCGGCTAGGGTCGCCTCGGGCACGGTTGCAGCGTCGATCGAGCGGTGGCGGGTGGCCTCGAGGCCGAGGGCGGCCAACGTGGTTTCCATGTAGGCGCGCCGGTCGGGCCGCTTGTCGAGGTTGTTGAAGTAGATCGGGACAGCCGCGGTCATGGCGCGGGCTGTCCGCCCGCTGGCGGCCAGACGCGGTCGCGGTCCCGCTTGGTCGCAAGGCGGAGCTTCCAGAGCTGGCGGGTGACCGTCCACCACCGCCGACGCGAGATGTTGTGGCCGATGGCCACGTTCAGGCCAAAGCGGACGCGCCCGGAGCTGGCCGGGATGTCGATCGCGCGGAATGCCTTGTACAGCGTCTCGGCCAGCAAGAGGTGACGCGCGCTGCCCTGTCTCACGCCCTGCCGCAGATCAGGGAAACTGGGGTTGGAATTGATCTCGAACAACACCAGCTTGCCGTCGACCAGCGTGTAATCGGCTCGTCCGAATTCGTATCCGGCCTTGTCGAACAAGCCCATGAGCGCGTCACGATGCGGGTTGTCGCGTACAAAGGCCAGTTCCTCCTGCGCGAAGGCGGGGGTCACGGCGGTATTGGACTTCTTCACGTACCAGCCCGGCGCCTTGAGGATATGCTGCGGCACGATCCGGTCCCCGATCCTGAAGGCGCCGTATTTGCGGAAATTCCCGTCGGCATCCGGTGCGGCCTCGTAGCTTACCGCGATCCTCCCCCGCCGGGGGCGGCCGGCCGCGTCCAGCGCCGCGAGCGCGCACCGATACTCCGCTTCGTTCGCGATCAGCCCGGTATCGGGTGCCTCGCAGCCGGCCTGCAGGCGGATGAACACGGGATAGCGGCGCGGCATCTCGTCCTCGATCCGGGTGACGACCACCGGGTTCATTCCGGCCGCGTTCAGCCGCCGGTGCATGGCGGCGCGTTCCGTCGCCCTGAGCGGGTGGTTCAGGATGCGCACATCCGGCCCCGCGGTCGCGGCCGCCGCCGCGATGCTGCCGGCCGCGTCGAGTTCGTAATCCGTCAGCAGGTCGAAATCGGTGAACACCAGCGTTCCGCGCGGCACGCTGAGCCTACGGAACGCCGCGTCATAGGTGATGATGCGCATCCGTGGCAGTTGCTTGCCGGACCGCCGGATCAGCTTGCTCAGCGGATTTCGGTTCAGGTCGGACACGAGGTAGGTGATCATGCAGCCTTCCGGGCCTCGCATGGGTCGCGATCAGGTATCCCGCTGGCAGTGACCGGACCCTGTCAAGACGGGTCAGGCGCCATATCGTATCCCGACCGGCTCAATCGATCCTTGCGCAAGCAGTTGTTTAAGGTAACATTATTGCGTTCTGAGGCTAAAAACTATCACAAACTGCACGAGTTCGGGGGCGGCCAATGAGGTTCTTCCAGTTTGGCGCGGGTTCCCTTGCATGCCTTGGCGCTGCCATGCTGGCCACTGCGGCGGATGCCCAATCGCTTACGGAGAGCTGTGTGGCGCGCCTGTCCGCGCAGCCGATCAGCATGGTCGTACCGAACCAGGCCGGAGGCGGCTACGACAGTTACGCCCGCGCAATCGCACCCGTTCTTGCGGATGTCATCGGCGCGCGGGTCGGGGTCGTCAACATGCCGGGCGGCGGCGGACGCCTGGCCATTTTGCATGTCGCGACGCAGACCGACCGTGAAATCCGCCTGATCGTTGAGAATTTCACCGATCTCATCGCGGGAACGGATGGCGATGTCTCGGTAGCGATCCCTGCTACGGATTTCGCGCCGCTCGGAATCATCTTCACCGAGCCCGCCGCCTGGCTCGGACGCGGGGATATCGACCTTGCGGCCGAGGGGCTGAACGGGCTGGATGCCAGTGCGAGTTCCACCCTGTCGAACCTTGCGGATATCGGTTTGGTCGGGCGCGCCATCGGGCTGAACATCCGGGTCATTGCAGGCTATGACGGGTCAAGCGAAACTGCCGCGGCCATCCTGCGCGGCGAGGCCGATATCACGTCACAGAGCCTGACCACCGTTCTCAGACGTACGGAGGGAACCGGTCTGGCACTGCTTCTCGTGCTGCAGGATTCGCCCGCCGCACAGGCGCCGGATGCGCTGCTGCTTGGGGGGCCGGACGGCTTGCTGGAAAGGCGCATCGCCAACCTGCCGCCCCACGAACAGGAGGCCCGCCGCGCCATGGCGCGCGCCGCGATGACGGTGGCCACGGCAACGCGGGGGCTGCTGACCGTGTCGCGGCTGGATCCCGAATTGCTCGCCTGTCTGCGCGCGGCGACCGACGTCGCGCTGGCGTCCCCGGATTTCGCGGCCGCCGCGGACAGCCAGGGACGTCCCGTCGAGGCCCGACCGTCGCAGGACGCCATCGACGCCTTCGAGGCCGCGCGCCTGACTTTTCTGGAGCTGTCCGACGATCTGCTGGACATCGCGGCAGAACTGTCGCGATGAGCGGACGCCCGCAAGCCGGCGCGCAGCAGCGAAGCGGCCTGTCCTGCCGCCCGCATCGCGGCGCGCCGACCACGACTGATCCGCACCCGTGACCGACTATCTTGCGGCCCTCTCCCTCGCGCTGGGGAACCTGCTGTCATTTCCCAACATCTTCATACCAGTGTTGGGAATGCTGGTGGCGATGGTGGCCTCGTTCCTGCCCGGCATCGGCAATGCCAGTCTTGCCGCCCTTGTCCTTGTCGCGACGCTCAGCTGGGATCCAGTGTCGGTCATCCTGCTGTTCGGGGCCCTGACAGGTGGCGCGACATTCATGGGCTCGATCACGGCCATCCTGTTCAACATCCCCGGCAATGCGTCAAGCGCGGCCGTCCTGCTGGACGGCCATCCCATGGCACGCAACGGCGAGGCCCGTACGGCCATCGCCTGCGCGGCGACTGCCTCGGCCGTCGGATCGGTCTTCGGGGTGCTGGTCCTGCTGGTGCTGCTGCCAATCGTGCAGCCATTCCTTCTGGAATTCGGGCCGCTCGAACGGCTGTTGCTGGGCGTCTGGGGCCTGCTCACCATCATCGCGATGCCGAATTCCTCGTCGCTCCGGGGCTTGGCGGTCACGGCGCTCGGCCTGCTCTGCGCCATGATCGGCAGCGACCCGACCAGCGGGTTGCCGCGCTGGACATTCGGAAGCCTGCAGCTCTTTGACGGGTTGGGGACCATTGCCGTGCTGCTCGGGTTCTTCACGCTGTCCGAGATCATCGGCTGGCGCATGAACTACAGCATCGAGGGGGTCCGTCCCGACAGGTCGAGCGGATCCACAAGGCGCGGGATCGCCGCCGTGTTCCGGCATTGGGGGCTGACGCTGCGCTCCTCGGTCATCGGCACGGTCATCGGCATCATTCCGGGTGTCGGGGGCACGATGGCAAGCTTCGTGGCCTACGGCCAGGCCGTCCAGACATCGCGCGACCCCGAGCGCTTCGGCACCGGCGACATCCGTGGCGTCATCGCGCCCGAAGCCGCGGTGGACAGCAAGGATGGCGGCTCGCTCCTTCCGGTGCTGGCCTTCGGCCTTCCGGGAAGCGAGGCGGGCGTGATCCTGGTGACGGTGCTGGCGATCCATGGCCTCGTGCCGGGCACGCCGATGCTGACGACCGATCTGTCGCTGTCGCTGACGCTGATCTTCGCACTTCTGATGGCCAATATCCTGACCTCGATCATCGGCGTCGCGCTGTCGCCGGTGCTGTCACGGTTGACACGCCTGCGCATCGACAAGATTGCCCTGCCCGCCTTGATCGCAAGCCTCGTGACGATCGTTCACCTGAACGGGTTCCTTGTCGATCTGTATGTCGCGGTGATCTTCGGCATCCTCGGCTATCTGTTCAAGCGCCTCCACTGGCCGCGCGTCCCCTTCATCATCGCCTTCATCCTCGGTGGCTTTATCGAGACGAACCTCGCCCTTTCGAGCCGGCTGATGACGGTCGGCCGCCTGTCGCTGTGGGACAGGCCGGCAGCCATGATCATCATCTGCATCATCCTCGCCTCGATGCTCTGGCTCGCGTCTCGCCAGGGCACCGGCAGGCGTGCCGCCCCGCATCGCAGCGGCATCGGTGATCTGTGGCTGGCTGGCGTCCTTGGCCTGCTGTGCCTCTGTTTCGCCCTGGCGCCGGTACTCGGCAGCGAGGCCTACACGCCCTATGCCGTCACCATCGCATGGGCGACGGCACTGATCTTCGGTGCCGTCCTCATATCCGGCGTGCGGGGGCTGGCGGAACCCGGTGACCGGGTGGTGGCGGTCCCCGCATCCCATGCCGTGCCGCTAGCGTTGATGGCGGGCGTTCCGGTCATGACATCGCTCTTCGGGCTCGCACCGGCCATGGGTCTACTGACCTGGGTCTGGCTGCGCCGCGCGACGCCGGACAGGCGGCAGACCCTGCCGATGACGATGTTCTGGGCGGTCGCCGTCGTGGCTTGCGTGACGGTCCTGACGGGGCGCATGTCGCGCCTGCGGCTGCCGGAGCCTGCGCTGATGGGCCTGCTCGGGCCGGTATGGGGCGGTTAGCCGCTACGCTCGGCGACGATGTGGGCATAATCCTTCGTCGCCAGGGTGCTGGGTTGCGACCTCGGCGAGGTCGCGTCGTCGTCGCGCAGATAGTCAATCGCCTTGACCAGCAGTCCGGCAGCCGCGAGATCGTCGCGCAGCAGCCGTTCTGGATAGGCCAGCCGCGAGACATTCAGCGCGAAATGGGCCTCGGCCACGTCGCGGATCTGGGCGATACGATCATCGGTCAAGTCGCCCGCTCCCTGCAGCTTCGCCACCACCCGCTGCGCCAGCAGTGTCGCATCCTTGGCAACGCGGGGCGGGCGCATGTCCGAAATCGTCTCGATCGACAGGAGGAGGCCACCCGGCCGGAGGGCGCGCCCGATCGCGGCCAATAGCGCGCGCCGTTCCGTTGCGGCATTGAACCCCATCACGTTATGGGTCACGGCCGCGTCGAATCCGCCGCCCCCGAGATCGGCGATGTCGCCCTGCGAGGTGGTGATGTCGAGCCCGGATTGCTTGGCAAAGCGGGCTATCTGCGCAAGCGGCGTGCGGCAACGATCGACCACGTGCACGTACGGGCTGAGCCCCGCCTGATGCGCTGCGTCGACGATCAGCGCCGGAACCCCCGTATCCGCGGCCCCCGCGACAAGCACACGTACCTTGCCGTCCCTTTGCGCGGCCGCTGACAGACCCTGCGCAAAGAAGGTCAGCCCGCGCGGCATGCGACCCCCCAGTTCGACCAGCCTGACGACGCTCCAGAAGCGATGATATTGCAGGCACCCGGCATCATCGCTGCACAGGGTCGGCGCGGCCTCGTAGGCAAACCATGCAAGGTCTGCGAGCTGTTCCTCTACGATTGCGGCACGTTTCGGGTCACGCATGCACAGCCTTTAGTCGGTGCTTCCCGAAAAACAAAGCTAAATGATCGCGATACGGTCGCGTCCGGCCCCGTTCAGATGCAGCGCCCCGGCCGCTTTCCGAGGCCATGAATAGCGCCTTGTCAGCCATGCGCGGCGTGTTTCGATCTATCGCGCCCCCTCCATCGTGACGGTGCCGCAATCGGATGGCGAGGATGTCGCTCAGATGATCGTGCCCGGGCGTGCCGTCGGCGAACGGCAGGATGTGCGCAACAACTCCAGCTTCCTTTCGTTGAACCGGACGATATCAGCTCCAGCGCATTGAGACCGACCCGCAGGTTGGCGATGTCGGCGTTCGACCAGGAGAGCGTGTCCTCGTCGGTGCGGACCACGCGGTGGACCAGATGGCTTGGCCCGCGACCCGGATCGACGCGGTTGGTGCGATCGCATTCGGTGAGCGCTGCCGTGGCTTCTCTCAGCAAGCCTCGCTGCTGAGGCTGCTCGCAGACAACCAGTCAGCCCTGCTTCAGAACCTCCTGTCCGGCCAGACCTGAAGGAACCGGAGAGCGTCGGCATCGTCAAACGGTACGACCCGATCAAGGGCTTCGGCTTCATCACGACCGACCGTGCCGATGGCATCCCAAGTCGGGGAAACTAGCCCTCGCCACCGCTGGGCAGTGTATAGGCGGGGGCTCAATGCTCATTAAGGCGCTCGGCCTCGATTTATCTCGCGGCTCGGAGCAACGGCGTGATACGGCGGACCGCGACGCGCCGATTTTCACGCTCGGGACCAGCCGTGTTCACCTTCAGCTGCTGCTTGCCGTAGCCCTGTGTAACCAGGTTTTCCGGGGGGATGTCGAAGTCCTCCGAAAGTGCGACAGCCACAGCTTCTGCCCGCCGGTCCGACAGGAGGAGGTTGGCCTCATGGGAGCCCACCGCGTCCGTGTGGCCCTCGATCAGAAAAACCTCATCGGGATTTCGGGCCAGCATGTCTTCAAGGGCAAGACCGACGCTATCGAGCGCGTCGAGCTGGTCGAGACTGACGGCCGCGCTGCCAAACTCGAAGGTGATCGTGTCGAGGTCGACACGGCGCACCTTGTCGCGAAGACGTTCGCTGTAGCGAACCTCGTCGAGGGTATAGGCACGCTCGACCGCCTCGACCGGCGGCGCGACGAGCGCGGCTTGAACCTGCCGGCGCGAGGCCACGCGGGTTTCCACGACGTACTCCGCCTCCGGAATTCCCACGATTAGAGGAGGCAGTTCCTCGATCTGCGCATAGAAGCGGCGGCGATCCGTGCGGCGCGGCGTATCCTCTTCCACATATACGTTGTCGATCAGCAAGATCTCCTCGCCATTCGGCAGGACCCGAATACGCGTGAGGATGTCGCCATATCGGTCCCTGTCGGTGATGACGCGCACGCCGTTCTCACGGAAGACCGTGGTGCGGGTATCGCCATTGCCGAGATTCTCTACTCGAACATCGCGAGCCCGCGACAACAGCCGCTCGCCCTCGCGCTCGGGCTCGATGATCAGTTGGTCGCCAAGACGGATGATGATGCGGTCGCCCTGGCGCTCGACCACTTCGCCGCGGTCACCACGTCCGTCCCCGCGGTCTCGACGACGATCGCCACGGGTATCCCTATCGATATCCCGGCGATCTTCAGCTCGGTCATCGCTCCGTTCTCCAGTCCGTCGCTCGCGTTCGCGGCGGCGTTCCGCTCTGGCATCGTTGCTGGTGTCATCCTGTTCTAACTCGTCCTGCAGGTCCTCGACCAACTGGCGCTCTTGCTCCAGCTTCTCGCGAAGGCGGCGCAACTCGCGCAACTTTTCTTCGCCGCCCTGAATGCCGATCTGCTGTTCCACCGGCGATTCCGAGGCTGACGCGGCTGGAGCTGGCGGCTCCGCCTGGCGCTGCTCGCGTTCGCGGCGTCGCTCCGCACGTCGCTCCTCTGCCGTCTGTTCGGTGTCGCCTACGCTCGCAGCGGCCGGCGCGTCGGGCTCACCAGCGCTCTGCGACCGATCCTTGCGGCGACGTTCGCGTTCTTGGCGGCGCTCTTGACGAGCGGTCGTGGCTTCCCGCTCCGCGGCGGATGGTTCGGTGCCAGTCGCCGAAGGAGCAGACTGCTCTGCGGGCTCTTCTTCCGCAATGGCGGGTTCTTCTGCCATCGGCTCTTCGGCTGCCGTCGGCGTCTCCGGCGCGGAGTCGTCCGCGCCACCTTCCGCCTCCTGGCGGCGGCGCTCGCGCTCGCGGCGGCGCTCCTCACGAATGTTTGCTCCAGCTTCGGCAGCACCGCGAGTAGCCTCTGCCTCGGCGGCGCGGGCAGCTTCTTCCTCGGCAGCCTGAGCGGCTTCTACTTCAGCGGCGCGGGCGGCTTCTTCCTCAGCGACGCGGGCGGCTTCTTCCTCGGCGGCGCGGGCCGCTTCTTCCTCGGCGGCGCGGGCAGCCTCTTCCTCGGCGGCGCGGACGGCTTCTAGTTCGGCCGTGCGGGCGGCAGCCCGCGCAGCATCCAGTGCGAGCGCGGCTTCCTCAGCTTCAACGCGGGCGGCTTCGGCTGCTGCAGCGGTCTCTTCTGCTATCCGGGCAGCGTCCGCGGCCGCATCCTCGTCGTCCCCGGACTGGGCTTCCCGTGCGTCCTCCGCCGCAGATGTGGCGGTCGCTTCTGCCTCGGCAGCTTCAGCGTTTGCATTCTCGGCCATCGCCGCGGCCTCGGCTTCCTTTTCTTCAAGCAAGAGAAGGGTTTCGGCCTGAGCCAGGAGAATAGGTTCGTCGACCGGCTGCTGGGCCGATGCCGACTGCGCCAGCGCGATGGCGGAAACCGAGCCGATCAGGCACAGGATGCTCAATTTCATGGGAGAATCTCCGTTGTAGACCGCAGCGGGAGACGCTTGCGGACTCGCTTCTAGGAACGTCTATGGAAGGCTGACTGAACCGGGGATGAATGCCGCTCGTCTCGCCGTACCGAAGCTTTTCAACGGATGATCGCACCGAGAGTTCCGGCCAGTGCTCGGCGTGTTCGAGGCACCACCGGGCAGTATCCGGTGTAATGGCCCTCGTGTTCCCCGTGGGCAAACGACTGGACGATAAACTGGATCGCAAGCGTTGCGGGACAATGTCCCTCGTCATCAACTCTGAGGAATTTCTGCGTCTCTGAGCCTTGCGTTGAGGGTGACGACGATCTTGCGCATGACGGCT
>JBHYDY010000064.1:0-9652 GCA_051860465.1 Mesorhizobium sp.
CCATCCACGAGAAGAACGCCTCGCACCTCAAGACCGGGTCGCCCCACAACAAGGTGCAGTCGCATCTGAAGCAGGGTTCGACCATCCATGAGAAGAACGCCTCGCACCTCAAGACCGGGTCGCCCCACAACAAGGTGCAGTCCCACAACAAGCAGGGTTCGACCATCCACGAGAAGAATGCGTCGCACCGCAAGCAGGGTTCCGACCAGCCGCACAACAAGCTTCAGTCGCACCTGAAGCAGGGATCGCTCAACATCCAGATCCAGCCGGCTCCCGTGCAGCCGAAGCAATAGCGCATCGCGCCGAGCGGGGCCCACCGGGCCCCGCTTCCTTCCGCGTATCGCCGATTTCAATCCATTCCGGAGTTAGCCAATGGGCTCTCGCTGTCGTCGTCACCTGTCCTTCGCGCCGCTGGCGCTGCTGGCAGGCTGTTTCCTCGCCGGGTCAGCCACCGCCACCCTGGCCGCCCAGAACACCATCAAGACGAACGAAGCCTATGTGCAGGAAACGCTGCGCGCGCCAGACTTCGACATCCGCTCGATCGACGAGGTTTTCGACTACGTGTTTTCGAGCCTGAATGACGAAGTGACCGTCTATCCGACCGAAAACTACTATTACTTCAAGTTCGTGCATGGCGGCGTACCCTATGCCGGGAACTTCCGCCTCGACACGGCCGACCGCGATCAGGGCATCGTGCATTTTGCCTACTTCTCCGAGAACAACCCGTTCGTCGACCAGGAGATTTCCCAACATCGCGCCTACAACCAGCAGTTCGGCGTGACGGTCGAGAAGAAGGGCGAGCTCGACTACGCGATCACCGCGAAGGGCCGCACGGTTCTGTTCCGCCTCAACGACCTGCGCGGCGTGAAGCCTACCGAGGCGCAGACGGCGACGGGCGAACAGTACATCGGCCCCGTCTTCGACGAGTCGGGGGTGCAGATGTTCCTGATGTGGAACCCGGCGACGCAGACCTTTCACTACATCCTCGACGAGAACGTGGTCTCGGAAAGCTTCTTCCAGTCGAGCGCGTCGACGCAGGTCAAGATCGGCCGGCGCACCCACTTCGCCTGGTACAAGGATCGCTATCGCGAGCGCTGGATCCTGATCGGTGTGCGTGCCGCCGAAACGTCACTCAACACCTATTTCGACGGGCCGTTCGACCAGTTGCCGGACAATTTCATCGAGGGCGACATGCTGCGCGACGCGCTCCTGACCCTCAGCCCCGAGGTGGA
The DNA here is from genome assembly GCA_051860465.1 of Mesorhizobium sp. GTDB lineage: Bacteria > Pseudomonadota > Alphaproteobacteria > Rhizobiales > Rhizobiaceae > Aquibium. The sequence goes on from JBHYDY010000064.1 coordinate 1,233, forward strand.
AGGCCAGATCGATCGCTTCGGAAACTCCCTCGACCTGAAGGGCCGGATGCTGGTTGACCCCTACATTCTCTACTCTGACGAATCGGAGCTGGCGGCCTTCGACCAGTGCGCGGCGGCCGCGATCGACGAGGCGAGCTACTATCCCTGCTTCGCGATCGGACAGTCGATGTAGATCGAGGTTCCGATCAATCGTCGAACGGCGTTGCAAAATGCCAGTCGACGATCCGCCGGACCCAGGGGAGAAGCGCGGGATCGGGCGGCGAGCCCCGCGTGACGAGAACCGGCTCGCTGATTTCCGGCCGCGCCTCGCTCGCCACGAAATGTCGAACGCGCTCCTCGATGTCGCGCGCGGTCTCCGCCAGTGCATAGCGGCGGACAACGATCACGCCGCGGTCGGACCGGATGGCACGATAGACCGCCTCACGACGCACGCCGGCGAGGTCGAGCCCGGTTTCCTCCAGCGTCTCGCGCTGCATGTTGCCGTCGATGTCGGCCACGCCGCCGACGAAGTCGGTCGGCTCGAAGGAACCCCCGGCGAAATAGACCTGCCCCGCATTGGCGGTCCATGGCGCCATGCGAACCGTCAGAACCGCGCCATCGGCGGTGACGGGAACGGCCATCGCAAATAGATGCGCAGCCACGTCGGTGCGCCGCGCCAGACGCCAGTGCAGGAGCGAGGCATAGCGCACGTCGTGGCAGTCGCCGACGAGACTATCATCCTGGAGCCCGATGCTGGAGAACAGGACGGTGCGGCCATCGAAAAGCGTTGGATTGCACGCCAGCTCGGCCTGCCAGTTTTCCTCGATCCCGTCGGCATACATCGCCTCATAGGGGTGTGGCCCGTCCGCAAGGCGAAGGCTCACCTCACGCGCCGAAAGCAACTGGTTTTCCGCAAGGCTGACAGTGGTCATGGCGCGCCTACACGATGTCCAGCGTGACCGCCACGGGGCAATGATCCGATGCCTTGGGCCGGTCCCAGCCGGTGCGCGGAAACCGCTCGACCGCCTGGCCTGGCGGAAAGACCGTGCGGTGCGGCTGGCCGTTGCGGATGATGTCGGGGATCGCTGTGGCATTTCTGCGCGCCAGGACCGGCGAGAGCAGGATGTAGTCGAGCTGGCACAGATGCCGTTCCAAGGGCCCGCGCGTGTGATAGAGGGTCCAGCGGTCCATGTCGGGGCGGCGCTCGGCGATGTTCTCGCAAAACCCGTCTCCGGTCAGCACGTCGATCGAGCTGCCCTCCTCCTTCGACACGCGAAAGCGCGGTTCGTCGTCGTCGCCCTCGATGATCACGCGCTCGGCATAGTCGTTGAGATCACCGCAGATCACCCAGCGCTTCTCGGCGGTTCGCTCCTTACCGAAACGTCGTTCGATGATGCGGCGAACACCCATCGCCTCGGCGATCCGAACCGGCATCGTCGCCTCGCGGCCAGTCATACCGTTGCGCGGACCGCCCATCGACTTGAAGTGGGCGGTGTAGATGGTCAGCGGCTTGCCGCCGATGGTCACGTCGATTTCGAGGCAGTCGCGTCGGAACACGCGCTCGTGCGGCTCGTTGCCGAGTTCCAATAGAACCGACGTGTGCACGTCGAGTTCTTCGTAGGTGAGATGGGCGTGGCTGGTCATGCGCACGAACTCGATCGGTTCACCATCCCGCGTCTGTTCGCGCATCATCACCGCAAGATCGATGCCGCGGCTGTCATTGCCCGGCGTCATGTATTTGTGGCGGTAGCCCTGACCCACCATCTTGAACAGATAGCCATATTCGAAGGCCTTCAGCGCCTCGATGGTGTCGACCTCCTGCAGGCACAGGATATCGGCCTTCGCGCGTGCGATCGCCAGCGCCGAAAGCTGGCGCGTGTCATCGGTGTGGGCGATCGCGCGGGCGCGTTCCAGCTCCCGGTACTCCGCCTCGTTCTTGACCTCGAACAGCGCGACCGCGCGATCCCGCCAAAGCTCGTTGCGAAAGCCGGTGAAATCGAACCTGGCCATCAGGTTCTCGATGTTGAAGGTGGCGAGGCGCAGCGACATGGGACAGACCTTTGCCCGCTAGCCGTGCCGATGACAAGCGCAACGGCAAGCCGACCGCCGCTCGCGCCTTGGAACCAAGGCCGCGCATTTACGTTCATCGAGCGTTCAGGTTGCGGCCGCTAGAAGTCGTCTCATCGAAGGTCTCGGTCCGCCGGACCGGGAGAACGAGGAGAGACAACATGTTCAAGACGCCGAAGGCGATCGGCTGGATCTGCGCCGCAGTTGGCGCGTTCATGCTTGCTGGTACCGCGACCGCGTCCGCACAGGACGGCGCCGGCATTCCCCGATATCAGAATGAAAACATCTACGGGCAGAGTAGCCGCAGCTATCGTCATCACGACTACCGGCGCCACGACTACAGGCGTCATGATTATCGGCGAGGCGAGTATCGCCATGGCAAGAAGCGCTACAAGTACCGGCACAGGGGTCCCAATATCGGCATCTATCTCGGCGTGCCGAGCTACCGCTACGTGCAGCCGCGCTATGCCCAGCCGCGCATCAGCCTTTCGAGGGCGCATGTGAACTGGTGCCACAACCGCTACCGGAGCTACCGCGCCTGGGACAACACCTTCCAGCCCTACAACGGCCCGCGCCGGCAGTGCTGGTCGCCGTACAGCTGATCCCGCATTCTCATCCAACGAAGAACGGCGCCCTTTCGGGCGCCGTTCGCGTTTCAGGCGCGATGCCGCTCAAAGCGTGATGCGGAACCGCGCGAAGCCGTCGGCGCCCTCGCCCGCCTCCTCGATCTTCACGCCCTTGACCTCGGAGATCAGGTCCCTCGCCTTGGGGCCGGTGTCGAACAGAACGGTGGCGCCCTCCACCGGCGCAAAGGTCCAGTTGCCGTCGGCCGACGGGTTGATGGTGCCCTGCTCAACGATGTAGCGCACGATGACGTCGCGGTTGGTGTCCGGCGCCTCGAACACCACCTTCGAGGCGTCGATCTCGGGGAAGTTGCCGCCGCCGCCGGCCCGGTAATTGTTGGAGGCGACGACGAACTTCTGCGCCGGATCGATCGGCTTGCCATCGAACATCAGATCGACGATCCGGCTGGCGCCCGCATTCGCCACTTCGCCCTTGGAATCATATTTCGCGGGCCGAGACAGGTCGATCTTGTAGGTCACGCCGTCGATCACGTCGAAATTGTAGGACGGGAAGTCCGGATTGATCAGCGGCTGGTCGGCCTTGCCCGGCTCGACCTGGTTGAACATGCCGGCCGACATCTCCAGCCATTCCTTGACCTGCGCGCCGTCGATCACCAGCGCCCGGACCGTGTTCGGATAGAGGTAGAGGTCCGCGACGTTCTTGATCGCCACGGCGCCGGCCGGGACGTCGGTGTAGTACTCGGGGCCACCGCGCCCGCCGGCCTTGAAGGGGGCGGCCGCCGACAGGACCGGCAGGTCCTTGTGCTCGGAGTTCTTCAGCATGTCCTTGATGTACCAGGTCTGCGCCTGGCTCACGATCTGGACCGACGGGTCGTCGGCGACCAGCGCGAAGTAGGAGTGCAGCGGGGCCGAGGTTTCACCGACCGCGGTGCGGACATAGGCGAGCGTGGCGTCATGTTCAGCCTGGGTGGCTGCGAGAACCTCCGCCTTGCTCTCGACCGTCGGCACGATCTTGCGATCCTCGGTGCGGTTGAAGATCGGCCGCGCCTCGACGGTGAAGTCGACGATCTTCCAGCTCGAACCGTCCTTCTCGATCAGAAGGTCGACCAGGCCCATGTGCGAGCCCCAGAAGCCGCCCATCACCGTCGGCTTGCCGTTGACGGTGCCCTTCACCGGATCGACTCCCTCGATGCCGTCCCAGTTTCTGGGGCCGGGGAAGACGAGATGCTGGTGGCCTGTCATGATCGCGTCGATGCCGTCGACCATGGCGAGATGATAGGACGCGTTCTCCATCCGCTCCGTGGCGGGGTTGGCGTCGATGCCCGAATGCGACAGCGCGACGATGATGTCGGCGCCCTCCTCCTTCATCACCGGCACCCAGGCCCTGGCCGCCTCGACGATGTCGCGGGTCTGCGCCTTGCCTTCGAGATGGCGGACATCCCAGACCATGATCTGCGGCGGCACGAAGCCGATGAAGCCGACCTTGAGCGGGCTTTCGTTGCCGGCGCCGTCCTTCACCATCTTCTCCAGGATGACATAGGGCTTGGAAAACAGGTCGTCGTCCTTCGGATCGGCGGCCAGCTGGCCCTTGGTCAGGTTGGCACAGACGAAGGGGAAGGACGCGCCGTTCAGAACGTTGAACATGAAGTCCAGGCCGTAGTTGAACTCGTGGTTGCCGAGCGTGCCGACATCGTAGCCCAGCGCGTTCATGGCCTGCACGACGGGATGCATGTCGCCCGCCTTCATACCGCGCTCGTAAGCGATGAAGTCGCCCATCGGATTGCCCTGCAGGAAATCGCCATTGTCGACCAGCATCGAATTGCCGGCCTCGGCGCGGATCGCGTCGATCAGCGAAGCGGTGCGGGCGAGACCCATCGTGTCGTTGGGCTTGTCTGCATAGTAGTCGTAGGGATGGACGTGGACGTGGATGTCCGTCGTTTCCATGATGCGCAGATGCGCCTGGTTGGCCTGCGCGCGGGCCGCGAAGGGGTGCAGGACCACAAGACCGCCGAACGCGGCCGCGCCGGAGAGAAACGTGCGCCTGGACAGGCGGTCGACGAGAATGGACATGGTGCCTCCTGAAGGGTCTGGCTTGTCGTTAGCCGGCTGAAAGCATTCGAGTGTCGCGCCAGCGTCGTACAGAGTCCAGCAGATTCAGGAGACGAATTGATGACGGGACAGCGTCGGCGAAGGTGACGCAGCGGCCGCCGGCGGTCACGCCAGTTCCGGCTTGATCCCCATCCAGGTGCGGTCGACCACCTCGCGCAGCGCGAAGGAGGAGTTGATCTTGATGACGTGCGGCATCGCCGTCAGCCATTCCTTGTGGATGCGCTCGTAATCCTCCAGATCCCGCGCCGCGATCCGCAGCACATAGTCGTACTCGCCCGACATCAGGTGGCAGGACAGCACGTTGGGACAGCGCTTGATCGCGGCCTCGAACTCGGCCAGCGACTTCTCGAACTGGCCAGACAGCGAGATGTGCACGATCGCGGTCATCTTGTGGCCCAGCGCGCCGTTGGAAAGGCGGGCGTGGTAGCCTTCGATGACGCCGCTCTTCTCCAGCTGGTCGAGGCGCCGCGAGCAGGCGGACTGCGATAGCCCCACCTTCTCGGCCAGCGATGCGTTGGAGATTCGACCATCCTTCTGGAGCGTATCGAGAATGGCGAAATCGATCCTGTCCAGGGCCATGCTCGGCACTTCCTTCGAAAACGGACCCAATCCGCGCAAGCAATAGCCACGAATGGCCTTCCGGGCAATCGACTTCGCAAACACATTCGACGCGTTTCGTGATTGACTCCGGACATCAGGGAACAAGCACGGAATTCAACGAGGAGTCTCTCATGCGCGTCGGCTGCCCCAAGGAAATCAAGAACCATGAGTACCGCGTCGGCCTGACGCCGGGCGCGGTTCGCGAATACGTGGCCCATGGCCACGAAGTCCTGGTGGAAACCGGGGCGGGCGCCGGCATCGGCGCGGACGACAACGCCTACCGGGCCGCCGGTGCGTCGATCGCCAAGACCGCGCAGGAGGTGTTCGAGCGCTCCGACATGATCGTCAAGGTGAAGGAGCCGCAGCCCGGCGAATGGGTGCAGCTGCGCGAGGGCCAGATCCTCTACACCTATCTTCACCTCGCCCCCGATCCGGAGCAGACCAAGGGCCTCGTCGCCTCCGGCGTCACCGCCGTGGCCTACGAGACCGTCACCGACGAGCGCGGCGGTCTGCCGCTGCTCGCGCCGATGTCGGAGGTCGCCGGACGCCTGTCGATCCAGGCCGGCGCGACCGCGCTGCAGAAGGCCAATGGCGGCCGCGGCGTGCTGCTCGGCGGCGTGCCGGGCGTGCTGCCGGGCAAGGTCGCCGTCATCGGCGGCGGCGTGGTCGGCCTGCACGCGGCCAAGATGGCGGTCGGGCTGGGCGCCGACGTCACCATCATCGACCGCTCGATCCCGCGCCTGCGCCAGCTCGACGACATCTTCAACGGCCGCGTCCACACCCGCTACTCGACCGTCGAGGCGCTGGAGGAAGAGTGTTTTTCGGCCGACATCATCGTCGGCGCCGTGCTGATCCCGGGAGCCGCCGCGCCCAAGCTCGTCAGCCGCGAGATGCTGTCGGGCATGAAGCCCGGCGCCGTGCTCGTCGACGTCGCGATCGACCAGGGCGGCTGCTTCGAGACGTCGCACGCCACCACCCATGCCGATCCGACCTACGAGGTCGACGGCATCATCCACTACTGCGTGGCCAACATGCCGGGCGCCGTGCCGGTCACGTCGGCGCATGCGCTGAACAACGCGACGCTGTTCTACGGGCTGCAGCTTGCCGACAAGGGCCTGAAGGCGATGGTCGACGACCCGCATCTGCGCAACGGCCTCAACGTCCACAAGGGCCGGATCACCAACCGCGCCGTCGCCGAGGCGCTGGGCTACGAGATGGCCGAGCCGCAGGCGGTGCTGAAGGTCGCCTGACACGCGAAAACACCTTCGCGCAACCTCCCGCGTGAAGCGTGGCGGCCCGCCGGTCTGCACCACCGGCGGGCCTTTTCGTGGGCGAGGCCTTGCTTCGCCGCGCCTCATTCCCAGGCCTCGATCTCCTCCTCCGAAAACCCCACCGGCGAGAAGCCCATCTTCTGGTAGAGCTGCAGGGCGCGCGGGCTGTCGAGCGAATTGGTCTGGATGACCAGCGCGCGGGGATCGTGATGCCAGGCGGCATGGATGGCGCAGGAGAGGAAGAACTTCGACAGCCCCCTGCCCTGGAACTCGCCCATCAGGCCGAAATACTCGATCCCGGCCGTTTCCGGCGCCTGCGAGAGGTCGATCTCGACGAAGCCGGCCGGCGCGCCATCGACATAGAGCACGTCGATCAGCGTCGTGGTGGCGTGGATGATCGCCGCCAGGGCGTCGTCGTCCATGTGGCGGCGCACTTCCCAGTGATGCGGCTTGCCGACCTGTTCGTAGAGATATCGATAGAAATGCAGCGGCATGTTCGGCGCCCGCATCACGGCGAGTTGCGGCCCCATCGGAGCAGCGAAGCGGTGCAGCGGCCGCGCGGTCATTTCGAGATGGGTGATGCGGGCGCTGAGCATGCGCGTCATGGCGGTCACGCCTTGCCGGTGACGACGGGCGTGTCCTGCCGCCCACCCCATTCGGTCCACGACCCGTCGTAGAGCCTCGTGTCTAAATGACCGAGCGTCTCCAGCGCCAGCGCCAGCACCGCGGCCGTCACGCCGGAGCCGCAGGAGGTGACGATCGGCTTCGACAGGTCGATGCCGGCGCCTTCGAACGCGGCGCGCAGTTCGTCCGGCGCCAGCAGCCTGCCGTCGCGGCCGAGCGACAGCGCCGGCACGTTGCGCGCGCCCGGCATGTGACCGCCGCGCATGCCCGCGCGCGGCTCGGGATCGACGCCCTCGAACCGGCCGGACGGGCGCGCATCCGCCACCTGGGCGCTTCCGGTCGCCACGATGGCCACCATCTCGTCGAGCGAGGCGACGCGGGCCGCGTCGAAGTCGGTCTCGAAGAGGCACGCGGCGATCCGGGTCGGCTTGTCGGTCACGAAACGGCCTTCCGCCGTCCAGCGATCGATCCCGCCCTCGAGGATCCGCACGTCCCTGGCGCCCATGATCCTGAACATCCACCAGACGCGCGGGGCCGAAAACAGGCCCGGTCCGTCATAGACGATGATGGTGTCGTCCTGCGAAATGCCCATCGACCCCGCGAAGGTGGCAAAGACCTCCGGCGACGGCAGCGTGTGCGGCAGGCTGGACCCCGGCTGCACGACCGTGTCGTGATCGAAGAAGACGGCGCGCGGGATGTGACCCGCTTCGAATTCCGCCTTGGCGTTTCGGCCCTGCGCGGGCAGATACCAGGAGCCGTCCACCACCGACAGACCCGGGTCGTTCAGATGCGTTGCCAGCCATTCGGTGGAGACGAAGAATTCAGTCATGATCGGCAGCCTCCTCATTCAAGCCCGACTTGCCTTGGCGCCATCAGGTCTCGCATTTTCGTCGCCCGTCGGAAAGGTGGAAAGCGGCGCGGGGTTCCATGCGCGCCCGCGTCGTGGCGGACGGGGCCGCGAATCCCACAGCTGTCGCGGCGAGGCCAGCCTGCCCGCGCCTGGCCGCGCGATGACGCGCCGCGCAGCGGTTCTTTTCCGCCCGGCTCATCCGATCCGACAGCAATGCGCGGGGTGTGTCGACCGCGTCATGACGTGTCGTAGGGCGAGAGCGTCCAGCCGCCGGACGTGATACGGCCGGCAAGGACGCGCGGCGCGAAGGCGTGCCGGGCGGCTTCGCGACGGGTC
>JBHYDY010000065.1:0-9322 GCA_051860465.1 Mesorhizobium sp.
CAGTTCATGCCCTTGCCTCCGTTTCGTTCGGACGCAGTATGGGAGCGGTGCGCGGGGGCGTGGATAAATTTTTTTCGAGGGATCGATTTCGTTACGCGGGAAAGCGGCGATGCAGCATTTCATGTCGCCCGGCGGGGCGTGTGGTCGACGGCATCATGAAGCCAGACAGCGGCGACATCCGGCTCGACGGCGCTCCGGTCGAGGCGAGCCTGGATCGTCTTCGGCATCGCGTGCCGGATGACGCTCATTCTGTTCCACGCGATGCGGAGAGTGGGTCCATCGATCCTGCCCGCTACTCCGCCGCCGCGCCGACCCCGTGGGTATCGCGCAGCTTTTCGAGAAGCCTCGCCACGGCCTCCGCGCCGGGATCGTTGACGCCGCTCAGCCGATCCTCGGAGATGTAGCTGGCGCGTCCGGCCTTGGCCTTGCGCATGCCGCCGGTGGCATCCGCGCCCGCGCGAGCCGCCGTTGCGGCGGTTGCTACGCCTTGGGGCAGGGCGTCTAGCGCCGGCACCAAGGCGTCGATCATCGTCCGGTCGCCGGGTTCGGCGCCGCCAACCTGCCGGATCCGTTCGAGCCCGGCCTTCAGCGCCGAGATCCAGTCCTTGCCGCCTGCCGACGCATCCCCCGCGGCGGTGAAGAAGATGGCGAGCAACACGCCCGACGAACCGCCCATGGTCTGGGACAGTTCCATGCCGATCGCCCTGTAGAGCTGGGTCAGATCGGCGAGCGGCAGCCGGTCGAGCGCGGCCACCAGGGCCCGTGCGGCGGTGGCGAGCGTCGTTCCGGTGTCGCCGTCGCCGGCGCGCGAGTCGAGGACGTTGAGGTCGGCCTCCGCCGCCATCAGGATGTCGCAGCATGACCGCAGAAGCGCGCGGCGTTCTGGATGCGCCGACGGCATCGGCTGGATCGGCGTCAACCCGTCGGGCAGGGGCATGACCTCCACCTTGCCGAAGGGGGTGAGCCCCGGCCAGGCCCAGGGTGCGACCTTGGCCAGGAGCGCCGTCTCCGCCTCCTTGGTGAGCGGCATCAGGGACAGGGAGAATCCTTGCATGTCGAGCGATGTCATCATCGCCGCCGGTCCGACCAGGAACCGGATCTGGTCGGCGATCGGAGAGCGCGCGAGTTCCTCGGCGAGCACCGACATCTCGAGCTGGGTCGCGCCGCCGAGATTGTTGAGCAGCGCCACGTGCGGCCCAGGCTTCAGGCGCGGCGCGAGCCGGCCGATCACCATCTCCATGGCCTGGCGGGCATTCTCGAAGATCACCTGCTCTGCGCCGGCCTCGCCATGGATGCCGAGGCCGAGTTCGGCGAAGCCCGGCGCGATGCGGTCGTGCTTGGGCGAGCCAGGGATGGTGCAGGTGTCGAGCGACATGCCGATCGAGATGACGCCCTCGATGGCCCGCCGCGCGGCGGCGGTGACGGCCTCGAGGCTCTCGCCGCTCTCGGCCAGCGCGCCCGCGATCTTGTGGACGAAGAGCGTGCCGGCGACGCCGCGCGCCTGCGGCAGGTCGGGCAGCGCCACGTCGTCGTCGACGATGACCATGTTGACCGACAGGCCGAAGGTGCGCGCCCGCTCGGCGGCGAGGCCAAAGTTCAACCGGTCGCCGGTGTAGTTCTTGACGATCAGGAGGCAGCCGGCCTTGCCGGTCACCGTCAGGATGGCGGCGAGCACGGCGTCGACCGACGGCGAGGCGAAGACGTCGCCGCAGACGGCGGCCGTCAGCATGCCCTGGCCGACGAAGCCGGCATGCGCCGGCTCATGGCCGGAGCCGCCACCCGAGACGATCGCCACCTTCGAGCGGTCCCAGTCGGCGCGAACGGCGACCTTGATGTGGGGGTAGCCGTCGAGCCGCGCGATGCGTCCGCCCGCGCTGCGCAGAAATCCGTCGAGCGCCTCCAGGACGACCGTTTCCTTGCCATTGAAAAACTGTGTCATGCGACTTTTCCTCAAACGAGACGGGCGCCGTCGGCGGCGAAATAGAGCGGGTTGCGCGGGCTGATCCGGATGATCGCGCCGGGCCGGAGTGACGTGTGCGGGTCGGTCAGGGTGACGATCGGATGGCCTTCGATCACGAGATGGAGGCGGGTCTGGTCCCCGAGATGCTCGACGCGCGCGACGCTGGCCTCGCGGCCGTCGCCTTCGTGGATGTGCTCCGGCCGCAGGCCGATCCAGGCGGCATTCGCCGGCGCAGGGCCGAACAACGCCGCCGGAAGGGTGTTGATGCGCGGCTGGCCGAGGCGCGAGGCGACGGTGAGGCTGACGGGCTCCTCGTAAATCGCGCGCGGCGTGCCGAACTGAACCAGCCGCCCGGCATCGAGCACGCCGACATGGGTCGCCATGGTCATCGCCTCGATCTGGTCGTGCGTGACATAGATCAGCGTCGCGCCGAGATCGGCATGGATGCGCTTGAGCTCTATGCGCAGGTCGGCCCTGAGCTTGGCGTCGAGCGACGACAGCGGCTCGTCCATCAGGAAGACCTGGGGCTTGCGCACCAGCGCGCGCCCGATCGACACGCGCTGCATTTCGCCACCGGACAGGGCGGTGGCCTTGTTGTCGAGCTTGTGGCCGATCCGGAGCACCTCGGAGACCTCCCGGATGCGCCGCTCGATCATGTCCGGCGGCGTTCGCAGAAGCGGTGACTGCAGCGGGAAGGCGAGGTTCTGGCGCACCGTCAGGTGCGGGTAGAGCGAGTATTGCTGGAACACCATCGCGACATTGCGCTCGGCGGGCGTGTCGGCGAGCACGCCGCGACCGCCGATCGAGATGTCGCCGCGATCCGGCGTTTCCAGTCCGGCGATGAGACGCAGCGTCGTGGTCTTGCCCGCGCCCGTCGGCCCGAGCAGGACGACGAAGGCGCCGTCGGGGACGGAAAGGTCCATGTCGCCGACGGCGAGGGTTGCGCCGAAGGCCTTGGAGACGCCCTTGAGAACGACGTCAGCCATGGATTGTCTCCCTGTGCCGCGCCTGCCTGAGCATCGACCGCTCGACCGCAAGCGCGCGTCCGCTTGCCGAGTCGAACAGGGACAGTGTCGGGGTGGTGAAGCCCAGCCCCACCGTTTCGCCGGCTCGCACGGCCAGCGATGATGCGACGCGCGCCTTCACGACGCCGTTCGGCGTGTCGAGCGTGACGATCTGGGTCGTGCCGAGATACTCGACGGCGACGACAACCCCGCGATAGGGCGCCGCATCGTCGAGCCGGACGTGCTCGGGCCGGACGCCGAGCACGGACTTCGAACCTGTGGTCGCCTCCCGGGTTCGTGGCACGGCGATCTCGACGCCCGACAACCGAACGGCCGTCGCGCCCTCCGCGATCGCCTCATCGAAGCGCAGGAAGTTCATCGGCGGCGAGCCGATGAACTCGGCGACGAAGAGCGTCGCGGGCTCGTCGTAGATGTCCTGTGGCGTGCCCCATTGTTCGACCACGCCATGGTTCATGACGACGATCTTGTCGCCCATCTGCATGGCTTCCAGCTGGTCGTGGGTGACGTAGACGGTGGTGGCGCCCATCCGGTCGTGGAGCGCGCGCAGTTCCTCGGCCATGCGCTCGCGGAATTCGGCGTCGAGCGCCCCGAGCGGCTCGTCCATCAGGAAGGCCTTCGGCCGGCGCACGATGGCCCGGCCAAGAGCGACGCGCTGTCGGTCGCCCGCCGACAAGCCGCCGACGGGGCGGTCGAGAATCTCCTCGATGCCGAGGATGCGCGCGATCTCGGCCACCCGCGTCTTGATCTCGGCGCGCCGCACGCCCTGGCTCACCAGCGGATAGGAGATGTTGCGTCGAACGTTCAGGTGCGGATAGAGCGCGAACATCTGGAACACGAAAGCGATGTCGCGAGCGCTCGCGCGCATGTTGGCGACGTCCTTGCCATCGAGCAGGATCTGGCCCGACGTCGGCAGTTCCAGCCCCGCGATCATGCGCAGCGTCGTCGTCTTGCCGCAGCCCGACGGGCCGAGCAGCATGAAGAACTCGCCGTCGGCGATGGTGAAGCTCGAGCCCTTCACGGCGGTGAAGCCGCCGAACTCCTTGCGCAGGTTGCGGATCACGATCTCGGCCAATGCGCTACTCCGGGAAATGGCTGACGATGATGAACATCACCGTACCGGTCAACGTCACGGCGAAGGACCAGGTGTAGATCGCCAGCGCGAAAGGCTGCATGAGCATGACCACGCCCGCCGCGATCAGGACGGTCGCCACCGTCTCCCAGGGGCCGCGCCGCAGGCGCGCCAGACGACTGACGAAGCGTCTCATTTGCGCACCGCTCCGAAGGTGATGCCGCGCAGGAGGTGCTTGCGCAGGAGGATGGTGAAGACCATGACCGGCACCAGGAACAGCGTGGCGCCGGCAGCCACCGCCGGCCAATCCTTGCCGACGCCGATGATGGTGGGAATGAAGGGCGGAGCGGTCTGCGCGGTGCCCGAGGTGAGCAGCACGGCGAAGGCATATTCGTTCCAGGCGAAGATCAGGCAGAAGATCGCGGTCGACGCGATACCGGTCGTGGCCTGCGGCAGCACCACCTTGTAGAAGGCCTGGAAGCGCGTGTAGCCGTCGATCAGGGCCGCCTCCTCGTATTCGACCGGGATCTCGTCGATGAAGCCCTTGAGCAGCCAGACCGAGAGCGACAGGTTGACCGCCGTATAGAGCAGGATCATGCCCAGATGCGTGTCCGACAGCCCGAGTTGCCGGAACATCAGGAAGATCGGGATGGCGACCGCGATCGGCGGCATCATGCGCGTCGACAGGATGAAGAACATCAGATCGTCCTTCAGCGGCACCCGGAAGCGCGAGAAGGCATAGGCGGCCAGCGTGCCGAGGAAAATCGACAGGAAGGTCGAACCGAAGCCGATGATGACGGAGTTCAGGAAGCGCTCGCCATAGCGGCTCGGACCCGAGATCACCATGTCGTACTGGCGCACGATGGCATCGTACCAGGTCTGTGGCGGCCCGAGCTGCTCCAGCGTCTCAGGCGTCGCCCGCGACCGCGTCGTGAACAGGTTGACGTAGCCCTCCAGGGTCGGCTCGTAGACGATCTTCGGCGGGTAGGCGATGGCGTCGGCGGGCGACTTGAAGCCCGTCGCGATGATCCAGGCCAGCGGCATGATCGTCACCAGCGCGTAGGTGACGACGAGGATGCCGGCGAACCATTTCTGCAGCCGGGACGGCTCGGTGACCGAATGGTTCATCGTTCCTTGACCTTGTTCAGGGCCTTCACGTAGATCGAGGCGAGGCCGAAGACGGTAACGAACAAGATGATGGCGTAGGCGGAGGAGTAGCCCGTCCGCCATTTCTCGAAAGCCTCGCGCTTCAGGTTGATCGAGGTCAGTTCGGTGATGCTGCCCGGCCCGCCGCCGGTGAGCTGCACCACGAGGTCGAACATCTTGAAGTTCTCGATGCCGCGAAACAGGACGGCCAGCATCAGGAAGGGCAGAACCATGGGGATGGTGATGGTCCAGAACTGGCGCCAGCGGGACGCGCGATCGACCTCGGCGGCCTCGTAGATGTAGTCGGGGATCGACCGCAGCCCGGCGAGGCAGATCAGCATGACGAAAGGCGTCCACATCCAGGTGTCGACGATGATGATGGACCAGGGCGCGAGCCTGACGTCGCCGATCATCGAGAAGGACGATGGATCGATGCCGGTGAAGAACGCCACCACGTAGTTGAACAGCCCGATCTGCGGCTGGTAGAGAAACGTCCAGAAATTGCCCACCACGGCGGGCGAGAGCATCATCGGAAGGACGATGATCGTCGTCCACAGATCATTGCCCTTGAACTTCTTGTTGATCAGGTAGGCGAGGGCGAAGCCGATCAACACCTGCAGGACCAGCGTCCAGAACAGGAAGTGCGCCGTCGCCTGCATCGAGTTCCAGATGTCGGGATTGGTCAGGATGCGCTCGTAGTTGCGCAGTCCCACCCATTCGAGCTCGTCATTGGCTCTGTTGGCCCGGTAGTTGGTCAGGCTGAGCCGGATCGTCCAGATCAGCGGGAAGATGTTGATGGCGAGCAGCAGCAGGATCGTGGGAACGATGAAGACCCAGGCCAGCGCGCGATCGGAAAGTCCCGCGATCCGGCGACGCAACGCGGCTGGCGCGCCAACCCGTTCACGGCTGATGATGTCGTCCGTCATGACGCCGAGCCTGCTGATGGTAATTCACCGGATGCCAGGGCGAAGCCTGCCGGCCCCGCCCTGGGATTATCCCTCCGCGAGCGGCGGACGCCTAGAGCTTGCCGTCGTCCTCGAAGGTCTCGGTCCAGTCGCGCACGAGGCCGTCGAGCGCTTCCTTGGCCGTGCCGTTGCCGGCGACGACATAGTCGTGGAAGCGTCGCTGTGTCGCCTGCAGCAAGGTCGCATAGCTCGGCTCGGCCCAGAAGTCCTTCACCACGGCCATGGAGTCGAGGAAGGTCTGCGCATAGGGCTGGCTCTGCGGAAAGGCCGGGTCGAGCGTCACGGACTTCAGGCAGGAGAAGCCGCCCATGGCCCACCACTTGGCCTGGACGTCCGGCTGGGCGAACCACTTGATGTATTCGAGCGCGGCTTCCTGCTGGGACGAGTAGGAGACGACCGAGATGCCCTGGCCTCCGAGCTGGGCGAACTGCTCGCCGTCGGGGCCGGCCGGATTGACGAAGTAGCCGGTCTTGCCGCCGCCGACATTCGCGTCGCTCTCGAAGCCCGGCCAGGTGAAGGCGAAGTTCATCTGCAACGCCACCTGCCCCGACTTGAAGGCGTCGATGCCTTCCGACATGTAGCCGTTCGACGAGCCGGGCGGCGTGCAGCAGTCGTAGAGCGCCTTGTAGTATTCGAGGCCGGCGACGGCGCCCGGCGAATTGACGAAACCCTCCATGTCGTATGGCTTGTCGGGGTTGTCGTACTTGAAGCCGTAGCTGTAGAGCGCGTTCATGGCGCCCATGGTGATGCCCTCGGAGCCGCGCTCGGTGTAGATAGAGGCGCCGTAGACCGTCTTTCCGTCGATCTGGCGGTTCTGGAAGAACTCGGCGATGTCCTTCAGTTCGGCGAAGGTCGCCGGCACGCCGAGATCGCGACCGTATTTTTCCTTGAACTCGGCCTGCAGTTCGGGCTTCTCGAACCAGTCCTTGCGATAGGTCCAGCCGACGACGTCGCCGAAGGCGGGCAGGGCCCAGTAGTTGGGCGTGTTCTTCGGCCATTCCGAATAGCCGGTCACGGTGGCGTCGATGAAGTCGCTCATCTTGATGTCGTTGGCATCGAAGAAATCGTTGAGCTTGACGTAGTGGCCGTTCTCGGCCGAGCCGCCGATCCACTGGCTGTCGCCGATCATCAGGTCGCAAAGCTTGCCGCCCGAGTTCAGCTCGTTGAGCATGCGGTCGGCGAAGTTGGGCCATGGCACGAACTCGAACTTCATCGAGTGGCCGGATTGCGCCTCGAAATCCTTGGACAGTTCCACCAGAGCGTTGGCCGGGTCCCAGGCGGCCCAGCACAGGGTGAGGTCCGCCGCCCGAGCATTGGACGCGGAGAAGGCAGCCGTAATCGACAAGGCGGCTGTGGCCGCCAGATGGGCACGTCTCATAATTGATCCTCCCGAATGGGCGCCGAGCGCCGACGCAGGGGAAGCTAGATGAGGTACGTACCTCATGTCAATCACCAGCAGGCCCGAATCGTGCTTTCGTGATCGACCATGATCAGGGGCGGGATGTTGCTGGCCGGGGTAAAGGCGAGAGGTCTGGACGGAGCCGAATGCAGAAGGAATTCCCGTCGAACGGGCCCGGTTCAGGGCAGGTTTTCCTGCACCACGATCTCGATCCGGATGCGTTCCTGCGACGGCACAATGCCCATCCCGTCGCTCTTGGCGCGCAGGACCCGGATCGCGCTGCGGACGATGTGGCCGACATTCTGGCTGATCACCGCGTCGAACATTCCCGTCTTCAGGGCATCCCGGGTCACCTTGGTCAGTTCATGCGCGACGACAAACAGGGTGCCGGGAGCCATGCGGGTCCGCAGCAGATCGAGCAGCGCACGGCTGCCATGACCGATCGAATAGATGCCCGTGATGTCGGGGCGGTTGTCGAGGACCGCGTTGACCACCCTGGCGGTGACATCATCATTGTCATGGCCCTCGACGGAGGGCAGCACCTCGATGCGCGGAAACCGCTCGGTCATGATCCGGTCGAAACCAAGTCGACGTTCGACGTTGTCGCGGGCCTGCATGGAACTGACGAGCACCATGACCGCACCGGGCTGCCGGCCGTGGAATTTCCCCATCAGAACGCCGGCCGTGCGGCCCGCCGCCACGTTGTCGATGCCGACGAAATGGTCGCGGTCGGTGTTGGGAAGGTCCGACACGAGGGCAACGATCGGCACGCCATCGGCCTTCAGCCGCGCGATCGCGTCGCGCACATGCGGCGTCTCGGGTGCGAAGATCGCCATGCCGTCGGTGTTGGCGCGCGAGATGGTGCGCAGGGAACGCACGAGCGCGTGCGGATTGTCGGCCGGGAACGTCACGATGCGCACGTCGGTGCGATCGGCGGCCGAATCCCGTACCGCCTCGGCGATGGCGTCGCGCAGCGTGCCGACGAAAAGAACCGGGGTCTCCGGCAGGACGAAGGTCATGCGATAGCGCCGCTGACGGGCAAGGTTGGCCGCCGTCACGTCGCGGACATAGCCAAGCTGGTCGATCGCGGCGTTGACGCGGCTGACGGTCTTCTCCGTCACGCCCGGCCGCTGGTTGAGGACGCGGTCAACCGTGGCGAGGCTGACCCCCGCCGCCCTGGCGATATCGTTGACCGTCGGACGCGTCATGCTGGACCTCTGCCGGAACTCTATCCGCAAAACTATGAGGTACGTCAATCAGGAAGGGGAATGAGGCAGGGCGGGGCGCGTGCTCAAGGTCGTGCACGAGCGCCTGTCCGAGCGCGACCGCAACGCCGCGATCGACGCCGCCATAAAGACCGGCGATCGGCAAATCCTATCAGCCCTCCACAACGCGCATGAACTTCTCGTCGGCCCGACGTCGATCCCGGTCAAGTCGCTCATCGGCCAGTTCGTGGCGGAAGCAGCGCCCGTCGAGACGCTCAAGATCGCGAAACTGGATGAGGCGGAAAGCTACCTGACCATGGCCTACGAAGCTGTCGGCAAGACGGCCGAGGAAATGCGCGATCTTCCGGCCGAGGAGCGCGGCGAGCGCGGGGCTCAGGCTGCGCGGGAAGCCGAAGCCGCATTGGCGCTCGCGCTGTCGGACCTGCATCCGGGGGAGAAGGTGGCCAACGCCGCATTAGGGGAATCGCATTTGAGAAATAGGACTGGCGTGGAGGTTTGATCTGGATTCTTTGGATGGCTCCGATTTTGGAGT
>JBHYDY010000066.1:0-8576 GCA_051860465.1 Mesorhizobium sp.
GACGGTTTACGGAATTCGGCTCGCGCGTGACGTGCCGAGGATGACGGGGACAATCCGAATCAAGAAGACCGTCCCCGCTTTTCAACGCATTGCCAGCGGAGAGGCCGCCAACCCCACGCCATGCTCAGGCCATTCGATCAATGCAGGATCTGGCTCAGGAACATCTTCGTGCGCTCGTGCTGCGGATTGTCGAAGAACTTGTCCGGCACGTTCTGCTCGACGATCTGCCCCTGGTCCATGAAGATGACCCGGTTGGCGACCTGGCGCGCGAAGCCCATCTCGTGGGTGACGCAGATCATTGTCATGCCCTCCTCGGCGAGGCTCACCATGGTCTCCAGCACTTCCTTGATCATCTCGGGATCGAGCGCGGATGTCGGCTCGTCGAACAGCATGATGCGCGGGTTCATGCACAGCGATCGGGCGATCGCCACGCGCTGCTGCTGGCCGCCGGAGAGCTGGCCGGGATATTTGTTGGCCTGCTCGGGAATCTTGACACGTTTGAGGAAGTGCATCGCCACTTCCTCGGCCTGCTTCTTCGGCGTCTTGCGCACCCAGATCGGCGCCAGCGTGCAGTTCTCCAGGATGGTGAGATGCGGGAACAGGTTGAAGTGCTGGAACACCATGCCGACCTCTCGGCGCACCTCGTCGATCTTCTTGAGATCGTTGGTAAGCTCGATGCCGTCGACGACGATCTTGCCTTTCTGGTGCTCCTCGAGCCGGTTGATGCAGCGGATCATGGTCGACTTGCCGGAGCCCGACGGCCCGCAGACGACGATGCGCTCGCCGCGCATGACCTTCAGGTTGATGTCCTTCAGGACGTGGAAGTCGCCATACCATTTGTGCATGCCGACGATCTCGATCGCCACATCGGTGTCGGAAACCTGCATCTTGGAGCGGTCGACCGTGATGTCCTCGGCGGCGGCAACGTTCTCAGCCATGTGGGTTCCCCTTGTTGTCTGCGATGGCCATCTCTTCTCGGTGGCCTATCGCTTGTGCCCGGTATCCAGCCGTCGCTCCATGTAGATGGAGTAGCGCGACATGCCGAAACAGAAGATCCAGAAGATGAAGCCTGCGAAGACGAGCCCCGTCATGGGTGTCTGCGGCGAGGCCCAGGCGGCGTCCGAGAAGTTCTGGCGCACGATGCCGAGCAGGTCGAACATGCCGATGATGGAGACCAGGCTCGTATCCTTGAACAGGCCGATGAAGGTATTGACGATGCCCGGGATGACCAGCTTCAGCGCCTGCGGCAGGACGATCAGGTTCATCTTCTGCCAGTAGCCGAGGCCGAGCGAATCGGCGCCTTCGTACTGGCCCTTCGGGATCGCCTGCAGGCCGCCGCGGATCACCTCGGCCATGTAGGCGGAGGCAAACAGCGAGACACCGACCAGCGCGCGCAGGAACTTGTCGAAATTGACGCCGGCCGGCAGGAACAGCGGGAACATGACACTGGCCATGAACAGGACCGTCACCAGCGGGACGCCGCGCACGGCCTCGATGAAGATGACGCAGAGCATCTTGACCACCGGCATCTTGGAGCGGCGCCCGAGCGCCAGCATGATACCGAGCGGCAGCGACACGGAGATGCCGACGAAAGACAGCACCAGCGTGACCAGCAGGCCGCCCCACAGCGAGGTCTCGACATATTCGAGCCCGAAGGATCCGCCGACCAGCAGGAAGAAGGAGACGATCGGGAAGACGCCGAAGAAGACGACCGCGTTGAGGCCCTTGCGCGGGATCTTGGGGATCAGCAGCGGCGTCAGCAGCGCCACGAACATCGCGCCGACCAGCAGCACGCGCCAGCGCTCGTCGATCGGGTAGCGGCCGAACATGAACTGCTCGAACTTGGCGCCGACGAAAGCCCAGCAGGCGCCCGACCAGCCTTCCGGCTGGATGCCGCCCTGGGCGAGCGTGGCGCAGACGGAGCGGTCGGGTCCGGTCCAAACCGCGCTCACCAGCGCCCAGTTGACGAAGGGAGGCACGATCAGCGCCACGATGACCAGGCCGACCAGGGTGAGGACGATGTCGGCCGGCGTCGCCAGCATGTTGATGCGCAGCCAGCGGACGATTCCGCGCTGGCTCGCGGGCGGCGGCGTGTTGGCCACCATCTCGACGCGAACGAAGGAGAGATCGTGCTCTTGCATGTCGGACTACCGCTCCACCAGCGCCATGCGGGAATTGAACCAGTTCATGAACACCGAAGTCGTCAGGCTGAGGCCCAGATAGACCACCATCCAGATCGCCACGACCTCGATCGACTGGCCGGTCTGGTTGAGGATCGTGCCGCCGATGGCGACGAGGTCGGGATAGCCGATGGCGACAGCGAGCGAGGAGTTCTTGGTCAGGTTCAGGTACTGGCTCGTCAGTGGCGGGATGACGATGCGCATCGCCTGCGGCACGACGACGAGCCGCAGCGTCTGGCCGGCGCGCAGGCCGAGCGCGTAGCTCGCCTCCGACTGGCCGTGCGAGACGCCGAGGATGCCGGCGCGCACGATCTCGGCGATGAAGGAGGCCGTGTAGAAGGACAAAGCGAGGTAGAGCGCCAGGAACTCCGGCTTTACCGTCCAGCCGCCGACAAGGTTGAACGCGCCGAGCACCGGATATTCGAAAGAGAGCGGGAAGCCGGCCACCACGTAGGCGATGATCGGCAGGCCGACGATCAGTCCGATCGAGGTCCACAGGACCGGGAAGGTCTGCCCCGTCGCCATCTGGCGCGCGCGGGCGCGGCGGGCGACGAACCAGGACATGGCGATGCCGAAGACGAGCGCCACCGCGATGAGCCAGGCGCCATCGGCCCATATCGCCCGCGGGAAGAAAAAGCCGCGGCTGTTGAGGTAGCTGTAGAATGGCAGTTCGATGGAATCGCGCGGCAGCGGCAGCACCGAAAGCACGCCGAGATACCAGAAGAAGATGACGAGAAGCGGCGGAATGTTGCGGAAGACCTCGACATAGACCGCGCAGATCCTGGAGATCAGCCAGTTGCTCGAAAGACGCCCGACGCCGATCAGGAAGCCGATGATCGTCGCCGTGACGATACCGACGGCGGCGACCATGAGCGTGTTCAGGAAGCCCACCAAGAGGGCCTGCCCGAAGGTCGAGTCCGAGGTGAAGGGGATCAGCGCCACCGCGATGTCGAACCCGGCGCGACTGTCAAGGAAGTCGTATCCGGACGAGATGTTCGCGCGGCGAAGATTGTCGATCACGTTGTTGACGATCCAAGCGACCGCGAAAGCCAGCGCCGCGAAGACGAGGATCTGGAAGACGATGCTGCGTATCTTGGGATCGTAGAAAATCGACGAGCGGGAGGCACTGTCGTCGCGCAGTGTTTCCTGGGAAGCCATCGGGCGCCTTTCGGGAAGTATCCGGGTGGCGTTCATCCGCGCCCGGTTTCCGGTCGAGAAGGGTTCGGGGGGCGGCGGTTCGCGCCCCCCGGTTCCGTTGACTTTGACTTAGCGGATCGGCGGGGCGTACATCAGCCCGCCCTTGGTCCAGAGCTGGTTGAGGCCACGGGCGATCTTGAGCGGCGAGTCGGAGCCGATATTGCGCTCGAAGCTCTCGCCGTAATTGCCGACGGCCTTGATGATGTTGACCACCCAGTCCTCGCTGAGGCCGAGAGAGGCCCCGAGCTTGGAATCGGCTTCCTGGCCAAGCACGCGCTTGATCTCGGGGTTCGACGAATTCATCATCTCCTCGACGTTCTCCGAGGTGATGCCGAGTTCCTCGGCCGTGATCATCGCGTTCAGCGTCCACTTGATCACATCGAACCACTGGTCGTCGCCCTGGCGGACGGCGGGTCCAAGCGGCTCCTTCGAGATGATCTCGGGCAGGACGACGTGATCGTCCGGCGCGGAGAGCGTCAGGCGGATCGAGTAGAGACCCGACTGGTCGGTCGTGTAGACGTCGCAACGGCCCGAATCATAGGCCGCGTTGACCTCCTCGAGCTTCTCGAAGACGACCGGGTTGTACTCCATGTTGTTGGCACGGAAGTAATCGGCCAGGTTCAGCTCGGTGGTGGTGCCGGTCTGAACGCAGACCGAAGCGCCGGAGAGCTGCAGCGCGGAGTTCACACCCGGCAGGTTCTTCGCGTTGATCATGAAGCCCTGGCCGTCATAGTAGTTGACGCCGGCGAAGTTGAAGCCGAGCGACGTGTCGCGGCTGAGCGTCCAGGTCGTGTTGCGCGACAGAAGGTCGATTTCGCCGGACTGCAGCGCGGTGAAGCGCTCCTTGGCGGTGGTGGGCGTGTACTTCACCTTGGTCGCGTCGCCGAAGACAGCCGCGGCGACCGCCTTGCAGATGTCGACGTCGAAGCCTGCCCATTCGCCGGCGTCATTGGGGGAGGCAAAGCCCGCGAGGCCGGTGTTGACACCGCATTGCACGAAACCTTTGGCCTTCACGTCATCGAGCGTTGCCGCTGAAGCGGCCGTGGCGGCGAAACCGAATGCGGCCGCACCAAGAACGCCGGTCAAGATCGTCGTTTTCATACCTGAAACCCTTTTTTTTCTCCGGTGAAACCCGGATTTCATTACCCTCGCGGAAGTGGTTGCAGGCGCCAAACCCTCCGGCGTTCGCGTACCGACCGGCACGCTCCCTGCATCTCCCGTCACGCCTGCATCGAAGGCGATTATGGTCGATTGGTCAAGGGCGAATGGATGATTAGGCCAGTGTTTCACAACGTGTGACACGCATTTATGGAACGAAATGCAGTCAGTTCGCCGTGGTGCCGCCGAATTCGGCAAGTGCCGGAGCACTATGCCGATGATGTGGGCTGCATCATCGACGCGCGCCGCATGATGTTGCGCGTCGCGCGCCCTCGTCCTATGGCTCGATAATCGCAACCGAAGCTCACGGAGAAGCCGGACGTGTCGAACCCAGACCAGAAGACGGGCGTCAACACGCGGCTCGCGCACATGGGCAACGATCCCCGCGACTACCATGGCTTCGTCAACCCGCCGGTCGTTCATGCCTCAACGGTCCTGTTTCCCGACGCTGCGACCATGGCGTCCAGGAACCAGAAGTACATTTACGGCACGCGCGGTACGCCGACGACGGACGCGCTGGCGGCAGCGGTCGACGAGCTGGAAGGATCGGCGGGGACGATCCTGGTGCCCTCGGGGCTGGCGGCGGTGACGGTGCCGCTGCTCGCCTTCCTCTCGGCCGGCGACCACGCACTGTTCGTGGATTCGGTCTACAACCCGACGCGGCGCTTCGCCGACACGATGCTTGCGCGGCTCGGCGTGGAGGTCACCTACTACGATCCGCATGTCGGCGCGGGCATCTCTGCGCTGATGAAGCCGAACACGAAGGTGGTGTTCACCGAGGCGCCGGGCTCGAACACCTTCGAGATGCAGGACGTTCCGGCGATCGCTAGGGCTGCGCGCGCCGGCGGCGCGGTGGTGATGATGGACAACACCTGGGCGACTCCGCTCTACTTCCGCCCGCTCGACCACGGCGTCGACATCTCCATTCATGCCGCGACGAAGTATCCGGCCGGCCATTCGGACGTGCTGCTCGGCACCGTCTCGGCCAATGCCGCCTGCTGGGAGCAGTTGCACGAGACCTTCCTTACGCTCGGCTGCTGCGCGGCGCCCGACGACGTCTACCAGGTGCTGCGTGGGTTGCGCACCATGGGCGTTCGGCTCGACCGGCATCAGAAGAGCGCGCTCGCCGTCGCGCGCTGGCTGGAGACACAGCCGGGCGTTTCGCAGGTGCTGCATCCTGCACTCGAGAGCCACCCCGGCCACGCCATCTGGAAACGCGACTTCACCGGCTCCTCGGGCATCTTCTCGATCGTGCTCGACGGCGGCGGCACGGCGAAGGCGCACGCCTTCCTCGATGCGCTCAAGATCTTCGGCCTCGGCTATTCCTGGGGCGGCTACGAATGCCTCGCCGTCCATGTGTGGCTTGGCGACCGCACGGTGGCCAAGGGCGACTACGAAGGCCCCGTCCTGCGCTTGCAGATCGGACTGGAGGATGTCGAGGACATCCATGCCGACCTGACGCGGGCACTCGCTGCGGCGGCTTCGATAGAGACCTGAGGCCTCAGCGAAACGGGCGCTGCGGCCGGAATGCCATTCACCGCGTCGGGCCGTGGTCGGATGTTGCTCTCTAGTCCTGCTCTTCAAGCGCGCGGCGCAGGCGTCGGATCATCGCCGCCCTGCTGCGCTCGTCGGCGGCGGTATTGACCTGGTCGGTGACCTCGATGAGCAGCTTCGAGAGGTCGTTGTGCCAGTCGAGTCGGGCGACCTTCTCCGGCTTCAGCCGGCGCGGCTTGTTGATATCGACCTGCCGTGCGCCGGAAGGCCCGAGTTCATACGCGTCGTCGATCAGAGGTGTGACGATGCGATCGGGCGCAATGGTGGACGACAGCCGACCGCGCAGGCCGGCAAGGCTTGTCGCCTCGCCATGGGTCAGGAAGACGGTGCTGCGGATCGGTGACCGGGCCTCCACCCAGTACACGAGTTCGGTCGCGTCGGCATGGCCGGTGTAGAAGTCGAACTGAACGATGCGAGCCTTGACGTCGACCTCCTCGCCCTGGATCCGCACCCGCGAGGCGCCGTCGACGAGGATGCGTCCGAGCGTCCCCTGCGCCTGGTAGCCGGCCATCATGATCGTGGCGTTGCGCCGCCAGAGATTGGCCTTGAGATGATGGCGGATACGGCCCGCATCGCACATTCCGCTCGCCGATATGACGATGTGGAAGCCCGTTAGCCGGTTGATTGCCTTGCTCTGATCTGTTGTCTCGGTGAACCGGATGTCGCTCGAATTGAGCGCCTTCAACAGCATGTCGCCGCTTTCAATCTCGCCGGCATGGCGCTCGAAAACCGCGCTGGCGCGCGTGGCAAGCGGAGAATCGACGAAGATCGCAGCCGGTGGGATCGAACCGTCGTGGGTGAGCAGGAAGAGATCAACCAGCAGTTCCTGGGTACGCTCGACGGCGAAGGAGGGGATGATGAGCGGACCCTGGGCGCCAGCCGCGCGCTTCACCTCCTCGCCCAGCAGCACACGGCGTTGATCGCGCGAGAGTTCCGCCCGCTCGCGGTCGCCATAGGTCGATTCGCAGATCAGGTAGTCGATGCCCGCCGGACCTTCCGGCTCGGCCTGCAGGAGCTTGTGGCCCGGCCCGATATCGCCGGAAAACAGGATACGAAGCGGCGCATCCGCTCCGCCGCGTTCGATCTCGATCTCGATCGAAGCCGATCCCAGCATATGTCCGGCGTTCCAGTAGCGCGCACGCACCCCCGTCGCGACACTTGCCCAGTCGCCATACCGCACCGGCCGGAACAATGTCACGCAGGCGGCGGCGTCGGCGATGGTGTAGATGGGGGATACCTGCGGACGGCCCCGCTGCGCATTGCGGCGGTTGAGGCTCTCCACCTCCATCTCCTGAATATGCGCCGAATCCGGCAGCATGACCGAGCACAGGTCGATGGTGGGCAGTGTCGCGTAGATCGGACCCGTGAAGCCGAACCTCACCAGTTTGGGAAGCAAGCCGCTGTGATCGATATGGGCGTGGGTGAGGATGACCGCATCGATTGTCTCAGGGTCGAAGGGGAAATCGCCATAATTCAGTTCCTTCTCCGATTTCGACCCCTGGAACAGGCCGCAATCCACGAGGAGCCGGGCATCACCCGTCTCGATTTCGTAGCACGAGCCCGTGACGCCGTGGGCGGCACCGTGGAAGCGCAGGATCGGATTCATGGTCTCCTCCTCGGCGATCCACCTGAGCAGGCATCGCCGTTGGCCCAGTTGGACACAGGCGACAGCGTGAGCGCAATGGCCGGCGGGGAAAAACCACCGACGGGCGCCGGCGAGACAACCATCCATGGCAGCAACGGCCGAATGCCGTTGGCCTGCTCCAGACCTCATCTGGACCTGCGCGAGCGCGACCTGCACGAGGTTGCCACCCATGCCTTAGGAACTAACCGTTACCCATGTCTCCGGGTCGTACAATGATTTTATGGCGATCCCGGCAGGGCTCGAACCTGCGACCATCGGCTTAGAAGGCCGGTGCTCTATCCATCTGAGCTACGGGACCATCCCGCCGGCCCTCGCGGGCCGGGTCTTCGCGGCCGGGACGCTCAGTGCGTCCACGGCACCTTGCGGTCATATCGGAAATTGTCGGAGTAGGAAATCTGCCGACGCTTGGCTTCCTTCGGCTCCTGGACGCGGAACGGGATGCCGTGCTTGCTGGCGTAGGCGACAGCCTCCTCGCGGGTGTCGAAGACGAGGCGGATCTGGCTCTTCATGTCACCTGAGGTGGTGTAGCCCATCAACGGGTCGATCTTCTTTGGCATCTCCGGATCGAACTCCAATAGCCAGCGGCCGGTCTTGGCCTTACCGGACTGCATGGCGGTCTTGGCCGGGCTGTAGATGCGGGCTGACATGTCGGTTCCTTCCGGTAGATCGTCGCGTCCTGTAACCCCGGCGGATGGCAAAAGGCAACCGGAAAGCCTAGTTTGCCCCGATTTCGGGAACCGCGACGCTTCGGCCCACCAGGCTAGTTAGGGGAATCGCATTTGAGAAATAGGACTGGCGTGGAGGTTTGATCTGGATTCTTTGATGGCTCCGATTTTGGAGTT
>JBHYDY010000067.1:0-7182 GCA_051860465.1 Mesorhizobium sp.
GACCGATTCGTCGACAAGCGGTTTCCCGAGCGCTAGCGGCAAAAGTGAGTCGTTTGTGAAATGAGGGGATTCATGAGACCTCCACCTCATCGCCGATATGGGCAGAATGAACGGGTGATGGCCCTGGGCAGGAAGTCTTGGCTCTTCGCCGGTTCCGAGCGCGGCGGACAGCGCGCCGCTTTCATGTACTCGATGATCGGTACGGCCAAACTGAACAGCATCGACCCGCAGGCATGGCTCGCCGACGTCATCGCCCGGATCTCCGATTTGCCGGTCTCGCGCCTGCCCGAGTTGCTGCCGTGGAACTGGAAACTGCCTGCGCCGCAAGTCAAGGCCGCCTGACCGCCGCTCTCGGCGGACGCTTACGCTTCTGGCGCCGGCGATTTGTAGCCAATTCTGAGGGACAGCCACCCGACTCTGAACGCCAACGTACGGCGTCGAAAGCGACGGCCGGCGGAATCGACGTCGTGAAAACGCGCCCCCACGACCATCAGATCGCCGGCTCAGCCAGAAAAAGGACGATTGACGTGCACTAAGCGGGCTAGCATATCGAACGTCAATCCGACAGTGTCAGCGCCGAAGGCTGTGCACCCACTGGAAATACTCGTCGTTGAGCGGAACCCCAATATTGTAGTTTCTGTTCCTATCACCGAAATCCACTTCCGCGACATTGATGCCGTGGACGATCCGATTCTCGGGATTTTCCTGGAAGCGATACATCGAACTACCGCTCGATCCGGCCCAAGTATCGCAGCGGTGAATGTACTGCCTCAACAATATGTCCGCGAATGGTACTTCACAACTGTCGCGCCACATTGTTCCGTAGGATTTGTCGCCTGGATAGCCAACGTTGTAGGCAAAAAAGCCGGTACCGCGGAGCGGGCCATAGCCCAACCACCCTACCCGCTCACCGGCTGCCTCCCGTAAGTCAATTACTGCCAAGTCGAAGTCGAGTACTGAACCATAGTAGCCCTTGTAGTTCGAGATGAAGCCTCTCAGGATGGTTACGGTATCGTAGTCATATCCCCGGTAGGGAAAATTTCCCTGGCCGTTGGCGCCGGGATAGAAGACGATACTGTCGGCCCACTTGTCCGGATAGTCGTGATCATAGACACAGTGAGCCGCCGTGATAACGGTGCGCGGTCCGATCAGCGTGCCAGAGCAGCTCGACCCGCTACTTCCATACTTCATGCTGAGGAGCCCGAAGGCGCGGAACGGAAAAGTCGTGTTGTCGCGAACGCGAATGCGGTTGTCTTCTCCGATGATGGCTTTGTCTTCAGGAGCTAGCGGGTCGAACTCCAGCAGGTTCCCCTGATCGGAGTTGGGCGCGGGGCTTTCGCGGAAACGTTCGCGCAACATGCGCTCTACCTCGGGAGGCGCGTCGGATTGCTCATCGCCGCCGTCGGCTCTTCTTGAGAAGACGCCGAACCCATTAACCAGTTCGTCAATATCAAGTATGTCCAGCGCACGCTGGCGGACTCCCTCGTCACCGTCGATAGCTATAGGGGGGACCATGCGGTGACTTTCGGGCGGAGGCCCCGCCACGTCCAAATCATAACTCCCGTCGGGTGCGCTACCTCGAAAGAATGCATCCGCGTCGGATTCTGCATGGGCCGGATATGCCGCCGAAAGCAGGCATGTGGCGAAAGCCAGGAAATGTACTCTGTTCATTGGTTCTACTTCCTTATTGCCCGTTCTGATGTCGTCGGCCGAGCTAAATGTCACGCCTCATTTGGCGGCCATGACCTCGGCTATCCAGTCTTGGAAGCTGCTGACGCGCGCGTAGACGCCCGGCAATTGTGGATGTCCGCAGTGGCGGCCCCAACTCACAATTCCCACCTGCACGTAGCCGCCGGTCCGGGCATCGCGCGCGACAAGCGGGCCGCCGCTGTCGCCATAGCATGAATCGCGTCCTGTTCCGGGAGCACCGGCGCACAGTTCGGTTTCATGGATTTTGGTGCCGGAGCCGTAGAGCGCGTGGCAATTCTCCTGGCTAACGATCTCGATCTCCGCCTGCCGCAGTTCCTCCGGTATCAGGACGCGCGGACTGGTCTGGATGGCTTCCAGGGCCTGCGCGTCGAACTGATCATAGAGCGCCACGATCGCCGATTCGTACTTGTACTCGTAGGTGGCTCCCCACCCGATCACGGTTGCCTTTGTTCCCGCGACGTTAAGGCGCGTGTCGTGCTCGTCGTCGGCAATTACAACGGTTGGGACGTTATCGAGCGGCTCCGTAAGCCTGATCAGCGCGATGTCAGACTTCGGATACGCTGGCATGACGCCAACGGTTGCGCCACCGCCGCTGGCCGGCGCGATCGATACTGCTGATTTATTCTCAGCAGTGCCGTTATGTGTTCCGGCCGTGCCTGGAGAGGATGCCCCTCCCGTGGCAGGAGGGCGGACGCCCCAGAAGGGGTGGATGATGATCTTGTCGGTCGCTACAATCCGCAGCCGGGACAATTCCACGCTTCCATACCCGACTCCAACGCTTTCGCGTCCTTCTACGCAATGCGCAGCCGTCAGCACCCAATAGCGGTTGATCAGCGAGCCCCCACAGAATCCCTTTCGATCGTTAAGGCTTCTCAGGATGCGAACCTGCCATGGCCAGCTTCCCGCGACCGCGGGTATTCCGTGGACGATGAAGCCGTCGATGGTACTGTCGTCGTCGGCGGCAGCACCGCCGGCATAGAAAAG
Source organism: Mesorhizobium sp. (assembly GCA_051860465.1). Classification (GTDB taxonomy): domain Bacteria; phylum Pseudomonadota; class Alphaproteobacteria; order Rhizobiales; family Rhizobiaceae; genus Aquibium. Next base: position 2,695 of record JBHYDY010000067.1, read on the forward strand.
GCCGCCTGCCAGAAGTGACACAGCGGCGGTGATATTCAGAAACCCACGATGCATGGAAGACTCCACCCGCCCAATACAACCCAATATAAATTGACGCAGGGATATGGTCGAAATCAAGGCTCCAGAGGAAATAATGTCGAGGCCCATTGCTCAGCCGGAAGATATAGACCACCGTCTCGTTGCACTCGAAGCAGCTATCGCCGAGAACATCAACCCCATCGAGCTAGCTAGGCAGGCAGATGAATTGCAAGCAGAGATAGGGGAGGATCTTTCGCATCGACTACGCTACCTCATTGTCCGCGCAACGGTGGACAATCGGCTGGCGCTTTCCGAAAGAGCCTTCACCGGGCTGATGGAGGCGAGGCGGCTTTCGGTGGCACCGGAAGGGCTTGTCTTCCGGTCAACGATATCGCGCATGCTGGCGACCTTGCACGCCTGGCGCGGGCGTGGCAACGCAGCTGCCACCGAACTGCTGCGCGCCGCCGCGGAGGCCGCTGCCGCAGGATCTGGCGCGGACTTCGCTGCGACGCTGGCCGAAGCAGCGCGCGCCGCCCAGGAAACGCATCGCTTCGATCTAGCCCTCATTTTCCTCGATGCAGCACTCGCTTCCGCCGATCTGGCTCCTACGGAGTGCATTCGCGCCAAAATCAATAGGCTACAATGCCTCAATCGGCTCGGAAAGTACGAGGAATGTCTCAAGGAGGTGGAGTGCACGGCGAAGGCCTCGGCAGGCTGGAACACTCGCAGGCGCCTGCTGCGCGCGTTGGAGCATGCCCGGGCGCTTGCTGCCACCGGCGCCTCCGAGGCCGCCGTCAAAGTGCTCGATGGAGCGCGCGACTTGCTGCCTCCCGAGTCCGATGCCTTCGAGCATCTCGAATGGCAACAGGCTTCTATCGAGGTTCGCGCGCTTGACGACTCAGCGGAGGGGATCCGCACCCTGCGTGGACTGATATCCGGCTATGCCGACAGCGATCTCTATCTGCGCGAAGCGGATGCACGGCTGATGCTCGGCGACCTGCTTCGTCAGACGGGCGACGCGACGGGCGCGCTCGACGAGGCGTCCAGGGCGCTTCGAATAGCAACGGCCGAGCACAGCATGCTGGTCGCCGAACGAGCGCGCAGCGCCATCCTACGCTCAGGCCAACAGCAGGACATCGCCGACACCGCGATGATCCAGCTATCGCAGCGCTATATGCTGGCCGATACTCTTGGCCGCGGTGGCTACGGTCTGGTTCGGCGCGCGATCGACATGGAGACCGGCGCCGAGCGGGCGGTCAAGCTCATAGCGCTCGACTCAGTTGCCGATCTTGCGGCGCGTAAGCGCCTGCTTACCGACGCCAGGGCAGAGATCGAGGCGGCGAGCCGGCTGCTCCATCCCGGCGTCGTGCGCATTCACAGCGCCTTCGTTTCTGAAGGCTCGATCGTCATAGTACAGGATCTCGTCAGGGGTCGGCCACTGGCTCTCCTGCGGGACACCGGGATGAGCGAAGAACGCATTCTCGACATCTTCGCGCGCCTCGCCCACGCGCTGGTCGCGATCCACGAAGAGGGGATCGTCCATCGCGACCTCAAGCCCTCAAATGTAATGATCGACGAGATGGAACGGCCCGTCATCATCGATCTTGGCCTCGCAACGCTTGCGGGCCAAGTGGATGGCAACGACGAGGCAAACGTGCGGGGCACGCTCGGTTACATTGCGCCGGAGATGCTGAGTTCCGGGTCGACGCCGCGCCCAGATCCACGGCAGGATATCTATGCCTTTGGCCGCATGTTGGACGAGTTCCTGCCGGCGACCCGCATAACCGGCATGTGGGGGAGGCTCGGCTTGAGCAAAACGGATCCGCTGGAAAACCTAAGGCGCGCCATGATCGCACGGAACCCGGGCGCGCGGCCGGCGTCGCTACGGGCCGTCGCCATTGAGCTCGACCGCAGGCTGCTGCACTAATCTTACTGAGTCAGAAAGTCGCGTTCCTCGGATTCGAGCGACGACATAGGATCGTGTGGTGTTGATCGATTAGGAGCCACACGCATGTCGCAGATTTTCGATGCGAGCAGTGAAGCGCGTTTCCTGTCATTCGTCGAGGAACTGGTGGGCGTGATCGGTCACGCGGATCGTGGAGGACCACTGCGAGACTACTGCACCGGCCTGTTGGTGCCGGCCGAACGCAAGAGCGTGGAGCCGATGGCGGCGATCACTGCGCCCTCACGCGTCTCCGCACAACACCAATCATTGCTTCATTTCGTCGGGCAATGTCCCTGGTCGGACGAGACGGTCCTCGCCAAGATCGCCGCGATGGTCACGTCCGGGATCGAGGGCAGCGGACCGATCGAGGCCTGGATCATCGACGACACCAGCTTTCCAAAGAAGGGCAGGCATTCTGTCGGCGTGGCGCGCCAGTATTCCGGCCAACTCGGCAAGCAGGACAACTGTCAGGTCGCCGTCTCGCTTTCGATCGCAAACGACGCAGCTAGCCTTCCGATCGCCTATCGCCTCTATCTGCCGCAGCACTGGGCCGACGATCCGGCGCGCCGGCAAAAAGGCGGCGTTCCGGAAGACGTCGTCTTCAAGACCAAGCCCATGATCGCTCTCGACCAGATCACCGCGGCCTGCGACGCGGGCTTGCCGCGAGGCGTCGTCCTGATGGATGCCGGGTATGGCGCCGACACGAAGCTGCGTTCCGGCGTCACCGCGCTCGGGCTGACTTACGCAGCCGGCATCCTGCCAAATACATCAATGTGGACGCGGGACAATCCACCGCCGTCGCCGCGGATCTGGTCCGGTCGCGGCCGCCCGCCGAAGCTGATCCGCCGTGATCGTGAGCACCAGCCCGTATCCGCCAAGACGCTGGCGCTCGGCCTGCCCGGCGAGGCCTGGACCGAGATCACGTGGCGGGAGGGTTGCCACGAGCCGCTCGCATCCCGCTTCGCCCGTATGCGGGTGCGTCCGGCGCATCGTGATTACAATCTGAGCGAGCCCCGCCCCGAGGAATGGCTCTTGATCGAATGGCCCCTCGGCGAGGGCGAGCCGACGAAATACTGGCTGTCGACCCTGCCAGAGACCGTCGCATTCGACCAACTGGTGCATCTCACCAAGATGCGCTGGCGGATCGAGCGGGACTATCTGGAGCTCAAACAGGAGCTTGGACTCGGCCACTACGAAGGCCGCGGCTGGCGCGGCTTCCACCACCACGCGACGCTCTGTATCGCTGCATACGGATTCCTGATCGCCGAACGGGCGAGGATTCCCCCCTCAGGATCTGCCACAACCGTATGCGCGACGCCTGACGTTCCCGAAGGTCGTCAATCCCGCAGCGCCGCCACTGCGACCCGAAAGGCACGTGCCGAACTCGATCGCGACCGTCCGAAGACGCCTCACAATCGCACTCGCGCGAAGTCTCGAGCGATGCCCCTGTTGCGCAAAGAAATATCCACCAAACCGAAACCGGCGCAGTTTATGACGCAGTAAGACTAAGAGTCGGACTCAAAATTCATACTCATTGATTTCAAGCCCTTGCGATGAGCCTTGTCGTGCGGCGGATGGAGGCGATGAGAAGCCATGCGTCGGCGGACGCGATGGTTGTCTCCCAGTCCTTTGCGAGACGGCGGCAGCGGCCAAACCATGCGAAGCTGCGTTCGACGACCCAGCGCCGCGCGATGACGACGAAGCCTTTTACGCCATCGGGCCGTTTGACGATCACAATGGTCGGCCCGTCCATATTCTGCATGGCGGTTTCCAGCTTTTCCCCGGCATAGCCGCCATCGGCGAACAGATGGGCAAGCGTCGGGAAACTCTCTTTCGTATCGGCAATGACATTTGGCGCGCCGTCCCTGTCCTGAATGTCGGCGGTGTGCGTGACCGCGCCCAGCATGTTGCCCTCGGTGTCGGTAAGGATATGACGCTTGCGCCCCTTGGTCTTCTTGCCGGCGTCGAAACCGCGCGGCCCCCCGCTTTCCGTAGTCTTGACGCTCTGGCTATCAATTACCCCCGCCGTCGGCTCCGCTGCCCGGCCAGCCAAAAGCCGAGCCGACATGACCAGCGTCTCGTTGATGAGGTCGAGCATGCCGCTGTCGCGCAGCCGTTAAAAATAGTGCTGGACCGTCGTGAAGGGTGGAAAGTCCTTCGGCAGCATCGCCCACTGGCAGCCCGCCGCCGCGATATACTGGATAGCGTCCCATATCTCCCGCATCCGCCACTTGCGCGGCCGCCCAACCTTACTGGGCGCAGGCATGAACGGTTCGATCAACGTCCATTCCTCATCGGTGCTATCGCTTGCGTAGCGCAGGTGCCGTCGGTCATGTTGCTCCCGGGTGATTTCGGTCCAGGCCATTCGATCCTCCGTAGTCTTCGCAAACCACTGAGAATCATAACCTGCTGAAATCACTCAACATAATTCTCGGTTGGGCTCTAAGGCCACGCTGCACGACACAAGGCTGGCTGAGGGCGGCAAGATCGATTCAACTGGGCGACTCCGACCAAGGAAACGCCCA
>JBHYDY010000068.1:0-6923 GCA_051860465.1 Mesorhizobium sp.
TTCCAGGCGTTGATCCGCCAAAACAACCTCACCGCCGCCGTCCTCGCCGTCGGATAATAAATGAGGGGATACTTGAGCTCGATTGCGGGTACAGCCGCTCTGGAACAAAGGTACCACACCGACCCTTCCCCAATTGCGACGTGCTCAGCAAGAACGCCATCGAACAGATTTTCATAGCGATCACGTTCGACAATGACGCGATGTCTATGGTCAGTATTGAAGTGGCCTGGCTCCTTTATTGGCGAAAAATAGACCTGGGGATGGCCAGCCAGCCAGCCGGCAAGAGACGTAGTTCCGCATTTGGGAGCTCCGATGATGAAAAAATTGGGCCTTGGGATCACTTTTCTTCCTTGCATGCAGTCTATCGAAGAGGGTTGAACTCTCGGTCATACACTTCGTCCCCCAAAACACATCTACGACACTCATCCTAGTTCAACCCTGCTCCGAGCGTCGGCTCCTCGCCGCACGGCGAGGCTATCATTTCCCCCGAGCGATTCGATACGAAAGCCACGTTCTAGAAGGAATCCCTCGAGGGGTTCATAGGCGCTTCCTCGAAGATGCTCGAAGATGATTGCCTCGATCCGGTCCAGCGCCGTCAACGCTCCTTGAAGCGCGCCGAACTCCGCTCCTTCCAGATCCATCTTGAGCAGCTTGATGGACGAAACATCAGCGAGGACGGTGTCGAGAGTGGTTGTCAACACCTCGAAACGCTCGTCACCCTGCGCAAACCGAAGCGAGGCCTGTCCGTAGCTGCCGGACGGCATGGAGGCGAACAGGACTTCGCCATCGCGCTCCGCCAGGGCGTTTTCGACCACGCGGACCGTCTCGGCGCGGTTTAGCGACAGATTGCGGCGGAGCAACGCGGCCGTTGGCTTCATCATCTCGACGGCAATCACTGTGCCGCCCGGACCGACCTGCCGAGCCGCGACAACGCTGTAGAAGCCGATGTTTGCCCCTGCGTCGACAAAGCAGTCGCCGGGCGAAAGACGCTCACGGATGCAAGCAAGGATCGCCGGTTCGCGTCTTGGCGTCACGTGCCAGAGATCGTCCGTGCGGGCACGAAGCGAGAACCGGCCGATGTCGCGAACGTCGACGACAACGTCTCGCAGGAGGACCGGGTCACGCCACTCCCGCAATCGCGTCGCAGCGGTGACTGGCGAAACCAGGAAGGATAGCCAAAGCCAGAAAGCGTCTCGAACCTTGGTCCCGCGCATGGTCCTCACGATGGACGTCCAAACCAGAAGCCGGACCACGTAGGTTCGTAGCGGCACGAAGATCGCCGTTGGCAGAACGGCTTTCACGGACCTCACCAGATACCCGCTCACGATGCCGCCTTCCGGTTTTCGTCCGGCCTGCCGACCGATTGCACGCGCCCGGCTTCCAGCGTCACGATCATGTCGCAACCGTCCAGCGTCGACAGCCGGTGCGCGATGATGAAGATGGTGAGGTCGCGGCCGAGCCTGGCGATCGACTGCATCACCGCCGACTCGGTCTCGGTGTCGAGCGCGCTGGTGGCCTCGTCGAAGACCAGCACGTCGGCCCGCTTGTAGAGCGCGCGGGCGATGCCGACGCGCTGGCGCTGGCCGCCCGACAGCCTTACCCCGCGTTCGCCGACCGGCGTTTCATAGCCTTGCGGCAGGGCCTCGATCACCTCGGCGAGCTCGGCCTGCGCGGCGGCGGCGGCCACGCGCGCCCGGTCGATCCCGGCGACCGGCACGCCGAAGGCGATGTTTTCGGCGATGCTCGCATCCGACAGGTAGATCGACTGCGGCACATGGGCGATGCGCGCCTGCCAGGCCGAGCGGTTGGCGTCGGTGAGCTCGACGCCGTCGACGAGGATGCGGCCCCTGTCGGGGCTGAGCAGGCCGAGCACGAGGTCCATCAGCGTGCTCTTGCCGCTGCCGGTGCGGCCGGCCAGCCCGACACGCGCGCCCCGCTGCACGACGAGATCGATGCCTTCCACCGCGGGCCGGCTGCCTTGCGGATAGGAGTAGCCGACCTTGCTGAGGACGAAATCGCGCTCGAAGGCCAGGCGCTCGCCATCGCGGGGAGCGGAAAACTGCGCCGCGTCGGGAAGGCGCAGGATGTCGAGGATGTCGGCGAGCATGGCGCCGGCGGTGAGCGTGGCCGCCCAGCCAGAATAGGCCTGCTGCATCAAGGGCACGAGGCGCTGGGCGCCGAGAGCCAGCGCGCCAAGCACCGGCAGCGCGGCGGCAAGCCCGCCCTCGCGCAGGGTGAGCACGAGGGTCAGCCCGGCGATCAGCGCAAGGCCGATCCCTTCCACCATGAAGCGCGGCGCCTGGGCGATGAAGTTGTTGAGCGCCTGCGCGCCGCGCAGCCGCGCCTCGGTCTCCTCGAAACGGGCGATGAAGGCCCCCTGCGACCGATCGAGCAGCACGTCGCGGATACCGCCGAGGCCCTCGCCGGCGGCCTGCAGCCGCTCGCCCTGCGCCCGCGCGATGATGTCGCCATTGGCCCGCATCACCTTGCGGGTGATGCCCATGACCAGGAGGTAGATCGCGGCAAAGCCGAGGCCGGACCCGAGCGCGATCAGCGGATCGATGAAGAGCAGCCCCATGAGGATGAAGACCGCGATGACCGACGCGGTGGTGGCCTGCATCAGCGGCATCAGGATCTGGCCGGTGACGAGCTGCGCCTTGTTGATCGCCGCCAGCGTCTCGCTGCTGTTTTGCCCCGTATGGTAGGTATAGGGCTGATGCAGCGTGCGGTCGTAGATGGCGACGCTGAGGTCGCGCGCCAGGCCGAAGACGAAACGCTGGCTGACATAGACGAGGAGCAGGCGCGCCGCCGCCGCGGCCAGCGCGGCGACCGCGAACAGGATCGCCGCGGCGACGGCGATCTGGACTGGCGTATCGATCCCGAAAACATGCAGGAAGCCCTGGACCCGCGCATGCTGCATCACGCCCTGAGGGTCGGCGATGACCGCGAGGAACGGCAGCACGGCGCCGATGGAGACGAGTTCGCCCACGGCGCCGACCAGCATGAGGCAAAGCAGCATGCCGAACTGGCGCCGCCGCCGCGCCGACAGCTGACGGAACAGCTCGGCGAGCGAGGAGCGCATGGATGCCCGGTCGTGTGTCGCTTTTGGGTTCACCGGATCAGCGCGCGCCCTGTCCCGTCGCCATCACCCGGATCGTGCGGAGGATGATCACCAGATCGAGCCATGGGGAGAAGTTCTTGATATAGTAGAAATCATAGTGCAGTTTCTCGAGCACGTCGCCCACTTCCGTCACATGGCCCTGGTTGACCTGCGCCCAGCCAGTGATCCCCGGCCGCACGATGTGCCGGTAGCGGTAGAACGGCAGTTCCGCCTCGTACCATCGGGACAGCGCGATCGCTTCGGGCTGCGGGCCGATCCAGCTCATCTCGCCCCGCAGGATGTTCAGCGCCTGCGGCAGTTCGTCGAGACGACAATTGCGCAGGAACCGACCGACGCGCGTGACGCGACCATCCCCCGGCCGCGTCATGGCCCGCTCGCGATCGTCTTCGGAGGCCGGCTCGACCGTCATCGAGCGAAACTTGTAGACGGTGAAGATCGCGCCCCGATAACCCACCCGCTGCTGGCGAAAAAGGACCGGGCCGGTGGAATCAAGCCGGATTGCCGCCGCGATCACCAGGAAGAGCGGCGAAAGCACGACCAGCACCACCAGCGCGGCGGCGCGATCGGCCGCCTCCTTGAAGCTGAGATAGAACTGGTTGGGGTTGAGCGACCCGAGCGTGTTTTCCGACAGATGCTCGATCTCGGCGCGACCGGTGAGCGATTCCGTGACCTGCTTGACGTGGTAGACCGGGATCCCGGCCAAAGCCGCATCGGCGATGTAACGCTCCCAGGCCTCTGACAGGTCGGCCGTCAGATCGGCCACGATGCCGGTGACCCCGACCATTGGCTGATCGGGCGAGGCGAGGTGATGCCATTCGACGTTGTGGATGCGCTCGATGCCGGTCACGTTTCCGCCTGGCACGACCGCGAGGCGGTAGCGGACCACCCGACGCATGGCGATGCTCCAGCCGAAGTACCAGAGCATCGAAAGGATGAAGCTGCCGCCGGCCTGGAAGCGGCTGTAGTCGATGCGAAAGAAGAAGATGACCGCGAACACCAGGCCGTAGGTCAGCGCGAAGGTCGGCAGGATGAAGCCCGCAGCCGCGACGCCGGGAAAACTCCCGATCCGCCGGAAGGCGAGGAAGCCCAGCACATGCGCCACAAATGCCGCCAGGACCGTGTTCTGGGTCGTGGATGCTGTGAGTATCGATAGACTGCCCAGGCTTCTCAACAGAACCGGCAGGGCGATGGCAAACAGCAATCCGCCCAGGAGCTGGTAGCGCAGGCGCAGGAAGCGGTGCCTGGCAGGCGCAACAACCGGTCCAGCCATGCGGCTCGAAATCAACCCGAAAACTCCTGTCCACATATTGCCGGCCGCCCCGCATCGAACAAAGCAAAGCGCTTGCGTTGCGGCGTATTCGCCGCAAGGGGCTTCGCTCCGGGGACGATCACCTTCACCGCCATTCGCCGACGCCTTCTCCAACGGCTACCGCACTCCCGGGTGAAACGCCGGGAGGGACCTGATCGCGGAATGACAGAAAAGGCCTCCAGCGGCAAGCACTCTGATCGCCCAGCAATAAATCGCAAAGTTCTAAAATAGAATGTAAATGGTGGTGAACCATTGGTTGGAGAATGGCATATGTCTATAATACAATTTTGCCGTTTATTGGCATATATTGCCATCGACGTATTGTGTTGGCGTGATGAATTTTCATAATCGCCATGGCGAAGTGCGTGAAGACAAGGACCGGACCAATCCAGCGCCGGACCTGTTTGACGACCATCGACGAATCAGGCACGTGTTGAATGTGTGCTTGTCGTTTCTGTTCAACGATCCTGGGCGCTGAATCACGGCCTTTAGCGTGGGGAACGTGGCCGAGGGTCCGGATCGCTCCTGCCTCGCGCCGTACGACCGGATAGGATCGGTCCGATCGGACTGTGCAAGCCGTCACATCATGAACGCGGTGGAGCGATCTTGAACCAGGAGACGGGACGGATGAGGTTCCTGCAACCGAACCGCGATCCCGCCGATGCGGATCGATCGCCGGTGAAGCCGTCGATGGACGCTGAAGGCCAAGCGGACGACAGGAGTGGGAAGGCTGCGCCGGACGATGAGTCGCGCGCTCAACCACGCCCCTCCGAAGGTGTGCGGATCCTGCTTGAGAAGCTCGACAGCCTGACGTCGAGGCTCTCGGCTTGCGAACAGACCATCGAACTCATGTCGCGGCAGATAGCCAAACTTGCCGAAAGACAGGCCTCTGACATCAAGGATCTCGAGGATCGTCTCCGCAGACAGGTGGAGCGTCAGGTTGCCGACCTCTCGGTTACAATGGACCGGCAACAGAAGGAAGCGGCGTCCAGGCAGGCAAAGCTGCTGGAACTGCTTGCAACCGAAATCAACAAGGTCCGCACGATCGCGGAAGCTCCCGAGGCTGGCGGGGTCGCTGCGGACAGTTCCCGAGCCATCAGTCGATCGTCCCAGGCACGCAGGCGTGCCCACGGGTTCGCACCGGTTTCCGGTTCGGCGGCCTCCGACATCGGCGTCAGTCTCGCCGACGCGCTGGCGCAGGGCCCAACGCCGCATCAGGAGGATGGTCCGGACGGTCGCGACCTCGAGTTCTGGGACTGGCTGGAAACGCTTCCCGCCGATGCGACTGCTCCGCCCGTCACCGATGACATCCACATCGATCTCGACATCGAAGACCTGGACATGGAGCCCGGACCGCCGACCGAGGACCGCTCGCGCTGAGGCATACCGTGCCCGGGCAGGCATGCGACCAGAGCGTTGAGGCCGCTACGGCAATCCGCGGCCTGCGTGATCGCCGACGGGAGCGCGCCCATCGCGGCAAAAGCGGAACGGCCTCCGGGGCCGTCGTCCGTCAAACAGCTTCGATATCGTGGATGCCGATGCGGACAGCCCTTTCGCCCGACATGATTTCAAGAAGGACACGCGCACGGCCTGCATTGTCCAGCCGTTCGAGCGTTCCGACGACCTCGGCGAACGGACCCGCCCTGACCTTGACCTTCTGGCCGGGCTTCAGCCGATCGCTCGTATCGATGACGCCCTTCTCGTCGGCCGACGCGAGCAGATTCTCCACCAATCCCCTCGGACAGGGAACGGGGCGTTCGAACTGCATGATCAGCCGCTTGACCCCATGCGTGCCGTTGATGGCTCGCCAGCGATCGCTCGAAGGATCGAACTCGACGAAAAGATAGCCGGGCAGAAAGGCTCTCTCCCTGGTCAGCTGTCGCCTTGCATGCCGAACCGTCCGGATTTCCACGGGGTAGAACGTTTTGAACCCCTGGTTCTTGAGGTGCGTCTCGGCTGCTCTTTCGCGCCCGGTGAAGACATGCGCGACGAACCATCGCCTGCCGGAGGCTGGACTAGCCATCGCACCTGGGGTGCCGGTATGCAGGCTCTGCGTGCTCAAAACGTCACTTTCAAACCAGCTCTCGTCCCTTTGGGCCATCCGTTTCCGGCCGGGACGGGCGCGCGGGCGAATGCCGCGATTGGAGGATTTCCGGGACGCTCATGAATCCACCAAACGGCCGGTCATCGCCTCCACCGCGTACATCCTGCCAATCGAGAGGGCGCGGGACAAGACTTGCATCCCGTCTGAAGAAGCACAAGCGGCCCCGCCCTGCGCGCCGTTCGCAAAAACATGTCTGGCCCGCGGCGGAGAACCGCATCCTTGTCGATACAGGGCCAGATCCGGGACCGAGTTCGCTATCCGCGGCGGCGCTTTCAGCGCGAACGGATCGCGTCACCGCAAGAATTGTTGCTGGAGCATTTCCGGCGAACATTGAATCGCTCTGCCGGAGGGCATCTGGCCCAAGGTCGAGGGTTTCGTCGAAGGTCGAT
>JBHYDY010000069.1:0-4570 GCA_051860465.1 Mesorhizobium sp.
GGGTGTGGCTTTGCCGGAGCACGATCCCATGCCGCTTCGCCTGGCGGACGAGGATCTGGATCGCCTTCAGGTAAAGCGTAAGCCTTCGCCGAGGGCCGCCTTCCTTCAGGCGTTTTTCTCGTTCGCCATGATGACGTCGATGACGTCTGGCTCACATTGCTCGTCGATGAGGAACTGACGGATGCCGCCGGCCCAGGTGCGCACGTCGGCCAGGAACTCCTGAAGGGACTCGGTGCCGCGTTGGGTGAATGTGACGAGACTTTTGTCGGTGCCATTGTGGACCCGGATCAACTCGCCGTAGTCGATGTTGTCCTCGTTCCAACTGATGACTTCGATGAGTTCGCGACTTTCGCCGATCCGGCGGGCGACCTCATCAATGCCGTAAACCAGCGTGACGCGTGCCATCATGCGACTTCCTTCAACAGATCAGCAGTCTGCGGCCAGTTCCACGGCAGCAACTCGGGCAGGCGCGAGACCGGCAGGTCGGAGATCCGGGCGATGGCGTCGGCGAGCCAGGCCTGCGGGTCGATGCCGTTCAGTTTTGCCGTGCCGATCAGCGAGTACATGAAGGCGGCGCGCTGTCCGCCGCGCTCGGAACCGGCAAAGAGCCATGACTTTCTGCCCAGGGCGACCCCTCTCAGCGACCGCTCGGCGCAGTTGTTGCTGAGGCAGACCCGGCCGTCGGACAGGAAGTGGGTGAAGCCCGGCCAGTGATCGGGCGACAGAAGGTAGTCGATGGCCTTGGCGACCTTGGCGTGCTTCGACAACTGCTCGCGCTCCGCCCGCAGCCAGCGTTCCAGGTCCTCGACCAGCGGGGCCGAGTGCGCCTTGCGCGCCTTGAGCCGGGCGGCGGGGTCTTGGCCGTTCAGGTCGCGCTCGATCTCGAACAGCGCATCGATGCGCCTTACGGCCTCGAAGGCGACCGGCGAGATCGCGTTCGCCTCCTTGCCCTTGCGGATGTTGCCCGCGATGTCGGCCAGTTCGAAGAACTTGCGCCGGGCATGTGACCAACACAGCGCGGGGAGGACCGGCCCCGGCTTGCGGTCGCCGCGGTAGAGGTCATTGTAGCCGGCATAGGCATCGGCCTGCAGGACGCCCGTCCACCCCGTCAGATGCTCGGTCGGATGTGCGCCGCCCCGATCGCGCGAGAAGCGGAAGACCACCGCCGGCGGGGCGGTTCCGGCGAAGGGCCGGTCGTCGCGCACGTATGTCCAGAGCCGCGCAGTCTTCGTGCCGCCCCGGGCGAGCAGCGGCACCGTGGTGTCGTAACCGCCTCCGGCGACGAGACTGCGCGCATAACAGCCTATCGGACGAGCGCGCCGAGTTCCTGATCAGCGACCGGCTGTCCTTCATGCGCTTTCGGGTCCTGGGCTTGTCCGACCGCGTGCCGGACGCACGCACGATCTGGCTGTTTCGGGAGAAGCTCACCAGGGCCGGCGCCATCCAGTCCCTGTTCGACCGGCTCGATGCCGCGCTTCGCGCCTCGGGCTACATCGCCATGGGCGGCCAGATCGTCGACGCCCGCCTCTCTCCTTCGCCGATGACGGCGGTTTTCATGCGATCGTAGAGCACCTCGCGGGGAACGCCGCCCAGCGCCTCGAAGGCGCTCGCATGGCAGCGCAGGACCGCCGGCAGATCCTGATGGACGACGAAGCGCGCCCAGATCAGGCGGCTGAACCCGAGCACCAGGGAAAACAGCCACACGACCTCGGCGTCGTCGGCTCGTCGGCGGTATTCGTCAAGGTAGTTGGTCGCCCGTGAAGAATCCGGTTTTGTCAGGCGACGCGCATGTGTCCCGCGCTGCTCCGGAACAGAAGGGCGGCCAGGATCAGCAACAAGAGCTTCCTGAACCATGCCAGGAGGAGCCTGAGGTTGTGGCCGATGGCGCAGAGCAGGACGTTGATGACGTCTCCCTCGGCGCCCTTGAGGGCGTTTCTTTCGAGATGGCCGTCCTGCTTCATGTGGCCGATGACCGGCTCAATGCCGTTTCGTCGTCGCAATTCGCGCCTGATGGTGGGCGAGGCGATGCCGCGCGTGTGGGAGACATGGACCTCCAGTCCCTCGCGATCGACCCCATGTCCAACAGCGCCTCGTCCTCGCCGCGGTGACGCTGATCGGGCGTCACGAAGCGGATTGCGCTGTGCCGATGCTCGGTGTTGTACCAGCGGACGAAGCCTACCACCCAATCGCGCGCAGCCTCTACAGAGTCGAAGCCACGCGTCGGCCAGCTTGGCACATACTTGCAGGTCCGGAACAGGGCCTCGGAGAAGGGGTTGTCGTTGGACACCCGTGGCCAGAACCACGTCTCGATCGACCGGCGGTTCGGCTTGATCCGCAAGTGGCAGGCGGCGGATGGCGCTGCCAACGAGGACGCGCGGCTGCGCGAGAGGCTGCTCGACAAGACCAACACCGCACGCCAGGTTTGGGCGGATAGGGTACATCATCCGGCGAGGGGAACGCGATTGGAACGGAGCCACTCACCGGGAACACCCATAAATCGCCGGATTGTGTCGCAATTGTAATTGGCACATAAGGTGGCGAGGACCTGGAAAGGTAGGAGCCGCGTCTTCCGCGCGGTGAACAGGTGGGCAGCACATGGGTTTATCGTGGTGGCGGCGCCAGTCGGGCCTCGCGGGACCGCCCCGCATCAAGGCCTTTGAATGCGGGGTGAGAATCACCCAGATCTCCGGGGCGGGGGCAGGTCAGGCCGTCGAGTTCCCCGTCGAACACAACGAGATACTCGTCGGGCGCGACGAGACGTGGGCGAACTTCGTCCTGCCAAAAGCCGACTGTCTGGCGTCGAGGCGCCACCTCCTGATCAGGCGGCAGGCCGACGGAGAGTGGGAGGTCGTACGGCAGCCCGACAAGTACACCGATATCAACGGCCGGCCGGTCAGCTCCCGCGCCAAACTGAATGATGAGGACGAGATTGCCCTCGGGAACGCGAAAGACGGTCCGAAGCTACGCTTCGAGCTACTGCAACCATCGCCGGGCCAACTCGAGCGCCTTCGCAGTTGGATTTCGGACAAGACAACCGAACTGCAAGAGAAGATACCGAGCACAAGCGAGCTTGTGACGCAGCTAAGGCGCCACGTCGTGCTGGTCGCCGTGTGCCTCGCTGTTGCGGTGGTAGGTGGCGGCTTTGGACTGGTGAAGCTCTTTGCAGATATCGACGAGCTTGCGCGGATCACTGAATTGTTGGCTCAGGAGGAGGCGCAGGCGCGCGAGCAACCCGCCGACTGGCGCGATTGGGCCGAGACCCTGCATGCGGCCGCCCACGTGGTCGTGGCGAAGCGGGGCGATCTAGAATGGCCGGTTGCTACCGCCTGGCCGGTTTCGCCCACACGGATGATCACAAACGCTCATGTCGTGGACGAGCTCCGCGGGCGGGAAGATCTGAAGATAGTTGTGCGGAGCCCAGGCAGAGTAACTGAATGGCCTATCGCCGACATGATCCCGCATCCGGCCCATAGCGTCTTCAACGCCTTCCTCCGTCAGAAAGCCGACCGGATCGGAACGCGTACGCCCGACGGTGGCTTCAGGCACGTGCGCCTGCCAGGCGCCTACGATCTGGCGATCCTCGAACTGGCACCAGGATCGAATGCAGGGCCCGTGCTCCGGCCCCTGCTGCCGGAGGAAGCGGGCAACCTCCGCGTGGGACAGCGGATAGCCTTCGCCGGCTATTTTCTTCGCGGTATCGAAGGCGGCGAGCGTGCTGCCGAAGACGCGGTGCCGCGGGTTCATTTCGGCGAGATTAGCGCGCGCACCAACTTCTTCATGCGTCTTGCAGACGGTGACCAGGGCCGCCTGATCCACAACACCATCCCTATCACCGGCGGCACCAGCGGCGGCCCCGTCATCGACGAACGTGGGAGGGTCATCGCCGTCATTAGCTCCGGAACGGTGGTGAACGTGCCTAAGCCGGGCGCCGCGGGCGAGCAGAAGGAAGCAAACAGGGTGCCGAGCGCGGCGCTGGTCAACTATGCCCAGCGAGCCGATCTGCTGCACCAATTCCTAGACGACCTCTCATCTTTCGACGTTGCGGCCGAGCAGGCGGCGTATTGGGAGCCGGAATTGGCCGGGTTCGACACGTTTGGCGAATATATCCTCACACAGTTCCTTGCCGACGTCTCCAACCGCGACACCCGGACGTTCCGGGCCGTGCGGGAGCCGGTTCACATGGAGGTTGGCCGCGGCTTTGAGGTGCGGAAGTTCGCGCTCGACCTCGAAGCGGGGCGTGGCTACGCGATTATGGCATTTTCGCTGAGCTCGGAGGCGGTCCAACTTCGGCTGGGCGATGCGGGCCAGGAGGATCACACGAATCGGGGCGACCCGGCCCGGCTCGTGTTCACTGCGCGGGCTAGTCGCACCGTCGAACTCGATGTGCTTACCAGCAGCAGGGAGCCAACAAGCTTTCAACTCTTCATATACCGGACCGAATAAGCCTTAGAGCACACTACACGACTCTGCGGGATTTTTGCTGTTTTGGTGTTATCCGGTGCCATGGCGTGATTGCATCGAGAGGACTGGATCTGAGACGATTTCGGATGTGGTCAAAGCCGGTTCGGAA
>JBHYDY010000070.1:0-1894 GCA_051860465.1 Mesorhizobium sp.
GAGTCGGAGTACATCAGTTACTGGGATCAGGGCGACTTCGAGGCGCGCTACAGAGCCCACGGACTGCAACTCGGCTTCGGCATCGAGACCTTCGCGACGGACCGGCTCTCGCTTCGTCTCGAAAGTGTCTTCACGGCCTACCAGGACAAGTTGATCCCTTGGACCGATCCGACGAGTAACATGCTCGTCGACGCGGAAACCCTCGTCGTTCGCATCGGCGCCGCCTATCATTTTGGCGCGCCGGGGGGCGCGGCCGAGCCGATGCCCGCCTATGACTGGTCGGGCTTCTATGCGGGCGTCCACGGTGGCGCAGGCATGTTCAACGTCGAGGAAAGCTACGCCGACGACGTCGGCGGCTACACGCAGGATATTGGCGGCCATGGCGCTTTCGGCGGAGCCTTCGCCGGCTTCAATTGGCAGATGTCTCCATCCATCGTCGTCGGCGTTGAGGGCGAGGGAAACCTCGGACGCATCAGCGGCTACATGTATGGCGGTGGCGACTACGGTCCAGCAATTCGTCAGGATTGGTCGGTCGCAGCGCGCGCCCGCGTTGGCTATCTCCTCAATCCTGCCACGCTGGTCTATGCAAGTGCTGGCTTCGCGGTTGCGGAAGCCGAGGCGCCGGTCGAATACGACGTGCCCAACAATTTGGCTACCCAGGACATTTCCCTATCCGGTCTCCAGGCCGGTCTCGGCATCGAGACGCGGCTGAACGAGCGCGTTTCCTTCCGCGCCGAAGGCATCTACAGCTTCTTCGGCCGGCGCGACGTACCGATCGAAGGATACGGCGAAGACCTGCGGCTGGACTTCAACACGTTGACGGGCCGCGTCGGCGTAGTCTTCCACTTCTGAAGAGACCGAGGCGTGGAAGGCGCTCCCGAACGGGGAGCGCCTTGCGCTGGGCTCCTCAGGCGTTCGGCTGAACGCGTGCGGCGCGATCGCTTCCACGAAGATGGGAAAGCGGGGGTCAAGGCGCAGGTCCAGAACCACGGGGTCCAGCGTCTCATCAATACGCAATGATTCGGATGCGGCGCGGCTGTTGACGGTGTTTTTCGCTCCTGCCGGCGTCCTTAGCAACGGACGCTAACAACTTCGGCAAGTTTATTCGGAAAGTCTTGTCTATGCGGCTTGTCGTCCTCGACGCCGACGACGTGCGCATCCGCTTCGAGGCCGCCTGCCATCGTCTTGGCGAGGGCGAAGCCCGTCGTGCTTTCTCGATGGCGCTGAACAAGGAAGGCCGCAAGGCCTACACCGCGAATCGACGCGCCCTGGTCAAGCAGACCTCCATCCCGCGTCCGGTCGTCAAGGCGGCGATGCGCTTCGACAGCGCCCGTCGCAACCGGCTGGAGACGAGGATCACCGGCACCGGCCCGCATCTGCCGCTGTCGGTGTTCAAGCCGCGCCAGTTCTCCTACGGTGTCCGTGCCAGGATCTGGGGCAGGGCCCAGACCTACCGCTCGGCCTTCCTGGTCAAGGGCTACGGCAACGAGGCGTTCAAGCGCGTGGGCCAGGCACGGCTGCCGATCGAAAGGCTTTGGGGACCTGCGGTGCCGAGCGAGATGTTGCGTGACGAAGCCGTCGCGGTCTGGCAGGATCAGCTACCGGCGATCGATGCGGAGGCGCGGCGTCTGATCGGGCTAATGCTCGGCGGCCACCGTATTGGATCGCTGCGCTAAGCGACTGCTGAGTAGATACGAAGGCTAGTTAACTATTGTCTCCGACGTCGTAAGACGAAATCGGACTAAAAAATTTATAGAGGATGAATACGTAAGAGAGAAATACTAGGTAGGGGGGGTATAGGAGCCCCATAATACTTATTTATACTGCGCTGTCGCCGCTGCCCGGTTTTCGCGTGTTTTTTCCGGTTTGATTTTTCCGTTTTGTTTTGATTTCA
>JBHYDY010000071.1:0-1419 GCA_051860465.1 Mesorhizobium sp.
ACAGTCACGACGAAACGGCGGTGCTCGCCTGGCGTTTTCGCACGCTGGCCGCGCTGCTCGGCGCGCTGCTGCCGCCGGAAGGCCGGTTCGACCATCCCGCCGGCTGGACGACCCGCCGCGACCCCGCCCAGCACGCCTTCGCGCCGTTCGCCCTTGCCGGCCTCGGCGCGTCCAGCGGCTGGCCGCCCGCGATTCACGACACGTCCTGACGCGCCCGTTTCCGCGAACGTCCTCTCCCCGTCTGATCCGATGAGCCGGGCGGCCGGAAACGGCCGCCGCGCGGCGCGTCGGCGCATGCGCGGAAACACGGGGACGGTTTACGGAATTCGGATTGTATTCGCCATCGATTGCAAGTCGTCTTCAAGCCGAATCAAGAAGACCGTCCCCGGATTTCCGCGCCCATGCCCCCGCCTGTCCACCCCTTGCCCCTCTCCGCCCCGCATGGCATCCCTGCCGGATGCACAGCGTCACCATCCCCGACCATTTCCGCGACAAGATCGCCCGCCGGCGCGGCCGGTTCGAGATCTTCGACCGGCTCGACCCGGCCCGCACCGCGCGCGTCGTCGTCGACATGCAGAAGGCCTTCGTGGCCGAGGGCGCGCCGGTGGAGGTGCCGCTGGCGCGCGGCATCGTGCCCAACATCAACCGGCTCGCCGCCGCCTGCCGCGCGGCGGGTTCGCCGGTGGTTTGGATCAGGACGACGCTCACCGACGAAACAGGCGCGCATCCCTGGCCGGTGTTCTTCGAGCTGTTCAACACGCAAGAGAGCGGCGCCCGGCTGCTGGCCGCCTTGAGCGAGAACTCGCCCTGGCACGGTCTCGCCGACGGGCTCGCGGTCGAACCCGGCGATCTGCACGTGTCGAAGAACCGCTTCTCCTGTTTCATCCAGGGGGCGTCGACGCTCGACATGGTGCTGCGCTCGCGCGGCATCGACCATGTCGTCATCTGCGGCACCCTGACCAACCGCTGCTGCGAGAGCACGGCGCGCGACGCGATGATGATCGGCTACCGGGTCGTCTTCGTCGAGGACGCCAACGCCGCCGTCACCGACGAGGAACACGTCGCGGCGCTGGTCAACGTCGCCGCCACCTTCGGCGACGTGCGCCGCACCGAAGACGTGGTCGGCATGCTCGGCTGACGCCGGAGGCCGGCGCAGGGCTCGGGCGCGGTGCGTCCTTCGAGGCTCGCCCGCCGGGGGCTGGTGGCTGCGCGAGAGGCCCTGCGGGCTCGCGCCTCAGGATGAGGACAGTTGGTGCCGGGTCGCTCCTCTTCCTCGAGCGTCGGAGTGAGTCGCGGCACGAGGAAGGGATCGACGTCCAATGAGGCGTGAGCCCGGCCACCCACGGTCCTCATCAAGTCAGTTGCGCTTCGAGCTGGGCGAGTCTGGCGTTTGCGATGACGATGATCTTTCTCATGACG
>JBHYDY010000072.1:0-1251 GCA_051860465.1 Mesorhizobium sp.
GGCTATGCGGGTCGCCTCGCGGGCGACGACTATGTCGACGACCTGTGGTTCGGACGGCTGGGCGCGCGCTACTTCTTCGCCCCCGGTTCGCGGCTCGAGGGTTCGGTCGCCTACGGTATCTCCGACCATGCGCAGTTCACGACCGGCCCCGACGATTCTATCTTCGGCGACGGCGACCTCGACTGGCTGCAGCTGGCCGTGAACTACGAACAGCAGCTGGGGGCTTCGCCGATTTCCGGTTTCGTCGGCTACCAGGGCGATTACGTTCAGGTAGCAACTGGTCCGGTCGAGGTCGACGTATGGGCCCACACCTTCAAGGTTGGTCTGCGCATGTCCCTCGGCGGTTCGCTTCAGGAAGAAGACCGTTCGGGCGCCAGGACCTTCGATTTCACCAATCTGAGGGCGCCCCTCTCCTATTCGGATGATCTGCACTTCGCATTCTTCAATTAAGTTCGAGCCGTATTGGCCGAGCCGGCTTGCCTGACATGTCCGCCGGGAATCCTGGCGGACATGATTTTGTTGGGCGCATCATGCCCCCGAACCCAGCCGCCTCGTCCACCGCTTGGTCCGCGCCGGCGAGGACACGCTCTCTGGACGAGTGCCGACGTCGGCAACCTGCCGGTCGCCCTTTCCCGCTTCGTACAAGCGGGGGCGACCGGTCGGCCGGGCCGGTTCGGGCTAATTTCGTCGGCCTTAGTCTCCGCCGGGCCACCAGCCCGACGATCGAGAAAGACCTTGACCTTGTCCCAAACCACCCGCGGCGGAATGAACGATCTTGGGTGCGACGCTCTTTCCGCTGCTCCGAAGGCAGTGGTCACAGGTCCGGATCCTGTCGGGTGCGCCAGCTAAAAACCTGATTGCACAAGGGAATTGAGCGGCGACAGAACCTTGGGCGAGGTCGTTTCCGCGGTTCGTGCCTTTCCGGTGACGGCCAAGCTGGCCAAAAGGGCCTCCAGGATGTCGCGCGAATCGTACAGGGTCGCGTCGCGGCGTTCCGAGACGTCGCACCGGTGAGTGTGATGGATTCGCAACAACCGGGCAGGAAAACGGCGCCAAAAATGGCATCGGAACGCGGAGTTTGTTTTCCGGACGCGGGCCTTGCGGTAGTTTGTTGCACATCGAACGATAACGGGGAGATTCGTCGTGAAAAGATTGTCAGTTGGATTGCTGGGCGCCGCCGCTGCAGCAGCCCTTGTATCGGCGACGCCGGCTTTTGCCGCCGATGCGATCATGGCGGAACCGGTAGCCGAG
>JBHYDY010000073.1:0-1103 GCA_051860465.1 Mesorhizobium sp.
TCGAGCGTGCCGATCGAGACGAAGCCCGAGGAATCGCGGGTGAAGGAGCCGACGATCGACTTGGTGCCGACGGCGCCGTCATTGCCCAGCCAGTTCTCGCCCGAGAACGAAGCGGAGGTCGTGATGGAAACCAGCTGATCCTTGAGGGCGGTGATTTCCTTGTTGATCTTCGACTGGTCGACGCCCGGCTCGCTGGCGGCAACGAGCTTGGTCTTGATCTCGTCGACGACCTCGATCGCGGCGTTCATGCCGGTGTAGGCCGTATCGATCTTCGCCTGGCCCAGACCCAGCGCGTCCTTGACGGTCCCCAGCGCCTTGTTGTCCGAACGCATCGTGGTCGCGATCGACCAGTAGGCGGCGTTGTCGCTGGCTTCACCGACCTTGAAGCCGGTCGAAATGCGGGTCTGAGTGGATTCCAACGCCTTGTTGGTGGCATTGAGCGCCTTCAGCGCCGTCATTGCCTGGACGTTCGTATTGATGCTCGACATGGGTGTCCCCTTACTAACGCTTGTACACGACATACCGGGCTGGACCGGTAAGACGGGGCGGCGTCATGCCTATCGGGCACCCCAGCGGGGCAAGCGATCCGTCCTGAAACGACAATGTCCCAGCCTTGTACAGCCGGGACATTGTTTTCCAGTTAAGTCGCTTAGTTAAGAGAGTCTTACCCGCGGAAAAGGGACAGAATCTGCTGCGAATTGCCGTTGGCGATCGACAGGGACTGGATTCCGAGCTGCTGCTGCACCTGGAGAGCCTGCAGTCGAGTCGATTCCGCGCTCATGTCCGCATCGACCAGGCCGCCGACGCCCTTGTCGATCGTGTCCATGAGATTGGAGACGAAGGTATTCTGCATGTCGATGCGCTTCTTGGAAGCACCGAGATCGGCGGCAGCGTCGGTCAACTGGGTGAGGATCGAGTCCACGGCCCGCACCATCGCCGAGATTTCCTCGGTGGTGTTCGTGCCCGTCAGGGTGATCTCGGTACCGGTGGCGGCGGTCGTCGAGCCCGTGTCGAGCAGGAAGTAGTTGTCGGCCGTGCCGGTCGGGTCGGCCTGGAGCGCGTCGGCGTCGATGTCCTTGGTCAGGATTCCGTTGGCCGCATCG
>JBHYDY010000074.1:0-933 GCA_051860465.1 Mesorhizobium sp.
GTGTCTGCTCCAAAAAGAAGTGAGTGATTTCAGCGGGTTGTGATTCAGTCGGATTGCTGAGATTCGACGGAGATCACGATGCCCTGGACCGAAACCACTCGCCCCCAGTATGAACGGCGCTGCCGGCGCTACGCAAGCGACCTGACCGACGTCGAATGGGCCCTGATCGAGCCGCTGATGCCGACGCCCAACCGGATCGGCCGGCCCCGGAAGACGGACTTGCGCGAGGTCGTAAACGCGCTGCTTTACATGGCTTCGTCGGGCTGCGCGTGGCGGCTTCTGCCGAAGGACTTCCCGCCGTTCTCGACGGTGCAGAAGTATTTCTGGCGCTGGCGCGACGAAGGCCTGCTGCGCACCGTCAACAATGAACTCGTCATGGCGGCACGCGAACGGGAAGGCCGGGAGGCAAGCCCGACGGCCGGGGTCATCGACAGCCAGTCGGTCAAGACCACCGAAAGCGGCGGAATACGGGGCTTCGACGCCGGCAAGAAGGTCAAGGGCCGCAAGCGTCACATCGTCGTCGACACGCTGGGCCTGCTGGTTGGCGTCGTCGTCCACGCCGCCGACGTGCAGGATCGCGACGGCGCGCCGGCCGTCCTGAAATCCATCCTCAAGCGCTGGCCGTGGCTGCGCCATGTCTTCGCCGACGGCGGCTATGCCGGGCCGAAACTGCGGGGCGCCCTGCAAAAGGTCGGCAAGTTCACGATGGAGATCGTCAAGCGATCGGACAAAGCTAAAGGCTTCGAAGTCCTGCCGCGCCGATGGGTCGTCGAACGAACCTTCGCATGGCTGGGCAGATGCCGGAGGCTGGCCAAGGACTTTGAGCGATCCATCGAATCCGCACAGGCCTGGGTCTTCATCGCTAACGTCCGCATGCTCACCCGGCGGCTTGCAAGAGCCTGAAAAAACGCCGGTCATTCTGATTCAGACACT
>JBHYDY010000075.1:0-892 GCA_051860465.1 Mesorhizobium sp.
TAGGCGCGCTTCGAGCAGCCGGTCGGCTGCCATTTTCCGGGCAGCATCCAGCGTCAACGGTCCGTAGCGGCCTAAGGTAAGGCGGCGGCTCTTTCCATCGATGCGCGCGTCGAGAATGAAAACCTTTCGCCCGGATGGCATGACCTTGACCCCGAACCCAGGAAGGCGACCCCGATCCCACACCACGACGGGGCGAGAACTTGCGGTGAGTGCGTCCAATTTGCTCTTGCTGAGGTCTGCCATCTGGACCCTCCGTCTATTTCCAGCAGGCAAATAGCAGGCAGATTCGAGAAAGTCGAGGCCGATCGTGGAAAACACAAGTAGCGGCAATCTGACGATAATTATAACGAAATCAGATGTTTAAGAAATTTTCGGAAATGCAGGGAAACCCACGGAAATCGAGGAACCTAACGTTGACATCGTAGGGGTCACAGGTTCAATCCCTGTCACGCCCACCATCAGTTCCCAATTTCGCGGACACCGTTCCCCTTGTTCGTCATCCTGGAACGACCTTCGAGCGAAGCGAAGAATGTCGTATCCGGGATCCATGCCTCGACGGCGGTGACGGGCAACACGGTGCCGAAAAGCCGCCTTGTCATGTGGGCCGATCCAGAACCCGTCCGGTTTTCGCCGCCTCATGCATGACCAGCCTCGAGGTTCCCGGGTCTCCGACTTCGCTGCGCGACGGCACCGCCCGGGATGACGACGGCGGGAGTTGCGGCGACGCCGCAGTTGCCGATCTCCCAACCTGTGGGTGATGGGCGCCAGCCCAGGGGAGTGCCTTTAAAGCGTGTCGCGACCCTCCGCGCCACCTTCCACGAATTCCCGCTCGCCGATTTTTTTATCCACGCCCCCTTCGCCCGCCTCCATACTCGCCTCCACCACAATGGAG
>JBHYDY010000076.1:0-854 GCA_051860465.1 Mesorhizobium sp.
TTCCAGGCGTTGATCCGCCAAAACAACCTCACCGCCGCCGTCCTCGCCGTCGGATAATAAATGAGGGGATACTTGAGGAAGCGACCTTTTTAAAGCGACCAACAAAACTACAATTGCGCAATTCGAGATCGGAGAAGCGATTAATTCTTACGAGGATTACAAGAGGCTCTTAGAGAACCTCTATTTCCTCTTTTGGGAAGGGCCGGGCTCCAAGCTTCCTGACAAGCCGGAGTCGTTCAAGGATGTGAACGCGCTACGTACCGAGGAGGAGCACGATGTTGATCATGGAAAAACGTCGAAAGTGAAAGGCAAAAAGCTGAAGCACGGGTACGTGTTCAAGAAGTATTCTGGGCTGACCTCGCCAGTGGTCGCAGCGCCGGCTCAGTTTCCTTTGCTGCAACTCGCACTCTTGCGGGCCATTCGAAGCGATATGCAGACACTGCTGCTCGATCATAGTGGGCCGGCATATGGTTATTGGATGGCAAAGCCAAGCTGGCCGCACTCTGAACCAATTGTGGCGCCCGCAAACCGCTCCCACCAAGCTGAATGTCGGAACGAGGGCACATTGCCACGGCTATCGCACACTCAAAGAACGGCAGCTTTCTAAGCGTCGTCGCCCGAAACCCGCCATTCCGCTTCCCACCCCTTTGTCGCCATTCGCCCGCTGCCCGAATCGGGAACACTTTCGGGAAAGCCTCGGGCCGGCTCTGGTGGCTGACGTGTTCCGCAAGGCGTCGACAGGACGGTGGCGAACGCCGCGTTCCTTCGCGCCCCCCTCTGCCTGCCGGCCGGGGCGAGCCACGGGTCTCGCCCGCCCTTCGGACCCCCCACGAGGGGGAGATCGGCTCTCCGAC
>JBHYDY010000077.1:0-839 GCA_051860465.1 Mesorhizobium sp.
TCGGCTCGGTCTGGCCGGTCGCCAATGACATCGCGCTCACAAGCGTCGATGTGGGTGGCGTGCCCGGCGAATGGTCGCTCGCGCCCGGCAGCGATGCCTCGCGCGTGCTGATGTTCTTCCACGGCGGCGGCTATTGCTCGGGCTCGACCACCAGCCATCGCCGCATGGTGACCGAAGCCGGGCGCGCGGCGGGAATCCGAACGCTCGCGGTCGGCTATCGCCTTGCGCCCGAGCATCCGTTTCCTGCGGCGCTCGACGACGCCATGACCGCATGGCGATACTTACGCAAGCAAGCCTATTTGCCGTCGCAGATCGCCATCGGCGGCGACAGCGCGGGCGGCAACCTCACCGCCGTTCTGATCAACACGCTGCGCGAACAAAGCGAGCATCCGTCCTGCGCTTGGCTGGCCTCGCCATGGACCGATCTCACCATGTCGGGCAGTTCGCTCGCGACCAAGGACGCGGTCGATCCGATCATCCACAAGGGCTATCTCGGCGAACTCGCCGACGCCTTCGTGCCTTCGGGCTTCGCGCGCAACGATCCGCGCATTTCGCCGCTGTTTTCCGATCTGCGCGGATTTCCGCCGACGCTGGTTCAGGTCGGTTCGCACGAAACACTATTGGATGACGCGACGCGCTTTGCGGCGGCGCTTGGCGCCGCCGATGTCGATGTCACGCTGGAGGTGTGGCCCGAGATGATCCACGCCTGGCCGCTGTGGAACGCGCATCTCGAACCCGGACGCCGCGCGCTGGCCCAAGCCGGCGCGTTCATCCGCCGTCACATGTGAGCCTGCCGCGGAAAGAAGCTACGGCGCTTTTGCTCCGCGCAGCGCCCAGCG
>JBHYDY010000078.1:0-727 GCA_051860465.1 Mesorhizobium sp.
ACAAGCTCCAGACGCTGACCCGCAAGTCCGTGTCGCGGGTCAATGACTGTCAAATGAGACACAACCCCATCGAGAATGGCGGCAGCCTGTGATGTTTGGTTCCGAACGGCTCACCGGCGCGCTCCTCGACCGCCTCACGCATCACGTCCATATCCTTGAGATGAACGGCGACAGCTTCAGGCTCGCCCACAGCAAGCGTCGGTCGCGCCAAGCCCGGTCAGAACCGCCGTCGGACGCCGCCCCTCAGGCATGACCGCGACAAGCAGGAAAGGCCCCGATATCGGGGCCTTTCCTGCTTGCGTCAGTGCTGCACTTTTACTCCGGCCACGCGCTGCACAATCCCTCCGGCGTTGACAGCAGACATGGCGTCCGCGCCTTGCGCGACGCAAGGACGGAACGTTCGACGCCTTCGCGTGGTCCACTGCCTTCTTGCTCGCCACCGGCTACGCCCAAAGGCTCTGGAGCCCAGTTCTCCACGGCCATCCCAGCACCGGTGACATCATTGCCCCGATCCGGGACACGACCACCGCGGATTCCCGGCTCGACGAAGAAAGCGCTGCTGCCATAGCCAGGGCCGTCGTCGCCATCCCGGTCGCACTTCATGCCGAACCGCGCCAGGGCGGCTCGCAGCTGAGCAGGCGCTCCTGTAAACTCGGAAAAACCGTGTGGTGCTGATCGCGCTTACATCCCTTCCTCCTCGGCGGCACTCTCGACAACCAATCCGGCC
>JBHYDY010000079.1:0-707 GCA_051860465.1 Mesorhizobium sp.
TTTCGCCGTTGTCGGCAGGAGCGCCTGCAGGAACGAGGCAAGCCAAAGCGCCAGGACGGCCAGGATCAGGCGCAGATTGTGAGCGGCGGCCACGAGCAGCGCATTGATGGCGTCGCCAGCATGGCCGAGGAGGAAGTTGCGGTCCAGTCGCCCATCGGTCTTCATGTGCCCGATGGTTGCCTCGATGGCCGATCGTCGCTTGAGTTCCCGTTTCATCGTGGCGGTCAGGCCGCGCTTGCTGCCGGCGATCATCACCGAGCCCGCGCCGGCATAGTCGTGGCCGCGATAGCCTTTGTCGACGTAGATGCGCTCTGGGTCGACGCCGCCGATGTCCACGGCCTGGTCGACGGTCGCCGCCAGCGTGTGGCCATCATACGGATTGACCTCAAAGGACTTGGCGGCCAGCACGAGGCCTTCCCGGTTGGTGGTTGCAATCCCCACCTTGCAGCCGAACTCGTAAGGGGTGCGGGCCTTGCCTTTCGAGATGCAGACCACCTCGGGCGCATGCAGCGAATAGAGCTTGTTGCTGTCTTTCGGTTTCTGGGTGAGCAGCCGCTCGACGAGCCCGAGCAGTCGGGCGAACCTGGCCTCGAGTTCGGCATTACCGGCGATCTTGCGGCCGATGTCGCGGAACACCCGGCCGAGATAGGTGCGCAGTTTCTTCAACTCGCGGCGCATCCGGCGGAATTGCCGGGCATGGGCATAGC
>JBHYDY010000080.1:0-705 GCA_051860465.1 Mesorhizobium sp.
GACGGGCTGGCCGCGCTGGCGCCGAGGACGGCGCTGCTGGCCGTCGAGGTCGCCGATTCCAGTTTGCGCTGGGACCTCGGGCGCAAGGCGCTGATCCAGGCGCATTTCGGTATCCCCGAACTCTGGGTGATCGATGCGGTGACCGAGACGACCCACGTCCACACGGCGCCGGGACTGGATGGCTATGGCTCGATCCGGCAGGTGCCGGCCGACGCGGAGGTGCGATCCATGGCCGTTCCCGGCCTCTCCGTCACGCTCGCCGCGCTGGAGCGGTTCTGAGGCGCATTCCGATGGCGCGGCAGGGTGGTTGCGTGCGTGGGAGGCGCGTCGTCATGACGAGGTGGTGCGTCCTTCGAGGCCCGCTGCGCGGGCACCTCAGGATGAGGACCGTTTGTGCCGCTTCTCTCCAATATCCCGCTTTGACGGCGGTGCTCGAATTCCTCGAGCGAGGGGAGCCGTTTGCAAAAGGTCCTCATCCTGAGCTGCTCGCCCGAACGACCTTCGCAATTGCAGGTGAGAAGCCCCTGCGGGCGAGCCTCGACGGACGCACCCCGCCAACTCCTCCAACGGTCCTCATCCTGAGGTGCGAGGCGAAGCCGAGCCTCGAAGGACGCACGACCGACCGGCCCCCACGGTCCTCATCAAGTCAGTTGCGCTTCGAGCTGGGCGAGTCTGGCGTTTGCGATGACGATGATCTTTCTCATG
>JBHYDY010000081.1:0-696 GCA_051860465.1 Mesorhizobium sp.
CCGCTCGCCTGGCTTGGCTTCGCGATTTCGATCCCGCCGTTACCCGTGCTGCTATCCATTTTGCTCGGCGGGCTCGCGGCCGCGGTTGTCGGAATCCTCTTCGGTGTTCCCAGTCTGCGGATCAAGGGCCTCTATCTGGCGGTTGCAACGCTCGCAGCGCAGTTTTTCTTCGACTGGGTATTCCTACGGGTGTCGTGGTTCACTAATTACGCACCGTCAGGGTCGGTCAATGCACCGACACTGAATTTCTTCGGTCTGGTCGTAGGCACGCCGATCGAGCGTTATCTGCTGTGCCTGATCTTCGTAACGGTGTTCGCGGTTCTGGCGAAGAACCTCGTTCGCGGCAATCTCGGCAGACAATGGATGGCGATCCGCGACATGGACATCGCCGCCGAGCTGATCGGTATCCGGCCGCTCTACGCAAAGCTCACGGCTTTCGCGGTCTCTTCATTTGTCATCGGCGTGGCGGGCGCACTTTGGGCATTCGTCTATCTGGGCTCGTGGGAGCCGCTCGCGTTCTCGATCGACCGTTCGCTGCAGCTCCTGTTTATGATAATCATCGGCGGGCTGGGATCGATCATGGGTCCGTTCGTAGGTGCGGCCTTTATCCTCATTCTGCCGATCATGCTGAACCTGATTCCAACCCAGCTCGGCGTGCCGCTGTCGACAGAAACGATCACTCACCTGGAATTCATC
>JBHYDY010000082.1:0-690 GCA_051860465.1 Mesorhizobium sp.
GGTGCTCCAAGAGTTGCACTCCGAAATCAAGCAGACAATAGCATCTGCGGTCAGACGGCGTGGCCACAAACGGAGGACGTTATGGCGTGGCGTGACGACAAGGCTCGGGCAACCCTGATCCGCGAGGCAGCGGGAAGCATCCAGCCGGGCAAGACGCCTCGGGCCTTTGCCGAGCTTCTGTTCGCGCATACCACGATCGAGGACCTCGCAAACTACGATGCTGCCTCCCTGGCCTTCCTGGCAGAACAGGCTTGGGAACATGTACAGCAACGCACGGCAGGCAGTGCCGATATCCGAGTTATTAATCCGATGATGCCGGACGGGCGCGAGATTTCCGTGCTCGAAGTTCTCAACGACAACATGCCCTTCCTGTTCGATTCCACCATGGCGGAGCTCGCCGAACAGGGCATCGAAGTCACGCTGGTCGCCCACCCGATCATCGCTGTGGAGCGGGATGAGCAAGGCAAGCTCCTGCGTTTCTACGGCGAAACGCTGACAGAGGGGGCAAAGGGCGAGCGCGAAAGCCTGATCCATTTCCACATCGCCCGTCTTGACGCCGATGCCGATCGCCAGAAGCTGATCGAGAGCCTTGCCAAGACGCTCAACGACGTGCGCGCCTGCGTTACCGACTGGCGGGCCATGCGCGCCCGTGTCGAACAGGCGATCAAGACCTTCAATTCCAATCCGCCG
>JBHYDY010000083.1:0-673 GCA_051860465.1 Mesorhizobium sp.
ACCGCGCGGCTCTCCTGGCGGATCGCCTCGCAATCGGACAAACAGAGCGAACCAATGTTCACCGGAAATGCTCTAGTCGCCGCGTCAGTTTCCCGAATTCACGGACGAATCCTGCGCAAGGTCGGGGTTTCGCATGCTTTCTGCTCTTCGCCGTGTCGCCGACTGGCTCCACCACACGAAGTACAATCCTCCGACCACGATCACCGGCACTTCCCGCTTCCGCTCGGCATGCCTGAGCTCGGCGTATCGCTTGATCTTCAGAGTCCCGCCAGGAAGCCGCATCCGCATGGTCATGGGCCACTCCAATCAAACTCACGACTGCTTATACCACCCGGAATATACACGCCATTCGTCGAAGTTGCAACTATCGGCAGCCAAGGTACACCCTAAGTGGTAAATCCGGCGGGAATGGGACGTAGGGCTGCTTCGCCGGACGCGTGCGGATCTCCTCGTCGATCCGCGTACCGCAACGAACGGCCGTCAGCATCCGGCTGCACCGCCCAAGTCATTGTTCGCGGGCCTCGCGGTCCGCCGAACCCCGTCGCGCGGTTCGACACAATGGTGCATCCGTGTTGGTCAAGGCAGGGACCAAACATCTAGAGCATTTCCGGCGAACATTGAATCGCTCTGCCGGAGGGCATCTGGCCCAAGGTCGAGGGTTTCGTCGAAGGTC
>JBHYDY010000084.1:0-662 GCA_051860465.1 Mesorhizobium sp.
GATATTGCCAAGCACAATGGTCTGAATATTTACGGAAGTCGGCGACAGCGACACCATGAAGAGCCCAAGGCCGAAGAATGAGGAAAATATCAGGCCAATGATGGCGTCTTCCTTGAGTTTGGTGCGCTGGTTAAGAAAGAGCATGGCGGCAGCCGCAAGACCGCCAGAAAAAAAGGCACCGATTGAGAACGGCAGGCCGAGCATGTAGGCACCGGCAACGCCCGGCACGATCGCGTGTGAAAGCGCGTCGCCGATCAGCGACCAGCCCTTAAGCATCAGGTATGCGGAGAGGAACGCGCATACACCACCCACGAGCGCGGAGACCCACATGGCGTTGAGCATGTACCCGTAAGTAAAGGGTTCGAGAAGCGAGGCCATTAACTCCGATCCCCGTTGCCATATGACGGTTCGTGGCTTGCCGGCTTTCCGTCCTGGAAAACCAAGGGGCGCTCATCGTCGGTGATGACGTCGAGCGCGCGCGGTTTGCCCCCCTCCTTCTCGTTCAGCACGAAGTGCCGCAGGACGCCGCCAAAGGTCTTTTCCAAATTCTCCTGCGTGAATATCTCGACGGTGGGTCCATATGCGAGCACGGTGCGGTTGAGAAGAACGGTGCGGTCGCAGAACTCAGGCACGCTGCCAAGATTATGGGTGGAGACGAGCAT
>JBHYDY010000085.1:0-547 GCA_051860465.1 Mesorhizobium sp.
GCGTCGTTGCTTCCATCATCGAGTAAGGATGATGCAGGTGCCAGGCCACGGTCTGGCACCGTCTAACCCCTGATTTTACTTGCCAAACTGGCAAGGCAGGGGCTAAACACAGCGAGACAGGGCGATGGTCCGCCATCGCCCATGCAGGGGTATAGCTCAGTTGGTAGAGCGGCGGTCTCCAAAACCGCAGGTCGCGGGTTCGAGCCCTGCTGCCCCTGCCATTTTGTTCTTGCAGATTGGCCGCCGAGGCCTTAAAGAGGACCACTCGGGCGGGGCGCGCGGATGATTCTGCGCGCCCGCTCGTCGTGAAAAAATCGGGACCGGAATGGCCAAGACCAATCCATTTACGTTTATCCAGCAGGTGCGCTCCGAGGCTTCGAAGGTTATCTGGCCGACCCGCCGGGAAACCGTCGTCACGACCATCATGGTGTTCCTGATGGTTCTCGTCGCCTCGATATTCTTCCTGGTGGCCGATCAGCTGATGAGCTGGGGTGTCAGTCTGTTGCTCGGCCTCGGCAACTGACGACCGGTAACCTCGATACAAGAT
>JBHYDY010000086.1:0-534 GCA_051860465.1 Mesorhizobium sp.
TTCTACGGCTTCGAGGACTATGGCGACCGGTTTCTGAACACCGGACCGCGCGTCTCGGAACTGGCCGCGTTCCGCCCGTCGGCCGACGAGCCCGGCTGCGTGGTCGAGATGCATTTCCGCGGATTTGCCCTGCCCGGCGCGTTTTCACGCGCCTGCGGCCGATGGGCCGCGATGATGCGACTGGCCCGTTTCGGTCGAAACGCGTGGCGCGGCGAAGACCTGTCGTTGACGCTGCTGGTCTCGCGCCACGGGCTGCGAAGCGGCCATCTGCGCGCGCGGCTGGCGCGGCTGGCCGCGTGAAGCGCGTGCCGACGTCTCCGCCACAAGGGGGGAGACCACTCTCTCCGCCGCCCTTGCCCCGCGCTCGTGCAGCGTTCGGAGGGCGTTGGCGCATGCGCCGTGCGTCCTTCGAGGCTCGCCCGCCGGGCGTTTTCGTTCTGCCGACGGAGGGCCTACAGGCTCGCACCTCAGGATTGTCTGTCGGCGTTGTGCTTTACTGCTTGGGAAGCTGGTTCGCCAGCGCCCGTCTGGCCA
>JBHYDY010000087.1:0-502 GCA_051860465.1 Mesorhizobium sp.
GTGATGGACCGCGACGCACCGATCGAAGACCGCTTCGACGCGACCCTGCGCCTGGCGCAGATGCCGCGCAACGCGGCCAAGGTTCGCGTGCGGCTGCGCTGCGAGATCACGGGCCGTCCGCGCGGCAATTATCGGAAGTTCAAGCTCTGCCGCAACCAGCTGCGGGACCTGGCCAACAAGGGCCAGCTCCCCGGTGTGGTCAAGGCGAGCTGGTAAGGAGCGGCCCATGTCCATGTCCGACCCGTTGGGCGACCTGCTCACCCGCATCCGCAACGCGCATGGCGCGCGCCAGACCAAGTGCATGGCGCCCGCCAGCCGGCTCAAGACCGATGTGCTCGACGTGCTGAAGCGCGAAGGCTACATCCGGGCTTGGCGCGTCGAGGAGGTGCGTCCCGGCATCAGCCAGATCGAGATCGAGCTGAAGTATTCCGAGGGCGAACCTGCCATCAAGGAAATCAGCCGCGTCTCCAAGCCTGGCCGGCGCGTCTATTCGAAGATCAAG
>JBHYDY010000088.1:0-500 GCA_051860465.1 Mesorhizobium sp.
GCGGCGCTCGCTCTTGAACTTGCGGCCGCGGCGGATCTCGACGACTTCCTCGGTCGGCACCAGCACCGCCTCGAACAGCTCGCCCAGTCCCTTCTGGACCGACTGCTCCTTGATCGAGTCGGCGACCTTCTTTTCGAAGTTCGAATAGGCGTGGACGATGTACCAGCGTTTTGTCATCGGCTCACATCCCGAACAGCATCTTCTCGACGCCCCATTTCAGGATGGCGTCGACGATCAGGAAAAAGACGGACGCCAAGACCACCATGATCAGCACCATGACGGTCGTGATCATCGTTTCCTTCCGGGATGGCCAAGTGATCTTCTTGGCTTCCTGGCGGACTTCCTGGAGGAATTCGAGTGGGTTCGTTTTGGCCATCTGTCTCTTTCTAGAGGGTGGCAGGGGCGGAGGGTCTCGAACCCCCGGCCTGCGGTTTTGGAGACCGCCGCTCTACCAACTGAGCTACACCCCTAAACTGCCTCCGTTACTCTACGATTTTGGC